>NZ_JNXT01000026.1 GCF_000716675.1 Streptomyces alboflavus
CATCACCCGAACCCTCCCCCCCACCGACCACCCCCGGATCCCTCCCCTCACCCTCCACCGCACCTCCGCCCCCCACCACACCCCCGCCCCCGACCTTCGAGCCCTACGACTTCCTCCCCGACCCGGGCCGCGACACCTAGCCGCGACACCTAGCCGCGATGAACCCCCGACGGACGTTGATCGGCGCTCCGGAATTCGTGTACGATCTTGGTGTAACTTCGGTGCACAGCACGGGAGTCGCGCGTCTGTGGTCCAAGGAAAGACGCCCATCATCCGATGGGAAATGTAGGTGCAAGGCCTGCCGGGCGCTCCAGAGACGAAGGCCCCTCACTCCACGAGTGAGGGGCCTTCGTCGTTGCCGCACAATGCCGTGCCTTCGGAGCCGTGCCCCCGAACGCGACGGCTCTTCCACGAAGTCGTGGAAGAGCCGTTCACCACCCGGACGGCGCCCGCGTCAGTCCCGGTCCGTCAGAAGCGGCCGCAGCTCCTTCGGCAGCAGGTCCTCGCACTCCTGACGGGACTGGTTCGTCAGCGCGTCGTCACGGCACGTGTAGTAGTCCCGGTAGATCAGCTGCGCGGCGAACGTGGCGAGCACCATGGCCAGCGCCAGCGAGGCCGTGACCAGGCCGCTGATCGCCGCCGTGGTCTGCGGCCGTCCTCCGGCCCGCGCGGGCCGCGACCCGCCGGTCGCGCCGTTCCCCCCGGCCCCGCCCTGCGCCCCCGCCGCGCCGACCGGCGCCGGAGCCGTCGGGTCCGGCAGCTTCGGCTTGGCCCGCAGGGCGCTGATGGCCCAGTGGAGACCGAGCGCGCCGAGCAGCAGCGCCACGTACCGCCAGCCGAAGAGCGCGAAGAAGAACGCCCACATGCCGGAGAGCAGGGCGTAGCGGGCGCGGCGCTGGGCCGGATCGGTCGGGTCCCAGCGCATGCCGCCGCCCTGCCCGTTCGAGCCCGAGCCGGACCCCTCGGGGCCCTGGCTGCCGGGCCGCTCGCCGAAGCCGCCGCCGGACGACCGTCCGGGCTGCCGGTCGCTCCACTGGCTGCCCCACGGCGACTCGCCGCCGCCGGAGCCGTCGGAACCGTCGCCGCCGGACCCGTTCGCGGGTCGACGCGGCTGCCACGGCCGCTCGGGCGTGCCCTCGGGCGGCGGCGCGAACGGATTGTCCTCGGAGGACCCGTTGCCGGAGCCGCCGGACGTACCGGAGCCGCCGGAACCACCGGCCGCACCGGAGCCCCCGGAGCCCCCGGAACCACCGGCCGCACCGGACCCCTCGGAACCCCGAGGCGGCGACGAAGGCTGTCCGCCCCCGTCCCGCAGCAGTGTCGACCCGTCCCGCCCCCCGCGGGTCGAGCCGGACGCGCCCTCCGCGAGGGACGGGCCGTCCGCGAGGGGCGGACCGTACGCGAAGGACGGTGGGAGGCGGAGGCTGCGGTCCGGCATCAGGTGTGCGTCTTCCCCTTGGTAGAGCCCGGCCCCTGGGCAGAGACTCGTCGTGTGGAACCCGGCGGCCCGGCGGAGCCGGGCAACTCGGCGATGGAGCTTGGCTACTGACTGTTCAGGCGGCTGCCCCCACAGACGCTACCTTCCGGCCGCGCCCCCGTCCCGTGAGGGGCCGCCCGGTGTGCCGGTATCGTTGCTGACGGTCGGCCGCTTCGTAGGGTTCCCCGTATCGGGGAGTACGAAGCCTTCGTACGACCGTACAAAGAGCACTCCCGAGAAAGGGCCCCGCCGTGGCCAAGGCCAAGCGCCTCGTCGTGCTGGTCTCCGGATCAGGTACGAATCTGCAGGCACTGCTCGACGCCGTCGCGGAGCACGGGGCCGACGCCTACGGCGCCGAGATCGTGGCCGTCGGCGCCGACCGGACCGGCATCGCGGGCCTGGACCGCGCCGAGCGCGCGGGCCTGCCGACGTTCGTGTGCCGGGTGAAGGACTACGCGAGCCGTGCCGAGTGGGACCGCGCGCTCGCCGAAGCCACCGCGGCGTACGAGCCGGACCTGGTGGTCTCCGCCGGGTTCATGCGCATCGTCGGGAAGGAATTCCTGGCCCGGTTCGGTGGGCGCACGGTGAACACGCACCCTGCCCTGCTGCCCAGTTTTCCGGGGGCCCACGGCGTGCGCGACGCACTCGCGTACGGCGCGAAGGTCACCGGCTGCACCGTCCACTTCGTCGACGACGGCGTCGACACCGGCCCGATCATCGCGCAGGGCGTGGTGGACATCAGGGCCGAGGACGACGAGAGCGCGCTGCACGAGCGCATCAAGGAAGTCGAGCGAGGACTGCTCGTCGACGTCGTGGGGCGCCTGGCCCGCGACGGCTTCTCGATTGAGGGACGAAAGGTAGTTATCCCGTGACCGCCGAAGGTACGGCCACCGCCGCCGAAGGTACGCAGCGCCCCATCAAGCGCGCACTCATCAGCGTCTACGACAAGACCGGCCTGGAAGACCTCGCGCGCGGGCTCCACGACGCGGGCGTCGAGCTCGTCTCGACCGGCTCCACCGCCGGGCGGATCGCCGCCGCGGGCGTGCCGGTCACCAAGGTCGAGGACCTGACCGGCTTCCCCGAGTGCCTGGACGGCCGGGTCAAGACGCTGCACCCGCGCGTGCACGCCGGCATCCTCGCCGACCTGCGCCTTGAGGACCACCGGCGGCAGCTCGCCGAGCTCGGCGTGGAGCCGTTCCAGCTCGTCGTCGTGAACCTCTACCCGTTCAAGGAGACCGTCGCCTCCGGCGCGACGCCCGACGAGTGCGTCGAGCAGATCGACATCGGCGGCCCCTCGATGGTCCGCGCCGCCGCCAAGAACCACCCCTCCGTGGCGGTCGTCACCAGCCCCGCACGCTACGACGCCGTGCTCACCGCGGTCCGCGCGGGCGGCTTCGACCTGGACGCGCGCAAGCGGCTCGCAGGCGAAGCGTTCCGGCACACGGCCGCGTACGACGTCGCCGTGGCGTCCTGGTTCGCCGATGGCTACGCGGCCGCCGACGCCTCCGGCTTCCCCGAGTTCCTCGGCTCGACGCACGCGCGCAAGAACGTGCTGCGCTACGGCGAGAACCCGCACCAGGGCGCCGCCCTCTACACCGACGGCCGCGGCGGCCTCGCCGAAGCCGTGCAGCTGCACGGCAAGGAGATGTCGTACAACAACTTCACGGACACGGACGCCGCCCGCCGTGCCGCGTACGACCACGACGACCCGTGCGTCGCGATCATCAAGCACGCCAACCCGTGCGGCATCGCCATCGGCGGGAACGTCGCCGAGGCGCACCGCAAGGCGCACGCCTGTGACCCGCTGTCCGCGTTCGGCGGCGTCATCGCCGTGAACCGGCCGGTGACGCGGGAGATGGCCGAGCAGGTCGCCGACATCTTCACCGAGGTCATCGTCGCGCCCGACTACGAGGACGGCGCGCTCGAAGCCCTCAGCAAGAAGAAGAACATCCGCGTCCTGCGCGCCCCGCAGGCGCCGTCCGCGCCCGTCGAGGTCAAGCCGATCGACGGCGGCGCGCTGCTCCAGGTCACCGACCGGCTCCAGGCCGACGGCGACAACCCGGCCAACTGGACCCTCGCCACCGGCGACGCCCTCTCCCCGGGCGAGCTGGCCGAACTCGCCTTCGCCTGGCGGGCCTGCCGCGCCGTGAAGTCCAACGCGATCCTGCTCGCCAAGGACGGGGCCTCCGTCGGCGTCGGCATGGGGCAGGTCAACCGCGTCGACTCCGCGAAGCTCGCCGTCGAGCGCGCCGGCGAGGAGCGGGCCCGCGGCTCCTTCGCGGCGTCCGACGCGTTCTTCCCCTTCCCGGACGGCCTGGAGGTCCTCACCGACGCGGGCGTCAAGGCGGTCGTCCAGCCCGGCGGCTCGGTCCGCGACGAACTGGTCGTGGAGGCGGCGAAGAAGGCGGGCGTGACGATGTACTTCACGGGGACGCGGCACTTCTTCCACTGAGCCGCACCCCCACCGGGCCGCACGTCGACGCGGGCGCCGCACCCTCGGACTTCCGAGGTGGGCGGCGCCCGCGCCTTGTTCCACCATCGGTGGCACGAGGGGCTCACCCGGAGCCCCCCAGGTCAATGGGGGTTGCCATGCGCGATCGGTACAAGAAGGCACTCGTCGGTTCGGCTGCCGTGGCGCTGCTCGGCGCGGGCGTCGGCTTCTCGCCCGCCGCCCACGCGGAGCCGACCGGAACTCGCGGGGGATGCGGCGAGAACTACAACCCGACGGTCCCCGGTGGCAAGGCGCACTGGGAGCTGACCTGCGACAACGGCAAGATCACGATCGAGGGCACCGTCACCGACACCAGGTCCGACAGCAAGTGCGTCAAGGTGAAGGCGCAGATGCCGAACGGCGACTGGAAGCGGAGCAAGGCCGCCTGCCCCAAGGGGGACAAGGAGGAGTACACGTGGACCGCGAGGGGCAGCAAGATCAACGCCTGGGTGTACACCTACGACGTGTAGGCCTGTGCCCGGCGCGCGGTCAGCAGTGGGGCACCCAGCGGTGGGACCGTGGGGTGTAGGTGCCCTCGAGGTTGCCCTGTTGGTTGACCGAGGTGCAGCCGGTGCGTTTGGTTTCGCGTTCGCGGTCGTAGCCGGTGGGGACGAAGTCGGGGCCACGCCAGTACGCCACGTCGTGGTTCGCCTTCGACTCCTGGTCGTTGTTGAAGACGGACTTCACCGGCCGGGCCTCGGTCCACCGGCACGTGCGGCCGCCCGCGAGCCAGTCCGTGTCGTCGCCGCGCCAACTGCACATGTCCCCGTTGCCGTTGCGCTCGCTGAAGAAACACACGGAGCCCGCCGGACACCGGTGGTAGCCGTACGCGACGGGCCAGTTGCCGTACACGACGCCCGCCGCCGTGAGCGCGAGCGCCAGGGCCCCGGCCGCCCACGCGGTGCGCCGGGCCCTTGGCGTACGGGGCCGGGGCAGCCCCCGCAGCCGTGGCGAGCGCGGTACCCGCGCGGCCCGTTCCACCCGGCGCAGCAGCGCCGCCGTGGCGAGGGGCGGCCGCTCCTGGTGGGTGCGGGCCAGGCACCGGGCGACGATGTCCCGCCACTGCGGGGGCAGCGCGGGGGACAGGCGCAGCTCCTCGGCGCCGCGCGCGTAGCGGATCGCCGCGTCCCTGCGGGTGGCCGGGGTGCCGCCCGGCAGCGGGTAGGAGTCGGTGAGCACGACGTGGGCGAGGACACCGAAGGCCCACAGGTCGGCGGTGGGCCGGATGCGGGTGCCGCGCTCGCTGACGTCGGGCCACAGCAGCTCGGGCGGGGTGTGGTCGGGGGTCGAGAAGGCGGCGGAGTAGGCGTGGGTGCCCTCCAGTTCGGCGGCCGTCTGGAAGTCGGCGAGCCGCACGGAACCGTCCTTGAGGACCAGCACGTTGGCCGGTTTGAGGTCGCCGTGCACCCAGCCCGCCCGGTGCAGCTGGTGCAGCCCCTCGCAGACCTGGGCGAGCAGCGCGGGCCCGCGCCGCGGCACCGGCGAGCGCTCCAGGAGCCCGGCGAGGGACTGTTCCGCCTCTTCGAGTACGAGGACGGTGGCGCCGTCGAGGTCGGGGCGGGCCGGGTCGTCGACGGTCAGGACCTCGTACATCCGGATCAGCCGGGGCGACCGGAGTCTGCTGAGGAGGGTGATCTCGCGTTCGGCGAGTTCGCGCAGCTGCCGCACGCCACGGGGGGTGTGGGCGGTGGGCAGGAACTTCAGCGCGGCACGCGCGGGCAGGGGGCCGGTGCCGGGGCCCGCCGTGCCCGGACCCGGCGGCGTCGTGACCGCCCCCGTGGCGCGCCGGGCCGCGTACACGCTGCTGAACGCGCCGGTCCCCAGGGGCTCGCGCACCTCCCAGGACCCGACCCGGTAGCCCGTGGGCACGGCGCGGTGGCCTCGGGTCACCGCGGCACCTCCGTCGCTCCGGCGGCCAGGACGCGCAGGTCGTCCTCGCGCACGAGGTCGAAGCGCAGGGCGAGCCCGACGAGGGTCTCCTTCTTGCCGTTCAGGCGCGGGCCCTGGTCCGCCGATGCCGGGTCGGGCTTGAGGCGCAGCTTCACCGCCAGGTAGTCGATGTTCCACTGCACCGCCGCCCGGTTCGCCCCCGGCCAGACCGGGGCCAGGCGGGCCGTGACCTGGTCGACGGTGGGCGCGGGGGCGTGCGGGGCGCCGCGCAGGCGGGGTTCGCAGAGGGCGGCGAGGACGGCGAAGTAGCGCTTGGTGGGGTCGAGGCCGAAGGCCGGGCGGGTGGTGGTGCCGTCGGGCCCGGGGCCGCCGGGCGCGTAGTCGTGCCGGGGCGCCCACACGTCGAAGTGCAGCAGTTCGCCCGCGGCGGGCAGGACGACGCGGGCGAACTCGAACGGCACCGGCGCGTCCAGGCGCCCCGGGGCGACCTTGATGTGCTCGCCCGCGCCCTCCGGGTTCTCCACGGCGTACGTCTGGTGGGCGCTGAGGTTGCTCAGGACCCAGAAGGTGCCCTGCGCGGTGATCTCCCCGGCGGCGCGGGACACCCCCTCGTGCGCGAGCACCAGGTCGTTGCCCCCGGTCCGCCGCCCGAACCGCAGCCGCTCCCCGGGCGCGAGCCGGACCTGCTCCCCGTGCCCGGCCCCCGGCACCACGATCACGCTGTCACCGGACATGTCCCGTCCTCCCCCGAAGTCCCCGTGCTTCCCCGCCGCACAGGGTAGGGAGAAGGCGCTCCGGAGATAAGGCGGCGGGCCGCAACTCCCCTGAGGAAAAGGGGAGTTGCGGCCCGCTGGATGGTGCCGTGCGGGGCTGGTGCGGCGGGTGTCAGCCCTTGATGACGACGGTGCCGCAGACCTTGTCGGCGAAGGTCTGCTTCTTGTCGTCCCACAGCGGCCACAGCCAGCCGAGGTAGATCGGGAGGCTGTCCAGGAAGTGGGCGAGCCTGCGCACGAACGCCATGCCGACGCCGACGGGCCGCCCGTCCAGCTCGCGCAGCAACCGGATGCCGACGGCCTTCTTGCCGATGGTCTGGCCGGTCCTGCCCTCCTGGATCAGCTGGTAGATCGCGAACGCGATGATGGCGGCGACGCCGAGGAGGATGAGGACGATTCCGGCGCCGCCCCTGCCCACCGCGACACCGATGCCGATGATGAGGTAGACGAGGCCGAAGACCAGGCCGTCGATGAGGAGCGCGCCCGCGCGCAGGCCCCAGTGCGCCAGCTCCGGGCGGGGCGCGTACCCGCTCGGGTCGTAGCCGTAGCCCGGCTGCTGTTGCTGCGGGTAGGCGCCGTACGGGGACTGGCCGGGGGCGGGCTGCGGGTAGGGCGCGTAGCCCTGGCCGGGGTAGCCGCCCTGTGGCGGCACGCCCTGCGGGGGCTGCTGCGGGTAGCCGTAACCGGGCCCCTGGCCGGGCTGGGGCTGCTGGGGCGGCGGCCCGTAGGGGTTGCTCATGGTGGGGATTCCTCCGTCGGGGACTGCGTGCGGGGACTGCGCGGCACGCGCGGAGGAAACGTTCACAGGAGCGTCGGTCCCCCCGACACCGGCCGCGGCACTGTGACCCTCATGCTTCTTCAGCGCCGTCGTGTTTGTCCAGCCAGCTCACCGAACGTTGTGCGAGTGCAATCGTGGGCGACGGCTGCGGCCCCGGATTGGTACGCGGGCGGGCTCATCCGCGAGGATGGGGGCATGACCGCCCAGATTCTCGATGGCAAGGCCACCGCAGCAGCGATCAAGTCCGAACTGACCGCCCGCGTGGCGGCCCTGAAGGAAAAGGGCGTGACGCCCGGCCTCGGCACTGTCCTGGTCGGCGACGACCCCGGCAGCCAGAAGTACGTGGCGGGCAAGCACCGCGACTGCGCGCAGGTCGGCATCGCCTCCATCCAGCGCGAACTGCCCGCGACCGCCTCCCAGGAGGAGATCGAGGCCGTCGTGCGCGAGCTGAACGACGACCCGGCGTGCACCGGCTACATCGTGCAACTGCCGCTGCCCAAGGGCATCGACGAGAACCGCATCCTGGAGCTGATGGACCCGGCCAAGGACGCCGACGGACTGCACCCCACCAACCTGGGCCGCCTCGTCCTCAACGAGCCCGCGCCGCTGCCCTGCACCCCGTACGGGATCATCCGGCTGCTGCGGCAGCACAACGTGGAGATCAAGGGCGCCGAGGTCGTGGTCGTCGGCCGCGGTGTCACCATCGGCCGTCCGATGCCGCTGCTGCTCACGCGGAAGTCGGAGAACGCGACGGTGACGCAGTGCCACACCGGCACCCGTGACCTGTCGGCGCACCTGCGGCGCGCCGACATCATCGTGGCGGCGGCCGGGGTGCCGCACCTCATCAAGGCCGAGGACGTGAAGCCGGGCGCCGCCGTGCTCGACGTCGGCGTCTCGCGGGACGGCAACGGCAAGATCGTCGGCGATGTCGAGCCCGCCGTCGCCGAGGTCGCCGGATGGATCTCGCCCAACCCGGGCGGTGTCGGCCCGATGACCCGTGCCCAGCTCCTCGTCAACGTCGTCGAGGCCGCGGAACGTGCCGCCGCCGAGGACTGAGCGGGGGAAGGATGACCCCATGAACGTAGAGGCGAAGGACGGCTCCGCGGATCCGTCCCAGGGCGCGCCCGCGGCCACGGACCCGGACGCGTCGGCGGCACCCGGCGGAGCGGCGGAGGGCGAAGGGTCCGCCGAGTCCGGCGAGTCGACCGCGTCCGCCGAGCCGGAGGCGTCCGGCGATCCCGACGCCGGTGGCCAGCCCACCGCCAAGGGTGCCGTCAGCGCCCCCGGGCCCGACGGTGAGCCCCGCAAGGTGTCCCGGCGGTTCCCGCTGTTCACGCGGGACACCGCGCGGCCCGAGGGCGGCGGGCGTGCCGCCTCGGGGGACGCGCCCGCGCCCGCGCGGCAGTGGCCGCTGCTCAGCGTGGTGTCGCTGGTCGGCCTCGGGCTGTTCCTGACCGCCCTCGACGTGTTCCGCGTCGGCACGATACTGATCGGGGTCGCGCTGCTCGCGGGGGCCGTGATGCGCTGGTGGCTGCCGCGCGTCGGCATGCTGGCGGTGCGCTCGCGGTTCACGGACATGGTGACGTACGGCAGTCTCGGCCTGGCGATCGTGCTGCTCTCGATGATGGCGCAGCCGAATCCGTGGCTGGAGATCCCGTTCCTCGACGACACGCTGCACTTCACGATCAGCAGCTAGCCGGAGGGCGGCCGCCGCCGGCACATACCAACGGCCCGTACTCGCCAGGAGAGTACGGGCCGTTGGCCGTGGGGGCAGGGGGTGGTGCGATCGGCTGCGGGCCCGTTCCTCCGTGCGCCCCTGCACGAAGCCGCATGCCTCAGTGGTATGTAGTTGTCTGTTCGGGGCGCAGGCCTGGTCCCCCGTGCAAACCCCCGTTTGCAGGCCCGCGCCCCCTTCCCCCGGCGCGCCGTATCAAGGCGGCGCGGGTGGTGGTGCTGGGCCAAGAACTTACGCGGCGGCGGAAGTGCCCGTCGTCCCGTGCCGGGTTGACGTTGCCGTACGACCCCGGTCGTAGACGAGCGCGGTCTACAACTTCCGCGGTACGGCAAACGATGGACGTATACCGATGGGTATGCGGGCTACGCTGCGGCGATGCGCCTCCGCCCGTTCACCGTCGACGTGCTGCTCGCCCTCGGGCAGGTGGCGCTGCTGGCGTTGGTCGGCCCCGAGGCCTCGGCGGTCGGCTGGTCCGAACTGGACCCGCGGGGCTACGGCCTCGCGCTGCTCGTGATCGCGCCGACCATGTTCCGCTCGAAGGCACCGCTCCTCGTCTGCCTCGTGACGTACGGGATCTGGACCGTGTACGTCCTCGCCGGATACTGGCCCGTGGCGACGTCGTTCGGGCCGATGATCTGCCTCTACACGGTCGCCCTGCAACGCCAGACCCGCACGACCGGGGTGTGCGCGGCGCTGCTCTCCGCGATCTGGGTGCTCGGCAGTGTGCTGGAAGACGATCCCACCTCCGTGCCGACGGTGGTGACGCAGGCCGTCGGCGTCAACGCCCTGGTGTGGCGGATGGGATACCTGGCCCGGCGCTCCACCGAATTCGCCCGCAGGACCCGCGCCGAGCAGCAGGAGCGGGCCCGGCACGCGGTCGTGGAGGAGCGCGGGCGGATCGCGCGGGAGCTGCACGACGTCGTCGCCCACCACATGTCGGTGATCTCCGTGCAGGCCGGGCTCGCCAAGTTCGTCTTCGACTCCGACGCCGAGACCGCGCGCACCGCGCTCGGCACCATCTCCGGTACCAGCACCGAGGCCCTGGAGGAGATGCGGCGCATGCTGCGGGTGTTGCGCGCCCAGGACGACGACGGCGAGGTCCCGGACGCGCCGATGCCGGGCCTCGCCCGCATCGGGGACATGACGGACCGGGTCAGGGCGGGCGGGGTGCCCGTCGAGTTCCGGGTCACGGGGACGCCGCGGCCGATCGCGCCCGGCGTCGAGCTGTGCGCCTACCGCGTGGTGCAGGAGGCGCTGACCAACGTCCTGAAGCACGCGCGCCAGGCCAGCGCGACCGTGGAACTGCACTACCGCCGCGACCACATCGAGGTGTCCGTCACCGACAATGGGGAGGGGGTGATTCCGGACAGAGTGAGGAGCCCTGGTGGACATGGGTTGATCGGCATGCGCGAACGGGCCAAGCTCTACGGCGGATCGATCAGCATCGGCCCGCGCAGCGTGGGAGGGTTCGCCGTGAGACTGACCCTGCCGACGTCGGCACGGGCCGCACCGCCGGGAGACGACACCACCGAATGAACTCGAGCCACATAAAGGTGCTCGTCGTGGACGACCAGTTCCTCATCCGCGCCGGGCTCGTAGGTGTGCTCCGGGCCGCGCCCGGGATCGAAGTCGTCGGCGAGGCGGGCGACGGCACCGAGGCCGTGGAACTCGCGGCGGCTACCCGCCCCGACGTGATCCTCATGGACATCCGCATGCCCGGCATGAACGGCATCACGGCCACCGAGCGCATCCTCGCCGACGCCGCCGAGCCGCCGCCCCGCATCCTGGTCCTCACCACCTTCGACCTCGACGAGTACGTGTACGGGGCGCTGCGCGCGGGCGCCGCCGGGTTCCTGCTCAAGGACTCCGGCCCGGAGCGGCTGCTCGCGGCGGTGGCCGCCGTCGGCAGCGGGGACGCGCTGTTCGCGCCGAGTGTCACGCGTCGTCTCGTGGAGGCCTTCGCGGTGCGTTCCGGGGCCGTGCCCGCCGAGGAGCCGCCGCCGGACCTCGCCGCGCTCACCGGCCGCGAACTGGAGGTCCTGAAGCTGATCGCGCGGGGCCTGTCCAACGCGGAGATAGCCGACCGCCTCTACATCAGCGAGGCCACGGTCAAGACGCATCTGAACCGCACCATGAACAAACTCGACCTGGACACCAGGGCCCAGGCGGTGGTGATCGCCTACGAGACGGGCCTGGTGACCCCGGGCGCCGGCCTCTGACCCCGCGCACCCGCCGCGCCGCGCACACCGGACGGCGGCCCGTCCTCCCCCCGTGGGAGCACGGACCGCCGTCCGCCGCGTGGGCCCAGGGTCAGCAGGTCACGGTCTTGTCGTAGGAGCCGAAGCTCCAGGTGTAGCGGGCCCAGTGCCGGGGCGGCAGGGTGAAGCAGCGCGAGTCGGGGCCGAACTTGACGACGACCTTCACGCGCACGGTGCGGCCGCAGTAGTTGGTCACGGTGGCGGTCCGGCCCCTGACCGTCCGCTGGACGCAGGCGGGCGCGGTGCCCCGCGGCGAGACGTCCGCGGTGCGGGCCGCCGAGGACGCGTCCGCGGACCCCGAGGATCCCGAGGCCCCCGAGGACGACGTCGGGGCGGCGGGCGCGGCTGACGCCGAGGGGGCCAGGGCGAGGCCGCCGCCCAGGATCGCGGCGGCCGCGATGCCGATGGCGGCGGTCCGCGCGAGGCCGCCCGTGCGGTGCGGGGCCCGCCAGCCGGTGTCCTGTTCGCCCTCCGCAGGGGTGGGCGCGGTGCTGTTGGTCATGTGAACTCCCCGTGGTGTCGGTCCGGCGGCCGGTCCGGGAAGGACCGTGCCGGCCGTCGTGCGGTACCGACTCTGCCGATCCGAACCGGTCAACATCCAGGGCAGTGGGACGAGTTGGGCCGTCCCGCGCGCCGACCTGCGGGGACGCGTCGAGCGGTGACACCGCCGTGGGACGTCCCGCGCGCCAGGAGTGGCCTTTTCGGACGCCTGGGACGAACGCCGGGGAACCGGAATTGGTGCATCCGCCATCTGATCGGGCGCAGGGGGCGATTCGCCTCGGGGGACCTTGTCACGCGTATGGAGTGAACATGCCGCGTTGGAAAGAGCTGCCCGCGTCGCTGGGGGAGCAGGAGCGCCGACTGGCGGTCCAGTTACGGCGGATGAAGGATCGCAGCGGCCTCAGCCTGACCTCACTGGCCACCAGGACCTCGTACAGCCGCTCCTCCTGGGAGCGCTATCTCAACGGCAAGAAGCCGGTGCCGCGCGCGGCCGTCGAGCAGTTGTCCCGGGTGTGCGGCACGGAGCCGACGCGCCTGCTCGTGCTGTACGAGGTGGCGCAGGAGGCACGGGTCTCGGCGGGCGCGGGGCCGGGCCGCGCGGCCCCGGCACCCGAGCCCGCACGCGCGCCGGAACCCGCACCATCCGCGACGCCCGCACCCGGATCCACGCCCGGATCCACGCCCGGATCCACGCCCGGATCCACGCCAGGATCCGCACCCCGCACCGTGCGTCTGCGCACCGCGCTCGCCGCGCTGGCGCTCGCCGTGGCCGCCGCGTTCGTGGGCGGCCTGGTCGCGGGCCGGGCCTGGGAGGGCGCGGACGGCGCTGCGCGCGGCGCGTACGAGAAGGGCCGCGCGTACGGGTGCGGGGACGGCCGCGAGGGCGGGGTGCGGTACGCCGGGCACAGCAGGACCAGGGACGCGATCCTCGACCGGGGCGACGACGGCTGGGAGGTGGTCGAGGTCCAGTGTCTGCTGCGCGGGCACGGCTTCGGCGCGGGGGCGGCGGACGGTACGTACGGCGACAGCACGAAGGCGGCGGTGCGGCGCTTCCAGTGGGCGCGGGGGCTCGTGGACGACGGGATCGTCAGGCCGGAGACGTGGGGGGAGCTGCGGAAGTGAGCGGGGCAAGGCGGGCCTTGCGGGCGGAATCCGGCCATCCGCTGGCGGCGTCCGGGGACTTGGGCCGCCGTCGGCCACGGCGCGCCCGACCCTCGTGGGCGGTGGCGACGAGGGGCGCTGCGCCCTCCGTACGCGTACGAACACGCAGGTGGCGGACGTGAGACGGCGCCCGTCCTCTCCCCCGTGGGAGGACGGGCGCCGCCGTTCCGCGGTGCGAACCCGGGGGCTCGCTGTGCGTCTTAAGCGTCATGGACGCGCCATCCCGGCAGCAAGGGAAGCCTTACCCCTGTGGCACGGAAGTGACCATTCCGCAACGCTGTTCCGGGCCCGCTACGGACGCGAGACGACCCGGGCAGGATCGGGCGAAACGGGCGGCCGGGGCGGTGCCGACGGAACCGAACCGGGCGCCGTCGCCGTCAGTCGGTCAAACCGGGTCGCGCTGGGGGGTGCAACCATGGGGACGCGCGCGGGTGCCTGGCAGCCGCTTCCGGACGAACTGCCGCCGGAGGTGCGCCATCTCGTCGAGCAGTTGCGACGGCTCAAGGACCGGACGGGGCTCAGCCTCGTCGCGCTCGGCTCCAGAACCGCCTACAGCAAGTCCTCCTGGCAGCGCTACCTCAACGCCCAACAGCCCCCGCCCCGGGAGGCCGTGCTCGCGCTGTGCCGGGTCGCGGGGGTGGACGGCGCGCGCACGGCGGCGGGGTGGGAGCTGGCGGTGAAGGTGTGGCCGCGGGTGGCCGAGGCGTCCGGGGCGTCCGGGGGAGCGGCCGCCGGGTCCGAGCCGTCCCCGGCGGACACCCGGACCGAAACCCTGGCCGAAACCCCGGCCGACAGCCCGCCGTCGGCCCCGACTCCGGCCCCGCCTCCTCCCGCCCGGCGCCCCGCCCCTTCCTGGCGCCTCGTCGCCTGCTCCGCGCTCGCGGTGATCGCCCTGCTGCTCGTGAGCCTGCTGTGGATCGTCACGCAGGTGACCGGGGTGCGCGGCGGCGCGGACCAGGAGCCGTCGCTGAAGCCGGGCGCGAGCGTCTCCGAGCCGCTGGGCACGCGCGAGGCCCCGGGGACCGCCACCGAGTGACGGCCCCGGGGCGGACTCCGGCGTCAGCCGAGGCGGTGGTACGCGGCCTTCTTCCACTGCCCGTGGACCTTCACGTAGTACGTCCCGGAGATCCGCTTGAAGGCGATCTGGCGCACGTGGCCCGTGTAGTCGACCTGGCCGTTCGCGTGCGGGCCGCTCAGGAAGTCGTCCGCGGCGCCGAAGGTCTCCTTGCCGACGACGCCGTCGACGTCCTCCAGGTCCTCGCGGGCCTGCCACCACTTGGTCGCGGACGCGGTCTTCCAGCCGTAGTGGCCGTCGATGTCCGACTTGGTGAAGGTGTGCCGCACGCCGTTGCCGTCGCGCCACTTGGCGCCGTCGGCGTACAGGACGCTCTGCCACAGCCAGGTGGCGTTGGAGTGCGCGTGGCTGTGGCGGGAGAGCGTGCCCTCGTCGCCCCAGTCGTTGTACGCGTCGCCGCTGCCGTCGACGACGTGCGGCCCTGCGGCCTGGGCGAGCGGGGCGGTGGCGGCGAGCGCGAGGCCGGCGCTCGCGGTCACGGCGACGGCGGCGGCGAGGAGCCGGTGCGGGCGCCGGGTGCGGGTGTCGCCGGTGGTGGCGGGGTGGGTGCCGCGGTGGTCGGTGGTGCGGTGGTGCATGTGGTTCCCCCCTGGCGGAACTGGTGGTTCAGGTGGTTCGATCACGGCGTCCGGCTGCTGTGGCGCAGCGGTGCCGTGTTCGATGCTTCGGCACCGGAGCGCCTCGGAAAAGGGCCAACCAGCGCATTCGGGAAGGTTCCGGGACGTCCCGGTCCGGGAGCTGGGGTTCCGCATTGTGGAGTGGGACGACGGTGGGACACTGGGCCGTGGACCGGGGGCGTGCGACGGGGCACACTCTGTCCCAAATGCTCCCGTGCGCTCCCATTCCGGGAACTGACATCCTGGCTCCGTGCATCCCTCTGGGTAGTTCAGGACCGGGGCGAGCGGACCGCGTGCGGTACGCCGGAGGTCTGGGACAGCTGCGTCAAGCGCGGGGGCAGTACAGGCACGTACGGGGGGAATAGGGGGAGCAATGCCTCGTTGGAAGGCGCTACCGGATGAGCTCGACCCGCAGGTCAGGGAGTTCGCGAACCAGCTGCGCAGGCTGGTCGACCGCAGCGGTCTCAGCATCGCAGCGGTGTCCGACCGGACCGGCTACAGCAAGACGTCGTGGGAGCGCTATCTGAACGGGCGGCTGCTCGCCCCCAAGGGCGCGATCGTCGCGCTCGCCGAAGTCACCGGCACACCGCCGGTGCACCTCATCACCATGTGGGAGCTCGCGGAGCGCGCCTGGAGCCGCTCCGAGATGCGGCACGACATGACGATGCAGGCCATCCGCATCTCGCAGGCGCGGGCCGCGCTCGGTGAGCTGGCGACGAACCCGCCGGTCAGCTCGAAGGACGCCAAGGACGCCAAGTCCGGCAAGGCGCCGCGGGCGCCGAAGGAGAGCGGCGGCGCGGGCAAGGCGCGCGGTGGGGTCGGTGCCGTGACCGGGGTCGCGGGGCCCGCCGGGGTTTCGCCGACGGTGCCGCCGGTGGCGCGGGAGCCGGAGGGCGTGCGGTACGGGGCGCAGGCGCGGGGCGCGGCTTCGGCCGGGCCGACGGGCGCCGACTCGGCGGCCGCTGCGGCGCAGGCGCAGGCGCAGGCCCGTGCCCAGGCGCCGGCCACGCCTTCGTCGCGTTCGTACGAGGCGTCGGCGCCGCCCGGCTCCGTGGCGGCCACGTCCTCGGTGTCGCCCGGGTACGGGGGCGGCGGTCCTGGGTCCGTGGCCGGGCCGGGCGCCGACGGGAAGTCGCCCGACGGGCAGCGGCGCAAGCGGAAGCTGACGATGTTCCTCGCGGGGATCGTGGGGGCGCTCGTCGTCATCGCGGCGGCGGTGTTCCTCACGGACATCGGCAAGGACGACGACGGCGACGGGAAGGCCGGGCCGTCCACGGCGCCGACGACGTCCAAGGCGGACCTGCCCGCCGGGGTGGAGTGCAGCGGGGCCGACTGCACCGGCAAGGATCCCGAGAACATGGGCTGCGGGGGCGAGTTCGCCCGGACCACGTCGCGGGTGACCGTCGTCGGGACGAAGACGCTCGTCGAGGTGCGGTACAGCAAGACGTGCGGGGCCGCGTGGGCGCGGATCACCCAGGCCGCGCCCGGCGACAAGGTCACGATCACCGGCTCCGGCTCGGCGGCCCGCCAGACCGGGACCGTGAACGCGGACCTCGACGCGTACACCCCCATGGTGGCCGTGAAGAACGCGGCAGCGGCGAAGGCCTGCGCCACACTCAAGGCAGGCGGAACGCCCACCTGCACGAAGTAGCCCTCGGGGCGCGTGGTCGGTCACCTACCCACAGAGTGGGACGGAAGCAGCTGCCCGCGGCAGGGCGAGAGTAGAGGCGGCTGGGCGCCGACGCTGGGCGGGCCTGCTGGCGCCGGACGGTCCCGCAGACGCCGGACGGCCGGTAGTGGCACAGGCGGCCAGAAGCTGACGGTCGAGTGAAATGGGCGGGCGGGTGGGAGAGCTTTGTCGGCGGGAAACAACCGGCGTGCACCTGGAATACCCCGCCCCCCGGAGGGCAGACGCACCGTACCCCCACGGGAGTGGTCACACCCCCAAGGCGGCCGCCACGTCTCCTCTCCCGAGGTGGCGGCCGCCCTCCAAGGGCCCTGTGGGCCGGGCCACACCCTCCCGGCGTACCGGGACGGCAAGGGCGCGATAACCTGACGCCGGATCTCTCTTGATGCCAAGAGATCGATCATCGAGAGGCGATCGACGAGGGCGTCGGCAGGGGATCCAGCACAAGGGGCAGGGACCCCCACCGCCAGCTGTCTTACGGAGATCGCCATGACCCGCACTCCCGTGAATGTCACCGTCACCGGCGCGGCCGGCCAGATCGGCTACGCGCTGCTGTTCCGCATCGCCTCCGGCCACCTGCTCGGCCCGGACGTGCCGGTCAACCTGCGCCTCCTGGAGATCACGCCCGCCCTCAAGGCCGCCGAGGGCACCGCGATGGAGCTCGACGACTGCGCCTTCCCGCTGCTGAACGGCATCGAGATCAGCGACGACCCGAACGTCGCCTTCGCCGGTGCGAACGTCGCCCTGCTCGTCGGCGCCCGCCCGCGCACGAAGGGCATGGAGCGCGGCGACCTCCTGGAGGCCAACGGCGGCATCTTCAAGCCGCAGGGCAAGGCCATCAACGACCACGCCGCGGACGACATCAAGGTCCTCGTCGTCGGCAACCCGGCCAACACCAACGCCCTCATCGCCCAGGCCGCCGCCCCGGACGTACCGGCGGAGCGCTTCACCGCGATGACGCGCCTCGACCACAACCGCGCGCTCTCGCAGCTCGCGAAGAAGACCGGCACCTCGGTCTCCGACATCAAGCGCCTCACCATCTGGGGCAACCACTCGGCGACGCAGTACCCGGACATCTTCCACGCGGAGATCGCGGGCAAGAACGCCGCCGAGGTCGTGAACGACGAGCAGTGGCTCGGCGACACCTTCATCCCGACCGTCGCCAAGCGCGGCGCGGCGATCATCGAGGCCCGCGGCGCGTCCTCGGCCGCCTCGGCCGCCAACGCCGCCATCGACCACGTGCACACGTGGGTCAACGGCACGGCCGCCGGTGACTGGACGTCCATGGGCATCCCGTCGGACGGTTCGTACGGCGTTCCGGAGGGCCTCATCTCCTCCTTCCCCGTCACCGCCAAGGACGGCAAGTACGAGATCGTCCAGGGCCTGGAGATCAACGAGTTCTCCCGCGCCCGCATCGACGCCTCCGTCAAGGAGCTCGAGGAGGAGCGCGAGGCGGTCCGCGGCCTCGGCCTCATCTGATCCCGACGGGCATCTGACCCCGACGGGCGCCGACCACGCCTGACCGAGAAGCCCCCGACGGGCGTCAGCCACGTCTGACCGAGAAGCCCCCGGCAGCCGCACACCGCGGCCACCGGGGGCTTTTCGGCCATCGTGTCTTCTTTCGGGGGACATCTGTCCATTCGCCGGACGGCCACGGCCCGCTCCATTAACTTTCGCGGCATGCGAGCCGATCCACCCCGACAGGGGCCCGAGCAGGCGCCCGGGCCAGGGCCCCGGCAGGATCCCGAGCACCGCCCGCCGCGCCCCTCCCGCCGCAGGCCCCGCCCCTCCTACGCGCACACCGAGGCCACCCGGCTGCTCTGCGCGGGCGCCCACGTCAACGCCGCGTTCCGCAGGCGCGTCGTCGAGGAACTGGTCGACCACGCCGAGCGCCCCGTCGCCCCGCCGCTCGGCGCCGACGTGCTGCCGGTCCTCGCGCACGCCCTGCGGGCCCGGCGCGACGAGCTGCGCACCGCGCTGCTGCTGCTCGCGGTCTGGGCCGCGTTCCTGGCCACGGACGCCGTGATGCTGTGGGACGCGGCGGCGGACCGCGCGGACGGCGACTCCGGGCTCTCCGCGGGCGACATCGCCTGGCTGCCGTTCGGCACGGACGCGGCGGGCGCCGCCGAGTCGGAGCCGGGCGGCGCGGCCCTCGGTGACATGGTGCCGGGCGGCTGGGCCCTGGCGTACGCGGTCGTCGTCCTGCTGCTGTGGTGCGCCCGCGTCGTCGCGGGCCGGGACACGGGCGTGGGGGAGCCGCTGCGGCCGGTGCCGCTGCCCGCGCCGCTCATCTGGCTGCGCCGCCGCTTCGGGTGGCTGCTCACGTTCACGGCCTGGTCGTGCGCCCTTGCGTACGGCATCGCCGCGTGCGCCCAGATCACCGATTCTCCGTACCCCGTGATCTTCCCGCTGCTCGTCGCGGCCGTGGTCTGGCGCCACCAGTTCCTGCGCACCCGGACGCTGCGCGGGCAGCTCGCCCGGCAGGTGTTCGCCGAGACGCCGCAACCGCGCCTGCCCGCCTGGTACGGCCGCATCGAGCGCTGCGTCCGCCGCGAGCAGGACGCCTCCGTCACCCTCTACGACGTCAACCGCCCCTTCGTCGGCGCGGGAACGCCCCGCAAGCCCTGGTCGGTCGTCCTGGAACTCAAGCCCGCCAAGGCCGAGACCAAGGCCAAGACCGAGTCCGCCGACGCCGATGCGGCCGATCCAGGACCCGCGCCGAACGGCGCCGTGCCCCGGCAGGCCGCCCCCGGCGCCCTCACCGCGCAGGACGTCATCGCGATGATCGGGCCCCGCCTCCGGGCCCTGCGCAGGTCGGCCGCCGCCACCAGCAGGGACCGGCTGCGGCAGCTGGAGATCGAGGAGTTCGTGTATCTGCCCGCGGGGCCGGGGCGCGACGAGGAGCTGTACACGGGCGACGGCACGAAGACAGCCGTCGTGTACGACGACGACCAGGCCGCGCGCCACATCGCCGAGGCGGCGGGCGAGGGCGGCGAGGCCCGGCGGCACTTCCTGCGGATCCGCGTCGGCGCCTGGAACGAACAGGTCGTCGTCTCGCTCCTGGTCCGGGTGCACACCCAGGGCGGCATGCTCGTCCTGGAGGTCGTGCCGCACGTCCTCGGGCCCGTCGCGCCCGAGTTCCGGCGGGTCGACGCGCTGGTGGCGAGCGAACCGGAAGGACCCGTGCGCGACGCCCTGCGCGCCTGCGTGGCCGCGCCCGCCCTGTCCTTCGCCCTCGGCATCACGGCCCTGCGCTGGCTCCCGTCGCTCGGCACGGCGGCCCGGCTGTGGCTGACGATGCCGACGACCGACGAGACGTACGCGCGGAAGGGTCAGGCGTACGCACCGGGGGGACACGGGAAGAGGAGCGCCCCCTTCCCGCAGCGCCTCACCCGGCTCCTGCGCGAGGCCGCGTCCCGGATCCTGCCGCCGGACACCGGCCGCGCCCCCGACGCCCCGGCGGTCTCCCTGCGCCAACTCGCCGCCACCGACAGCCTCTCGCTGTTCCAGGAGATGGACGTCGCCCGCTACACCCGCACGCTCCAGGACCGCATCGGCGAGGGCGTGCGCGACGCGCTGTCCCTCGGCGGCTACCGCACGGACCGCCTGGAGCAGCACATCACGCAGATCAACAACAGCGGGGTCTACATCAAGGAGATGTCTGGCGGCGCCCTCGCCACCGGCACCCACGGCCAGGCCGCGCACACGGAGAAGACCACCGCGTGAGCGCCGCCACCGGCGCCGAGAACCCCACGACGACATCCCCGGACCACCCGAGGAAGGACCACCCATGAGCGACGAGAAGCCCCCGAGCGGCGGCGGAGCGCACGTCACCATCCACGCGATCAACGGCGGCTCCCAGGCCTTCGGCGACCACGGCAGGGCCGAGTCCACCAACCACACGACGGTGGTCGCGGACCAGGCCCACGGCCGCGTCCTGGCCACGGTCCGCGCCCTGCGCCGCGATCTTGGCGAGGGCGGGCAGACACCCGAGGACGAGGAGGTCGTGGCCGCGCTCGACGAGGTCGCGGACGAGATCGCCCGGAACGGCCGCAGCGCGAGCGGGCCTTTGACCCGGCTGCGCGACCTGCTCGCGGACTACGCGCCCGCGACCGCGACGGCCGCCGCGGTGACGGCCGTCCTCCAGGCCCTCGCCCCGGTCCTGGGCTGAACGCGGACGAGCGGGGAAGGAGCGGCGGCCGGTGGTGCGGATCTACGACAGGGACCGGCAGGAGTGGGTCGGCCGGGAGCGGGAACGGGAGTTGGCGGCGCTCCACGAGCGGGACGCGGCGCGCCAGCGGAGCGCCCGGCGCGGGGTCGTCGCGGTGCTCGCGGCGTGCGGGCTCGCCTTCGGCGTCTGGGCGCTCGGCTGGAAGGACGAGCCGGGTCCGACGGTGTACCTGACGGACCGGCAGCCCGCACAGGGCCCCGACGCCGGTGAGGGGGACACCGCGCCACCGCCCCCGACGGGAGGCCCGCCGCCCGCCTACGAGAAGGTCATCGACCCGCAGGACGGCTACCGCCTCGCCGTCCCGCGCGGCTGGACCCGCTCCCGTAACACCGGCCTGAACGGCGTCGTCATCCTCAACTACCGCAGTCCCGACGACACCCGGCGGCTCCAGCTGTACGAGGTGAGCGAGCCGACGCCGGACGCGTCGCTGCGCGCCTTCCTCGACGACACGGTGGTCCCGAAGTCGGCCGGTTTCAAGCAGCTCTCCCTGACCCACCCCGCGGGAGGCCCGGGCCCCGCAGCCCGCCTCAGCTACCTCACCGACCGGATCACCGACGAGCCGGACATCGGCACCTGGCACGTGGTCGACCACCGCTTCGAGGCGACCAACGGCAAGCTGTACGCCCTCACGGGGTACGGCGCCGACGCGGACGGCAGGAAGGACGAACGGGAGCTTGTGGCAACGGCGTTGAAGTGGTTCTGCCCGCCGCTCGCCCCCTGCTCGGACCCGGGCTGAGCCGCGCCCTCAGCTGCCGTCCTGCCGCCGCCGAGGCCCGAGCCCCGCCGCCACCACGGCGGCGAGGACGATCACCACCGCGCCGACCACGCGCAGGGCCGCGGCCATGCCGGAGGTGAAGTCCGCGGCGCCGCCCGTGTGGCCGGTGCCGGTGTGGGCGGCGAGGAGCGTGCCGGAGACGGCCACGCCGAGGGCCGCGCCGATCTCGCGGGCCGAGGTGCCGAGGCCGGAGCCGAGGCCCGCCTGGTGCGGAGGCAGGGAGGACACGACGCCCAGGGTGAGGGCGGGCATGCACAGGCCCGTGCCCGCCGAGATGACGAGCAGCCAGCAGGCGTAGGCTGCGTAAGGCGTGCCCGCGTCCGCGGCGGAGACGCCGAGCAGGCCCGCGCCGATCAGCAGGAGTCCGCCGCCCACCACGGGGCGGGGCGAGGCCGACCAGCGGGCCGCGAGGCGGGGCACCAGGGCCATGCCGATGGTCAGCGGCACGATGGCGAAACCGGCGCGGGCGGCCCCGTACCCCTTCACGTACTGCAGGTACTGCGAGTTGACGTAGAAGAGGGCGAACAGGCCGAAGAAGGCGACCGCCGAGCCGAGGGTCGCCGCGCTCAGCCTGGCCGAGCGGAAGACGCGCGGGTCGAACAGCGGGGCGCGGGAGCGCAGCGCGTGTGCCGTGAAGGCGGCGAGCAGGACGGCCCCGGCGGCGAAGGCGCACAGGATGCGGGGCGCGCCCCACCCGTACAGCGGGCTCTCGATGACGCCGAAGAGGACGGCGACCAGGCCCGCGGTGAGGATGAGGGTGCCGACGGGGTCGAGGGAGGGCGCGTGCGCGGTGCCGGCGGAGCGGTCGGTGCGGGGCGTGGTGCGGGCCACGGCGAGGGCGAGGAGCGCGCCGAGCGGCACCATCACCCAGAACAGCGCGCGCCAGGACAGGTACTCGCCGATGAGGCCGCCGCCCGCGTTCCCGGCGAAGCCGCCGAGGCCCATCGCGAGGGTCCAGGAGGCCAGGGCGCGGGGCCGCTGCTCGGGCGGTGCCACGCGCATCAGGATGGACATGGTGGCGGGCATGATCAGGGCCGCGCCTGCGCCCGAGATGCCGCGGCCGGCGATGAGCAGGGCGGGGGAGACGGCGGTCGCGCTGACCGTGGCGCCCGCCGCGAACAGGCCGAGCCCGGTGAGCAGGGCGCCCTTGCGGCCGTACCGGTCGCCGAGCGCGCCCGCGGGGATGAGCAGGCCCGCGAAGACGATGACGTACGCGTCGACGGTCCACAGGATCTCGCTCGCGGACGGGTCGAGGCCGGACGAACCGAGCTGTGGGATCAGCAGGTTGATGGCGGCGACCACGCTCTGCGCGACCATCACGCAGGCGCACAGGACGAGCAGGGTCGAGCGCTTCAGGACGGACGGCGCCGGGGCCGCGGGCGTCGTCGAAGGGGCGGGTGCGGACGGGGCGGGTGCGGTCGTCGGTGCCGGGACCGGCACCTGGGCAGGCGAAGGCAAGGCTCCTCCTCGGGAGCGGTGTGGCGTGGGATGTACGGCCACCGTAGGCTCGCCCGGTACCTGCTTTCCAGTGCAAGTTATGCAAGGAATGGTTGCGTGTGACGCAAGTGGAACGCTCGGCCGACACCGCGGGACTCGACCTGAACCTGCTGCTCGCCCTCGACGTGCTGCTCGACGAGCGCAGCGTGGGCGGTGCCGCCCGCCGGCTGCATCTGTCGGAACCCGCGATGAGCCGCACGCTGGGCCGGATCCGCAAGGCGCTCGGCGATCCGGTCCTGGTGCGGGCGGGCCGCCAGATGGTGCCGACGCCGTACGCCCTCTCGGTGCAGGCCGAGGTGGGCGCGGTGGTGGAGCGGGCGCGGGCGGTGTTCGCCGGGCCCGGCGCGCAGGACCTGCGGGCCGTGTCGCGCACGCTCACCCTCGTCGGCAACGACGCGCTCGCCGCCGCGTACGCGCCCGCCCTGTTCGCCCGCGCGGCGCAGGAGGCGCCGGGGATCCGGCTGCGCTTCCTGACCGAGAGCCATCTGGACGTGCCGCTGCTGCGCGAGGGCATCGCCGACCTGGAGGTCGGCGTGATCGACACGGTCGCGCCCGAGGTGCGGGTCGAGCCGCTCTTCGAGGATGTGATGGTGGGGGTCGTGCGGTCCGGACACCCCTTGCTGGAGGGCGAGTTGACGGCGCGTCGGTTCGCCGCCGCCGATCATCTGACGGTCTCACGGAAGGGGCGGATGGCCGGTCCGGTGGACACCGCGCTCGCCGCGGCGGGACTGCGCCGCCGGGTGGTGGGCAACGTGGGCACGTACCCCTCCGCCCTCTACATCCTGCTGCGGACCGACCTGGTCGGCCTGAGCATGTCCTGGGCCCGCCCGCTGATGGATCCGCTCGGCCTGGTCACGTTCCCCGTCCCGCTGGAGCTGCCGCCGCTGCGGATCGGCATGGCGTGGCACCCGCGGCACGACGCGGACCCGGCGCACGCGTGGCTGCGCGGGTGCGTCCGGGAGCTGGTCGCGGCAGCGGAGTGAGCCGGAGCGGGCCGGAGTGAGCCGGAGTGGGCCGAAGTGAGTCAGAGCGAGCCAGAGCAAGAAGCCTGTTGCTGAACCACTCTGGAATGTAGTACTTCTTATACATGAGCGAGCAGGTCCACAACAGGCTGGCGATGGTGCGCGCCGAACGGAAGGTGTCCCGGCAGCGCCTCGCCGAAGCCGTGGGCGTCCACTACCAGACCATCGGCTACATCGAGCGCGGGCAGTACAACCCGAGCCTCGACCTGGCGTTGAAGGTGGCCGCGTTCTTCGGTCTTCCCGTCGAGGCGCTGTTCTCGCTGGAGCCGTTCCAGCCGCTCACGGATCAGGTGTACGGGCACGGGAAGGACAGTTGAGTCATGGCGCAGAAGGAGCGGTTGAGCGCGTACGACCAGTCGATGTACGACCTGATGAACAGGAGTGAGGGCGCGGCGCTGCACAGCACGGCCGCCCGCCGCCGCGCCGTCGTCGGGGTCCACGTCGCCCTGACGGCGGGGTTCGTCGGGGCCTGGCTCGGCACGGTCGTCGGCGAGCTGTCCTGGGCGGGCTGGGTGATGCTCGGCCTGCTGCTGCCGTGGTGCGTGGCCACCGGCATCCTCAACAGCGCCACCCGCGGGCTCCTGGAGCTGCGGCCCCGTGTGCTCGACGAGCGGCAGCGGGCCGAGCGGGACCGGGCGCGGGCCACGGCGCACCGGATCATGTCCTGGGTGCTGCTCGGAGCCGTCGTGGTGACGGGCGTCGTCGGGTTCGCGGGCCTGACGGCGAAGGCGCTGGTGTTCCAGGTGGCGGTGTGCGCCCTCGTGCTGCACTGGCTGCTTCCGCTGTGGGTGGCGGCACTCGCGGCGCGGGACGAGCCCGACGCCGACGAGTAGCCGAGCCCGTCACACCTGCTGCAGCTCCTGCTCCAGCTTCGAGATGTCCACCGAGTCCTTCGCCGACGGCGTCTTCGTCGGCACCGGCTTGTCGTAGTCCGTGAGGGTCGTCGTCTGGTCCGCGCCGTCACCCTTCTCCGTGGCGCGCACCAGATACGGCTTGCCCTCGGCGGCGACGTACAGCGTCGTCTCCTTGCCGTCGTCGTCCTTGCCGGTCAGCGGGATGACCCGGGTGCCGTCCACCGTCGTGACGGCGCCCTTCCTCAGGTCCTTCGGGTCGTCGTCGGACCCCGCGTCGTCGCTCACGTTCTCCTGGAGCTCCTTGAGGTCGCAGACCTCGGACAGGCCCTTGAGCATGGGGTCCTTCGTCGTGCCGTGGATGTAGCGGTCCTTGAACAGCTCGGCGGCCGCGTCGCCCTGCCCGCCGGGCACCTGCGTCTTCCAGAACGCCTGGTCGGGCTTCATCCAGACCTTGTCGCCCCGCTTGACCAGCTCCGCCCTGCCCCCGTCCGCGCCGAAGGTCAGGGTGCCGGCGCAGTTGCCGTCGCGGTCGAGCGCGAGGTCCATGGCGGCCGGGTCGTCCTTGTCGACGTCGCGGCCCTTGTCCGTCAGGGTGAGGTGGACGGACTTGGCGTCGAGCAGCTCCTGCTTGGCCTTGTCGGAGATCTCCTTGGCGGACAGGTCCGCCGTCCCTTCGCCCTTGTCGCCCTTGCCGCCGCTGCCGCCGTCGTCGTCGGAGCATCCGGAGACCAGGAGGGCGAGGACCGCGGCGGTGCAGGCCGCGCCCGCCGTCCGCAGTCGCGTACGAGGCATTTTGCTCATAGCGTCACCTCCGGTGACAGAAAGTGCTTCGAGCGTACGTTTCGCCCCGCGTACCCGCACGTGCAGTGACACAGCGCACTTTCGGCCATCGAATACGCATGCTTTTCCAGGGTCCGGGCAGGTGCTCCCGGCTACCACGAGTGATCAGGTGGGGCAAACGGCAGAAAATGCCAGGAACGGAAGGCAAGAGGGACGTGTCCGCACAACAGACCATCCACGTGGCGGGAGAGTGGCGTGGCGCCGCCTCCGGCGCGACCCGCGAGATCATCGACCCCGCGGATGCCAAGCCGTTCGCGACCATCGCCGAGGGCGGTGCCGAGGACGCCGACGCGGCCATCGCCGCCGCGCGCGCGGCCTTCGACGAGGGCTCCTGGCCGGGCACGCCGGTCGCCGAGCGCGCCGCGCTGCTTCGCCGCGTCGCCGACCTGCTCGTGCGCGACCGCGAGAAGATCGGCCTCCTGGAGAGCCGGGACGCGGGCAAGACCCTCGAAGAGGGCCGGGTCGACGTCGACTGCGTCGCCGACGCCTTCCGCTACTTCGCCGACCTGGTGATCGGTGAGGGCGCGGGCCGTGTCGTCGACGCCGGGTCCGACGACATCCACAGCGTCGTCGTGCACGAGCCCATCGGCGTCTGCTCCATGATCACGCCCTGGAACTATCCGCTGCTCCAGGCCAGCTGGAAGATCGCCCCCGCCCTCGCGGCCGGGAACACCTTCGTCATCAAGCCGAGCGAGATCACGCCGCTGACCACGGTCGCCCTGATCGAGCTGCTCGCCGAGGCGGGCCTGCCCGCGGGCGTCGCCAACATCGTGACCGGCCCCGGCCACACCGTCGGCGCCCGCCTCGCCGACCACCCCGACGTCGACCTGGTCTCCTTCACCGGCGGCCTCGTCTCCGGCACCAAGGTCGCCCAGGCCGCCGCCCTCGGCGTGAAGAAGGTGGCCCTGGAGCTCGGCGGCAAGAACCCCAACGTCGTCTTCGCCGACGCCTGCGCCACCGACGAGGGCTTCGACACGGCCGTCGACCAGGCCCTGAACGCCGCCTTCATCCACAGCGGGCAGGTCTGCTCCGCCGGCGGCCGCCTCATCATCGAGGAGTCGGTGCGCGAGCGCTTCGTCGCCGAACTCGCCCGCCGCGCCGAGAAGATCAAGCTCGGCCGTGGCACCGAGGACGGCGTCGAGTGCGGCCCGCTGGTCTCCAAGGAGCAGCGCGAGAAGACCGAGGGCTACGTCGCCTCGGCGCTCGCCGAGGGCGCCGTCCTGCGCACCGGCGGCAAGCGCCCCGAGCCCACCGACGCCCGTCCCGCGACCGGCTACTTCTACGAGCCGACGGTGCTCGACCAGTGCCACCGCGAGATGAAGGTCGTCCGCGAGGAGGTCTTCGGCCCGGTCCTGACCGTCGAGACCTTCCGCACCGAGGACGAGGCCGTCGCCCTCGCCAACGACACCGAGTACGGCCTCGCGGGCGCCGTGTGGACCACCGACTCCGGGCGCGCCCGCCGCATGGCACGCCGGATGCGCCACGGCACCATCTGGATCAACGACTTCCACCCCTACCTGCCGCAGGCCGAGTGGGGCGGGTTCGGCAAGAGCGGCGTCGGCCGCGAGCTGGGCCCGGCCGGACTTGCCGAGTACCGCGAGGCCAAGCACGTCTACGAGAACCTCGCGCCGAAGCCGGTGCGGTGGTTCGCGGGCTGATCCGCCCGTCCCCCTTTACGCGAAAGCACCTTGTACGACCTCGCAGGAAGAGGAGCAGTTCCCCCATGGCTGAAACGAACGAGTACGACTACGTCATCGTCGGCGGCGGCACCGCCGGGTCCGTGATCGCGTCCCGGCTCACCGAGAACCCGGACGTCACCGTCGCCGTCATCGAGGGCGGCCCCAGCGACATCGACCGGGACGACGTCCTGACGCTGCGCCGCTGGCTCGGCCTCCTCGGCGGCGAGCTCGACTACGGCTACACCACCACCGAGCAGCCGCGCGGCAACTCGCACATCCTGCACAGCCGCGCCAAGGTCCTCGGCGGCTGCTCCTCGCACAACACCCTGATCTCCTTCAAGCCGCTGCCGTCCGACTGGGACGAGTGGGAGGAGGCCGGGGCCACCGGCTGGAACGCCGAGGCGATGGACCCCTACTACGGCAAGCTGCGCAACAACGTCGTACGCGTCGCCAAGAAGGACCAGAACCAGATCGCCACCGACTGGGTCGAGGCCACGAAGACCGCGCTCGGCGTGCCCGAGGTCGTCGGCTTCAACGACAAGCCCTTCGACGAGGGCGTCGGCTTCTTCGACCTGGCGTACCACCCGGAGAACAACAAGCGCTCCTCCGCGTCCGTCGCCTACCTCCACCCCCACATGGAGGCCGGTGACCGCCCGAACCTCCACCTCTTCCTGGAGACCTGGGCCACCAAGCTGGAGCTCGACGGCAAGGCCGCGCGCGGCGTCCACATCCGCACCAAGGACGGCGCGGAGAAGCTGCTCACCGCCCGCCGCGAGGTGCTCGTCTGCGCCGGGGCCGTCGACACGCCCCGCCTTCTCATGCTCTCGGGCATCGGGCCGAAGAAGGACCTCGAAGCCCTCGGCATCCCGGTCGTCCACGACCTGCCGGGCGTCGGCGAGAACCTCATCGACCACCCGGAGTCGGTCATCGTCTGGGAGACCAACGGGCCGATCCCCGGCAACTCGGCGATGGACTCCGACGCGGGCCTGTTCGTGAAGCGGGACCCGGCCCACAAGGGCCCGGACCTGATGTTCCACTTCTACCAAATTCCGTTCACGGACAACCCGGAGCGGCTCGGCTACGAACGCCCCGAGCACGGCGTGTCGATGACGCCGAACATCCCCAAGTCCCGCGCCCGCGGCCGTCTCTACCTGACGTCGGCCGACCCCGAGGTCAAGCCCGCGCTCGACTTCAAGTACTTCGAGGACGAGGGCGACTACGACGGGCAGACGCTCGTCGACGGCATCAAGCTGGCGCGGAAGGTCGCGCAGGCCGAGCCGTTCAAGAAGTGGCTCAAGCGTGAGGTGTTCCCCGGCCCCGAGGTCACCGACGACGCGGAGATCGGCGAGCTGGTGCGCAAGGCCGCGCACACCGTCTACCACCCGGCAGGCACCTGCCGAATGGGAGCTTCCGGTGATGAACTCGCCGTGGTCGACCCGGAGTTGAAGATCCGGGGCCTCGAAGGAATCCGTATCGCGGACGCATCCGTCTTCCCGACGATGCCCGCCGTGAACCCGATGATCGGAGTGCTCATGGTCGGGGAGAAATGTGCCGAGATCCTGGGAGGTGACGGCCGATGAGCGACACCGCGACCGTCACCCCCGCCGCCGACGCGGCCACGGACGCCGTCTTCGCCGTGCGCAACCTCTGGAAGGTCTTCGGCCCCAAGGCCGAGACCGTCCCGGGCAACGCCGAGCTGACCGGCCTCGACCCCGTGGAACTGCGTGAGCGCACCGGCTGCACCGCCGCCGTGCGCGATGTGTCCTTCGAGGTCAAGAAGGGCGAGGTCTTCGTCGTCATGGGCCTGTCGGGCTCCGGCAAGTCCACGCTCGTGCGCTGTCTGACCCGGCTCATCGAGCCGACCTCCGGCTCCGTCGAGATAGACGGCGAGGACGTCCTCGCCATGGACAAGAACCGCCTGCGCGAACTGCGCCGCCACCGCGCGTCCATGGTCTTCCAGCACTTCGGCCTGCTCCCGCACCGCACCGTCCTCGACAACGTCGCCTACGGCCTGGAGATCCAGGGCGTCGCCCGCGCCGAGCGCCGCGAGAAGGCCATGAAGGTCATCGAGAAGGTCGGCCTGGAAGGCCTGGAGCAGCGCAGGCCCGGCCAGCTCTCCGGCGGCCAGCAGCAGCGCGTCGGTCTCGCCCGCGCCCTCGCCGCCGACCCCGAGGTCCTGCTCTTCGACGAGCCGTTCAGCGCCCTCGACCCGCTGATCCGCCGCGACATGCAGGAGGAGGTCGTCCGCCTGCACCGCGAAGAGGGCCGCACCATGGTCTTCATCACCCACGACCTCAGCGAGGCCCTGAAGCTCGGCGACCGCATCGCCCTGATGCGCGACGGCCGCGTCGTCCAGCTCGGCACGCCCGAGGAGATCGTCGGCTCGCCCGCCGACGAGTACGTACGCGACTTCGTCCGGGACGTGCCGCGCGAGCAGGTCATGACCTGCCGCAGCGCGATGCGGCCCGTCGACTCCGACGCCGACGAGGACACCAAGGGCCCGGCCATCGCGCCCGACGCCACGGTGTCCGAGGCCATCGAGGCCGTGGCCCGCTCCGGCTTCCCCGCGCGCGTCATGGACGGCGCCCGGTGCCTCGGCGTCGTGGACCACGAGCAGCTGCTCGGCGTCGTCGCGGGCGTGACCCCCAAGGGCGCCGCGGGGCGCGGCGGTCCGGCCGCGAAGGCGGGCCCCTCGATACGTAAAGAGGTAACCGGCGAGGTGGCTTCCTGATGGCCACCGCCACCGCGTCCACCCCGGTACGAGATACCGGGATCGGCGCCCTGCTGCGGCGCCGCGCCGTCGTCAAGCTCCTGCTGCTCGCCGTCGTCGCGGCCGTCGCCGTACCGATCCTCAACGCCAAGTGGGCCTCCGGCGCCTGGCCCGAGGCGCTCACCGTCGACGTGTCCGAGCCGCTCACCAAGGCCAGCGACTGGATCATCGACAACCGCGACAGCCACTGGCTGTTCACCTACTTCTTCGGGCACATCTCCAACGCCATCGTGCTGTCCGTGCGCGGCGTCTATCTGGTGCTGCTCGCCGCGGGCTGGGCGGGCGTCACCGTCGCCGCGGGCGCCATCGCCTGGCGTGTGGCGGGCCTGAAGCTCGCCGCCCTCGCGACCGCCGCGTTCGCCGCCTGCGGCCTGCTCGGCATGTGGGTGCCGACCATGCAGACGCTCGCGCTCATGGTCGTCGCCGTGCTCGCGTCGGTGGTCCTCGGCATGCTGCTCGGCCTCGCCGCCGGACTCAACGACCGGATCTTCCGCATGATGCGCCCGGTCCTCGACACCATGCAGGTGCTCCCGGCCTTCGCCTACCTGCTGCCCGTCGTGCTCGTCTTCGGCATCGGCGTGCCCGCGGCCGTCCTCGCGACGGTCGTGTACTCGGCCCCGCCGATGGCCCGTCTGACGGCCCTCGGCCTGCGCGGCGCCGACGGTGGCGTGATGGAGGCGGTGGCGTCCCTCGGTGCGACCGCACGCCAGCGCCTGCTGTCCGCGCGCCTGCCGCTGGCCCGCAAGGAGCTCCTCCTCGGCCTCAACCAGACGATCATGATGGCGCTCTCCATGGCCGTCATCGCGTCCGTGATCGGCGCGGGCGGCCTCGGTGACCGCGTCTACCAGGCGCTCTCCACGGTCGACGTCGGCCAGGCCCTCGCCGCCGGCATCCCCATCGTGCTGCTCGCCGTCGTCCTCGACCGCGTCACCGGCGCGGCGGGCGAACGCCTCGGCGCGCACGCCGAGGACAACTCGCCGCTGCGCGGCTGGCGCGGCTGGTCGATCGCCGCCGCCGTGACCCTGGCCTGCGCCCTCGCGGCCAGGTTCGCGGACCGCCTGGAGTGGCCGACGAGCTGGGTCGTGCAGATCGCCGAGCCCGTGAACACCGCCAAGGACTGGATGGTCGACCACCTGTACACGGGCGTGCCCGTCGTCGGCGGCACGGCGGACTGGGCCGCGCACTTCACCACGTACGTCCTCGACCCGATCCGCGACGGCCTCCAGGGGCTGCCCTGGTGGTCGGTGCTCCTGATCGTGGCGGCCCTCGCCTGGGTGATCGGCACGTGGCAGACGGCGCTCACCGCCGTCCTCGCGATGGCGGCGATCGGCGTCCTCGACGTCTGGAACGCCTCCCTGGACACGCTCTCCCAGGTCCTCGCGGGCGTCGCCGTGACCGTCGTCCTCGGCTTCGCGATCGGCATCGCGGCATCCCGCAGCAAGCGCCTCGAAGCGCTGCTCCGGCCCGTCCTCGACGTCTTCCAGACGATGCCGCAGTTCGTGTACCTCATCCCGGTGGTCGCCCTGTTCGGCGTGGGCCGTGCTCCCGCCGTCGCCGCGGCCGTCGTGTACGCGCTGCCCGCCGTCATCCGCATCACCACGCAGGGCCTGCGCCAGGTCAGCCCCGCCGCGATGGAGTCCGCGCAATCGCTCGGCGCCACCAGCTGGCAGCAGCTGCGCCAGGTCCAGCTCCCGCTGGCCCGTCCCGCGCTGATGCTCGCCCTCAACCAGGGCGTCGTCCTCGTCCTCGCCGTCGTCGTCATCGGCGGTCTGGTCGGCGGTGGCGGTCTCGGCTACGACGTGCTCGCCGGTCTCGCCCGCGGTGACCTCGCGACCGGTCTGGTCGGCGGCATCGCCATCGTCTGCCTCGGTCTGATGCTGGACCGCGTGACGCAGCCGACGGAACGCCGCGCGAAGAAGGGAGCCTGACCATGCGGGTACGTACACGCGTGACCGCCGCGGTGGCGGGACTCGGCGCCCTCGTCGCCCTCTCCGGCTGCGGCAAGGCCGACATGTCCAAGCAGGCGTCGCCGTACGCCAACGCGGCCGGCGCCAAGACCGTGACGCTGTCCGTGCAGTCCTGGGTGGGCGCGCAGGCCGACGTCGCCGTGGCCGAGTACCTCCTCAAGGAGGAGCTGGGCTACCGCGTCGACAAGGTCCAGATCGACGAGATCCCGGCCTGGGACGCCCTCAGCCAGGGTCGCGTCGACGCGATCATGGAGGACTGGGGCCACCCGGACCAGGAGCAGCGCTACATCAAGGACAAGAAGACGATCGTCCCCGGCGGCGGCATCGGTGTCACCGGGCACATCGGCTGGTACGTCCCCACGTACTTCGCCAAGAAGCACCCGGACGTCACCGACTGGAAGAACCTCAACAAGTACGCGAAGGACTTCCGGACGCCGGAGAGCGGCGGCAAGGGCCAGCTCATGGACGGCTCCCCGTCCTACGTCACCAACGACAAGGCCCTCGTCGAGAACCTCGACCTGGACTACAAGGTCGTCTTCGCGGGCTCCGAAGCCGCCCAGATCACCCAGATCGAACAGTTCGCCAAGCAGCAGAAGCCCTTCCTGACCTACTGGTACAAGCCCCAGTGGCTCTTCAAGAAGGTCCCCATGACGGAGGTGAAGCTCCCCGCCTACAAGGAGGGCTGCGACGCCGACCCCGCCAAGATCAAGTGCGCCTATCCGCACACGCCCCTCCAGAAGTTCCTCAACGCCGACTTCGCCAAGAACGGTGGCAAGGCGGCGGAGTTCCTGAAGCGGTTCAAGTGGTCCGAGGCCGACCAGAACGAGGTCTCCCTCATGATCGCCGATCAGAAGATGTCGCCCGAGGACGCGGCGAAGAAGTGGATCGACGCGAATGAGGCGAAGTGGCGGGGGTGGGTACCGAAGTAGCGGCTGCCTTCGCGGGGCGCCCCAGTCCCACCCCTTCACCGAAACCGGGGGCTGCGCCCCCTGGACCCCCGTGGGTGGAGGTCCCGGGTGGGTGGGACAGCCCCCGCAGAATCGGCGCTTCGCGCCTCGTCCTCAATCGCCGGACGGGCTGGATAGGTGCCGGGGCGGGCTGGGAATGTGCGGGTGATTCTCAGCCTGTCCGGCGTTTGAGGACGAGGCGCGGAGCGCCGATAAAGCGGGGGTCCAGGGGGCGCAGCCCCCGGTTTCGGAGAAGGGGCGGGACTGGGGCGCCCCCGCGAGGACCTACCTCAGCCCCTCCGCCACCCCCCGCAACGCGTCCATCGCCCGGAACAGCAGCCCCGGCCCGAAGGTGACCCGCGTGGCCCCCAGCGAACCGAGTTCCTCGGGCGACGGCCCACCCGGCAGGAAGACGACGTTGAGGGGCCCCTCGATCCCGTCCCGCAGGGCGGGGATCACGTCGACCGGTGCCTTGATGACGTAGACGCAGTCGGCCCCGGCCTCGACATAGAGCCGGGCCCGCCGCAGGGTCTCGTCCAGATCCGCGACCCCGCGGATGTACGTGTCGACACGGGCGTTGACGAACAGCTCGCCCCCGGCGACGTCCCGCACGGCGGCGAGGTAGTCGGCCTGCTCGTGAGGATCCTTGAGGGTGCCGGGCGCGGCGGCGTCCTTGCGCCCCCAGGAGTCCTCCAGGTTGCACCCGACGACCCCGGCGTCGAGCAGCCGCCCGACCAGCTTCCGGGCGGGAAGACCGTACCCGTCCTCGACGTCCGCGCTGACGGGCACGGACACGGCGCGGGCGATCCGCCCGACGGCCTCGAACATCTCGCGCGGCGGCACGGCCCCGTCGGCGTACCCGAGGGACGCGGCGACGCCCGCGCTGGGCGTGGCGAGGGCGGGGAACCCGGCCTCCTCGAAGACGCGGGCGCTCGCCGCGTCCCAGGGGCCGGGCAGGACGAGCGGTTCGGCGGGCGCCCGGCCGCGGTGCAGGGCGCCGAACGCCTGGGCTGTGGCGGTCACTTGGGCTCTCCTCGCAGGGCGGCGGGGCGGTGCGCGGTGGAGCCCGGAGTGTAGTGGCCCGGCACCATGCGGGAGGTCACCGCGAACCGGTTCCAGCCGTTGATGAGGGTGATCGCCGCGATCAGGTGGGCGAGTTCGGGCGCGTCGAAGTGCTTGGCCGCGCGCTCGTACACGTCGTCGGGCACGAAGCCGTCGGTGAGGACGGTGACGGCCTCGGTGAGCTCGATGGCCGCGATCTCCTTGGCCGTGTAGAAGTGCTTGGACTCCTCCCAGGTGCTGAGCTGGACGATCCGCTCGACGCTCTCGCCCGCGGCGAGCGCGTCCTTGGTGTGCATGTCGAGGCAGAAGGCGCAGTGGTTGATCTGCGAGGCGCGGATCTGGATCAGTTCGAACAGGACCGGGTCGACGCCCTTCTTGGCGGCGGCGGCGAACTGGATCATGGCCTTGTACGCCTCGGGGGCGTGCTCGGCCATGTTGAGGCGGGGGAGGTGCTCGGGGAGGCGGTCACTGTCCGCGTGCGTCGTCATGGTGTCGAACGTACGCCGTGATTAGCCCACCGGTATGGTCCATTCCCATGGATGATTCCTGGGCCAATCGCGGCGGTGGAGAGGGGTCCGGCAGCGGTGGCTGGAGTGTGGACCTGCACCTGGACGCGGCGGGCGCGGGTGCGCGGCCGGGTGTCCGTTCGGGAGTCCGCAGGAGCCTCACGGACGCGTTGCGCGAGGCGGTCAGGAGCGGCCGCCTCGCCCCCGGGACCCGTCTCCCCTCCTCCCGCACGCTCGCCGTGGACCTCGGCGTCGCCCGCAACACGGTCGCCGACGCGTACGCGGACCTGGTCGCCGAGGGCTGGCTCACGGCCCGGCAGGGCTCGGGCACCCGGGTCGCCGAGCGCGAGGTGCCGCGGCCGGTGGCGCCCGCGCGCCCGCCGAGAACGGGCGGCGCCCCGCTGTACGACCTGATGGCGGGCACGCCGGACCTGGCCTCGTTCCCGCGCGCGGAGTGGTTGAAGGCGGCCCGCCGCGCGCTCGCCGCCGCCCCCGACGACGTACTCGGCTACGAGGACCCGCGCGGCCGCGTCGAACTGCGCACAGCCCTCGCGTCCTACCTCGCCCGCGCCCGGGGCGTGCACGCGGACCCGGACCGGATCGTCGTCGTGCCCGGGTTCGCGCACGGCCTGACCCTCCTCGGCGAGCTGTTGCACGCGCGCGGGCTGCGGAGCGTCGCCGTGGAGTCGTACGGCCTCGACCTCCACTGGGAGCGGCTGACCCGGGCCGGGCTTCGCACCGTCCCGCTGGCCTTCGACGAACTCGGCACCCGCACCGACGGGTTGGCGGACCACCGGGCTGTCCTGATGACGCCTGCCCACCAGTTCCCGATGGGTGTGCCGCTGCATCCCGACCGGCGGGCGGCGGCCGTCGACTGGGCGCGGCGCGCGGACGGGCTGATCCTTGAGGACGACTACGACGGGGAGTTCCGCTACGACCGGCAGCCGGTCGGCGCGCTCCAGGGGCTCGACCCCGACCGCGTCGTCTACCTCGGCACGGCCAGCAAGTCGCTGGCCCCTGGCCTTCGGCTGGCCTGGATGGTGCTGCCTGACCAACTCGCCTTGGAAGTCGCCGAGTTGAAGTACGCCGCCGGGGCCGCCAGCAGCTCCCTCGACCAGGTGACGCTGGCGGAGTTCATGACGTCCGGGGCGTACGACCGGCATGTGCGGGCCTCGCGGCTGCGGTATCGGCGGCGGCGGGACCAGTTGGTCGCCGCGCTCGCCGAGCGGGCGCCGGATGTGCGGGTCACCGGGATCGCGGCGGGGTTGCACGCGGTTGTGCGGCTCCCGCCGGGGTCGGAGCAGGCCGTGGTCCAGGCTGCGCACTGGCAGCGGCTTGCTCTTCAGGGGGTGTCGCGGTTTCGTCACCCTCTGGCTGTGGCTCCTTCGGAGGATGCGCTGGTCGTGGGGTACGGTACGCCGCCCGATCACGCGTGGGCGGCGGCGTTGGACGCGTTGTGCCGGGCGCTGCCTTGACTATGGGGCTGCGCCCCTGTTCCCCCTCATCGGCGCTCCGCGCCTCGCCCTCAAACGCCGGGCGGGCTGGATCCCTCGCCTCGGCCTCAAGGGGCGGGTGGGCTGGATCCCTCGCCTGGGCCTCAAGGGGCGGGTGGGCTGGATCCCTCGCCTCGGCCTCAAGGGGCGGGCGGGCTGGATTCCCTCGCCTGGGCCTCAAGTTCAGCGTGCGCTAGACGCTCCTCTGCCCCTCCAGCCACTCCCCGAACGTCGTCGGTGCGATCCGTGCCCCCTCGCCGGGGAGCAGCACCTCGCCTGCCATCGACGTGCCGAACGGGCCCGACCACGTGGGGATCAGCTTGACCTCGTGGCCCCGGGCCTGGTGGGTGCGGCGGGCCATGTCGACGAGGTCCTGGGTCTCGGGGCCCGCGACGTCGACGTAGCGGCCCTGCGCCTGGGGGGCTGTCGCGATTTCCGCGAGGACGTCCGCGATGTCGGCGGGGGCGATCGGCTGGACCAGGAGGGGCGCGATCGTGGCGACGCCGTCCTGCTCGGTCCAGGCGGCCACCATCTCGGCGAAGTCGTGGAACTGCGTGGCCGGGACGATGGTCCACGGCACCGGGCCCTCGGCGACCAGGCGCTCCTGCTCGCGCTTGCCGACGTAGTGGGCGTTGCCGTCGACGCGGGACATGCCGGCGATGGAGAGGAGCACGTGGTGGCGGACGCCCGCCTTCTTCTCGGCGGCGAGGAGGTTGCGTGTGACGGTGCCGAAGAACGCGACGGTCTCCTCGGGGTCGGTGGCCGTGCAGTTGGTGGTGTCGACGACGGCGTCCGCCCCCGCGAGGGCGGCGTCGAGCCCTTCGCCGGTGAGCAGGTCCACGCCGAGTGAGCGGCTGATGCGGACGACCTCGTGGCCCGCCTTCTCCAGGGCGGTGGCGGTGAGGGCCCCGATGTTCCCGGTGGCTCCGGCGACGGCGATACGCATGACGTTTCTCCCCTGGGTGTCGGTGTGTGCCTGGTCGCGCTCGATGCGGCAAACGGTATCTCGGACTTAATCTATCCGCAATATCCGGGATCCGGGATGTCCGAGATAGACTCGGCGCCATGAAGCTGCCTGTGAGTACCGAGTGGGTGTTGCACTGCGCCACGTCGCTGGCGCAGCTGGAGCCGGGGGCGACCGCGTCGGCGGCGCAGCTCGCGGGCCACTTCGGCGTGCCGCAGGCGTATCTGGCCAAGCAGCTCCAGCCCCTGGTCAAGGCGGGCGTCCTGGCCGCGACGACCGGCCCGCGGGGCGGCTTCCGGCTCGCGCGGCAGGCGGCCGAGGTCACGCTGCTCGACATCGTCGAGGCGGTGGACGGTGCGGCCTCTCCGTACGAATGCCGGGAGATCCGGCAGCAGGGGCGCGGCGCGCTGCCCGCCGAGGACTGCCGGGCGGCGTGCCCCATCGCGGCGAGGATGGCCGACGCGCACACGGCGTGGCGCGCCAGCCTGGCCTCCGTGTCCCTCGCCGACCTCCTGGCCGAGATCCCCGAGTGGGCCCCGGAGCGCACCCGCCGCCTCCTGACGGGCACGGCCTGACCGCCCCGCGCCCGCGCACCCCCGGGCACCGACGGGTCCCGGCACGGCCGAGATCTCCGCTCTTGTCGTGATGAGACGTCAACTGCCGGACTTCTGCGGCCAGTTGACCCGAGCTCGCACACCTGTCTAGAACTCCTCCCAGTTTTCCGTTCCCTGCTCCTGGAATTCCACGGGGCGGCACTCCGTGCTGCCCTCATTCGGAAGCGCAGAGAGGTAGTCGGCACAGTGAGAACTGGTCATCGCGGGCCGTTAGCCGCCCTCGTCATCTCGGCGGTGGTCGCCACGGCGCTGCCGCACATCGCCTTCGCGTCGGAGCCCGACGCCGTACCGGAACAGAGACAGGTGGACGCCCCGGAGCCCCGGGCCGATCCGCCGAAGGACCCGCCGAAGCGGTCCTATCCCCGCAACTCCCCACGCCTGAAGGTCACCTACGGCGCGGACGGCGCCACCGCCATCAGGCCCCCCTCGGTCGTCCGCGCGACCGGCCCCGAGCTCTCCTGGCCCAGAGCCGAGGGGCGCGACGTCGTCGGCTATCAGCTGCACCGCTCGCCGAAGGCGGACTTCCGGCCGACGACATCGACCTTGGTGGCCGAACTCGGCAAGGGGACCACGCGCCATCGGGACACCACCACCGCACCGACCCCGCAGTCGAGCCGCACCGAGACCGGGCGCCGCTACGCGTACCGGGTCCTGGTGAAGACCAAGGACGGCCGGCTGCTGGGCTCACCGGTGCGGCGCGTGGGCGTACCGAAGGCGGGCCACACCCTCCGCGTCACGGCGGCGGACAAGGGCGCGGGGAAGGCCCGGGACGCGCTGGAGTTCTCGATGGCGGGGATCCCGAAGAAGGCCCGTGTCCTCGACGCCCGGGTCCACCTGCGGGCCGGGAACGGCAAGGACCTGTCGCGGGACGCCACGGCCCTCGCCCGCCGCTGGCTCAAGGACCCGAAGGCCGGCCAGGGTCTGCCGGTGAAGGCGGAGGCGGCCGACCCGGGCCGCGCCCGCCTCGGTGTCGTCTACGCGACCCCCACCCCCTGGGACACCTACTACGCCCCGGGCACCCCGACCCGCATGACCGCCCGCAACACCTACCCGGTGACGGTCACGGTCACCAACACGACGACCTCGGCCTGGCCCGCGGGCGAGCGACAGCTCAGCTACCGGTGGGCGTTCCCGGACGGCTCGGACGCCACGTCCGGCGACAACCAGTTGCGCACGGACGTCCCGGCCCTCGCGGCGGGCGCGTCCGCGACCGTGCGGGCCGAGGTCAAGGCCCCGCCCGTCGACGGCAACCGGCGCGCGGGCTTCACCCTGACCTGGGACGTCTACAACAAGGCCGACGACTCCTGGCTGTCGCAGAAGCCCGGCATCGGCGGCCTCGCCCAGGCGACGGCCGTCGAGGACCCGACGGCGGACCGGCTCGGCCTGGAGAAGTACCACGCGTACACGGGCAAGAACACCGGCGCGGGCTCGACCCTGATGTCCAACGTCGGCTCGGGCAACGCCGTCTGGTCGTACGACGCGTTCAGCAACCCGGGCCGCGGCATCAACACCTTCGCGCGCTTCACGTACAACGCGCAGGACACCTCCGACGGCCAGTTGGGCCACGGCTGGTCGGCGCAGGCGTCGGGGCCGCTGCGGCTCGGCGCCGTGCTCGACTTCCACCCGGACGTGAATCCGGGCGAGGCGTACGTCGTCGACGGCGACGGCACCCAGCAGATCTTCCGGAAGGACGGCGGCGGGCAGTGGCAGCCCTCGCCCGGGTACCACTACCGCCTGAAGGCGAAGGAGGGCGCGCGCACGTCGTGCCTGCCGGGCGTCGACCCCGAGGTGCCGGACGCCTGGACGCTGACCCGCCCGGACGGCACCCGCTTCCTGATCGGCTGTGACGGCTATCTGACCTCGGTCGTCGACAAGAACGGCAACACGCAGACGTACGAGTACGAGCTGCGCGACTCCGGCAACCGGCGCGTCAAGTTCCTCACCCGGATCAAGGACCCGTCGGCGCGGACGACACTCCAGCTCGACTACTACCGGCCGGGCGACGCGACCTACGAGTACATCGACGACAAGGGCGAGAAGGCCTCGGGCAAGGACCTCTGGAACCCGAGGATCTACGACCACCTGAAGTCGGTCACGGACGTCTCGGGGCGCAAGGTCGCCTTCCACTACACCGAGAAGGGCCATCTCGGCCGCCTCACCGACGGCGACGGATCGGCGCAGCCCAAGGTCTTCAAGTTCACGTACGACGCGACGCAGGGCGCCAAGAACCCGAAGCTGACGAAGGTCACCGACCCGCGCGGCCACAGCACAGGACTCGACTACTCGGTCACCGCCGAGACCGACTACCGCTGGTCCACGAAGACGGTCACGGACCGCCTCGACGGCACGACGGACTTCGCGTACAAGAAGCGGCAGGGCGGCGGCGACGAGACCCGGGTCACCGACGCCGAGCGGAACTCCGCCACCTATGAGACCGACGACGGCGACCGTCCGGTGAAGGTCGTCAACGCCAAGTCCGAGCATACGAAGATGAGTTGGGACGGCGACAACAACGTCACGCTCCTGGAGGAGAACAACGGCGCCAAGACGGCCTACTGCTACGACGAGAAGACCGGCTATCCGCTGTGGGAGCGGTCGGCGGAGGAGAACAAGGACGGCGTGCCGCCCGCCGCGGACTGCGCGCCCGGCAAGTCCCCGGCGCACGCGACCCGTTACGAGTACCAGACCCGTGAGGACGGCTACGTCGCCGACCTGCGGAAGAAGACCTCCGCGGAGAACCGGACCTGGGAGTTCGGCCACGACGCCAAGGGCAACCTGAAGAAGGTCACCGACCCCAAGGGCGTCTCGACCCCCGCGGACGGCGACTACACGACGACGTACGACTACGACGCGTACGGCCAGCTGACCAAGGCCACCGACGCGGTCGGCAACCCCACCCTCTACTCGGACTTCGCGCCGTCCGGCTATCCGCGCACCACCACGGACGCCCTCAGCAAGGTCACGAAGACCGAGTACGACGAGCGCGGCCAGGTCACCGCCGCCATCGACGCGCTGGGCAAGAAGACCACCCAGACCTACGACACCTACGGCCGCCCGCTGGTCTCGAAGGTCCCGAAGGACCAGGCGGCGGGCGAGTACATCACGACCCCGGCGCCCGTGTACGACCCGAACGACAACGTCGAGAAGTCCACCGCCCCGAACGACGCGGTGTCGACGGCCGTCTACGACAAGGCCGACCAGGTCACCTCGGCCACCGCGCCCAAGGACACGGACACGTCCGGCGAGCGCAGGACGCTCTACACGTACGACAAAGTGGGCAACCTGCGCACGACGACGGAGCCGAAGGGCGTGGCGACCCCGTCGACCCCCGACGACTACGTCACCACGAACACCTACGACGAGATCTACCAGCTGACCGCCGTCACCAACGCCAAGAAGGAGAAGGTCAGCTACCTGTACGACGGCGTGGGCAACCCGGTCCGCGTCATCGACCCGAAGAAGAACGCCACCTCCGACCCCGACGACTACACCACCAAGACCGACTACGACATGAACCACCGGGTCGTCGCGGTCACGGACGCGGCCGGGCGCACCACCAAGCAGGCCTACGACAAGGACTCCCTGGTCGTGTCGACGACCGACCAGGAGAACAACACCACCAAGAACCACTACGACGAGCGCGGCAAGCTCGCCGTGACGGAGGTCCCGTACGCGGACAAGACGCTCCGCACGACGAAGTTCGGCTACGACGAGGTCGGCAACCGGATCAAGGTGTTCACGCCGCGCAGCGTGGCCGCCGACCGTCCGGACGCCTTCGTCTCCGAGACCACGTACGACGAACTCAACCGCCCCAAGCGGCAGATCCAGCCGTACGACCCGAAGGACCCGCGCTACAACCGGAAGGTCTGGACGGAGACGACGTACGACGCGGTGGGCCGGGTCGAGAAGGTCTCGATGCCGCCGTCCGAGGGCGAGCAGACCCGCAACGACACGGCCTACGGGTATTACGACAACGGCTGGGTGAAGTCGTCCAAGGACGCCTGGAACATCACCACGACCTACGACTACAACAAGCTCGGCCAGCAGAGCGCCCGCCAGCTCACCTCGGCCGCGGGCTCCTCGAGCCGCACCATGCGCTGGGGCCACTACCCGGACGGGAAGCTCAAGTCGCTGGACGACGACGGGATTCCGGTGGGCCGCAACGAGGTCCTGGGGGAGGCGGCCCAGAAGCGCGGGAGCGCCGGGTGGAAGCTGCCGATCCCCAAGTCCGGCACGTACACGGCGTACGCGGACCGTCCCGGTGACGGCAAGGGCTGGATCAAGCTCGACAAGAAGGCGTACAAGAGGAACGAGTTCACCACGCTGAAGGCCGCGGGCGCCTCGAAGGTCAAGCTTGTCCGCGACGCCCCGGCCGCGGCGGACACCGAGCGCAAGCGCTTCGCGTACGCCTACGACGTGAACGGCAACCTCACCTCGATCGACGACAAGTCCACCGGCACGAAGGTCGACGCGTACACGATCTCCTACACGGGCCTGAACCAGGTCGAGAAGGTCGTGGAGGCGCTGGCGGGCCAGGAGAAGAAGGCCACGTCGTACACGTACGACGCGAACGGGCAGCCGGAGACGCTCACGCACCCCGACCAGTACGCCAAGTACACCTACGACCTGCGCGAGCTGGTGAAGACGGCGTCGGTCGGCAAGTCGCCGTCGGACACGTCCCCGAAGACCACGTCGTACGACTACACCTGGCGGGGCGAGAAGAAGCAGGAGACCAAGGCCAACAAGAACACGGTCGACTACACCTACCACCTGGACGGCGCCCTCAAGTCCCAGACGGAGAAGAAGCCGAACGGCACCCTTGTCTCCTCGCACACCTACGCCTACGACCCCAACGGCAACAAGGCGCGCGACGAGGCGAAGAAGATGAACGCCGACGACGCCTCGAAGTACCTCTCCTCCACCACGGAGTACGCCTACGACCCGGCGGACCGCCTGTCCAAGTCGACCCGCACCGGGGACGGGGCCGGGACGGAGACCTATGTCCACGACGACAACGCGAACGTCATCTCCCAGACGGTCAAGGGCAAGACGACCACGTACGGCTACGACCGCAACCGGCTCCTGAAGGCGGCATCGGGCGGTGCGGAGGCCTGGTACCAGTACGACCCCTTCGGCCGTCAGGAGACGGTGACGAGCGGCGGTCAGGTGGTGGAGCGGAACACCTACGACGGCTTCGACCGTGTCACGCGGCACGAGAAGGCGGACGGTGCGGCGCGCGCCCTGAAGGCCACGACGTACGCCTACGACCCGCTGGACCGCACCGCGAACCGCACGGACTCCGCGGGCAAGAAGACGGACTTCAACTACCTGGGCATGTCCGGGGAGGTCCTCAGCGAGGACGTCGCGGGCAAGCTGACGAAGTCCTACCAGTACAGCCCCTGGGGCGAGCGCCTGTCCCAGGTCAAGCACGCCGCCGACGGCAAGACGGAGGACACCTACTACGGCTACAACAGCCACACGGACGTCGAGTCCCTCACGGACAAGGACGGCAACGCCAAGGCCACGTACGGCTACACGGCCTACGGCAACGCCGACCCCGCCGACTTCACCGGCATCGACAAGCCCACGGCGACCGACCCGACGAAGGAGTCGTACAACCCGTACCGCTTCAACTCCAAGCGCTGGGACGGGGCATCGGGGACCTACGACATGGGGTTCCGGGACTACAGCCCCGGACTGAACCGCTTCACGACCCGGGACATGTACACCGGGGCGCTGGCGGACATGGAGCTGGGATCCGACCCGCTGACGGGCAACCGCTACGCGTTCGCGGGCGGCAACCCCACCACGTTCCTGGAGTACGACGGCCACGACTTCGGCATCCCCAGCATCACCAACACGTTCAAGGGCATGCGGGAGGGCCTGACGAACGGCTTCAAGGGGGCCGCGAAGGGCGGCGCGAAGCTGGCCGGGAAGCGCAATCCCGTGGGGCTCACCTTCAGCGCCCTCAGGATCGCCGGGGTCATCGACGTGAACCCCTGGGACAAGGCCGTGGACAGCTTCGTGGAGAAGGCCGCGAGCGCGGTCTTCGGCGGTGAGTCCAACGGGAGTTCACGCAACGGCACCCGCGACAACAAGAAGCGGTGTGAAGACGAGCCCAGGTCGAAGCGCTATCAGTACCAGCCGCTGGACGGGAACGACAGACCGCAGGGTGCGACGGCACTGATATGCCCGGGCGATGTGAAGCCGGTCGGCAGCGACCGTGACGACGGGGCATCGGTGAGTGTGCACGGGTTCCCCGACCCGGCGGACAACGTGGGACCCGATGGCAAGCCGATCTATCACCGCTCCCACATCATCGGTGACAAGTTCCGGGGCGAGTGGCGCGCCGAGAACCTGTTCACCGGTTATAGCCGCATGAACACGAGCGGAATGAAGCGCTGCGAGAACAAGATGGTGAAGCAGCTCAAGGCGGACAACTGGGTACAGTACTCGGGCCGACTGAACTACTCGAACAAGAACGGGATACCGGACAGCATCACCATGACGGCGCACACCCGGGAGGGCCTGTTGTTCCAGAAGACCGTGAAGAACGAGCCGGGGTGGCAGGCGACATGCTGATCATTGCTGAACTGGAGCGGACGGTGCCGTCGTTGACGCGGTGGCGGGCCGAAGGACAGCGAGGAGTGGACTGGCAGGTCATCGAGGACGAGTTGGGCACGGCGCTGCCTCCCGACTACCGCGCGCTGGGGGACGCCTACCCGGTTCTCGTCTTCGACGACTTCCTCTGGGTGACGGTGCCGAGTCCGGGGAAGGAAAGCGCGTTCGTCTCCGGTGTCCGCGAGACCGCGGAAACCCTCCAGGACCTGAGCGACGTGGACGAGAGCCACGGCTACGTTCCCTTTCCCGCGGAGGGCGGACTGCTGGGCTGGGGATCTTCCCTGTCCGGCGACCAGTTCTACTGGCAGGTGAACTCCAAGGACCCGGCTTCCTGGCGCGTGGTGGTGAGCGGCAGGAACGACGACTGGTGGACCTTCGAAGGAGGGGCGGTCGAGTTCCTGGTGGCTGCGCTGAGCAAGAGCATCGCTCTGCCGGGCCTGCCGAGTTCCTTTCCGAGTGACCCCCCTGAAGTGGTAGGGGTCGAGCCGCGGTAAGCGCGTCCGCGTCCCGTCACGGACACCGACCGGTGTCCGTGACGGGCGTCGCACCATGTCCGTGACGGGCGTCGCACGGTGTCTGCCGTAAGGGCTACCGCTCGGCCCCGGACGCCTCCCCCGCGGCCACCCCCTCCGGCGCCTCCCCGAACCGCGCGAGCGCCAGCGCCCCCGCCACCGCCACCGCGAAGCCGAGGATCGCCAGCCAGCCCAGGCCCTCGCGGGTGCGGTCGCCGAGCCAGACGACGCCGACCAGGGCGGGGCCGATCGTCTCGCCGATGACCATGCCTGCCGTGGCGGCCGTGACCGAGCCGCGTTGGAGGGCCGAGGTGAGGAGGAGGAAGGCGGCGCCGCCGCCGAGCAGGAGGGCGTAGGCCGCGGGGTTGGTGAGCAGGGCGCCGGGGGAGACGCCGTCGATGAGGCGGACGGTGACTTCGACGACGCCGAAGCCGCAGCCCGCGCCGAGACCGAGGGCGAGGGCCCGGCCCCGGTCGGGCAGCCGCCCCGCCGCCGCACCGAGGAGCAGCACGGCCACGGCGACCGCCAGCATCGCGTACCGCAGACCCGTCGACCCCGTCTCGTCGCCCTCGGCCCCCGAGGCGAGCCCGAGCATGGCGAGCCCCGCGCAGACCACGCCGACGGCGCCCCACTCGGTTCCGCTGAGCCGCACCCGCAGCAGCCGCGCCGCGACCACCGCCGTGACGGCGAGGGACGCGGCGAGCGCGGCGCCGACCGTGTAGATGGGCAGGGAGCGCAGGGCGACGATCTGGAGGAGGAAGCCGAGGCCGTCGAGGGCGAGCCCGGCGACGTACCGCCATTGACGTACCGCACGCAGGAGGAGGGCCGGGTCGACGCCGGAGCCCGTGCCGGGCGCGGTCGCGCGCGCGGCGACCGCCTGGAGCACCGAGGCCGTACCGAAGCAGACCGCTGAACCGAGCGCGCAAATCATCCCAAGAGACACGAAAGGACAGTAGATCAGGGAGCCTCGCCCGCCCCGTCGGCGGGGCGCGCCGCGTGGTCATCTACCCTGCGTCGTCGATACGTTTCGCACGCGCAACGTGGTGAGCAACGGGGGAGAGACAAGGCCATGCCGGAAGAGATACGGAAGCGGCGGCGGGTGCGGTCAAGCACCGTCGCCCTCGGTTCCATGGGCGTCCTCGCCGCCGCCCTCACGTCCTGCGGCTCCGAGCCGGACAAGCGGTGCGTGGATCGCGACAGTTACGACGTGCTCAGCGGGTACCGGGTCGTCAGCGACCAGTTGTGCGGGAGCGGCGGCAGCGCTCGCGCCTACGGCAAGGGCGACGCCGACTGGTACTACGACGCCGACGTCAGCCGCGGCTACGCCGACGACGGCACCTTCAGCCGCAGCGAGGCCGTCGACCGGGACGGCTTCGGCTGCTCCGGCTCCGGCTCCGGCGGCGGCTGAGCGGCGAGGGCGTCGCGCCGTGGAACGCCGCACCATCACCCCCCGCCCCGGCTGGCAGCAGACCGTCGAGGAGCAGGGCCTCATCTACCCGCTGACCCGCCACCCCGACGGCGAACTGCGCCCGTACTGGGACGAGTCCGCGTACTACGTCTTCAGCCTGCCCGAGGTCGAGGCCCTGGAGGACGTCGTCGAGGAGCTGCACACCATGTGCCTCGCGGCGGCCGACCACCTGGTCCGGGAGGACCGCCTCGCCGACCTCGGCATCACCGACCCGCGCCTCGCCGCCCTCGTCGCCGAGGCCTGGCGCCGACGCGCCGAACTCCCCTCCCTGTACGGCAGGTTCGACCTCCGCTACGACGGCACGGGCGCCGCGAAGCTCCTGGAGTACAACGCGGACACCCCGACCTCCCTCGTGGAGGCGGCGAGCCCGCAGTGGTTCTGGATGGAGGAGCGCTTCCCGGGCGCCGACCAGTGGAACTCCCTGCACGAGCGTCTCGTGGACGCCTGGAGGGAGCAGGCGCGCCTTCTCCCGCCCGGCAGCCCCCTGTACTTCGCGCACTCGGCGGGCGACGAGCTGGGCGAGGACCTGATGACGGTCGCGTACCTGCGTGAGACCGCCGAGCAGGCGGGCCTCGCCACGGACGCCATCGCCGTCGAGGACATCGGCTGGGACCGGCTCTCGCGCCGCTTCGTCGACAAGCGCCTCCGCTTCATCCGCTCCTGCTTCAAGCTGTACCCCTGGGAGTGGCTGACGACGGACCGCTTCGCGCCGTACGTCCTGGAGACCCTCGACAACGGCGGCGGTACGGGTACGACGCTGTGGATCGAGCCCGCCTGGAAGATGCTCCTGTCCAACAAGGCGCTGCTCGCGGTCCTCTGGGAGCTGTATCCCGGACACCCGAACCTGCTGCCCGCCTACTTGGACGGGCCGCGCGAACTCGCCACGACGACGGGGTACGTGACGAAGCCGCTGCTCGGCCGGGAGGGTGCGGGCGTGACCGTGCACGAGGTGGGTGCCCCGCTGTCGGTACCCCAAGAGCCTTGCTGCTACCAGGAGTTGGCGCCGCTGCCCGACTTCGACGGCAACCGTGTGGTGCTCGGGGCGTGGGTCGTCGGGGACGAGGCGGCGGGGCTCGGGATACGGGAATCGGCGGGGCTTGTCACGGACGAGTACGCCCGGTTCCTGCCGCACGTGATCCTCTGAGGCGCGGCGAGGGACGGGTCCGCGCTACCCGAAGCCTCCCCCGCTACCCGAAGGCCTCCCCCTGCCTCGCGTCGAACCGACTCCGGGCCGTCTCGATCTCCGCCATGTACCGATGGGTCCAGTCGCACATGCCGTCGATGGTGCGGAGCAGCGCCACACCCGCGTCGGTGAGCCGGTACTCGACGCGCGGCGGCACGGTCGGGTGGACGGTGCGGTGGACGACGCCGTCGCGTTCGAGGCCGCGCAGGGTCTGGGTGAGCATCTTGTGGCTGACGCCGTCGAGGGCGGAGCGCAGTTCGGTGAAGCGCAGGGTGCGCTCGCCGAGGGAGCTGACGATCAGGATGGCCCACTTGTTGGCGAGGCCGATGAAGACCTCGCGGGCCAGGGCGTCGGTGCGCGCCACCTCCGCCGCGTCGGCGCCGCCCTCGATCTGCCGGGTGCTCACGGGGTTCTCCTCCCACCGGCCACCGGAACGTGCCGGAACGTGCCTGCCTGTCACCACCGAGCGTACGTCGAGGGGGGCCGGGGCCGACGGGTTCGGGCGCACAGGGCACCATGGGCGGTCGCAATGATCAGAGCGCCGTGGCGGACACGGCGTGGGACCACGGGGAACACATGAGCACTCTGCGCGGTAGGCGGAACTACCGGTCTCTCGGTCTGACGGCGGTGGGTGTGATCACCGCCCTCGCGGTGACCGCGTGCGGCTCGTCCGACGGCGACTCGGACAAGGGCGGCAAGCCCGGCGCGTCGAAGGCCGCCGACGAGGCGCCGAAGAACCTCAAGCTGGGCCGGCCGGGCCCGGTCCAGGAGATCACCAGCTACAAGAAGACCGGCAAGTTCTCGATCACGCCGACGAAGGTGTCCCTCGGCGAGCCCGAGGACCTCAAGGAGCTGGACGACCCGAAGAAGTACAAGGACAAGAAGATCGCCTGGATCTACGTGAAGGCCAAGCACGTCGGCGGCCCCGCCATCAAGGAGGCCAGGCCGATGGGCGACATCGGCGCCGAGACCGACGCGGGCGCGCCCGCGACCCGCTTCATCCTCATCGGCACGCTCGCCAGCACACCCAAGGACTGCAACCTCCTCAACGGCGCCAAGGAACTGGGCAGCGAGGACATCTGGAAGCAGAACGAGGAGCGCACGGTGTGCGAGCCGTACCTGATTCCGGCGACGTCGAAGGTCAAGAACGTGACGTACTCCCAGGGCTTCTACAAGGAGCCCATCAAGTGGGCGGTGAAGTAGCCCGCGTCAGACACCTTTGGATGACGTGTCGGCTGGGTGTGGTCTTGATCACGGCGAGTTACTTGGGTGAGCGTTTAGATGATCTTCACCAAGCAGGCACGCCATGCTCACAAGGCGGGGATTTCGACTGTGCCCGAACAGTATGTTCTGGAGGGGGACTCCTGTGACCATCACCACTGTTGCGACCGGTCGTCGCATTCTCACTCGCACGTCAGCCGTACTCGTAGGCGCTCTTGCGGCGAGCACGCTGTTCGCCACCGCTGCCACTGCGGACGACACCGTCCCGGTCGGCGACAGCGCCGAGGTCAGCGACGACGCGTCGACTGTCAGCCCGGATGAGGACGGGCTGTTCGAACTGCAGGCGCCGGATGCTGAGCAGGGCGGGATCCAGGCCAGGAACTTCACCAGCTCGGTCGGTGGCTGGGGGCCCGGCAACAAGGAGTCCCGTCACTGGGCGGACAACGACTACACGGAGATCAAGTTCACTGGCTGCACGATGGACGGTGCCACCGGGCGTTCCCTCGACGTGCAGTTGCACCAGGCCATCCCGTTCGCCCTCGACAAGAGCCTCGGTTCGAAGCGGTTCACGAACTGCTTCAAGGGTTCGGGCCACACGTCCCGGGGCGAGTGGGACGTGCACTCTTCCAACGGTGACAATCGGTACTTCACGATCCCCAAGCTCAACGGATCCGAGTACACCCACGCCCGGGTGTCGGTGAAGAAGGTGTACGTCGACGTCTCGAAGGCCGACTAGTCACGGCTGACTCGACGTGACGCAGAGCCGGGAAGCGCTGTTTGGCTTCCCGGCTTTCCCCCATTTCTTCACAGAGCGGTCTCCTTCCTTGAACCTTCGCACCCGACTGCGCACCTCCCCCGCGGTGTGGACCGCGCCCGTGTGGCTCGGCATCATCGGTTTCTACTACTTCTACGCCCTGCACTTCGAGGACTCGTACGAGGAAGTCATCTCGGGGCCGCTCTGGGCGCCCGCGGAGGTCGAAGCGGCGCTGTCCTACTTCTACTCCTTCGCGTACGCCATCACGGTCGGCCTTGCCGTGTGGGAGGGCGGGCGGTTGAAGCGGGACGGGGTGTGGCAGCTCGCACCCGGGCGGTCCCGGTACCGGGTGGCAGCACACACGTTGCTGCCGGTCGTCACCGCGGGGTGGCTGGTGTTTGTGCTGCCCGTGGTGATGCGGCTGATTGAGACCCGTTTGCTGCCGACGCCGGCCGCGCTGGCGCCGCTGTTCATGGCCATGGGCATCGTGTGTGCGTACGCGGTGATCGGGTGTGCCCTTGGGCATGTCGCTCCTCGGCTGATCGCCGCCCCGTTGGCGGCCGTCGGCGTGTTCTACGTGATCGTCGAAACGGTGAAGTACGACGACCCGGTGTGGCCCCGGCACGTTTCGGGTCAGCCGGATACGTCGCTCGCTTTCGGTGAGCAGTACGGCGCGGCCACCATGGTCGTTCCGTTCCTGTTCGTTGCGGCGTTGGCAGCTGCGGTGGCAGCGTTCTGGATCCGGGTGGAGCGCGGACGGCAGTGGGCGACGCGTGGTGCAGCCGGTGTGGTTGCTGCGGCGGTCATGGCGTCGTGCGCCAACGTCGCGTCGGGGTGGGCCATCGCGGATGGCCCTGTGACCGCCGGGCATGCCGCCGCTCGCTGCACCGGCAGTGCCCCGCGCGTGTGCATGGCAGAGACCGGTGGCGCGGTCGACCGACTCGACGCCGTGCGCCGGGAGATCGTGAAGTCCGTGACCGGGCTCCGCGCCGCGGGGGCGAAGGTGCGTATGCCCGACACTGTGTCCGACAGCCTCCTCAACGGCCGGGACCGCGAGCGTTCGTCGGACACGATGTGGTGGCTCCCGCTGTCCCGGCAAGCCGGGCAGTCGGGCGGAGGTATGACCTCCATCCGCTACGCAGTCCTGCGCGCGAGCATCACTTTCCCCTGTGCTTTCCCGGTTTCGTTCGAGTCCGCTCCCTCCGCCGACTACGTCGTCAACCACGACGCCGCGATGCTGTGGGCGGCCACGGTCATCGACGCCGACAAGCCGTATCTGGCCTGGCGCAAGGGGGAGTATGGCGGTGTCTTCGAGAACCCCGGCCAGGTCCTGGCGAAGGTACGGGAGCGCGCGGGTGACGCATCGAAGCTTTCCGCCAGCCGTCAGGCGGCGTGGTTCCACGAGGAACAGGCGAAGGCCTGCCGCCTCGGCGGCATCGGCAAGGGGCAGGAGGCGCAGTCGTGATCTGGTGGGTCAAGGCCCGGCGCCTGGGGACCGTGCTGCTGCCCGGCACGGTCGTCTTCGCGCTGATCCTTTCCGTCGCGCACGACCGAGCCATCGAACTCCCCGGCATGCTCAGCGGGGGCGGCAACCGCGTGTTCCTGCTCCAGCTCGTTCCGCTGGTGATCACGTCGACGCTCGCCCACAGCCTGGCCCAACGCCTTGTCGAGGCCGAGGAAGTGGCTATGCGGAACGTGCGCCGCCTCGACACACTCCTGGTCGCGGCGTGCGTCTTGGCCGCAGTCTTGGCAAGCCTCGTCGTCGGTGGCCTCTCCGGCTCGGACGAGGCGACCGTGGCAGGCCGCAACACTGCCTTCCTCACCGGCGTCATGCTGCTCGCCGGAGCCGCGCACCCCCAGGCCGCCACGGTGGCCCCGGTGGGCTGGGTGTTCGCCATCGTCTTCCTCGGCTACGCGGACTTCGATCGCCCCTGGCCCTGGGCCGTCACTCTGCACACTCCCGCCAGCATCCCCTCCCTCGCCATCTGCTCGACCGTCTTCGTCGGCGGCCTGGTCGCTCAAGCCCGGGCCCGCCGTGCCCCGTGAAAGGCCTGCCCTCACATGCCAGTTGAACTCGACAACGTGTCCTACGCCTACGGGCGCAACAAGCCGCGCATCATCGACCGGCTCTCCTACACCGCACCCCACGGCTTCACGGTTCTGCTCGGCCCCAACGGCGCTGGAAAGTCGACCCTGTTGAAGCTGGCCGCAGGCGTGCACCAGCCTGCCGCGGGTGCCGTACGCCTGGGGCGCCTGGCGTCCACGTCCCGCGAGTACCGCAACAGAGTCGCCTGGATGCCTCAGTCGATCACCGCCATGACAGGCCTCACCGCTCGCGAGCAGGTCGCTTACACCGGCTGGCTCAAAGGCATGAATCGCGCGGATGCCTGGACCGCTGCTGCCGCCGCCCTCGAGCGGGTCGAGATGAAGGACCGGGCAGAGGTGAAGACCAAGCAGCTCTCCGGTGGTCAGCTCAGGCGGGTCGGTGTCGCATCAGCCCTCGTCCACGACGCCCGCGTGCTGCTCCTCGATGAACCCACCGCCGGAATGGACCCCACCCAGCGCCGTGTGTTTCGTGACCTGGTCCTCAACCTCGCCACCGACGAGGTCCAGGTTCTGATGTCGACCCACGACGTCGCCGACCTCGCCGAGGAAGCCGACCACGTCACTGTTCTCACTGAGGGGGCGATCAACTTCACCGGCGCCACTCGCGACTTCCTTGCCCACGCCCCCGCCGACACTCCCGAAGGCCGGCGAGCCGAAGCCGCGTACACCATCGTGTCCGCTCACTCGGCACTCTCCGGCTGACGGCCTCGCACCAGCTCGCGGTCCCTTCTGCTGCTGCGACGCGGCAGCAGGAACGGCGTCGCCAGGCTGAGGAGTCCTGCCGTGGTGATCGCCGTGCGGGGGGTCGTGAGGGTGGCCAGGAGGCCGCCGAGGGCGGTCAGGGTCGCGACCGTCGCCTTGCTCGTGATGGACCACGCCGAGAGGGTGCGGGTGATGCGGTCGGGTGGGGTTCGGGTCAGGCGGTACGTGGCGTAGACCGGGTTGAAGACGCCCATGCAGGTGATCAGGCCGAACTCGACGGTCATGACGAGGGCGAGGCCGGTCGGGCCCGGGTGGACGAACGCCAGGCCGAGGGGCCAGCAGGCGCGGAGCGTTCCGGCGGTGCGCAGGACGGCTCGTTCGCCGTGGCGCCGGACGAGGGCGGGGGAGAGGCGGGCGCCGACCAGGCCGCCGAGGCACGGCAGCGCGAACGCCAGGCCGTACTGCCAGGGGGCGAAGCCGAGCGGGCCGAGCATGAGGACGGCGAGGGGCGGGGCCGTCGCCATGATCAGGCCGCTGACCAGGACGGTGTTGAGGAACAGGGGGCGCAGGGCCGGGTCGGCGAGGATGAAGCGCCAGCCGTCGGCGAGGTCGCGGGCGCGGACGCGGGGCGGTCCGCTCGTCGTGGCGGAGGGCCCTTTCCCGGCTGCGGGCGCTTTCTCGGCCGCGGGCGCTTTCCCGGCCGCAGGCTTCGCCATCGCCGCAGCGCGGCCTTCGCCTCCGCCGATCGCCCGGATCCCCACCGCCGACAGCAGATAGCTCACCGCGTCCGCCGCCACCGTCACCACCGGCCCGAACATCCCCACCGCCGCCCCGCCGAGCGGCGGCCCGAGTGCGGTCGCCGTCCAGGACGTCGACTCCAGGCGGCCGTTGGCGGTGAGCAGGCCCTCCGGGGGTACGAGCCCCTTCAGGCAGGCGCCGGCCGCCGCGCCGAAGGCGATGTCGGCGGCCGAGACGGTCACTGCCACCACCAGCAGGTGGGCGAAGGTGAGGTGGTCGAGGGCGTACGCGGTGGGCACGGTGAGCAGGGCCGCGCACCGGACCAGGTCCGCCGCGACCATCACCGGCCGCTTGCGTCGGTGCTCCACCCACGGCCCGAGCGGCACCGCCACCGCCGCCCCCACCGCGAGCCCGGCGGCGGAGAGCAGCGCCACCTGCCCCGTCCCGGCGTGCAGGACGAGCACCGCGATGAGCGCGAACGCGTCGAAGGCGAACCGGGTGCCGAAGGAGCTGATCGCGTACGCGGCCCACAGCCACCGGAACCCGCGCCCCAGCGGGACCCGCTCGCGCACGTCCCCGACCGCCATCCCGAGCCTCCTTCTCCGCCGTCCCGACGACCGCCGCACACCACATCCGCCGCCGCGATCCCCTCCGCCGACCGGCATCAAAACGAGGCACCCCACCCCGGGGCAAACAACCTCCCGCCCCCGCCGGACAACCCCTGGTTGTGCCCCTAGTCTGTCGCCGTGGATCTCAACGCTGTACGCACGTTCCTCGCCGCCGCCGAGTCCGGGCAGTTCCAGGAGGCCGCCGTCGATCTCGGGGTCACGCAGCAGGCGGTGTCCAAGCGGGTGGCCGCGCTGGAGAAGGAGTTGGGGGTGCGGCTGTTCGACCGGACGCCCCAGGGCGCCCGGCTCACCATCGACGGGCAGGCGTTCCTGCCGCACGCCCGGGCGCTGGCCCTCGCGGAGGAGCGGGCGGCGGCCTCGGTGCGGCCGGGGAAGCGGGCGCTGCGGGTGGACGTGGTGGGGCGCAGGGTCGCGACGGCGGGTCTGGTGCGGGACTTCCACCGGGCGCACCCGGAGGTCGAGCTGGACATCGTGACGTTGTACGGCGTGGACGCGGCCGTGGCGGCGCTGGAGTCGGGGGAGATCGACGCGACGTTCCGGGCGGTGACCATGCCGGGGCGGCGGCTCCCGGACCACATCGAGGCCATGCCCGTACTGGACGAGCCGATGCACCTGTTCACGGGGCCCGCGCACGAGTTCGCGGCGGAGAGCGCGCTCGCGCCGGAGCGGCTCGCGGGGCAGCGGATCTGGATGCCGGGGAACGAGGCGGGCACGGAGTGGGCGGCGTACTACGACGCGCTCGCGGCGACGTTCGGGTGCGTGATCGAGACGCTGGGACGCCCGAACTTCGGCATCGAGTACCTGCTGGACACGATCGCGGAGTCGACGACGCTCGCGACGTTCCTCAGCGAGCGGACGCCGCTGGTCTGGCCCGCCGGGCACGACCTGCGCCTGATCCCGCTGCGCGACCCGACGCCGGTCTACCCGCACTCGCTGCTCTGGTACGACACCAATCCGCACCCCGCCCTCGCGGTGCTCCGCGACCACCTCGCCGCCGCCGGGCTCGCCCACGACGGCACGGTCACATGGCGGCCGACGTGGGCGAGGTGAGGCGGGCGGCCGGGGTTCAGCCCAGGAAGCACGCCGAGACGTAACCGACGACGCCGGTGCGCTTGTTCTGGACGAGCTGCCAGGCGACGGTGTGGCTGCCGTCGGGGCACTGCACGCGTGGGCCCGAGTCGGCCTGGTACCAGTACGCGCAGTCGCCCTGGTTGGCCCAGCCGACGTGGCTCCCGCCGGGCTTGTTGCGCATGTGGATGTTGGTGCCCTTGAAGTCGGTGTGGGGGCCGCCGTGTTCGCAGGCGGCGAGGGACTTGGCGGCGGCCGGGGCCCCGGTGGCCGCGACGGCGTGCCCGGTGGTGAACGGGGCCAGGAGCAGCGCGGCGCCCGCCACCGCCAGGGCGGCCGTCCTCGTGGTTCGCTTCATCATGAACGCAACGGTCCCGAACCTGGGCGGACCCGACAAGAAGGCGCGACCCGCACCCCCTTGTCCGTGGGAGTGATTCCCCGCCACGCGCGCCCCCTGCCCCGCCCGGACGCGCCCCCGCCCCGTCCGGACGCGCCCCTCAGCCCCGCGGGTCCTTGCACGCCAGCTCCAGGCACGACGCCACGAGCAGTTCGAGGTCGGCCTCAAGGGGGCCGCCGGAGTCGCCGGGTGCCGATGCCGTGAGGTGCTGCATCGCGAGGCCGTCGAACCCGGCGAGGAAGAAGCGCGCCATCGTGCGCGCGTCCACGGCCGGGTCGGTGCCGCTGCGCCGCGAGACCTCGGTGACGAGGGCGGCCGTCGTGTCCTCCAGGCCGCGCTGCTGCTCCGCGGCCATCTCGCGCAGGTCGGGGTCGCGCAGCGCGAGGACGTACAGCTCGGTCATGAGCAGGTACTGGCCGGGGCGTTCGCGCAGGCTCGCGCCCAGTGCCCGCGCCATGGCCTGCACGGTCCCGTCGAAGGACACCTCGCCCGGGGCGGCCGTCCGCACCCGCTCCAGGATGTCCCCGGTGAGCCGCTCGAGGACCGCCGCGTACAGCTCCTTCTTCGTGCCGAAGGTGTAGTGCACCGTCGCCTGGGCCACGCCGAGCTCCGCGGCGATCGCGCGGGTGCTGCCCGCGGCGATGCCTTCGCGTGCCATCAGGTCGATGGCGGCCTGGACGAGCTGGGGGCGCCGTTCGGCGGCGGGGATGTGGGCCACGGGGCCATCGTATCGACCGGATCGGCCCATTCGGGCGGGCGACGTTGTCGCTCGACTTTGTCACCTGACCAAGTCGTGCGTACAGTGCGTGGGGGAGGGGTCCGCAGGGGCCCGCCGACCCCATGACCCAAGGGAGGGACCCATGGCGACATTCCTGTACCGCCTGGGCCGGTTCGCCTTCGTACGCCGCCGGGCGGTGCTCGTCGCCTGGGTGGCGCTGCTTGTGCTGCTCGGCGGCGCCGCGGCCGCGTTCTCGGAACGGCCGAGCGAGGAGTTCAAGGTCCCCGGCACGGAGGCGCAGACCACGCTCGACCGGATCAAGGGGGCGTTCCCGGAACAGGCCAACGCCTCCGGGCAGTTGGTCTTCACGGTCGACAAGGGCCGCAGGCTCACCGACGCCGCGCCCCGCGCGGCCGTCCTCGCCGCCGTGGAAAGGGTCGCCGATGTGCCCGCCGTCGCCTCCGCCGCCGAGCCGTTCGGGGCGCGCGCCGTCTCGCCGGACGGCCGGGTCGCCATCGCGCAGCTCGGCTTCGACGAGAAGGTCTCGGACGTCACGGACGCCGACCGGTCGGCGGTCCGCGAGGCCGTGGGCGACGCGGCGGCGGACGCCGGGGTCACCGTGAAGTACGGCGGTGACGCCTTCGTGCCGCCGGTGACGGCGGGCAGCAGCGAGGTGATCGGCCTCGGCGTGGCCGTCGTCGTCCTCCTCGTCACCTTCGGCAGCGTGGTCGCCGCCGGGCTGCCGCTCCTGACGGCCCTGATCGGCGTCGGCGTCGGCCTCGCGGGCGTCTTCGCGCTCTCCGGCAGCTTCGAGCTGATCTCGACGGCGCCTGTCCTCGCCCTGATGATCGGCCTCGCCGTGGGCATCGACTACGCCCTGTTCATCGTGTCCCGGCACCGCCAGCACCTGGCCGAGGGGATGGTCCCGCAGGAGGCGGCGGCCCGCGCGACCGGCACCGCCGGCAGCGCCGTCGTCTTCGCCGGGCTCACCGTCGTCGCGGCCCTCGCCGGGCTCTCCGTCGTCGGCATCCCGTTCCTCACGGTGATGGGCCTCTCCTCGGCGGCGGCCGTGCTCGTCGCGGTCCTCGTCGCGGTGACGCTGGTACCGGCGCTGCTCGGATTCGCCGGTACGCGGATCGCCGGACGGCGTCGTACGAGGACGGGTACAAGTACAGGTACGGGCCCGGAGGCCGACCGGCCGCCCCGGGAGACCTTCGGCACCCGCTGGGCACGGCTCGTCACCCGGCGCCCCGTCGCCGTCCTCCTCCTCGGCCTCCTGGGCCTCGGCGCCCTCGCCGTACCCGCCGCCGATCTGCGCCTCGGCCTGACCAGCCCCGGTTCACAGGCCGAGCACACCTCCGCCCGGCAGGCCTACGACCTCGTGTCCGAACGCTTCGGGCCGGGCTTCAACGGCCCCCTCACCGTCGTCGTCGACGCCTCCGGTGCACCGAAGCCGAAGCAGGCCGTCGCCCGCGTCACCGCCGAGGTCGGCCGGATGCCGGGCGTCGCGGCGACCCTGCCGCCCGCGTACGACGCCCGCAGCGGCACCGCCGTCGTCACCGCGCTGCCGAAGACCGGACCCGACAGCGCCCGCACCAAGCAGCTCGTGTCCGACCTGCGCGACCACCGCGCCGACTGGAAGGAGACCACCGGCGCCGACGTCGCCGTCACCGGCACCACGGCCGCCGCCATCGACGTCTCCCAGAAGCTGACGGACGCCCTGCCGCCGTTCCTGGCCGTGATCGTCGGCATCGCCGCCGTCCTGCTCACCCTCGCCTTCCGGTCCGTCCTCATCCCCCTGAAGGCCATCGCGGGCTTCCTGCTCAGCATCGCCGCGTCCACCGGCGTGGTCGTCGCCGTCTACCAGTGGGGCTGGCTCGCCGACTTCGTGGGCGTACCCAGGACCGGGCCCGTGGTGAGCTTCCTGCCCATCCTCCTCATCAGCGTGCTGTTCGGCCTCGCCATGGACTACCAGCTCTTCCTGGTCTCCCGGATGAAGGAGGAGTACGTGCACGGGGCCGCGCCCCGCGACGCGGTCGTCCGCGGCTTCGGCCACAGCGCCCGCGTCGTGACCGCTGCCGCGCTCATCATGGTCTCGGTGTTCGCGGGCTTCGTCTTCGACGACGACCCGATCATCCAGCCCATCGGCTTCGCCCTCGCCGTGGGTGTCCTCGTCGACGCGTTCGTGGTGCGGATGGCGCTCGTACCGGCGGCGATGGCCCTGGCGGGGCGGGCGGCGTGGTGGTTCCCCCGGTCCTGGGAGCGCGTTGTCCCCCGGGTGGACATGGAGGGCGAGGCGCTCGCGACGGAGCCGCCGGTGCGGGAGCCGGTGGGCGCGGGGCCGCGCGTCAAGGTGTGACCGGGGCGCGGGGCGGGGGAGCCGGTCAGCCCCGCCCCGCGCGGTGGTGCTCCGCGATCTCGTCCGACGTGGTGGTCCACACGCCCGGGTGGTTCACCACGTACTCCAGTGCCTGGTCGAGGTACTTGGCGCGGAACGCCTGCCCGATGACGAACGGGTGCAGGGCGAGGGCCATCACGCGCCCGCTGTCCGCCGCCTCCGCGTCGGCGTGCAGCTGGTCGAGCTGGTCCTTGACGATCTGGACGAAGTCGGGGCCGGTCATGCTGTGGCCGACGAAGAGGTTGATGTCGTTGAGTTCGACGGAGTACGGGACGCCGAACATGCCGGGGACGTTCAGGTCGAAGGGCTGGTCGTCGTTCGTCCAGTCGAGGACGTAGTCGAGGCCGAGTTCCTTGATGAGGTGCGGCGTCCGGAACGTCTCGGTGAGGGCGGGCCCCATCCACCCGCGCGGCCGCGTCCCCGTGGTCCGCTCGATGGTCTCGACGACGTCCGTCAGGTACTTCCGCTCCTCGTCCTCCGTCATGTCCGCCTGGAAGACCGAGTTGTTCTTGCCGTGCGCGAGCCAGGCCCAGTCGCGCTCGCGCCCCGCCCGGATGATCTGCGGATAGCGTTCGCCCACATCGGAGTTGAGCAGCACGCTGGCCCGCACGCCGTGCTTGTCGAGGGTCTCAAGCGTCCGCCAGAAGCCGACGCGCGGCCCGTAGTCCCGCCACCCGTAGTTCAGCGGGTCCGGGGTGAGGTGCGCGGTGCCGGGGAACGTCGACGTCGACGGCTTGTCGACCTCGTAGTGCTCGATGTTGAGCCCCACATAGAAGGCGACCTTGGCGCCGCCCGGCCACTGGATCGGCTCGCGCTCGACTATGGGGCTGTAGTCGTAGAGCTGGTTGTCGGCCATCACACTCACCTCGGAACGCTCGCTGCGGTGCGCTGGCAGCGGGCTGCTGTCAGCGGTCTGTCGTGGGCGGGAGCGGTGTCCCGCCCACGACAGACATCCTGAAACGTTCACACTGATGTGAGGGTCAAACGGTCGCCGCCCCCTTCTCCGCCTACTTCACTTCCACGGTGACCTTCCAGGGCAGGACGACGGCCGGGCAGGCGTAGCCGGGGTCGGGGACGCAGCTGCGGGTCGCGCTGACGGTTGCGGTGGCGGTGCCGACGCCGTCCACGTGCAGGTCGGCGCGGGCGTCGCCGTTCGGCAGGGTGCTGCCCGCGGTCTTGCGGAGCACGTCGGGGGTGTCGGTGTCCGGGGCGGTCCACTTCCAGGTGACGTGCCCGTCGCGGTACGCGGTGAGCCTGACCTCGACGGTGTCCCCGGTGGCGACGCTGACGGTCCGGCCGTGGTCGAGGTTCGTCAGGACGGCCCTCCCGGCCGCCGCCCGCGCCTCGACCTGGGCGGTCGCCGGAGTGGCGGTGGCGGCGAACGCGGCCAGGACGAAGAGGCCCGCGGCCAGCGGGACGGCGGTGCGGTGCGTCGGCTTCATGGTTTCCCCAGGGTGTGCGTGTCGGTACGGATCCGTGGGGGCAGGCCGGACGGCCCGCACCCAGAGATCAGAATCGGCCGCGCGCAGCCCGCACTTGCGGCTGTGACCGACAAACACCCTGTTTGGGTGAGCCGGGGGCGTTACGTCACGTCGTGACCGCCGAGCGGCCCGCGCGCGGTGCCCCTTACTCGTCCCCTTACTCGTCCTCGGCCTCGATGCCTGGCCCTTCGGTCACCCACTGCCGAGCGGCGGCCAGGTCGGGCGCCGTGCCCGCCATCTCGTAGGCGAAGCCGTTCCACGCGATCAGGGCCCGGAGATGACTCCAGGTGGTGTTGCGGAGGGACAGACTTGATCATGTCTTCGGAGCGACCATGGGGTATGACGAGCTGGCGTAAGGCGTGTCTGGTGGTCCTCGCAGTCGTGGGTGTCGCGGCGGCAGTGGGGTTGGTCGTGGTGCTTTTGGCCGCCGATCTCAACACGGCCGCCGCGGCGGCCAGCGTGGTGGGTGCGGTGGTGGGTGTCGTGGCGACCTGGGTGGCGGTGGCGGCGTTGCTGCGTTCTTCGTCGACATCGGCGACGGTCCAGGCGGACGGTGGGTCGAACGCGGCGGGCCGCGACATGCGCAGCCCGCGGGCTCGTGACACCGGGGTGGGCTCCGCGCCTCCGCCCACTCCGAGGCCGGGGGTGTCCGCATCGGGCGGGTCGAACGCGGCGGGCCAGGACATGGAGGACCCGACCGCACACCGCGGCCTGTGACCCCCTGGCAGCGCCGCAAGCGGCCTGTCGAAGCCGACATCCTCTCCACGGCGGCGGGCGTCTCGGCGACCTCGGGGTCCAATGCCGCCGGGCGAGACCTGGTCAACCCCGTAGCCGTCCACGCCGCGTACGCGCTGCCGCCGGAGGCGTATGCGCCGATCCCCGACAGCGCTGCGGCGGGCGGGGTGTCGAACATCGGGACCGGCCTGTTTGTCGGCCGCGTCGACGAACTGGAGGCGCTGGAGGCGGCGTTCGCCCGGCCCGGCGAGGTCGTCGTGCACGCGGTGCACGGGCTGGGGGGAGCAGGCAAGTCGGCGCTCGCCGCGCGCTGGGCGGCCCGTCGGCCCGAGAAGGTGCGGTGGTGGATCACCGCCGACACCGAGACCGCGGTCAACGCGGGGCTGGCCTCGCTGGCGCGAGCCCTGTGGCCCGGACTGGCCGGGCTGCCCGCCGAGTTGCAGACCGAACGCGCGCTGGCCTGGCTCGCCGGCCATGATGGATGGCTGCTCGTGCTGGACAACGTCGAGGACCCCCGGCACATCCGCCCACTCCTGGACCGCGTGCCGGGCGGCCGGGTGCTGGTCACCACCCGCCGCGCGACCGGCTGGCACCACCAGGCCACCACGATCCGCCTCGGCGTGTTCGACCCGGCCGAAGCCGTCGACCTGTTCACCCGCATCCTCACCCACCCGGGCCCCCGCGACACCGACGGCGCCGCAGCCGTGTGCGAGGAACTCGGGCACCTGGCCCTGGCCGTGGAGCAGGCCGCCGCGTACTGCGCCGAGACCGGCACAAGCCCCCGCGACTACCTGGACATGCTGGCCCGGTGGCCCGCCACCATGTTCGCCGCCGGTACCGAGGGCGGCGACTCCGAACGCACCATCGCCCGCATCTGGCACCTCACGCTCAACCACCTGACCGACACCCCACTGGCCGGTGACGTCCTGCGGATCCTGGCCTGGTATGCCCCCGACAACATCCCCCGCACCCTGCTCCACGGCCTCGCCGAACCACCCCAGCTCGCCACCGCGGTCGGCAAGCTCGTCGCCTACAACATGATCACCGACAACCACGACGGCACCCTGTCCATCCACCGCCTCCTCCAGGCCCTCGCCCGCACCCCCGACCCCGACGACCCCCACCGCCTCCCCGAAGCCGTCGACCAAGCCCGCGACCAGGCCGCCGCACTCCTCGCGTACACCTTCCCTGCCGACAGCAAACAGCCCGAAACCTGGCCCCAGTGCAGGGCCCTCCTCCCACACACCGACGCCCTCACCCGCCACCACACCCCCGACCACGACACCACCCACACCGCCTACGCCCTCGACCGCGCCGCCGCCTACCGGATCGGCCAGGGCGCACTCGCCCTGGCCATCCACGCCCTCCAACGCGCCCTCACCACCCACGAACGGCTGCTGGGCGGCGATCACCCCAGTACGCTGACTTCGCGCAACAACCTGGCGTACGCATACGAGTCGGCGGGGGATCTGGGCCGGGCAATCCCGCTCTACGAACACGCGATGGCGGACTACGAGCGGGTCTTGGGCGGCGATCACCCCAGTACGCTGACTTCGCGGAACAACCTCGCGTACGCATACGGGTCGGCGGGGGATCTGGGCCGGGCGATCCCGCTGTACGAGCGGACCCTGGCGGAGCGGGAGCGGGTCTTGGGCGGCGATCACCCCAGTACGCTGACTTCGCGGAACAACCTCGCGTACGCATACAAGTCGGCGGGGGATCTGGGCCGGGCAATCCCGCTGTACGAACGCACCCTGGCGGACTGCGAGCGAGTCTTGGGCGGCGATCACCCCGACACGCTGGCCTCGCGCAACAACCTCGCGTACGCATACGAGTCGGCGGGGGATCTGGGCCGGGCAATCCCGCTCTACGAACGCACCCTGGCGGACTGCGAGCGAGTGCTGAGCCCGAAGCATCCAATGATTGCGGTGGTGCGTGTGAACCTGGAACTGGCGCGGTCCGCATAGCGGGTGTGGCGCCCTCCGTTGGCCGAGCCAGGATGTTGGCGTGGGTGGACCGGGCGATGCAGCAACCGGAGGCAGGCGGACGGCATTTGGTCGCCACCTCCGGTCGCCGCAGCGGATCACCAGTCACCTGGGCCGCGACCTCGTCGTCCTGGGCGAGCGCGTTGCGCACCGGGCTGAACTTCAGCCCGATGTCCTCGGCCAGCTCCGTACCACTTCGCCAGCGACGAACCCCGGCTTCCTGCCCAGCAGCCTTCCTCCGGTGACAGATCCACGGCAGCCTAAGGCCAGAGCACCCCACCACCACGGCCTCAATCAGCCCCAACAGCCCGCGCGCAAGGTTCAGATATGGGCTCTGACCGCCGAGCGGCCCGCCCGCAGTGCCGCCCGCACCGTGGGCGCGCCCCGTGCCGCCGCACCCGCCCCGGCCCACCCGGCCCCCGCGCCGCTGCGGCCCGCCTCCGCCCGGTCCCTGCGGCACTCCCCGCACTGGTCCTCCCCGGCCACCGGCCGGAACAGCGTCGGCCGCCCGTGCGGCCCCGCGCACTCCCGTAGTGCGGCGACCTGTGGCTGTGCCGGGCGCGGTGGCACGGGGTCCCTGAGCAGGGAGCGGACCAGGCCGCCCGGCTTGTGGATCACCTGGTGTGCGCCCGGCAGGCCCCGCCGGATCTCGTCCCGTACGGCGTCGGGGCTGTGGCCGAGGGCCAGCCACTGCCCCGCGAGGTCGGTGAGCTGGGCCAGCATGCCGCGCGGCACGCGCAGGCGGGGGTCCAGGTCTGGCAGGCCCTCCACGATCAGGTCGGCCTGCGGCAAGTCGACGGCTGGCGGGGGAGGTTGGGGGGTGTTCTCCGGGGGTGTTGCGTCTGGATGACGGCCGACGGCCCGGTCGGTCGGCTGACCGACCGCCGGAAAGCGGTCACTCGGAGCGGAGTCCCGTAAGGCGGCGGCCTGCTCCGCGTCCAGCGGCACGTTCGAGAGGAGTTGGTAGGTGGCCCAGCGTCCCCGCTCGCGCTGCTCGCGCCACTCGTGGAGGTAGCCCTCGGCCTTCAGCTCCGCCTTGGCCGTCTTGAACCGGGTCCGCCCGATGCGTGCGCTGCGCGCGGTGTCGGAGAGGGGTTCGTCCGCCCCTTCGGGGAGGGAGAGCTGCCAGGTCAGAAGCCGGACCGCGTCCGAGTCGAGCCGAGGATGTCGGATGATCTCGTTCGGCGTCTGAGAGAAGAAACGCACGGGGGCGATAACATGGCGATGCATTTTCGGTGCTCCCATAGCAGGCACTGGAAGTGAAGGCCCTCGCCGCTGGTTGCAGCCAGCACGGGGGCCGTTTAGTTGTGGTTACGGTACATCAAGTCGCGTGCACGGAACGTCACTTCACGGTGCGGGGTCACAGCAGCCGGTCGACCAGCCCGTCGACGTACTCCGGGGTGAGCGGGCTCATGCCGAAGAGCACGCGGATGTACATGGGGGCCAAGACGTGGTCGAGGACGTCGAGCGCGTCGGGTGCGGGCTCGCCCCGTTCGCGGGCGCGGTCGAGCATCGACTGGAGCTGGCGGGTGCGTTCGGCGCGGAGGTCGTAGCCCGCCTTCAGGCCCTGCTTGCCGCTGCTCGACAGGGCTACGGCCAGGTGCAGCACCGCGGGGCCGTCGGGGCCGGTGATCTCGCGGGCCACCTGGGCCGCGTACGTACGCAGGTCACCGTCCAGGCTCCCGGTGTCGGGCATCGGTGACCGCGTGTTGAGGCGGGTGAGCGCCACGTCGGTGAGCAGGGCCTCCAGGTTGCCCCACCGGCGGTAGATGCTGCTGTCGGCCACCCCCGCGCGGGCCGCGACCTCGCCGACGGTGAAGTTGCCGTAGCCGCGCTCGCTGATCAGGTCCGTTACGGCCTGGTGCACCTCCGCCGCGACACGGGCGCTGCGCCCGCCGGGCCGCCGGGCTCGCTCTCGATCACTCATGCCCCCACCTTAACGCAGGTCGCACTTGCGTTTATGGGGGGACTCTCCTTACAGTCGCCTAACGCAGTCGTCGGCTGCGTTAGGGCGTTTGCCCGTAGACGGACCCGTAGACGGAGAGGAATCCCATGGCTGCATCGCACGCGGGGGCCGCAGGCAGGGGGCGGTCGAACCGGGCCGTGCTGCTCACGGTGACCTGCCTGGGCCAATTCATGGTCCTGCTGGACAACACGATCGTCGGGGCGGCGCTGCCCGACATGCAGCACCGGCTGCACACGGAGCTGACCGGTCTGCAGTGGATCGTCGACGCGTACGTCCTGCTGGTCGCCATGCTGCTGCTGTCCGGTGGGATCTTCGCCGACCGGTTCGGCCGCAAGCGGGTGTATCTGACCGGTGTGGTGGTGTTCACCGCCGCGTCGGTGCTGTGCGCCCTCGCGCCCTCGCTCGGCTGGCTGATCGGCGGCCGGGTCCTCCAGGGCATCGGCGCCGCCGCGCTGAGCCCCGCCTCACTGGCCCTGCTCGTCGCCGCCTACCCCGTGCCGCAGGAACGGGTCAAGGCGATCGGCCTGTGGGCCGGATTCAGCGGAATCGGCCTGGCCGCAGGGCCCGTTGCGGGCGGCGTGCTGACGGACGCCTTCGGCTGGCCCGCCATCTTCCTCGTCAATCTGCCCATCGGCGCTGTCCTGTTGGTGCTCGGCCTGCGCCACCTCGGCGAGTCCCGCAATCCGGGCGCCCCCGCCATCGACATCCCCGGGACGGTGCTGTCCGTCCTCGGAGTGGGGGCGCTGACCTACGGCCTGATCGAGGGCGGCGCCCGTGGCTGGACGGAGCCGGTGATCCTGGGCAGCTTCGCCGCCGGGGCGGTCCTCCTCGCCGCCTTCGTCGCCGTCGAGGCGCGGCGCTCCGCGCCGATGCTGCCGCTGGGGCTGTTCCGGCAGCGGCTGTTCACCGTGTCGAACACCGCCATGGTCGTGGTCGGGTTCGCGCTCATGGGTTCGTCGTTCTTCTTCTCCCAGTTCTTCGTGTACGTCCAGGGCAGCTCGATCCTGCGCGCGGGCCTGCAGACGCTGCCCGTCTCCCTCGCCATGGTGATCGTCAGCCCGTACGCGGGTCGGCTCGCCGCCCGGTACGGCTTTCGCGTCGTCGTCACCGTCGGCCTGGCCCTGGCCGGGCTCGGCCTTCTCGCGCTCGGCATGGTCCACGCCGACACCGGCTACGGGAACGTGTGGTGGCGCCTCGCGGTCATCGGCACCGGCTTCGCCCTGACCCTGTCCCCGCTGACGGGAGCCGCCATCCAGGCCGTCAGCCCGCAGGAGGGCGGGCTCGCCTCCGGCGTCAGCAGCACGACTCGGCAGATCGGGGCGGTGCTTGGCGTGGCCGTCCTCGGCGCCGTCGTCCGCGCCCGGCAGTCCGGCGGGGCCTCGTTCGAGACCGGCCTCAACAGTGCCTTCGTTACGGCGGGTGTCATCACGTTGGCCACTGCGGTGTTCACCGGCCTGTGGCTGGCCAAGTCCAAGCCTGCGGAGGGCTCCGCCCCGGCGCAGCGTTCCGCCGAGCCGGACGCGGTCGCTACTCGGCGGTGAGGTGTATGAAGTCCGCCCAGGCGGCGGGGGTGAGGGTGAGGCGGGGGCCGTCGGGGTTCTTGGAGTCGCGGATGAGGATGGCTTCTAGGGTGGCGGCGACTTCAACACACTCGGGCTCGTCGGCGGTGCTGTGAGTGCTCTTGCGCCAGGCCACTTCGACGCACTCGGGGCCGTCGGCCGTGCTGTAGCTGCTCTTGACCCACTCCAGTGTCATGCCTTTCCCCGCAATTCCTCGATGAAGTCCAGCGACTCCCGGGGGCCGAGAGCCTGAGCCCGGATCATGCCATGGCGCATTTCGAGGATCTGGAGCTCTCGCGGATCCGTGATCACTCGGCTGATGAGCTGGACTTCGAGGTGTCCGAACGTGGTTCCGCTCTTGAGCTTGAACAGGGTGAGCGGTCCGCCGAGCCCGGCGTTCTCCTCGCGGTCCAGCGGCAGGACCTGAATGGTCACGTTCCGCAACTGCCCTACCTCCAACAGATGTTCGAGCTGCCTGCGCATCACCAGTCTGCCCCCATTGGCGCGGCGCAATGTCGACTCGCACTGCACGAAGCCGAAAACAGGCAGCCCTGACGCGTCGTCGACGATGCCCTGCCGCGACATGCGACCGGCTACGCGCCGCTCCACTTCCTCCTCCGGGAAGGGCGGTTGCCGGTTCCGGACCTCGGCCTCGGCGTACTCCTTGGTCTGCAACAGCCCGTGGATCACGGAGTTGTTGTACGTACACAGCTCAAGCGCCTGCGCCTCAAGCTTGGCCAAGTCCCGCACCTTCTTCGGGTACCTGACCTTCTCCGCGTCGGGCTTCAGGCCCTTGAGGTGACCGCCCGCCTTCAAGACCTCATCGGCCCGGTCCAGGAACTCCGGCCTGGGAATCCGCGCCCCGCGCTCCACCTTGTGGATCAGGTTCTCCCCGTACCCCATCAGCTCCCCGAACTGCACCACCCGCAGCCCGGCGGCCTCCCGCCAGAACTTGATCTGGCGCCCGATGAGTTCCGCGACCACGCTGGACTCGTCATCGGAGTCGACCTCCCAACCGACCTCGTCCATACCCTCGTTGCCCTCGTTGTCGTCCAAGGTCGCCTCCCGGGGTCACGGGTACGTTCGGGACAGGTGGGGACACCCTCGTACAGCCACCGTACGTACAGGAATCGTCACTGTTCAGGCTAGGCGCCAGCCGCCACGCTGAGTTACGTGAACCCAGAAATCACCCGAACCGTGCGTTCCGCCGCACGGCCAGTGCACCGCTTCCGCGCTCAGCTGCCCGCCACGTGGCGCGGGGCCCGCAGGGCAAGGCTGCTCGCGACCGAGCAACTGCAAGCATGGGGACTGCCGTTCGAGGAGGCGGCCCACATCCTCGCCGAGCTGGCGACGAACGCGGCGGTGTACGGGCGCGTACCCGCGCGGGACTTCAGGATCGAGCTGACGGCGACGCCGGACGGCGTGCTGCGGATCGAGGTGGCGGACACGCGCGGTGACCGGCTGCCGGTCGTACGGGAGCCGGACGGGGAGGACGAGTCGGGCCGAGGGCTGATGATCGTGGCGGCGCTCGCGGACCGGTGGGGCGTGGAGCTGGGTCCGGAGCCGCTGAAGACGGTGTGGGCGGAGCTGGACGTCCGGGTCGTGTCTTAGTCGGTCATCTGGCGCTCGGGGTGGGGCGACTGTGACCGCTCTCGGGCGAATTCTGGTCGGTTCGAGCCGTACGGCCGCGTCGGCTGTCGCGTCTTTCTGCGAGGGTCGCTCACTCGCGCGGCAGGCGCGGCCGTACGCGCACCACGGCCGCACCGGCAACCCGCGTTCGGTTCGTGATTGATCTCCGTTTTGGCGGCCACTGGGCCTGGGGCACCCCTGCTGAGCAGGCGAGACGAGTCGGCGTGAAGTGGCTGGCCAAGATTGCCTGGTTGCGCTTCACCACCCTTGGATCATCACGTTCCGCTTGTGAATGAATGCATGGCGTTACGACCCTCGCTCGTTCCTCCTCTTCTCGTGGAACCCGACGAAAGGGCTTCAGCCATGTCTTCGGCCATGCGTAAGACGACGACCACCACCAAGGCGCGGCGGCTGGCCGCCGCGGCCGTCGCGCTGGGCAGTTTCCTGGCGCTCGCCGCCCCGGCGGCACCCGCGGGCGCGGCCCCCGCCGACCCGGTGCGAACCGTCTTCTTCGGCGACTCCTACACCGCCAACTTCGGCATCGCCCCCGTGAACAACCCGGACAACGAGAAGTACTTGTGCTTCCAGGCCGCCGAGAACTATCCCGCCGTCGCCGCACGGAGCCTCGCCGCCAAGGGCATCACCCTCGACGTCCAGTCGGACGTCTCCTGCGGAGGCGCCCTCGTCGAACACTTCTGGAAGGAGCAGGAACTGCTCGGCGGGGCGGGGACGGTCCCGGCGCAGCAGGACGCGCTCAAGGACGACACCCAGCTGGTCGTCGGCGGTGTGGGCGGCAACACGCTGGGCTTCACCAGCATCCTCAAGCAGTGCTCCGCCAAGCTCCGGGGAGGCGAGGGAGCGCTGCTGCCCGGCTGGCCGGTGGACCCGGACCAACCGGCGGGCGAGTGCCGGGACTTCTTCGAGTCGGGCGACGGAAAGGCGTGGCTGGACTACCAGTTCGAGCGGGTCGAAGGGGACCTGGAGGAGATGCTCCTGCGCGTGAGCTACTCCGCTCCGGACGCCGCGCGCGTCCTGGTCGGCTACCCCCGGCTCGTACCCAAGGACACGACCAAGTGCCTGACCGCCGCCCCCGGCCAGACGGAACTGCCCTTCGCCGACGTCCCCAAGGACGCGCTGCCGGTCCTGGACCAGGTCCAGAAGCGGCTGAACGACGTCATGAAGAAGGCCGCCGCCGACGACGAGGCAGACTTCGTGGACCTCTACGACCGCACCGGGAACACCACGGCGTGCGACGGCGCCAACCGGGGCATCGGCGGCCTCCTGGAGAACTCCCAGCTCGAAATCGGCCAGCCGATCCCGTGGTACGCACACCCCAACGAGAAGGGCCGTGACATCCAGGCCAAGCACGTGGCCACGAAGGTCGAGGCAGTCCTCAACCGCTGACCGGCGACACAGCCGCCGTTCCCCCTCGTGAACGAAGCCCCAGGACCGTGGCTGGTCCTGGGGCTTCGTTCATACCTGAGCGGCTACGACGTCGTGCAGGTCGCCTCCGCCGTCACCTTCTGGGGCGTGCCCGTCGTGTTCTCGGCGGTGATGCGCCATCCGGTGCCGTCGGGGAGGGGGCGGGAGTCGCCGATGAAGGCCTGGCCGCTGGGGTAGGAGCCGCCGCCGCTTGTTCGTTGGCCGGGTCCGCACTTGGCGGTGGCGACGCCCTCGGCGCCGGGCTGGACGGTGATCTGCGGGCCGATCCGGGTCTCGTGGAAGGCCGACGAGCACAGGGCGACCGCGTTGAAGCTCTGCGTCTGGTCCGTGTCGTTGAACAGGACGGCGTGGTAGTTCCCGACCGAGGCGGAGAAGCGCATCCCGATGACCTGGATGCTCGACGCCTCCCAGCCGCCGCCGCTGGGAGTCTGGCCCTCGGGGCAGCGGACGTCGCTGATGCCGCTCTGCGAGTGGGCGGGCACCGTCAGGGGGTTGGCGGCGGCCACGCGCGTGTGGGACTGAGGGGTGCAGACGGCGAAGGCCGAACCGCGCCGCTCCGCGCCCGACTTGTTGGTGAACTTGACCTCCCACCCGTTGTTGCGGGGCGACGAGCCGGACATGAACAGGCCCTTGCCGGACCGGATGCCACCGCCCCCGCTCGGCTGGCGGCCGGCCGGGCACGACGCGAAGACGGTCGTGGACACGCCTGCCGGGATGACCAGCTCGGGGCCCTGGTGGCCCGTGTGGTCCATGGGGGCCGCGGCCCTGGGCGCGGGGGCTGGTGCAGGCGCGGGTGCGCCGCCCGCCCGGCCGGTGGCCTCGGCCACTCCTGCGGTGAGGGTCAGGGCGGCGACCGCCGCCATCACGGGAATCCTGATCCGCTTCACTTCGTCCTCCGAGTGCTGGTGCTTCTGCAGGGCAGGCATGCCCGGTGCACCCGGAGATTCCGGGAAAGTCACTCCTGGGGCTGACGCGCCTCGGCCAGGCGGCGGGAGCGAGCTGGACGCCCGAGGGCTCCCGAGGGGTGCGTGCCCCTGGAGCGTGAGCCGGTTTGCTGCGGGGAGGCGATGATGAGGGTCATGACCGCCGGACCTCGCGCCCAGTCGTTCGATGTAGCCGCGGCTCAGTACGCGGTCAATCGGCCTTCTTACCCATCCGCGCTCTTCGACTGCGTCGAGGAGTTCGCAGGCTGTCGCCTGACGGGTGCCCGGGTCGCCGACGTCGGCGCGGGCACCGGAATCGCCAGCGTGCTGCTGCGGGAGCGGGGTGCCGATGTGATCGCTGTCGAGCCGGGTGAGGCCATGGCCGGTGCGCTCCACCAGGCGCTCCCTGGCGTGCCGATCGTGAGGGGTGACGGGAACGCTCTGCCGCTGGCCGAAGCTTCCTGCGACCTCATCACGTATGCGCAGTCCTGGCAGTGGATCGACCCCGGCCGGTCCGTCCCGGAGGCGATGCGTGTCCTGCGGGCGGGCGGTGCGCTGGCGATCTGGTGGAACACCACGGCCTTCGACGTGCCGTGGCTCCGTGAGCAGCACCAGCGCATCGCGCACCACTGCGGGGTGAAGCCGAGGTCTGCGGTGCGCCCTTCGGACAGCGATGCCATCCGGCTGGCGGGCCTGACGGGTCTACGGGTTACGCGCCGTCAACTGCGCTGGAGTCGCACCGTCTCTCTGGACATGCATCTCGCCAACATCGGCAGCCGCTCGGCATTCCTCGTGCTGGAAGAGGCCGACCGTCATGCGTTTCTCGTCGATGAGCGTGAGCGGCTGGGCAAGTCCTTTCCTGGCGGGGAGGTGGAAGAGACCTACGTGGTTGATCTTCTGGTGGCGCTCCGCGCCTGACGTTGTGCTGCAATGGGGCGGCGCGGTCATGCTGCCGAGACGAGTGGTCGGCCGCCCCAGCGGATACCTTTCGACTTCAGCGCAGCGAGCGTGTTCGCGGCGCCCTTCCTGCGGCGGAGCGGGAACCGGTTCTCGATGAACGCGATGTCGGCGATCAGCACCAAGGGCCGGATGCACTTCATGGTCTTCACCGAGTCCTTCACCGCCGAGGTGATGTGCCGCTTCCTGGAACGGCTCGCCGGCCACTTCGACCGCAAGGTGCATCTCGTGGTCGACGGGCACTCCGCGCATCGCTCGAAGAAGGTCAGGGACTGGCTCGCTGCCCATCCCGACGATGTCGAGCTGCACTTCCTGCCGCCGTACTCGCCCGAGCTGAACCCCGACGAGCTGGCCAATGCCGACCTCAAGCACAGTCTGCCCAAGCAGCACCGGGCCCGAGATCAGGACGAACTCGCCGCCGAGACCCGCCGCTTCTTCCGCCGACGGCAGCGCCAGCCGCACATCGTCCGCGGCTACTTCGGTGGCCCACACGTCCGCTACGCCCAGGACGAGAACCCCATGAGTTTCTGATCAATAGGTCATATAGGATCAATCGGGCGCGCCGGGGGAGGGCTGGGTAAGCGCGCGCATTCCCTGCGCAGTTGCGAGGTCCTTCTGCTCGGCGTACCTACAGACGAGAAGAAGGCACGTATGACGCATCCATGGAAGCTCAAGGCGACGTCCCTCGCGCTCGCCGCGGCTCTTGCCTGCACTGGTGGAACGGCGGCGGCGGCTGAAGTTTCGGCAGCCAAGAAGAAGCCGCTGACCAAGTGCGATAACACCCCTCTCTCGGAGAGGATTTCCTGCCTGTCGAAAATGGGCCGGGTGAGCGTCTATGCGATCCCTACTCTCCTCATCATCGGCCACGCCATGGCTGAAGAGGACAGGGGTGCCAGCGACAAGGCCGTCAGCGCCGACATAAAGAAGCACGTAGGCCAGTACGTGGAGACCCTGAAGGTCATCACCGCCATTGAGGAAAGCTCGCCGACGGCCAAGGCCGAGATTAAGCGCCTCAGAGTCAAGGCCGACAAGCAGTTCACGGATCTCCTTCTCGGTGTCGAGGACTCCGGCAAGAAGGCGTGGGCACTCGGCAAGGCCGTCTACTACGGAACCCTTGCGGTCAGCCGCTTCGCTGACTTCATCTCCGACCCTGGGCTTCACAAGGACCTTGAGGACATCAACAAGGGCTTCAACAAGATGAGCGGCGCGCTCGACAAGATGAACAAGGGCGTCGATCAGATCAATCGAGGCCTCAAGAAGATGAACAAGGGCATCGACAAGGCGAACTCCGGCCTAACCGAAACCAACAAGGGGATCACCGAGGCAAACAAAGCCATGGGTGACCTCAGGAAGGTGATCCCTGAATTCGTCAAGGCCGCCGAGGGTCTCAACAAGATCACTGACCGCGTTCACATCGACTTCCCCATCACCCTGAAGGGTATCGTTTCCGGTAAATCGCCACTGGAGAACGCTAACGTTCGCGCCGGCCTCTCGACCCTCCTGGACCTGGTGCCCGGGATCGGTGACGGGAAGGGGATCCTCGAGGGCATCACCGGCAAGGATAAAATCACCGGAAAGGGCCTCAGTGGAACGGACCGCGTTCTCGGGTCCGTGGTGCTCCTGCGCTGGATGAAGGCAGGCAAGAAGGTCATCACAGCGGAGGACCTGACCAAGGCCATGAAGGCCGAAAAGGCGACAGGGAAGGTTGACGGATGGCTCCCCAAGTCAGCCTATGACAAGATCCCGGCTTCCCTTAAAGAGTTCGAGACGCTCAACAAGAAGGGGGTCGGATACCGATGGAACGACGGAAAGGGCAACGGGGTTCGAATCGACAAGGGTGAAGCGAGCAACCCTCAGAAGTACCAGCAGGTCGATCACGTCGTGGTCAACTCCGGCGGGAAGATAATCGGGCGCGACGGCAAAGCAATCGGCGGCTCGATCAAGGATAACCCCCGTGCCGCGCACATTCCCGTGAGCGAATGGGTCAAGTGGAAGGCCTGGAACAAGCCGTGACCGCAAGGAAAGTCGTGAAACTCCCCGAGATGCGCGCCGAAGTAGTCAGCGCGGTCCAGGCCCTCGCCTCCCCCGAGCACCAGCAAAGGGTGTGGATCGACCGCACGTACCCACATCCGGACTACTACGATGACCTCACCCTTAACGTGCACATCCTGTACGACGACACAACCGTCCTCGCGTCACCTGAGGCAGCCCTCGGGAACACGCTGGCCTCCGAGCAAGAGGTGCGCGCCATGCAGGAGTTGGCCCACGCACTTGACGCTGCTCTGGACGACGCAGGCGCTGATGCACCAGACGCGGAGTACCTCCGGTCCCCTCTGTGGCCCCAGGTCGTGACGGCGGCTCAGGCCGCCCTCGCTGCCCTCGGAGAGCCTGAGCTGCGCAACGGTCCGTCGGCCTGAGCACCCTGATCGCCACACGGGCAGGACGCGAGGAGTTCGCCTCGCCCGCCCGCGGTCGTGTACTGAACGGCTGAGGTACGCGCTGGTGGGCCGTACGGACCCTTCCGTGCGGCCCACCAGCTGCGCGCGTCTTCGTTCACAATTCTGGTGGCGAGGGCTCCCCGAACACCGACCCGGTTGAAGCGGTGCAGCCAGCACCGCACTGTCTTGGGACTACACCCCAACACCGCGGCGATCACTGGCACCCGCTGCCCAGACCAACTCAACTGCACCATCCGGGCCCGGACCCCCAGATCAACCGGGGCCTTCCGAGCCCCGACCAGCCGATTCACGAACTTCCGCTCCGTTCCATCGCGGCTGGGCCGCGCCCACGACACCATCGCCAGACACCCGCCAACAGCACTTTTACCCAAGGAGGCAGGAACGCAGCATTAGCCGCTCTCGTAGCGGGTCGCGAGGGCCGCCGCCCGCTCGCGCAAGGACGTGCGCAGCCACGCCGGGGCCAGCGCCTCCGCGCTGGTGGCGAGCTGCCACAGGGCCCATACGGCGTGCCGGGCGTCCTGGAAGGTGGCTTCGAGCCGCAGCCACCCGTCCGTATCGGACTCCTCGGCGTGGACGGCCAGCGCGGTGGCGACCAGGTCCTCCCGGCGTGCCGGGTCGAGGCGTACGAGGACGGTGACCTGGTCGTCGCCGCCGGTACGGAACCGGGTGCCGCGCTCCTGCCAGGCGCGCTCCAGGTCGACGCGGTCGGCGCGCTCGGCCGGTTCGGGAAGCTCCTCGGCGGCGCGGACGCGGGACAGCCGGTAGGTGCGGTCGGCGCCGGAGCGGGTGGCCAGCAGGTAGCCCTGGTCGCGGACGGTGACCAGGCCGACCGGGTCGACGGTGCGCCAGCGGGGCGGCTGGTCCGTGGCCGCGTAATGGATGCGCAGCTTGTGGCCGGAGAGCACCGCGCGGCGGACCTCGGCCATGACGGCGTCGGGGATCTCCTCCGTGGTCACGCGGCGCGAGAGGAGGTCGGTCTCCGGGTCGATGAGCAGGCGCTCGGCGACATCGGCGGCGGTGTCCCGCTGGCTCTCGGGCAGGGCGTCGACCACCTTGAGCATGGCGGCGGCCAGGGCCGAGCCGAGGCCGAAGACCTGCGCGCCGCGCCGGGACCCGGCGACCAGGAGGGCGAGGGCCTCGTCGTGGTTCAGGCCCGTCAGCTCCGTCTGGAAACCGGGCAGGAGGGCGAAGCCGCCGTGCCGCCCGCGCTCGGCGTAGACGGGCACGCCCGCCGCCGACAGCGCCTCGATGTCGCGGAGCACCGTGCGCGTGGACACCTCCAGCTCGCGGGCCAGCGTCGCGGCGGAGAGGCGGCCGCGCTGACGCAGCAGCAGGACCAGGGAAACCAGCCGGTCGGCGCGCATGCGGGGACCCTAACGGATCACCTGTCGGAGCACGGGGCGGATCATGTGTCGGATCACGTGTCCGATCACGTACGGAATACGTGACCAAGGGTGTCGTGATTGGGGCGGCAGGCTCTTCAGCAGGAAGTCGGACCCGACGAATGGAGCTGATGAGGCCATGGCTACGGCAATGGAGCGCACCGCGATCAACCCGGTCACGTGGTCGGTGGACATGGGGTTCAACCAAGGCGAGGTCGTCTCCGGGCACACCCGCACCCTGTACATCTCGGGACAGACCGCGATGAGCGACGACGGCAAGCCCCAGCACGACGGCGACATGGCGGCGCAGTTGGCGCTGGCCCTCGACAACCTGGAGGCCGTCCTCGCCGAGGCCGACATGACCCTGGCGAACCTGATCCGCCTCAACGTCCACACGACCGACGTCGACCTGCTCTTCCAGCACTACGGCATCCTCGCGGCCCGCCTCGGCGCGGCCCGCGTCGCGCCGACCACCACGATGCTCGGCGTGACGCGACTGGCGATCCCCACGCTGCTCGTCGAGCTGGAGGGGACCGCCGTCGCGTGACGCCCAGACGCGCGCGTGCGGCCCAGAGGCGCGCGTGCCGCTCAGACGGCGATGGTGGCGAGATCGCCGGGTACGTAGGCGCCGCCCTGGTTGTTGAGGATCACGCCGAGCCGGTTGGTCGCGTTGATCATCGCGATCAGGGAGACCAGCGCGATGGCCTGGTCGTCGTCGTAGTGCTCGCGCACCCGCGCCCACGTCTCGTCGGAGACGCCCTCGTAGCCGTCGGCGATGCGGGTGCCCTCCTCGGTGAGGGCCAGGGCGGCCCGCTCCGCGTCGGTGAACACCGTGGCGTGGCGCCAGGCGGCGACCAGGTTCAGCCGGGTCGCGGCCTCACCGGCGGCCGCGGCGTCCTTGGCGTGGATGTCGACGCAGAAGCCGCAGCCGTTGATCTGGCTGGCGCGCAGCTGCACCAACTCCTGGGTCGGCCTGGGCAGCGGCGACTCCTGGATCACCTGGCTCACAGCGAAGATCCGCTTGCCGATCTTGGCGCCGATCTCGTGGGCGAACAGGTTCATACGGGGTTCCATCACAACGTCCTCGCTCGTGGAGTCGGGTGCCGCGCGGATCGTCCACGCGGCGTCCGGGCGCTCGTCCGGCGTCCTGACGCTCATGAGGCGCCGGTCGCCGCGCTGCTGTGACAGGTCGGTGGTGTGACGAGGGCCACGGGGGTGTCCTTGTCACAAGAAGGCGGGGAGCGGCGTCTTGTGCGCGACGGGGACACGCGACAGGGACACAGGACGCGACAGGCGGGAGCCACGATGGGCGAGCACACCGAGCGGGTCACCGGCGGGACGGGGCACGGCTCCCGCTCCGGCGTGACGGGACACAGCCCCCGCTCCGGCGTGACGGTACACAGCCCCCGCTCCGGCGGGACGGACGCCGCCACCGAGGCGTTCGTCGCCCATCGCAATCTGCTCTTCACCGTCGCCTACGAGATGCTCGGCTCCGCCGCCGACGCCGAGGACGTCCTCCAGGAGACCTGGCTGCGCTGGGCGGACGTCGACCACGCCACGGTGCGGGACCCGCGCGCCTTCCTGGTCCGCGTCACCACACGCCAGGCCCTGACCCGGCTGCGCACCCTGCGTCGCCGCAAGGAGTCCTACGTCGGCCCCTGGCTGCCCGAACCCCTCCTCACCGCGCCCGATGTCGCCGACGACGTCGAGCTGGCCGACAGCGTCTCCATGGCGATGCTGCTCGTCCTGGAGACGCTCACGCCGACCGAGCGGGCCGTGTTCGTCCTGCGCGACGTCTTCGACCTCGGGTACGACGAGATCGCGCAGGCGGTCGACAAGACCCCCGCCGCGGTCCGGCAGATCGCCCACCGCGCACGGAACCACGTCGCGGCGCGCCGACCCCGCGCGGCCGTCTCCCCGGCCCAGACGCGCAGCGCGCTCGCGGCCTTCCAACAGGCCGTCGAGACGGGGGACCTGCGGCGCCTGCTCGACATGATCGCGCCGGACGTCGTGCTCCTGACCGATGGCGGCGGAGTCGTCCGGGCCGCGCTGGAACCCGTCGTGGGCGCCCGGGCGGTGGTCGACGTGTTGAGCAGGCTCGCGTCAGCGGACTTCCTTCCGGCCCAGGTCAACGGCCAACCTGCACTGATCCTGCGCGCCGGTGGCGAGCCCGACACCGTCCTCGCGGTCCGCGTCGAGGACGGCCTCATCACCGGGCTCTACGCCGTCCGCAACCCCGAGAAGCTGTCACGCGTCGACCAGGAGACCGCGGTGGCCCGTTGATCCCCGGACGGCCCGGCACCGGACGGCCCGGCAACGGGTCTCGGGTTGCGGGTTGCGGGTTGCGGGTCGCGGGTCTCAGGTTTCAGGTCTCGGGTCTCAGGCCCGGCGGCCGTGGAAGATGCCCCAGCGCAGGCGGTTCGCGCTGGTGGCGTCGACCCACAGGGGCAGGTTGGCGAGGAGGCCGTCGACGTACGCGGGGCTGATGGCGGCGCGCAGGTCGGCCTCGCGGGCGCGGGTGTCGGCGGTCAGGCGGACGTAGTGCCGGGCGATGTGGGGGGTGTGGTCGTCGAAGTCGACAGGGGCCAGGCCCAGTTCGGCGAGCTGGTCCAAGTAGAACGTGGGGGTGGCGAGGGCGTCCACGCCGAGGCGCGAGACGACCGGGCGCAGGGCCTCGGCGGGGGTGTCGTCGGCGGCCATGATGTCGGTGAACGCGAGGGCGCCGCCGGGCTTCAGGACACGGGCGGCCTCGCTGAGGACGCGGGACCTGTCGCCGCTGTGGCAGAACGCCTCCAGGGAGCACACGGCGTCGAAGTGCCCTTCCCCGTACGGCACTTCGTGGAAGGAGCCGGTGACGACCTCGATGAGGTGGTCGAGGCCCCGCTTGGCGTTGGCCGCGCGGTGGCGCTCGTTCTGCGCTTCGCTGAGGTTGAGGGCGACGACGTCGCAGCCGAAGCGGTCGGCCAGGTAGCGGGCCGTGCCGCCGTAGCCGGAGCCGAGGTCGAGGACCGTCCGGCCGGGGGAGAGACGGCCCGCGAGCCGGTCGGCCAGGCGCTCGACGGTGCGGCGCGAGGCGTCGGCGACGGGCTCCGCGTCGTACTCGTAGATGCCGGTGTGGATGTCCTCGCCGCCCCAGACGATGTCGTAGAAGCGGTCGACGTCGGTGGATTCGTAGTAGGTGCGGGTGGCGTCCTCGTTGCCGGCCAGAGTGGTCTCGGTCCCGGTCAGGGTGGTCTCGTTCTCGGTCAGGGTGGCGTTCTCGGTCTGCTTCTCGTTCATGGGCGCTGTCCCCTCGGTGCTCGCCGTGCCGTCGTGCCGTCGTGCCGACGGCTCCGCAAGCGTGGGTGGCCCGGCCGGAGATGATCAAGAGTGCCTGATCGGCCAACGGGCAAGGCGCCCGCGTAAACAAGACGCCCGCGTAAACCAGTGGCGGGCCCGCGCCCCGCCGCCGACCATGGCCGCATGAGCGACCAACTCGCACGCTGGACCGAGGCGACCGTCTACCCCGACATGTGGGCGGATCCGGACAACGACCCGCGCGACAGCGACGGACCCAGCCCGGACGGCGAGCTGCCGACCCTGCTCGACTTCCTCTCCGGCTACCGCATGACGCTGCGCATGAAGTGCGAGGGCCTGGACCCCGAGCAGCTGGCCCGCCGCTCCGTCCCGCCCTCGACGATGTCCCTGCTCGGCCTCGTCCGGCATCTCGCCGAGGTCGAGCTGGACTGGCGCGGCTGGATCGAGGGCGAGTCCCTGCCGAAGCTGTACGGCAGGAAGGACGCGGACTTCGAGGGCGCCGTCGCCGACCAGGCCGTGGTCGACGCCGCGTACGCCGACCTGGCGCGCGAACAGGCCGCGACGGACGCCGCCCTCGCCGCCCACCCGGACCTGGGGGAGCGGCTGAAGAACGGCTCCTCGGTCCGGGAGTTGATGGTGCACCGGATCGAGGAGTACGCGCGGCACTGCGGGCACGCGGATCTGCTGCGGGAGTGCGTCGACGGTCGGGTGGGGCAGTAGCCCTCCTGGCCGGGTCGGCCCCCTTGGCGGCCTAGCCGAACTGCACGCTGTGCGGGATCGGCGCGCCGAAGCTCTTGCTCTGCCCGGGAAGCAGCGTGCCCGCGGGCTCCTCGCAGCCCTGGTCGAAGTGCAGCGTGGCCTTGGTGTCCGTCTGGTTCGATGCGCTGTCCGCGCCCTGGAGGAGCAGGTAGCACTCGCCGTTGTCCGGGTCCTCCATCTCCAGGTCGCCCGACTCCGGCGAGTGGTAGAAGAACGTGCCGTTGGCGGCGTACGCCGTGCTGGTCGGCAGGGCGGTGAAGAGGGCGAGGGCGGCGCCGAGGGCGAGGGCCGCGCGGGCGGTTTTCGAGGTGTACGTGGTCTTCATGAACGTCAACGGTTCCTGACGGGGGCGGGTGACGACAGGGAGTGCGGGGGCGTGTCGGGGGTGTGTCCCGCCGGTGCCGCGCCCCGCACGCTCCGCCGTACGACCGAGCCGCACACGCCCGCCGCACACGCCCGCCGCACACGCCCGCCGCACGCGGGCGACGCGCTACCGGACGCCCGCCCCGGCCTCGTGCACGCGGAGTTCCAGCAACTCCGGGGCGAGGACGGTCACGGCGTGCCGCCGTACGTCGATCAGGCCGTCGCGCCGCAGCCGGGACAGGGCGCGGTTCACGGTCACGCGGGTCACGCCGAGCAGTTCGGCGAGGGCCTGCTGGGTGCCGCCGGGCAGGGGCACGGGGCCGCCGCCGGGCAGCGCGGCCGCCCGCTCCAGGAGCCAGACCGCGACCCGTGCCCCGGCGGGCAGCGTGGCCGTGCGGGCCAGGCGCTCCTGCTTCTCGCGGGCGCTCCCCGCGAGCACCCGCAGCACATGGCGGCGCACCGACGACTCGTCGTCGACCAGGGCCAGGAACGGCTCCCGGGGCAGACTCCGCACGACGCAGGGCGTGAGCGCGGTGAGCGTGGCCGTGTGCCCGCCGCCGTCGATCACGGCGATCTTGTCGAGGGCGCAGGGCGCCGCCCACTCCCCGAAGCGCACCACCCGGCCCGAACCGGTCGTGGCCGTGGCTGCGACGCGGCCGTCGAGGAGGAGCAGCAGCCGCGCGGCCGGGTCGCCCTCGTGCCGCAGGACCTGCCCCGCCGCTACCGCCTTCGGCACGGACGCCCGCCACAGGTCCCGCAGGACGTCGTCCGGGAGGGCCCCGAGCAGCGGAACATCGCCCAACGAGCGCCACCGCCCGCGTGTATCAGCCGATACAGACCTGGTCACAGCGCGACCGTACCGTCCCCCGCATGCTGATCCTCGAACTCGCCTTCACCGCCGACGCCACCCCGGAACGGCTCGCGGCCCGCCCCGCCCACCGGCAGCGCCTGACCCGACTGCACGCCGAGGGCCGCCTGGTGGCCGCCGGACCCTTCGCGGACGACTCGGGCGCGGTCCTGATCTTCGACGTCGACCGGCCGGGACTGGAGGAGATCATGGCCGCCGACCCGTACTACGGCACTCCGGGCGTACGCGTCCATGGCGTCCGGGAGTGGACGCCGCTCGTGGGGCCCGCGCGCGGCGCGTGAGACCGGCCCGGAGCGGACGCGCGGATCACCCGGCCTCGCCGGAGCGGGCGCGCGGGTCACCCGCCTCCCGGGGCGGCGCCGGGCACCGCCACGCGCGCCGTCGCCGCGACGCGCTCCCGCACCCCCTCCACGTACCGCCGCATGTTCTTGTGCGCCGTCTCGGTGTCGGGGTGGCGGGCGGAGAAGTGCAGGCCGTCGTGGAAGCGGGCCACCCACGCGCAGACCTTGTCGCCGTAGGAGACCCGGACCAGGCCGTGGGCCCGCATGTCCGGCCAGCGTTCCGAGCCGGGCACGGACCGGGTGTCGACGAACGACACGATCGAGTACAGGTCCGGGGACGTCGGCCGGAAGTCGGCGCCGAGTTGGCGCAGGACGCGGGCGATGGGGACGCGGGACAGCGGCCTGGTGCGGCGCAGCTCGTCGCGGACCAGGCGCAGCGCGCCGTCGAAGTCGGGCACGTCGGCGAGCGGGATCTCGATGGGCGCCCCGCCCACGTACCAGCCCAGGGACTCCTGCCACCGCGACTTCACCCGGGTGTGGAACGGTACGACCGCGCGGTACACGGGCTGCCCGCCCATCTCGTGCAGGACGAGCGCGGTGGCGGCCAGGACGCCGACGAGGCTGCCTCCGTAGGGGCGGCAGTACGCCTCGAAGGCCGCCGCGCCGGCGTCGTCGGCGAGCGGGGCGCACAGCAACTTCTGCGTGGGCAGCTGGCCTTGGGGGTCAAGGCCCAGGTCGACGGGGAAGTTCGGCAGCGTACCGCCGCACCTGGCGATGAACTCGCGCCAGCGGGCGACGACTTCGTGCGTGTCGTCGACCTGGTCGGCGTCGGCGCGCTCGACGGCGCAGAAGTCGACGTAGCTGGCGACCGGCGGGGCCGGGTCGGGGCGGCCCTCGCGGGCGGCCTCGTACAGGTCGTGGATCTCGGCGGGCAGGCGGTACAGCGAGTACGCGTCCACGTTGCTGTGGTCGAACGCGGCGTACACGCTCGCGCCGTCCTCCCTGAGCACCGCCGCGTAGATGAAGTTGGGCCAGGACAGGGCGTTCGCGGCGGTGTCGAAGCGGTCTTCCAGGTAGCGGGTGAGGGTGGTGGCGTCGGTGAAGGTCCCGGAGTCCTCGCGGTGCAGGGCGACGTCGTCGGCGGTGAGTGTGAAGCGGCGCAGTTCGCCGTCGTCCCAGCGCAGGCCGCTGCGCAGCGTCTCGTGCCGCACGGTCCAGGCCGCGAGGGCCCGTTGCAGGGCCTCGACGTCGACGGGCCCGGCGAGGTCGAAGGCCGCGCCCAGCCACGTCGGCACGAACAGGCCGTCGTCCCGCACCGAACGGGCCGTGCGCACATGGGACTCCTGGACGTAGGCGGGCGGCCGGGAGTCCTCCGGCAGCCCGGCCGCCGCCTCGACGGCCCTCGGGTGCAGCGTCCACTCCACGACCCGCCCCGGGCGGATCTCGCAGCGCTGGATGTCGGTCATACGCACGGGGGCTCTCCGTTCCCGGCATGGAGCGATGTCCCGGCCTGGATCGTTGGTTCCGGCCTGGATCGTTGGTTCCGGCCTGGATCGTTGGTTCCAGCCTGGATCGTTGGTTCCGGCATGCCCGGTGAGGCATCCTCCGGGCGCGGCCGGTGCGGCCGCAACCGCGCCTCTCGCGCCACATTGGCCACTTCCGTGCGGTGGTGCCGGACGCCTCTTCACGCGGGGTGCCGGACGCGCCTCACGCGGAGTGCGCGGCGCGGGCGCTCGCTCGTCCGGGTGAGGTGTATGTGTCCGTGCATATGCGGACAAGGGGGTGGGCAACGACAGCCTCGTTGCGCATCTGCGCTCCGCTTCTCCGAAGCCTCTGAACCCCCCGAAAGGACCTCCATGCGTTTCCGCACCGCCCTGGCCGCCGCCGCGGGTGCACTGACCCTGATCGTCACGCTGCCGACGTCGGCAGCCGCTGCCGAGGGGCAGTTCCAGTACACGTACGTCGGTGTGGACGGCAGTCCGCGGCTCGGCTTCATCGACGACCCGGACAGCGGGGAGTGCCACACGTTGCCGGAGGTGGCGGACCCGGGCTCCAGCTCGCCCGCCCACTCGCCGCGCAACAGGACGGACGAAAGGGCCCGGGTCTTCACGGAGCCGGACTGCACGGGTGACTCCTTCGTCCTGCGGCCGCACACCGGCTACGGCAGCGAGCGCCTGAAGCTCCGGTCCGTCGTGTTCTTCTCCTGACGGCTGGTTCCCGGCGCTGAAGCGCCGTCCAGAGCCCCGCCCCCGCCCCACCCGGGCGCGGGCGGGGCTTCGCGCACTCACCCGCCGTGCCGCGGCAGCAGCTCGTCCAGCGCCGAGTCCAGCGTCTTGAACGCCCCCTCGCCCGCGCTCAGCGACTCGTACACGTACCGGACCGCGACCCGCTCCGGCGCCATCCCGCAGAACTCGGAGACGCCCTTGCCGAGCGTCAGCGTCACCGCGTCCGCGAAGCCGAGCTCCGCGAACCGGGCCTCGTCGTAGCTGACGAGGCCGAGCCACAGCATCCGCGTCCCGGCGAGGAGCTGCTGCCGGTTCCCGTACGCGAAACCGTGGTTCCACACCCGGTCGATCCAGCCCTTGAGCAGGGCGGGCAGGCCGAACCACCAGAGCGGGAAGACGACCACGATCGCGTCCGCCGCCGCCACGCGCCGCATGTGCGCGTGGACCTCCGGCGAGTACTCCTTGTCCGGGTCGTCCCAGTCGGGCTCGTCGGCGGGGGTCATCCGGGGGTCGAACCCCTCGGCGACGAGGTCGAGGAGGTCGACGGTGTGGCCCTCGGCGGTGAGGCGTTCCTGGGCGCGGCGGACGAGGTGGGCGGTGAGGGAGTCGGGGCGGGGGTGGCCGGTGACGAGGAGGACGTGGGACTGGGGGGCCGCCGAGGTGGGGTCGGCCTGCGGCGCGGCTGCCTGCGGCGCGGTTGCCTGCGGCGTCTCGGGCTGTGGGGCCTCTGCCTGCGGCGCCTCGGGCTGCGTCGCCATCACTTGGCCTCCCCGTCCAGACGGACCAGCATCTTGCCGGTGTTGGCGCCGCGCAGCACGCCGAGGAAGGCCTCCGGCGCCTGCTCGATGCCGTCGACGACGGTCTCCTCCGTGCGCAGGGTGCCGTCGGCGAGCATCCCCGCCGCCTTCCCGATCCACTCCGGGAACAGGTCCAGGTGGCTGGTGACCAGCATGCCGCGCAGGGTCGCCTCCTGCTTGGCGGCGTGGAAGAGGTTGTCCGGGCCCGGAGCGGGCGTCGTGTCGTTGTACGTGCTGATGGCGCCGACCAGCGCGACACGGGCCTGCGGGCGGAGGGCGCCGATCGCGGCCTGGAGGTGGTCGCCGCCCACGTTGTCGAGGTAGACGTCGACGCCGTCGGGCGCCGCCTCGGCGAGCTGCCCGGCCAGGTCGCCCTGGCGGTAGTCGATCGCCGCGTCGTACCCGAACGTGTCGAGCAGCTTCTTCGTCTTCGCCGGACCGCCCGCCGACCCGATCACCCGGGACGCGCCGAGCGCACGGGCCACCTGCCCGGCGACACTGCCCACGGCCCCGGCGGCGGCCGACACGAACACGACGTCCCCCTCCTTGACGGGCGCGGTCCGGGTCAGCGCCGCGTACGCGGTGAGCCCCGTGGTCCCGAGCGGGCCCAGGTAGGCGGACGCCGGGGCGATCCCCGTGTCGACCACCGTCACGGCGGCGGCGTCCAGGACGGCGTACTCGCGCCATCCGGCGAAGTGCGAGACGGTCGCCCCGACCGGCACGTCCGGGGCACCCGAGGCGACGACCACACCGACCGCCCCGCCCTCCAGCGGCGCCCCCAGCTCGAACGGCGGGATGTACGAGGGCACGTCGTCCATCCGGCCCCGCATGTACGGGTCGACCGACATCCACGTGTTTCGGACCAGGATCTGGCCTGCGGCCGGGGTGTCGGGGAGGACGGTGGTGGCGAGGGCGAAGTCGCTCGGGACGGGCTCACCGGTGGGTCGGGCGGCGAGACGGATTTCGCGGGACTGCGGCATGGGGGGGGCTCTCCTTGTCTGGTTCCGGGTTCCGGGTTCGGGGCTCGGGGTTTCCGGGTTCGGGGTTCGGGTGTCCGGGTTTCTGTGTTTCCGCTGGGTCGCGGTGACAAGGAAGAGGTTGGCCGGGGGCGCGCACGGAACGCTGATGGTTCACGCACGGGGGCGGTTCTCTGCGTCCGGGGCGAGGCCATCTCAGCCAGTCATGGGGCCCCCTTGAGGACGAGGCCAATTCAGCCCGTCCGGCGTTTGAGGACGAGGCCGGAGGCCGATGAGGGGGAGAGGGGCGAAGCCCCATGAGGACGGGCGGGGGCCCGGGGGCGGCAGCCCCCGGTTTCGGGAAAGGGGTGGGCCTGGGGCGCGCCGCGAGGCCCCACATACGGTGGCCCCATGCGATTCGAGGTGCTGGGCCCACTGGTGGTGCGCGCAGGCGACGGGACGCCGATCCCCGTCCCGGAGGCGAAGGTCCGCACACTCCTGGCCGCACTCCTCGTACGCGGAGGCCGCCCCGCCCTTCCGGACACACTGATCGACGAACTATGGGGCGAGCGCCCCCCGTCCAACCCGGCCAACTCCCTCCAGACCAAGGTCTCCCAACTCCGCCGAGCCCTGGCGGCTGCCGGACCGGGCGGCCGCGAACTCGTGGCCCACGGCCCGTCGGGCTACCGCCTGGCCGTGGCGGAGGGGGCGACGGACGCGGACCGGTTCGTCGAGCTGACCTCGCGGGCGTACGGAGACGGGCGTGCGGGCGCCGAGAGACGGACGGGCGCCGACGGGCAGGTGGGCGCCGACAGGCAGGTGGGCGCCGCCGGACAAGCCGACGCCGACGCCACGGACCCCCGTACCAAAGCGTCCCTCCTGACCGCCGCCCTGGAACTCTGGAAAGGCCCCGCCTACGCCGACTTCCGCGACGCCGAATTCGCGCGGGCGGCAGCCACCCGCCTGGAGGAGCAACGCCTCACCGCCACGGAAACCCTCGCCGAACTCCGCCTCGACCTCGGCGAACACACCCTCCTCGCCGACGACCTCACCGACCTCGTCGCCCGCGAACCCCTGCGCGAACGCCTCCGCGCGGCCCACATGCGCGCCCTCTACCGCGCAGGCCGCCCCACCGAGGCCCTGGACGCCTACCACGACCTGCGCCACCGCCTGGCCGACGACCTGGGCATCGACCCGGGCCCCGACATCACCGCCCTGCACGCGGCGATCCTTCGCCAGGACCCGTCCCTCGCACCCCCGTCCTCGCTCCCGTCCGCGCCGCAGCCCACGCCCCGCCCCCAGCCCTCCGCACCCCCGGCCCAGCCCCGCACCAACCTGCCCGCCCACATCACCGACCTCATCGGCCGCGACGCCGAGGTGTCCCGCGTACGCGACCTGGTCCGCTCCACGCGTCTGGTGACCCTGACGGGCCCCGGCGGAGTCGGCAAGACCCGCCTGGCCCTGGAGGCGGCCCGCACGCTCCTCGCCGACCACGCCGACGAACTCCCCGACGGCGCCTGGCTGGTGGAACTCGCGGGAACGAAGGGGAGTGTGGCCGAGACGGTGGCGGCGGCACTGGGAATCCGCGAGGACGCCTCGGCCCACGCGGCGTCCGAGGCCGAGGGTGTTTCAGCCCGTCGTGGGGGCCCCTCCCTGCTCCTTAAGAGCTTGGGGGAGTTTGAGGACGAGGCCGAAGGCCGATCAACGCAAGCCGTCCCACGGAAAGGCAACCCCCTGGCCCAAGCGCTGGCGCAACGCCAAGCCCTGCTCGTCCTCGACAACTGCGAACACCTCCTCGACCCCGTCGCCGACCTGGTCACCCACCTCCTCCGCACCGCCCCGCACCTGCGCATCCTCACCACCAGTCAGGAACCCCTGGCCCTGACCGCCGAAATCCTGGAACCCGTGGCCCCGCTCCCCGAGGACGAGGCCCTGCGCCTCTTCACGGAACGAGCCCGGGCCACCACCCCCGACTTCACCCTGAACGACGACAACCGCGAGGCGGCGGCCCTCATCTGCCGCCGCCTGGACGGCATCCCCCTGGCCGTCGAACTGGCCGCGACCCGCGTCCGCACCCTCGGCGTGCACGCCCTCGCCGACCGCCTGCACGACCGCTTCCGCCTCCTCAACCAGGTCCGCCGCGACGCCCCCGCCCGCCAGCGCACCCTGCGCGCGATGATCGACTGGAGCTGGGAACTCCTCACCGCCCCGGAACGCCTGGCCCTGCGCCGACTCGCCGTGTTCTCCGGCGGCTTCACCCTGGAGAGCGCGGAGGCCGTACTCGGCGAAGAGGTGGCCTCCCGGGACTCGGCAGCCTTCCGGGACTCGGTGGCCTCCCGGGACTCGGACGGCACCGCCTGGGCCGACTCCGGTGGTCTGGGCGTCCTCGCCCTGCCCGACACCGGGGACACGGGCACCACCGCCCAGGCCGACGCCCCGGCCACCACCTCCGTCCTCGACCTGGTGACCCGCCTCGCCGACCGCTCCCTCCTCGCCCCCGCGGGCCCCGCCCCCGACGGCACCCTCCGCCACCGCATGCTGGAGTCCGTCACCGCCTACAGCCTCGAACGCCTCGCGGAGGCAGGCGAGTCGGCCGACCTGCGCCACCGCCACGCCCTCCACTACGCCGACCTCGCCGAACGCGCCGCCCCCGCCCTCACGGGCCCCGACCAGCGCCGCTGGCTGCGCCGCCTGGACGCCGAGACGGTCAACCTCCGCGCCGCCCTCGACTGGTCCACCACCCGCCCCGACCCCGCCCTCACCCTCCGCCTGGCCAACTCCCTGACCTGGTACTGGTTCCTGCGCGGCCGCCTCAGCGAGGCCCAACGCTGGCTCCGCCTTGCCCTGCGCCAGCACCCGGAGCACAGCCCGCACCCTGAGCGCGCCCGGAACGGAGGCGGGGCCCGGCAAGGGGACGGGGCCCCGCACAGCGACGACACCCGGCACAGCGACGGGACCCGGTACGGGGGTGGTACCTGGCACGGGGGTGGGACTCCGCTCAGCGACGACACCCGGCACGGGGACGGGACCCGGCACGGGGATGGCACCCGGCACGGGGATGGCACCCGCCACGGGGACGGCACCCCGCACGACGACCGCACCCCGTACAGAAGCGGCGCCCGAGCCACCGCCTCCGCCGCCCTCGGCGCCTTCAGCCTCCTCACCGGCGAGGAGACCTGCGCGTACGGCGCGGACTGCGACCCCGGGGGAGCCGCACCCGAGGGCGGCGGGCCCGCGCATGGCGCCACCCCCCGGTCCCGCTGGCTGCTCGCCTTCGCCCGCTGCGGCTTCGAGCGCACCGAGCAGGAGGCGGCCCGCGTCGACGCGCTGCTCGACGAGTTCCGCGCCGCGGGCGACCGCTGGGGCGAGGCCGCCACCCTCAGCGTCCGCGCCACCCGCGCCGTGTACTCCGGCGACCTGCCCGCCCTGCGTGCCGACGCCACCCGCAGCGCCGCCCTCTTCGCGGAACTCGGTGACCGCTGGGGGCAGTTGCAGTCCTCCGAACAGCTCGGCATCCTCGCCGAGATCGCCGCCGACTACGACGAGGCCGCCCGCCTCCAGCACGAGGGCATGGCCATCGCCGAAGAGCTGGAACTCTGGATCGACGTCTCCTTCCGCCTGTCCCGCCTCGGCCGCCTCGCCCTCCTCACCGGCGACGACACCCGCGCCACCGCGTACCACGAACGGGCCGCCCGCATCGCCGTCCGCCAGTCCCACCGGCCCGCGCAGCAGTTCGCCGAGGTGGGCCTGGCCCTCGGCGCCCGCCGCCGCGGGGACCTCGACACCGCCGAACACCACCTGCTGCGCTGGCTCGACTTCAACCGCCGCTTCGGCGTCGACTCCGGCAACGCGCTGATCCTCGCCCAGCTCGGCTACGTCGCCGAGCAGCGCGGCGACGCCCCGCGCGCCGAGGCCCTGCACCGCGAGGGCCTGGACGTCGCCCGCGGCACCGGCGACAACCGGGCCGTGGCCCTCGCCCTCGAAGGCCTCGCGGGCGCCCGCTCCCTGGCCGGCGACCACCTCCACGCCGCCGCCCTCCTCGGCGAGGCCGCCGCCCTCCGCGCCGCCGAGAACTCCCCACTGCCCCCGGCCGAACACACCGACGTCGACCGCGCCGCCGCCCGCGCCCGCACGGCCCTCGACCCGACGGCCTTCGAGACGGCGTACAAGACGGCGTACGAGGCGACGTACGAGACCGCGTACGAGAAGAGCACCACAGGGGCCGCCAGATAGCCCCCGTCCCCGGGGAGCCCGGGGCTGAGGTGGGGGTCTCCGCACCCGAGCCCCCACCCGCCCCCGAACTACCCGAGCACCGCCCGCAACTGATCAAGACCCCAGTCCAGATCCTCCTTGCTGATCACCAGCGGCGGCGCGATCCGGATCGTCGAACCGTGCGTGTCCTTCACCAGGACCCCGAGGTCCATCAGCTTCTCGGAGATCTCCCGGCCCGTGCCGTGCGCCGGGTCGATGTCGACGCCCGCCCACAGGCCGCGCCCGCGCACCTGCGTGACCTTGCCGGAGCCCACGAGGAGGCGCAGCTCGGCGTGCAGATGGTCGCCCAGCTCCGTCGCCCGCTGCTGGAACTCGCCGGTGTTCAGCATCGCGACGACCTCCAGGGCCACCGCGCACGCCAGCGGGTTCCCGCCGAACGTCGACCCGTGCTCACCCGGCCGGAACACCCCGAGCACGTCCGCGTCCGCCACCACCGCCGACACCGGCACCACCCCGCCGCCGAGCGCCTTGCCGAGGACGTACATGTCCGGCACCACGCCCTCGTGGTCGCACGCGAACGTCCGGCCCGTCCTGCCGAGCCCCGACTGGATCTCGTCCGCGATGAACAGGATGTTGTAGTCGCTGGTCAGCTCCCTGACGCCGGGGAGATAACCGGGCGGCGGCACCAGGACCCCCGCCTCGCCCTGGATCGGCTCGATGAGCACCGCCACCGTGTCGTCCGTGACCGCCTCGCGCAGCGCGTCCAGATCGCCGTACGGCACGATGTCGAAACCCGGCGTGTACGGGCCGTAGTCCGCGCGGGCCTCCGGGTCCGTGGAGAAGCTGACGATCGTCGTCGTACGGCCGTGGAAGTTGTCGCTCGCCACCACGATCCTGGCCCGGCCGTCCGGCACCCCCTTGATCCGGTATCCCCACTTCCGGGCCGTCTTCACCGCCGTCTCCACGGCCTCCGCGCCCGTGTTCATCGGCAGCACCATCTCCTTGCCGCACAGCTCGGCCAGGCGCGTGCAGAACTCCGCGAACCGGTCGTGGTGGAACGCCCGCGACGTCAGCGTCACCCGCTCGAGCTGCTCCTTGGCCGCCTCGATCAGGCGGCGGTTGCCGTGCCCGAAGTTCAGCGCCGAGTACCCGGCGAGCATGTCCAGATAGCGACGGCCCTCCACGTCCGTCATCCACGCGCCCTCCGCCGAGGCGACCACGAGGGGCAGCGGGTGGTAGTTGTGCGCACTGTGCGCTTCGGCCGAGGCGATGAGGTCTTCCGTAGCAGTCACGGGGGCTCCGTTTCTCGCGTGCGCACGTCGTTGTGCGCTTTCTTCCGGCTGTTCACGGCGCGGTGCGCGTTCTTCCGGTACGGGACAGGACCTGACAGGACAGGTACGTGTCCTGTCCTATCGTCGCTCGCATCCTCGACGAAGGGCATGGACGAAGGACCACGACACAGTGGAGTGCCCGATAGGCTGGTTTTTCACAGCACGGCGACTGGCGCACAGGGAAACGACCCTGGGGAAGCCGTGCGAGGCAACCCCTTCGAGGTGCCGCCCGCCTGGGCACCCCGGGACCACGACCGGACATCTCACCGCTCGCCCCGGAGGACGCCATGACGCAAACCCCTGCCCACCAGCAGACCTCTGCCCACCAGCACCCCGCCCTCACCGCCACCGACCCCGAACTCGCCGCCCTCGTCACCGCCGAGGAACGCCTCCAGGCCGACACCCTCCGCCTGATCCCCAGCGAGAACTACGTCTCCACCGCCGTCCTCGAAGCCTCCGGCACCGTCCTGCAGAACAAGTACAGCGAGGGCTACCCGGGCCGCCGCTACTACGAGGGCCAGCAGAACATCGACCAGGTCGAGCGCCTCGCCGTCGCCCGCGCCAAGGCCCTCTTCGGCACCGACCACGCCAACGTCCAGCCCTACTCCGGCTCCCCGGCCAACCTCGCCGTCTACCTCGCCTTCGCCGAGCCCGGCGACACCGTCATGGGCATGGCCCTGCCGATGGGCGGCCACCTCACCCACGGCTGGGGCGTCTCCGCCACCGGCAAGTGGTTCCGCGGCGTGCAGTACGCCGTGCGGCAGGACACCGGCCTCGTCGACTTCGACGCCGTCCGTGAACTCGCCCTGAAGGAACGGCCCAAGCTGATCTTCTGCGGCGGCACCGCCCTGCCCCGCACCATCGACTTCGCCGCCTTCGCCGAGATCGCCCGCGAGTCCGGGGCCGTCCTCGTCGCCGACATCGCCCACATCGCCGGACTCGTCGCCGGTGGCGCCCACCCCTCACCCGTGCCGTACGCCGACGTGATCTCCACGACCACCCACAAGACCCTGCGCGGCCCCCGCGGCGCCATGCTCCTGGCCCGCGAGGAACACGCCAAGGCCATCGACAAGGCCGTCTTCCCCGGCCTCCAGGGCGGCCCCCACAACCAGACCACCGCCGCCATCGCCGTCGCCCTCCACGAAGCCGCCCAACCCTCCTTCCGCAGCTACGCCCACGCCGTCGTCGCCAACGCCAAGGCCCTCGCCGAAGCCCTCCTCGCCCGCGGCTTCGACCTCGTCTCCGGCGGCACCGACAACCACCTCGTCCTGATGGACCTCACCTCCAAGGACGTCCCCGGCAAGGTCGCCGCGAAGGCCCTCGACCGCGCCGGGATCGTCGTCAACTACAACACCGTCCCCTACGACCCCAGGAAGCCGTTCGACCCCTCCGGCGTCCGCATCGGCACCCCCTCCCTGACGTCCCGCGGACTCGGCACCGAGCACATGGCCGCCGTCGCCGACTGGATCGACCGCGGGGTCCGCGCCGCCGGGACCGGCGACGAGGACGCCCTCCTGAAGATCCGCGGCGAGGTCGCCGAGCTGATGACCGCCTTCCCGGCCCCCGGTCTGCCCACGGCCTGACCGGGCCTGCCCACCGCCGGACCGGCCCGGCGCGGGCGGCTCCCGGGCGGCGGACGGCTCCGCGCGGGGGACGGGTCCGCGCGCGGACGGCTCAGGCGTCGAGCAGCTCCTGGCGCGGGGGCTCCTCCCCGTGGTCGCGGCGGCGGAGGCGGTACATCACGGCGGCTCCGGCCGCCGCCCCCGCCGCCGCGCTCGGTATCGCCCAGTGCCAGGCCGAGCCGTCCCCGCCGCCGGAGCCCCGGCCGTCCGCACTACCCGCGCCGTCCGTGTCCGGGGCCGCCGCCCTGGCCGGTGCCGGGCTCTCGGGCACCGCAGGCGCCGCCTCGCTCGGGCGGATGCCCGCGTGATTCCGCTCGGACAGCTTGGCCATCAGGCCCAGATCCTTGAGGAGGGACCGCAGGGCCGACGGGTCCGGGGACCTGTGCCAGAACCCGTTCATCGTCTCCGGGTCCGTCGACGTGTGGATCCATAGCGCCGCGTCCTTCGCCGCCGACGGCTCCGGATACACCCGGTCCACCCGCCACGGCCGCACGTCGTGCACCAGCCAGGTCACATTGATCTGGCGGGTGGCGCCGAGGCTCAGGCCCGGCGGCTGCTCGCGCTCACCCTCGGCCGTGGGGCCGAGCAGGGTCTCCAGCTCGGCATAGCGCTTCCCCTCTTTCCCCTCTCTGTACAACGACGCCGTCTCGGCGCTCTCCGGCGATGTGAGCAGCACGCTCGTCGGCCCGCCCGCCGCCGCCCACGGCGCGCACCACAGCACCACGGCCAGCGCCGCGGCCAGCCCGGTCAGTCCCCTTGCCGTTCGCATGTCCGACCCCCTGCGGCTCCCCGGCACGGTCCCTCCGCGCCGCCTCACTTCTGGTACACCGCCCGGCCCTCGCGGGTTCCACTCCACGGCCACCCGATCCGAACTAATTCCCGGGCGCCGTCCCCTCCTCGGAACCTGTCCTCGCCCCGGGCCCCGTCCCCGCACCGCTCCCCGGCACCGACTTCGCGATCTCCACCGCCCGCGCCTTCGACGCCACCCCTTCGAGCCGCAGCGTCAGCCGCCGGTCGTCCGTCCACAGCAGCGTCGGGCCCGCGGGCCGCACCGCCCGCTTCCAGCTCGCCCCGTCCGGGTCCAGGAGCCACAGCTCAAGGCGGTGCGGGCGGGCGAACCACAGGGCCGTGCCGCGGCCGAGGTCGATCCGCTCGGGCATGCCCGGCACCAGCTTCGTGAAGCCCGGGTCGAGCGGGGCCGGGAACTCGTCCAGCCGGACCGTCCCGCCGCCCTCGCGCCAGCACAGCGTGATCAGGGAGCGCCCCGCGGGCTCCCGCGTCACCACCACCGCGTCCGGCTCCCCGAGCGCCCCCGGCACGACCGGCCGGAACCCGGCCTCCCGCTCGGCCCGCGCAAGGGACACCGACGGCGCCCCGCACTCCGGCACGGGCGCTCCGGACGGCGGCGGCGAAGGGTCGTACCGCACCTCGACCCCGCCGAAGTCGAACCAGTCGAAGACCGCCGCCCGCACGGGAGGTGTCAGCGCGAGCACGGTCAGCAGGCCGCACACGGACGCGACGACCGCCCGCCACCGGGCCCGCAGCCCCCGCCGCGCGCGCCGCAGGCCCTCGCGGATCCGCTCGCCCCGGCCCGGCGGCTCGGGCGCGGGGACCGCGGCTCCCTCAGCCAATATCTGCGCGAGGACCCGCTCGACCATCGTCTCCTCGCCCGCGTGCCGGTCCAGCGAACGCCCCAGCGCCCGCAGCTCCGCAGGCAGCCCCGCGCCACCGGAACGCCCCGCGCCCTCAGCGCCCTCCGCGCCCTCAGCGCCCTCGGCGTTGTCCGTGCCCTCGGCGTCGTCCGTGCCGTCCGCGTCATCCATGCCCCTCACCTCCCCTCACCCCCTTCCGGAAGGAGTCGCTCCAGCTTGCGCAGGGCCCGGTTCAGCCGGGACTTCACCGTGCCCCTCGGCCAGCCCAGGGCCTGGGCCGTCTCCGTCTCGTCCATCTCCAGGAGATAGCGGTACGTCACGACCAGGCGGTGGTCCTCGCCCAGGCGGTCCAGGGCGGCCAGGAGTGCCGCCCTGCGCTCCCGCTCCAGGGCCGCCACGGCCGGGTCCGCCGACTCCGCTATCAGTGGCTCGGGCTCCGTCAGCGCGGCCTCGCGGCCCGCCACCGAGCGCTGTCGCGCCGCCGAACGCACTGTGTTCCTCGTCTCATTGGCGACGATCGCGAGCAGCCACGGCTTGAACGCCGAGCCGTCCCGGAACCGCCCCAGCGCGCAATAGGCCTTGAAGAAGGACTGCTGCACCACGTCCTCGGCGTCCGAGCCCGCGCCGAGGGCCGCCGCCGCGCGCAGCGCCACGCCAGTGAAGGCGCGCACCAGCTCGGCGTACGCCTCCGGCTCGCCGGCGCGCACCCGTGCGATGACCGCCGCCTCGTCGACGCCGATGCCGTCCCCCTCCAGCGCCCGCCCCTCCGGGCTCCCCGGAGCCTCCCGAAGAGCCTTCCCCCGTGCACTCACACTCTTGGTACACCGCCCGGACCGAATCGGTTCCCACCCGTCACGCACCAGTTCCCGACCAACGGGCGACACCTGAGAGAATGCTGAGCATGGCCTCTGAACGTCCCCGCCTCCCCGCCGGTGACCGACCCCGCGTGCTCTCCGGAATCCAGCCCACCGCAGGCTCGTTCCACCTCGGCAACTACCTCGGCGCCGTCCGCCAGTGGGTGGCCCTGCAGGAGTCCCACGACGCCTTCTACATGGTCGTGGACCTGCACGCGATCACGGTCCCGCAGGACCCGGCCGAGCTGCGCGCGAACACCCGCCTCGCCGCCGCCCAGCTCCTCGCCGCCGGGCTCGACCCCGAGCGCTGCACGCTGTTCGTCCAGAGCCACGTCCCCGAGCACGCCCAGCTCGCCTGGGTCATGAACTGCCTCACCGGCTTCGGCGAGGCCAGCCGCATGACGCAGTTCAAGGACAAGTCGGCCAAGCAGGGCGCCGACCGCGCGTCGGTGGGCCTGTTCACGTACCCGGTCCTCCAGGTCGCGGACATCCTGCTCTACCAGGCCAACGAGGTGCCGGTCGGCGAGGACCAGCGCCAGCACATCGAGCTGACCCGGGACCTCGCGGAGCGCTTCAACGGCCGCTTCGGGCAGACGTTCACGGTCCCCTCGCCGTACATTCTCAAGGAGACGGCGAAGATCTACGACCTGCAGGACCCGGCGATCAAGATGAGCAAGTCGGCGTCCACGCCGAAGGGCCTCGTCAACCTGCTCGACGAGCCCAAGGCCACCGCGAAGAAGGTCAAGAGCGCGGTCACCGACACCGACACGGTGATCAAGTACGACCCCGTGGACAAGCCGGGCGTCAGCAACCTCCTGACCATCTACTCCACGCTCACGGGCACCGGTATCGCGGAACTTGAGCAGAAGTACACCGGCAAGGGCTACGGTGCGCTGAAGACCGACCTCGCCGAGGTCATGGTCGAGTTCGTGACCCCCTTCCGGGACCGCACCCAGGAGTACCTGGACGACCCGGAGACGCTCGACTCGATCCTGGCCAAGGGCGCGGAGAAGGCTCGTGCCGTCGCGGCGGAGACCCTGGCCCAGGCGTACGACAGGGTGGGCTTCCTGCCCGCCAAGCACTGAGCTCCACCCGGAGCGACCCGACCGAGCACGACCCCGCCGTCCGGCACGGCGGCGACCCCTGCCCACCACACGACGACAGGAGTACGACGTGGGGACCGTAACGATCGGTGTGTCGATCGCGGTCCCGGAGCCACACGGCAGCCTGCTCCAGGAGCTGCGCGCCGGCTTCGGGGACCCCGCAGCCCACGGCATCCCCACGCACGTCACGCTGGTGCCGCCGACCGAGGTGGAGTCCGGGGCGCTGCCCGCCATCGAGGACCACCTGACGGCGGTCGCCGCCGCCGGGCGGCCGTTCCCGATGCGGCTCTCCGGGACGGGAACCTTCCGGCCGCTGTCGCCCGTTGTCTTCGTACAGGTCGTCGAGGGCGGCTCGGCCTGCTCGTGGCTCCAGGAGAGAGTCCGCGACACCTCAGGTCCGCTCGTACGGGAACTGCAGTTCCCGTACCACCCGCATGTCACCGTCGCCCACGGCATCGCCGAAGAAGCCATGGACCGGGCGTACGAAGAGCTCGCCGAGTACGAGGCCGAGTGGCCCTGCACCGGCTTCGCGCTGTACGAGCAGGGCGCCGACGGCGTCTGGCGCAAGCTGCGCGAATTCGTCTTCGGAGGGACGACGGTTCCCCCGCAGGCGGGCGCCCCCGCCGCGCGGGGTACGCTGCCCGCCCGCTGACCGGGCGGGGCTCGGGAGGACATCGGGAGCGACCCGGAAGGACCCGAGTGGTGCCGGACGGGGGGCTTCGGTGAAGGCGTACAGAGCCGTGGTGAGCGCGATCGCCGGGGTGCTGCTCCTGGCCGGGTGCGGCGGGGACGGCGGTGGCTCCGCGGGCGACGCGGACCGCTCGCGCGCCCCGGGCGGGACCGGGTCCGCCGAGGGCTCCTGGAAGATCGTCCACATCGACAAGCGGGGCAGCGGCACGGTGGAGGCCGTCGCGGCAGCCGCCGACGACGCCATCTGGGCCGCGGGCACCGACCAGGGCGTGGCCCGGCCCGACCCCTACCTCCTGCGCTACGACGGCACCACGTGGCGGCGCACCCCGCTGCCCGCCGCACTCGGCGGACGCGTCTCCCAGCCCCGGCTCGACGCGTCCGGGCCCGACAACGTGTGGCTCCACGGCGTCGCCCCCGCGGGCGGCTCCCGCATCGCCCGCTGGGACGGCACCCGCTGGCGCGCCGTCCCGAAGCCGCCCGTCGAGGGCGCCGTCGGCAGCCTCAGGGCCTTCGCGCCCGACGACGTGTGGGCGCTCGTCGGCGGCCGGGCCGCGCACTGGGACGGCGCCCGCTGGACCGCCACCTCGCTGCCCGCCGTCGCCAACAGGCTCGACGGGAGTTCCGGGGACCACGTGTGGGCCGTCGGGTACCGCGACAGCGGGCCCGGCGTGGGCGGCGCCGGGGGCGAACAGACGCAGCCCGCCGCCATGCGCTGGGACGCCCGCGCCCGCGCCTGGAAGCTCACGCCGACGCCCGCGTTCCGCTTCCCCGACCCCGTCCCGCCGGAGCCCGGCGCCTCCCTCGACGGGGTGCTCGCCGTGTCCCGCGACGAGGTGTGGGCGTACGGCGTGCACTCCTTCGACCACGGCGAGACGCCGACCGGGCCCGCCACCGAGCGCGTCCTGCTCCGCTGGGACGGCGCCCGCTGGCGGCAGGAGCCGGACGCCGACACCGACCCCTGCCTGTCCCGGCCGCCCGTCGCGCACGACGGCGCGGGCGGCCTCCTCCTCGAACGCCACCGCTTCCGCACCGCCGACGGCTCCTGCCGCAAGGTCCCCTGGCAGCGGCTGCCCGCCACCGGCGCGGTCACCTCCGGCGGCAAGCAGCAGCTGTGGTTCGAGGGGGTGGTGCGGGTGCCCGGGACGAAGCGGTTCGTGGGCGGCGGGAAGGTGTACGTGATGCAGAGCGGAAATCCGTTGGTGCTGCCTGTGGTGGCTGTGTTCGAGCCCTGAGGCGGGGTTGTTCCTCGGGCGTGAGGTCTCAGACCGGCAGGCGGCGGAAGACCGGGCGCGGTACGTGGCGCAGTGCCGACATCACCACGCGCAGTGCCCCCGGGACCCACACCGTCTCCGAGCGGCGGCGCAGGCCCGTCTCGATGGCCTCTGCCACGGCCTCCGGCGTCGTCGCCATCGGCGCCTCCTCCAGGCCCGCCGTCATCTTCGACCGTACGAATCCGGGGCGTACGACCATGACGTGCACGCCCGTGCCGTGCAGGGCGTCGCCCAGGCCCTGGGCGAAGGCGTCCAGGCCCGCCTTGCTGGAGCCGTAGATGAAGTTGGCCCTGCGGGCGCGTTCGCCCGCCACGGAGGACAGGACCACCAGGGAGCCGTGGCCCTGCGTCTGGAGGGCGCGGGCGCAGACCAGGCCCGCTGAGACCGCCCCCGTGTAGTTCGTCTGCGCGACCCTGACCGCCGCCAAGGGGTTGTCCTCGTCCTTCGCCTGGTCGCCCAGGATGCCGAACGCCAGCAGGACCATGTCGACGTCGTGCTCCGCGAAGAGGGTGCCGAGGGTGTCGGCGTGGGACTCCGCGTCCAGGGCGTCGAAGGGGATCGTGGTGGTGTCCGCGCCCTGGTCGCGGAGTTGCTGGGCCGCCTTCTCCAAGGCGGGGGAGGGGCGGCCTGCCAGCCAGATCTTGCGGGTTCTGCGGGTTGCCAGGCGGGTGGCTGTGGCCAGGGCGATTTCGGACGTGCCGCCGAGGATCAGGAGGGACTGGGGGGTGCCGAAGGCGTCTTTCATGGGGGTCCTTGGGGGGGTGTCGGGTGCGGGGTGGTGGGCCCTGCGGGGCATTCCCCAGTCCCGCCCCTTCCCGAAACCGGGGCTCCGCCCCTGGGCCCCGGGGGTGGGTGTTCCCTTCGGGTGGGACGGTCCGCCCTCGAATCGGCGCTTCGCGCCTCGTCCTCAAGCGCCGGACGGGCTGAAACGTGCCGGGCGGGCTGGGGTGTGCCGGGCTGTTGGTCAGGTGGTGCAAGTT
>NZ_JNXT01000027.1 GCF_000716675.1 Streptomyces alboflavus
GGGGGTGGGGGTGGGGGTGTGGGTGGGTGGCCGGGTGCGGGTTGGGAGTGGCTGGGGTGGTGCCGGGGCGCGTGGGTCTCGGGGGCTGTGTGAAGTCAGCGGTCATCGCGTCGCTTTCGTGTGGCGGGGCGAGGGGCGCGGGGGCGCGCGGCGGCGCCCACGCGGGCTGCGGCCGTGCGCAGAGCCGGTACGCCGAGCCCCCACCCGGCCGCCAGGAACGACACCCCCACCACCAGGCCGCCCGTCGCCACCGCGGCCACGGGCGGGCCGGCGTGGTGGGCGCACCAGGCGCCGAGGCCCGCCGCGCACGCGGCCGCGAGGGTGAGGCGGCCCAGTTGCCCGGCGACGGCGCGCGTGCGCAGGGGGACGGCGCGCGGCCCGAGTGCGTACAGCAGGAGCACCGCCGTGACGCAGATCCCGGCCGCGTTGGCGCCCGCGATGCCGTACACGCCCCACGTGCCCACCGTCAGGAAGCCGGCCCCGGCCGTCGTGAGGATGCCGACGCCCATCGCGGCCAGCGGCGCCCAGGTGGCCCGGCCGACGGAGAAGTGGGCGCGGGCGAGGGCGCCCACCAGCGTGTGGCCGAGCAGCCCGACGGCGTACACCCGCATGACGGCCGCCGTCGCCTCGGTGTCCGCCGCCGTGAACGCGCCGCGCTGGAAGAGGAGTCGGACCAGGTCGGGCGCGACGGCGACGATCGCCGCGGCGCCGCAGAGCACCACGCACCCGGCGAGCACCAGGTCCCGCTCGACCCGGTCCCGCGCCCGCTCGGTCTCGCCCGCGGCCAGCGCCCGCGCGACCACCGGGAAGGTGACCGTGCACAGCATCAGCGACAGGATCATCGGCATCTGCGCGACCTTCTGCGCGTAGTTCAGATGCGAGATCGCCCCGGCGGGCAGCGAGGATGCGAGGAACCGCTCGATGAGCACCTGCGACTGGCGGCAGAGCGCGAACAGCAGCACGGTCCAGATGACGGCCGTCTCCAGGCGTACGGCCTGCTCCCCCGGCCGCGCCGCCCGCCCCGCAGCCCCGGCCGCGCCCCGCAGCCGCAACTGCCGCCACAGGAAGGGCGCCTGTACGACGACCATCAGCGCGCCGCCGAGGGCCACGCCCACCGCGGCCGCGCGCACGCCGAGCGGCGCGGCGAGCAGGAACAGGGTGGCGATGATGGCGGTGTTGTAGACGACGTACACGGCGGCGGGCGCGGCGAAGCGCTGGTGGGCGCGGAGGGCCGCGCTGCAGTACCCGGCGAGCCCGAAGCTCAGGGCGCAGGTCGCGGTCAGCCGCGTGCAGTCCACGGCGAGCCCGGGGTCCGGCAGGCCCGGCGCGAGCGCGGTCACCAGGAGCGGGGCCGCGGCGACGATCGCGAGGCAGGCGCCCACGAACCACAGGGTCATCCTCGGCAGCGAGGCGGCGACCAGGGCGCGTACCGGATCGGGCCCGGGGCCGGTCCCTTCGGCCGCCGCGCGCCGCGCGAGCGCCAGGCTGAACGCGGGCACCAGGAAGAAGGCGAGCCCGTCCTCGATGAGCAGCGTCGCCGCCATCTCCGGCACGGTCCAGGCCACCAGGAACGCGTCGGTGGCGCTCCCGGCCCCGAAGAAGTGCGCGAGCACCTGGTCGCGCACGAGCCCGAGGAGGGACCCGGCGACGGTCAGGACGGCGGTGACGACGGCGGCCTTGGCGAGGAAGGCGTTGCCGGGGTCGGTGCCGGGGGGTGGCTCGGTGCCGGGGGGCGCGTCGGCGGCGGTGCCGGGAGGCATGTCGACGGTGGTGCCGGGGGGCTTGTCGGCGGCGGGGGGTGCGGTGGTGCCGGGGGATGTGTCTGTACGGAGGGTGGGGTCCGGCCCGGCGGCTCCCCCGGCCCCCGCCTCCGTGCCCGGCAACGTCGTCATCGCGCCCCCGCCACGGCACGCGGCACATCCACCCCGTACGAACTCCCGCTCCCGCACGCCGAGTCGGTCTCGAATGCAGAGTCGGCCCCGCACGCCGGACCCGCCGGGCCGGACCCCGCCTCCCGTACGGACGAACCCCGCAGCGCCCACCACGCGCACCCCCCGAGCGCCACCGCCGTGAGCACCGTGGACGGGCCGCCGATGTCGGCGTACATGAAGTCGACCAGCTGCCAGACCAGCAGGCCGCAGGCCGCGAGGGCGCAGTCGAGGCGCTCTCCCCCGGCGCGCTCTCCCCTGCCGCGTTCTCCTCCGGCGCGCTCTCCCCCGGCCCCCGCACGGCCGCGCCGCGGCCGGACCCGCGTCCACCCGCGCACCGCGCACACCAGAAGGGCGAGCCAGCTGCCCGCGAGGGTGAGCAGGCCGATGAGGCCCTGTTCGGCGAGGACGAGGAGGTACATGTTGTGCGGGGAGAGCAGCGGCTGGCGGCGGAACTCGGCGCCCGCGCCCGCCGTGTCGCTGCCGGAGGACAGGGCCAGGGAGGCGTGGCTGTCACGGTGTTCGGGGAAGCCCTTGAGGCCGACGCCGGTCACCGGGTGGTCCCGCCACATGTCGACGGAGGCCGCCCACATCGCGTACCGGTCGGTGACGGACTGGTCGGGGGCGTCCGTGACGTCGGTGATGCTGGTCAGGCGGTCCTGGAGCAGCTGTGAGCCGAGGCCGAGCCCGGCCACGAGGACGACGCCCGCCGCCGCGCCCACGAGCGCGGCCCGCAGCGCGTGCCGCGGCCCGGCGAGCAGAAGGACCACCCCGCAGGCCGCCACCGTCGCGATCCACGCGCCCCGGCTGAACGACAGCGCGAGCGGCACGGTGAGCAGCCCCGCGCAGGCCAGCGCGGCGGCCCGCTGCCGGGGCGCGTCCGGCCGGAAGGCGAGGGCGAGCGCGGCGATCAGCCCGTACGACACGACGGTCGCCATCCCCATGACGTCCGTCGGCCCGAACGTGCCCACCGCCCGGATGTCCGCGCCCATGTACGACGCCCCGGTCCCGGTGAGGTTCTGGTGCACCCCGAGCGCGCCCTGGAACAGCGCGAGACCGACGAATGCCCAGGCGAGCACCCGGAATTGGCGGGCGTCGCGGATCAGCACGAGGACGGCCGCGGGGACGAGGACGAAGACCTGGAGGTAGCGCGCGGCCCCGGTGACCCCGGTCGCCGCCGACGAGGAGGCGCACGCGGCCGCGGCGATGCCGACGACGGGCAGGCCGACGACCACGGCGGCGCTCCGGGTCAGGGGGCGGCGCGCGGAGCGGACGACGTGGACGAGGGCACAGCCGACGACCAGCGCGGAGAACGCGTCGGCGGGGGTGCCCCCGGAGCCGTCGCCCGCCGGGAGGGGCAGGGCGAGCAGGGCCAGGAGGGCCACGACGGGCAGGACGGTGGCCGCGTGGCGGAGGGCGGGCGGCAGCGGCACGCGATCAGCTCCCCGTGCGGCGCAGCAGACACCCGACCGTGCGCAGCAGGATGCACAGGTCCTGCCAGAGCGACCAGCTGTCGATGTACGCGTTGTCGTAGCGGCACCGGTCCTCGATGGAGGTGTCCCCGCGCAGGCCGTGGATCTGGGCGAGGCCGGTGATGCCGGTCGGCATCCGGTGGCGGTACGCGTACTGCGGGTGGCGCAGGCTGAACCGGTCGACGAAGAAGGGGCGTTCGGGGCGCGGGCCGACCAGGCTCATGTCGCCGCGCAGCACGTTCCACAGCTGGGGCAGCTCGTCGAGGGAGGTGCCGCGCAGGAACCGGCAGAAGGGGCTCATGCGGTGCTCGTCGGCGACGCTCCACCGGGTGGCCGACTCCTGGGGGTCGGCGGGGCGGTGGGTGCGGAACTTCAGGAGCGTGAACAGCCGTCCGTCCTTGCCGACGCGCTCCTGGCGGAACACCACACCCGGGCCCTCCGTGGCGCGGAGCACCAGCGCGCAGGCGAGCAGCAGCGGTCCGGTGAGCAGGAGCAGGGTGCCGGACACGGCCACGTCGAGGGCCCGTTTGCCCGCGCTCGGCCGCGGCCGGTCGGCGGCCACCAGCGGGCGGCAGCGGAATCCGGCCACGAACAGGGGGCGGGCGCGGTCGCGCGGCACGGGCACGGCCGGGCCGCGCGGGTCGACCTCCCACAGCTCGCAGCCCAGGGAGCGCAGGGCGGCGGCGCGGGTGTCGTCGGCGGGGGCGCGGCCGGACAGGAGCAGGACGGCGCGGACGTCGTTCTGGATGACGGCGCGGTGCAGTTCGTCCTCGGAGGACAGCAGGGGAAGTTCGGGCGCCGCACCGCCGTGGGCGCCCACGTGCTGCTCAGACGCGCCGCCGGGCCCGCCGTCAGGCCCCGCGCCCCGTTCGTACGCGTACGCGTCCGCCTGCTGCTCGTGCTCTGCGTCCCCCGCGTCTCCCGCGTCCCCGACGACCCCCACCGGCCGCACCCCGCACCGCGGCCGCCGCAGCAGGGCCGCCGCCACGCTCCGCGCCTGGCCGCCGTGGCCGAGCACCAGGACGGGGCGGGGCCTGCGCGCGGCCGCCGCCCTGCGGTGCCAGTGCGCGAGGGCACGGCCGCCCGCGCCGAGCACGCCGTGCAGCGCGGCCGCGGTGAGCAGGGTGGCCGGGGGCATCGGGGTGAACGGGGTCATCAGGGGGAGGCCCGGGGCGAGCGCCGGGGTCACGGCGGGGGCGAGGACCGCGGCGGCGCACCAGGCGAGGGCGATCCGCCAGGCGAGGGCGGGCAGCTCGTCGAGGAGGGACGGCGCGAGCGTGTCCTCGTACAGCCTGCCCTGGGTGTTGAGGGCGAGGACGCCGGTGAGGAGCAGGGCGAGCAGGGCCGGGGAGCGGTACGGGTCCGGGAGCAGCAGGGCGGCCGTCACGGCGGCGAACACGTCGGCGGTGAGCGGGGCGAGGGCCCGGTGGCCGCGGTGGACGGGCGGTCCGCCGCGGCGTCCGGCGCTGCCGGCCGGTGCTCCCCGGGGAGCGACGACGAGCGGTCCGGTGCGGTGCCGCTCGTCCTGCCGTGGGTGTCCGGACGCCGAGGTGACGGTACGTTCCGCGCTCACGTGGTGCTGCACTCCCTGTGCTCGGTGGGCGCCGGGCCCAGAAGTTCGCGGTACACCGCTTCGACCGCGGCCGCCGTACGGCGCACGTCGTGGTGGTCGAGGACGTGGGCGCGCCCCTGTGTGCCCAGGGACTCCCGCAGGGCCGGGTCGCGCAGCAGGGCCGTCAGGGCGTCGGCCAGCGCGTCCGGGTCCTCGGGCGGGACCAGGGCGTGGGCGTGGTGCGCGGGCGGCAGGCTCTCGCGGGCGCCGTCCACATCGGTGAGGACGACGGGCCGGGCGCAGGCCATGGCCTCCAGGGGAGCGAGCGCCATGCCCTCCCAGCGGGACGGCTGCACGACCACGTCGGCCGCCCGGTACCAGGGCGCGGTGTCCTCGGCCGCGCCGACGAAGGTCACGGACGGGGATGCGGGTGGGGACGTGTACGAGGGTCGGGACGGGGGCGAGTGCGAGGCCGAGGACGAGTCGGCCGCGTCGGCAAGCCCGGCTGAGTCCGCCGCTCCCGCCCGCAGCGCCCCCGCCTCCGGCCCGTCGCCGACCAGGATCAGCCGGGCCCCCGGCACCCGCGCCGCCACCGTCGGCCAGGCGCGCAGCAGCACGTCCTGCCCCTTCTGGCGGCAGAGCCGGCCGACGCACACCACCCAGGGGGCGGCCACCGCCCGGGGAGCGTCAAGACCCCACGGGCCGTCGGCCGCCGCGAGCAGCCCCGCGCGCGCCGCACGCCGGTCGGCGGGGACGAACCGTTCCGGGTCGATGCCGTTCGGCACGATGGAGCAGGGCCCCGCGATGCCCGCGCGGCGGCCGGTGTCCCGTTCCGCCTCGCTGACGCACAGGGTGCGGGCCGTCCAGCGGGCCGCGTGCCGCTCCCAGGTGCGGGCGAGCAGGGCGACGCTGCCGTCGACGGCCTCGAACGACCAGGCGTGCGGCTGGAAGACGGTCGGCACGCGCCCGCGCACGGCGACCCGGGCGGCGAGCCCCGCCTTCGCGCTGTGCGCGTGCACGAGGGTGGGCCGGACGGCGTCCACGACCCGGGCGAGGTCGCGCACCTCGGCGCGCAGGCCGGGCCCGGGGGAGCGGGCCGCCGCCCACGGGTGCACGGGGACGGGCGCCGCCGAGCGGGCGAGGGTGCCGCCGTCGGGGCAGGCCAGGTGCACGTCGATGCCCGCGGCGCGCTGCGCCCTGACGAGGTCGGTGACGACGCGGGCGACGCCGCCGTCGACGGGCTGGCTGACGTGCAGGACGCGCGGCGCGGGGGAGGAGTTCGACGGCAGTTGCATGCACGACTCCTTGAGTTCCTAGGGTCAGGACGACGGAATACGCGCTACCGCTTCACGTCGACGGCGGCGAAGAGCACACCCGTCCAGGCCGCGTCCCGCCGCGCGGACATCCGCACCGTCAAGTCGCCGCGCTGTCCGCGCAGCCGGTCGGGCAGGCGCAGCACGTCGGAGTCGTAACCCAGGGTGTTGGCGTACGCCGGGCTCCTGCGGGCCGGCCTGCCGGGCTCGCTGACGGTCGAGTTCAGTACGTCGTCGGCGGGGTTGGCGCGGTCCGAGAGCGGCACGGGCCTGCCGCGCCCCGCGGACACGTGCACCGCGTCCCCGCGCACGCCCCGGTCGCCGTCGTACGCGACGAGCCCGACGACCCCGCCGCCGCCCGCCGCGCCGGGCGCCACGGCAACGCCCTTCATCCGCACCGTGTGCCGCTGCCCCGGTGCGCCGAACGAGTCGAACCCGTCCCACAGCGCGAGCGACCGCTTCGGCAGCGCCGCGTTCTCGTACGCCACGACCAGCGTCCAGCCGCCCCACGCCCCGGCCTTGGAGTGCCCCATCGCCACATTGACCTGCGCGACCGTGTAGAGCCCCGAGCCGGAGCTCCGGACCAGCGAGGTGACGTCGGCGGACGCCTGGAACGCGTCCGCGCCGCCCGCGACCCGGTGGCCGGTCAGGGTGTCGGCGAGGACGGCGCGGTAGCTGCCGCCGGGCTCGGCGATCAGCACCCGGCCGTTGTCCTTGGGCGGCTTCTGCTCGCCGACGCGGAGGTTGCCGCCCCAGTAGAGGCGGGCGTACGAGACCCGGGACCCGGCGGGCAGCCGGACCTCGCCCGCGCTGGAGTTGTACGTGTTCGGGTCGCGGTCGATGTCCGTGTAGAACATCTCGAAGTCGTGGTTCGCGCCGGGGCCGCCGCGCCGCACGTCCGCGCACGGGGCCGCCGCGCGGGACACCGGACGGCGGCAGGTGATCGCCGAGTTGGCGGCTCGGACGATCCCGCCGTGCTGGACCGCGTGGTAGCGCTGTGCGAAGGCGATGCGGGGCTTCTCGCCCGCGGGGGCGGCGGTGTCCGTGCCCGGGGCCGCGGTGCCGGTGCCGGTCAGCGAGAGGCATCCGGTGAGGGCGAGCAGGACGGCGAGCACACGACGCGGGCGCAGAAGATGACGCATGACGGCACTGGCCTTCCACGGTGCGGTTGATCGCATTAAATGTGTGGATCTGAGCGCGTATGACGGAAATAGACTCAGAAGGAAGCGCAACAGTAGCGTTTATTGCGGGAGTTTCTGATGACTTGGTGGCGTGTGTCGGATTGGTGAAGCGTGTGGCCGAACCGCGAGGAAGACATCACTCATCTGGGCGCACAACCGACTGTCGGGGAACTCAGTTGATCCCCACACCGGGCATCACGCACGGCTTGAAGCATCACCAGCATCAGAACAAGGAGCAGTACTCCATGTCGCGTACCAGCAAGGCCCTCGCCCTGTCCGCCGTCGCCGCCGCAGCCGTCGCGGGTGGCGCCGGTGTCGCCGCCGCCGACAGTGGCGCGCAGGGTGCCGCCACCCACTCCCCCGGCGTCATCTCGGGCAACGCCATCCAGGTGCCGGTGCACGTTCCCGTCAACGTGTGCGGCAACAGCATCAACGTCATCGGTCTGCTGAACCCGGCGTTCGGCAACACCTGCGTCAACGACTGACGTACGGCCGTTCGGCGTACAGCGCCTGACGCAGAGTCGGCACAGCGGCGGTCGTCCCCGGTTCCGGGGGCGGCCGCCGCTTCGTGTGCGGGCGCTGCCGGTCGAAAGTACTCCGGTACCCCGGATGGGCGTCGTCCGCCGGGCCGCGCGACACGCCGTCGTTCTCCCTTCTCACCTGCGCCGATGCCGGTTCCGCCGGAGCCGGAAGACCACAGAACGTGGTCGCTCGGTTGCGGACCGTGGTCACCGTTTAGACGGTGATCACAGGATCCGACGCACCACTGAAAGGGGAATGACCTATGCGAGCTCTGCCTGTACGGCGCATCGCGACCACCTTCCTGTGCACCGCGCTGCTGCTCGGCACCGCGGGCCCCGTCTACGCCGCGACCCACGACGACACGACGCGCGAGGCGGCAGCCGCGCCGCAGGCACCCGTCCCCGGCGCCGACGCGCTCCTGGCGCAGGTGAAGACGCTCGGCGACATCGGCGGCGTCCTCAAGCCGGTCACCGACCTGCTCGACGGCGTCCTGAAGGCGGACAACGGCCAGCTCCCGGCCGCGGACGCAACGAAGCACGCCGACGCCGTCAAGGACGCGATCGCCAAGGTCACGGCCGCGGCCCCCAAGGGCGCCGAGCTCCCCGCGACCCCGCAGCTCCCGGCGACGCCTCAGCTCCCGGCGACCCCGCAGCTCCCGGCCCTGGGCGGCGCGCCGGCCGCCAAGGCGCCGATGGACCTCAAGGGCGACGCCCTGGCCGCGCTGCAGAAGGCGGTCGACAGCCTCATCAAGGCTGCCACCGGGGGCGACGTGGCGGCCGTCCTGCCGGCGGCGACGGCGGTCGTCACCGGCCTGGTCAACGTCGTCGTCGCCACCGTCCTCGGCGGCGGCCTGCCGGTGCCGAACCTGCCCGGCCTGCCCGCGCTGCCCAAGCTGCCGACCGACGCGCTGCCGCTGCCCAAGCTCCCGGTCTGAGGCCGCCGCGCCCCGCACCTTCGCCACCCGCCGCTCCCGTACCCCGGAGCGGCGGGGGGAATTGTGGACCCCATTCCTAAAGTCGCCGAAGAAAGGAACACGATGAAGTCCCTCAAGGCTGCCGCTGTCCTGGCCGGGTCGATGGCCGTCGCCGGTGTCGCCGCGCCCGCCATGGCCAGCGACCTGACGCCCACCAGCCTGAACGGCGGCCTGGAGACCGTTCTCGGCCAGTCGATGCTGGACACCAAGCCGGTCAGCACGAACATGCTGGACACCGAGAACAAGGACTCCGTCGTCAACACCGTCACGGACGCCGCGGAGAGTGTGAACCAGGGCGGCGGTCCCGCGAAGCTGCTCGGTGGACTTCCGCTCCAGAAGTAGTGGACTTCCCCTCACCGAGCCGTCGCGTAATGGGGGAATGAGGGGCGAGAACGTGTGGGCGTGTTATTGCGAAGCTTTCCGCATTCATGTCCATAGGCTGGCGTAAACCCAAGGAAAGGTTTTGATCATGAAGAATGTCAAGAAGGCCGCACTCGTCATCGCCGCCGCCGGACTCGCCGCGGGTGCCGCGTCCGGCAGTGCCTTCGCCAGCGGTGACGGCGCCAGCGCCGAGGGCGCGGCGGTCGGCTCCCCGGGCGTCGGCTCCGGCAACCTCGCCCAGGTCCCGGTGCACGTCCCGGTGAACGTCTCCGGCAACACGGCCAACCTGATCGGCGCCCTCAACCCGGCGTTCGGCAACTCGGCCGTCAACGACTGAAACCCCTCGGGGACGCCTCCGCACCCGGAGGCGAAAGGGCCGGTCCGGCGACACACCGCCGGGACCGGCCCTTCGTCGTCGGCGGACCGGGCGCGTCAAGTCCGGTGGCCCGCTGACCCCATCGTGTGATGCCGTTTCCGCGCTCCGCCAGACAGGTGACAAAGGGATTCGGGCGGCCCGCACGCGTCTATAGCGTGCAGCCCATGACCTCAACCTCCAACGAACAGCGCACCTTCCGGGTGACCGACCTCGGCACCCTCGCCGTCCTCGCCTGGAGCGGCGAACACCCGGAGGACGAGCAGGACATGGCCTTCCTCCTGGCCTACTCCCTGGGCGACGCCGAAGGCGGACCCGAGGCCACGGCCGAGGCCATGCGCACCCTCCTGCGCAACGAGCAACTGCCCCTCGGCGGACCCGTCCTCGACGGCGCCCGCACCCCCTCCCTGCCGGTCAGCCTCCTCGTCGAGGCCGAGCAGGCCGTCGTGAACATGCCCCACGTCAAGGCGCAGTGCGTCGTTCCGCCCGAGTGGCTCGCCGCCGTCGAACAGCGCGGCCACGCCTACTTCATGATCACCACCGTGGCCTGGCCCGAGGGCAAGCCCGGCAGCCCCGTCTCCGAGGAGGCGCTGCGCGACTTCGCCGGGTCCGAGGACACCATGCTGAACGCGGCCCACTGCCTGCTGCCCGTGCGCAGGCTGCGCGCCTGATGCGCACCGTCGCGACCACGGGACGGGTACCGGCGCAGGTCTCCGGAGCCCGGCCCGCCACCGCCCCCCGGCCGGACGACTCCCGGACGGCCGGGGGCGGGCGCGGCCTCGCCCTGCTGCTCGTGCTCACGGCGGCGGCGGGGCTGCTCGCCTCCTGGGTCATCACCCTCGACAAGCTCCAGCTCTTGAAGGACCCGGACTACGTCCCCGGGTGCAGCATGAACCCGGTGGTGTCCTGCGGCAGCATCATGAAGAGCGAGCAGGCCGCGGTGTTCGGGTTCCCCAACCCGCTGCTCGGCCTCGCCGCGTACGCCGTCGTCCTCTGCGTCGGCGCGAGCCTCCTCGCCGGGGCCCGCCTGCCCCGCTGGTACTGGCTGACGTTCAACGCGGGCACGCTCTTCGGCGTCGGATTCTGCACCTGGCTGCAATTCCAGTCGTTCTACCGCGTCAACGCGCTGTGTCTGTGGTGCTGTCTGGCGTGGGCCGCCACGATCCTCATGTTCTGGTACGTGACCTCGCACAACGTGCGCCATGGACTTCTGCCCGCGCCCGCGTGGCTGCGTACGTTCATGAATGACTTCACCTGGGTTCTCCCGGTGCTGCACGCGGGCGTCATCGGCATGCTGATTCTCACCCGTTGGTGGGATTTCTGGATGAGCTGACCGCGATTTCGTCGAAAGCGTCCCCGTGCGGGAGGAGAATGCCGCGGTGTCGTCCGTAAGCAGAGTCAGCGGAGCCAACCGGCTGAAGCGCCGTCATCTGATCGCCGTCGCGGCCGCGGCGGCCCTCGGAGCCGTCGGCGCCTTTCGCGGGCTGCGCGAGAAGGACGAGCGGGAGGGGCTGCCGGGGGCGCCCGGCGGGCCCGGGTTCGACGAGACGTACCGCGGCCGGCGCATCCAGGGCGAGCCCACGACGGGCGAGCGCGAGCACGGGCCCGACGGCTGGCGGGTCACGGTCGACGGGCAGCCGCTCGGCCTGATGCGCCGCGCCGACGGCAGCTATCTGAGCATGGTGGACCACTACCAGTCGTACGCGACGCCCCTGGCGGCCGCCCGCGGCGCGGTCGACGAACTCGGCTCGTACCAGACCCTGAGCGGTCGACTCCACTGAGCCCCGCCCGCACCGGGACCGGAGAACGGACGGACAGCGACTGCCATGGCCTACACGCGCAAGAACCAGAACAGCCTCAGCCGGGCCGAGCGGCGCCGGTTCGTCGACGCCGTGTTGCGCCTGAAACGCCGGGGCGAGTACGACGAGTTCGTGCGCACGCACATCGACTTCTACGTCTCCGACGGCGACGACCGGCTGCGCGTCGCCCATATGACGCCCACCTTCCTGCCCTGGCACCGCCGCTTCCTGCTCGACTTCGAGCGGGCGCTGCGCCGCATCGACGACAGCGTCACCGTGCCGTACTGGGACTGGACGAAGGACCGCAGCCCGGCCGCGTCCCTGTGGGGCGAGGACCTGATGGGTGGCAACGGCCGGCGCTCCGACCGGCGGGTCACGACCGGTCCCTTCGCCCGCGGCAACGGCTGGGTCGTCAAGGAGGCCGTCACCGACGGGGACTTCCTCACCCGCGACCTCGGGCGCCGCGCCGACCCGCTGGAGCTGCCGACCCGCCAGGACGTGGCGTGGGCGATGGCGGAGACGGTGTACGACGTCGAGCCCTGGGACTCCACCTCACGGCGCGGCTTCCGCAACCGACTTGAGGGCTGGACGGAGGAGAGCGGCAGCGCGCGCTGGCGCAACCACAACCGGGTGCACCGCTGGGTCGGCGGGCACATGCTCGGCGGCGCCTCCGTCAACGACCCCGTCTTCTGGCTGAACCACGCCTTCGTGGACCTGCTGTGGAGCCGGTGGCAGCGAAAGCGCCCCGACTCCGCCCCGTACCTCCCGGCCAAGCCGCCCACCCTCGGCGACGCGCAGTACCAGCGCATTGTCGCCCGCCGCGAGCCGATGCCGCCGTGGCGGACGACGCCGCAGGACATGCTCAGCCACAAGTCGGTCTACCGGTACGCCGAGTAGCGCCGCCCCGGCGGGGTGGTGCCGCCCGCGGGGGCGGCACCCGCACACAGCGAAGCCCCCGGCCGATGCCGGGGGCCCCGCTCGGCGTCACTTGCCGTAGCCGCCGTGCAGCTCGCCCTTGTTGGCGCACTGGTTGCCGAACGCCGGGTTCAGCAGGCCGATGACGTCGACGGTGTTGCCGCAGACGTTCACCGGAACGTTGACGGGGACCTGGATCAGGTTGCCCGAGACCACACCGGGGGAGCCGACGGCCTTGCCCTGCGCGCCCGCGTCCGCCGAGGCAAGCGCGGCACCGCTGAGTACGACGGCACCCGCGCCGAGCGTCACAGCGGCTGCCTTCGCGATGCGAGACATCACGTTCTCCTTTGACTGGGGAAATACGGCCGCATAAGGACGGCCGCGTTCCTCTAACGCACGTTCTTGACACGAAGTCACGCCGGGTGAGGCTTTGCGTATTCGTGTCGTACGAGGAGTCGAGGAATGCGGGAAAGCCCTCTGGAGCGGGCGTGCGCTTCCTGAGTGACAGCGTTCCGTGGGCCGTATCCTTCACCGCGCCCGGGCGTTTGTGAGGGCATGACATCAGCACGCCGACTCATGGCCGCCGTCTCCCTCGCCGCCGGTGCCGCTGCGCTGGCCGCGCCCGCCGCGCACGCGTCCACCGACGCGTCGACCGCGTCCAAGATCTCCGTCCTGGACACGATCGACGAGCTGCAGACGTCGAGCATCCCCGCCGAGCGCAGGGCCGAGGTGCCCAAGGTCGCCGACCAGCTCGGCGGTCTGCACCAGCTGCACCAACTGCACCAGCTCACCGACCTGGTGGCGCCCGTGACCAACGCGGTGCCCGCCGTCCAGTAGCCCGCGGCCGACGCTCGCGGACAAGCCGCCTACAGCAGCCGTACCCCTCGCCTGGCCAGGTAGGAGACGGGGTTGATGTCCGTGCCGTAGCCGCGCCGGGCCCGTATCTCCAAGTGGAGGTGCGGGCCCGTGGCACGTCCGGTGGCGCCGCTGTAGCCGATGCGGGCGCCGGTGCGGATGCGCTGGCCCTGGCGCACCGAGATCCGCGAGAGATGCGCGAACAGCACATAGCGCTTGTCCGGCATCCGTACCGTCACGGCCTTGCCGTACGCCCCCGACCAGCGGGCGAGCACCACGACCCCGCTGGTCACCGCGTACACCGGGGTCCCGCGCGGCACCCCCAGGTCGATGCCGGTGTGGTGCCCGGCGGCCCAGTTGCCGCGCACGCCGTAGCGCGAGGTGACGCGGTAGCGGCGGCGCAGCGGCCGGGTGTAGCGGCCCTTGGGGGCCGCCGCCGCGCCGAGGCCGCGGCTGTCCTCCTCGGGGAGCAGGGCCTCCGCCGCGGCGAGGTCGGCCTCGAACTCCTCGTCGAAGTCCGCGACGCACCAGTCCTCGGCCTCGGGGGTCCAGAACTCGCCCGGCACGGTCCATTCGTCGTCGTCCGCCGACGCGGGGGTCGCCGTCGTGACTGCCAGCGCGCCACCTGCCAGCAGGCCCGCGGCGAGGCCGAGCGCGTCCCGTCGTGTGGTGCCCGCTTCGCGCGGGCCGTCTATGTCGTAGCCCATACCTGCAAGCACACGCGCCACGGCACCGGCACGCACGGCCGGTTGGGCCGCATGGCGTAAGGGCGGGGAGCCGGACGGGCCGCCGGGCGCGGGGCCGCGGGTCCCGGCGCGGGCGGTCGGGTGCCGGGCGCGGGCAGGCGCGAGCCGTGCGCGGGGCGCACACGGGAGGGTGAACGGCCGCGGGAGCCGTCCGCCTCGTCGTGCCCCGCCTGCTCATGACCGGCCCGCGCTAGGCTCGGCCGCGTGACGGCTCATCGGTCGGCGGAGCAGCCGGCAGACGCTCGCACGCGGGACGCGGAGACGTCCTACTCGATCGTGGCCATGGCCGCGTCGGCCGGTGGCGTACACGGTGTCGCCGTGCTGCTCGACGGCCTCGGCCCCGAGCTCCCGGTGCCCGTCCTCCTCGTCCAGCACCTGGACCCCCGCCACCGCACGGTCATCGCCGAGGTCCTCGGCCGGCGCACCGGGCTGAGCGTGAAGCTCGCGGAGCAGAACGAGCGTGCGCTGCCCGGCACCGTGTACATCGCCCCGCCGGACCGGCACCTCCTGGTGGACGCCGACGGCGTCCTGACGTTGTCCGACAGCGCGCTCGTGCACTTCGTGCGGCCCTCCGCCGATCCTCTGTTCGCGTCCGTGGCGGGGGCGTTCGGGCGCGGGGCGATCGCCTGCGTCCTGACGGGGACGGGTAAGGACGGCGCGATGGGCGTGGCCGCGGTGAAGGCACGCGGGGGCACCGTCATCGTGCAGGATCCGAGAACGGCCGAGTTCAGTGGCATGCCGGAGGCGGCTGTGGGTACGGGCGCCGTGGACTTCGTGCTACCTCTGGAGGAGATCGCCGCGGTCATTCGCGGGCTCGTCGAGGACAAGAGGCAGTGATGGCTGACGTGCGGGACGCGGAGACGGACGAGGAACTGGAGGACCTCCTCGGTTTTCTGCGGGACGCCCGCGGCTTCGACTTCACGGGGTACAAGCGCTCCTCCCTGGGGCGGCGGATCCGCAAGCGGATGTCCGACATCGATGTGCGGTCGTACGCGGACTACCGGGACCGCCTCGAGACCAGCGCGGACGAGTTCAGCGCGCTGTTCAACACCATCCTGATCAACGTCACGTCCCTCTTCCGCGACCCGGACGCGTGGACGTTCCTGCAGCGCGAGGTCGTCCCCGAACTGCTTGCCGACAAGGAGCCGCACGACGAGATCCGGGTGTGGAGTGCGGGCTGCTCCAGCGGTGAGGAGGCCTACTCCCTGGCGATCATGTTCGCCGAGGCCCTCGGCGTCGAGGAGGCCCTCAACCGCGTCAAGATCTACGGCACGGACGTCGACGAGGAGGCGCTGCGGGACGCCCGCACCGCCCTCTACAGCGCCAAGTCCCTCGAAGCGCTGCCCGCGGAGCTGCGCGAGAAGTACTTCGAGCAGAACGGCGCGCAGTACGGCTTCCGGCCCGACCTGCGGCGCCGGGTCATCTTCGGGCGGCACGACGTGACCCGGGACGCCCCCATCTCCCGGCTCGACCTGCTGGTGTGCCGCAACACGCTGATGTACTTCAACGTCGAGGCGCAGGCCCAGATCGTGGACCGCTTCCACTTCGCGCTGCGGGAGAGCGGCCATCTCTTCCTGGGCAAGGCCGAGATGCTCCTCAACGACGCCGACCGCTTCGAGGTGGTCAGCATGCGCCAGCGGGTCTTCCGCCGCAGGCCGGGCGACGCCGGGCCGCCCTATCAGCCCGCGCCGCTGAAGATCAGGGCCGTCGTCGGCGCGGAACAGCGCACGGTGGCGCGCAACCGGCAGACGCGTGACCTCATCCTCGACGCCATCCCGGTCCCGGCCGTGGCGCTCGACGCCGAGGGCGTCGTCGCGCTGATCAACAGCACCGCCCGGCTGCAGTTCGCCCTCACCACGAACGATCTCGGCCGCCCGTTCCAGGACCTGGAGATCTCCTACCGGCCGGTCGAACTGCGCTCCCTGATCGAGCAGGCGACACACGAGCGCAGAACCCTGCGGGTCAACCGCGTCGAACGGCGCGTGGGCGAGGAGGTCCAGTACTTCGACATCCTCATCCAGCCGCTCACCGGCCCCACCGGCCTGGCCGCCGCCACCGTCATCACGTTCACTGACGTCACGGTCAACACGCGGCTCACGTCGGAGATAAAGCGCGTACGCGAGGAGCTGGAGACGGCGTACGAGGAACTCCAGTCGACGAACGAGGAGCTGGAGACCACGAACGAGGAACTCCAGTCGAGCATCGAGGAGCTGGAGACCACCAACGAGGAACTCCAGTCGACCAACGAGGAGCTGGAGACCACCAACGAGGAGCTCCAGTCCGGCAACGAGGAACTGGAGACGATGAACGAGGAGATGCGCATCCGCAGCGAGGAGCTGGACGAGGCCCGCGCCTTCCTGGAGGGCGTGATGAGCAGCGTCGCCGCGGGTGTGGTCGTCCTGGACGCGGAGAAGCGGGTCAAGAGCTGGAACCGCGGCGCCGCCGAGCTGTGGGGCCTGCGTGCGGACGAGGTCGCCGACAAGGCGTTCTTCAAGCTCGACTTCGGGCTGCCCACCGAGGAGCTGCGGTCGGTCGTCCAGAGGTGCGTCGACTCCGGCAAGCGCACCGACATGGCCGCGATCCGCGCCGTGAACCGCATCGGCCGCTCCATCGTGTGCAACGTGGTGTGCTCGCCGTTCGCCGGTCACCACGGGGGCGTGGTGCTCCTCATGGAGGAGGGTCCCGGCGCGTCCGCCGACTGACGTGACCGCTGTCGTAGAGAGGGCGTAGACGCACGGCCGTCTTCGCACGTCACGCGTGCGGAGACGGCGTGTGCCGCGATGACCGATTCAAGCCGTGTCGGCCGGAGAAGCCCGAAACCGCCTCCTCCGGATCGATCCCCGGGCGTACGCTGCTGGCCATGACCACGGGCGATGGCTCCGCCGAACAAGCGGCGGCAGCATGGCGCCGTGCGGCACGGGCGCGGGAACGGGCACGGAGTGCGGAGGAAGCCGCCGAGCGGTACGAACAGCGGGCGGTGGACTCGGGGAACGACGTGTACGCGCAGCTCGCCCTGATGCTGCGCTCCACGGCGAGCTGTCACCGCTCGTCGGCGCGGCTCCAGGAAGCCTTCGCGCGCAGCCTCGCGGGGTGGCGGCGGGGGCACGGGACAAGGCCGAAGTTCATGACCGGCGTCGCCGAGGCGTGCGGAACCAGCAGCGTGGCGCTCACCCTCGTCGACGCCGGTCACAGCCAGCTCGCGGTCGCCGCGTCCAGCGAACCCGCGCGCGCCGCCCAGGACCTGGAGTTCATGCTCGGTGAGGGCCCCACCAGGGACGCCACGACCGGCTGCCGGACCGTCCGCGCCTCGTGCGACGCGATCGAGCAGCGCTGGCCCTGCTACGGCCCCGCCCTGACCGCGCTCGGCGTCCACGAGGTCGCCGCCGTCCCCCTGGACACCACCGGGCGCTGCTTCGGCGCGCTCGCGGTGTTCGACCCGCGTCCCGGGCTCGTCGGCAGCCGGGCGTTCGCGGACGTCGTCGGGGCGCTGACCCGCACGGTGCTCCTGGACTCCGACGCCGACCCGGAGCTGTACGGCGGGATCGACCACCGGGAGGTCGTGCAGCAGGCGGCGGGCGTGCTGTCCGTGCACATCGGCCGGTGTGTCGACGACGCGCTGGCACTCATCAAGGCCCGCGCCTTCACCCTGGGGGTTCCGTTGGAGACCTTCGCGCGGGGCATCGTGGCCGGTGATCTCAAGCTCACCCCGGAAGGGCCGTCATGACGACGCCACGCCAGCATCTGGCTGACATCTTCGTGGAGTTGGCCGGGGGCAACCCCGATCTGCCGCTCGACCCCCCTGTCCTGCTCGCCGCGCTCGCGGCCCACAGCCGGGACCTCGTCGGCGCCCGCGCCTGCGGTGTCCTGGTCGCCCTGCCGGGCACCGGGGGCGGCGAGGTCTATGCCTCCGAGGACGCGGCCAGGGACCTGATCCTCGACGCCGAGCAACGGAGCCAGGGGCCGGGTCCCTACTGCCGGGCGACCGGGAATCCGGTGCCACGGACAGACCTGCGGCGGGCGGTCGCCCGCCAGCGCTGGCCGCACTATGTGCCGCGCGCCCTCGCGCTCGGCTACACCGAGGTCGCGGCGCGGCCGCTGCGCGGGCGCGAGGAGCCCATCGGCGCGCTGGTGCTGTTCGGGGGCGAGGAGGCGCGGCTCACCGACGAGGCACTGGAGTTCGGCCAGTCGCTCGCGGACATCGTGGCCATCGCGCTGACGCGGGACCTGGAGCTGAGCCGCAGCCGCACCCTGGCCGGGCAGTTGGAGCACGCCCTGACCAGCCGCCTCGTCATCGAACAGGCCAAAGGCGTGCTCGCGGCCCAGCGGTCGCTCTCCATGGACGAGGCCTTCGGGATCCTCCGCGGGCACGCGCGTGCGCGGCAGCGGAAGCTGACCGGGGTGGCGCAGGAAGTGGTGGAGGGGCGACTCATGCTGTGAGCCGCCCCGCCGGTACTGCTGGTCTGGGGCTCGGCCCGTCGGCAGTGCTGGTCAGGGGATCGGCCCGTCGGCAGTGCTGGTCAGGGGCTCGGCCCACCGGTACTCCCGTTCAGGGGCTCGGCCCGTCGGCACTCCCGTTCAGGGGCTCGGCCCGTCGGCACTCCCGTTCAGGGGCTCGGTGGGCCGTGACTGCTGCCACGGCCCCCGGCCTCAGCCCCGTTCTTCGCGCCCCTCCGCCTCGGCCTCGGCCTGCTTGGCCTGGACCTCGGGGTCGAGGGACGCCTGGGCGCTGCCGTCGACCGAGGTCAGCGGGGCCCGGTCGGGGACCTCCGTGGCCGCGGGGGGCTCGACCAGCCAGTCCGGGTTGGCCTGCTTGTCCCACCACTTCCACACGGCGACGGCGCCGGCCGCGAGCACGCCGAGGACGGCGAGCCGCTTGGCGAGACGCCCGGCGCGGGCCCGGCGTTCGTTCCTGCGGGCCAGTTGCCCGATCTGCTCGGGCGAGACCTGACCGCGCAGCGCGGCGAGCGCCGCGGCGCCGCGGGCGGCGGCCTCCTCGCGGACCGGCCCGGCCACGGCCACGGCGTGCTCGACGCGGGGCCTCGAGAAGTCGGCTGCCTGACGCGCGGCCCTGCGGGTGCGGACGGCGGCCTCGTGCGCCGCGTGGTCGACCCTCGGCGGCACATGGCTGCGGGCCTGCTCCACGCGCGGTGCCACATGCGCGTCGAACTGGACTCGGGCCTGGTCGGCGGCCGTGTGGGCGGCGTGCGACACCTTCGGCGCGAGCCGCGTCCGGGCTTCCTGCGCCAGATGCGCGGCCTTGTCCTTGGCCTCGGCCGCCTTGTCCGCGTACGGGGCCACCGCGTCCGCGGCGTGCCGCACGCTGTCCTTCGCCGAGTCGGCCGCGGCGCGCACGCTGTCTTTGCGGGTCACGGGATCCTCCTCCTTGGTGGCGTATAGGTATGTCACCTTTCCACCCTTACCGGGATCATGCCTGCCGGGAGGATCCGGGGCATGCGAGGGCGGGCATCCGGGTCATCGGCCGCTCCCCGTGAGATCGACCCGTGCGGTACGTCGTGAACGCGCCCAATTCGGTACGAGCGGAGCTTGCCGTCGACAATGCCACGGATCCCCGCGGCGCGCGCCCAGTCGGTGGCTACTCGTCCCAATCCGGTCCGTGCGAGGATCGGAGGGTCACAGAGGACAACGGAAGGCAGATCGTGGCCGAGCAGCTTTACGCCACCCTGAAGACCAATCAGGGCGACATCGAGATCCGGCTCCTGCCGAATCACGCGCCCAAGACGGTCAAGAACTTTGTTGAGCTCGCCCAGGGCGAGCGCGAGTGGGTGCACCCCGCTACCGGCAAGAAGTCCTCGGACCGCCTGTACGACGGCACCGTCTTCCACCGGGTGATCAGTGGCTTCATGATCCAGGGCGGCGACCCGCTGGGCAATGGCACCGGCGGCCCGGGCTACGAGTTCGAGGACGAGTTCCACCCCGACCTGGCCTTCGACAAGCCCTACCTGCTCGCGATGGCCAACGCGGGCCCGGGCACCAACGGCTCGCAGTTCTTCGTCACGGTGTCGCCGACGGCCTGGCTGACGCGCAAGCACACCATCTTCGGCGAGGTCACCAACGACGCGAGCAAGAAGGTCGTGGACGCCATCGCCGGTACGCAGACCAACCCGCGCACCGACCGCCCGGTCAACGACGTCGTGATCGAGTCCGTCGTCATCGAGACGCGCGAGGGCTGAGCGCCGACGCGAGCTCCGGGCACGCCCGCGCGGCGCACCCGTGAGGGAACCAAACCGCCCCGCCCATCCGTAGAGGAAGGGCGGGGCGGCGCGTTCGCCAAGCCGCCTTCGTACGGAGAATGAGGGGACCGCAATGGACCAGGCGCCAGGCAGCCCGCAGGAGCCGCGGGACGCGCAGGGCCCGCCGACGTGCTACCGGCATCCGGACCGGGAGACCGGCATCACCTGCACGCGCTGCGAGCGGCCGATCTGCCCGGAGTGCATGATCAGCGCCTCGGTCGGCTTCCAGTGCCCGGAGTGCGTCCGGGGCGGCTCGGGCACCGGGCACTCGCCGGCGGCCACCCAGCCGCGCACGCTCGCGGGGGGCACGATCGCCCAGGACCCCCGGCTGCTCACGAAGATCATCCTGGCGATCAACCTGCTGGTGTTCGTCGCGGTCCGGGTGCGCGGCGACAGCCTGCTCAGCGACCTGGTGCTGATCGGCGAGTGGCCGCCGCATCCCTTCGTGCCGACCGAGGGCGTCGCGGACGGTCAGGCGTATCGCCTGGTCACGTCGATGTTCACGCACCAGGAGATCTGGCACATCGCGTTCAACATGCTGGGCCTGTGGTGGCTCGGCGGCCCCCTGGAGGCGGCGCTCGGCCGGGCCCGCTATCTGACGCTGTACATGCTGTCCGGCCTCGGCGGCAGCGCCCTCACCTATCTCCTGGAGGACGCGAGCAAGGCCTCCCTCGGCGCCTCCGGCGCGATCTTCGGCCTGCTCGGCGCGACGGCGGTCCTGATGCGACGCCTGAACTACGACATGCGTCCGGTGCTCATCATCCTCGCGCTGAACTTGTTCTTCACGTTCAGGCTGGACGGCATCGCCTGGCAGGCTCACATCGGCGGCCTGATCGCCGGTGTCGCCATCGCGTACGGCATGGTGCACGCCCCGCGTGAGCGGCGCGCCCTGGTGCAGTGGGGGACGTGCGCGGCGGTGTTCGTGGTGATCGTGGTGACCGTGGTGCTGAGGACGGCCCAGCTCACCTGAGGTGCGGCAGGTGGCCCAGCTCACTGAGGTGCGCGCGCCGGTCCCCACGTGATGTGCGTGGACCGGCGCGCGCACCCGTGTTGTCCACAGTCTGTGCCCGATCTTGTGCACGAAGTGGGGAACGGGTGTTCCTCGCGTCGCCGATCCGGGTTTTCCCAGGCGGGACAAGGGGTCTGCGGGCCGGTGCGCGGCAGTGGGCCAGTCACACCGGCGTCAACCTTCTGAGAGTTATCCACAGATCTTCAGACCTTTCCCCAGGTCTGTGGATGGCGGTGCTCGCGCTGTGGATAACTCAGGCCAGGGCTTGCGGACGGGCTTCGTTTCCGCTCTCGCGGCACACGTGTGCCCGCCCGCCGTGCCCTCAGCTGCGTGGAACCGCTACTTCCACTGCGTGGAGACGCCGAACCCGGCCGCGATGAAGCCGAAGCCGACGACGATGTTCCAGTTGCCCAGCGGGTCGATCGGCAGCTTTCCGTCCGTGACGTAGAAGACGACGATCCAGGCCAGGCCGATCAGGAACATGGCCAGCATCACCGGAGCCACCCAGCTGCGGCTGGTCAGCTTGATGTTCGTCGCCTTCTTCGACGACGGCGGCGTGTAGTCGTCGTCCTTCTTGCGGATACGTGACTTCGGCACGAGGGTCTCTCCTGTCGATGCGCTGCGTGGCCGCGCAGGGAACGGGGTGTGACGCGGGGCGGGTTCTTCGGCGCTACGGTGCGCGAAGTCCTCCCCCGGGCGTCCGTTAGCGTAGTGCTTCCGCGGCGGTGAAGGAGATAAGGGTACGTTGAGCAATTCTGCCGACTTCCCGGGAGGCACCGGTCGAGGCCGCCGCTGGCGCCCGGTGCGGCTCCTCACGATCGCCGTCTTCGCCCTCGCCGGCCTCATCTTCGTCACCAGCTTCAACACGGCCAAGGGCACCAACATCCGTACGGACGCCTCCCTGTTGAAGCTCTCCGACCTCATCCAGGAACGCAGCCGCGAGAACAAGGACCTGGAGGAGTCCAACGGCTCCCTGCGTGGCGACGTCGACTCCCTGACCCAGCGCGACAGCCCCGGAAGCAAGGCCGACGACGCCCGCCTGAAGGCCCTGGAGAAGCACGCGGGCACCCGCAGGCTCAGCGGCGACGCCGTCACGGTCACCCTCACCGACGCCCCGCCGGACGCCACCGCCAAGCTCCCCGGCTACCCCGAGCCGCAGCCCAACGACCTGGTCATCCACCAGCAGGACCTGCAGGCCGTGGTGAACGCGCTGTGGCAGGGCGGCGCCGAGGGCATCAAGGTCATGGACCAGCGCCTGATCTCCACCAGCGCCGTGCGCTGCGTCGGCAACACCCTGATCCTCCAGGGCCGCGTCTACTCACCGCCGTACAAGGTCACCGCCGTCGGTGACCCGGACAAGCTCAGGAAGTCCCTCGCGGCCTCCCCGGAGATCCAGAACTACATGCTGTACGTCAACGCCTACGGCCTCGGCTGGAAAGTCGACGACGACGGGGCGGTGACTCTTCCCGGGTACTCGGGCACAGTGGATCTCCATTACGCGAAGCCTGTGGAGTAGCCCTCGCCCGGGAGGTCCCAGCGGTGTCCGTACGCGCGCTCGTCAGGACGTTCAGCGAACTGTGCATCACTGTCGGCACCGTGATCGTGCTCTTCGTGGTCTATGTGCTCTTCTGGACCGGCGTGAAGGCCGACCGCGCGATGGACCACCAGATCGACCGCCTTCAGGACCAGTGGGCCGAGCAGTCCCTGGCCGCGAGGGACGGGAAGAGCGGCCGAGGGGCCCCGCTCCTCGCGTTGCACACCAAGTACGAGGACGGCGAGCCCTTCGCCGTCATGTACATCCCGCGCTTCGGTTTCACGTGGAACAAGCCCGTGCTCCAGGGCACCGCCACCGGCACCCTCAAGAAGGGCCTCGGCCACTACGCCCGTACCGCCCAGCTCGGCCAGAAGGGCAACTTCGCCGTCGCCGGGCACCGCCGCACCTACGGCGACCCCTTCAAGGACTTCCCCGAGCTGCGCCCCGGCGACGCCGTCGTCCTGACCGACGGGACCACCTGGTTCACGTACCGCATCGACAGGAAGCCGTACCGCACCCTGCCCGCCGACATCGGTGTCATCGACCCCGTCCCGCGCAAGTCCGGCTACCGCGAGCCCGGCCGCTATCTCACCCTCACCACCTGTGAACCCGAGTGGGGCCACAGCCACCGTCTGATCGCCTGGGCCCACCTCGACGCCACCCAGCCCGTGGAGGCCGGGAAACCCGAGGCACTGCGCCGTTAGTCTGGTGCCGAACGGCGACGGCTTGTGGCGCCGGACGACGGAAGGGACGGCATGTACGGCTGGATCTGGCGGCATCTGCCCGGGAACGCTTGGGTGAAGGCGCTGCTCTCGCTGCTGCTCGTCCTCGCGGTCGTCTATGTGCTGTTCCAGTACGTCTTCCCCTGGGCGGAGCCGCTGCTGCCCTTCAACGATGTGACGGTGGACGGCCAGTGAGCTCCAGCAAGAACGCCCGCATTCTCGTCGTCGACAACTACGACAGCTTCGTCTTCAACCTCGTGCAGTACCTGTACCAGCTCGGGGCCGAGTGCGAGGTGCTCCGCAACGACGAGGTCGAGCTGCGGCACGCCCAGGACGGCTTCGACGGCGTCCTGCTCTCGCCGGGACCCGGCACGCCCGAGCAGGCGGGCGTCTGCGTGGAGATGGTGCGCCACTGCGCCGCGACCGGTGTGCCCGTCTTCGGCGTCTGCCTCGGCATGCAGTCCATGGCGGTGGCGTACGGCGGTGTGGTGGACCGGGCGCCGGAGCTCCTGCACGGCAAGACCTCGCCGGTCACGCACGAGGGCAAGGGCGTCTTCGCCGGTCTGCCCTCCCCCTTCATCGCCACCCGCTACCACTCCCTTGCCGCCGAGCCCGCCACGGTCCCGGCCGAGCTCGAAGTGACCGCGCGTACGGCCGACGGCATCATCATGGGCCTGCGCCACCGCGAACTGCCCGTCGAGGGCGTCCAGTTCCACCCCGAGTCCGTCCTCACCGAGCACGGCCACCTCATGCTCGCCAACTGGCTGGTCGAGTGCGGCGACGCGGGGGCGGTGGGGCGGTCGAGCGGGCTTGCGCCGGTGGTGGGCAGGGCCACGGCGTGACCGTGCCCGGTGGCCCCGACGCCGCCGCGCCGGGGCAGCACCCGTCGCCGTGGTTCCGGAGCGCGGCGGGGGCGGCCGAGGGGCAAGTGGGGCCCGAGGCGCCCGCGGGGGAGGCGCTGGGGGACGCGGAGGTGGCGCCCGAGCCGTACCCGGCGGCGTACGACCCTCCCCGGGACGACGAGACCATCGGGCTGCGGACGGCGGACACGCGCCGAATAGTCGGTGAGGCGGGGGTGGCACCGCCCACAGGTGGGCGTGCGGCCCGCCGCAAGGCCGCCAAGCACAAGGGGCGTCGGGGCGCGAAGCCCCCGGCCACCCCGCCCGCCACGCCCCCCGCCGAGGCGGAGCGCCCCCTCACCCGGGTCGAGGCCCGCCGCGCCGCCCGTGCCGCGAAGCCGGGCCCGGCCACCGTGGCCAGTCGCGCCATCGGCGAACTCTTCATCACCATCGGCGTCCTGATGCTCCTCTTCGTCACGTACCAGCTGTGGTGGACGAACATAAGGGCTCAGCAGCAGGCCGACGCGGCCGCCCGCAAGCTCCAGGAGGACTGGGCGAAGGGCAAGGGCAAGCCGGGGGTCTTCGAACCCGGCCAGGGCTTCGCGCTCCTGCACATCCCGAAGCTGGACGTCGTCACTCCGGTCGCCGAGGGCATCGACAAGCACAAGGTCCTCGACCGGGGGATGGTCGGCCACTACAACAAGGGCGGTACCAAGACCCCGATGCCGGACGCGAACCCGGGCAACTTCGCGCTCGCCGGTCACCGCAATACGCACGGCGAGCCGTTCCGCTACATCAACCGGCTCAAACCGGGCGATCCGATCGTCGTCGAGACGCAGGACACGTACTACGTCTACAAGATGGCGAGCATCCTGCCGCAGACGAGTCCCGGCAACACGGCGGTCCTCGATCCGGTGCCGCCCGGCTCCGGCTTCACGAAACCGGGCCGCTACATCACACTGACCACCTGTACCCCCGAGTTCACGAGTAAGTACCGAATGATCGTGTGGGGCAAGATGGTCGAAGACCGGCCACGCGACAAGGGAAAGCCACCCGCGTTGGTCGACTAGAAGCTGAGACGGACGGGGCAGACGCAGTGGCAGCCACCACCGAAGAGGACGAGCAGGGGCGGGCCGAGGAGCGGACCGGGGCCGACGAGCGGGCCGGGGAGCCCGCGCCGAAGCCCGCGCCGCGGCAGCGCGGCCGTGGCCGGATCGCGACGGCGGTCAGCGTCTTCGGTGAACTCCTCATCACCGCGGGCGTGATCCTCGGCCTGTTCGTCGCGTACTCGCTGTGGTGGACCAACGTCATAGCGGACCGCGAGGCCAAGAAGCAGGGGAACCGCGTCCGCGACCACTGGGAGGCGAAGGGCCCCGGGCCCATCGACACCAAGGACGGCATCGGCTTCCTGCACGTGCCCTCGATGAGCGGCGGCGAGATCCTCGTCACCAAGGGCACCAACCCCAAGACCCTCAACCACGGCGTCGCCGGCTACTACACGGACCCCATCAAGTCCGCCCTGCCCGAGGACGACAAGGGCAACTTCACCCTGGCCGCCCACCGCGACGGCCACGGCGCGAAGTTCCACAAGATCGACAAGATCGACGAGGGCGACCCGATCGTCTTCGAGTCCCGCGACAAGTGGTACGTGTACAAGGTCTACAAGACCCTCCCCGAGACCTCGAAGTACAACGTCCGCGTCCTCGACCCCATCCCCAAGGAGTCCGGCGCGAAGAAGGCGGACCGCTACATCACGCTCACCACGTGCACGCCCGTCTTCACGTCGAACTACCGGTATGTGGTGTGGGGGAAGCTGGAGCGGATCGAGAAGGTGGACAACCGGCGGACACCGCCGCGGGAGCTGAGCTAGCCGCTGGGCCGGGCCAGGGCGCGGGCCTGGAGCCGCGGGCCCGGAGCCGTGGGCCTTGAGCGCCGACCTGGAGCGTCGGCCTGAGCACGGACGAGGGCCCCGGCACCTTTCTGGTGCCGGGGCCCTCGTCCTTGTCCGCTGTACCGCCGGAGGCGTCGGTGCCGGAGGCGTCAGTCCCGACTGTGGCGGCCGAAGCCGGTGGCGCCCTCGATGAAGCCGCCGCCGTTGTCGCCGCCGCCCTGGTCGCCGCCGCCCGGGCCGCCGGAGCCGCCGGTGGTCACCAGGTTGATCGCCGTGCCGGACGGGACCTTCTGGCCGCCGCTCGGCGTGGAGAGGACCACACGGGCGTCGTCGTCCTGCGGGCCCGTGATGGTGCCCACGGTGAGGTCGGCGTCCTCGATGGCGTCACGGGCGTCTTCGAGGGTCTGGCCGCCGACCGCCGGGACGGTGGCCTCCTCAGGCGTCTCCTCGGCCTTCTTCTTGGCGACCTGGACGGTCACCGTGGAGCCGGGGTCGACCTCGGTGTTGGCCGCGGGTGAGGTCTGGATGACCTTGCCCTCCTCGACGCTTTCGCTCTCGACGTCACTGCGCACCGGCTTGAGGCCGTTGTCCTCGAGCTGCTTCTTCGCGGCTTCCCAGGTCTGACCGGAGACGTCGGGCACGGGGGTCTTCTGCTGCTCCTTGGCGACGGTCAGCGTGATCGTGCTGCCCTTCTGCCGCTCCGTGCCGGAGGTCGGGTCCTGCTCCAGGACCTCGCCCTCGGTCTCGCTGGAGATCCGCTGCTCGCGCTTCACACGGAACTGGTACTTGTCACCTTCGAGCTTCTCGGTCGCCTCGTCGATGTCCATGCCGATGACGCTCGGGACCGCCATCTTCGGCGCACCCGTCGACACGACCACATGGATCGTGTCGCCCTTCTCGACCTTGGCGTCCGCGCCGGGGTCCTGCGAGCAGACCTGCCCCTTGGGGTACTTCTCGCACGGCTCGCGCTTGGACACCGCGATCTCCAGGTCGACGTTCTTCGCCGACTCCCGCGCCTCCTGCAGGGTCTCGCCCACGAAGTTCGGCGCCCTCTTGTCATCGCTGGTCCCGCTGCCCCCGCTGAACGCCCACTTCCCGATGAGGATCGCCCCCACCAGGACGAGCACGCCCGCGGCGATCAGCAGGATCGTCGACGTGTTGCTCTTCTTCTGGCCCCGGCCGCGCCGCGACCCCTCGTCGTAGCCGCCGTCGTCCGGGTTGACCGGCGGCATCATCGACGTCTGGCCGTGGCCGGGTCCGCCGTGCTGCGGGCGGAGCATGGCCGTGGCCTGGTCGTCCGGGTGGCCGCCGTAGCCGACGGCGCCCATGGCGGCCGTGGCGGCGACGGGCTGGCCGTCGAGGCAGGCCTCGATGTCGGCGCGCATCTCGTCGGCCGACTGGTAGCGGTAGTCCGGGTCCTTGGTGAGGGCCTTCAGGACGATCGCGTCCATCTCGGGCGTGATCTCGCCGTCGAAGACGCTGGGGGCCTGGGGCTCCTCGCGGACGTGCTGGTACGCGACCGCGACCGGGGAGTCGCCCACGAAGGGCGGCCGGACGGTCAGCAGCTCGTAGAGGAGGCAGCCCGTGGAGTAGAGGTCCGAGCGCGCGTCGACCTGCTCGCCCTTGGCCTGCTCCGGGGAGAGGTACTGCGCGGTGCCGATGACGGCGGCCGTCTGCGTCATCGTCATGCCGGACTCGCCCATCGCGCGGGCGATGCCGAAGTCCATGACCTTGACCTGGCCGTTGCGCGTCAGCATGACGTTCGCGGGCTTGATGTCGCGGTGGACGATCTGGTTGCGGTGCGAGTACTCCAGGGCCTGGAGGATGCCGATCGTCATTTCCATGGCGCGCTCGGGCAGCAGCTTGCGCCCGGAGTGCAGCAGCTCACGCAGCGTCGAGCCGTCGACGTACTCCATCACGATGTACGGGATGGAGACCCCGTCGACGTAGTCCTCGCCGGTGTCGTAGACCGCGACGATCGCCGGGTGGTTGAGCGAGGCGGCCGACTGGGCCTCACGGCGGAACCGGGCCTGGAACGACGGGTCGCGGGCGAGGTCGACTCGCAGCGTCTTCACCGCCACGGTGCGGCCGAGGCGGGTGTCGTGCGCGAGGTAGACCTCCGCCATCCCGCCGCGGCCGAGCACCTGGCCCAGCTCATACCGGCCGCCGAGGCGACGCGGCTCTTCCATAGCTATTCCAGCCCTCTCCGTCGGTCCCGACCGCACCGTGTTGCGCGGTCCGGCGGTGTGCTGTCCGGGCATACCGTACCCGGCTCGCCTGACGTGACCCGGCCGCAACCGTCACCCGATACAGGACCGGTATCGCAACGTGCACCGATGTGGAGGGGTCGTGACAGGGGTCACTTCTTGCTGTCGATGACCGCCTTCATCACGTCCCTCGCGATCGGCGCCGCGAGCCCGCCACCGGAGATGTCGCCACGGGAGGCGTCACTGTCCTCCACGACCACGGCCACGGCGACCGGGGAACCCGAGTCGGTCTTGGCGTAGCTGATGAACCAGGCGTACGGGTTCTTGCTGTTGTTCAGACCGTGCTGAGCGGTACCGGTCTTGCCGCCCACTGTGACGCCCGGGATCTTGGCCCTGGTTCCCGTGCCCTCGTTCACGACGGTCTGCATCATGTCCTGGAGCTTCTGCGCGTTCTCCTTGGACAGCGGCTCGCTCATCTCCTTGGGCGAGTGCTTCTCGATCACGTCGAGGTTCGGCGCCTGGAGCTCCTTGACCATGTACGGCTCCATGAGGGTGCCGTCGTTGGCGATCGCCGAGGTGACCATGGCCATCTGCAGCGGCGTCGCCGCGGTCTCGAACTGGCCGATGGAGGACAGCGCGGTCTGCGGCTTGTCCATCTCCTTCGGGAAGACGGAGGCGTTGGAACGGACCGGGACGAACTGCTCCTCGTTGAAGCCGAACTTCTCGGCCGTCTCCAGCATCTTGTCCTTGCCGAGGTCCGAGCCGATCTTGCCGAAGACCGTGTTGCAGGACACCCGCAGCGCCTCGCGCAGCGTGGCGTTCTTGCAGGGGATGTTGCCCTCGTTCTTCAGCTCGGTCGTGGTGTTCGGCATCGTCCAGGGCAGCGGCGACTTCGTCTTCTCGTCTATCTCCGTGTACAGGCCGTGCTCCATCGCCGCCGCGGCCGTGACCACCTTGAAGGTGGAGCCGGGCGGGTAGGTCTCGCGCAGCGCGCGGTTCAGCATCGGCTTGTCGGAGTCCTTGTCGAGCTTCCCGAAGGTCTCCGCCTCGGCGTTGGTGTTGCCGGCGAACTTCGAGGGGTCGTACGAAGGCGTCGAGGCCAGCGCGAGGATCGCGCCCGTGGAGGGGTCGATGGCGGCGACCGCGCCCTTGCCGAGGCCCTTCAGACCGTTGTACGCGGCCTTCTGGGCGTCCCGGTTGAGCGTCGTGACGACGTTGCCGCCCTCCTTCTTCTTGCCGGTCAGCATGTCGAGGCTGCGGCGGAAGAAGAGCCGGTCGTCGTTGCCGGTGAGGATGCGGTCCTCGATGGACTCGATCTGCGTGGCGCCGATGCGCTGCGAGGCGAAGCCGGTCACGGGCGACCACATGGGCCCGTTCTTGTACGTCCGCTTGTACTTGAAGTCGTCGCCGTCGACCTTCTGCGAGCCGGTGATGGCCTTGCCGTCGACGATGATGTCGCCGCGCGGCTGGGCGTACCGCTCGATGGGCACGCGGCGGTTCATGTCGTGCTCGGCGAGGTGGTCCGCCTTGACGTACTGCAGCCAGTTGTCGCGGACGAGCAGCGCGAGGACGAGCAGGCCGCAGAAGATCGCGATGCGGCGCAGAGGCTTGTTCACGGCCGTACCACCTGGGTCATCTCGGCGTCGGGGTTCGGGGCGGGCGACGGGGCCGGGCGGCGCGCGGTGTCGCTGATGCGCAGCAGGATGCCCACCAGCGCCCAGTTCGCGATCACCGAGGAACCGCCGTACGCGATGAACGGCATGGTCATACCCGTCAGCGGGATCAGGCCCATGACGCCGCCCGCGACGACGAAGACCTGGATGGCGAAGGCGCCGGACAGGCCGACCGCGAGCAGCTTGCCGAACGGGTCGCGGGCCGCGAGCGCCGTGCGCACACCGCGCTCCACGATCAGGCCGTAGATCAGCAGGACGGCCATGATCCCGGCGAGGCCCAGCTCCTCGCCGTACGTGGCGAGGATGAAGTCGGAGTTGGCGGCGAAGCCGATGAGGTCGGAGTGGCCCTGGCCGAGGCCGGTGCCGAGGGTGCCGCCGGAGCCGAACGCCATCATCGACTGGGCGATCTGGTCGGTCCCGGTCGACGCGATGACTTCCTTGTTGAACGGGTCGAGCCAGGCGTCCACACGCACCTTGACGTGCGGCTCGAAGGAGGCCACGGTGACGGCGCCGATGGCCGACATCAGCAGACCGAACACGATCCAGCTGGTGCGCTCCGTGGCCACGTACAGCATCACGATGAACATGCCGAAGAACAAAAGCGACGTACCGAGGTCGGTCTCGAAGACCAGGATCAGGATGGACATCGCCCACACGGCCAGGATCGGACCGAGGTCACGGCCACGCGGCAGGTACAGGCCCATGAAGCGGCGGCTGGCGAGGGCGAGCGCGTCGCGCTTCACCATCAGGTATCCGGCGAAGAACACCGCGATGACGATCTTGGCGAACTCCGCGGGCTGGATGGAGAACCCGCCGACCTGGATCCAGATCTTGGCGCCGTAGATGTTCTTGCCGAGGCCCGGCACGAGCGGCAGGAGCAGCAGGCCCATCGCGCCGATCATCGAGATGTACGTGTACCGCTGGAGGACGCGGTGGTCCTTGAGCAGCAGCATCACGGCGACGAACAGGGCGATGCCGATCGCCGAGTACAACAGCTGCTTGGGGGCCGCCGCGCTGAACGCCCCGAAGGAGGCCTTGCCCAGCTGCTGCAGCCGCTCGGACTGGTCGAGCCGCCAGATGACCACCAGACCGAGGCCGTTGAGCAGCGTGGCCAGGGGCAGCAGCAGCGGGTCCGCGTACGGCGCGAACTTGCGCACGACGAGGTGCGCGACGCCCGCGAGCAGGCCGAGGCCGAGGCCGTACCCGAGCATGCCGGGGGGCAGCTCGCCGGAGATGGCGAGGCCCACGTTCATGTAGGCGAACAGCGGGATGACGACGGCGAACACCAGGAGCGCGAGCTCCGTGTTGCGCCGGCTCGGCGCACCGATGGCGCCGATCGTCGACGTTTGTGTAGTGCTACTGCTCATGGCGTGCAAGGGCCCCCAACGGCTGCTTACTGCTTACCGCACTGCGGGACCAGATCCTTCTCCTGCTGGGAGAGGCTGGGGCCGGGTGTGGGAGTCGGTGCGGTGGTGGACTTGGACTTGTCGTCCTTGGCGCCGGGGTCGTCCGCCGCGCGGAAGCTCGCGTTGCGGAAGTCCGGCTTGGAGGTTTCGGCCGGGTCGGGCGAGCCGTTCTGGCCGCCCGCCTCGCCCTCACCGGGCTTGGCGTTGTCGTTCTTCTCGCGCTCGCGCTTCTCGCGGTTCTCCCGCTCGATCGCGCGCCGCTCGGCGTCCTTCTTGCACGCCGACGCCTGCAGGCCCAGCTCGCCGATCTTCTTCTCGGCGTCGTCGAGGTTGCCCTCCTGGATCGTGGACTCGACCTGCTTGCGCTGGTACGGCGGCAGGTACTTGAGTTCGATCTCGGGGTGGTCCTTCTCGACCTTCGACAGGCTCACCCAGGCGAGGTCCTGGTCGATGCCGCGGTAGAGCGCGACGTGCTCGTCCTTGGTGCCCACGTAGTACTGCGTCTGGGTCCAGCGATAGCCGCCGTACAGGCCGCCGCCGATGACGGCGAGGGCGAGCGCCGTGTACAGCGATCTCTTCAGCCACTTGCGGCCGCCGCCGGGCTTCACCAGGTCCTCGTCGCCGTACGCCCCGAAGGAGCCGCCCTCGGGGTCGTACCCGGGGGTGCTGTCACCGCTGCCGGGCGGGCCGAAGCCGCCGCCGGACGGGGGCGGCGCCTGGCGGCCGAGGCCCGACGCGCGGCCCGCGGGCGTCTGCATGGCGCCGTCGTCGTTCGCCTGGAGCTGGTTCTCGGCGACCGCGCCGACCACCACGGGGGTGTCGGACAGCTGGCCCGCGAGGGTGTCGCCGGTGTCGATGTCCAGGACGTCGGCGACGATCACCGTGATGTTGTCGGGGCCGCCGCCGCGCAGCGCGAGCTGGATGAGCTCCTGCACGGTCTCCTGGGGGCCCTGGTAGCTGGCGAGGGTGTCCTCCATCGTCTGGTGGGACACGACGCCCGACAGACCGTCGGAGCAGATCAAGTACCGGTCGCCGGCGCGGACTTCACGGATCGACAGATCCGGCTCCACGTGGTCGCCGCTGCCGAGCGCGCGCATCAGGAGCGACCGCTGCGGATGCGTCGTCGCCTCCTCCTCGGTGATGCGGCCCTCGTCGACGAGCCGCTGCACCCAGGTGTGGTCCTGCGTGATCTGCGTGAGCACGCCGTCGCGCAGCAGATACGCGCGCGAGTCGCCGACGTGCACGAGGCCGAGCCGCTGGCCGGTCCACAGCAGGGCGGTCAGGGTGGTGCCCATGCCCTCGAGCTGCGGGTCCTCCTCGACCATGAGGCGCAGCTGGTCGTTGGCCCGCTGCACGGCCGTGCCGAGCGACGTGAGGATGTCGGAGCCGGGGACGTCGTCGTCGAGCGTGACGAGCGTCGAGATCACCTCGGAGCTGGCGACCTCGCCCGCGGCCTGGCCCCCCATGCCGTCGGCGATGGCGAGGAGACGCGGACCCGCGTAGCCGGAGTCCTCGTTCCCCTCCCGGATCATGCCTTTGTGCGATCCGGCGGCGAAGCGCAGTGACAGACTCATGCGCACCTCGCCCGTCGGCTCCGGGTACATCCGCACGGTGCCCACCCTCCGGTCGGGAGCGCGCTGGCGTCCAAGTCCTGGACCGCGTCGGCTCGCTCGCTCCGCTCGCGCTCATTCATGATGTAGCACTACTTCCGCAGCTCGATGACGGTCTTGCCGATGCGGATCGGCGCGCCCAGCGGAACGGGCGTCGGGGTGGTCAGGCGGGTCCGGTCCAGATACGTGCCGTTCGTGGACCCGAGATCCTCGACGATCCACTGGCCGTCACGGTCCGGGTAGATCCTGGCATGCCTGCTGGAGGCGTAGTCGTCGTCGAGGACGATGGTCGAATCGTGTGCCCGGCCCAGCGAGATCGTCTGCCCCTGGAGCGCGACGGTGGTGCCCGTCAGGGTGCCCTCCGAGACGACCAGCTTGGTGGGCGCGCCACGACGCTGGCGGCCGCCGCTCTGCTGGCGCTGTGGCGGCGGTGCGGCCTGCTGGCGGGCCGCCTGGCGGCCGCCCTCACGGCGCGAACCGCGCTGAGTGACACGCGTTCCGAACAGGTCGCTGCGAATGACCTGGACGGCCACGATCACGAACAGCCACAGAACGGCCAGGAAACCCAGCCGCATGACCGTCAGGGTCAGCTCTGACATTGCCCCCGCTTCACCCTTCGGCTTGCCGGTAAATGATGGTGGTGCTGCCCACGACGATCCGCGAGCCGTCGCGGAGCGTAGCGCGGGTGGTGTGCTGCCCGTCTACCACGATGCCGTTGGTAGACCCGAGATCCTGGATCGTCGAGGGCGTTCCGGTCCGGATCTCACAGTGCCGGCGCGAGACGCCGGGGTCGTCGATCCGCACATCGGCGTCGGTGCTGCGGCCCAGCACCAGCGTCGGGCGGGAGATCTGATGGCGGTTGCCGTTGATCTCAATCCAGCGCCGCACTTGCGTGCCCGGGGAGCCGGAGCCCGGCCCCTGCGGCCGCGCCGCCGCCGGAGCGGCTCCGCGGCCCGCGCCCGCGCCGGGAGGCGGCGCGGCGGGCATGGGAGGGGCGCCCGAGGGGCCCTGTGGGTAGCCGTAGCCGCCGCGGGGGCCCTGGCCCGCGCTCGTGGGGCCGCCGCCGGGGGCGCCGGGCCCGCCGGGGCCCGCGGAGGCACCGGGAGCGGGGTCGGGAGTCTGCGAGGTGCTGGACGCGAGCGTGCGGCTGCGCACTCGGTAGAGGCCCGTGTCCAGGTCCTCCGCCTTCTCCAGGTGGACCTTGATGGGGCCCATGAAGCTGTACCGCTGCTGCTTCGCGTACTCACGCACCATGCCGGAGAGCTCGTCGCCGAGCTGTCCGGAGTACGGGCTCAGGCGCTCGAAGTCGGGCGCGCTGAGCTCCACGATGAAATCGTTCGGAACGACGGTCCGCTCGCGGTTCCAGATCGTCGCGTTGTTGTCGCACTCGCGCTGCAGGGCGCCGGCGATCTCGACGGGCTGGACCTCGGACTTGAACACCTTGGCGAAGGTGCCGTTGACCAGACCTTCGAGTCGCTGCTCGAACTTCTTCAGGACTCCCATGGGGCACCTCCTCCGTCGTTGTCATCCTCGTACTGCTTACTGATCGTATCCACGCGTCGGGAAATCAGGTGGTTCCCCCTGTCCGCCCGGACCACGAGTGTCGCCTCTCACAAGGCATGCCCGCACTGGTCTTCCGCGATCCTCAGGGTTCCTTCAGGGGTGTCCCGGGGCTCGGCCCGGGTTCGCTCCGCCGATCCTCGGGGATCGGTCGGGGCTCCCGCGGGAACCGTCCTGAGTCCCGCGTCGGAGGTGTGGCCGACGGCTCGGTCCGGGCTCGCTCCGCGCCTGGTGCCGCGCTCCGCTCGGGGCTGATTCCGCGCTCCTCCTGGGCTCCTTGTGGGCTCCTTCCGGGGTCCCGGGCCGGGCCTGGCTCGGGCCTCCTCCTGCTTCCTCTTACCAGGGATCGTAGAGGGGGTCCCAAGACAGTGTCCCGCACGCGGCTGTGGACCTAGGAGGAGGACTTGACGTCCGCCTTGGTTGCGTCGGGCGGGTGGTTCGGCCGGTTCCGCCCCGGCCGGGACCCGTACGGAGCCCCGCGCGGGGCCGGGCCTCCGGCGGCCGCGATCGGGCCGGGGCGGCTGGTGGGGGCGGGGTACGCCACGTCCGTGCAGGCTGTCGCCACGTCCCCGGGTGCCACGCGGGTGCCCCCGAATACGGATGTGAATCCACCCTCTCCAGCGTGCTAATCTTCTGGATGTCGGCAGGCGCTCGCACCAACAAGTGAGAGACCCAAAGACAACACCCATGCGCGGGTGGCGGAATAGGCAGACGCGCTGGATTCAGGTTCCAGTGCCCGAAAGGGCGTGGGGGTTCAACTCCCCCCTCGCGCACAAGGAACATCGACGAGTCGGTGTTCTGAACAACGACGAAACGGTCGTCATCGTGATTCACGGTGGCGGCCGTTTCGCTGTGGGCGTGTCGGTGGGTGACCCGGCGGCTGGGTGGCAGGGCGGCTAGGTGGCAGGGCGGGCGTCGGCTGCTGTGACCTATGTCATGCCCTGGTGGGGCGGCGCCGCCGAGCGTGGCCGCCCCCGGGACCGTTCACCGCCGGTATTCGTCCTGGAGGTCGTCGATCCGCCGCAGGAGCGTGTCGTCGTCCGGGGCCTTGATCACGTAGGAGTCGAGGAAGTCCGTCGAGTGGCGGACGCCGCCGCGGCCGTTGCCCGCACCGCTGGTCGCGATGTGCTCGACGACGCCGAGCTCCGCCAGGCGTGCCGGGGCGATGGCGCGGGTCTCGCCGCCGCCCGGGTAGAAGGCGAGGAATCCGCACGTGCCGCCGCCCGGCGCCGCCGGGTCGGTGCCCAGACGGATGTCGAGGCCCGCGTCGAGACGGATCTGTGCCTCGACGATGTTGAAGCCGTACTGCCACTCGATGACCGGCGGGATGACGCCGCCCGGCGGGCGGCCCGCCACCTCGCAGAAGACCAGCTCGTCGGCCGGGGTGTGGAACAGCTCCAGATGCGTGGTGCCGTCCTTGATCCCCAGGGCGGCGAGCACCGCGGCGCTGAGTTCGGTGATGCGCTTCGCCAGGTCGCCCTCGCGCACCAGGACGGTGCCGAAGATGCCGCCGGGCCGGTACCCGGCCGGGTCGGTCAGATAGCGCGCGACGCTGCTGAAGCGGATCTCACCGTCCTGCACCACGGAGTCGCAGTGGTAGATCTGCCCCGTGACGAACTCCTCGATGCCGTAGTGCGCGCCGGAGAGGTCGAGACCCGCGACGAGATCGCGTGCCTCGTCGAGGGTGTCGACCATGAAGAGGTCCTTGGCGGCCAGGCCCCAGCGGCTCTTGATGACCTTGCGGCCGGTGCTCCAGTCCACGTTCATGAGGTCGGCGGGGCTGTCGAGTGCGGAGAAGTCGGGCACCACGGCCGCCCCGGACGCGCGCACCGCCTCCTTCATCCGCAGCTTGTCCCGGAAGAGCGTCGCCGTCTCGAAGTCCATCCCCGGCAGCCCGAACTTCGAGCGCATCTCCGCCGCGAGCAGCACCGCGCGCTCGTGCACGGCGATGACCCGGCCGACGGGGTGCGTGCGCAGCGTCCACTCGCAGGCGGCGCGCCAGCGGTCCTCCTCCTCCGGGTCGCACATCGAGACCTGCGTGACGGGATTCTGCTCGAGCCCGCGCACGCCTCCGTGGAACTGGTTGCGGGTCACCAGGTGGACGTCGAGCTCCGACGTCGGCAGGAAGTGCCGGCCGCCGCGCTGGAAGTGCGCGTAGGAGTGGTGGTTGACGAAGAGCGCGGCAGGCTTCGGCGTCCGGTTCGCGGAGGTGCCGAGGCGGCCGCCGGAGGGGGCGGTGGCCGGCGGGGACTGCGTCAGGCGTTCCAGGTCCTCGGTCGCGATGCCGGATGTCCCGAGCAGGGAGTTCGCCACCGCCGCGGCCCGCTGCCCCGCCGGGGAGAGGCCGACCACCGCCATGGGCGCCAGGGGCCGCAGCACCTGCGTGACGAAGTCGGTGAACGCCTCCGGTACCGAGGCCTCGGGCTCCGAGTCCCCCGGCCCCGAGTCCCCCGGCCCCGAGTCCTGCGTGAAGTCCACCGTGTAGAAGCCGGAGTGGTCGTCGACCAGGTCCTGTACGGGGGAGCCGGGCCGCTGCACGAAGAACGTCTGGTACGGCAGGGAGTGCGCGGTTCGTGCCGTGGCCACGCTCGCGTCGATGAGGACGAGGCGCCGGTCCGGGTGGGCGGGGCTGGCGGCCGGGTCGAGGTGGGCGGGGGTCTCGGTGGCGGGCGAGGTCTGTTCCGGATCTACCACTGCATGTCCCTGTCTGCGGTCTGCGAGCCCTCGCCCAGGTGGGAGAGCTCGTCCTTGATGGAGGCCTGCTCCCAGTGCTCCCGGTCGCGTACGTAGCGGGGCGCGTCCGCGACGATGGCGGTGGTCGCGGTCCGTGCGCCGTCGAGCCGCCAGGTCACCGAGCCGGTGATCGGGAGGACGGCCTCGGTAATGAACGCCTGGCAGGCGGCGCGGAGTTCGCCGAACCAGCGGCCTTCGAGCGCCTCGCGGACCCAGAGCTGCTCCATGTGCAGCTTCTCCCTGAGCACCTCGGCGTCGAGCACCGCGGTCTCCAGGTGGCGGCGCGAGGCGAGCAGCAGCCAGGCCGCGGGCATCTCGCGGACCTCCAGGACCTTGATGCCGCCGGGCAGGTGCTCAAGGCCGGTGTAGCGGCCGAGGCCGTGGGCGCCCACGGCCGGGTTGAGGCGGGCGACGACGTCGGTGAGGGGCAGCTCCTCCCCGTCGACGGCCACCGGCGTCCCGGAGCGGAACGTGACGGTCAGGCTCCGCCGATCCGGCGCGGCGCCCGCCTGTGGCCGCGCGCTCCAGCGGTAGAAGCTCTCGGGTACGGCGTGGTTCTCGGGGTCGTCGAGAACGCCGGACTCGAACTCGCGGCACCACAGGTTGGAGTCGCCGCTGGCCGACCGCTCGGCCATCTCGTCGAGGCCGATGTGGCGCAGCTCCTTGATCTTCTGCTCGCGGTCCACCGGCTCCAGGTCGTACGGGCTGCCGAAGTGCCCCTCGAAGCCCAGCTGTTCCAGGGCGCCGTTCAGCCTGCGCAGGGTGTTCTGCGAGCGGTTGGCGGTGTGCAGGATCACCCCGGCGCCGAGGTCGCGGGCCACCTCGGTGGCGGTGCGGGCGATCAGCGGACGGCTGAGGGTGGAGCTGACGGGGTGCGTGTCCAGGTACACGGCGTGCGCGGTGATCGCGGGCCGTACGAACTCCTCGACGAACGCGGCCCGGCCGTCCACCAGGTGCAGGCGTACCCCGAGCGCGGTCGTGATCCGCTCGATGTGGGACCGCTCCTCGTCACCGCCCACCGCCACGCTGAGGGCGTGCACGTCGGTGGCCCCCGCCTGCACCAGGCGGTACAGGAGGTAGGAGCTGTCCAGACCGCCGCTGAACAGCGTCACGATGGGGCGCCGCAGGTCGACATCGCCATGGGTGATGTCGCGGAAGGAGCGGATGCCCCGTCGGCTTGTCTTCACGCCGCACGTCCTTAATCGTCCAGCTGGGCAGGGCTGAGTGGTGGGTGGCGGGCGCGGCGTCAGGATCCCGCGGAGACCGTCGCGCCGGTCGCCACGCAGTCCCGCAGGAACGAGAGCTTCGAGTAGTGGTTGCGCTCGGAGGCGACGCCTGCCCTGGCGAGGTAGGACTCCACCAGGCGGGTCAGCCGCTCCATCTCGTCGTCGATGGTGGTGGCGTCCAGACCCTCGTGCCGGTAGGTCTCCAGGTACTCCATCTCCACCTGCCGCAGCTTGCGCCCGCCGACCGCGTCGACGGTCACCTCGTCCGTCTCGATGCCGAAGCCGTGGCCGGTCGCCAGGGAGTGCACATTCACGTCGAAGCGGGTGCGCCGGAAGCTCGGAAGCCGCCGGAAGGTCAGTGCCGGGAACTCCCGTGCCAAGTACGCTTCGAAGTCGCCACCGGGAACCTCGACGCCCTTGCGGAAGGTCTCCTGGCGGCGCACGGCGTCGGCGGGGAACTTCTTCATCTTGAGCTGGTAGCGATTCCCGGGGTTCTCCTGGAAGGCGTAGTGGCCGACCTCCTCGGCGGGACCGGTGACCTCGAAGTTGTGCTGCACGAAATGCCAGCGGGTCAGTTCGTAGCCGGGATAAGTGATGAAGCCGGGGAACTCGCCCGCCTCCACGGCCGTCCACATGTCCTTGGTGAGGGACCAGATGGAGGCTTCGTCGAGCAGAGTGACCTTCTGCTCGATCTCGATGTCCTCTTCGCAGTTGATATAGGCGTTGCTCTCGATCCGCATGTGGTCCTGCAGCTCGGTGCGGTACTCGAGAGCGCGGGCGACCAGGTCGGCGAGGTCGATCTCGGCCGCGTGCGTGAAGCGCGCCGTCCGCACGAACAAGGTGCCGTTCGCGCGGTAGCGGGCACATATCAGAACTTCGGTGAAGGGGTCCGAAGCGGTCGTGTGCGTGCGCAGAAGCAGCAGCGGGCCGAGCGCGGAAAGGCCGGCGCCGGCAGAATCCGGAATTCCATCTTCCGTTGCGAGGGCGCCGTCCAGATAGGCGGTGAAATCGGCGGGGAAGTGGGTACAGGACCAGGTCGGCAGGGGTGCGGCGGGCGGGCTGAGCGGCCGGGTCTGTCCTGTCGCCCGGACCAACGTCAGGGCCTTGGACGCGGTCTGCTCCGGGCGCAGGAACTCCATGGCTCGGGTGCCGTCACCGGTTTCGGCGGCGAGCTCGGCCACCAGCGCCGGGGCGTCGGCGGCCGGGGCGACCGAGTACTGGTGGGCCATGTCGGCGATGACCAGGCGCCTGGTGACGGTGGCCCCGGCTTCCCCGACGCCGGCGTTCGACTGCGCTGTCAAAGCAACTCCTAGAGGTACTCGGGACACCGGAAATAATCGGTAATGAATGTGGCGGGGAACTCTTTGGAAATCTTTGCAGGCGCCTTGTGAAATGCCTGGCGGGAAAGGGTGTGAAGGCCAGGACGGGCGCCCGCGCCCACTGCTGGAGCCGCAAATTCCGCTGAGCGGGAATGGCCGCGTGAGGCAGCTTGGATTCGGCCGTTGGCGATCTACTCGATCACAACGACGACGCACACTAAACGGTGTCGACATTGCACGTCAATGGTCATTGATCGGCAGCCGGAATCTGTGAACGGCTGCTATCGGCTTCTTTGAGAATCAAACGTCAGAACTGTCCGAAAGTGGACATTAGCTCACTTGTTTGGCAACGCAAAGTCACCCCCTTGACTCCTCCTGTTCATTCAGTGAAGCTTGATGCGATCTTGGTCGACTGGTTCCGATGCTGTGGCCGGCTCGGTCGGGCTCTTCAGGCCGAAAACACGGGGGTGTTCAGGTGGGTGACGCAAAGCAGCGCCTTCTGCTGCTTGTGCTCGATGGGTTCGGATGGGATCCCGACGGCGAGCACAATCCGTTATTGGAAGCGGATATTCCATTTATCTCCCGCCTCGCCGAGGATGTGCCTCCGACCCTTCTCGAAGCGTCGGGTTCGGTGGTCGGTCTGCCGTCCGGGCAGGTCGGGAACTCCGAAGTCGGACACCTCACCATCGGCACCGGCCGCACCATCGCGCAGGCGTCGGTGAAGATTCGCCGGGCGATCACCGAGGGTGGTTTCCGTTCCTGTACCGCCCTCGCGGACGTCTTCGCCAGATCACGTGCGGCGGGCACTCCGGTGCATGTGATCGGCATCGCCTCCGAGGGCGGCGCCCACGGCCACATCGACCACATCAGCGCGGTCCTCGACCTGGCCGAGGAGTACGGCTGGTCGGACCGCACCTACGTGCACGCCGTCAGCGACGGCCGTGACGTACCCGCCCGCACCGCCCTGCACGACCTCGCGCAGCTGGAGGAGAAGGGCGCGCGGCTCGCCACGGTGGCCGGCCGGAAGCTCGCCATGGACCGCTCGGGCAGGACGGACCGCACGGAGAGTGTCGTCGCCGCTCTCACGGGTGCGGACGACGCCCCCGGGATCACAGCGGACTGGCGTACGGCGGTCGAGGAGCACTACGCCGCAGGCGTCACGGACGAGCACCTGCCGCCGATCGTCCTGGACGCGCCCCGCATCGCGCCCGGCGACGAGATCGTCATGACGAACTTCCGCCCCGACGGGCTGCGCCAGCTCGCCACCGCGCTCGCCGCGACCGGCCGCCCGCTGACCACGATGACCCGGTACAGCGACGACATCCCGGCATCCGTGGTCTTCGACCAGGAACACGTGGACGGCACCCTCGCCGAGGCGGTCGCCGCGGCCGGGCTCGCCCAGGTACACATCGCGGAGCGGGAGAAGTACGGGCACGTCACGTACCTCCTGAACGGCTACACCCAGCAGCGGCAGGCCGGCGAGCGGCACATCATGGTGGCCAGCAGGACCGACGTGCCGAGCTTCGACCTGGCCCCCGAGATGTCCGCGCGGGAGATCACCGAGCGGCTGATCGGCGAACTCCGCTCGGGCGAAGCGCAGTTCCTGGTCGCCAACATCGCCAACATCGACACCGTCGGGCACACCGGCAACTACGACGCCGTGCGGCAGGCCGCCGAAGTGGTCGACGCCTGCCTGCGGGACATCGCCGCGGCCGCCGCCGAGCACGGCGCGTACCTGGTGGTCACCGCCGACCACGGCAACGGCGAGTCCATGCGCGAGGCCGACGGCACCACGCCGAGCACCCGGCACACGACCAGCCCCGTGCCCCTGTGGGTGCTCGGCGCGGACCGTGCGCTCGCGCCGTCCGGAGACCTCCGGGACATCGCGCCGACCTGTCTCCACCTCCTGGGCATCGAGCCGCCCGCGGCCATGTCCGGCCGAGTTCTGTAAGCGGACTTCTGCAAGCCGTCTTCCGTAAGCCGACTTCCGTAAAGGCCCACCACATGACCACGCACCACGCTTTCGATCCGGTGCGCTTCGAGCTCCCCGCGCATCTGCGCAAGGGCGCTACGCGCGAGCAACTGCGTGCCGAACTGCTGCCCCACGCCCGCCGCTGCCTGGAGGGCGACCCCGGCTTCTTCGTCCTGACCGGCCTCGGCCACTTCGACGAGCAGGAGTACCGGGAGTTCGCCGTCACCGCGTCGGCCGCCCTCGGCGAGCTCGTACCGCAGGACAGCAAGGGCACCCTGCTGCGCGAGGTCCGCTACCGGGGCGTCAAGCTCGGCGAGGGCGCCACCGGACGCTACTCGGACTCCCGCACCGGCGGCAGCCTGCACACCGACTCCCCGCACCGGCCCACCGACGTGCCGGACTACTTCGCCCTCGCCTGCGTGCACCAGGCCGCCGTCGGCGGTGACCTCGTGCTCGTCCGGCTCGCCGACATCGTGGCGCGCCTGAGCGAGCGGCCCGACGTGCTCGACACGCTGCGCAGGCCCGTGTACTTCGACACCCGCGACGACACCCCGGGTGCTGCCCGCACGGTCCTGCGCCCCGTCCTCGAGCACACCGACGACGGCCGGGACCGCGTCCACTACCTGCGCGAATACATCGAGATCGGTCACCGCAGGGACGGTGTCCCGCCCCTGACCGAAGCCCAGATCGAGGCGTTCGACCAGTTCGACGCCCTGCTCGACGACCCGGAGCTGCGGTCCCAGGACCGGCTCGGGGAAGGCGAGATGATCTTCATCGACAACCGGTGGACCCTGCACGGCAGGGTGGAGTTCCAGGACAGCGACCAGGGCCACCAGCGGCTGATGCTGCGCACCTGGATCGCCGCCGACGTCTCCTAGTTCACCGTCACCGCCGCCGAGTCGCCGCGGTGACCCCTGCCGTCCGCTCGCTTCTTCGCCGTTCGCCGCCGCACATCCGTGTGCCGTAACGCACCTTCCAACCGCCGTCGGGAAACGGTCTGCCGACCGTGCCTCCGGCGAGACTCAAAGGAGCAGCAACCTTGACCTCTCATCGGGCCTCCTTCCGTGAAGTCATGTCCCAAGGCGACCTGGTACGGGTCGCGGGCGCACACGACGCGATGGGCGCGACGCTCGCCCAGCAGGCCGGTTTCCAGGCGGTGTGGTCCTCAAGCCTGGAGGTGTCCGCCTCGCGCTGCCTGCCGGACGCCAGCGTCCTGACGATGACCGAGTACCTGGCCGCGGCCGCCAACATGCAGAAGGCGATCGACATCCCCGTCGTCGCCGACGTGGACACCGGCTACGGCAACAACCTGAACGTCGCGCACATGGTGCACGAGTACGAGGCGGCGGGCATCACCGCCGTGGCCATCGAGGACAAGCTGTACCCGAAGGTGAACAGCTTCGCGGAGGCCGCACAGACCCTGCTGCCGCTCACCGACTTCGCGCACAAGATCGAGACGGCCAAGAACGCCCAGCGCGGCGAGGACTTCTACGTCATCGCCCGCACCGAGGCCCTCATCGACGGCCTCGGCGTCGAGGAGGCCCTCAAGCGCTGCACGGCCTACGCCGACGCGGGCGCCGACGCGATCCTGATCCACTCCAAGAAGAAGGACGAGGGCGAGATCGTCGAGTTCCTCGACGGCTGGGACGGCCGCAAGCCCGTCGTCATCGTGCCGACCACCTACCCGCAGTGGTCCGCGGCGGAGGCGACCAAGCACGGCGTCTCCGTCGTGATCTACGCCAACCAGGGGCTGCGCGCCACCGTCCAGGCCCTGCGCACCACCTTCGGCACCATCTACCGGGACGGTACGTCCCTCGGTGTCGAATCCGAGATCGCCCCCGTGTCCGACGTGTTCGCTCTCCAGCGACTTCAGGATTGGCTGGCCCTGGAAGCGTGATATCCAACGACGACTTCTGCACGGCGCTCGCGGACCGCGGCTTCGACTTCGTCGCCGGCGTCCCGTGCTCCTACTTCAGCGGCCCGATCGAGCGGCTGACCCGTGACGGCGTCTACCTCCCGGCCGCGAACGAGGGCGCCGCCCTCGCCGCCGCCGCGGGCGCCGCCGTCGCCGGACACCGCGCCGCCGTCATCGCCCAGAACTCGGGGCTCGGCAACCTCGTCAACCCGCTGGCCTCGCTCACCGCGACGTACGGGATCCCGGTCCTGGTCTTCATGAGCCTGCGCGGCTGGCCCGACCCGGGTCAGGACGAGCCCCAGCACGAGGTCATGGGCCTGGCCACGCACAGGCTGCTCGACGCGATGGACGTGCCGCACCTGACGGTGCCGGCCACCGCGACCGCCGCCGACTTCGCCGACGTGCTCGACCGCGCGGAGGCCGAACTGGCCGCGGGCCGGACCGTGTTCGTGCTCACCCAGAAGGGAGCCATCGAGAAGGCCGCCGGGGCGGGGGGCAAGGACGGCGAGAAGGCCGCCGAGCCTGCCGCCGCCTCCCGGGAGCACGGGCTCGGCCGGGTCGAGGTGCTGCGGGCGATCGAGCATCTCCTCGAGGGCGCCGCGGTGGTCTCCACCACCGGCTACACCTCCCGCGAGCTGTTCGGCGTCACCGGCTCCAAGAGCCACTTCTACATGCAGGGTTCGATGGGGCACGCCGCCGCGTTCGGCCTGGGCGTCGCCCTGCGCGAACCCGGCACGCCGGTCGTGGTCCTCGACGGCGACGGCGCCGCCCTCATGCACCTGGGCACGCTGTCGTCCGTCGGCGCCGCGGCACCGGACAACTACGTCCACGTCATCTTCGACAACGGCTCGTACGAGTCCACCGGCGGCCAGGCCACCACCTCGCACACCACGAGGTTCGACACCGTGGGCGAGGGCGCCGGATACGCGTCGGCACGGGTCTGCGACTCCGTGGCGGAGGTGACCGAGGCCCTCACCGCGGCGCTCGGCGGCGGCGGACCGCACCTGATCGTCGTCCCCGTCGCCCCGGCCGGGGCCTCCGCCTTCTCCCGGGCCACGGCCGCCATGACCACGACCGACATCCGCGAGGGCTTCGCGGCACGGCTTCGTGTGGAGCACACCGGTGGCGGCTGACCCCGGCGGGCACGGCGCGCAGGCCGCGTCGGGCGCGCGCCGCGGCGTCGAGGTGGTGTTCGGGGCGGGCGCGGTACGACGCCTCGACGCCATGGTCGACTCCCGCGGCGCGCGCCGCGTCCTGGTCGTGGCCACCGAGGGCGGCCTGCGGCGGGCGGGCTTCGGACACTGGCTGGACTCCCCGCGCCACCACGTGTTCTCCGGCTTCCGGCCCAACCCCGTGCTCGACGACGTCCTGGCGGGCTGTGCCCTGCGCGACCGCGTCGCCCCCGACCTCGTCGTGGGGCTCGGCGGCGGCAGTGCCATGGACGTGGCCAAGATGGTGCGGGCCCTGCCCGCCGACGGCGCCGCCGCCCGGGCCTGCCTGGGCGCGGGCGCCGACCCGCTGCCGGCCGCGGGGGACCTCGTCCTGGTGCCCACCACCAGCGGCACGGGCAGCGAGGTGACGCAGTTCGCGACGGTCTACGACGGGGAGCGCAAGTTCTCCTTCGACCACCCGACGGCCGCCGCGACCTGCTCCGTCGTGGACCCGGAGCTGACCGCGACCTGCCCGGCGGAGGTCACCACGAGCTGCGCCATGGACGCGCTGTGCCACGCCGTCGAGTCGCTGTGGGCCCGCCGCTCGCAGGAGGGCTCGCGGGCCGACGCGCTGCGCGCCCTCGGCGCCCTCACCGGACCGCTCGGCGACGGCGTCAAGGACACGTCGGCCGCCGTACGGGAGCAGCTCGCCCGGGCGGCGATCGACGCGGGCCGCGCCATCAACGTCACCCGCACCACCGCCGCGCACGCCTTCGCCTACCGGCTGACCAGCCACCACGGCGTCCCGCACGGCGTGGCCTGCCTGCTCAACCTCCAGTGGCTGTTCGCCTACAACACCGAGCGGTCCGGCACCCACTGCGAGGACGACCGGGGCCCGGCCCACGTCCGTGCCCAACTCGACGCGGTGGCCGCCGCCTTCGGCCTCGACCCCGTCGGCGTACCCGGCAGGCTCGGCGAGCTGCTCACGCAGTCGGGCTGGTCCTCGCGGCTCTCCGACTACGGCCTGACCGAGGGGCAGCTGCCGGAGTACGTCGCCGCGGGCCTCGGCTCCACGGCGCGGGCCGCCAACAACCCCGTACGACTGGACGAATCGCTGGTGCTGCGGGCGCTCCGCGCCGTGTGCTGACGCGGTAGGAAGCGGAAGGAACAGCAGTCATGACACAGGCCGCTCCCTACGGGGCATGGAGTTCACCCGTTTCGGCGGCGGACGTCGCGGCGACGGACAGCCACCCCAACTGGCCCGGGTTCGTCGGCGACGAGATCTGGTGGTCGGAGCGGCTGCCCCAGGAGGGCGGGCGTACGACGCTCATGCGCGCCGAGCCCGGCGGCGGGGCGCGCAGTGCCCTGCCCGCGCCGTGGAACGTGCGCAGCAGGGTCATGGAGTACGGCGGCCGGGCCTGGGCGGGCGCGGCCACCGAGCACGGTCCGCTGATCGTCTTCGTGCACGCCGACGACCAGCGGCTCTACCGCCACGACCCGGCCGCCCCCGGCGCCGCGCCCCGGCCCCTCACACCCGTGGCCGCGCCCGGGTCCGCGCTGACCTTCGTCGACCCGGTGCTGCCCGCCGCCGCGGGGGCGGTACCGACCGAGGTCTGGTGCGTACGGGAGCGGACCGCTCCGGGAGGCGTCCCCGTACGGGAACTGGTGGCGGTGCCGCTGGACGGTTCGGCCGCCGAGGACGGTGCCTTGCTGCGCACCCTGGCGTCCGGGCACGACTTCCTGACCGGGCCGCGCGTCGCGCCGGACGGGCGGCACGTCGCCTGGATCGGCTGGAACCACCCCGACATGCCGTGGGACGCGAGCGAGGCCTGTGTCGCCGAGATCCGGGGCGACAACACCCTGGCCGCGGCCCGCGTCGTCGCGGGCGGGCCCGGGGAGTCCGTCGCCCAGGTCGAGTGGACCGACGACGGCGACCTCTATGTGATCACCGACCGTTCCGGCTGGTGGAACGTGCACCGGGCCGACCTCGGCGGCGGCACCCCGCGGGTGGTCGCCGTGTGCCCGCGCGAGGAGGAGTTCGCCGGGGCGCTCACCAAGATCGGGCTCACCTGGTGTGCGCCGCTGCCCGGCGGCCGGCTCGCCGTCGTGCACGGCACCCACTCCATGGCCCTGTCGGTACTCGACCCGGCCACCGGGGAACTCACGGCCCTGCCCGTCCCGTTCACCGAGTGGGAGCCCCTGCTCGTGAGCCACGGCCACCGGCTGATCGCGATCGGCGCACGGGCCGACCGGGACTTCACGGCCGTGTGCGTCGACACCTCCGACGGTACGTACACCACCCTGTCGGAGCCGCGCGCGACCGCGCCCGCCGACGTGCTTCCGGTGCCCGAGGCCCGCACCTTCCACGGCGGTGACGGCCGCCCGGTGCACGCCGTCGTCTTCCCGCCGCGCAACCCCGGCTTCACTGCCCTGCCCGGGGAGCTGCCCCCCTATGTCGTCTTCGCCCACAGCGGTCCCACCAGCCGCTTCCCCATGGCGTACGACCTGCGGATCGCGTTCCTCACCAGCCGCGGGATAGGAGTCGTGGGCGTCAACTACGGCGGCTCGACGGGATATGGCAGGCAGTACCGCGAACGGCTGCGGCACGCCTGGGGCATCGCCGACGTGGCGGACTGCGCCCTGGTCGCCGAGGCCCTCGCGGCCGAGGGCGCCGCCGACCCCGACCGGCTCGCCATCCGCGGGGCGAGCGCCGGCGGCTGGACCGCCGCGGTGTCCCTGACCACCCTCGACACCTACTGCTGCGCGGCGCTGCACTATCCCGTCCTGGACCCGGTGACCTGGCGCGACACCCAGAACCACGGCTTCGAGGCGTTCTACCTCGACACGCTCGTCGGCCCCTGGCCCGAGGCCGAGAGCGACTATCTGACGCGCTCGCCCGCACACGCCGCCGACCGTGTCGACGTGCCGTTCCTGCTGCTCCAGGGCAGCGCCGACCCGATCTGCCCGCCCGCGCAGGCCGAGCGGTTCCTGGCGGGGGTGCGGGCCGACGCGGCGCCGTACCGGCACCTGGTGTTCGAGGGCGAACGGCACGGGTTCAAGCGGAGCACATCGATCGTGGAGAGCGTCGAGGCGGAACTCGCCCTGTTCCGGGGGGCGTTCGGGGTGCCCGGGTTGTCCGAAGCGCCCGGGGATTCTGTGGCCTCCGCGCCGGAGACCGTGCACGGGCTGGTCGCCGCCCGGGCCGCGCGTGCGCCCGAGCGCGTCGCCGTGCAGGACGCGTCCGGCTCCTGGACGTACGCCGAACTGCTCGCCCGCGCGGACGAACTCGGCGTGCTGTTGCGCCGGGCCGGGGTACGGCCCGGCGACCGGGTCGGCATCCATCTGGACCGCACGCGCGACCTGGTGGCGGGGCTGCTCGCGGCGCTGCGGGCCGGCTGCGCGTACCTGCCGCTCGATCCCGAGTACCCGGCCGACCGGCTCCGCTTCATGATCGGGGACGCCCGGCCCGCGGCTGTCCTCACGTGCCGGGGGCTGCCGCGGCCTCCGCTCGGAGACGGGACGCGTCTCGTGCACGTCGACGAGCCGGGCACGCCTTGCGGGGAGGCAGGGGAAGCAGGGGAGGCGGAGGAGGCGGCGGCGCCCGCGTCGGTGGCGGAGGCGTTCGCACCGGTGGCCTGTTCGCCGGACGCACCGGCCTTCGTCATCTACACGTCCGGCTCCACCGGCACCCCCAAGGGCGCCGTGCTCGCCCACCGCGGCATCGTCAACATCCTGCGGCACAGCAGGGACGCGTTCGGCTTCACCGAGGACGACTCGGTGCTCGCCATGGCCGCGTTCTCCTTCGACTTCGCCCAACTGGAGCTGCTCCTGCCCCTCGTCGCCGGGGGCACCGTGCACCTGGTCGACCGGGCCGTGGCCCGCGACCCCGAACTGCTCGAAGCAGCGCTCGCCGCGCGCCGGGCCTCGTTCGTGATGGGCACGCCGTCGATGTTCGCCGCGCTCACCGCGTTCGGCTGGCGGCCGCCGCGCGGGATCAGCGTCGTCTCGGGCGGCGAGAGCCTGACGCCCGCCCTCGCGGAGGCCCTCGCGCCCGCGGTCGCGCTGTGGAACATCTACGGCCCCACCGAGACGTCCATCTTCTCGCTGTACGAGCGGGTGCCCACGTCCGGCGGCCCCCGCGCCGCCGCCTCCGGGTCCGGGACCGACATCACCATCGGCCGACCCGTACCGCACACGGTCGTCGAGATCCTGCGCGACGGCGAGCGCTGTGCCGACGGCGAGACCGGCGAGATCCACCTCGGCGGCCCCGGCCTCGCCCTCGGCTACCTCGACCGGCCCGAGCTGACGGCCGGGCGCTTCCTGCCCGACCCGTTCAGGACCGGCGAGCGCCTCTACCGCACGGGCGACCTGGGCCGCAGGCTGCCCGACGGCCGCATCGCCTACGAGGGGCGCGCCGACGACCAGGTGAAGATCCGCGGGCACCGGGTGGAACTGGGCGAGGTGGAGGGCTGGTTGCTGCGACACCCGTCGGTCCGCGCCGCCGCCGTCGTCGCGGAGCGGGGGCACCACGCGTTGCGGCTCGTGGCGTATGTCGTGCCGGCGGGGGACGCCGGAGGCGTGCCGGGTACGGCGGGTGGCGAAGGCCGTACCGCCGAGCTGCGTGGCCACCTCGCCCGGCACCTGCCCGCCTACGCCCTGCCCCACCGCATCGTCGAAGTCCCCGAGATCCCCCTCAGCCCCAACGGCAAGACCGACCGCCGTGCGCTGCGCGAGGCGGCGCGGCCCCGGTCCGCCGGGGCGGAGGGGCTCGCCGGGGTGTGGCGCGACGTCCTCGGCGTCGCCGACGTCGGGGCCGCGGACAACTTCTTCGCGCTCGGCGGCGACAGCCTCAGCGCGATGGAGATGACCATCAGGGCCCGGGACCTCGGCATCGTGCTGCGCGTCGCCGACCTGTACGGCGCGGAGACCTTCGGCGAGCTCGCGGACACGGTCGAGGCCCGCGGTCCGGCCCCCTCCGCCGTGCCGGCCGCCGCCGAGTCGCCGACGGCGCTGTCCCCGGCCCAGCTCCGCTTCCTGGAGTGGGACTACCGTGACGCCGACCACTACAACGTCTCGCTGCTCCTGGACGTCGCGGACACCGTGGACCGGGGCGCCCTGCGCGAGGCCCTGGACGCGCTGGCCGAGCGGCACCCCGCGCTGAGCCTTCGGCTCACCGGACCCGCCGACGCGCCCGTACCGGTCACGGACCGCACGGCCCGCGCGCCCCTGTCCTGGCACGAACTCCCCGACACCGGTGACGACGAGGGGGCCGTCGAGCGGGCCTTCCTGAAGGAGGCCGACCTCCTCCAGCAGTCGCTGAGCCTGCGGGACGGGCCCGTCTGGCGGGCCGCCTTCTTCGCGGGGAGCGGAGGGTCCGGCAGCGGAGGCCACCGGCTGCTGCTCGTCCTGCACCACTTCATCGCCGACGGCATGTCCCTGAAGATCATCGCGCGGGATCTCGGGACGCTGTACGCGGCGGCCGTCGGCGCGGAGCAGGGCGCGGTGTCGCCCGCCCCCGCGTCCTCGTGGGCCGCGCACGCGGGCACGCTGCGCCGGTTCGCGAACGGGCCGCTCGACGAGTTCTTCGTACGCCGTTGGGAGTCCCTTCCCTGGTCGCGGTGTGCCCCGCTGCCCGCCGACCGGCCGGACGGCAGCATGCACCTGAGCCACATCAGGGCCTTCGACACCGAGGTCCCGCTGCCCGCGGGCATCAGCGCCCCGAGTCAGGAGGAGCTCCTGATCTCGGCCCTCGCGGCGGCCCTCGCCGAGGAGTCGGGCAGCCGCGGCGGCGCGGTCGAGGTGTGCCGCCACGGCAGGACCGACCTCACCGGCGGGCCCGGCCACTTCGACGCGGTCGGCTGGCTCAACAGCATCACGCCGTACGTCCTCGCCCTGCCCGGCCCCGGTGCCACGGACACCGTCACCGCCGCCGCGCTGCGGGCGCAGATCGGCGAGATCCGCGACATGGAGCAGACCTGGGGAGCCCTGCGCCACCTGCACGACGACCCGGGTGTACGCGCCCGGATCGCCGCGCTGCCCGCGCCGGACGTCTATCTGAACTTCCTCGGCTCGCACATGCACGAACTGGAGACCGCGGGCCCCTTCCGGCCGCGCCACGGCGACGTCGGCATCGAGATGACCCTCGACCGCACCCAGCCGTACCGCGTCAAGATCTACGCGGAGACGGAGACGGAGACGGAGACGGATACGGGGCCGGGGCCGGGGCCGGGGGCGGGGGCGGGGCCCGGCGCTGCCACCGTACGGCTGAAGTGGCAGTACAGCGCCGATGTCGACGACGAGTCCCGGATCCGGCGGCTCGCGGCGTCCTGCGGGCGGCTGCTCCAGCGCCTGGCCCGCTGTCCCTGACGGCCGTTGCCCTGACGCCCGCTGCCCCTGACGTCCGCTGCCCCTGACCGGCCCTGACAGGAGACCCGACCCCATGCAGCACATCCTCATAGCCAACCGCGCCGCGATCGCGGTGCGTGCCGCTCAGACCTGCCGCGGCCTCGGCCTGCGGACGACCGCGCTTCGCGCCCGCACCGACACCCAGGCCGCGGTCCACGCCGCCGCGGCCGACCACGAGGTCGCCGTCGACGGGTGGGGTCTGCCCGACACCTACGACTCGTCCGCGCGCGTCCTCGACGCCGTGGACCGCAGCGGCGTCGACACCGTGTATCCGGGCTACGGCTCGCTCGCCGAGAACGCCGACTTCGTGGCCGGTCTCGAGGAGCGGGGTGTGACGTTCGTGGGGCCGTCGTCGGCGGCGCTGCGGCTCGCGGGCAGCAAGGCCGCGGCCGCCGAGGCCGCGCGCCGGCTCGGCGTACCGGTGCTGCCGCACGCCTCGGGCCGGGGCCGGGACGAGATACTCGCCCACGTCCGGGAGATGGGCCTGCCGGTCGTCCTCAAGCCGGAGTTCGGCTACGGGGGACAGGCGGTGCGCATCGCCCACACCGAGGCCGACGTCGAGCGGGCGGTCGCGGGGAGCACCGACGGGAGCCGTGACGGGGCGGCGGGGAGCCCCGACGGGGCAGCGGGGACTTCCTGGTACGTCGAGAAGTACCTGCCCGTGAACCAGGTCGTCGGGGTCACCCTCGCCGTGGACCACGAGGGCACCGTCCTTCCGCTCGGCGAGCGCGAGAGCCTGCTGGTGGCCGACGGCCTGAAGCTCCTGGAGGCGTCCCCCGTCGCGGGCGTCGACACGGAGGTGCTCGCGGCCATGCGGGCGGACGCGGCCCTGGTGGCCCGGGAGTTCGGGCTGACCAACGTCATGACGGTGGAGTTCATCGTCGGCCCGGACCGCTACTACTTCCTGGAGGTCAACGGCCGGCTGCCGCTGGCCTACCAGATGTCGGAGAGCCAGCTCGGCACGGACCGCACGGATCTCACCGACCTCGTGGAACTCCAGCTCCGCATCGCCCGGGGCGAGCCCGTCTCCCCCGCCGCGCACCCCGTGGACCGGACGCGGCACTGCCTGGAGGCCCGGCTCTTCGTCCACCCGCAGGAGCTCGCCGACTTCCCGGACGTGGGCACGCTCGACCGGTTCGACCTTCCCGACGTCGACGGCGTCGCGTACGCCCGGTCGGTGGACCCCGCGCGTCCCGTCACCTACGAACTCATCCTCGCCCAGGCCCTGGCCACGGACACCTCACGTGCCGCCGCCGCCCGCCTGGTGCGCAAGGCCGTCGAGGGCAGCCGCGTGACGGGACTGCGCTGCTACGTCGAGGAGATCACGCGGCGGCTCGACGCGGAGTGCTGAGCACGGCCGCCGAATGCGGCGCCGAGCGCGGGGACCGATCAGAAGTGCTGCTGGGACAGCGGCTGAACACCAGGAGGAAATACCCATGAGCCAAGGTCTTACCGTCGCTTTCCTCGGCATCGACGGCATCGGCAAGAGCACGCTGTGCCGCGCCTTCGAGGAGCGCGTGCGCGACAGCGGCCAGGAGGTGGTGACCGTCACCTGGCGGTCCGCCCTGGAGGAGACCGCGGGCCCCTGGCCCGCGGTGCCGCTCCAGCAGCTGTGGCTGGAGTCCTTCCGCACCCTGTACGGCGCGGGTCTGCGCGACGGCGAGCCGCTGGACATCCCCCGTGGCTACGACGACTGGCGCGACCACGACTGGGAGCGTCATCTGGCCGCCGAGCCCGTCATGGGCAACAAGGCGTCGGGCGCCCTCGCGGCCGCGTTCGTGGAGATCGCGGGCAATGTGCTGCTCGCCTCCGAGGTGACCCGCAAGGCCTTGGCCAGGGGCGCGATCGTGGTCCAGGAGTCGTACCCCATCAAGCACGTCCTGAAGGAACTCGCGGTCGCCGAGCGGCTGGCCGCGGAAGGCGACTCCGGTGACGGCGGCGACCCGGCCGCCGCCGCGGTCGGCGAGCTGACCCGTACGCTGCGCGGCCTCCTCGACCTGGTCTTCGGCTCGTCGCTGCTCCGCCCCGACGTCGGCATCCTCGTCGACGGCCCGTCCTCGTACGCGTACCGCTGGCGCACCGCGCAGAACGGGGCGGTCGGCGCCCTGGAGGACTACGGGCCCGCGGGCGAGCGCAGCGAGGAGTCGTTCAGCCGGATGCAGGACGAGACGGCCAAGCTGTTCCGTGAGTACGCGGACTCCTGGGGCTGGATCGTGCACCAGGTCGACGACGGCGGCGTGGAGGCCAACACGGCCCGGGGCCTCGCTGCCCTGTGCGCCCACCCGGAGCTGGCCCGCCGCCTCGGCGCCCCGGAGCGACCCGGCGATGTGACTGCATGACGGCCCCGGAACCGGCCCTGGGGGCGGACTCGGGCCCGGCGCCGGGCCCGGTGCCGCGGGACAGGCGGGTCCTGCGCGTCCTGATCACCTCGTCGATGTTCTCGAAGGTCGCGGACTGGCAGCTCGGCATCGTGATCCCGCTCGCGGTCCTCGCCGAGTCGGACTCCGTCGCGCTGTCCCTCGTCTCCTTCGCGCTGCGCGGGGTCACCTACGTCGGCTCGCCGTTCCTCGGCTCGGTCATCGACCGCTTCGACAAGCGTCTGATCTTCGTGCTCGCGCAGCTCCAGCAGGCCCTCTGCCTGGTGTTCCTCGCGGCGACGCTGTCCAGCCAGGTGTCGGTGGCGGTGCTTGTGCTCCTTTCGGGCGTGGGCGGCGTGGCGAGCGCGATCACCGGCCAGTTCGTCCTGATCCCCAAGCTGATCAGCGCGCCCGGCAGGGCCGTGGCCGTGGCCAAGCTGAACTCCGCCATCGAGCTGTCGAAGGTCATCGGCCTGGTCCTCGGCGGCGTCGGCTTCACCTTGCTCGGGCCCGCCGCCGCCACGCTGTGCATCGCGCTCCTGTACGTGGTCGCGGGCTGCGTCGCGATGCTGCTGCCCGCGGTCGCGGCGAGCCCGGAGAAGATCAACATCCGTCGCGACCTCGCGATCGGTTTCCGCTGGGTCGGCAAGCGCGAGATCCTGTGGCTCGTCGTGACCATGTCGATGACCAATCTGGCCATCGGGCAGCTGGAACCGGCGCTGATCACCGAGTTCGGCGATCAGGGCATGAACACCACCGTGATCTCCGCGGTGATGGCGATCGGCCTGCTCACGGGGGCCGGGGCGAGCCGGGTGGCCCCGCACTTCCTGCCGCTGTGGACTCCCGAACGGCGCATTCTGGTGTGCCAGTTGATCGGCTTCGCGGGACTCGCGCTGATCGCCGTACCGATTCTGCCCGTACGGGTCCTCGGCTTCATGGTGGAGTGTTTCGCCGTCGCCGTGAGCAACGTCGCGTCCATCACCTACCGCCAGGAGACCATCCCGTCCGACGTCGCGGGCCGCGCCAACGCCACGATCCGCATGTTCATCACGGGAGCCGCCCCCCTCTCCGGCTTCCTCTACGCCTGGGCCAGCCGCCTGGACGGCTACTGGTACTGGCTGCCGGCTCTCGGCCTGTGGGCCGCGGCCAACGTGATCTGGGCGGTGCACGTGCGGCGGGGCACGAGCACCCTCGGAGGGGGGACGCCGGAACGCCCCGAGACAGCGGCGGCTGAAGGAGTGGCAGAGGGAGTGGCAGAAGGAGTGGGCACGGGAGTGGCTGACGGAGTGGGAAAGGGAGGGGCACGTGGAGATCGTTGAGCAGGACCACCTCGTCATCGCCACGGTGGACCGGGCGGAGGCGGAGAGCCACGCCTGGAAAGCGGCGGGGGCGGGGGCGGACGGGCCGCCGATCGACATCGTGCGGCTCGCCGAGTCCGACGTCGACCCTTCCGGGGCCGTCGACGCGGACCTGGCCGCCCTGGGGTTCGTGGCCCGCCCGAAGTGGCTGAACTGGTGCGCCCCCGTCCAGGAGTCCCGGGCCGCCTTCGAGGCGGCGCTCTCCGGCACCGAGCGGCGCAACATCCGCCTCGGCACCCGCTTCGTCCACGACGAGGAGCTGCGGCTCGATGTCCGCGTGGGCCTGACCGAGGATCTCGTGGACGAGTTCCTGGTCCTGTACGAGCAGCAGATCGCCGGTATGCCGCGGGGGCAGAACTTCGCGCGGCGCGGCAGGGACCGGCTGCTCGCGGGCGCCGACGAGCACGTCAGCGTCTGCGTCACCACGCGCGACGGTGCCATGCTGGTCGGTTCCCTGTGGTGGATCCGCCCCGAGGACTCGGTGCTCCAGATGCGCTACTCCGCGTCGGCCGCGGACGCCCGGTCCGGCCGGGTGATGCGGGCGGCGTACGCGGAGGCTCTCCAGTTCGCCCGTGAACAGGGCCTGGCATACGCCTCGTTGGGCAACGACCCCTCGCTCTTCGGCCATGTCGTCCAGCCGGGCCTCTTCAACTTCAAGACCCGCTTCGGCTTCGCACCCGTCCCCGCGCAGGTGCTCACGCCGAAGCTCGGCGGCGGCTTCGTGGACAAGTTCCTCACCCTGCGGTCGCTGTCGGACCCGGCCCTTGTGGTGACGTGGGGGCGGCACGAGGGTGCGACTCCGACGTGGCCCGAGGTCGGGGCCGCGGGGCCGGGGCACGATCTGCTGATTCTGTCCGGGGCCGACGGCGGGGACCGGGCCGGTCGGGTGGCGGAGGCCGACGGCGGCGTGGAGGCGGAGCTCGCGGGACGCTTCCGCACGGAGGGGTTCCGGCGGACGCGGGTGGTGGCGGTCCCGTAGCTCACGATCGGGGTCGGCGCGAAGTTCCTGGCGCTCGCCGGTCACATTCCCGCGACGCGGTGCGTCATGGCGGTGACGGGCCGCACCGGCCCGGCCGGGAGCGGGATCGCGCCGGCGCACTCGTTCGCAGAGGAGCCCATCTGATGTCCACCGCCCACATCGTCGTCACCCTCGTCGCCGCCGCCATGACCGGCTTCTCCGCTGCGTCCGTCTTCCTGCGGGCCAAGTGGGTCGTCGAGCCCATGGCCGACTACGGCATTCCGATGGCGTGGCTGCCGTGGCTGGGGGCGGCCAAGGCGGCGGGGGCGCTCGGGCTCGTGGCCGGGCTGTTCCTGCCGGTGGTGGGGGCCGCGGCCGGAATCGGGCTCGTCCTGTACTTCGCCGGTGCCGTCGTCGCCGTGGTCCGGGCGCGCTGGTACGCCCACATTCCCTTCCCGCTGGTGTACGCCGCTCCGGTCGTCGGTGCGCTGGCGCTGGGGCTTGCCGCCTGAACGGGCCTTTCGCCTTCAGGCCGTCAGCAGTGGTGTGTCTGTGGTTGTTCGTGGGCCGGTGCCGGCCCGCGCCCGCCGCCGGAGCGGCGGGCGCGGGAGTTCCTAGTGGCTCGGCTGCGGTTCGGTGGGACGGCCGGTGGCCGCGGGGCGGCGGTCGATGATGTTGCGGAGTTTTCCGCTGGTGGCGCCGCGTTCGAAGTGGGCGCTGTCGATGACGTGGACCTCGACGTCGGCCATGCGGGCCTCCTCGACGGCGTTGCGCAGTTCGGGGTAGTGCGTGAGGAAGTGGCGGCGGGCGGTGGCGGGGTCCGGGGCGTGGCGGTGGTCCAGGCGGATCGTCAGGCGCTCCTGTTCCAGGCCTTCGGAGAGGACCAGCTGGAGTTCGCCCGCGTACCCGAAGGCCTCGGCGGCGACGCGGGTCAGGTGCTGGTGGCTGATGAAGAAGGCGCCGACGCGTGCGGTGTCGCCGTAGCGGCCGAGGAGCTCGAAGCGGGGCGTCTGCCTGCCGCAGGCGCAGGGGCCGGGGATCCAGCGGCCCAGGTCGCCCGTCTCGTAGCGGTCGAGTCGCTGGCCGAGGCGGGTCCTGGGGGTGAAGACCAGGCGGCCCGGCTCGTCCGCGGGGGCGGGGCCGTCCGCCGCGCGGTCGAGGATCTCCAGGTCGAGCTGGGTGGTGAAGAGGTGGTGGACGGCCCCGGTGGCGTGGTCGCACTGGTAGCCCATGGGGCCGAGGTCGTTGCTGCCGTAGATCGCGGAGCGGACCACCTTGACGCCGAACTCGTCGTGCAGAACCCGTCGTTGGGCGTCGGTGAGGTGGGCGCCGCCGTAGAAGACCTTCTCCACGCGGCCGTGATCGCGCAGCCGCTCGCCCTCGGCGGCGAACAGCTGGAGGAGGTAGGAGGGGGCTCCGAACAGGGTGTTGACCCGGTAGCGGATCAGGGCGTCGGCGACCGCCTCGAAGTCGGCGTGGACCCCGTAGGGGATCTGGGTGGCGGCAAGGCGCTCCAGGATGTCGAAGAAGCTGGTGAAGCTGCCGTACATCTGGCCCGGCATGAAGAGGTTCGCCGCCCGGTCGTGGCGAGGGTCGAAGCCCGCCGCGAGGAGACCCTCGCCGGCGGCGCGCATCTGGGCGTCGTAGTCGTCCCAGGTGTAGACCCAGGTCGCGGGGCCGCTGGTGCTGCCGCCGCTGCGGACGTACAGCTGCGCGTGGTCGGGGTGGACGGAGTCGAGGGCGGCGAGCGCGTCGGACTTGGTCGTCAGGGGGCCCTCGGGGGCGGGGAGCCGGGGACCGGGGGCGGTCAGGTCGTCGAGGCAGCCGTCGGTGGCGAAGCGTTCGTCGGCCTGGAGGCTGACGCGGCGGCTGTAGCGCTGCAGGGCGTACACGCCGTCGTGCGGCTCGCCGGAGTAGCTGTCGAGCTGGCCGCCGGGGGCGGTGACGCGCAGGGCGCCCGCGCCGAAGAACGTCCTGGCGAGTTCGGCGGTGTCGGGCCGGTCGGCGGCCAGGCCCACGGTCTGGAGGTAGCGGCGCATGGGGTGCAGGACGGCCGGGATGTCCTTGCGGGGCAGGGGTTTGACCCACACGCTGCGGAACAGCGGCGAGGCGCGCAGGGCGGAGCGGGTGTCGGCGATGATCCGCCAGGAGCCGTCGGGGGCGGCGATCACGCGGGTCAGGCCGAGGTGTTCCTCCAGTTCGGCCACGATCTCGGTGTTGGTGATCTCCGCTTGTTCGGCGAGGCCGAGGTCGGGTGCGGGGGTGCGGGCGGAGGCCTCGGACAGGGCGGGGGCGAAGCGCTCGGCGAAGGCGAACACCTCGTCGGTGTCGTCGGTGTCGAGGTAGATCACCTGCGGGCTTGAGCAGGCCTGCTGTTCCATGCGGCACACGTCGTCGGCGAGTGCCCGCAGGGTGTCGGGCCGCGCCCACGCGTCGGCGGTCAGATACGCGAAGGAGATCTTGTGGCCCCACTCCACGAGGCGGCAGCCGGGCGGGACATGGGCGGCCACCCCCTCGACCGCGGCCTCGCCTCCCCACACGGCCACCGCGTCGGCCGCCCCGCACAGCAGCCGCAGCCAGTCGGTGCGGCCGGAGCCGAAGCGCAGCACGACCGTGTACGCCCCGATCAGGCCCGTCGGGTCGCAGTCGGCGAGCGCGGCGAGGAGCTCGTGCGTGAACAGGCCGTCCGAGCCGGGGACCTTCACCACGTTGACGTTGCCGGCCAGGAGGCCCTCGACGACGGTCAGGGCGCCGACGGTGGGCGCGTTGCCCGGCGCGATGTGGACCACCAGGCCGACCGGCGCCCAGGTCTCGAAGGTGAGCCTGCGGGGGTCGGGGCGGGTGAGCCGGTCGGGGCGTACGTCACCGAGCTCGGCGCGCAGTTTGCGTTCCAGGCCCTCCCGGCCCAGGAACGAGGTCAGGACGGCGAAGGCCGCGTCCGCCTCGTCCGTGGACTTGCCCGCGGCGTACAGGAGTTGGGCGAGTTTCGCCCGGGTCGGATGGTCCGCGGTGTCCAGGACGCGGGCGAGGCGGTCGCAGGCCTCGATCACGACGTCGGTGGGCAGCGGGCGGCGCAGGGCGTCGATCACGAGGTCCGGCAGGCCGGGAAGGCGGCGGGCCGCCTCGGCGTCGTCGATCCGGGTTCCCTGCCAGAGGTGGTTCAGCTCGCTCACGCGGCTGCTCCCTTCATGAGTTCGGCGGCGGCGACGGCGCAGCTGCGGTTCTTGCCGGTGCCTGCCCGGCCGTGGATGGTGAAGTAGGGGGTGTCGATGCCGCAGCCGCACTCCGAGCCCGGGTACTGGGACACCAGGTCGCCCATCAGGACGCTGTGCACGGGGGCCGACGTCATGTGCGGTGCCAGGAAGTGCGGATAGCCCTGCTCCCCGTACGGCAGGACCTGCCGGGTGCGTACGTCGCGGACGAACAGCCGGGACCAGACGGGCACATGGAAGCGGTGACGGGCGCACTCGGTGTAGGGGACGCTGTGTTCCACCGAGCCGTAGCCGTCCCTGACCCGGTCGGCCGGTATGCCCAACTGCTCCTCGACGAGCGCGTGCAGCTCCTCCTTGCCGATCTGCTGGTCGGCGTGGCCCTTCCAGCCGCCGCCGAGCAGCACCAGGGAGTCGGCGGGAAGGCGCAGGGGCGGCACGCCGCGCGCGCGGAGCTGCTTGAGGGTGAAGTACAGGAAGGACGGGAAGCCGAACATGCGCACCGGCAGCCCTTCCTCGGCGTACCGGACCAGGGTGTCGACGCAGCCGAACGGGTCGAAGGCGTGGTCGGTGCCGTTGTGGCGCAGGGCGTGGAAGACGCCCTTGGCCGGGGCGAAGTCGCAGAAGTAGTGCGTGGTGAACGCGGTGCCCCGGGATGCGCCGGGCGCTGGTTCGTAGCCGAAGACGAGGTAGTTGACCGGCTGGTCGGGGGTGATCCAGCCGTAGTGGTCGAAGATGCGGGCGACCATGCGCTGGCCGGCCCGGATCGACCAGGTGTCGAAGAACATCTGCGAGCGCTGGCCCGTGGTGCCCGAGGAGGTCAGGTGCAGCACCACGTCCTCGCGCGGGATCGACAACACCTCGTGCTGCTTCAGGAAGTTGGCGTGCAGGTAGGGCAGGTCCGCGGCGTCGGCAGCGGTGGTCAGCGGTGTACGCGGCCGGGACCGCCACAGCCGGCCGAAGAACGGTGAGCGCTCCGCGTGCCAGGCGTTGGCCTCGTTCAGGGCCTCGGTGAACAGGGCGTCGGTGGCGGCGGGGGCGAGGTAGGGCTCGGTGAGGTCGCCCAGGCGCTGGACGGCGGACAGGGCGGACCCGTCGGGGACGTCGAGGGGGGCCAGATGCGGATTCACGCTGATTCCTTGCTGTCCGTGGTGGTCAGATAGGTGGAGGTCCAGGCGGTGCAGTAGTGCTCGATGTAGGGCCGCAGGCTCGGGTCGATGTCCGCCGTGCGGAAGTCCAGGTGGTGCGGGGCGCGGGAGACGACCACGTAGTCCTCGAAGCTGTCGCCGACGCGGCGCATCGCCGGATAGAGGGCGCTGGGCACGAAGCCCTGGGCGTGGAAGGCACGCAGGGCGTCCTGGTCGCGCAGCGGCAGCAGCGCCTCGACATAGCGGGCCCCCGCCGCCTCGACCGACTCGACGATCTGCTCCAGGAGCGAGGCCGTCAGGAGGACGTCCGGGGTGATGTCCACCAGTGCGCAGGTGAGCAGAGACGGGTCGAGGGCGGCATAGACCTCGAAGCCGCCGCCGACCGGCGTGAGCATCGTGTTCGGCTGGTGGAAGGGGTAGAAGACGTTCCCGCGCGCCCCCTGGAGCTCCTGATGGCGGCGGCGTACGAAATCGGCCGCCTCGATCCGCTCGAACTCCACCTGCCGCTCCCGCGGCCTGGCGGGCGGCGGGGCGGGTATCGCGGTGGGCACGGCGGGGCTGACGCCGATGCCCGCGGCGCGTTCGGCGGCCTGCGCCAGGGGCCGTACCTCGGGGCTCAGCCGGGGCGGGACCGCGCGCCGGGCCAGGACGCCGTCGCGGTGGCGGACCATGAGCGCGATGTGTTCCCTGCGGCGGAAGAGCGTCGCGTTGGGCAGGACGCCCATCGGCCGGAAACCGGTGCGCAGGAGCATCCGCTGGGGGCCGCGGGTGGCGGTGCGGGCCGCGGCGTACACCGAGTCCAACTCGCCCGCGGGGCCCAGGGCTTCGGCGCAGAGCCGCTCCAGCATCCCGGCGGCGAGCCCGGCGACGCGGTGGTCGGGGTGGACGGCGACGCCTTCCAGGCGGCCGATGCGGGCGGCCGGGTCGCGGCGCAGCAGGGCGGAGGCGATGACCTGGCCGCTGCCGTGCAGGCGCGCGACCAGCCAGGTCACGGCCGGGTCGGCGATGGTGTCGGCCATGGTCTGCGGGCAGGTGCCGAGCTTGATGCGGTAGTCGGAGCCGTACACGGCGAAGTAGAGCTGCCGCAGCTCGGCGACGTCGTGAGCGGTGGCACGCGTGATGAGAGGGGCAGGGGTGGTCACGCCTTGCCTTCCAGGAGCGCGGTTCGGGTGGGCGGGGCCGTGGTCAGGGCGTGCTCGCGGCCGCGCAGCGCGTACAGCGCGCAGGCGGCGGGCAGCACGCCGACGGCCTGGATCAGACAGAGCGTCTGGGGCGAGAGGTGGTCGCCGAGCAGGCCGAAGACCAGGGACGCGACGGGGAACGTGGCGCCGATCATGGCCTGCATGAGGGCGAAGAAGCCCGGCTTGTCCGCCGCGGGCACGGCGCGCTGGAAGAGCGCCACGAAGCGCACCCCGACGGCCCCGACGCACCACCCGGCCACGACCAGGCAGCCGATGACGACCGGCCGTTGGGCGATCACGCCGGGCAGCGCCAGGGCGACGGCGAACCCGGTGACGCACACCGCCCCGACGCTCGTGGCGCGCCCCGTGAGGTGCTTGCCGCTGAGCGCGCCGAGCAGGGTGCCCACGCCGAGCCCGGCTTCGAGCAGGGCGAAGGTGGTGGCGTCGGCGTGCAGCACCGACTTGGTGTACAGCGGGAAGATCACGAAGACAGCGGTCGAGAAGAGGTTCACCGCGGCCAGGCACAGCAGGATCGAGCGCAGCAGCGGCAGGCCGGTGAGGATGTCGCGCAGTCGGCGCTTGTCGGGGGCCGACGCGGGCGTGGGCGGAGCCTGCGGGGGCCGGAAGCGGGCCAGGCCCGCCGCCGTCCCGGAGAGCGCGTAGCAGGCGGCGCAGGCCAGGACGAGTCCGGCGAGGCCGGTGTGCTCGACCAGGAGCGGCGCGGTGAACGCCCCGGCGAGACCGGCCATGGACAGCGTGGCCAGGGTCACCGCCGTGGCGTTCTCGATGTCCTCGGCGTCGACGAGCGCGGTGACCGACGTGGGGATGCACGGGTCGAAGAAGGCCTGGCAGACGGCGAGCGCGAGGGCGACGGGGTAGACGGCTGCCAGGGGCACGGTGCCCAGCGCGGCCCAGGCGGCGAGCGCGGCGGCCACGCAGGCGGCGACCCAGGTGGTGCGGCGCAGCACGTCTCGGCTGGCGTGGCGGGCGAGGACCCGGGCGACGACGGGGACGAGCAGCGCGGCCGGCAGGGTGCCGAGGACCATGAGCAGTCCGGTGGCGAGACCGCGGCGTTCGGCGGCCACATGGCTGACGATCCACCACACCAGGCCGACCTGGAGCATGCGGAAGGCGCCCTGGGCCGCGACCTGTGCCGTCCACACCTTGGCGAAGTCGGCGTTGCGCAGCAGCAGCGGGCGGGTGCGTACGTCGGTCACGAGGCCACCCGCTCGTCGACGACGCCGATGAGTTTGCCGGAGCGGGAGTTGACGACGAGGTCGCGGTGGGAGCTCCACTCCACCTCCAGCGGGTGCAGCTGACCGGCGGCGACGAACTGGTCGTACTCCGGGCGGGCCGCGCGGATCCCGGCGGCGATGGCCTCGCCGAGGACCGCCGGGGGGTGCTCGTGCCGGGCCGTGGCCAGGCGCAGCGCCAGCAGATCGCGCCCGTCGCGGCGGCGGGCGACCAACTGCACGCCGGTCACCAGGCCCTCGGTGTCGCAGGCGGCGATGATCTGCCGTACGTCGGCGGTGTAGAGGGTGACGCCGCTGACCCGGGCCCCTTCGCCGGAGCGGCCCGCGAGCCGGAAGGTGCCGTCCGCGCGCTCGCTCCAGGCGGCCCGGTCGCCGACGGGGTAGCGGATGACGGGCATGAGGCGACGGGTCAGTGCGGTGACGACGAGTCGGCCCGCGCGGCCGGGCTCGGTGATCGGCTCGCCGGTGTCCTCGTCGAGGATCTCGACGAGTGTCTCGGGGTGGTACGGGCGGTGCAGCGACGGGTCGTCGCCGGGGACGGGTTCGCCGAGCAGGCCCGCGTCCACGCTGGCGCAACCGAGCGACTGGACACGGGCGTTGGGGAACGCCTTGGCCAGGAGCGGGCGCTGGTCGTCGAAGAAGGCCTCCCCGGCGAACAGCAGCAGCTCGACGCCCGGCAGGGTGCGGCCCTGGGCCAGCAGGTGGTCGGCCAGTTGGCACAGCTTGGTCGGCAGGGTGGCGAGGACCTGGGCGTCGAAGTCCTCGACGACGGCCGCGGTGTAGGCGGGCGAGGCGCTGCCGCTGACGGGCAGGCGGACGTTGGTGACGGGCGCGTGCTCCAGGGACATGTGCGTGAACAGGAAGCTGGAGTACAACTCCCCCGCGTAGAAGGCGTTGACGACCCGGTGGTCCGGGCGCAGTCCCGCGGCGGTCATGCCGCGTCCGTACGCGGTGACGAACTCCCGCCACTCCTCTCGCGCGTAGCAGGAGAACTTCGGCGCTCCGGTCGTGCCGCCGGTCTTGAAGACCGAGGCGTCGGTCAGCGGTCCGGTCAGGACGCGGTTGTCGCGCAGGGTGTTGGCCGCCCAGAAGGCGGCGTGGTCCACCACGGGCAGGGCGGTGGGCTCGTCCACGCCCTGGGGCAGGCCCGCGTACAGCTCCTGGTAGTAGGGCGAGCGTTCGCGGGCGAAGGAAACCAACTCGCGGAGCGAGGGGGCAGGCATCACGGGGCTCCTTTTTCGGTCTTTCTGGTTCGGGTTTCTGCTGCGGAGGCGGTACGCGGTGGGGGAGCCCGTGCGGACGGCGCGCCGGCTGGGGACGCGTCGGCTGAGGAGGGTTCGCTTGAGGGCGCGTCGGCTGGGGACGCGCCGGCTAAGAGCGGGTCGTCGGCGGCCGTGTCGGCCGAGGCCCCATAGGCGTACAAAAGTGACTCCATGGGCAGCAGGGAAGGCGCGCACGGCGCCGGTGGGCAGGCGGACGCGCACCGGGCGGGGCGGCGGAGGCAGGGCGCGCCGGACGGGGCCCCGGTCGGTGGGGCCCCGTCCGGCGATCGGTCAGAGGTCGGTCAGCGTGCTGGTGGCACGGAACATCAGTCGGCCCTCCTGTACGGCGTCGACGCGCACGCCACGCGGCGCGTCGGCCGTGTCGGCCGGGACCTCCGAGGCCTCGATCCAGCAGGGGGAGTCGAATTCCACGTAGTGGTGGAAGACCGCCTCCATGGAGACGGGCGCCCGGCTGCCGTCCCCGGGCCGCAGGGCGTGGCCCGCCTGGCGCACCGCTTCCAGGAGCAGCATCCCGGGCACATGGTCGACGGCGTGGTCGAACAGGACGGGGTGGGTGGTATCGGCGCGCAGCCGCCAGCGTCCGGGGCCCGGCGCGTGGGCCAGGACGATGTCCTGGCGGCGGCCGCGGCCCGCGCCGGCGCGGGTCACGGGCGGCGGCGGGGGCGGGGCGGCGGCGAAGACGCGCCGGGCGTCGCCGCGCGGACCGCGCAGCCGCTGGTAGACGGCGGGCGCGAGGACGCCGAAGCGGGTGGCGGCCGTCGCGAACGGCTCGCCGTCCCGCAGGACGTCGACGGACATGCTCATCGCGGTGGGCAGCTCGCGCCGACGGCGGATGTCGAAGCAGCGGACGCGCAGTTCGATCTCGGCGGGCGCGGCCGCGAGGGCCATCGCCCGCGGGTCGAGCGAGTACTGGAGGTGGTGCCAGGTGAGCTGGTGGCCGAACGGCACGCCGTACGCGGCGTGGCTGAGCAGTGGAAAGGTCTGGCGGAAGGTCTCGCAGAGCATGAGCGGGTCGTACGACCCCTGCCCGGACTCGTAGAGCTCGTAGAAGCCGTGGCAGCGCGGCCACTGCGCGGTGACCTTGAAGGTGTCGTCGCCGACGGCCTCCCAGCCGGTCAGGAAGACCTCCGACAGCGCCGCCCGGTGCACGTACTCCCGGGGCACGGTGGTGGTCAGACGCCGCTCCCCCTCGTGCCCGAGCCTGTCCTGCCGGTGCGGGAGCGTGCTCCGCTCCCCCTTGTGTGTGAGCACAACGAGTTCCCCCCTGTGTGTGAGCACAACGAATCCGCGACAGCTCCCCTGCTGACGCGGCAGTAGTAAAATAATGGTTGTTCGTTTTCTTTGTCGAGGGAGAGACCGCATGGCGCCGCTCACGGAGCCGAAACAGGAACGGGCGGTGCGCACACGGCAGATCGTCCTGCGCGCCGCCGCCGAGGTGTTCGACGAGCACGGCTACGGCGGCGCCAGCATCAGCAAGATCATGCAGCGGGCCGGGGTGACCCAGGGCGGCATGTACTTCCACTTCAAGTCCAAGCTGGGCCTGGCCGAGGCCGTCATGGCCAGCCAGCAGGACTTCATCGAGCTGCCTCCCGGCGAGGACGGCCTGCAGCGGCTGATCGACATCACCGCCCACATCACCCATGAGTTGCAGCACAATGTCCTGTTCCGCGCCAGTGTGCGACTCGCGGTCGAGCAGGAGGAGTTCGGCCGCAACGACGACACCGCCTACCAGGAGTGGGCCGAGCGGTTCCGCGTCCAGCTCGTCGCGGCCCGCCGGCGCGGTGAACTCCTCGACGACGTGGACGAGGGGGAGTTCGCGAACGTCCTGGTGGCCGCGTACACGGGCACCCAGATCTTCTCGACCATGGCCAGCAAGCGCGCCGACCTGCCCGAGCGGACCCGCACCCTCTGGCGCTACCTGCTGCGCGCCATCGCCACCCCGCAGGCCCGCGAGACCCTGCGCCTGCCCGAGGCCGGTACCGCCACGTGAGCGGTACGCGCGTCGTCCTCACCGGCGCCACGGGGTTCATCGGGTCCACGGTTCTGCGGGAACTCGCCTCCGTCGGCGGGCGTGAACTCGCCTCCCCCGGTGGGGCGGACGGCGGGGGAGGCGCCCCGCACGGCCGCCCGCACATCACGGCCGTCGCCCGTTGCCCGCCCGCGCACCGGGACCTGGCCGACCGCTGGGTGGCCGCCGACCTCGCCCGCCCCGACACCCTGCGCGGCCTGTGCGACGGCGCCGACGTGCTGCTGCACCTGGCCTGCGCCCTGGGACCGGACGCCGAGACGTGCGCGGCCGTCAACGTGGCGGGCACCGCGGCCCTGATGGAGCAGGCGCGCCGGGCCGGGACCCCGCGCATCGTGCACCTGTCGACCGCCGCGGTCTACGGCCCGGGACCGCACCGCGGCGCCGACGTCCACGACCTGGTGCCCGCCCCCGTCTCACCCGCGAGCCGCACCCGCCTGGCCGGTGAGGCGCCCGCGCTCGCGGCCGGGGCGACCGTGCTGCGGCCCGGCCTGGTGCTCGGCCGGGGGGACCGCTGGGTGGTGCCCGCCCTGGCCGAGCTCGTCGCCCGCGTCCCCGCACGCTGGGACGGCGGCCGTGGCCTGCTGTCCGCCGTCGGCGTCACCGCCCTGGCCCGCCTGATCGCCCGCCTCGCCCTGGCCGCGCCCGGCGCTCCGGCGGGCGTCTTCCACGCCAGCCATCCCGAACCGGTGCGCTGCGGGGACCTGTTGGCGGAGCTGGCCGCCCACGGGGTGCTGCCCGTGGCCGACGGTGATGTCTCCGGGGGCGATCTCGCCTGGCGCGATCTCTCGTGGGACGAGTGCGTCGCGCGGCTGCGTGCGACGCCGGGCCGGGTCAGCGAGCGGCAGTTCGCGCTGCTCGCACGCGATCACTGGTACCGCAGTGACCGGGTCTGGGAGGTGGCGGGGTGCGCGCCGGGGCCCGGCCCTGTGGAGTGCGTGGGGGAGGCGGCCGGTTGGTATCGGGCGTTGGTGGCGGAGTCTCGGGGGGACTGAACGGGGGTGTCTGGGCGGGGTGTCTGGCCGGGGTGGCGGGGGGCCGTCCGGGCTAGGGCACGGCGTCGGTCGCGGTCGCGGTCTCGGTCTCGGTCGCGGCGCCGTCCGTCCGCCGGGGCCGGGGGGCGGGAAGGATCTGCTGGTCCGGCTGGCTCGCCCGATCCGGCTGGCCTGCCTGGCTCGCCTGCCCCGTCGTCGGAGGGGCGACCCCTTCCAGGACAAGGCTCCACACCCGCCGGAGCCGCGCCGCCGCGTCCTCGTACTCCTCGCGCGTACCGGCCGTCTCGCGGGCACCGGCTTCCTCCTGCGCACCGACCCCACCGATCCGGTCCCGCAGATACGTCTCCGTCCCGCCCACCAGATGCTCCACCAGCGTCGAGAGGTCCTCCGGACGGGCCGAATCGCGCAGCTGCCCCTCCTTGTGGGCCTCGACGAGCAAGGTGTGCACGGTCGGGAGCCACAGCTGGGACCACTGGCCCGCCCCCTGCCGCTCCCGCATCAGCCGCAGCGCGGCCCACGCGCAGACGTCGTCCTCCAGGAGCCGGGTGAGCTCGACGGTGAGGGCGAGGACCTGCCCGAGGGCGGGCCCGCCCGCGTCCGTGACGCGTTCGACAGCCGCCCGCGCGGCTTGTGCGCCCTCGGCCTGGACCGTGTCCGCCAGCTCGCTCTTCGAGGCGAAGTGGAAGGTCAGGGAGCCGACGGAGACCTCGGCGGCGGCGGCGATCTGGCGGTAGGTGACGTCTCCGTAACCGTCACGGGCGAAGAGTCCGGCCGCGGCGCGCACGACGAGAGCTCGGGTGCGGGCCGCTCTTTCCTGCATGGTTCTGCTCTCTCCACGGTGGCTCACCGACGGACATGGAGAGCCCCTCCGGCGGGGGCACAACTTCCCGGTCCTGCCAGGCTCGTTGCTGGGATGCGCCGAGTCTTCAGTGTCAAGGGGGCGTATCGCAATACTGACTTGCTGAAAATGCGGCGGAGTTCCGCAACTATCCGAAACATTCCCGGGCCGCTGCCGACGGGCCCGCGGGAGCGTATGCCCCGACGGGGGCAGCTATGCCCGGAATGGGGAGCGAGGAGATGTGTGCGCTGCGTGACGGTCCGGGCGGGTCTTGAAAAAAAAGAGATGTTCGTTATGGTTTTTGAAGATCGCCGTCCACATGCTGTCTCGGGGGAGAGATCATGGTCACGCACGTCACCGCAGGACCCAGGTCCGCAGTGTCGGCGTTCTCGCGACAGGTCTTCGCGGAGCTGCCGCGCGCCGACCAGCGCCGGTGGGCGCACGCGTTCCTGGTGAGCCTGCTGGCCACGCCCGGGAAGAAGTCGGTGCGCCGGCTCGCGGCCACCGTCTCGGACTCGCCGACCGCGTTCCTGTCCCTGCACCAGTTCATCAACGCGAGCCCCTGGGCCTGGGCCCCGGTCCGCGCGGAACTGGCCCGGTGGGCCAGTTGCCGGATGGGCCCGCAGGCGTACGTCATCGACCGCGCCGTGCTGCCCAAGCGCGGCCCGCACTCGTGCGGCGCGCACCGCAGGTTCGTCGCCTCGGCCGGGCGGCACACCACGTGCCAGGTGGGTCTGGCCGGGTTCCTCGCCACCGCCGAGGAAGCCGTTCCCGCCGACTGGCGGCTGCTGCTGCCCGGCCTCTGGGGCAGCGACCCCGCGCACCGGCTGCGCGCCCGCGTCCCCGACGAGGTGCCGGACGCACCGGCGGAGCAGCTGGTCCTCGACCTCGCTGACTCCCTGGCCGGGGCCACCGGCAACAGCTCCCTGCCGGTCGTCGCCGACCTGCCGGACGGCATCGACACCGTGGCCGTCGCCCGCGGGCTCGACCTGCGCGGCCGTGGCTTCCTCCTCGCCGTGCCGGGTACGCCGCCGGGACCGCGGCACGCCCCGGTGCCGGTGCCCCACCGCACCCACCGGATCGTCGCCCTCCCGGCGCTCCCGGCCCTCCCGCGCGAGCGCGGCCCGTCCCGTTGGTGGCTCACCAACCTGACGCACGCCCGCGCCGACCGGCTCCTCGCCCTGACGCAGGCGGCCGTACGGGCCGGGCGCAGCCTGGAGGAGCTGGAGAGCGGATTCGGCCTCGCCGACTTCGGCGGCCGGTCCTATCCGGGCTGGCACCACCACATGACCATGACGTCGGCGGCGTACGCGTTCAGCCGACTGGGCGGCGAGTGGGAGCTGCCCGACCTGATCGCGTCGTGATCGCGATCTGACGACCCGGCCGCGAGGGCCGGGGCAAGTGAGGCAGGGGAGCCACTGACAGCTCCCCGCGGAGCAGCGCCGGAACGCTGCCCGAACGACAACACACGGGGGACGAACATGAATCGAGCCGAGGGCACAGCACACGACGGCGACGCCTCGCGCGTCTCGTACGACGCGGACGTGGCCTATGACGCGGACGTGGCGCATGACGCGGACGTGTCCTACGACGCGGACGTGGCGCATGACCCGCACGCGTCGCCCGCCCCGCACGCCGAGCGCGAACCCACCGGACCCGCTCTCGTCGGTCGTGCCGGTGAGGTCGGTGAGCTGTTGCTCATGCTGGAGGACGCGCGGGTGCGCAGGCCAGGAGTCGTGCTGGTCGAGGGCGCGCCCGGAACGGGCAGGACCGCCCTCCTTGAGCGCCTCGCCCGGCACGGCCGGGCCCGGGACATGACCGTCCTGCGGGCGCAGTGCGGTGCCATGGAGCAGACCTTCGCCCTCGGCGTGATCCGCCAGCTGTTCAAGGCGGTGGACCACACCGGACTCACCGGCCAACCACCGTCCACCGAGTGGCTGTTCGGCCTCTTCGAAGGGCTGCTCCAGGAGACGACGCAGCTGGCGGAGCGCGCTCCCGTGCTCATGGTCGTGGACGACTTCCACTACGCCGACCTCCAGTCCGCCCAGTGGATCGACTTCCTGGCGCGGCGCCTGCGCAGCGCGCCCCTCCTCATCGTCCTGGCCACGGACCGGGACGTGCCCGCCGCCCATCAGGAGCTGACGGCGGAACTCGCGCTCAGCCCGTTGTGCCACACGATCGATCTCGGACCGCTCCCACCGGCGGCCGTCGCGGAGCTGACCGTCGGTGCGCTGGGCGAACCGGCCGACGACGCCTTCGTACGCCAGTGTCTGCACCTGAGCGGGGGCAATCCCCAGCTCCTGACCCTGCTGCTCCGCGAGTTCACGCGCGGCGGCATCGCGCCGCTGGCCGGTGAACGCGCGCGGGCGGCCGAGGCCGCCGCCCGGGTGGCGGAGGTCGTCGTGCCGAAGTGGCTGGCCCGCTACCCCGACGACCTGACCGTCGTGGCCGGGATGGCGGCCCTCCTCGGTGACGAGGCCGACATCGGCCTGCTGCAGCAGCTGACCGGGCTGAGCCACCGCGGTGTGTCCTCCGCGCTCACCCTCCTGGAGCGGACCGGGCTGCTGCGCGCCGACGGCTCGCGCCGGTCCGTCCACCCCGTCGTCCGAGCCGCCTTTTCCAGTCACCTCTCGCTCGCCGAACGCGCCGACATCCAGGCCCGCGCCGCCCATCTCCTCTTCACCCGGGGAGTACCGCACGAGAGGGTGGCCGACCTGATCCTGACCAGCGAGCCGACGCAGGAACGCTGGCAGGTCGGAGTGTTGCGGGCGGCGGCCACCGACGCGTCCGCGCGGGGCGCCACCGACCGGGCGATCAGCTATCTGCGCCGCGCGGCACAGGCGACCCCCTTCCTGCCCGAACGGGCTTCCATGCTCCTTGAGTTGGGCGCCCTGGAGTCGCGTACGGATGTCGCGGCGTCGGTGCGGCACCTGGAGGAGGGCACCCAGCTCACCGCCGATCCGGCCCTGCGTGCCCGCGGTGTCCCGCTGCTCGCCGACGGGCTGATCCAGTGCGGCCAGGCCCACCGGGCGGTGGAACTGCTCGACGAACAGGCCGCCGAGACGCCTCCGGACGACGCCGAGGCGCTTCGCCGCATCCGTGGGCAGCGGGCCATCGCCGCGATCGCGGCGGGCGCCGCCGACGGGGCCGCGCCGGCGGCGGAGCTTGTCGGGAGCGGTCCTTTTGGTGGTCGGCTGGACGCCGTGTCGACGGACGCCGTACCGCCGCACGCCGTACCGCCCGGCTCGACTTCCGGCGAGCGCGCCCTGCTCGCCGCCCACGCGCTGCACACCTCGTTGCGGATGGGGACGGCGGCGGAGGCCGTGACGGCGGCCGAGAGCGCGCTGCACTACTTCGACGCCGAGCGGGAGCCGCTCTGGGTCGCCGTGGTGGCGATCGAGGCGCTCCGCCACGCCGACCGGCTCGATTCGGCGAGCCGCTGGACCGAGACGGTCAGCGCCTTCGACCTCGGCGGCAGGCCACCGGCGATGCGGGCGGTCCTGCGTGCGCAGGAGGCCCAGAACCGCTTCCACCAGGGCGACCTGCCCGGCGCCCGGACGGCGGCCGACGAGGCGCTGCGGCTGCTGCCCGACCCGCACCCCTACGGGGCGCTCGTGGCGTCCGCCGTGCTGCTGCCCCTGGTCGAGAGCGGCCGGACCCAGGACGCGCGCCGCATCGCCGACGACCCGCGCTGGCGCACCGTGCCCGAGAACTGGCTCTGGCCCCACTTCCTGGCCGCGCGGGCCCAACTCGGTGCCGCCGAGGGCCACATCCACGCCGCGCTCCACGATCTGGAGCAGTGCGGACGCCTCTTGGCCCGGTATGCGGGCGACAACCCGGGACGCATCGCCTGGCGGTCCCAGGCCGCCCAGCTGCACCGTCAGCTAGGGCGGTCGCAGGAGGCACAGCGCCTCAGCGACGAGGAACTCGCCCTGGCCCGCCGCTGGGGCGCACCGATCACCCTCGCCAAGAGCCTGCGGGCCGCGGCCCTCGCCGACGCCCGCTCCGACGCCCCGGAACTCCTGGAGGAATCGGTGCTCCTCCTGGAGGACGCGGGCTGCGGGCTCGAACTGGTCCGGTCCCTGATCGCCCAGGGCACCGTCCTGCACGCCGCCGGGCGGACCGAGTCCGCACGGGAGATCCTGCGCCGGGCCCTGGGCCTGGCCCAGGCGGGTTCGGCGCAGCGGGCGGCGCAGGAGGCGTACCACAAGCTCCTCGCCACCGGAGCGCGCCCGCGCCGCTACTCCCAGGTCGGCCCGCGCGCCCTGACCGCGGGCCAGCGGCGCGTCGTGGAACTCGCCGTGCAGGGGCTGAGCAACGAGGACATCGCGGGTCGGCTGTACGTGACGCAGCGGACGGTGGAGTTCCATCTCACCAACGCCTACCGGAAGTTGGGGATCAGCGGGCGTACGGATCTGGCCCGTACGCTGCGGAGCGCCGTGGCGGCGTGAGGCCCCGGCGCTCCGGCGCTCCGGCGGGCCGCGGTCAGATCAGCGGGTGGGGTTCGGGGTCGGCTGTGGCGGGGTCCTGGCCGGACCCGAACCGTGCTCGCGCGGCCTGGAGGCGCTGCCCGTGCCAGGTGAACTCCAGCCGGTCGTCCATGCGCAGCGGCTGCATGCCGACGGGGATCACCTTGACGGCGTGCCAGCCCATGGCCCTGATGGGGTCGGGCAGGCGGTGGGTGAGGTCGACGGCGACGGGCCGGACGCCCTGCGCGCGCAGGGCGTCGAGCAGGTCGGTGACGGTGACGGCGTCTGTGGCAGTGGTGTCCGTCTCGGCCGGGGTGAACGTGGCGACCCAGCGCTCCACCGCCCGTACGCCCTCGGGTGCCGCGAAGTACTGGGCGCGCTCCAGGTCGCCCCGCGGGCGGCGGGACGGGTGCGGGGCCGGGTGTGTGCGCTGTACGAGGCGCAGGGCCGAGCGGATCTGCAGGGCTTCCTGGAGGGCCTTGACGGCGCTGGTCGCGGGGTCGTCGGAGGCGCTGGCCCCGACCGCGGCCAGCGGTCGGCCGCCGTCTGCGCCGTCGGTGTCCACGATGACGCCCACGGTGCAGACGACGCCGGGCACCTGGGTGGGGACGCGGGCGAGGACGGGGGACAGGCCGAGGGCGCGGGCGGCGTCGAGGGCCTGCCGGAACCGCCGTATGCCCGGGGAGCGCGGATCAGGGCTCTCGGAGACGAAGCGGTCCGCGTCGAGCAGGCGCAGCGGCAGTTGGTGGAACCAGGCGGTCAAAAAGGCGTCCCGCTCGACGACTTCGAGCAGCGCGGAGCGCAGCGCCTGCTCCCGGGTACCGCCCGACGCGGCCCCCGAGGGCGAGGGGTCGAAGCCGTCGGCGTCCTCGGCGCGGGCGGGATAGTCGACGAGCCCGGCGGGCACCTCAAGGGGAGCACCGCTGTCCAGCCACCGCGCTGGGTACCAGCGCAGCGGACGGTCCAGGACGTCGTCGGCGGCGAGGTGCGCGCCGGGGGCGGTGGGGTCGAGCACCGGGGCGGCGCCGAGGTCCTCGATACGGGCGAGTCGGCCTTCGCTGGAGGGCGGGTGCGGCGGGTGCGGCGGGTGCGGCGGGTTCTGTGGGGCCTGCGGGTGCTCCGGGGCTGTTGGGTCCGCCGGGTTTTCCAGGGGCGCGGGGTTCGCCGGGGCAACCGGGGCAACCGGGGCAACCGGGTCCGCCGGGTCCGCCGGGTCTGCCGAGTCCGCCAGGGCCGCCGGGCTGACTGAGTCCGCAGGGTTCGCCGGGCCCGCCGGGTCTGCCGGGTTGGTTGAGTCGGCCAGTTTCGCTGAGTGCGTCGGGTGCGTCGGGTGCGTCGGGTCCGCCGGGTTCGCCGGGCCAGCCAGGCCCACCGGGTTCGCCAGGGACACCGGGTCTGTCGGGTCTGTCGGGTCCGCCGGGTCTGCCGGGTTGGTTGAGTCGGCCAGTTTCGCTGAGTCCGTCGGGTCCATCGGGTCCATCGGGTCCGCCGGGTTCGCCGGGCCAGCCAGGCCCACCGGGTTCGCCAGGGACACCGGGTCTGTCGGGTCCGCCGGGTTCGCCGGGCCAGCCAGGCCCACCGGGTTCGCCAGGGACGCCGAGTCCGTCGGGTTCATCGGGTTCGCCAGGCCCACCGGGTCCGTCGGGCCCATCGGGTCCGCCGAGTCCGCCGGGTGCGCCGGGTCCGCCGGGGCGACCGGATCCGCCGGGTCCGCCGGGTCTGCCGAGTCCGCCAGGGCCGCCGGGCTGACTGAGTCCGCCGGGTTCGCCGGGTTCGCCGGGTCCGCCGGGTCCGCCGAGTCCGCCAGGGTCCCCGACCCCACCGGACCCACCGACCCCACCGGATACAACGCGAACCGCTCCACCGCCTCCCCCGCCGCGCGGGTCAGCGTGTCCGAAGGGGAGATCCCATAGGCGCCCACCACCGTGGGGCTGAGGGCCTCGTCCTGTTGTTCGTCGGCGCCGGTGCGGTCGCGGTGCAGCTCCGCGAGGCCCTGCCACAGGGGCTCGTCGGGGTGGTGCGGGGGGCGGATGGCGTAGGCGGAGGCCAGGCCGTTCTCGGGGGCGAGGGTGGCGGAGAAGTCGATCACTGGGGGGCTCCCTGGAGGGCCTCGGCGTAGAGGCCCGCGATGTCGTGGGTGCTGAAGCCGTCGAGCATGGGCAGCCCGGCGCCCCAGGCGCGCACCGCGCGGGCGGCCAGGGCTTCGGGGTCGACCGGGGGCAGCGGCCCGCCGACGCCCCAGGCCCCGGCCAGGTGCCGCAGGCCATGGACGGGGTCGAGGGGCAGCTCGGGCAGGCCGGTGCGCAGGGCGGTCCAGGCGGCCCGGAGCCGGTCCGCGTCGCCGAGGCGCGTGTCGCCGTCGAGGACGCGGGACCACACGACCGGGACGAGCGCCACGGTCGCGGGCATCTTGCGCACCCCGGCCACGGCGGACAGCTCGTTGGCGAGGTACCAGACCTTGCCCGCGAAGGAGTCCCGGCCGACGGCGGCGAAGCCGAGCACGGTGCGGGCGCTGAGCACGGCGACGTCCAGGGCGCTGCCGCCGGACCCCGTGGTGTGCGCCAGGTCGCGCAGCAGGTCGCGGGCCTCGGTGTCGGCGGTCGGCGGGAACCGGTGTCCCGGCCGCGGCAGATAGCCGTTGCACAGGCGCAGGATCGCCTCCAGGGCGCCTTCGCGCAGGGCGGCGGGGGACAGGGTGCGCGTCGCGGCCGGGTCGAGCGCGGCGACGTCGGCCGCCAGCTGGGGATGCATGACCAGCTTGCGGTGGCCGCCGACCAGGACGGTGGCGGCGGCGCTGACCTCCGCGGCCGTCCCCACGGTGGTCGGTACGGCGAGCAGCCGGGGGTACGGTCCCAGCTCGCTCGGCGCGGGCCCGCGCACAAGCCCGGGGCGCCCGCCGCCGAGCCGGATCCGGGCCACGGTGTCCGGCGCCGCGGCGAACAGGCGCGCCAGGGCCACGGTGTCCAGGACGGACCCGCCCCCCGCCGCGACCACCCAGTCGGCGCCGCCGAGCCGTTCGGCCAGGCGCACGCTGGTCTCCAGGTCGCAGTCCGCGGGGTCGACGTGGACCAGCTCGCTGTGCGTGGCCCGCGCCAACCGGCCGATGGTGTTGGGCAGTTCGGGCTGTCGGGCGTCCACGACGAGCAGGGCCCGGCCGGGTCGCTCCGCCGCCAGCGCCTCGGCGATCGCCCCCTGCCCGACGTGCACGCGGGTGGCCCGCTGCCAGACGGCGGGCGGCCCGGCGGGACGTGCGGCGGCGCCGACGGCGGTCGTCATCGGCGGCCCGCCGCGGCCAGGCCCCGCAGCAGCGCGTGGGCCAGGTCGTCGAGGTCCTGTTCGCTGCTGGTCAGCATGGGGACGAGCTGCACGCAGCCGGGGCCCGGATACACCAGGGCGCCGTGGTCGCGTACCGCCGCGATGACGTCCTGTACGGCCTGCCCGTCGAACCGGTCGCCGTCGGCGTCGCGCAGGTGCACCGCGCGGAAGCAGCCGACACCGCTGGTGCTGTGCACGGCCGGGATTCGTTCGGTCAGTTCGGCCAGGAGCGTATCGAGGCGCTCCGCGGTGCGCGCGGAGGCGGCGAGGACGTCCAGCTCGGCGAACTGCTCCAGCGTGGTCGTGATGGCCGCGCACGAGGCCGGGGTGCCCGCCTGCGTCTCGGCGTGCATCAGCACGGTGTCGTGCCGCTCGAAGGCCTCGGCGATCGCGTGCGAGACGAGGACGGCCGACGCCGCGCAGGTGCCGTTGGTCAACCCCTTGGAGGTGAGCAGCAGATCCGGGGACTCGGCCCACGCGGAGCTGGCGAACAGCGGTCCCGTACGGCCGAATCCGGTGGCCACCTCGTCGGCGACCAGCAGGAAGCCGTACTCCCGGCGCAGCTTCAGGACGGCGTCGACGAACTCGGCGGACAGCGGGTGCACCCCCGACCCGAGGACCGGCTCGCACACCAGCGAGGCCACCTGGGAGCCGTGCCGCTTCATGAACCGTTCGAGCTCGTCGGGCGACGAGGGGTCCACATGCCGTACGTTGCGCAGGTCCACGCCGTACATCTGCTGGCCGAGCGCCTCGCCGGTCAGTGAGTGCGCGCCGTAGGTCAGCCCGTGGTAACTGCCCTTGAGGCCGACGACGAGCCGCCGTTCGGGCTGCCCGCGCAGCACCGCGTACTGGCGGGCGAGCTTCATCGCGAGGTCGTTCGCGGAGCCGCCGGAGGTGGCGAAGACCACCCGCCGGTACGCCTCAGGACCGGCGGCGTTCACCAGGTCGCGGGCTGCCTGGAGCGCGTACGTGTGGGAGTAGCGGAACAGGTTCAGGTACGAGGCGTCGCGGCAGGCCTGGGCGATGGCGTCGGCGATGGCCGCGTTGCCGTAGCCGATGTTGACGTTCCACAGGCCGCTGGTGGCGTCCAGGACCTCACTGGCGTCGGCGAAGCGCAGCCGGGAGCCCTTGGCGCCGACCGCCCGCCGCTCGATGCGGCCCTGCTCGGCGGCGGGCAGCAGCGACTCCCACAGGGGGTAGTGGGTGCCGGGGGCGGTGGGTGCGGCCACGGCTGTGGGGGCGTTCAGGGGCGTGGGGGTGGCGGTGCTCATCGGGTGCTCCTAGCGACCAGGATGCTCAGTTCGGCGGCGGCGCCGGCGGCGGGGCGGGCCGTGCGGACCTCGTCGAGGTCGAACCCGGCGTCCCGGAGTTCCGCGGCGAGGGTGTCGGGGTCCGGCACGTTGACGGTGGACGTCAGGAGCAGCGGGCCGCCCTCGGCGGTCAGCCGCAGGATGGCGACCTGGCGCTGGTCGAGGCCGGGCTCGGCCTGGTCGATGACGAAGGTGACCGCCTGGGGGGTGATCACCGGGCGGACGGTGGGCTGGTCGCCGTGCCCGGTGTCCCCGGCGGACGGCGTGTGCGCGCTGAGCACGAACAGGCCGCCGGGCTCCAGGTGTTCGCGTACGGTGCGGAAGAAGCCGGGCCGGGCCGCGGGCGGGACCAGGCCGATGGTGGTGGTGCCGAGGAGCGCGGCGCCGAAGCGGCCGGGCAGCTCCAGGGCGCACATGTCGCCCTCGACCAGGGTCAGCCGCCGGGCGAGGCGCTGGGCGGCGGGCTCCGAAAGGCGGTCGCGCAGCTCCGCGAGGAGGCTGGCGGAGGTGTCGACGCCGGTGACGTCGTGCCCCGCGGCCAGCAGCGGCAGCGTCAACCGGCCCGACCCGCAGGCGAGTTCGAGTACCGGTCCCGGTACGCCGCGCAGCAGGGCCAGCACGTCGCGGACCTCGTGCGTGTCGCCCGCGGTGAGCTCGTGGTAGACGGGGCCGCCGAGGGGGCCGTAGAGCTCGCCGACGGTGAGGGAGTCGGCGAGGGTGTGGGCTATGTGGGCCGCCAGGCCGGAGAGGGCGGGGACGGGGGCGTCGGCGGTGGGCGCGGTGGTGGGCGCGGTGTCTGCGGCGGGCGCGGGGGCCGCGGTGCCGGTGGCGGGCGTGGTGGTGGGCATGGTCACGCACCGCCCGTCGTGGCGGCGGGTGCGCCCGCGAGGCCGAGCCGGGCCGTGAGGGCGGCGTGGGCGTCGCGCGCCTCGTCGTCCGTCATGTCGAGGAGGCGGGCGGCCGTGGCGGCGGCATGGGCGGCGTCCGTCGAGTTCGCGGCGTCCGGCGAACTCGTCGCGCCCAGCGGGCTCGTCGCGCCCAGCGCGCTGAAGATCTCAAGGAGCCGTGCCGAGCCCTTGCCGAGCCGGAAGAGGCGGTAGTCGTGCGTCCGGACCGCCAGGAAGTCGCCGAGGACCTCCACGAGGAGCACCTCGTCGGCGGACTCGACGGGATGCGCGGGCAGCCCCTCGGTGAAACGGCCGCCGAAGCCCGAGACGCGTACGTCCGTTCCGTACTTCGGGGCGAGTCGGCGGCGTACCTCCAGCGCCTTCGCGTAGCGCCCCAGCCACGGCCGCTCGGCCGCACCGGCCCGCAGCACGTCGTCCGGCACGACGGAGCCGAGCGACGGGTCGCCCGCGCCCGCGTCGAGGGCCGCGCGCAGGGCTTCGGACCCGGCCGTGACGGGTCCCAGGTCCTGGCCGCCCACGCCGGTGCGGACCTGGCCGTCGGCGGTGACGTAGAGCCTGCCGAGGCCGGTGTCCTTCGTCGGCGAGACGAGGGTGGTGAGGTCCGCGAGCTGCACCGAGGGGTGGGCGAGCCCTTCGGACCAGACGCCGTCGCGCAGGGCGCGGTCGGCATCGTCGAGGAAGGCCTCGTGGTCCTCGGGACCCGTCACGCGGACCACCGTCGGCCCGGCCACGGACAGGTAGGGCAGCGAGCCGTAGTCGAAGACCTGCACGTACAGATTGCCGGACATGACCAGTTCGTCGCCCGAGTACTCCACGCCGCCCTCGACCTCGACGGCACGCGGGCCGCCGCCCTCGGGCAGTTCGGCGGGCCCGGCGGCGACCACGTGGGCGTCGGCGGCGAACACGCACGCGCCGGGGGCGAGCAGGCCCGATTCCACGACGGCCCGGACGTCGCCACCGGACTGCACGAGAACCGAATGAGCGGCCGTACGCGCTCCGGCGACTTCACCCGCGAACCACGCACTCAATTGCTCGGCGGCCTCGGCTTCCGTGAGCTCCGCGTATTCCTGCACTGCTGTGTCCCCCACTACCCGGCCCTTCCCTATGAAATCGAATAACCAATCAGTACACCCGCACGCACGCCGGGAACAACCGAAGAGAATTCCCAGGAGCCGGTCCTGGCACGGAAGTTGGGGTGGCTGTGGCGCCCGCAGGTCTTTGCGCGGCGGACCGTAGGGATTTCTTTACCCGGCCGTAAAGCCCGCTGCGGCACAACGCAGTTGCGGCCGCAGAGAGAGCGGAAATGGCTTCCCGGAGCCATTTCGCTGTGTGCAGGATGTGTGCAGCACAGCGAAAACGTTCTCCAGGAGGAAACGACATGCACGCCGAATCCCTTTCCCTGCCGGGCAGCACCGGTTTCGCCCAGGACTTCGCCGTCGAGGAGCTGGAGGCGCTGGACGCCCCGGGCTTCCTCGGCTGGGACAAGGAGACCTGGCTGGGAGCGGCGATCGGCGGCGGCCTGACCGCCGGTATCGCGCTCACCTGAGACATCCACAGACTCGGTCCGGTTCGCACTGAACCGGACCGCGGGAGGCGGGTTTCGGCCCGTCGCGGGCTCCGGCCCGTGAGCGGGCCGCGGGCCCGCCGTCCCACACCGGTCCGGCTCGCTTCGAACCGGACCGCACCTCGCGGGCCTCGGCCCGCCGTCTCGAAGGAGCAACCATGCAGAACGACATGGAGCAGCAGCTGACCTCTTCCGCCGTCGCCGGTGACTTCGCCGTCGAGCAGATGGAGGAGCTGGCCGCACCCGGCTTCATGGACGGGTTCGCCGCGGGCGTGGGCATCGTCGGCGGCATCGCCGGCGCCGTCGCCCTGACCTGATCCGACCGGATCCGGTTCGGCCAGTGGTCCCGGGGCAGCGCCCGCACTCGCTGCGGGTACTGCCCCGCCCCTGGCGCGGCGGACGGGTTGCTCCCCCGCTGACGAAACCTCGTACCTCTTCGTACGACTGAGGTGCCATCTCGCACGCCTGTGATGCCACCTCGTATCACTGACAAAGGAGAAGAAGAATGAACCACGGTTCCATCGAAATGCCGCAGGATTCCACGGACTTCGCCGTCGAGGAGCTCGACTCCCTGGACGCGCCGGGCTGGAACGACGTCGTCCAGGTGACCACTGCCGGCGGTGCCGCGTTCGTCATCGGCCTCAGCATTACCTGATCGGCGAGCAGACCGGCCACATGTCGGCGTCCGGGAGCGCGTGCGTCTACTCCGCTCCCGGGGCCGGCTGGGCTGCCGTACGCTCCGAGCGGCGCCCCTCATAGACTCCAAGAGAAGCAAGTCGTCTTCTCACCATTGGATTTGGTCCATGAATAACCGCTATTCCTACGTCGTCCTGTTCAGCGCCGCGCTGCTCGGCACCGCGGCCCTCGCCAAGAACAGCGACGGAGCCCTGCAAATCGGCCTGTGGGCACTGGCCGTGGTGGAGGTCGCCGCCATTTGGTGGCTTCTGGCGCGCAGGCGCTGACATGCCCGAGACCCGAAAGTCAACCGCGTGGATCCAACGATTGTTTGCAAGGACCTGACCAAGGTCTACGGCTCCCGCCGAGTCGTCGACGAGGTGTCCTTCCAAGTCCCGGCCGGCTCCGTCACGGCCCTGGTGGGCCGCAACGGCTCAGGCAAATCGACCACCCTCCGCATGCTGCTGGGGCTCACCGCCCCGACGGCCGGAACCGCATTGATCAACGGAGTCCCCTACCGGGACCTGCCCGCGCCCGCCCGGGTCGTCGGCGCGGCCACCACCGACGTGCCCGGGCACCCGGCACTCACCGTTCGTGCCCAGCTCCGCCTGGTCGCCCGTTCCCTGGGCATGCCGGTCACGGCCGCGGACGGCGTCCTGGAGACCGTGGACCTCACCGACGCCGCGCACCGCAAGATCAGCGCACTGTCGCTGGGCATGCGGCAGCGGCTCTCCCTCGGCTGCGCCCTCATCGGCGCGCCCCGCGCGCTGGTCCTGGACGAGCCCGCCAACGGCCTCGACCCCGACGGCATCCGCTGGCTGCGCGCCTTCCTGCGGGCCTTCGCCGACGGCGGCGGCGCGGTCCTGGTCTCCAGCCACAGCCTGGACGAGATCGAGAAGACCGCCGACGACGTGGTCGTCCTCAGCCATCGCGTGCGCTACGCGGGCACCGTCAGCGCACTGATGGCCCATGAGCACCAAGCGTCCCTGGAAGACGCGTTCCACAGCGTTCTCGACCGGGAGGCGGCAGCGGTATGAGCGACGGTATGAGCAGCGGTATGAGCAGCGGTATGAGCAGCGGTATGAGCAGCGAACTGGCAAGCGAGTTCCGCAAGCTGTGGGCAGGCCGCGGCCTCCTGTACACCGTGGCCATCGGCCTCGGCCTGATCGCGATGGCGGGCTACGGAACCATCCAGACCGTCAACGACCAGGGCACCACCGGCGCCGACGCGGCCGAGCAGATCGTCCGCCAGGGGTTCGCGGGCCTGCTCTTCGCGACGGTCGCGGGCTCCCTCCTGGTGACCGGTGAGTACCGGCACCGCACCTGGACCCGCACCTACCTCATCACCCCACGGCGGGGCCGGGTGCTCGCCGCCAAGGCCCTGGTCGCCTTCCTCGTCGGCATCCCCGTGGGCGTCCTCTCGGTGCTCACCAGCACCCTGGTCGCCGTCCTCGGCGGCCACGCGCCCACGTACACCGGCGACATGATCCGGCTCAACGCGATGATCGTCGTGATCAGCGCCCTCGCCGGGCCCTGGGGCGTCGCGCTGGGGTATCTGATCCGCAACCAAGTGGCCACCGTCATCGCCATCGTGGCCTACACGTCCGGCATCGAGGCCGTCCTGATCGTCGCCGCCCCCTCCTTCGGGCGGTTCCTGCCGGGCGGCGCCCAGCTGTCCCTGCTGCACGACCCCGAACTGACCATGCCCTTGCAGGCATGGGCCGCCGTGGCCGTACTGCTCGGGTATGTCGCCGTCGCGCTCGTGTGCGCGCTGAGGCGAGAGAGAACTGCGGAGGCGCTCTGAGATGGGGGTCAGCACATCTGAGGTCAGCGCGTCCGACGTTTTGGAGGGTGTACCGGAGGGTGGCATTCCCGTACGGCCCGAGCTGCGTCCGGACATCGAGTTCCTCCCGCCGGAGGAAGGCGAGCGCTCCTGGACCATCGCGGACGAGCGGCACCGCCGCTTCACCCGCCTGGGCGGCGGGGCCGCCGCTCTCCTGCGCGGCCTCGACGGAACCCGGGACCTCCAGCAGGTCAGAGCCGACTTCGGACCGGGCGTCGCCCAGGAGCAGGTCGAGGCGGCACTGCGGAAGTTCACCGAACTCGGCCTGCTGGTGGGAACGGACACCCCGCCCGCCAAGGAGAGCCGGTTCCGCTTCCAGCCGCCCGCCTCCCTGCAGTTCACCGTCCTCGACCGGCCGGGCTTCCTGGCCCCGGGCCGCCTGCTGCCCCGTCTGATGGCGAACCGTGTGGTGGCGGCGGGCTGTCTGCTCGCCGTCCTGGCCGGACTCGTCGCCGTGAGCCTCGGCGCGGCCGAGGTCGCCAAGGCCGCCTGGCATCCGATGCCCTGGCAGCACTGGCTGATCGCCGCCGCCGTCGTCATCGCCGTCAACGCCGTCCACGAACTCGCGCACGGGGCCGTCCTGGCCCGCTTCGGCGGCCGGCCGCACCGCATCGGGGCCATGCTCTTCTACTGCGCCCCCGCCATGTTCTGCGACGTGACCGACCTGTGGCGGTTGCGTACCCGCGGCCAGCGTGTCCTTGTCGCCCTGGCCGGAGTGATCTGCCAGCTCGCGGCCGCCGGACTGCTCGCCGCGGGCTCGGCCCTGTGCTCCGGCGAACTGGCCGAACTCCTCGGCCTGTGCGCCCTGATGACCGCGTTCACCGGCATCCTCAACCTGCTCCCGTTCATCCGGCTCGACGGCTACATCGCCCTCATGGCCTGGGTGAACATCCCCAACCTGCGGGACAAGAGCATGGCCGACTGCCGCGCGGTCATGAACTGGACGGTCTTCGGCGGCCCGCGCCCCGAGCGCACACTCCCCGACGGCTGGGCCGTCTTCGGCGCCTTCTGCCTGCTGTATCCGTGGGTGCTCGTCTTCAACCTCCTGGTCATCGCCCACGGCTCACTGATGGCGTACGGGGCATGGGGCGCCCTGAGCTGGCTGTCCCTGCTGGCCGGTGTCATCGGATACGTGCTGTACCGGCTCGCCCTGATGTACCGCGCCTCGGGTGCCCGCAACCCCGTGCGCGGCCTGATCACCCTCGCCGCGCTCGGCGCGGGACTGATCGCCCTGGGGCAGTCGCAGCCGCACACGGAGAAGGTGTACGGCGCCTACACGACCGCGGGCGGGAGGACCGAGGCCGTCTTCCCCGATGCTCCGGGGGTGCTCGCGCCGCTGCCCGGCGGATCTGTGGAGCTCATGCATGGAGGGATCCTGGGGCGCCGGACGGTGGGGTCGGGGACCACGGGCCCGGGGGGAGGGACCACCGGCCCGGAAGGAGGCCGGGCGAAGGCGCCGCTGGACCTCTTCGTACCGTTCGAGGGCATCCCAGGAGAGCTGGCCGTACGCTCCTACCGCCTCGAATCCGTCACTCTCCGGACCGGTGCCCCGTCCCGGGGGGTGGCTGTGGCCAGGGCCGGGACGACGACGTGGCTGGGCCATGTGAACAGGCTCGCCGTCACGGATCCCTGGAAGACGCTGAGCGGGGTGTGGCGGTGACTTCGCCGTCGGGCCGTCATGGTGGCTGCCGCGGGGGCCGTCGCCGGGGCCGTCACGATGGCCGTTGTGGGGGAGTTGTCCACAGGCTGTGACGGGGATTCGCGGGCGGGGTACCGTCGGTGTCAGTTGAGTGCGCGAGGCCCGGCGATCGAGTGCGCGGGGCCCGCGACCGGGTTCGCGGGGCCGACGACGGCCGTGTGTCAGCAGCGGGGGCGGCGATGGGTGTGGGCGGGTACGGAGAGGCGTTCGCGGGAGCCGACGAGCGGCCGGGCGCTCGTCGGCTGCCGCACGTGGAGGGGTTCGCGCACTGGCCCGATGGCGGTACGGGCGGTACGGGCGGGATTGTGCCCGGGGGCTCCGCCGGGCCTGTGCGGCCCAAGCAGGAGGGCAAGGCGCTGCGCGGGCACACCCCGCGCTCCGCGCACGCGGAGTTCGTCGCGGACGACCACCGCCCCGACCCCGTCTCCGCGATGGAGGAGACCAACAGAGGACGGCTCGCGGAGCTGACGCCGCTCAGGGTGGCCAGGATGGCCGCGTCCCCCTTCGCCTTCCTGCGCGGCTCCGCCGGACTCATGGCGTACGACCTCGCCCGCACCCCGCTCACCGGCATCGGCGCCCAGATCTGCGGCGACGCCCACGCGGCCAACTTCGGTCTCTACGGCGACGCGCGCGGCGGACTCATCATCGACCTGAACGACTTCGACGAGACGGTGCACGGGCCGTGGGAGTGGGACGTCAAGCGCCTCGCCACCTCCCTCGTGCTCGCCGGACGCGAGGCGGGCGCCGACGACGCCACGTGCGCCGAGGCGGCCTACGACGCCGTCGGTGCCTACCGCCGCACGATGCGCCTCCTCGCCAAGCTCCCCGTCCTCGACGCCTGGAACGCCATCGCCGACGAGGAGCTGGTCTCCCACACCGACGCCCGCGACCTGCTCGGCACCCTCGACCGCGTCTCCGAGAAGGCCCGGCAGAACACGAGCGCCCGCTTCGCCGCCAAGTCCACCGAACCGGTCCCGGGCGCCGGGACCCCGGCGGGCCACGTCACGCCCCGGCGCTTCGTCGACGCGCCCCCGGTGCTGCGGCGGACACCGGACGAGGAAGCCGCGGCGGTCGCCGCGGCCCTCGGCGAGTACCGCACCACCCTGCCGGAGGACCGCCTCCCCCTCCTCGCGAGGTACTCCATCCAGGACGTCGCCTTCCGCGTCGTGGGCACCGGCAGCGTCGGACTGCGCTCCTATGTGGTGCTGCTCCTCGACCATCGGGGGGAGCCGCTGGTCCTCCAGGTCAAGGAGGCCGGGCCCTCCGCGCTGCTGCCGCACCTGCCCGTGGCCGGCTTCAAGGAGCAGGCGAGCGAGCACGAGGGCCGACGGGTCGTGTTCGGCCAGAAGCGCATGCAGGTCGTCAGCGACTTCCTGCTCGGCTGGACGACGATCTCCGGACGGCCTTTCCAGGTACGGCAGTTCAGGAACCGCAAGGGCAGCGTGGACCCGGCCGCCCTCGCCGCCGACCAGCTCGACGACTACGGCCGCATGACCGGCGCCCTGCTCGCCCGCGCCCACGCGCACAGCGCCGACCCCCGGCTCATATCCGGGTACTGCGGCAAGAACGACGAGCTGGACGAGGCCGTGGCCGCCTTCGCGGTGACGTACGCGGACCGCACGGAGGTCGACCACGCCCAGCTGGTCGCCGCGGTGCGGGAGGGGCGGCTGCGGGCCGCGGACCAGGAAACCGGGACCCCGGGAGCTGTGGCCTAGGCTGGACAGGTGACGACCCCGGAAGCCGAGCCGACGAGCCCTGAGACGCCCGAGCAGCCGCAGGAGGCGGCCGCGCAGCCGCACGAGACGGCGGAGCAGCCGCACGAGACGGCGGCGCAGCCGAGTGCGGCGGCGGCGGACGGTCAGGCGGGTGCCGGTGCGCGGCCCGAGGAGCGGCTTGAGAAGGCCGTGCGCGCCGCCGAGCAGGCGCTGATCGAGTACGAGATCGCGGTGGAGACGTTCCGGGTCGAGGTGGAGAACTTCTCCCGGCTGCACCACCAGAAGCTCGGCCCGATGTACTCGCGCCTGGACGAGCTGGACGCCCTGATCGCCGAGGCCGTGGCGGCGCGGTCCGGTGACCCGGAGGACCTGCGCAAGGCGGACGAGGCGCGGGCGCGGGTGCTGCCGATGCCGGCGGTCGAGGAGCTGTTCCACGGCTGGATGGACGGCGACGGGCTGTTCCCCGAGGCCGCGGCGATGCTCACCGAGCAGCCCGTGCGGCCGCCGCAGCGGGTGCGGCCGAGCGACGAGGTCCGCAAGCTCTACCGGGATCTGGTCCGTAAGGCCCACCCCGACCTCGCGCAGGACGAGAAGGAGCGCGAGCGGCGGGACGAGTTCATCACCCGCGTGAACGCCGCGTACGGCCGTGGCGACGAGGCGCTGCTGCGGGAGCTGCTCGCCGAGTGGGCCGCTGGTCCTGTGCCCGAGGAGCTGCGGCCCACCCCGAGCGAGGAGCTGTACGCCCGGCTCGAATGGCTCGCCCGACGCAAGGAGCTGCTCTCCGTCGTGGCCCGGGAGCTGGAGGAGAGCGCGATCGGGTCGATGCTCAAGCTGGCACCCGACGACCCGGACCGGCTCCTGGAGGAGATCGCCGAGCAGCTGCTCGCGCAGGTCGCGGAGCGCGAGGCGGAGCTGGAGCGGCTGACGGCCTGAGGGCCTGGCCGCCTGGCCGCCCGAGCTGGACGGCAGTGCGGTGCCGTGCCGTGCCCGTCGGCCTCCGGTGCCGCCCGCCGTGTGCCGTGGGTGGGCGCCGCCGGGGTGATGGCGGTCGGGTAGCGTCGGATGCATGGAATTCGGATCTGGTGTGCCCACGGTCACGGTCGGCGACCTCTCGGACGGAGCCTTCCTCCTTGACGTCCGTGAGGACGATGAATGGCAGGCGGGTCACGCGCCGGGGGCACTGCACATCCCGATGAGTGACTTCGTCGCGCGCTTCGGCGAGTTGACCGAGGCGGCGCCGCAGGACGGCAAGGTCAATGTGATCTGCCGGTCCGGCGGCCGTTCCGCCCAGGTGACCATGTACCTCGCGCAGCAGGGCATCGACGCGGTGAACGTCGATGGTGGCATGCAGGTCTGGGAGGCCTCGGGCAAGACCGTCGTCGACGACAAGGACCAGCCCGGCACGGTGATCTAGCCCGGTCGGTCTCCGTGATCCAGCCCGGTCGGGCTCCGCGATCCGGTCCGGTCGGGCTCCGTGCTCCTGTACGGCGTGGGAGTGCGAGTGGGTGTGGTGCGCCGTCGTCCGGTCGTGAGCCGTCGTCTCAGCTGAGGGAGTGCGCCGCGAGCAGGTCGCCCAGGGCGTCCTCGTGCGCCGCGGCCGGGCCGAGCGCGAGCTCCAGGTGCTTGGCCCAGGCGTGGTAGCGGTGCAGGGGGTAGTCCGTGTCGGCGCCGAAACCGCCGTGCAGGTGCTGCGCGGTCTGCACCACCCGGCGCACGCCGTCCGACGCCCAGATCTTGGCCACCGCCACGTCCCCGGAGACCGGGAGCGGCCCGCCGTTGCCCGCGCCCGCGCGGTCCGGTGAGCCGATGCGCCAGGCGGCCTGCCAGAGGGTGACCTCCATCGCGCGCAGGTCGATGTAGCGGTCGGCGGCCTGCATGGCGACCGCCTGGAAGGTGGCGACGGGGAACCCGAACTGCTCGCGTTTGCCGGTGTATTCACTCGTCATGCCGAGCACGCCCGTACCGAGCCCGAGCGCGAGCGCGCAGGTGCCGGTCGCGAGCAGGTCCCGCAGGAAGTCCCAGGCCCCGTCCGCCGTGATCACGTCCCGGGCGTCGACCCGCACCGCGTCCAGGCGGAGTTCGCCGAGCCGCTCCCCGCTGGTGGAGAACTGCTCGGCGAGGGCGAGCCCGGACAGGCCGCGCGGCACGAGAGCGAGGACGGCGCGGCCGTCGGGGGCGGTGGCGGGCACGACGGTGATGTCGGCGTCGTAGGCCCAGGGGACGCCGGTCTGGAGGCCGTCCAGGATCCAGTGGTCGTCGTCGGGGCGCGCGCTGACGGCGAGCTCGGCGCCGTCGTGACCGGTGCGGCCGTTCGCGGCGACGGTCAGCACGGTCCCGCCGCGCGCGGCCGACTCCAGGACGGCCCGCTTCAACTCGTCGCCGCCGTGGCGCTGGACGGCGTACGCCGCCGCGCAGCTCTCCAGGAGCGGGACCCGTGCCAGCACCTTCGCCGACTCGCGCAGCACCAGGCAGAGCGCGATGGGGTCCAGGCCCGACCCGCCGTACTCGGGTGCCGTCAGCAGGCTGAGCAGGTCGGCGTCGGCGAGCTTGGCCCACAGCGCGCGGTCGAAGTCCTCCGCGACGGCCCCGGGGGTGAGGGCGGGGCTGGGCACGCCGTCCGGGGCGACCCCGGCGAAGATCGCCTTGGCCGCCTCGAGTGCCGCCTGCTGCTCCTCGGTGAAGGTGAAGTCCACTGCTTGTCCCTCCGCACCGGCCGGTTCGGTCTCGTCGGCTCCGCCACTGTTTCTGACGGGTCGTCAAGATAGAACACGTTCTACGGGAAGGGAACAGGCATGGCGAGTGGTCCGGCCAGTGCTCCGGTGAGCGGTCCGGCGCCGGGCCCCGGGTCGGGCGCCGCGTGCTGGGCCGCTCAGCGGTCGAAGTCCAACTCCACCTTGTCCGTGGTCGGATGCGACTGGCACGCAAGCACGTAACCGGCCTCGGTCTCCTCCGGTTCCAGCGCGAAGTTCCGGTCCATGCGGACCTCGCCGGACACCTTGAACGCCCGGCACGTGCCGCACACTCCGCCCTTGCAGGCGAACGGCGCGTCCGCGCGGTTGCGCAGCACCGTGTCGAGCAGGGACTCCCCCGCCTGCACCGGCCAGGTGCCGGAGCGGCCGTCGAGGGTGACCGTGACCGTGCTGTCCGCCGGGGCGGGCACCGCCGGTGCCGTGGTGACGCCGTCGTCCACATGGAATATCTCCTCGTGGATGCGCCGCCGCGCCACCCCCAGCGCCCGCAGCGTCCGCTCCGCGCCCTGCACCAGGCCGTAGGGGCCGCACAGGAACCAGCCGTCGACCTCCTCGACCGGCAGCAGCGCGGGCAGCAGCCGCGCGAGCCGCTCCTCGTCCAGACGCCCCGAGTTGAGCCCCGCCTGCTGCTCCTCGCGGGAGAGCACCGTCACCAGCTGGAAGCGGTCCGGCCAGCGGTCCTTCAGGTCGGCGACCTCGTCGAGGAACATCGTGGACGCGGCCGTGCGGTCGCTGCGTATCAGACAGAACTCGGCGTCCGGCTCGCGCTCGAGGAGCGTGGTGACGATGGAGAGCACCGGTGTGATCCCGCTGCCGCCGACCACCGCGGCATACCTCCCCGGAGCCGGATCCAGAGTGAAGCGGCCCGCCGGGGTCATCACCTCAAGATAGTCCCCGACGACGACCTCCTTGCGCGCGTACGTCGAGAAGGAGCCGCCCTCCACCACGCGCACCCCCACCCGCAACTGCCTGGGCTCACCGGGAGCTTGGGGGTCCGGGGCCGGGGAGCAGATCGAGTACGTACGCCGGATCTCCGTGCCGTCGACGACGCGGCGCAGGGCGAGGTGCTGGCCGGCGGCGTATCTGTACTCCTCGCGGAGGTGTGGCGGCACCTCGAACGTCAGCGTCACGGAGTCGTCGGTGAGCTCCTCGACGGCCGCCACGCGGAGCGGGTGGAAGCGCGCCATCACAGCTCCTTGAAGTGGTCGAAGGGCTCCCGGCAGGTGACGCAGCGACGCAGCGCCTTGCAGGCGGTGGAGGAGAAGCGGCTGAGCAGTTCGGTGTCCGTGGAGCCGCAGTGCGGGCAGCGGACCGTGAGGGTGAGCGGGATCGGTCCTTCGGCGGCGTGCGGACGGGGCGGCGCGATGCCGAACTCCGCGAGCTTGCGGCGGCCTTCGGCGCTGATGTCGTCCGTCGACCAGGCGGGGGAGAGCACCGTGCGCACCGTGACGTCGTCCTGGCCGTCCTCGCGGAGGACCTGCTCGATGTCCGCGCTCATGGCCTCTATGGCGGGGCAGCCCGTGTACGTCGGGGTCAGCTCGACGTCCACATGGCCGGTGGCGCCGACCCGGACGGAGCGGAGCACGCCGAGCTCGGCCAGGCTGAGGACGGGCAGCTCGGGGTCGGGCACGGAGCCCGCGAGGGCGTGGAGCCGGGCTTCGAGGGCCGTGGGCGCGGGGGCCGTCGCCGACTCGGCGGGTGCCGTGGGTGCCATGGCTGCCGAGGGGCCGACGGGCTCGGTGTGCGTCGCCGTGGGTGCTTGGGGGGCCTTGGTCACCATGACGCCCCCGGGTGGCTGCGGTGCAGGTGCTGCATCTCGGCGAGCATCCGGCCGAACGACTCGGTGTGCAGGCCCTCGCGTCCGGCGCCGGCCGTCCACGCCCCGCTCTGAGGGCCCTCGGGCACCGTGAGCGTCGCCTTCTGGAGCACGGCGGTGACCGTGGCCGTCCACTGCTCCCGCAGGGCTTCCCGGTCGAGGTCGAGACCGGCCACGGGCGCGAACATCTCGCCGGTGAAGCGCCAGAGGGCGTCCACGCCGCGCTGCATCCGCTCGTGGCTCTCGGCCGTGCCGTCGCCGAGCCGGAGCGTCCACTGCTCGGCGTGGTCCTGGTGGTAGGCGACCTCCTTGACGGCCTTCGCGGCGAGCGGCGCCAACGGGCTGTCCGTCGCGGCCAGTTGGCCGTACATGAGGTTCTGGTACACGGAGAAGTACAGCTGGCGGGCGATGGTGTGGGCGAAGTCGCCGTTCGGCTGCTCGACCAGCTGGAGGTTCCGGAAGGAGCGCTCCTCGCGCAGATACGCCAGCTCGTCCTCGTCACCCGCCAGGGAGAGCAGCACCCGGGCCTGGCCGAGCAGGTCCAGCGCGATGTTCGCCAGGGCCACCTCTTCTTCGAGGACGGGGGCGTGGCCCGCCCACTCACCCAGGCGGTGCGAGAGCACCAGGGCGTCGTCGCCCAGGGCGAGGGCCGCGGTGTGGACGGCGGGGGCGTCGGGGGCCGGGGTGGCGGCGGGCGCGGCCTCGGTGGCCGACGGTGCGGGGGTCGTGGGCGTGGGGGTCACAGGTGCTTCACTCCTTCCGGGATGTCGTAGAACGTCGGGTGGCGGTAGGGCTTGTCGGCGGAGGGCTCGAAGAAGGAGTCCTTCTCGTCCGGCGAGGAGGCGGTGATCTCCGCGGACGGCACGACCCAGATGGAGACGCCCTCGTTCCTGCGGGTGTACAGATCCCGGGCGTTGCGCAGGGCCATCTCGGCGTCCGGGGCGTGCAGGCTGCCCGCGTGCGTGTGGGACAGGCCGCGGCGCGAGCGCACGAACACTTCCCACAGCGGCCATTCGGTCGAGCCGGTCATGCGGTCGCCTCCTTGCGCTCGCTCTGCTTGGCGGCGTACGCGGCCGCCGCCTCACGCACCCAGGCGCCCTCTTCGTGGGCTCGTCTGCGCTGCGTGATCCGCTGGTCGTTGCACGGGCCGTTGCCCTTGAGGACCGACCAGAACTCGCTCCAGTCGATGGGGCCGAAGTCGTGCTGCCCCCGCTCCTCGTTCCACTTCAGGTCCGGGTCGGGGAGCGTCAGGCCGAGCGACTCGGCCTGGGGGACGCAGATGTCCACGAAGCGCTGACGCAGCTCGTCGTTCGAGTGGCGCTTGATCTTCCAGGTCATGGACTGCTCGGAGTGCGACGACTCCGCGTCCGGCGGGCCGAACATCATCAGCGACGGCCACCACCAGCGGTCTACGGCGTCCTGGGCCATCGCGTGCTGTGCCTCGGTGCCGCGGCTGAGGGCGAGCAGCAGTTCGTACCCCTGGCGCTGGTGGAACGACTCCTCCTTGCAGACGCGGACCATCGCGCGGGCATAGGGGCCGTACGAACACCGGCACAGCGGGACCTGGTTGGTGATCGCCGCGCCGTCCACGAGCCAGCCGATGGCGCCTACGTCCGCCCAGGTCAGGGTGGGGTAGTTGAAGATCGATGAGTACTTCTGGCGGCCCGAGTGGAGCTTGTCGAGGAGGTCGTCGCGGCTCGCGCCGAGCGTTTCCGCGGCGCTGTACAGATACAGGCCGTGGCCCGCCTCGTCCTGGACCTTGGCCATCAGGATCGCCTTGCGGCGCAGGGACGGCGCGCGCGTGATCCAGTTGGCCTCGGGCTGCATGCCGATGATCTCGGAGTGGGCGTGCTGCGCTATCTGGCGCACGAGCGTGGCGCGATAGGCGTCCGGCATCCAGTCACGCGGCTCGATGCGCTCGTCGGCCGCGACGGCCGCGTCGAAGGCCGACTCCAGCACCGTGGTGTCCACGGCGCCGTCCACGGCGGCGGCCGCGGGCTTGTGCGGTGCCGTGGTGAACGGCTGGTGCGCTGTCGCCATCTCGGTCCCCCTCGACCTCGGGCAGTGTCTCGGCAACTCTCGTCCTGCCGGTGCGCCTCGCAAACCGGCTTTCCGGCACTCCGTCGAACCCGCCGACCGACCGATCGTTCGGTTCGTTGGAATTCAATGGTGCGGCGCCTCGCCATAAGGTGTCAACCCTGTGGATAACCTCCGGGACGCTGGGCCTGGCGGGCGGGCCTGAGTACGGTTCCGGCGGCAGGGTTCGGTCGTGGGGTCGAGGAACGGGGCGAGATGGACAGGCACGACAAGGATGTGGGCGGCGAATCCGCCGGGTCCGACGCCGCACCCACGGGCTCCGATGCCGTGCCCACGGGCCCTGACGCGGCACCCACAGGCTCCGGCGCCGCATCGGCACCCACAGGCTCCGCGGCCGCATCCGCATCCGCAGACTCCGGTGCCGCACCCGCACCCACAGGCTCCGCCGCACCCGCACCCGCACCCGCAGACTCCGGTGCCGCACCCGCCCGTACCGGCATCGCCGCCCTCTCCCGCCGCTCGCAGGTCGTCGCCGCCCTCGTCCTCGCCGTGGTCGTCGCCACCGTCTGCGTCCACGTCGGGATGGTGTTCCTGCACGTGGCGCCGTCGAACACCGTCAGCAAGGAGCACGGCCGGACCGTCGACGACTGGATCTACCCGGAGTTCGAGCAGAACTGGAAGCTGTTCGCGCCGAACCCGCTGCAGCAGAACGTGGCGGTGCAGGTCCGCGCGCAGATTCGCACCGCAGACGGCACCGGCCGGACCACACGCTGGTACGACCTGTCCGCACAGGACGGCGCCGCCATCGACCACAACCTGCTGCCGAGCCACACGCAGCAGAACGAGCTGCGCCGCGGCTGGGACTTCTTCGTCTCCACGCACGACGCGCAGAATCGTCCCACCGGTCTGCGCGGCGAGCTGTCGGAGCGCTACATCCGCCGCATGGTGCTGCTGCGCCTCCACCGGCACGAGCCGCTCGCCCGCGGGGAGGCGTTCGACCAGGTGCAGGTCAGGTCCCGGACCACGGCCGTACAGCCGCCGGAGTGGAGTGACGAGAAGATCAACGGCAAGCCCGTGCTGCGGGTGCTTCCGTGGTGGTCGGTCACGCCGGGCGACCTGCCGCTGGCCGGTGAGGACCGCGCGCGCAGAGATGTGGCCGTGGCGCAGAACGGGGGCGTCCGGTGATCAGTTTCGATCCGCTCGCCCGGGGCGTGCAGCGTGTCACGGCCCAGGCCCTCGGTCCGTACCAGACCGCGGTGGTCCGTATCGGCTTCGCCGCCACCTGGCTGCTCTTCCTGCTGCGTGAACTGCCGCACCGGCGTGAGCTGTACGGGCCCGACGGCCCGTGGAGCTGGGACATGGCGCGGCAGCTCATCTCCGCCAACGACGCCTTCACGGCGCTGATGTGGTCGGACGGCCGGCTGTGGTTCGAGATCGTCTACTTCCTGGCGATCGTCTCCAGCGCCCTGTTGCTCGTCGGCTGGCGCACCCGCACCATGTCCGTCCTTTTCATGATCGGTGTGCTCTCGCTGCAGAACCGCAGCATCTTCATGGGGGACGGCGGCGACAACGTCATCCACCTCATGGCGATCTACCTGGTGTTCACGCGGTGCGGCCAGGTCTGGTCCCTGGACGCGCGCCGGGCGGCACGCGCGCGTGCCCCGCAGCACGACCATGGGGACCGCGGCAGCCTTGGTGCGGACGGCAGCCGTGCCGTTGATGACGACCTGCATGCCGACGGTGGAGGCCGTGTGGGCGGGGGTGACCGGGTCGGTCCCGCCCTGTGGTGGGTGCTCGGCCTCGCGCTGTCCGTGGTGACGTTCCTGGGGGAGCTCAGCTGGTTCTGGCTGCTGCTGTTCTGGGGGATGTGGGTCGCGCACGGGCTGTGGTGGGCGGCCGTCCGGCGCGCGCCGGACGGCGAGGCGCGTGTGCTGCTCGACGTCGTCGCCAACCTCGCCCACAACGCCGCCCTGTTGGTGATCATGGTCGAGGCGTGCCTCATCTACGCCACGGCGGGCTGGTACAAGATCCAGGGCAGCCGCTGGCAGGACGGGACGGCCGTCTACTACCCGCTCCAGCTCGACTACTTCTCGCCCTGGCCCGAGCTCGCCGACCTGCTGACCTCGCACGGCGTCCTGGTGATGCTGGTGACGTACGGGACGGTCGCCGTGCAGGTCGCCTTCCCGTTCACGCTGTTCAACCGGCGCGTGAAGAACGTGCTGCTCGCGGTGATGATCTTCGAGCACGCCGTCATCGCCGTCGTCCTGGGGCTGCCGTTCTTCTCGCTCGCGATGATCGCCGCCGACGCGGTGTTCCTGCCCACGTCGTTCCTGCGGCGCCTCGGCCGCTGGGTGGCCCGCACGCGCGAGCGGCTGCTCGCGCGGGTGCCGCGGCTTTCCCGCGCGGAGGTGCCGCAGGGGCCGCCAGGGGAGGAACAGCCCCGGGATGCCGCTGAGCCCGCGCGCGTAGGCTTCGGTGCGTGAGCGGCAGTGGCGGTACGGGTCGGAGAAACAGCGGCGGTAGTGGGCGATGAGCGGTAGCAGTCGTACGGACGGCGCGGGTGACCGTGGTCCGCGGAGCGGGGAGCCGTCCGAGCCGGTCCGTGTCTGGCAAGGCCTCGCCGACACCTCCGTACTCCTGGACGGCTTCCACGCCCTGAAGCACGCGCTTCGCTTCGGAGCCTCCATCCCTGTGGCCCTGACCAGCGACAAGGCCGCCGTCCTCGCCCTCGCGCAGGACTTGGCGCCGGACGTTTCAGACGCGCTCGACGCGCTGCTCGCCGAGACCGACGAGGCGACGTTGCGCGCGCTCGTGCCCCGGCTTCACCCCACGGCCGTGGCTGCCTTGGCGGTACGTCCGTCGCGCGGCGCCAACCTGCGGGCGCTGGAGCACACCCCCAGGGTCGCCCCCGTGGTCGTCCTCGACGACCCCCGCAACCTCGGCAACGCCGGGGCGGTGATCCGGCTCGCGGCGGGCTTCGGCGCGACGGGAGTGGTGACGACCGGCACCCTCGACCCCTGGCACCCCACGGTCGTGCGCGGTGGCGCGGGCCTGCACTTCGCGACGGCCGTGGAGCGCGTGGACGTCGGGGAGCTGCCCAAGGGGCCCCTGTTCGCCCTGGACGCGGAGGGCGAGGACATCCGGGGCGTCGAGATCCCGGATGACGCCGTGCTGGCCTTCGGGTCCGAGCGCAGCGGCCTGTCGGCCGAACTGCGCGCCCGGACCGACCACTTGGTGGCGCTGCCGATGAGGCCGCAGGTGTCGAGCTACAACCTCGCCACGAGCGTCGCGATGGCGCTGTTCCACTGGTCGTCGGGAAGGCCCCCGAAGGCCCAGGCCTGAGCCTGCTCCCGCGGGGGCCGTGGCGCCGTCCGGCTCATGCCTCCTTGCGGATCTCCACCACGCGGAAGCGGTTGGCCACGAACGCGCTGTCGCACAGCGCGGCGTTCGCCGCCGGGTTGCCGCCGGAGCCGTGGAAGTCCGAGAACGCCGCCGTCTGGTTCACATAGACGCCGCCCGTGAGGTTCAGCGACAGTTGGGCGCTCTCCTCTAGGCAGGTCTCCTCGACGGCCGAGGACACCTCCGCGGACGTCGTGTACGCCCCGACGGTCATCGCGCCCTTCTCGCGCACCGTGCGCCGCAGCAACTCCACCGCGTCCGCCGCCGAGTCGACCGCGACGGCGAACGAGACCGGGCCGAAGCACTCGCTGAGATACGCCGCCTCGGCGTCCGGCTTGGCGCCGTCGAGCTTGACGATCACCGGGGTGCGCACCACGGCGTCGGGGAACTCCGGGTTGCTGACCTGCCGTGAGGCGAGAGCGACTTCGCCGATGCCGGGGGCCGCGTCCAGGCGGGCCTTCACGTCCGGGTTGACCAGGGCGCCGAGGATGCCGTTGGCCCGGGCCTCGTCGCCGAGGAGGCCGTCGACCGCGCCCGCGAGGTCCGCGACCACCTCGTCGTACGACTTCGCGCCCGCGTCCGTCGCGATGCCCTCGCGGGGGATCAGGAGGTTCTGCGGGGTCGTGCACATCTGGCCGCTGTACAGCGACAGGGAGAACGCCAGGTTCGACAGCATTCCCTTGTAGTTGTCGGTCGACTCGACGACGACCGTGTTGACGCCCGCCTTCTCCGTGTACACCTGCGCCTGGCGGGCGTTGGCCTCCAGCCAGTCGCCGAAGGACGTCGAGCCCGTGTAGTCGATGATCTTGATCTCGGGGCGGGTGGCGAGGGTCTTGGCGATGCCCTCTCCGGGCCGCTCGGCGGCGAGCGCGACCAGGTTCGGGTCGAAGCCCGCCTCCGTCAGGACCTCGCGGGCGACGCGCACCGTCAGGGCCAGCGGCAGCACCGCGCGCGGGTGCGGCTTGACCAGGACGGGGTTGCCGGTGGCCAGGGAGGCGAACAGGCCCGCATAGCCGTTCCATGTGGGGAAGGTGTTGCAGCCGATCAGGAGGGCGATGCCGCGCCCGACCGGCGTGAAGCGCTTGGTCAGTGCGAGCGGGTCGCGCTTGCCCTGGGGCTTGGTCCACTCCGCGGCTTCCGGGGTGCGGGACTGCTCCGCGAAGGCGTACGCCACCGCTTCCAGGCCGCGGTCCTGGGCGTGCGGGCCGCCGGCCTGGAACGCCATCATGAAGGCCTGGCCGCTGGTGTGCATGACCGCGTGCGCGAACTCGTGCGTGCGGGCGCTGATGCGCGACAGGATCTCCAGACAGACCGCGGCGCGGGCCTCCGCGCCCGCGTCGCGCCAGGCGCGCATCCCGGCCCGCATGGCGGGCAGCAGGGTGTCCACGTCCGGATGCGGATACGTGATGCCCAGCTCGGGGCCGAACGGCGAGGTCTCCGCGCCCGTCCAGTCGTCGGTGCCCGGCTGGTCGAGGTCGAAGGGGCTGTTCAGGAGGGCCTCGAAGGCCGCCTTGCCCTCGGGCAGGCTCAGGCTTCCGTTCTCCCCGTAGGCCTTGGGGTGTTCGGGGTGCGGCGACCAGTACGCGCGTGTGCGGATCGTCTCCAGCGCCTGGTCGAGGGTGGGCCGGTGCTTGGCGATCAGCTGGTGCGCGGTGAGTTCGGCGGCCATGAGGGACCAACTCCTCGTCGAGTCAGCTCTCCTTCGAGCTGGCGAGCTGGGCAGGGGCAGTGGGCAGGAACAGCTGGACAGAGCTAGAGTAACCGAACGATCGGTCGGTACAAGGGGGTCTGCCGAACCTGTGGAAAACCTCCCCCCGGCTGCCCCGAACCCCTGGCCAAGACCCCTGTTCCCCGGCCAACACCCCCGTGCGGGAGGATCGCGAGCATGACAGCACTCGATCTCAGCGGCCCCGTCGCCGTGGTCGGCACCGGCACCATGGGCCAGGGCATCGCCCAGGTCGCGCTGGTGGCGGGCCACCCCGTGCGGCTGTACGACGCCGCGCCCGGCTTCGCGAAGACGGCGGCCGCCGCGATCACCGCCCGCCTCGACCGCCTCGTGGCGAAGGGCCGCCTCGACGCGGCCGCCCGCGACGCCGCGACCGGCCGCCTGAGCGCCGTCGAGGACCTCGCCGACCTCGCCGGGTGCGACCTCGTCGTCGAGGCCGTCCTGGAGCAACTGGACGTGAAACAGCGGCTGTTCCAGGACCTGGAGGAGGTCGTCGCCGAGAGCTGTCTGCTCGCGACGAACACCTCGTCCCTGTCCGTGACCGCCGTCGCGGGCGCCCTGAAGCACCCCGGCCGCTTCGTCGGACTGCACTTCTTCAACCCCGCCCCGCTGCTGCCCCTGGTCGAGGTCGTCAGCGGCCACGCCACGGACGAAGCGGCGGCCACGCGCGCGTACGACACCGCGAAGGCCTGGGGCAAGACGCCGGTGCGCTGCGCCGACACCCCCGGGTTCATCGTCAACCGCGTCGCCAGGCCCTTCTACGCCGAGGCGCTGCGCCTCCACGAGGAGCGCGCCGCCGACCCCGCGACGATCGACGCGGTCCTGCGCGAGTGCGGCGGCTTCAAGATGGGCCCCTTCGAACTCACCGACCTCATCGGCCAGGACGTCAACGAAGCCGTCACCCGCTCGGTGTGGGAGTCGTTCTTCCAGGACCCCAAGTTCACCCCGTCCCTCGCCCAGCGCCGCCTCGTCGAGTCACGGCGTCTGGGACGCAAGTCGGGCCAGGGCTGGTACGCCTACGGAGACGACGCCGAGAAGGCCGAGCCGCACACCGCGGCACCCGCGCCCGCCCCGGAGTCCGTCGCCCTGCACGGCGAGCTGTTCCAGGCCGCCGCGCTGGTCCCGCTCATCGAGGCCGCGGGGGTCCGCGTCGAGGCCGGGGACGGCACGCGCCCGGACTACCCCGGCTGGCTCGAACTGCCCAGTGGCGTCCGCCTCTGCCTGGCCGACGGCTCGTCCGCCGACGCCGCCGCCGAGCCCACCGTCCAGTTCGACCTGGCGCTCGACTACGCGGCGGCCACCAGGATCGCCCTCGCACCGGCGGCCCGTGTCAGCGAGCAGGACCTCGCCGAGGCGGTGGGGCTCTTCCAGGCGCTCGGCAAGAAGGTCAGCGTCGTGGGCGCGGCCCCGGGGCTGATCGTGGCCCGTACGGTTGCCCAGCTCGTGGACTTCGCGCACGACGCGGTGGCGCGCGGCGTGGCCGGTGCCGACGACATCGACACCGCCATGCGCCTGGGCGTGAACTACCCGCGCGGACCGCTCTCCTGGGGAGCCGCACTCCGTACGTACTGGGTGGCGGAGTTCCTCGACAGCATGCACGGCGAGTACCCCACGGGGCGCTACGCCCCCTCACAGGCGCTGCGCCAGGCAGCCGCGCGGGAGGAGCACTCATGACCGCGGCCCGGCGCGACACGTACACCCCGGAGACCCTCCTCGAGGTCGCCGTGCGGGTCTTCAACGAGCGCGGCTACGACGGCACGTCCATGGAGCACCTCTCCAAGGCGGCCGGCATCTCCAAGTCGTCGATCTACCACCACGTGGCGGGCAAGGAGGAACTGCTGCGCCGCGCGGTGAGCCGGGCGCTCGACGGGCTCTTCGGGATCCTCGCCGAGGAGCACGCGCGCGAGGGCAGCGCGGTGCGACGCCTGGAGTACGTCACGCGCCGCACCGTAGAGGTCCTGGTCGCCGAGCTGCCCTACGTGACGCTGCTGCTGCGCGTGCGCGGTAACACGGACACCGAGCGCTGGGCCCTGGAGCGGCGCAGGGAGTTCGACCACGAGGTCGCCGGGCTGCTCAAGGAAGCCGTCGCGGACGGCGACCTGCGCTCGGACGTCGAGCTGCGGCTCGCCACCCGGCTGCTCTTCGGAATGATCAACTCCATCGTGGAGTGGTACCGCCCTGACGCCCACAACGCCGCGAGCGGCCAGGAAGTCGCCGACGCCGTCGTGCAGATGGCCTTCGCGGGGCTGCGCACCGACGGCTGACACGGGCCCCGCACCGACGGCTGACGGGGAGGGTGCCCGGGGCCGCACCGCGCGGTTCGCAGGCACCCGGCGTCAGCCCTCCGCCTCCAGGTCGTCCTCTTCGAAGACCAGCAGTGTGCGCGTGCTGAGGACCTCCGGCATGGCCTGGAGACGCGTGAGGACCAGCTCGCGCAGCGCGCGGTTGTCCGGTGTGTGCACCAGGAGCAGTACGTCGAAGTCCCCGCTGACCAGCGCGATGTGGGACGCGCCCGGCAGGGTCCGCAGCTGCTCGCGCACCGTGCGCCAGGTGTTCTGGACGATCTTCAGGGTGATGTAGGCGGAGGCGCCTTGGCCCGCCCGCTCGTGGTTGATGCGGGCGCCGAACCCACGGATGACGCCGTCCTCGATGAGGCGGTTGATGCGCGCGTAGGCGTTCGCCCGCGAGACGTGCACCCGCTCGGCCACGGAGCGTATCGAGGCGCGACCGTCCGTGTGCAGGATCTGCAGGATGTCGCGGTCGATCGAGTCCAGTGGGCGGGGCTGGGGTTCCGGACGTCCCGCCGCGTTCCCGTCGACCATTCGTTCAGGTGCCATGTCCCCCCGCCTCCTTACCATGGACGTACTGCGTTCATCTCAGGCTGTGGAGAACCGTTTGTCCACAGCCTGGAGGTGCCTGTAGCCAAAATGTGCCGACGACCGAACAATCGGTAGGTGAGGCGCATCACATCGTTGCGCCTCTGTTGCCGCTCCCCACGAGGAGATCGCTTCCCACCAGGAGGTGCCGTCATGACGGTCATGGAGCAGCGGGGCGCCTACCGGCCCGCCCCGCCCCCCGCATGGCAGCTCAGGACCGACCCCGCGCCGCTGCTGCCGGAAGCCGAGCCCTATCGCGTGCTCGGCACGGACGCCGCGCGCAAGGCGGACCCGGAGCTGCTTCTCCGCCTCCATGGCGAGCTCGTGCGCGGCCGGCGGTACAACACGCAGGCGACCGCCCTGACCAAGCAGGGCAGGCTCGCCGTCTATCCGTCCAGCACCGGCCAGGAGGCGTGCGAGATCGCCGCCGCGCTCGCCCTGCGCGAGCAGGATTGGCTGTTTCCCAGCTATCGCGACACCCTCGCGGCGGTCGCCCGCGGCCTCGACCCGGTGGCGGCCCTGACGCTGCTGCGCGGCGACTGGCACACCGGCTACGACCCGCGGGAGCACCGCATAGCGCCCCTGTGCACCCCCTTGGCCACCCAGCTCCCGCACGCCGTCGGTCTCGCCCACGCCGCCCGCCTGAAGGGCGACGACGTGGTCGCGCTTGCCATGGTCGGCGACGGCGGCACCAGCGAGGGCGACTTCCACGAGGCGCTGAACTTCGCCGCGGTCTGGCAGGCACCCGTGGTCTTCCTCGTGCAGAACAACGGCTTCGCGATCTCCGTGCCGCTCGCCAAGCAGACAGCGGCGCCGTCCCTCGCCCACAAGGCCGTCGGGTACGGCATGCCGGGCCGCCTGGTCGACGGCAACGACGCGGTCGCGGTGCACGAGGTCCTCTCCGAAGCGGTGGAGCGCGCCCGTGAGGGCGGCGGCCCCACCCTCATCGAGGCCGTCACGTACCGGATGGAGGCGCACACGAACGCCGACGACGCCACGCGCTACCGCCAGGACGCGGACGTCGAGGCCTGGCAGGACCACGACCCGATCGTCCTCCTGGAGCGCGAACTCACCGAGCGCGACCTGCTCGACGAGGACCGCAGGCGCGCGGTCCGCGAGGACGCCGAGGAGATGGCCGCGGACCTCAGGGCCCGGATGAACCAGGACCCGGCCCTCGACCCCATGGACCTGTTCACGCACGTGTACGCCGAGCAGACCAGCCAACTGCGGGAGCAGGCGGCCCTGTTGCGGGCCGAGCTGGAGGCCGAGAACGAGGCGGACGGAGCAGGACGATGACCACTGTCGCCGTGAAACCGGCCACCATGGGGCAGGCCCTCGGGCGCGCGCTGCGCGACGCGATGGCCGACGACCCGTCCGTGCACGTCCTCGGCGAGGACGTGGGCACGCTCGGCGGGGTCTTCCGGGTCACCGACGGACTCGCGAAGGAGTTCGGCGACGACCGCTGCACGGACACCCCGCTCGCGGAGGCGGGCATCCTCGGTACGGCGGTCGGCATGGCGATGTACGGGCTGCGGCCCGTCGTCGAGATGCAGTTCGACGCGTTCGCGTACCCCGCGTTCGAGCAGTTGATCTCGCACGTGGCGCGGATGCGCAACCGCACCCGGGGCGGCATGCCGCTCCCGATCACCATCCGGGTGCCGTACGGCGGCGGGATCGGCGGCGTCGAGCACCACAGCGATTCCTCCGAGGCGTACTACATGGCGACGCCCGGGCTGCACGTCGTCACGCCCGCCACGGTCGAGGACGCCTACGGCCTCCTGCGCGCGTCCATCGCCTCCGACGACCCGGTCGTCTTCCTGGAGCCGAAGCGCCTCTACTGGTCCAAGGCGGACTGGAACCCGGACGCGCCCTCGACCGTTGAACCCATCGGGAAGGCCGTGGTGCGGCGAGCGGGCCGCAGCGCGACGCTGTTGACGTACGGCCCGTCGGTGCCCGTCTGCCTGGAGGCCGCCGAGGCGGCGCGGGCCGAGGGCTGGGACCTCGAAGTCGTCGACCTGCGCTCGCTGGTGCCGTTCGACGACGAGACGGTGACGGCGTCCGTGCGGCGCACGGGGCGCGCGGTCGTCGTGCACGAGTCGGGCGGCTTCGGCGGCCCCGGCGGGGAGATCGCCGCGCGCGTCACGGAGCGGTGCTTCCACCACCTGGAGGCGCCGGTGCTGCGGGTCGCCGGGTTCGACATCCCCTATCCGCCGCCGATGCTGGAGCGGCACCATCTGCCCGGCGTCGACCGGATCCTGGACGCGGTGGCACGGCTGCAGTGGGAGGCGGAGAGCTGATGGCGCAGGTCCTCGAGTTCAAGCTGCCCGATCTCGGCGAAGGCCTCACGGAGGCGGAGATCACCCGCTGGCTGGTGCGGGTCGGCGACGTCGTCGAGGTGGACCAGCCGGTCGTGGAGGTGGAGACCGCCAAGGCGATGGTCGAGGTCCCCTGTCCGTACGGGGGCGTGGTGACGGCCCGCTTCGGCGAGGAGGGCACGGAACTCCCCGTGGGCGCGCCGCTGTTGACGGTCGCGGTGGGGGCGTCGGTCGCTGACCTGGAGAGCGGTGCGGCCGACTCCGGTACGCGCGCGGGTGCTTCCGCAGACGGCGCTTCCGAGGCGGGCGGTGCTCCCGAGGGGGGCCGGGACGAGGCGTCCGGGAACGTCCTCGTCGGATACGGCACGGCGGCGGCGCCCGCGCGACGGCGCCGGGTGCGGCCCGCGCGCGAGGGCGCGTCGGGGGCTGCCGGGCAGTCCGGGGGGAGCGGTGCGGACACGGCGTCCGGTGCTGGTGCCGGTACGGGTTCGGGTGCGGGTTCCGCGGACGCGGGTGTGGGCCTTCGCGCCGCCTCCCGTGCGGAGGGCTCAGCGGCGACCGTGACGGCAGGGGCGGCGGACACGGCTGCCGCGGCCGAAACCGGGGCCGGCCCCGGTCCGGGTGCGGCACCCGCCCACGGGGACGGCCCGGTCCCCGTCATCTCCCCGCTCGTCCGCAAGCTCGCCCGGGAGAACGGCGTGGACCTGCGGGAGTTGGTGGGGTCCGGTCCTGACGGGCTGATCCTGCGGGCCGACGTGGAGTACGCCATGCGGGCGTCGGCGGCGGTCACGCCGGTCGCGGGCCCGTCGTCGGCGTCCGCGGCGGCACGGGCCGTGGCGTCGGGCATCGGCGCCACCTTCGGGAGCCCCGGGACGGGCGTCACCGAGGGCGCGGCGGCGCGGGCGCAGACACCGGCCGACGCGCGCGGGGCAGTCGGCGGCGCACGGTCTGCCGCGGTCTCCGGGAGCGGTACGCGGATCCCCCTGCGCGGTGTTCGCGGCGCCGTCGCCGACAAGCTGGCGCGCAGCCGTCGTGAGATACCGGACGCCACCTGCTGGGTCGACGCGGACGCGACGGAACTGATGGTCGCGCGCCGGGCGATGAACGCGGCGGGCGGCCCGAAGGTCTCCCTCCTCGCCCTCCTCGCCCGCGTCTGCACCGCCGCCCTCGCGCGCTACCCCGAGCTCAACTCCACGGTCGACATGGAAGCCCGTGAGATCGTGCGGCTCGACGAGGTGCACCTCGGCTTCGCCGCGCAGACCGACCGCGGCCTCGTCGTGCCCGTCGTGAAGGGCGCGCACGCACGCGACACGGAGTCCCTGAGCGCGGAGCTGGCCCGCCTCTCGGACGCGGCCAGGACCGGGACGCTGACGCCGGGGGAACTCACGGGGTCGACGTTCACGTTGAACAACTACGGGGTGTTCGGGGTCGACGGATCCACGCCGATCATCAACCACCCCGAGGCGGCGATGCTCGGCGTCGGCCGGATCGTGCCCAAGCCCTGGGTGCACCAGGGCGAGCTGGCGGTCCGTCAGGTCGTCCAGCTCTCGCTCACCTTCGACCACCGGGTGTGCGACGGCGGCACGGCGGGCGGATTCCTGCGGTTCGTCGCGGACTGCGTGGAGCAGCCCGCGGTGCTGCTGCGGTCGGTGTGACGCACGCTCCGGCGCGCACCGGGAGTGCGGTGCGGGCCGGAGCGCGGGTGCGGGGGTGGCATTGACCGGGGGTGCGCCCATACTCGGGGGATGACCTCGCGCACAGCTCCGGACACCGCCGCGTTCGACGCCGTCGTGCTCGCCGGCGGGCGGGCCGCGCGGCTCGGCGGCGCGGACAAGCCCGGCGTGCGGGTGGGCGGCAGGGCCCTGCTCGACCGGGTGCTCGCGGCGTGCGCCGGGGCCGGGACCACCGTCGTCGTCGCGGCGCCCCGGCCCACCGGACGGCCCGTGGAGTGGGCCCGCGAGGAGCCCGCGGGCGGCGGTCCGCTCGCCGCCCTCGACGCCGGGCTGCGGCGCACGCGCGCCGAGCTGGTCGTGGTGCTCTCCGCCGACCTGCCGTTCCTGCGGCCGGAGACCGTACGCCGACTCGTCACCACCCTCGCCACGGCCGACGGCGCGGACGGCGTGCTGCTCACCGACCCCGAGGGCCGGGACCAGCCGCTCGTCGCGGCCTACCGGAGCGGGGCGCTGCGGAGGGAACTGGCGGGGCTGAGGGGGGCGGCGGGAGCTGCGGGTTCCGCGGGCGGCACGGGTTCCGGTTCGGGTTCGGGTTCGGGTTCGGCGGAGTCTGCTGCCTCTGCGGGCGGGACGGGTTCGGCGGAGGCCGGGGGTGCTGCGGGAATCGTCGGGGTGGCAGGGCCCGCCGGGGCGGCAGGAACCGTTGGTGCCCCGGACGCCCCGGACGCCCCGGACGCCCCGGACGCCCCGGACGCCCCGGACGCCCAGGTGGGCCGTGGCGACGTGCCCTCGTCCGGCGTGGCCGAGAGCGCGCGCGGCCTCACCGGGCTGCCCCTGCGACGCCTCACCGCCCACCTCAAGCTCGTCCGCGTCACCGACCCGTTCGCCGCGTTCGACTGCGACACCTGGGACGACATCGCTACGGCCCGCGCGCGGATCAGGGAGCATGGGCACGTGTTGGATGAATGGATTTCCGCAGTCATGGACGAACTGGGCATCGAGCTCGACGTCGACACCGGCATCCTGCTCGACCTCGCCCGCGACGCGGCGCACGGCGTGGCGCGGCCCGCGGCGCCCCTGACCACGTTCCTCGTCGGGTACGCGGCGGCGCTGGCCCAAGCGGGCGGGGGCGGCCCGGAGGCCGTGGCCCAGGCCGCGCGGAAGGCGGCGGCGCTCGCCGTCCGGTGGGCGGACGAGGACCAGCCGGACGAGCCTGGCGGTGCGTCGGCGCCCGGGGCGGGGACGTCGACGCCGTCCGGCGAGCAGGACCCCTCCAGCACGCAGCCCCCCGGCACGGCCGCCGGCGCGCCCTCCGGCACGGAGTCGGGCCCCCGATGACCGGCCAACACGCGGCCGACGCGGAGTTCGACGAAGCCCTCGCCCTGGTGAACGAGGACCGGGCCAGGACCGGGGCGGGCGCCGCACGCCCCGGCCACTCAAGCCACCCGGACGGCTCGGGCAACCCGGCCCACCTGGACGGCTCGGGCAACCCGAACAACCCGCCCCACCCGGACGACGTGGAACCCGCCCACGCCCCCGGCACAGGCTCCGGTCACGCACCTGGCACAGGCTCCGCCGACGCCCCCGGCACAGGCTCCGCCCACACCCCCGGCGCCCACGGCACGGCCCCCCGTACACCCGGAACCCGGCGCAGCGCCCCCAGCACACCCCCCACCCCGCGCGAAGCCACGTCCAACACCCAGGCCGACCCCCTCACCCCGCCCGGCGGCTGGCCCCCCGGCCCCGGCGACCGTCCCACCGCCACCGGTGCCTGGCCAGACGTCTCCGACCCTCCGCCCGGCCCACCCGGCGCCCGCTTCACCAACCCCGGCGACCAGCCCACGGACCGGGGCGACCAGCCCACAGGCCGTGGCACCCACCACACGGCCCCGGGCACGCAGCCCACGGGCCCGGGCACGCAGCCCACGGGCCCGGGCACGCAGCCCACGGGCCCGGGCACGCAGCCCACAGGCCGTGGCACACACCCCACAGCCCCGGGCGACCAGCCCACGGCCCCGGATGCCCACCCCAAAGCCCCGAACACCCGCGCCACCCCCTGGCCAGAAGCCCGCACCATCGCGCGCCGCGCCGGAGCCGCAGGGGCCACCCCGGCGCCCCGGGCCACCCAGGCACCTCCGGCCACCCCGGCGTCCCGGACCACCCCGGCGCCCCCGGCCACCCCGGCGCCCCCGGCCACCCCGGCGC
>NZ_JNXT01000028.1 GCF_000716675.1 Streptomyces alboflavus
GTATCGTCGGCAGCGTCAGATGTGTATAAGAGACAGCCCCCGACCCCACCCAAGACCCGTCGCCCCGCCCCGTCACCCCCGCCCGTCGCCTACCCCGTGTACCACGCGCCGCCGCGCAAGCAGCCGCCCCGCGACGGGCCGTCCCTGGTCTCGCTCACCCTGCTCGTCACCGCGCCCGCGGTGTTCGCCGTCGCCGCGCTGCGACCGCGCTGACCGCCGGAGGAACCCTTGTCGGAATGGCTTGTTCTCACCCTCGCGATGGCCGCCGCGTGCGCCGTCGTCCTCGTCATCGTGGTGCTCCGGCACCGACGAACCTCCACGGACTACGACACTTCGGAAACGCCGGACGTCATGGAGTACATGACGATGATGATCGGCGTGGTGTACGCCATCGTCCTCGGCCTCGCCATCGCCGGGGTGTGGGAGGCCCGCAGCGCCGCCCAGGATCATGTGCGTGCCGAGGCCCAGGCCCTGCACGAGGTCCACGAGCGGGTCCGGGTGTACCCGCAGGAGGCCCGGGACAGGATCCGTGACGATGTACGGGCGTATGTCGGCCATGTCGTGAACACGGAGTGGGACGCCATGACCAAGCGTGGCGAGATGACCGAGCGCGGGGACGAACTCCTCGACCGGCTGCGCAACGACGTCACCGACTACGAACCGAAGTCCGACTTCCAGGCCCAGGCCTACCAGCCCCTGATCGACCAGGTCGCGCTCGCCGACGACGCCCGCGGCGCCCGTGCCGACAGCGCGGAGGCCACCATGCCGGGCGTCGTCTGGTTCGGCCTCATCACCGGCGGCCTCGTCACGGTGGGCCTCATCTTCGCCCTCCAGATCCGCCGCACCGCCCGCGAACTGATCCTCGCCGGACTCTTCTCCGCCCTGATCGCCTTTCTGCTCTTCCTCATCTGGGACTTCGACGCGCCCTACAGCCGCGGCATCACGGCGACGGCGGAGCCGTTCGAGTCGCTGTTCCCGGACGCGCGCGACTAGGGCCTGTCAGGAGGGGACGACGGCGCGAGGCAGGCCTGAGCCGGGCGGGGATCAACCCTTCGGGAGGCACGGATCCGATCCCGCCCGGCGACCGCGGGGGCCACCGGCCCTGGGGAAGTACCGGTGGCCCAGCCGCCGGACGCCCCCGTGTTCCCCCGTGGCGTTCCATCCGTGCGGCATATGCGTCATCAAACCCCCCACACCCACCCCGCGGGGAGTGTGTGCGCCGGGCCGATGTGTGCGCGGCGCGCACACGGCGTGTGACCCGCACGGACCCGCGAGCACCGGACGTACACCTTCCGCCCGCGCCCCGCCCGGCCCGGCCACGACCAGGTCCGACCGGCCCCTCGGTCCCGCCTGACGCCGTGCCACATCCCCGCACCCGCACCGCCGCGCCACGCCGCCGCGTTCCCCTGTCCGGCCCACAGGAATGCCCCGTTCGCACGACACCGATCGCGTACGCCCCAGGCCCTGCCTAGCGTTCGGGACATCGAGGTGCATATCAGGCGCAAGCGGAAGAAGGTCCGCGGCTGCTCCTCGGGGACCCGGAGGAATTGCTCATGCGCGCGATACGCGTCGCTTCGGCCGCTCTGCTCACCGCCACCGCCCTCGCCCTCACCGCGCCCCCGGCGTCCGCGGCCGTCGCGGGCGAGGAGAACATCACGTCGTTCGGCTTCCGGGTCACGCCGTCGACGATCGCCGCGGGCGGCCAGGTCACGCTCAGCGTCGACGGCTGCGAGCACAACACCAAGGTGACGTCGGGCGTCTTCGACGACGTGACCATCCCCAAGGGCCAGTCGTCGGCCACCGCGATGGTCTTCTGGGACGCCAAACCCGGTGCCATGTACGAGGTGACGTTCACCTGCGGCCAGGAGTCGGGCACCACCGACCTCACCATCGTCGGCGGCAGCAACCCCAGCCACCACCCCACCCCGCACCACACCCGGGGCGTCAAGGCGGGCGTCGGCGGCAGCTCGGGCGGCTTCGACGCCCAGCAGCTCGCCCTGGGCGGCGCCCTCATCGCGGGCGTCCTCGGCACGGCGTACTACTGGACCCGGCGGCGCACCGGCCAGGACGAGTCCTGACCCACCCCGGCACAGGCGGCCGGCCCGGCGCGGAAGGGGACGCGCCGGGCCGGTCGGCCGTGTGGGTGCCGGACGGGCCGTCACGTCCCGTCCGGCCGCGGGAGCCGTCAGGCCTTGCTCTCGGACCGGCGGCGCATCCAGAACACCCCGCCGCCGACAGCCGCGGCCGCCACCAGGGCCCCGCCGATCGCCATGTCGGTCCGCGTCGCCCCGGACGTGGTGCTGCCGCCGATGCCGCCGCGGACACCGCCGTGGATGACCGTGAAGGCGGCGGGCCGGGTCAGCGGCTTGCCGCCGCAGTTCGCCGTGATGTCGTACGCCCCGGGGTGGGCGTTGTGGTTGACCTTGACGGTCGCGCTCGCGGTGGTGCCGCCCTGGATGTGGTGCAGGTTGGTCCGCGGGAACGCCGGTGACTCGACGTAGCTGCCGGGCGAGCTGCAGGAGCTGCCGTCGACGGTGACGGTCAGCTGGCCGCCCCTGGCGATGACGCTGGGCATGGCGACGATGTTGCTCGGTTCCGCCCAGGCCGCGGCGGACGGCGCCGCGAACCCGACCAGGGCGCCTGCGGCGACCACGGCCGCCAGAGCACGAGAATTGCGCATGGTTATCTTCCTCCGCGGCAGGCGCCCCGGGGACACCATTTCCCCGGTCGATCGGCGAGAGCGCCTCCCAGATAGACCCTCAGACGGCCTGCGTGGAGCCGCATTTCGGGAATCGGCCGTCCTGGTGAGGTGACACGCCGGAGCGCGTCCGCGCGAGCGGATATTGCCGCAGGTCACGGACCGTCAGAAATTTCCTGCGGGCGACGACTCGGATGGCGCAGACCCCCGGTCGTCGCCACCCGTTCGCGCCCGCCCTTTCGCACGCCGCGCGCGCTGCGCATAGCGTTTTTCCCACGCGCAATGGACGCGGCCGAAATGCCGCGTTGAGAGGGGATAGAGAATGTCTTCGTCCCAGCCTTCGGAAGAATTCGACGAGGAGGAAAGGCAGCGGAAACGCGCGCCGTGGGGCGTCATGGCGCTGGTCCTGCTGACCGGTCTCGCCCTGATCCGCAACGGCTCCGGCGAGTTCGACGTCGGCCCGCCGCAGCCCGCGTCGGCCGCGGCGGCGGACCGCGCGCCCGCCAGGTCGAACGCCCCCGCGCCGCTGGCGTTCTCCCCCGCCGACCGCGTCCGGATCAAGGCGATCCGGGTCGACGCGCCCGTGGTGGCGGTCGGCCTGGACGCGGAGGGCTGGGTGGACGCGCCGCCGCCGGACGACCCCAATCTGGCCGGGTGGTTCACCGGCGCGGTGTCGCCGGGCGAGAAGGGCACGGCGGTGGTCGTCGGGCACGTCGACAACCAGCGGGGGCCCGCCGTCTTCTACGGCCTCGGCTCGCTCAAGAAGGGCAACCGCGTCGAGGTCCTGCGCAAGGACCGGCGCACGGCCGTCTTCGAGATCTACGGCATCGAGGTCTTCGAGAAGAACAACTTCCCCGGCGGCCGCGTGTACGCGAGCGGCGCCACCCCCGAGCTGCGGGTCATCACCTGCGGCGGCGGCTTCTCCAAGCGAGACGGCTACGACGGGAACGTCGTGGTGTTCGCCCGCCTCGTCGAGGTGCGCTGAGGCGCTGAGCCGGGTGGCCGGAACGACCCGGGGCGCGGGCGCAGCGCCCGCGCCCCTTCCGCATGCCCGCACGCCTCGGCCCGTCCGGGCACCCGTGCGCGGCACCGGCCCGGCGCCTAGACCCGATAGCGGCTCGGCACCGTGAGCCGGTACCCGGCGTCCAGCAGCTCCGGCAGATAGGCCCGCAGCGCCTGCACGCTCTGCGAGCGGTCGCCGCCCGCGTCGTGCGAGAGCACCACGACGCCGGGGCCCGCGCCGCCGAGGACGCGGCGCACGATGGTGCCGGTGCCGGGGGTGCGCCAGTCGAGGGTGTCCACGGTCCAGGCGAGGGGCTCCATGCCGAGTTCCGCGCCGAGTTCGAAGGCCGCCCGGTTCCACGCACCGTACGGGGCCCGGAACCACTCCGGTGGCCGTCCCACGGTGGCGTCCACGATGTCGCAGGTGCGCTCCATCTGCCGGCGGATCGACGCGCGCGAGAGGCGCGGAAGCAGCGGGTGGCTCCAGGTGTGGTTGCCGATCACGTGCCCGTCGTCGACCATCGCGCGCAGCAGGTCCGGGTGGGCCGCCGCCATCTCGCCGCACACGAAGAACATCGCGCGGGCGTCGTGCCGCCGCAGGGTGCGCAGGATGTCCGTGGTGTAGCGCGGGTCGGGCCCGTCGTCGAAGCTCAGGACCATGGAGCGGACGCGTCCCGGCAGCCGCAGGATCGGCGCGCGGCGCACCGGCGGGCGGGCGGGGGCGCCGCGCTGGGGCCCGTACCCGGTCATGGGACGCAGCCGGTACGCGGCGGCCCGCGCCGGGGACTTCGCCGGGCGGGCGGCCCCCGGCCCCGCGGCGGGTCCGGCCGCGGCGGCCCCGGACGGGGCGCGGCCGGGGGTCGCGGCCGTGTCCGCGGTCAGGAGCCGGGCCGTGGTGGCCGCGCCGAGCACGGCGGCACAGCGGAGCAGCGCACGGCGCCCCGAAGGCATCTGATCGGTTTTCATCATTAATCCGTCGCATGGCCGAAGGCCGCGACGCCTCCGCGACACCGGCGGGACGCGGGAATGCACCCGATGGGACCAGCCTGGCCGCGCGCGGCGGCGGGGGCCGGTCAGCGGCGGCGGACCAGCGGGAACGGCAGCGTCTCGCGGATGGTCAGGCCGGTGAGGAACATGACGAGCCGGTCGACGCCGATGCCGAGGCCGCCGGTGGGCGGCATGGCGTACTCCAGGGCGTCGAGGAAGTCCTCGTCCAGCTCCATGGCCTCGGGGTCTCCCCCGGCGGCGAGCAGCGACTGCGCGGTGAGGCGGCGTCGCTGTTCGACGGGGTCGGTCAACTCCGAGTAGGCGGTGCCCAGTTCGGTGCCGAAGGCGACGAGGTCCCAGCGCTCGGCGAGGCGCGGGTCGGCGCGGTGCTGGCGGGTGAGCGGGGAGACGTCGGTGGGGAAGTCCTTGTAGAAGGTGGGCAGCGTCGTCCGCTCCTCGACGAGGCGTTCGTACATCTCCAGGACGATGTCGCCGCGGCCGTCGTCGATCGTGTACGGGACGTGGGCGCGGTCGCAGAGCCGGTGCAGGGCGGGCAGCTCCGTGTCCGCGTCGACCTCGTCGCCCAGCGCCTCGGAGATCGCGCCGTACACGGTCTTGACCGGCCAGGCCCCGGAGATGTCGTACTCGGTGACGGTGCCGTCGGCGTCGGCCTTGCGGGCGATCGGGGTGCCGAAGGCGGCGGTCGCTGCGCCCTGGATGAGTTCGCGGGTCAGGTCGAGCATCACGTCGTAGTCGGCGAAGGCCTGGTAGGCCTCCAGCATCGTGAACTCGGGGTTGTGCTTGTAGGAGATGCCTTCGTTGCGGAAGGTGCGGCCCATCTCGAAGACCTTCTCCATGCCGCCGACGCAGAGCCGCTTCAGGTACAGCTCGGGGGCGATGCGCAGATACAGGTCGAGGTCGTAGGCGTTGATGTGGGTGGTGAAGGGGCGGGCGTTGGCGCCGCCGTGGATCTGCTGGAGCATCGGTGTCTCGACCTCCAGGTAGCCGCGGTCGAGCAGGCCCTGGCGCAGGGCCTGGACGGCGGTGGAGCGGGCGCGCACGGCGTCGCGGGCGGCGGGGCTCGCGACCAGGTCGAGATAGCGGCGGCGGACCTTGGCCTCGGGGTCGGCGAGGCCGCGGCGCTTGTCGGGCAGCGGGCGCAGGCACTTGCCGGTGAGCTGCCAGGAGGTGACGAAGACGGTCAGCTCGCCCCGCTCGCTGCGGCCGACCTCGCCGCTCGCGGTGATGTGGTCGCCGATGTCGGTGCCCGCGGTGAAGGAGTCGAGGACGTCGGAGCCCGAACGATCGCGGGTGAAGGCGAGCTGGAGGTCGCCGGACCAGTCGCGGAGCACGGCGAAGACGACGCCGCCGAAGTCGCGTACGAGCATGACGCGGCCCGCGACCATCACCTGAGCACCCGTCATCTCGGGCTTGATCGCTGCCAGTTCGTGGGTGCGGGGGGTGATGCCGACCGGGTAGGGGTCGATGCCGTCGGCTCGCAACCGGTCGAGTTTGCGGTGCCGGATGCGGATCTGCTCGGGCAGGGACTCCACGGGGTCGCGGGCGGTGTCGGCGGCCGCGCCGAGGCCGAGCGCGGTGATGGACGGCAGGCCCTCGGTGGTGGCGGGCTTGGTGACGCCGCGCGGCTTGGTGTGGCCCTTGCCCCAGAGCTTGCGCAGCGACGGCACGGAGACGAAGCCCTCGGCGATGCCGGAGGCGAGGCTGATGCGGGCGAGCGAGCCGGTGTCGCCGTAACAGATGAAGCGCGGGTACCACTCGGGGTGGTACTTGGCGTTGGAGCGGTACAGGGCCTCCAGCTGCCACCACTTGGAGAAGAACAGCAGCAGTCGGCGCCACAGCCGAAGGACCGGGCCCGCGCCGATGCGGGCACCCTCCTCGAAGACCGACCGGAACACGGCGAAGTTCAGCGAGATCCGCTTGACGCCGAACTTCGGTGCCACCGCGCAGAGTTCGGCGACCATGAACTCCATGACGCCGTTGGGCGCGCTGCGGTCGCGGCGCATCAGGTCCAGGGAGATGCCGTCGCGGCCCCACGGCACGAGGGAGAGCAGCGCGAGCAGGCGCCCGTCGGCGTCCAGGGCCTCGACGAGCAGGCAGTCGCCGTCCTCGGGGTCGCCGAGCCGGTCCAGGGCCATGGAGAAGCCGCGCTCTGTCTCGGTGTCCCGCCAGGCGTCCGCCCTGTCGATGATCTCCTCCATCTCCTCGTCGGTGAGGGTGGAGTGGCGGCGGACGCGGGCGGTGGCGCCGCTGCGGCGGACCCGGTTCACGGCCTGGCGCGTGACACGCATGTCGCGGCCGTCCAGGTCGAAGCCGGACACGTGCAGGATCGCCTCGTCGCCGAGTTGCAGAGCGCCGAGCCCGGCGCGGGCGAAGGCCTTCGCGCCCTCCTCGGAGGCGCCCATCACGGCCGGCGCCCAGGCGTAGCGCCGGGCCACGTCCAGCCAGGCGCCGATCGCGCGCGGCCAGGCCTCGCGGTCGCCGACGGGGTCGCCGCTGGCCAGGCAGACACCGGCCTCGACGCGGTAGGTCACGGCGGCCTTGCCGCTGGGCGAGAAGACGACGGCCTTGTCGCGGCGCGTCGCGAAGTAGCCGAGAGAGTCCTGGTCGCCGTAGGCGCCGAGCAGGGCGCGGATGCGGGGCTCCTCGTCGCCGTGCAGCGCCGCCTCCATGCGCTGGGAGCGGAACAGCGTCATCGCGGCGTTCAGGAGCGCGAGCGCGCCGAACAGGCCGAGGAAGAAGAACAGCGGGCGCGGCGGCGCACCGTCGAAGTAGTCGTGGCCGTGGATGAGGCCGCCGAAGACCCGGTTCGCGGCCCACAGCAGCCGCTCGCCGCGCGGCAGCGTCCCCGGGAACAGCTCGACCAGGCCCCAGCCGAGCAGCACCGCCACGCCGAGCCCGGCGGCCAGCACGCCCACGGCTCGGCGCACGGCCCCGCGCCGGGAGTCGGCGTAGAACTCGCCGCGCGCCCGGATCAGGAACACCAGCGCGACGCCGCACACCACCAGGGACGGCACCGACTCGGCCCAGTAGCCGAGGGCGATGCCGAGCACGTCGAAGGCGAGCAGCAGGCCCAGGTAGATGACGACGAGCCACCACGCGACCTTCTTGCGGGCCGCGATGGCGGCGGCGAGCAGGAAGAGGAAGACGGCGTACGCGAGGTTCGCACTGACAGGGACGGTGATCAGGTCGAGGAAGCGGATCACCGGCCGCAGCAGGTGCCTGAGCGGCGCGATGACGGCCAGGACGGCGCAGAAGAGGCCCAGGGCGCCGAAGAAGAGGGCGAAGCCCTCCGGGACCTTGGCCAGGGTGCGGCGTCGCTCCGCCGCGGGGGCTGCGCCCGGCTCGGCCACGGACTCACTCATGCACCCGACTCTAGGAACCCCGGGCCCGGCCCGCCCGTCGGCCGAGGTCGGCCCCGTAAGGGGCGCGGGGAACTGCGCGCTCAGCGCGCGAGGATCCGCAGACGCGTCTGCTGGGATCCCGGCAGACGCGTCTGCGGCTTTGTGGGGGCTGGTCGCGCAGTTCCCCGCGCCCCTTACGGGGCCCCCTCCGCGCCCCAGGCCCCGCGCCCCTGACGGGGCCCTCCGCACCCCAGGCCCCGGGGCCTGGGCTAGCCTCGGAGGGTGACGGAAGACGCCCCTGAACAGGCCCACCAGTTCGAACGCGGCACCGACGGGCCGAAGGTGATCGTCGTCGGGGTCGACGGCTCGGACTCCTCGCTGCGCGCAGCGGCATATGCCGGAGGCCTGGCGCGGCGGCAGCGGGCGCTGCTTGCCGTGGTGTACGTCCAGCCGGTCCTCGCAGCGGGCGCGGCCCTGGGCGCGCCCGTCGCGGACACCACCGAGGCGATCGCGGAGAACCTGATCGCCGAGATCCGCGAGGCGACGGAGCGCGTGAAGGGGATATTCGACGTGCGCTGGGAGTTCCACACCTTCCGCGGCGACCCCTACAACGGCCTGGTCTCCGCATCCGACGAGCTCAAGGCGGACGCCGTCGTGGTCGGCGCGTCCGAGCAGGCGGGACACCGCATCGTCGGCTCGGTCGCGGTGCGCCTGGTGAAGGCGGGGCGCTGGCCGGTCACCGTGGTGCCGTAGCGCCCCCGGGACACCTCGCGAGGCCGTCGTAGGCCGACCGGGCGAACCTCGTCCCCGGCGTGCGCCCGGGCGCGCGCCGGGTGCGTGGCGTCTTCCCCGCCTCCGGCCGCCGGGCCATCATGATCGGCCATCAGCCGACCGCCGCCAGCGAAGAGGTGAGGCTCATGGCCGGACTACGACCGGGGCAGGGCGTCCTGCGCCGCAAGCCCATCGACCGCATCGAGGAGACCGAGGTGGGCGGTGCGGGCACGCAGCTCACCCGCACGCTCGGCCTGTGGCAGCTCACCGCGATCGGCGTGGGCGGCATCATCGGGGCGGGCATCTTCACGCTCGCGGGCACCGTCGCCAACGAGAAGGCGGGCCCCGCGGTCCTCATCTCGTTCCTGATCGCGGGCGTGGCGAGCGCCGCGGCCGCCTTCTCCTACGCGGAGTTCGCGGGGCTCATCCCGAAGGCGGGCTCGGCGTACACCTACGGGTACGCCGTCCTCGGCGAGCTGGTCGGGTGGTTCATCGGCTGGGACCTGATCCTGGAGTACACGGCGATCGTCGCGGTGGTCGCGATCGGCATCTCCGGCTACTTCAACTTCCTCCTCGGCGAGATGGGCGCGGAGCTGCCCACCTGGATGCTGGGCGCGCCCGGCACCGGCGACGGCCACAAGGTCGACCTGTTCGCCGCCGTCCTGTGCCTGTTCATCGCGTACATGCTCACCCTCGGCATCAAGAACGCGGCGCGCTTCGAGATGGTCGTCGTCGTCCTGAAGGTCCTCGTCGTCCTGCTCGTCATCGGCGTCGGCTTCTTCCACGTCGAGACGGGCAACTACTCGCCGTTCTTCCCGTTCGGCGTCAGCGGCGCCTTCACGGGCGCGGCCACCGTGTTCTTCGCGGTGTTCGGGTACGACGCGATGAGCACGGCCGCCGAGGAGTCCAAGGACGCGCAGCGCCACATGCCGAAGGCGATCCTGTACTCGCTCGCCGTCTCGATGGTCCTGTACGTCCTCGCCTGCCTGGTCCTCACCGGCATGCAGGACTACAAGGACATCGACCCGGAGAGCGGCTTCTCCTCCGCGTTCAAGGCGGCGGGCCTCGGCGGGCTCGCGGACGTCATCGCCGTCGGCGCGATCATCGGCATCCTCACCGTGATGTTCACGTTCATGCTGGGCTGCACGCGCGTGTGGTTCTCGATGAGCCGCGACGGGCTGCTGCCCAAGTGGTTCGCGAAGACCAGCGAGACCCGGCACGTGCCGACCCGCGTCACCTGGATCGTGGGCGTCGCGTCCGCCGCCATCGCCGGGTTCCTGCCGATCGGCGAGGCCGCCGAGCTGACCAACATCGGCATCCTGCTGGCGTTCGTCGTGGTCTGCATCGCGGTGATCGTGCTGCGCTACAAGCAGCCCGACCTGCCGCGCACGTTCCGCTGCCCCGGCATGCCGGTGGTGCCCGCGATCGGCGTCGTCTTCTCGATCTGGCTCATCACGTTCCTGGAGTGGCAGACCTGGGTCCGCTTCGCCGTGTGGTTCGCGCTCGGCCTGGTGGTGTACTTCGCGTACTCCTACCGCAAGTCGGAGCTGGCCCGGACGGAGTCGGGGACGGCGCAGAAGGACACGCCGTAGCCGCGCGGCCCGGCCCGTTGCCGAGAGAGGACCACTGATGCGCAGCGTGACCTATTCGATGGGCGCCTCGCTCGACGGCTACATCGTCGGGCCGGACGGCGGCTTCGACTGGACGGAGCCCGACCCGGACGTCTTCCGCTTCTGGATCGAGGACATCCGGCAGGTCGGCGTCCACCTGATGGGGCGACGCCTCTACGAGACGATGCTGTACTGGGAGACCGCCGACCAGGACCCCTCGATCGACGCGGCCGGGCTCGAATGGATCGGACTGTGGAACCCGCTCCCCAAGGTGGTGTTCTCCACCACCCTGTCCCAGGTCGAGGGCAACGCCCGGCTTGCCTCCGGCAGCGTGGCCGAGGAGATCGAACGCCTGCGGGCCGAGCCCGGGGAGGGCGAGATCGCGATCGGCGGCGCGACCCTCGCCGCCGAGGCGGCCGCCGCGGATCTGATCGACGAGTACCGGATCATGGTCCACCCGGTGCTCGTCGGCGGCGGCACCCCGTTCTTTCCCCGGCACGAGCGCCGGGCGAACCTTGAACTCGTCGAGACGCGCACGTTCAACTCACGTACGGTCCTGCTCCGTTACCGCGTGGCGCGCTGAGGCCGGGACCCAGCTCCTCGGCGCCGTCTAACGGCCCATCACCAGGCCGTCCTCGGCGGCCCCGCGGCTGAGCGTGATCCGGCGGATGCGGTCGCGGACGTCGCCGACGTCCGCGCCGCGGGCGAGGGCCGCGTTGAGGTTGACGACGCGGCCCGCGTCCGTGTCGAACCAGAACGGCACGAACTCGGCCTTCCGCACCTGCCAGCGGTCGCCGGGGCGTTCGGGGGCGGCAAAGGTGAAGCGGCCCGCGGTGCCCTGGTTGCCGCGCGGGTCCTGGGCGCCCGCGTGGTTGATCATGTCGCCGGCGATCTGGTCGCCCATGCCGTAGACGATCCAGGTCCCGTTGACCTTCTCGTAGGCCTGCGGGACGTGTGCGTGGGTGCCGATGATCAGGTCGACGTCCGGCCGCCCCGCGGTGCGCGCGGACGTCAACTGCTTTCCGAGGCGCAGCTGTTGGCGGTCGGGGGCGTCCTGCCACTCGCTGCCCCAGTGCAGCGAGACGACCACCACGTCCGCGCCCGCCTTCCGGGCGGCGCGGGCGTCGGCCAGGATGCGGCCCCGATCGATGAGGTTGACCGACCAGGGCTTGCCCTTGGGCATCGGGATGCCGTTCGTGCCGTACGTGTACGCGAGTTGGGCGACCTTCGCGGCGCCCGCGCGCAGCCAGGCCGGGGAGCGGCCCTCGGTGGCGGTGCGGCCGGAGCCCGCGTGCTTGACGCCCGCGCGGTCGAGGGCGGCCAGGGTGCGGTGGATGCCGGCCGCGCCGTCGTCGAGGGTGTGGTTGGACGCGGTGGAACAGGCGTCGTAGCCGGTGGCCCGGAGCGCGGTCGCCACCTGCGGGGGCGACTTGAAGGAGGGGTAGCCCGTGTAGTCGCCGTTCGCGCCGTACACCGTCTCCATGTGACAGATCGCCAGATCCGCCTTGGCGACCACGGACCGCGCGCCCGCGAGCATCGGCGTGAAGTCGTAGCCGTCGCCGCCCGCGTCGGCGTTCGCCTTGCGGATGATCGAGGCGTGCGGCAGGACGTCTCCGGAGGCGACCAGGGTGAAGGTCCGCGCGTCCCCCGCGCCACCGCCCGCGGCGGACGGCGCGGGCGCCGGGTGCCGAGCCACGGGGGCCCGCCGCTGCTCCTTGTCGCCCCCGGCGGACGGCTGCTCGGCGGCGCAGGCAGCCGTGGCGCCGAGGAGGGCCGCCGTGAGGACGGCCAGCGCCTGGCGGGTGCGGCGGGTGTGCCGGGTGCTGCGGCCGTGTCGGTCGCGCTGCGTGAGGTGGCCGGGCCGGGCGGGGCGTGTGGGCTGTGTCATCGACCGGACTTCCGTATGGGGAGTTTTTCTGTAAAAACGATCCACATACGAATACAAGGGTGAGTCAAGGAGCAATGCCGTGCAATTCACCGAAACGGACTTAAACCCAGAGTGATGTGACCCGAAGAACACAGCCGCCCTCACCTGCGGCGAAACCGCACCCTAGGTCAAGGATCCGTAAAGCGCCTTGCTCAGCACCCCCGTTGGGTAATCGGCTGTCCTCATCCGTGTTCCGGGTCGGGGGGCCAGAAGCCGGTGACGCGTACACGGAGCACAGGAAGGCGGAGCGTGATGCTGCACGAGAGCACGGACGGCACCCAGGGCCCCGGCGGCGACGAGCTGACGGTCCCGATGGCCTGGCTGTACGCCGAGTACATCGCGGACGAGTTGCTGCGCACCGGCGACCTGATGCCGCCCACGTCCTTCGAGTACCGGGCCGGTCGTGACGCGCTCGCGCTGACCATCTTCCTGTCGGACACCCGCGGCGAGCTGTCCTGCATCCGCGTGGTCTCGCAGCTCGACACCTGGCTCTCCCTGACGGCGCACGACGAGCCCTGGCAGGAGTGGGTCCGCGAGCGCATGGACGGCGTCACCGCCGACGCGATGGCGGCGCGCGGCCCCGCACCCGACCTCGTCCTCGCCGAGGCGGCGTGGCGCTGGCTGGAGGAGACGGAACTCCTCGCGCCGGACCTGGACGCGGTGCCCGGCGGCGGATCGGTCTTCGGAGAGGACGACGGGCCCAAGGTGTGGACCCCCGCGTGGCGGCTCGGCCTGCCGCTCGGGCATCTGGCCATCCAGCTCTTCTGACCGAGGACTCGATCTCGTCGGCCCTTGAGTGATTCCTCGTGTGCCCTTGAGTGATTCGCCGGCCGATTGCGTACGGGAGGGCGAGAAGCACCCTCACCGACAAGGAACGCCATGAGGTCCCTGGAGCGGCATCGTGACGCCGGCGCCTACGCGCTCGGCGTCCTGGACAAGGCGGACGCCTTCCGCTTCGAGGACCACCTCACGGAGTGCGTCCGCTGCCGGGAGCGGGTGTCCGAACTCGCCGTGCCCGCACGGCTGCTCAAGGCCCACGGCGGGTCCCTCGCGCACGTCTTCGATCCGGCCGCGGCCCCCGGCCCCCGGCTCCTCGACCGCCTCGTCGACGAGACCGGGCGCCTCCGCAGGGCCCGCCGCCGGCGGTGGCTCGGCGCCGTCGCCGCGGGCGTGGTGCTCGCCGTCGTCGGACCCGCGGCCGCGGTCCTGAGCGCGGGCGGCGACGACGGGACGGTACGGGTCGCGGCGCACGACGGGCGCAGCGGGATGGCCGCCGTGCTCACCGCGCGGGAGCGCGCGTGGGGCACGGAGGTCGGGATCCAGGTGCGGGACGGGGGTGCGGGCCGCCGGGTGTGCGAGCTGGTCGCCGTCGGGGACGACGGGTCCCGGGAGGTCGTGACGACATGGCGGGCGCCCGGTCCCGCGGAGCCCGGGCGGACGGCGGAGCGGGAGTGGGAGACGCGCGGCGGCACCGCGTTGCCGCGGGAGCGGATCGACCGGTTCGAGGTCCGCGACGAGAGCGGGGAGCGGCTGCTCACGCTGCGGCCGCGGTAGGTCCGGGCAACCCCGGCACAGGGGAGCGGGGTTGCCTGCTCGCGCACCGGCGGCGGACGGCGCGGCCGGTGCGACGGGCCCTGACCGGTGGGCAGGGAGTCACGTGCTCCGCGGGAGTACGAGGAGTCGATGCGGCTGCGCCACGCGGAGTCGCCGGTCGCGGCCTGCCGCAGAGCGACACGGCCTGCCGGACCCTCGCGAGGTTCGTGATCGACACCTGTGCGCCGGCCCGCGACGCGGCCGACCCGCGTCCGTGGTCCGCCTGCCGACAGTCTGCCTGCCGGGCGGGCTACTTGAGGAGTCGCGACATGCGGCGGTCCGCCAGCGGCTTGCCGCCGGTCTGGCAGGTGGGGCAGTACTGGAGGGCGGAGTCCGCGAAGGAGACCTCGCGGATCGTGTCGCCGCAGACCGGGCACGGCTGCCCGGCCCGTCCGTGCACGCGCAGGCCGGACTTCTTCTCGGACTTCAGCCGCGCCGCGGCGAGCCCGCGCGAGCGCGCCACCGCCTCGTCCAGCGTCGCCCGCAGCGCCTCGTACAGACGCCGTGTCTCCTCCTCGGAGAGGCTGCCCGCGAGCTTGTACGGCGACATGCGGGCGGCGTGCAGGATCTCGTCGCTGTAGGCGTTGCCGATGCCCGCGATCAGGCTCTGGTCGCGCAACGCGCCCTTGACGCGGCGCCGTTCGCCGTCGAGGAGCCCCGCGAACCGCTCCAGGGTGAAGTCCGCGGCCAGGGGGTCGGGGCCGAGGCGGGCGATGCCGGGCAGGGTCGCGGGGTCGTCCGTGACGTACACGGCGAGGCGCTTTTGCGTACCGGCCTCGGTGAGGTCGAAGCCCGCGCCGGTCGCGAGCGCCACGCGCAGCGCCAGGGGGCCCTTGCCGGGCTTCGGCGCGCCGCTCGGCAGCGGGTCCTTCCACTGGAGCCAGCCCGCCCGGGCGAGATGCGTGACGAGCCACAGCCCGCCCGCGTCGACGGCGAGGAACTTGCCGTGGCGGGCGACGCCCGTCACCTCGCGCCCTTCGAGCGCGGTCACCGGCGGGTCGTACGTCTTCAGGACGCTGATGGCCACCGGCAGCACCCGCACGATCTCACGCCCGGTCAGCTCCTCGGCGAGGAAGTCCCGCAGGGCCTCGACCTCCGGCAGTTCCGGCACGACCGCCTCACCCCTCACCCGTACCGTCGCGCGTGGGCACGATGAACTCGCACCACACGCATTTCCCGCCGCCGCGCGAGTCGACACCCCACACGTCCGCGAGCCGGTCCACGAGCAGCAGGCCACGCCCGGACACCCCGTCGTCGGAGGCCGCCCGCAGCCGCGGCAGCGCGCTGGAGGAGTCCTCGACGTCGACGCGGAGCCGCCGGTCGGCGCCGGACACCACCCGCAGGGTGACGATCGCGGTGCCCTCGGTGTGCATGAGGGCGTTGGTGATCAGTTCGTCGGCGGCCAGCTCGATCTCGTCGGCCCGGTCCCGCGCGCCCCACGCGCGCACGGCGGCCCGGATCATGTGCCGCGCCTCCGCGAGGGCTTCCGGGTCGTTCGGCGCGACGTGCTGCTGGAGGCGGCCGCCGGAGCGCGGCGCGTCCATCACGCGGCGCCGCAGCAGGAGCAGCGCGGCGTCGTCGTCGCCCCGCCCGTCGTCCACCCGGCCGCACAGCAGGTCGGCCAGGTCCTCCAGGTCGCTGGGGCCGACGGAGACCATCTCGGCGAGGGCCTGGGTGCCGTCGTCGAGGTCGGCGCCGGGCTCCTCGACGAGGCCGTCGGTGTAGAGCAGCAGCATCTGGTCGGGGTCGAGTTCGAGGGTGGTGACGGGGTAGTCGAGGCGCCCGAACTCGGCGGAGAGGCCGAGCGGCAGGCCGCCCTCGACGGGCACCCGGCGGCAGGTGCCGTCGGTGAGGCGAAGGAGCGGGTCGATGTGCCCGGCGCGCACGAGCTGCACCACGCCGGTGCTGAGGTCGGTCTCCGCGTACAGGCAGGTGGCGAAGCGCTCGGTGTCGAGTTCGTGCAGGAAGCCGGAGGCGCGGGCCATCACGGTGGCGGGCGTGTGGCCCTCGGCGGCGTACGCGCGCAGCACGATGCGCAGTTGGCCCATGACGGCGGCGGCGTGCGTGTCGTGGCCCTGGACGTCGCCGATGACGGCGCCGACGCGGCCGCCGGGCAGCGGGATCACGTCGTACCAGTCGCCGCCGATGTCCCGGCCGACCGCCGCGCTGCGGTAGCGCACCGCGATGTCGGCGCCGGGCACGCCGGGGATGGAGCGGGGCAGCATCGCCTGCTGGAGGCCCTGGGCGAGGTCCTTCTCCTGCTCGTAGAACATCGCTCGTTGCAGGCTCTGCGCGATGCTGCTGCCGAGGGCCACCAGGACGGTGCGCTCCTCCTGCGTGAAGCCGGTGCGGTCCTGGTAGAGCAGGCCGAGCACGCCGAGCGGCTTGGCCTGGGCGATCAGCGGCAGATAGGCGGCCGAGGCGATCCCGAGGTGCTCGATGTGCGGCCACAGCAGCGGGTAGGAGGCGGCGAACTCCTCCGGCGTCTCGATGTAGCGCGGCGAGAGCGTGCGCACGGCCTCGCTCATGGGGTACGCCTCGTCGACGCGGGTGAGGCGGGTGCCGGGCACATAGCCCTCCGGCGGGCCCTCCGCGACGAGCCGGATCCGGCCGGCCTCGACCAGGCCCATCACCAGGTGCGAGGCGCCGAGGTGCGCGAGGCCCTGGGCGTCGCTGAGGACGTCGATGACGTCGGCGACGGTCCTGGCGTGGGCGAGCGCCGCCGTGGTGCCCTGGACGACGCTGGTGCGGCGGCGCCGGTCCGCCTCCGCCTCCACGCGCTCGCGGTGCGCGGTGCTGTCGCTCAGCTCCCGGGTGGCGTCGCGCACGATGCCCACGACGTGCCGCGGGCGCCCCGTGCCGTCGCGCAGGACGTGGCCCTGGGTGTGCCGCCAGTGCAGGCTGCCGTCGCGCAGCCGCACCCGGAAGTACGCGCCGTAGCCGCTGTCGCCGTTCTTGAGGGCCTGCGACACCTGGATGTCCAGGCGGTGGCCCTCCCCCGGCGGCACCCGGACGGCGAGGCTCTGCGGCCGGTTGTCGAACTCCTCGCGCCGCAGGTCGAAGAGGGCGAGCCCCTCGTCGTCGAGCAGCAGCTCACCGCTCCTGAGGTCCCACTCGAAGCCGCCCATCCCGAGCCCGGCGCCGTAGGTGTCGAGAAAACAGCAGGCGGCACCGTCGGCAGGGGATGCGGAGCCGCCGCCGCAGCGCCGCATCGCTGCCTCGACACCTCCCGTGCCCGCGTCCATGCGCCAACGCTAGGCCGACCCTCGGACGGCCGCATGTGGACGGCCGCCGACCTGCGGCGCGTCCGAGGGTCGGCCGTCCGTCAGCGGCCGCGGGCAGCGGCCGGGGGCGTGGGGCAGCCGGGCGGGAGCGGGGTCTGGGGGCCGCCGAAGGGGTCGCCCGTGCCCGGCGTGGGGCAGTCCACGGACGTGCCGTCCTGGTCGGGGGTGGCGGGGCCGGGAACGCGGTCGGACGGGCCTGAGGGATCCGTGGGATCCGAGGGGTCTGCGGGGTCGCCCGGGTCCGTGCCGTCCGACGGGTCGGTGGTGTCGGAGCGGTCGGAGGGGTCCGCCGGATCCGTGCCGTCCGTGCTGTCTGTGCTGTCCGTGCTGTCCGTGCTGTCCGTGCTGTCCGTGCTGTCCGTGCTGTCGGAAGGGTCCTGGAACTCGTCGGGGTCGCGGGTGTCGTCCGGGTCGCCGGAGTCGGAGGGATCCGTGGAGTCGGTGGCGTCCGTCGGATCGCTGGAATCGCCGGGATCGGTGGAATCGCTCGGATCCGTGGGATCGGTGGGGTCCGTGGGCCACGGCTTCGGGGGCGGCACGGGCTTGTCGTCCCTGCAGTGCTCGTCGCCGGTCCGCCGCTCGATCCAGGTGTTGTTGACGATGTTCACGATGACGATGACAGTGACCGGCCGGGGCGCGGGCGTGACCACGACCACCTTGGTGGGCCGGTAGCCCTGCCACTGCTGCCCGCTGTGGGTCGGCGTCTGCCGGAAGGCGACCGGGGGCCGCAGCGGGTTGCCGCAGGCGCAGCGCACCCGGGGCAGGCCGCGGTCGTCGACGAGGACGGCGGTACCGGCCTGGAGGACGGACTGGAAGGCGGTGGCGCGCCCGTCGCGGTAGCCGTGGTTGGTGACGCGGGTGTCCGCGCGCAGGACGACCGGGGTCAGGCCCCTCAGATAGGCGGGGACGCGGTCCTGCGTGATGCCGACGACCCCGGCGAAGGCCCGGGCCCGCGCGGGCTCGGCGGTCAGGTACTGGACCTGGCGGCCGACGTCGCAGCTGCCGGTGCGCTGGGTGCCGCCGTACAGGCCGGGGGTGCCGCCCGCGAGGGAGCGCACGCCCTGGTCGGCGGGCGAGGAGGAGCCGCTGGGGGACGGTTGCGGCGAACGGGTGACGGGAGGCGGGGTCTCGGCGGCCCGCGCGGTGGAGTCCGTGAAGGGGTCGGGGCCCTGGGCGGCCACGGGTTCGAGGAACAGCTCACGACCGCTGTCGGCCTGCTTCTTCTTCTCCTGGCCGCCGCTGTCCGAACCGGAGCATCCCGCGACGGCCAGCGCCGCGGATATCCCGAGGGCCGTGGCCCACGTTCTGGTGGCTGCGCGCACGGGGGGTCTCCCGCCTGTTGCCGGGGCATTTCGTCCCTCATTGTCTGGCGGGCGCGGCGGGGCCCCGCAAACGGAGACAGGGCGGGACAGGCTAGGGCGAGCTGTTGTCCGGCCACCGCCAGCTCATGCCGTAGATGCCCTGTCGGCACTGCGCGGCGTACATGTGGGCGGTGCCGGTGGTGTCCACGGCCAGGGGGCGCACCTTGCGCTGCGGTGCGGAGGAGTTCTCCCGGTAGTACGAGTGGCAGAGCGCCGGGTGGCGGTCGTGGGGGAAGTACACGTGCAGGAGGTAGGAGTCCTGGTTGCCGCGTATGCCGCGTTCGTGGAACCCGGTCGGGCGGTCGTAGGGGGTGGTCCGGATCTCGTAGTCGACGGCCATGGTCTCGCCGAGCGTCAGCGGACGGCCGAAGCCGATCTGGAGCATGACCCCGCCCGAGGCCGCGTCCTGCCGCAGCGACTTGAGCAGCCCGCAGTGCACGGTCGCCTCGGGCAGACCGCCGTCGGGATCGTCCAGAAAGTGCAGATTCATCATCTGTTCCGGTCCGTCGGAGACGGCGCGGACCAGGTGATTCACGATCAGACGGCGTACGCAGCCGCGCCGGTCCAGGTGCAGGACCTCGCGGGTGTGGAGCACCACGATGTCCCGGTTGAAGTCCGCGAAGGACTCCCCGAGCGCCTGCTCCTGCCAGGACTCCTGGCCGTAGAGGCGGCGGGTCGCGTGCTCGTCGGTGCGGGCGACCCGCCGCCCGCGCGGGCGTTGGGGCGGAAGGAGTGCGGAGAGCCCGCCGGGCGGCAGGTCGAGGATGTCCTCCAGGGCGACCACCGCGCGCAGTGAGTCGGAGCGTTCGGGCCGGGTACGGTCGCGCTGCCAGTAGCTGAGGGTCGCGGGGGTCAGGCGGATGCCGCGGGCGGTCAGCCGCTCGCAGATGCGGTCCAGGGGGAGCCCGCGCCGGCGTACCGCCTCGCGCAGGGCTGCGGCGAACGGAGCGGGGCTTTCCACCGAAAGAGCCGATTCAGTTTTGGTTTCCAGGCCGTTCGACTTGTTCGAGTTGTTCGACTTGCTCGGCGTCAGCCCGGATGTATCCGTCACGAATTCCGCCTCCCGGCATGACAGATGACGACCCACGGCCCCGCTACCAAACCCCGCCGGGACCAGGTACGTCAATATCCGAAGCGTCGATTCCGCATCACCTTTCGCCCCCGCCAACCTCGGGACGAGCACTGATCGTTGCGGCGGCGTCGCTCTCCGACACCATCGCTTTCCCCGAGTTCGCGCATTAAGTGTTTACGTCTTTCGCCTTAAGACCCCGTACCCCGCCATGCCTTGTGTGACCGCCCGGACCGACGCGATGGTTTCGCCCACGGCCCGGTCCGGGAAATCCCGCGTACCGCGCCGATGGCGGTTCGGTGCGCCGAATGACCCCACCCCGGTGCACCGAACTCCCATGATCCCCCACTCAGTTGAAAGGCATTCAGATGGCGCATGCTCGGCATTACCTCCTCGCCGTCGCGGCGGCGGGAGCCCTGGTGGCCACGACCGGCGCCACCGGCGCGCAAGCCGACGCTCCCCCCGCACCGCGCTACGAGCCGCGGATGATCGAGGCCCTCGCGGACACCCTCGGCGTGAGCGAGTCCGCCGCCGTGAGACACCTCGACGAACAGGCCGACCAGCAGCGGAGACTGGACGGGCTGCGCAAGGACGGCGTCCGGACGGACGGCGCGTTCTTCGACGCCAAGGGCACCCTGACGGTGAACGTCACGGCCGCCCGCGAGGCGAAGAAGGTGAAGGCCACCGGCCTGACCGCCCGCATACCCGGCCGCGGCGAGGCCGAACTGGCCCGCATCACCGCCGCCCTCGACACCGCGGCCGCCAAGCGCGTCCCGAGCGGCGTCGCCTCCTGGGAGGCCGACCTGGCCTCCGACACGGTCAAGGTGACCGTGACCGACTCCTCCACCCCCGCCGCGCGCGCCTTCCTGAAGAAGGCCCGCGGGTACGGTGACGCCGTCCGCGTGGTCAAGAGCGACCGCGAGCTCCAGGCGAAGGCGGCCGTCGCCCCGGGCAGCCGGATGAACATCAACAACAATCCCGGTTCGTGGTGTTCGGTCGGATTCGGGGCGAAGAACTCCTCGGGTCGGCAGTACCTCGTCACGGCGGGCCACTGCGTGACCGGCAACCCGGGCCTGTACTTCGACGGCTCCAAGTTTGCCTCCGGCTCGACGACCCGCTTCGCGCTCGGCCGTGACAGCGTGGACATGGGCCTGGCGACGGTCGACGCGGGCTCCTCCATCACGACGTCGGTCGGCACCTGGGGCAACGGCGCCTCGGTCGCGGTCCGCGGCAGCCAGCGTGCGGCGGTCGGCGCGAGCCTCTGCAAGTCCGGCTCGACGACCGGCTGGACCTGCGGCAAGGTCAACGCCTACAACGTCACCGTCACCTACACCGACCGCAACGGCGGCCCGGACACCGTGGTCAGGGGCCTCGGCCGGTCCACCGTGTGCGTCGAGGGCGGCGACAGCGGCGGCGCCTACATCGCGGGCAACCAGGCCCAGGGCATGACGTCGGGCGGCCCGACGAACCAGTCCTGCGGCGGGGTGAACGACCAGGGCTCGTCCTACTTCCAGCCGCTGGACGACACGCTGCGCTATTACGGCCTGACGCTCAACACCAACTGAGGCCGCGCCCGGCTCCCCCTCACTGGTCCCTGCGGTTCACGCTGACCACGGTGACCGCTGCGGCGGCCAGCGCCCACACCGCGTACACGGTCCAGGCCCCGCCCTCCGACCACGGGTAAGGACCGAAGTTCGCGCCGGGCTCGGTCAGCCGTCGCCACGCCGGGTAGGGCAGGGAGTGGGCGATGAGGACCGACCAGTAGCGGTCGGGGCTGACGACCATGGGCAGCACCAGGAGCGCCGCCACGGTGGCGACCAGGGTGCTGCCCATGTGGCGCAGGAGCGTGCCGAGCGCCATGCCCGTCAGCGCGGCGACGGGCGTGAGCAGCGCCGACGCCAGGACGACGCGCAGGGCGCCGGGGTGGCCGAGGGAGACCCCGATGTCCCGTCCGGACAGGATCGCCTGCGTGGAGAAGAAGGACACGAAGGCGACCAGGGTGCCGAAGACCGTGGTCACTCCCGCGAGCACGGCGGCCTTGGCCGCCATCACCGCGCGGCGGTCGGGGACGGCCGCGAACGTCGTCCGGATGAGCCCGGTGCCGTACTCCCCCGCGACCGTCGCGGCGCCGATGGCTCCGGCCGCGAGGAGGTGGATCACGACGGCGTTGGACGTGAAGGCCTCGGCGAGGGGGATGCCGTCGCGGATGAACGCGTCCGCGTCGCCCGCGTTCTCGTCCGTCCAGTACCGGTAGGTGTCGTATGCCTGGCCCACGTTGAAGCCGATCACGGCGAGCGCGGTGACCAGGTACGCCCATGGTGTGGACCGCAGCGACCAGAGCTTCAGCCACTCCGCGGCGAGGAGGTCGCGGAAGCGGGCGGCGGGCTCACCGGTCGTCACGGCCGCGCCGGGGGCACTGCCGACGGCGGTTCCGGATGCGGATGCGGTTCCGGATGCGGATGTGGCTCCGGATGCGGTTCCTGAGTTCATCGTGCTTCTCCCGCGAGGTAGTCGACGCTGTCGGCGGTGAGTTCCATGAAGGCCTCCTCCAGGGACGCCGAGCGTGGGGCCAGTTCGTGCAGCGGCAGGGCGTGGCGGCAGGCCAGGTCGCCGACGCGCGCCGCGTCCAGGCCGGTGACGGTGAGCAGCGGCCCGTCCCGGTGGACCACGGCTCCCTCGGTGGTCAGGACGTCCGCGAGGTCGGCGGCGCGCGGTGTGCGCACGGTGACGTTCGCCCCGGTGCCCCGGGCCGCGAAGCGCGTGAGGCTCTCGGCCGCGATCAGCTCGCCGCGCCCGATGACGATCAGCTCGTCGGCCGTGTTCTCCATCTCCGACATCAGATGGCTGGACACGAAGACGGTGCGGCCCTCGGCGGCCAGGCGCCGGAACAGGCCGCGCACCCACAGCACGCCTTCCGGGTCGAGCCCGTTGAGCGGCTCGTCGAAGAGCAGCACCGGCGGGTCGCCGAGCAGGGCGGCGGCGATGCCGAGGCGCTGCCGCATGCCGAGCGAGAACCCCCCGATGCGACGCCGTCCCGCCGCCCCGGCGAGCCCGACCTCCGCGAGGACCTCGTCAACGCGGCGGCGCGGGATGCGGTTGCTGCGGGCGAGCACGGCGAGGTGGGCGGCGGCGCTGCGGCCGCCGTGCACGTCGCCCGCGTCGAGCAGCGCGCCCACGTGGCGCAGGCCGCGCGGCCGGTCGCGGAAGGAGCGGCCGCCGACGGTGACGGAGCCGGCCGTCGGCTCGTTCAGGCCGAGGATCATGCGCAGGGTGGTGGACTTGCCGGCGCCGTTCGGCCCGAGGAAGCCCGTGACGGATCCCGGCCGCACCGTGAAGGTGAGGTCCTTGACGGCCGTCGTCGCGCCGTAGCGCTTGGTCAGGTCCTTGACTTCGATCATGCGTCAACGGTGCCGGGGACGGGGCCCGTCCGGCATCGGACCGCCGCCGACAATCCGGGCCGCCCGGTGTCGACCCTGGTTGTACACCCGTGGGCCGATTCCCGCCGCTGACCACGGGATTACGATGCCGACATGTCCGTGACACCACCGCAGCCACCGTTCAAGCGCGTGCCGCCGCATACGTGGACGGCGCTGGCCTGGTTGGTGGGGTCGGCGCTGACGTTCCTCTTCCGGTTCCGGCTGCCGGGCGAGGCCCAACCCGCGCAGCAGGGCGTCCTGTTCTTCCGCTGGGACGGCCTCGCGATGCTCGCCCTGGCCACCGTGCTGGCCTTCGCGGGCGGCCACCGCCTGCACCGCAGCCCCCTGGCCGGACTCAGCCTGATCCTGCTCGCCGCGGTGGGCGCGTCCACGACGCTGAGCGTGGCCGAGATCCCGCTCCTCCAGTTCGTGGCCGCCGACGTGGCGGTGTACCTCATCGCCGCGTCCCGGCCGCGCAGGACCGGCCTCGCCGCCCTGTGGCTGGCGCTCGGCACGCTCGCCGGATATCTGCTGACGCGGCTGGCGTTCGGCTGGGTCGTCGGGACCTCGGCGGAGCTGACGGTCGCCCTGACGGCCGTGGTCGCCTGGCTCCTCGGCGACGCGGCGCACCAGTCGCGGCGCCACGCCGAGCAGCTCCGCGAGCAGGCCGCCGCCCAGGCCGTCACGGCCGAACGGCTCCGCATCGCCCGCGAGTTGCACGACATGGTCGCGCACAGCATCGGCATCATCGCCCTCCAGTCCGGCGCGGCACGCCGCGTCATCGCCACCCAGCCCGAGCGGGCCAGGGGCGCCCTCGGCGAGATCGAGACGGCGAGCCGCGAGACGCTCTCCGGCCTGCGCCGCATGCTCGGCGCGCTGCGCACCCCGGAACCGGGCCGGGCCAAGGAGAGCGCCCCGCTCGACCCGGGCCTCGGCCTCGCCGACGTGGACCGGCTCGCGCGGACCACCACGGCCGCGGGCGTCCGCGTCGACGTGCGCTGGCTCGGCGAGCTGCGGCCGGTGCCGCCGGAGATCGACGTGTCGGCGTACCGCATCATCCAGGAGGCGGTCACCAACGTGGTCCGGCACGCGGGCACCGGCTCCTGCCGGGTGACGGTCGACAGCCGCGACGACGAGCTGGCGATCGAGGTCCTCGACAGCGGCCCCGGCGGGGAGGCGGCGGCCGACGGCGGGGCGGGGACAGCCGACGGCGGGGCGGGAACGGCCGGGGACACGGCCGTGGACTCCACCGGCTACGGCCTGCTCGGCATGCGCGAGCGGGTCGGCCTGCTGCACGGCGAGTTCAGCGCGCAGCCGCGCCCCGAGGGCGGCTTCCGCGTGGCCGCACGGCTGCCCGTGCCCGCGGGCGTGCGATGACGGCGCCCGCAGCGCGGGCCGACGCCCCTCGGCCCGTGCGTGTCGTCCTGGCCGACGACCAGCCGCTGGTGCGCACCGCGCTCCAGATGGTCATCACGGAGGCCGACGACCTCGAAGTGGTCGGCGAGGCCGGGAACGGCGCCGAGGCGGTCCGGCTCACCGAGGAGCTCGGCCCCGACGTCGTGGTGATGGACATCCGCATGCCCGGCATGGACGGCATCGAAGCCACCCGGCTGATCACACAGGCCACGGAGGCCACCCGGATCGTCGTCCTGACCACGTTCGACGACGACGACTACGTGTACGGGGCGCTGCGCGCCGGAGCCTCCGGGTTCCTCGTCAAGGACATGGCGCTCGACGAGATCCTCGCCGCCGTCCGGGTCGTCGCGGCCGGGGACGGCCTGATCGCGCCGAGCGTCACCGGGCGCCTGATCAAGGAGTTCGCGGACCGTCCCACGGCCGCGCCGCCGCCCCGGGACGTCGCGGGCATCACGGACCGTGAGCGCGAGGTCCTGACCCTCGTCGGCGGCGGCCTGTCCAACCCGGAGATCGCCGAGCGCCTGCACATCAGCGTCGCCACCGCCAAGACGTATGTGACGCGCCTGCTGTCCAAGCTGGACGCCAGGGACCGGGTGCAGCTCGTGATCATCGCGTACGAGACGGGTCTGGTCGCGCCGCCCCGCTGAACCGGGCCACAGGGCGAGAGGGGGCGGCATCGGCCCGCGGGATCCGCTGAGCGGCGCCCGGCCTCACTCCCCGTCACAATGGAGGGGTGGAGTGGTTCACGGCGGACTCCTACTGGCTGGGCCGTCTGGTGTTCCAGCGGGTCCTTGCCGCGGTCTATCTCGTCGCTTTCCTGGGCGCCGCGCTGCAGTTCCGCGCGCTCATCGGCGAGCGCGGGATGCTGCCCGTGCCCCGGTTCGTCGCGAGGGTGCCGTTCCGTCGGGCCCCGAGCGTCTTCCACTTCCACTACTCGGACCGGTTCTTCACGCTGTGGGCGTGGGCGGGCTGCGCGGTGGCGGTGGCGCTGCTCGCGGGGGTCGACGGGTTGCTTCCGCTGTGGGGCGCGATGCTGCTGTGGCTGGTGCCGTGGGCGCTGTATCTGTCCATCGTGAACGTGGGGCAGACCTGGTACGGCTTCGGCTGGGAGTCGATGCTCCTGGAGGTGGGCTTCCTCGCCGTGTTCCTCGCGGGGGACGACGTGGGGCCGCCGGTGCTCGTGCTGTTCCTGCTGCGCTGGGTGCTGTTCCGGGTCGAGTTCGGCGCGGGCCTGATCAAGATGCGCGGCGACCCGTGCTGGCGGAAGCTGACCTGTCTGTACTTCCACCATGAGACGCAGCCGATGCCGGGCCCGCTGAGCTGGTTCTTCCACCGGCTGCCCCGGCCGCTGCACCGCGTGGAGGCGGCCGCCAACCACGTCACCCAACTCGCGGTGCCCTTCCTGCTGTTCACCCCGCAGCCGATCGCGACGGGCGCCGCCCTCCTGATGGCGGCCACCCAGCTGTGGCTGGTCCTGTCCGGCAACTTCTCCTGGCTGAACTGGCTGACGATCGCGCTCGCCCTCAGCGCCGTCGACTTCCGGCGCCTGTTCGGCGACGCGGCGGCCCCGCCCGCCGACCTCGGCCCGGCCCCGCTCTGGTACGAGGTCCTGGTCATCGCCGTGACGGCGGGGCTCCTCGCCCTGAGCTACCGCCCGGCCCGCAATCTCCTGTCCCGGCGGCAGATCATGAACTGCTCCTTCGACCCGCTGCATCTGGTCAACGCCTACGGCGCGTTCGGCAGCGTCAGCCGGGTGCGGCACGAAGTCGTGATCGAGGGGACGTCGGACCCGGTGCCCCGGCTGGATTCGGCGTGGCGGGAGTACGCGTTCAAGGGCAAGCCCGGCGACGTACGGCGGTGGCCGCGCCCGTTCGCCCCGTACCATCTGCGGCTCGACTGGATGATGTGGTTCGCGGCGCTCTCGCCCGGCTACGCGCAGCCGTGGTTCGGGCCGCTGGTGGAGCGGCTGCTCGCCGGGGACCGGGACACGCTGCGGCTGCTCGGCCGCTGCCCCTTCCCCGACCGGCCGCCGCTCCATGTGCGGGCCCGGCTGTACCGCTACCGCTTCACGACGTGGCGTGAGCTGCGCGCGACGGGCGCGTGCTGGGAGCGGCGTTACGTACGGGAGTTCCTGCCGCCGACGCGGCTCGACCCGGCCGCGTCGGCGGATCCGTGATTCACCAGGCCGGAGCCGCCGTGGCCGCCTTGGGGCTCGGCCCGTACCGGTTGGCCGGCTTGCTGTCCTGGGCCAGCCAGACGATCAGGATGATCATGCCGATCAGCGGGATCAGGAACAGCAGCAGCCACCAGCCGGAACGGTCCGTGTCGTGCAGACGGCGGACGCTGACGGCGATGCCGGGAATCAGCACCGCCAGGCTGTAGACGGCTTCGAGCACCCAGATGCCCAGCGCCATGTCGATGCCGAAGATCACCAGGCTGACGATCAGGCTGATGAGCGTGAACATCCAGTACTCGGCGCGGCGTGCGCGCCCGTTGAAGACGGCGTACTTCTTGAGTACGTCCACGTACCAGTGCATCGCGTCCCCCTGTGTACCCGCGATGGGGCGCGTCCCCCGTGGACCGCGCCAAGGACGCGAACGTACGGCTGGGGACGGGGGCGGTCAACGGGTCCGGTCGTGCCCTGTGCGCACTGCTCCGGATGACAGGAGTAAACCGTTCTTCGCCTACGCCCGCATCAGGTCAGGCCGCACCTGCCGATGCGGAGCGCACTCGCGGGCGAACGCACCACCCCCTACGTCAGTTCCCTTAGTCCAGTCCCTGCCCCCGCAGCCCGTACACCCGCCGCGCCGTCCCCGCGAACACCTCCGCCCGCTCGGCGGCGCTCAGCTCGGCCGTCAACTCCCGAGCCGCGTCGATGACTTCACTGTACGAGGCCGCGAGGCCCGACACCGGCCAGTCCGAGCCGAACATCAGCCGTCCGGGGCCGAACGCCGCCAGGGCGGTGTCCGTGTAGGGCCGCAGCCCGGCCACGGTCCAGGACGCCCAGTCCGCCTCGGTCACCAGACCGGACAGCTTGGCCACGATGTTCGGCAGGGACGCGAGGGTGCGCAGGGACGACGCCCAGGGTTCGAGGCCGCCGGAGGCCACGGGCGGCTTGCCCAGGTGGTCGAGCACGAACGTGACGTGCGGCAGGCGCGCGGCCGCCTCGGCGCACATCGGGAGCTGCTCGGGGCGCACCACGAGGTCGTACACGAGTCCCGCGTCCGCGACGGCAGCGAGGCCGCGCCGCACGTCCGCGCGCAGCAGCCACTGGGGGTCGGGGTCGGACTGCACCTGGTGACGGATGCCCACCAGGTGTGCCCCGCCGGGCAGTTCGGCGAGGGCGGCCAGGGTGTCGGCGACGTCGGGGCGGGTCAGGTCGGTCCAGCCGACGACCCCGGCGATCAGGTCGCTGTCCGCCGCGAGGGCCAGGAACTCCGGGGTCTCCTCGGCCACGGTGACGGTCTGCACGAGGACGGTGGCGACAACTCCGGCGGCGCGCGCGTGCGGCGCGAGGTCGTCGACGGTGAAGGTCCGCCGGATCGGGGCGAGGGCGGGCCCGGTGATCCAGTCCTGGTCGCGCACGGCGAGGTCCCACACGTGGTGGTGGGCGTCGACGACCGGCTGCGTCACGGCAGTTCCCATACGGCGGGCAGGCCCGCGTCCGCACCGTCGCCCGAGTAGTCGTGGACCACGTCGAGCAGCTCCGCCATGCGCGCCTGCCAGGCCACGTTCACGGGCAGTCGCTCCAGCTCGGCGAGGAGGCGGGCGTAGTCGTCGCACTCCAGGACGTGGAAGAGGTCGGTGCCGCTGCGCCAGATCGTCCAGGACGTGGCGCCCGCGGCGCGGATGGCGGCGGTCAGCTCGGCGGGGACCTCGCGGTGCGCGGCTTCGTAGGCCTCGATCCGGTCGGCGCGGACCTTGGTGTGCAGGGCGACTCTCATGGGGCGGGGACCTCTCCGGGAAGGCCCTCTCCGGGCACGGGCACCTCGGGCGGGAGGAGGCCCTTCGCGCGGGCCTCCTTCCAGAAGTCCGCGGGCACGGCGGCCGCGAACTGCTCGGCGGCGTCGGCCACTTGGCCCGGCGCGTGGATGCCGACGAGGACGCTCGCCACCGCCGGGTGACCGAAGGGGAAGGCGAGCGCGGCGGCCCGCAGGGTGGTGCCGTGCCGGGCGGCGAGCGACTGCAACGAGCGGGCGCGGTCGAGGAGTTCACCGGGCGCCTCGGTGTAGTTGAAGCGTGCCCCCTCCTTCGGGTCGGCGAGGAGCCCGGAGTTGAAGACGCCGCCGATGACGACCGACGCGCCGCGCGCGCTCGCGGCGGGCAGCAGCTCGGCGAGTGCCTGGTGGTCGAGGAGGGTGTAGCGGCCCGCGCACAGGACGGCGTCGACGTCGGTGTCGCGGACGAAGCGGGTCAGCATCTCGGCCTGGTTCATGCCCGCGCCGATGGCGCCCACGACACCGTCGGAGCGCAGCCGTTCCAGGGCCGGGTAGCCCTCGCGGAAGGCCTGCTCGCCGTGCTCGTCCGGGTCGTGCAGGAAGACGACGTCGACCCGGTCGAGGCCGAGCCGCTCCAGGCTGGACTCGATGGAGCGGCGCACGCCGTCCGCGCTGAAGTCCCACCGCCGCCGGTGCGCGGCGGGCACGGCGAAGCCGCCGTCGGCCAGGTCGTCGCCGGTCACCGCGCCGGTGACCGGCTCCAGGATCCGCCCCACCTTCGTGGAGATCGTGTACGCGTCCCGGGGGCGCCCGCGCAGGGCCGCACCCAGCCTGCGTTCGGACAGGCCGAGGCCGTAGTGCGGGGCGGTGTCGAAGTAGCGCATGCCGGCGTCCCAGGCGGAGCCGATCGCGAAGGCGGCGTCGTCGTCGCTGACGGGCGAGTAGAGGTTGCCGATGCCGGCGCCGCCGAACGACAGCTCGCTGACCTCGACGTCACTGCGGCCGAGGCGCCGCTCCCGCAGTCCGCCGCTCCCCCGGGCCCCGCCGGTCGCGGGTATGCCGCTCACGGTGCCACCGGCCGCAGCCGCAGGCCCTGCATGCCGCCGTCGACGGCGAGCGCGGTGCCGGTGGTCGCGCCCGACAGCGGGCTCGCCAGGTAGGCGATGGCTCCGGCGACCTCGTCGGCGCCGACCAGGCGCCCGGTGGGCTGGCGGGCCGCGAGGGCGGCGCGCTCGGCCGCGGGGTCGGGGGCGGCGTCCAGGAGCCGGCCGACCCACGGGGTGTCCACGGTGCCGGGATTGACGCAGTTCACGCGCACTCCTTCGCGTACGTGGTCGGCGGCCATGGCGAGCGTGAGCGAGAGTACGGCGCCCTTGGAGGCCGAGTACAGGGCGCGCTGCGGCAGGCCCGCGGTCGCGGCGATGGAGCAGGTGTTGACGATCGCGGCGTGCGCGGACGCCCTCAGGTGCGGCAGGGCGGCGCGGGTGGTGCGGACGATGCCGAGCACGTTGACGTCGAGGACGGTGTGCCACTGCGCGTCGTCGTTGTCCTCGACGGTGCCCTGGGCGCCGATGCCCGCGTTGTTGACCAGGACGTCCAGTCCCCCGAGGTCGGCCACGGCCGCCTCGACGGCGGCGCGCACCGCCGTGTCGTCGGTGACGTCGGCGGCGTATCCGGTGAGCGGTTTCGCCACGCCGCTCGGGTCGAGGTCGAGCACCGCCACCTGGGCGCCCCGGGCGGCCAGGAGTTCTGCCGTGGCCCGCCCGATGCCGGACGCGCCGCCGGTGACCAGTGCCCTGAGGCCGGTGAAGTCCGTCATGCCGCTGCCCCCTTCTGTGCCGCCTTCTTCTTCGCGGTCGTCGCGGTCGTCGCCGAATTCGTCGCCGGTGCCGTCGGCGCTGCCGGTGCTGTCGATGGCGCGCCTGCCGTCCTGTCCGCGCTCGCGGCCTCCTGTGCGAGGTCGGCGGCCCAGAACGCCCCGCCCGGATAGGTGAACTCCGCCAGGGACTCGGGGCGCATGGTCGCCGAGAAGCCGGGCGCGGTGGGCGCGGTGTAGTGGCCGTCGCGGATCACGACGGGGTCCACGAAGTGTTCGTGAAGGTGGTCGACGTACTCGATGACGCGGTTCTCCGTGGTGCCGGACAGGGCGACGAAGTCGAACATCGACAGGTGCTGGACCAGCTCGCACAGGCCCACGCCGCCCGCGTGCGGGCACACCGGCACCCCGAAGCGGGCGGCGAGCAGCAGGATCGCGAGGTTCTCGTTGACGCCGCCGACGCGGGCCGCGTCGAGCTGGAGGACGTCGATGGCGCCTGCCTGGAGGAGCTGTTTGAACACGATGCGGTTCTGCACGTGTTCGCCGGTGGCCACCTTCACCGGGGCGACGGCCTTGCGGATCGCGGCGTGCGCGAGGACGTCGTCGGGGCTGGTGGGCTCCTCCACCCAGTACGGGTCGAACTCGGCGAGGGCGCGGGTCCAGCGCACGGCCTCGTCGAGGTCCCAGCGCTGGTTGGCGTCGATGGCCATGCGGATGTCGGGGCCGATGGCGGCGCGGGCGGTGCGGCAGCGGCGGATGTCGTCGTCGAGGTCCGCGCCGACCTTCAGCTTGATCTGGGTGAAGCCGTCGGCGACGGCCTCGCGGGCGAGCCGGGTGAGCTTCTCGTCGCTGTAGCCGAGCCAGCCCGGCGAGGTGGTGTAGCCGGGGAAGCCGCGGACGCGCAGCGTGGCCTCGCGGGCGTCGGCGCCGGTGCGGCCCGCCCTGAGCAGCGCGAGGGCCTGCTCGGGGGTGAGCGCGTCGGCGATGTAGCGGAAGTCGACCTGGGAGACCAGCCACTCGGGGTCCGCGTGCGCGAGGAGCTTCCACAGCGGGGTGCGGGCGCGCTTGGCGGCCAGGTCCCAGACGGCGTTGACGACGGCGCCGACCGCCATGTGCATCACGCCCTTCTCGGGTCCGAGCCAGCGCAGTTGGCTGTCGCCGATCAGGTCGCGGTTGAGGGTGCCAGGGTCCCCGCAGAGCTCGTCGACGGACCGGCCCACGACGTGGTGGCGCAGGGCGTCGATCGCGGCGACCTGCACGTCGTTGCCGCGCCCGATGGTGAAGGTGAAGCCGTGTCCTTCGAGTCCGTCCTCGGCGTCGGTGCGCAGCACCACATAGGCGGCCGAGTAGTCCGGGTCCGGGTTCATCGCGTCGGACCCGTCCAGTTCCCGCGAGGTCGGGAAGCGGATGTCGTAGGTGTCGACCGCCGTTATGCGGCCGGGAGTTGGGGACACAGGAGGCCTTTCCGGAAAGGAACGGGGAGCCAGGCGGGCGGGGACCTCAGTCCTGGGCGCGGCCCGTGGTGACGCGGGCGATCATGAGGGCGACCAGGATGATGCCGCCGTAGATGGCCTGGATCCAGAAGGACGGCACCTGGGCGAGCGTGAGCAGGTTCTGTACGACGCCGAGCAGCAGGACGCCGGTCAGCGCGCCGAACATGGTGCCCTTGCCGCCGTCGAGGCTGATGCCGCCGATGACCGCGGCCGCGAACACCGTGAAGATCATGTTCGTGCCCTGGTTGGCGTTGATCGCGCCGACGTAGCCGGTCTGCATCAGGCCGCCGACGGCGGCGAGGGCGCCCGCGACCACGAAAACGCCGAGCATCACGCGGTCGACCCGGATGCCCGCGGCCCGCGCGGCCTCCGGGTTGCCGCCGATGGCGTACAGGGCACGGCCCACCCGGTGGTACTTGAGCACGAGGCCCGCGATGCCGAAGGCGGCCGCCGCGATCCACACCGAGAGCGGCACGGTCAGGAACGTGGAGGTGGCCAGCGTGAAGAACGGCTCCGGCATGCCGAACAGCGTCTTGCCCTCGGTGGCGCCGACGAGCACGCCGCGCAGCACGATCAGCATGGCGAGCGTGACGATGAACGCGTTGAGCTTCAGCTTCACGACGAGCACGCCGTTGAAGGCGCCGATCACCGCGCCCACCAGGACGATCGCGATCAGGCCCACGGCCGTGGGCAGGTCGGTGCCGAACCCGGCCTGGGCGGCGGGCAGGACGAGCAGCGCGCCGATGGCGGGCGCGATGCCGACGACCGACTCCAGGGACAGGTCGAACTTGCCGGTGATCAGGACCAGGGACTCGGCGAGGACGACCATCGCGAGGGCCGCGGACGCGCCCAGGATGGAGATGAGGTTGCGCTCGGTGAGGAAGCTGTCGTTGACGAAGGCGCCGAACACCATGAGCAGCAGCAGCGCGGGGACGAGGGCGAGTTCCCTGGCCCGGTGGAGGACGATGCTCTTCGCTGAGCGGGATTCCCTGGGGCGGGCACGGGCTTCTGGCGTGGCTGTCCTCGCAGCCGAGGGGGCCTTGATGTCAGCCATTGTTTTCTCCTTGTGGTTCTGCCGCGGGTCGGTGGGGGCTGGGCGCGCCGTTCCTCGCGCCCCTTACGGGGCTCCCCGTGTGGCCCACTCCCTCGACTGACGCGATGAGTTCGTGGTCGTGCCAGCCCGCCTGATGCTCCGCGACGACGCGGCCGTGGAAGAGGACAAGGACGCGGTCGCAGCGGCGCAGGTCGTCCAGTTCGTCGGAGACAACCAGGACGGCGGTGCCGTCGTCGCGGGCGTGGTCGACGCGGGCGAGCAGGGACTCCTTGGACTTCACGTCGACGCCCGCGGTGGGGTTGATGAGGACGAGCAGCCGGGGGTCGGACGCCAGGGCCCGCGCCATCACGACCTTCTGCGCGTTGCCGCCGGACAGGTCGGACACGGGCTGGTCGGGGCCCTCGGCGTGGATGTCGAGCCGTGTGATGAGCCCGTCCGCGAAGGCGCGCTTGCGGTCGGGGCCGACGAAGCCGTACCGGCCGAGGCTGGAGAGGACGCTCATGGTGGCGTTGTCGCCGATGGACATGCCGTACACGAGGCCCTCGCCGTGCCGGTCGCGCGGTACGCAGCCGACTCCGGCCCGCAGCGCGGCGGGCACGTCGCCGAACGGCAGGGGCTCACCGTCGAGGAGGGCGGTGCCCGCGGTCGGAGTGTGCAGGCCGGCGAACGACTCGGCGAGGTTGATCTTGCCGCTGCCGCTGGATCCGGCGAGGCCGACGACCTCGCCCCTGCGGACGGTGAGATCGACGTTCTCGTACGAGGTGCTGGTGAGCCCGCGCACGTCGAGCAGGACCGGCGCGTCGGCCGGGACGTCGGGCTTGGTGCGGGCCTTGCTCTCCGTGATGGCCTCGCCCGCCATGGCCTCCACGAGGGCGGCGCGCGGGAGTTCGGCGACGGGGGCGGTGGTGATCCAGCGGGCGTCGCGCAGGACGGTGACGGTCTGGCACACCTCGTACACCTCTTGCAGGTGGTGCGAGATGAACAGGAAGGTCACGCCGGAGTCCTGGAGCGCCCGCATGCGGGTGAACAGGCGCTCGATCTCGCGGTTGTCGAGCTGCGCGGTGGGCTCGTCGAGGACGATGAAGCGCGCGCCGAAGCTGAGCGCCCGGGCGATCTCCACCATCTGCCGGTCCTCGACCTTGAGGTCGGCGGTGCGGGCGTCGGGGTCGACGTGGACGTCCCAGGTGTCGAGGACCTGCGCCGCCTCGGCCTTGAGGCGGCGCCAGCTGATGAATCCGCCGCGGCCCTGCGGCTGGCGGTTGATGAACAGGTTCTCGGCGACCGAGAGTTCCGGGACGACGGTGGGCCGCTGGTACACGCAGGCGACCTTGCGGCGCCAGGCGTCGCGGTCGGCGAGCGGCGGCGCGGGCTCGCCGTCGAACAGGACGGTCCCTGCGTCCGGCGCCTGGAGGCCGGTGAGGATGGTGACGAGGGTGGACTTGCCCGCGCCGTTGCGGCCGACGAGGGCGTGGGACTCACCGGCCCGGACGGTCAGGCGGCCGTCCTGGAGGGCCACGGTGGGTCCGTACCGCTTGGCTATGCCGGTCGCCTCGACGAGGGGAACGCCCTCGTGCCCGGCGACCGGCCCGATCGCTGACGTCGTCATTTGACCGAGTTGCCCCAGAGCTTGGCGTCGTCCACGTTCTTCTTGGTGACGAGCGGCGCGGGCAGCTGGTCCTCCAGGATGCCGCTGGGCAGCTTCACGATGGTGGAGTCGTGGTCGGTGGGGCCCGGCTTGAACTTCTTCCCGTTCATCGCGGCCTTGATGTAGTACATGCCGTACTTCGCGTAGGCGTCGGCGGGCTGGGAGACGGTCGCGTCGATCTGGCCCTTGCGGATGGCGTCGAACTCCTGCGGGATGCCGTCGTTCGACACGATCGTGATGTGCCCCTTGGTGCCCGCCTTCTTGAGCATCCCCTTGGACTTCAGGGTCTGGAGGGTGGGCGCGAGGTAGACGCCGCCCGCCTGCATGTAGATGCCCTTGATGTCGGAGTTGGAGTTCAGGAGCGTGTCCAGCTTGGACGCGGCGGTGTCCGACTCCCACTTGGCGGGGATCTCCAGGACCTTCAGCTTCGGGTACTTGTCCTTGACGCAGTCCCGGAAGGCCTTGGAGCGCTCACGTCCGTTGACGGAGGCCAGGTCGCCCATGATCTGGACGACCTTCCCGCTCTTGACCTGCCCCCCGAGGTAGTCGCAGGCCTTCTGTCCGTACGCCTTGTTGTTGGCGCGGACGACCATCGCGACCTTGCCCTTCTCGGGCGCCACGTCGACGGCGACCACGGGCACGCCCTTGCGCTCCGCCTGGTCGAGCCCCGCGGATATGGCGGCGCTGTCGAGCGGGGCCACGACCAGGCCCTTGACGCCCTGGTTGAGCTGGTTGTTGATGTCGGTGATCTGCTGCGAGGGGTCGCTGTTGGAGTTGACGGTCTTCAGCGCGTCGACGTCCTCGGACTTCGCCATCTTCGGCACGTAGTCGTTGTACGACTGCCAGAACGGCGAGGTAAGGAGCGGCAGGATCACGCCGACCTTGCCCTCGCCGCCGTCGCCGCCACCGGATTTCCCGGTGTCCTTCGTACTGCCGCAGGCGGTGAGCGCGAGCGCGGCGCAGGCCGCCGCGGCTCCCACGCGGACACCCTGGGCGCGCCGCTTCCTCCGGGGGCTGTTCCGCACTGTACTGCCGACCATCTGACGGCTCCTCATCGAGCGAATCAAGCGGGACTCATCACGGGACTGAAAAGTGGGTCGAGTGACCGTGGGCGAATATTTATCAGACCACTTGGCGCCCACAACACCCCTACACGGCAAGTTTCCCGGGTTTTCAGCCATAGTGGTCCGACCACATCTGTGGCTAAACTGCGCGGCACCCGGCAAGTGAAGGAGCGGTCCGTGGACCAGAGCGCCGAGAGCGCCCAGCCCGTGCACCAGGGCACCGCGCCCGCCCCGCAGGGCGACGCGGCCCCCGCGCAGAAGGGCACCGTGACCCAGCGGGCCATCGACCAGATCAAGACGATGATCGGCGAGGGCCGCCTCGAACCGGGCCAGCGGCTGCCGACGGAACGGGACCTGGCCACCCGGCTCGGCATCTCGCGCAGCTCCATGCGGGAGGCGATCCGGGCCCTGACGGTGCTCGGCGTCCTGGAGGCACGGCACGGCTCGGGCATCTATGTGACCCAGCTGGAGGCCGGTGACCTCCTGGAGACCTTCGGCGTCGTCGCCGATCTGTCCCGCGGCCCGCGCCTGGTGGAGCTGCTCGAGGTGCGCCGGGTCCTGGAGTCCACGGCGACCGGTCTCGCCGCCGCCCGCATCACCCCCGACCAGCTGGCCGACGTGGAGAAACACCTCGCGGCCATGAACGCCACCGACGACCCCGAGGAGATCCTCTCCCACGACCTCGCCTTCCACCGGGCCGTCGCGCTCGCCGCGGGGAACGACACGATGGCCGCGATCCTCGAAGGCCTCTCCTCGCGCACGTTCCGGGCCCGCGTGTGGCGCGGCTACCAGGAGGAGGGCGCCTTCGAGCGGACCCGCCGTGAGCACGCCCGCATCCACCGGGCGCTGGTCGCCAGGGACCCGGAGGCCGCGCGGGCCGCGGCGGCGGCGCATGTGGGAGAGGTCGAGGAGTGGCTGCGGGGACGGCTCGAGGCAGGGCAGGAAGGGGAAGCGGGGGGAGAAGCGGGGGCGGAAGAGCCAGGGGCCTGAGCACGCCACTGTGGGATGGTGGTCCCGTGAACCTGGAGGACCTCGTCCGGCTGCGCCGCGCCCGTGACCGGATGGACCGTGAGTACGCACAGCCGCTCGACGTGCCGGAGCTGGCGCGCTTCGCGCTGATGTCGCCGGGCCACTTCTCGCGCAGCTTCCGCGCCGCCTTCGGCGAGACGCCGTACAGCTATCTGATGACGCGCCGGATCGAGCGGGCCAAGGCCCTCCTCCGGCGGGGCGACCTGTCGGTGACGGAGGTCTGCTTCGAGGTGGGCTGTACGTCGCTCGGCTCGTTCAGCTCCCGGTTCACGGAGCTGGTCGGCGAGAGCCCGTCCGCGTACCGGGCCCGCCCCCACGACGAGGGCGCCGCCGTGCCCGCCTGCATCGCCAAGATCCACACCAGGCCGATCAGGAACGGCAGGCCAAGGACGGATCCGCCCGCGGCCGACCGGCCCCGGCCCGACGGGCCCACGTCCGACCGGCCCACGTCCGACGGGCCCACGACCGACCGGCCCACGACCGATCAGGAATCGAGAAGCGCACCACAGCCACCGCCCGTAGCGTGAACGGCATGGACATCACGCTCTCCCAAGCCTTCATCGCCGTCGACGACCACGACAAGGCGCTCGCCTTCTACCGGGACGCGCTCGGCCTGGAGGTGCGCAACGACGTCGCCTTCGAGGGCATGCGCTGGGTGACCGTCGGCTCGCCGGCGCAGCCGGACGTGGAGGTCGTCCTGGAGCCGCCGCTCGCGGACCCGAACGCCTCCCCCGCCGACCGGCAGGCCATGGCGGAACTCCTCGCGAAGGGCCTGCTGCGCGGCGTGATCTTCCGGACCGACGACGTCGACGCCGTCTTCGAGCGGATCCGCGCCGCGGGCGGCGAAGTCCTCCAGGAGCCCATGGACCAGCCGTACGGCGTCCGCGACTGTGCCTTCCGCGACCCCGCGGGGAACATGCTGCGCTTCAACCAGCCCGCCAAGCAGTAGGCAGCCCGGCAGCAAGGAGACAGGACCACCATGGCCACCAGGACGGACCGCCGGTCGAGCGCGCCGCACGAAGCCGACAGCCACGACATGATCCGCGTGCACGGCGCCCGCGTGAACAACCTCAAAGACGTCACCATCGAGATCCCCAAGCGCAGGCTGACGGTGTTCACCGGCGTCTCCGGCTCGGGCAAGAGCTCGCTGGTGTTCGGCACGATCGCGGCGGAGTCGCAGCGGCTCATCAACGAGACGTACAGCGCCTTCCTGCAGGGCTTCATGCCGACCCTCGCGCGGCCCGAGGTCGACGTGCTCGACGGGCTCACCACCGTGATCACCGTCGACCAGCAGCGCATGGGGTCCGACCCGCGCTCCACGGTCGGCACCGCCACCGACGCCAACGCGATGCTGCGCATTCTCTTCAGCCGCCTCGGCAAGCCGCACATCGGCCCGCCGAGCGCCTACTCCTTCAACACCGCGTCGGTCCGGGCGAGCGGCGGGATCACCGTCGACCGCGGCGCGGCCAAGACCAAGACCGTGAAGGCGACCTTCAACCGCGTCGGCGGGATGTGCACGCGCTGCGAGGGCCGGGGCGCGGTCTCCGACATCGACCTCACCCAGCTCTACGACGACTCCAAGTCGATCGCCGAGGGCGCGTTCACCATCCCCGGCTGGAAGTCGGACAACGTGTGGACGGTGGGGCTCTACGCCCAGTCGGGCTTCCTCGACCCGAACAAGCCGATCCGCCGGTTCACCAAGAAGGAGATGCAGGACTTCCTCTACCGCGAGCCGGTCAAGGTGAAGGTCAACGGCGTCAACCTCACCTACGAAGGCCTGATCCCCAAGATCCAGAAGTCGTTCCTGTCCAAGGACAAGGAGGCGATGCAGCCGCACATCCGGGCGTTCGTGGAGCGGGCGGTCACCTTCACGACCTGCCCCGAGTGCGACGGGACGCGGCTCAGCGAGGGCGCGCGGTCCTCGAAGATCAAGCGCGTCAGCATCGCCGACGCCTGCGCGATGGAGATCAGGGACCTGGCGACCTGGGTCCGCGGTCTCAAGGAGCCGTCGGTGGCGCCGCTGCTCACCGCGCTCCAGGGGACGCTCGACTCCTTCGTGGAGCTGGGGCTCGGCTATCTCTCGCTCGACCGGGCCGCGGGCACGCTCTCCGGCGGTGAGGCGCAGCGCGTCAAGATGATCCGCCACCTCGGCTCCTCGCTCACCGACGTCACGTACGTCTTCGACGAGCCCACCATCGGCCTGCACCCGCACGACATCCAGCGGATGAACGAGCTGCTCCTGCGGCTGCGGAACAAGGGCAACACGGTGCTCGTCGTGGAGCACAAGCCGGAGGTCATCGCCATCGCCGACCACGTCGTGGACCTCGGCCCCGGCGCGGGCACGGGCGGCGGCGCGGTCTGCTTCGAGGGCACCGTCGCGGGGCTGCGGAAGAGCGACACCGTCACCGGCCGCCATCTCGACGACCGGGCCGCCGTCAAGGACGCGGTGCGCGAGCCCACCGGCACCCTGGAGATCCGCGGCGCGAGCGCGCACAACCTGCGGGACGTCGACGTCGACGTGCCCCTCGGGGTGCTCGTCGCCGTCACCGGCGTCGCGGGCTCCGGCAAGAGCTCCCTCGTGCACGGCTCGATCCCGGCCGACGCCGGCGTGGTGTCGATCGACCAGACCCCGATCCGCGGCTCACGGCGGAGCAACCCGGCGACGTACACCGGGCTGCTCGACCCGATCCGCAAGGCGTACGCGAAGGCCAACGGCGTGAAGCCCGCGCTGTTCAGCGCCAACTCCGAGGGCGCCTGCCCGACCTGCAACGGCGCGGGCGTCGTCTACACCGACCTCGGCATGATGGCCGGGGTCGCCACTCCTTGCGAGGACTGCGAGGGCAAGCGGTTCCAGGCCTCGGTGCTGGACTACCACCTCGGGGGCCGCGACATCAGCGAGGTGCTCGCGATGTCCGTGACCGAGGCCGAGGAGTTCTTCGGCTCCGGCGACGCGCACACCCCGGCCGCGCACAAGATCCTCGGCCGCCTCACCGACGTCGGGCTCGGCTACCTGACCCTCGGCCAGCCGCTCACCACCCTGTCGGGCGGCGAGCGGCAGCGCCTGAAGCTGGCCGCCCACATGGCGGAGAAGGGCGGCGACCAGCCCGTCTACGTCCTCGACGAGCCGACCGCGGGCCTCCACCTCGCCGATGTCGAGCAGCTGCTGGGCCTGCTCGACCGGCTCGTCGACGCCGGCAAGTCGGTCATCGTGGTCGAGCACCACCAGGCGGTCATGGCGCACGCCGACTGGATCATCGACCTGGGCCCGGGCGCGGGCCACGACGGCGGCGAGATCGTCTTCGAGGGCACGCCCGCCGATCTCGTCGCCGCCCGTGCCACGCTGACCGGCGAGCACCTCGCGGCCTATGTGGGCGCCTGAGGGCTGTCGGTGCCTGAGGGCCCGTCTGTGCCTGGGGCCTGTCGGTGCCTGAGGGCCTGTCTGTGAACCGCCGTCGTCCGCGCGGTCCACAGACAGGCTCCGCCCCGCTCAGCCGCGCGTGAACCGCAGCGTGACCAGCTCGAACGCCCGCAGTGACACGGTCACTTCGCCGTCGGCGAGCTCCGGGGCGGCCGCCTCGGCCAGCGGCCGCTCCAGGAGATCGACCGCCGCGACCGAACCGGCCGGGAAGCCCACGGACAGGGTGGCCTTGGCCCGCCCGCCCCGGGACTCGTGGAAGCGGACGACCACGTCGCCGCTGCCGTCGTCGGCGAGCTTGACCGCCGTGACCACGACGGCGTCGTTGTCGACGCCGACCAGCGGGGCGACGGGCGCGCCGCCGGTGAGGGTCCGCTCGGGCAGGTTGATCCGGTAGCCCTCGCGGACCGCGTCGCCGATGGTGGCGCCGGGCGCGAGCGCGTGCCGGAAGCGGTGCGTGCCCTGGTCGGTCTCGGGGTCGGGGAAGCGCGGGGCGCGCAGCAACGACACCCGCACCGTCGTGGTCGTCCCCGCGTCGCTTGCGCGGACGTCGCGGGTGACGTCGTGGCCGTACGTCGAGTCGTTGACCAGGGCGACGCCCCAGCCGGGCTCGTCGACGTGCACGAAGCGGTGGTTGCAGGCCTCGAACTTGGCGGCCTCCCAGCTGGTGTTGGTGTGGGTGGGCCGGTGGAAGTGCCCGAACTGGGTCTCCGAGGCGTACCGCTCGGCGTGCACGTCGAGCGGGAAGGCCAGCTTCAGGAACTTCTCCGTCTCGTGCCAGTCGACCTCGGTGTCGATGTCGAGGCGCCGCTCGCCGGGCGCGAGGGTGAGGACCTGCGTCATCCGCGAGGAGCCGAAGGCGCGCACGACCCGGACCGACGCGCCGTCGCCGGGCACGACCTCCTCGGCGTCCGTCAGGTCGGTGACGGAGTTCCGGTAGAACTCGTCGACGTCCCAGGCGTCCCACATGTTCGGGAAGTCGGCGTGCAGCTGCGGCAGGTTCACGGCCTGCCCGGGGGCGACGGTCTCGCGCCCGGCCTCGATGTCGTACGCTGAGACGACCAGGCCACGCCCGTCGATCTCGACCCGCAGCAGTCCGTTGTCGAGGACGTAACCGCCGTCCGCGCGGGCGGCGATGGCGGACTGGCCCGAGGCCACGGGCAGGGCGGCGCCGCCCGCGGGCACACCGTCGCGGGCGTGCGGCGCGGAGTTGAACACCAGGGCGCTGGTGCCCTCCCCCGCGAGGGCGCGCTGGGCCGCGGCGATGATGCCGTTCAGGTCGGCGGCGACCGCCGCGTAGGTGGCGCGGGCCTCGCGGTGCACCCAGGCGATCGACGAGCCGGGCAGGATGTCGTGGAACTGGTGCAGCAGCACCGTCTTCCAGATCCGGTCCAACTCCTCGTAGGGGTACGGGAATCCGGCGCGCACCGCGGCCGTGGCCGCCCACAGCTCCGCCTCCCGGAGCAGGTGCTCGCTGCGGCGGTTGCCCTGCTTGGTGCCGGCCTGGCTGGTGAGGGTGGCGCGGTGCAGCTCCAGGTACAGCTCGCCGACCCAGACCGGCGCGTTCGGGTACTCGGCCTCGGCCTTCTCGAAGAACGCCGCCGGGGTCTCCCACTGGACGGTCGCCGAGCCCTCCAGGTTCCGCAGGCGGCCCGCCTTGGCGATCATCTCGCGGGTGGTGCCGCCACCGCCGTCGCCCCAGCCGGTGGGCGCGAGCGAGTGCCGGGCGACACCCTTGTCCTTGAAGTTCTTGGCCGCGTGGGCGATCTCGCTGCCCTTCATGGAGCAGTTGTACGTGTCCACGGGCGGGAAGTGCGTGAAGATCCGGGTGCCGTCGATGCCCTCCCACTGGAAGGTGTGGTGCGGGAACTTGTTGGTCTGCGACCAGGAGATCTTCTGCGTGAGCAGCCACTTGGCGCCCGCCGCCTTGATGATCTGCGGCAGGCCCGCGGCGAAGCCGAAGGTGTCCGGCAGCCACGCCTCGTCGTTCTCGACGCCGAACTCGTCCAGGAAGAACCGCTTGCCGTGCACGAACTGACGGGCCATCGCCTCCGAGCCCGGCATGTTGGTGTCCGACTCGACCCACATGCCGCCGGTCGGCACGAACCGCCCGTCGGCCACGGCCTTCTTGACCTTCGCCCACACCTCGGGCCGGTGCTCCTTGATCCACGCCCACTGCTGCGCCTGCGACATGGCGAAGACGAAGTCCGGCTCGTCCTCGAGGAGCGCCGTCATGTTCGACGTCGTCCGCGCCACCTTGCGCACCGTCTCCCGCAGCGGCCACAGCCAGGCGGAGTCGATGTGCGCGTGTCCGACCGCGCTGATGCGGTGCGCCGAGTCGTGCGCGGGGGCGGCGAGCACGCCCTCCAGCTCGGCGCGGGCGGCTGCCGCCGAGCCGTTCACGTCCTGGAGGTCCACCGCGTCCAGGGCGCGGTCGACGGCCCGCAGGATCTCGTGGCGGCGGCCGGAGTCCTCCGGGAGCTCCTGCATCAGCTCGCCCAGGACCTCCAGGTCGACGACGAGCTGCCACACCGTCTCGTCGAACACCGCCAGGTCCATGCGTTCCAGGCGGTACTGCGGCTCGCTGCCCGCCGTCTCCTTGTCACCCAGCTGCGTCGGCAGGAAGGGGTGGTAGTCGAGGATCACCGGGTTCGACGCCGCCTCGATGTGCAGGCGCACCTCCTCGCCGCCCGCCGCCGGGGTCGCTATCCGCACCCACTGGTTGCGGGGGTTCAGGCCCTTCACCGGGGTGCCGTCCGGGCGGTACACCAGGCCCTCGCACTGGAAGCCCGGCATGTTCTCGTCGAAGCCGAGGTCCAGGATCGCCTCGACGGTCTTCCCCGCCCACTCCTGCGGGACCGTGCCCGTCACCCGGAACCAGCTGGTGCCCCACGGGGCGCCCCAGCGGGCGCCCACCGTGGTCGGCTCCGGTTCCGCGGCCAGGCCCTCGGCCACGGGGACCGGTTCGCCCGGGGCGTTCCAGACTGCTACGTCCAGGGGGACGGAGTGGGGGTAGACGGCGGGGCGGATGCGCTCGTCGAGGACACGCTTGAGGCGGCCCTCGACGAGGCGGCGGTCGTCGTGCATGTGGGGTACTCCGTGGGTCGGGGGGGTGGTGTGTGTGGTGGTGCGGTGCGGTGTGGTGGGCCCTGCCGGGGGCTCCCCGATCCCGCCCCTTCCCGAAACCGGGGGCGCTGCCCCCGGGCCCCCGGGGTGGGGGTCCCGGGCGGGTGGGACAGCCTCCGCCGAATCGCCGCTTCGCGGCTCGTCCTCAATCGCCGGACGGGCTGAGAGGTTGCCGGGGCGGGCTGGGAATGTGCCGGTAAGTATCAGCCCGTCCGGCGTTTGAGGACGAGGCGCGGAGCGCCGATACGGGGGTCCAGGGGGCGGAGCCCCCGGTTTCGGGACGGGGTGGGATCGGGGAAAGCCCCGCAGGGCCCGCCTCAGCCCAGGACCTCGGACGGCCGCACCACCTCCCCGATGCCCCGCGCGGCGAGGTACGCCGCGTCACCCACCCGCTCCGCGAGGACGAACGCGGGCCGCACCCCGTCCGCGACGAGCCGCGCGAAGGCCTCGAACACGGCCCCGCCGGGCGCGCACACGGACCGCCGCGAGAAGTCGGGACCGGCGTCGACGACGAGCGCGGTGGGACGGGGCGCCGGCGCCGGACGCCCGTCGCGCCACTCCTTGGCGAGCCGCGCGAGGGACTCCCCGGCGGGCTTGACGCGCCCGTCGTTGGTGAGCAGGCCGAGGCTGTACTCGAGCTCGGGGAAGTCGGCGAGGGAGCGGGAGACGTCGTGGGAGCACCACCACGTGACCCCCCACACGTCCCCGCAGTCGAGCGCGGCGGCGACGGTGGCCTCGGTGAAGGCGGCAGCGTCCGCGGCGGGGATGAGGGGGGCGGGCGCGCCGACCTCCTGGAGCCAGACGGGCCGGCCTGGTTCGAGGGCCCAGGCCTTGGACAGCTCGATCATGTAGGCGGCGTGCTGCCCGGTGACGGCGGCGGCGCGCCCGTGCCGCTGGGCGGTGCCGTTGAAGACCCAGGAGTGGACGGCGGTGACGCCCCCGAGCCGGGCGGCCTGGGCGGGCGTGAAGGGCTGGTCGTCCTGGTACCAGGCGGCGTCGTACTCGGCGTGCAGGTGCAGCCGCCCGGGGGCGCCCTCCTCGCAGGCGGCGAGGACCTCGGTGAGCCAGGCGTCGGCCTGCTCCGGGGTGATGCGGTCGGGGTCGGGGTGCGGCCCGGCGGCGAACTGGTTGATCTCGTTGCCGATGGTCATGCCGATGAAGTTGGGCCGGTCGGCGAGCGCGGCGGCGAGGGTGCGCAGATAGGCGCACTGGCCGGACACCACGTCCGGGTCGGTGAAGAGGTTGCGCCGGTGCCAGGTCTGCGTCCACGCGGGCAGGAAGTCGAAGCTCGACAGATGGCCCTGGAGCCCGTCGACGTTCACGTCGAGCCCCCGCTCGGCGGCGGCGTCGGCGAGGGCGACGAGCTGCTCGACGGCGCGCGGCCGGATCAGGGTGCGGTTGGGCTGGAAGTACGGCCAGATCGGGAAGACCCGGACGTGGTCGAGCCCGAGGGCGGCGACGGCGTCGAGGTCACGGCGTACGGCGTCGATGTCGAAGTCCAGCCAGTGGTGGAACCACCCCTGGCTCGGGGTGTAGTTGGCGCCGAAGCGGGGCGGTGCGGCGGGGGCCGCGCCGCGCTGGTCGTCAGACGTCATGCGGATCCTGGTTCTTGGGGCGCTGGTGCGGGAACGGGTGCGGGGTGCCGGGCCTCAGCCCTTGACCGCTCCCTCGCCGACGCCGCGGAAGAAGTACCGCTGGAGGCAGGCGAAGAGCACGATCAGCGGCAGGACGGCGATCACGGTGCCCGCGGCGACGAGGCGTTCGTCGTTGGCGAAGGTGCCGTGCAGGTAGTTGAGGCCGATGGTGAGGGTGAACTTGTCGGGGTCGCTGAGCACGATGAGGGGCCACAGGAAGTCGTCCCAGGCGCCCATGAAGGCGAAGATGGCGACGACGGCGAGGGTGCCCTTCACGGCGGGCAGGGCGATGCGGAAGAACCGCTGCCACACGTTCGCCCCGTCGACGAAGGCGGCTTCCTCCACCTCGTAGGGCAGGTTGAGGAAGGCGTTGCGCATCAGGAGCACGTTGAGTGCGGAGATGCAGCCGGGCAGCAGCACGCCGATGAGGGTGTTGTTGAGTTCGAGGTCCCGCATCGTCGTGAACTGGGCGATGATGATGCCCTCGACGGGCACCAGCATGGCGAGGATGAACACGAGTGTGGCGGCCTTGCGGCCGCGGTAGCGCAGCCGGGCGAGGGCGTAGCCGGCGAGGGCGGCGCCCACGCAGTTGGTGAAGACGTTCGCGGCGGCGACCTTCAGGGAGTTGAGGGCGTAGTCCCAGACGGGGATGGTGTCGGCGACGCGTTCGTAGTTGTGCAGGGTCGGGTCGGAGGGCAGGAAGCTCGGCGGGGAGCTGAAGATGTTCTCGTGCGGGCCCTTCAGCGAGGTGGAGAGCTGCCACAGGAACGGCCCGATCATCAGGGCGAGCATGACGAGGAGCAGGGTGTAGCGCAGGGCCAGCTCCCACAGGGGCATGCGGCGCCCGTTCTCGTCGGTGACCCGGCGGCGCCGCCCGCGCGCACGCGGCGCCTTCTCGGCCGGGTCCGCCGTGCGCTCAGGGGTGTCCTTGGTGGTGGTCGTCGGCGCGGGCATCACTTGTCCTCCTTCCGGTCCGCGCGCAGCACGAGCAGCATCAGCGCGACGGTGACGACGAAGATGACCACGGAGATCGCGGAGGCGTAGCCGACGCGGCCGGTGAGGCCGGTGCCGGTGCGCTGGACCAGCATGACGAGGGTGGTGTCCTCGCCCGCGGGTCCGCCGGTCGGGCCCGCCATCAGATAGACCTCGGAGAAGACCTTGAAGGCGGCGACGGAGGACAGCGCGGCGACCAGGACCATGGTGGAGCGGACGGCCGGGACGGTGACGGAGAGGAACCGGCGCACCGGCCCGGCACCGTCCACGGCGGCGGCCTCGTGCAGTTCGCGGGGCACGTTGGCGAGCGCCGCGAGATAAATGATCATGTAGTAGCCGAGGCCCTTCCAGACCGTGACGGCCATGGCGGAGAACAGCAGCAGCCACTGGTCGCTGAGGAAGCCGACCTTCCCCGCGCCCACCGCCTCCAGGACGGCGTTCACCAGGCCGCGTTCGTCGAGCATCCACACCCAGATCAGGCCGACCACGACGATGGAGGCGACCACCGGGGTGTAGAAGGCCGACCGGAAGAACGTGATGCCGGGGATCTGCTTCTGCACGAGCAGGGCGAGCAGCAGCGGGAGCACGACCAGGGCGGGCACCACCACCAGGACGTACAGCGTGCTGTTGCGCAGGCCGATCCAGAACATGTCGTCGTGCAGCAGCTCACGGAAGTTCGCGAGACCGACGTACTTGCCCTCGACCAACTGCCGTTTGTCCGTGAAGGAGTTGATGATGGTGCTGACGAACGGATAGAGGATGAACACGCCGACGACGGCGAGGCCGGGTGCGGCGAACAGCCAGGGGCTGGTGACGAGTTGACGGCGGATGCGGCGCGGGGCCGCCGCTTTCGAGGCCCTGGCGGGGCGGGTGGTGGCCGGTGCGGGGGCGGCTGCTGTGCTCTTCATGTGCTCAGGGCTCAGCTCTGCTTCAGCAGCCGGTCGCAGGCCTTGACAGCGTTGTCAAGCGCTTCCTTCGGGCTCTGCTTGCCCTGCAGGGCGCGGGCGACGGCGTTGCGCAGCTCGATCTTCATCTGCTCGCTGAACAGGACCGGCGTGTAGTTCACGGCCGTCTTCAGGGACTTGGCGGCGGCGATGCGCACCCGGGTCTCGTCCGAGCCGTCCTGCTTGGTGAAGTACGGGTCGTCCAGGGAGCCCTTGGTGCTGGGGAAGATGGCGACCTTCTTGGCGAAGGACATCTGGCGCTGCGCGTCGGTGACGAAGTGCGCGAAGGCGACGGCGGCGGGCGTCCGCTTGGTGCGGGTGTTCACCATCACGCCCATCACGTACATGTTGTCCTTGCCGGTGCTGCTGATCTGCGGCGTGATGCCGATGTTCTTGTAGAGCCGGGGCGCGTCCTTCTTGAACTTCTCCAGGTCCAGGGCGCTGCCGGGGTTCATGGCGACGGCCTCGGTGAGGAACTTCTTGCCCGTCGACTCCGGCGTGGCGGTGAGGGCCTGCCCGTCCAGGGCCTTCGCGTCGTACAACTCCTTGTACTTGGTGAGGAGTTCGACGCCCTTGGTGTCGTTGAAGGTGAAGCCGGTGCCCTCCTTGTTCATCAGGGGCACGCCGTAGCGGCCGAAGTCCTCGATCGTCGGGACGTTGGCGAGGGTGGCGACCTTGCCCTTGCTCTTCTTCGCCAGCTCCTCGGCGTCGTCGAACAGCTCGTCGTAGGTCTTCGGCGGCTTGTTCGCGTCCAGGCCAGCGTCCTTGAACAGGCGCTTGTTGTAGAACAGCGGCCCGGTGTTCAGGTACCAGGGGAAGGCGTACGTGCCCTCAAGGCCCGGCACCTGGTGGCTCTTCCAGGCACCCGGCAGGTACTCCTTCTCGTACTTGCCCGCCGACTTGTCGAGGTCGAGGGCGATCCCGGCCTTGGCGAGCGGGGCCACCAGGTCGGGCGAGACGTTCACGACGTCGGGCAGGGTGCCCCCGGCGGCGTCGGCGCTGATCTTGTCGGCGTAGCCCTCGCCGGGCTGGTCGACCCACTTCACCTTCGCGTCCGGGTACTTCTGCTCGAAGTCGTCGATCAGACCCTCGAAGTAGGACTTGAAATTGGCCTTCAGGTTCCAGGTCTGGAAGGTGATCTCGCCCTCGACCTTGCCGGAGGCGTCGGACGAGCCGCCCTCGTCGCCGCCGCACGCGCTCAGCGGCAGCATCACGGCGGCGAGCGCGGCGGCGACGACCGCCCTGCGGGGGCTTCTGGATATCCGGGAATGACGCACGGTGAACGGCTCCTTTGCTCGGCCCGGCGTGGGCGGTCACGACCTCGGTCCGCGGCGCAGGCCGCGGCGAATCGTGCCGAGGCAGACCCTGCATGGCGCGGAAGTAAAAAGTCAATGGATTGGTGACGATTTGCTGTTCCGGATCCCGTTCGCGGGTACGAACTCGCAGCTCAGAAGGGATGGTTGAATCCCTTGCGAGGAACAGCTAATGCGCTTTAGGCTGACCGGGCTCAAGCGCATTAGTACGTACGAGGTCGAGCCGCCGTACGTACCCGGCAAGGCATGCGTGTACCGCGGCAGGGACCCTGCGTAACGCCGCAGGCGGAAAGGGGCAACGCGTGCAAGGCAAGCGGTCACCGGCACGCCGGCCGACCATGAAGGACATCGCACGGCGCGCCGGAGTCTCCGAGAGCGCCGTCTCCTTCGCGCTCAACGACCGTCCCGGCGTCTCCGACATCACCCGCGACCGGGTGCGCAGGGTCGCCGAGCAGCTGGGCTGGCGCCCGAGCACCGCGGCCCGCGCCCTGTCCGGCGAGGGCGCGGCGACGGTCGGCCTGGTGGTGGCGCGGCCCGCGGCCACGCTCGGCGTCGACTCGTTCTTCCTCCAGCTGATCTCCGGGGTCCAGGAGGTCCTGGCCGAGCGCCAACTCGGGCTGCTCTTCCAGGTCGTGGAGGACGTCGAGGCGGAGTGCGCGGTGTACCGGCGGTGGTGGGCCGAGCACCGCGTGGACGGGGTCCTCGTCGTGGACCCGCGCACGGACGACCCACGGCCCGCGCTGCTGTCGGAGCTGGGCATTCCGGCGGTCGTCACCGGCGGTGTGCCCGACCCCGAGAGCGCCCCGCGCCCGGGCCTCTCCACCGTCTGGGCCGACGACGCGGGCGCGATGGCGTCCGTCGTCGGCCACCTGCACGCCCTCGGCCACCGCCGCGTCGTGCACATCGCCGGGCTGCCCGGCCTCGCGCACACCGAGCGCCGCATCCGCACCCTCCGGGCGGAGGCCGACCGGCGCGGCCTGACCGAGGTGCGCTCGGTGACCACGGACTACTCGGACTCCGAGGGCGCCGCGGTCACGCGCCGCGTCCTCGGTTCGGGGACACCGCCGACGGCCCTGGTGTACGACAACGACGTGATGGCGGTGGCCGGGGTGGCCGCCGCGGCCTCCCTCGGCTTCGGCGTGCCGGACGACGTGTCGGTGGTGGCCTGGGAGGACTCGGCGCTGTGCCGGATGGTGCACCCGTGGCTCACCGCGCTGTCCCGCGACACGGTGTCCTTCGGCCGGACGGCGGCGCGCGAACTCCTCCGGCTCCTCGACGACGGCCCGTCGGAGACGGTGCAGGTGCCGCTGCCGCGGCTGATCGAGCGGGAGAGCACGGGGGCGGTGCGGGGGACTGCGTCCGGCTAAGGTCAGGGGCCCGGTGGCCGGACGGCGTCCGGCTGAGGCCTGGTGGCGCCCGGTGGCCCGGTGGCTTCCGGGAGACCCGGCGGTCCGGTGGCGTGCCGGAGAGACCGGTGGCCCGGAGGCATCCGGCAGACCCCGGCGGCCCGGTGGGGTTCCGGCACACCCCGGCGGTCCGGGGGCCGTCCGGCAGACACCAACGGCCCGGTGGCGGCCCACGCCCCCTGCGGCCCGACGGGCATCCAACAGACCCCGGCAGCCCCGTGGCGTCAGGGAGACTGGGGCCATGGAGCTGACGGAGACACTGCGGATCAGCGAGGCGCTCGGCCGTGCGGTGGTCGGGGCGCGCCCGCTGGCGGGCGGGTTCTCCCACGAGACGGCGCTGCTCGAACTCGCCGGTGGCGGGCGTGTGGTCGCGCGGCTCGGCGGGGCCGCGCCCGCCGTGGAGGCCGCGGTGATGGCGGCGGGCCGGGCCCGGGTGCCGGTGCCCGAGGTGCTGCACGTGCTGCCCGCCGTGGTGGAGCCGGAGGAGGCCCGCGCCGCGATGGTCCTGGAGTACGTGCCGGGGACGCCGCTCAGCCATGTGCTCGGCGGCGGCGGGGTCGACCGGGACTCCCTGACCGCGCTCGGCACCGAGGTCGGCCGTGTGGTCGCCCGCGTCGGGACCGTGACGTTCGACCGGCCCGGCTTCTTCACGGACGACCGGCTCACGGTCGGCCGGGACGAGCAGCCCTGGTCGCGGCAGTTGCCGGAGGTCGCCGAGGCGTGCGTGGCCGCGGTGCCCGAGGACCGGCTCGACGCGGCCACGCGGCGGGCCTGGGTGAAGCTGTGCGAGGCCCACGCACCCGCCCTCGAACGCGTGGACCACGAGGCGTGCCTGGTGCACGCCGACATCAACCCCAAGAACATCCTGGTGTCGCGGACGGGGCCGGGCTGGCGCGTGGACGCCGTCCTGGACTGGGAGTTCGCCTACTCCGGCTGCCCGTACGGGGACGCGGCGAACATGCTGCGGTTCGGGGACGCCTACCCCGACGGGTTCCTCGACGGCTTCCGCGCTGGATTCCGTACGGGATTCCGCACGGGGGAACACGCCCGTCCCCTCGACGCGGACTGGGAGTACCTGGGCCGGGTCCTCGACCTGTTCGCCCTCAGCGACCTGGTGACACGCCCGCAGGGACACGAGGTCGCGGACGCGGCGGCCGAGGTGGTGCGGCGGTGGGTGGTGCGGCCGTTCACGTGAGGGCGAGGAACACGAACTCCCGGCCCGGCCGGTCGGGCGCGTCGCGTACGTCCACCACCGTGTACCCCTCGGCGACCAGGTCCGCCTCGACCTCCTCGCGCTCGCGGAACCGCAGCGTCGAGTCCGACGTGAGGACCTGCCCGTCCGACGCGAACACGTAGCTCCACCGGAACGTCACCAACGGCCCGTCGACCCCGACCAGGTCCACCCAGCTCTCGACGGCGCCGACTCCGGGCACGTCCGTCACCCCGTACGAGGCCTCGCGGTTCCACTCCTGCCAGGCGCGCCGCGACGGCACACGCGTCTCGAACACGAGGTGCCCGCCCGGACGCAGCGCCGCGCGGGCTCCCCTCAGGGTCCCCCGCCACTCCCCCGGATCGGTGATCGCCTGGGCGACGTTCGCCGTCATCGTCGCGAGGTCGGCCCTGAGCGGCGGCAGCGCCGTCGCGTCGCCGTGGATCCACCGCACCCGCTCGGCGCCCGCCTTGGCCCTGGCCACGTCCAGGGAGGCCGCAGCCGGATCGACACCGACGACGTCGACGCCCCGCGCGGCGAGGAGCAGCGCGAACACGCCGGTGCCGCAGCCGATGTCCAGGACCTGCCGGGCCCCGAACTCCTCGGCCAGGCGCAGATACGGGTCGAGGTCGCGGCGGTCGGGGTCGAGCGGGTCGTAGAGCGCGGCCAGGCGCGGGTCCTGGAAATGTTCGGATGCCATGGCGGCGAAGGTATCCGGAGGCGGCGGCCCGGGCAGGGAATTTTCCTTCCGGCGGCCCCGGCCCGGCGACGGACCAGCCCTGCCGCCGGACCAACCCCGGGCAACGGACCGGCTCCACCCCGGCCAGGACGGCCCCCGGCCCCGGCCAGGGCGGACCCCCACCGACGCCCCGCGTCAGGGACGAGGCTCCACGGCCTCCCGCCCACCGTCAGGCACCGCCGGATCCGCCACCTCCGCCACCGGCACCTCCGCCCCCGGCACCTCAGCCGCCGCCACCTCGGCCCCCGGCAGCGTCGCCCGCCGCAGCCCCGGCACGCACACCGCCACGAGCACCGCCGCCACGGCGCACACCGCGCCGTTGACCACCGCCGCGCCCGCCGGGCTGAACCACCGCGCCACCACCGCGACTTCCACGTCGCCGACCACGTCGCCCGTGGTGCCCTGGGTGGTGAGGACGCCGACGACGCGCCCGCGCAGCCGGTCGGGGGTGTGGTGCTGGACGAGGGCGTACTCCAGGATCTCGTGGACCGTGCCCGCCGCGCCCGCGACCGCCAGCATCACGACGGCGACCGCCACCTGGCCGCTGAGGCCGAACCCGATGGTCGCGAGGCCGCCGACGCACGCGGCGGCGAGCAGCATCCGCCCCGGGCGCGCGGTCCGCGTGACCCAGCCGCTGGTCGCCGAGACGAGGACCGCGCCCACGGCGGGGGCGGTGTACAGCAGGCCGAGCATGACCTCGCCGCCGCCGAAGCGGGTGTCCACGATCTCCGGGAACAGGACCACCGGCAGGTTGAACAGGGCGGTGGCGCCGCCCAGGACCAGGAGGCCGCCGACGACGCGGTTGCGCGCGGCGTACCGGAACGCGACGAGCAGCGAACCGCTGTCGCCCGCCACGCCGTTGCCGGAGGTGCCGTCGGCGCTCTCACGCGGGACCGCCCCGGGCGTCTCGTCCGGAGTCGCGTCGAGGGTCGGCGGCAGCGGTCCCACCCTGCGGAGCAGCAGCGTCGTCACCCCCGTGGTCACAGCGGTGAACGTGAACACAGGACCCGGGCCGCCCAGGGCGAGCAGCACCCCGCCGAGGAACGGCGCCGCGATCGAGCCGATCTCGCCGGTGAGGGAGATCAGGGCCCCGGCGGCGGGGAGTTGGTCGGGGCGTACGAGGGTCGGCGCGACCGCCATGAGCGCGGTGACGCTCACGCCGGTGGCCAGACCGTCGAGGGCCACGCACACGAAGATCGCCCACAGCCGGGGCTCGGACAGGAAGGCGTTGACGGCGAGGCCCGCGAAGGCGACGGCGGCGCAGGACCGGGCGCGGACGATGAGGAGGCGCCGGTCGGTGCGGTCGGCCGCGAGGCCGCCCCACAGCGATCCCAGGAGCACCGTGACGCTCATGATCATGCTGGTGACGGCGACCTGGAACGTGGCCCCCGTGAGCGCGTAGACCTGCGCGGACAGAGCGACCGCCGCCATGCCGAGGCCGAAGAGCGACACGACGCGGGCGACGAAGATGGCGCGGAAGTCGGCGCTGGTGCGCAGCGGTTCGACGTCGATGAGGAGGTCACGCGCCCGCACGGAGGATCCCTGTGGGGGCGGGAAGGGCGGCTGCAGCGGCCATGGTCGTGTCCTCATTTCCGGATGTCCCGAACCGCCCACGCGATAAGGCGAGCCTTACCTAATGATCGATTCGCGTCCGGAGTCAAGTCGGGCCGCGGGCGCCCGAATCGGGACGAACCAGGGCCTCGCGCTCACCCCGCGGCGCGCCCCCGCACCGCAACGGAAGCGCCGGTTCCGGGACTGCTCCCCTCCGCCCGCGCCCGCGCGTAGGCGCCCGGCGTCCGCCCGAAGTGCTTGCGGAACGCGAGGATGTAGCCGTTCGTGCTCACGAACCCCACCCGGGCCGCGACCGCGCCCACTTGGTGCCCCTGGGCGAGGAGCGTGAGCGACTGGTTGAGGCGCAGCCGGGTGCGCCACTCGGAGAAGGGGAGCCCCGTCTCGGCGCGGAAGGCGCGGCGCAGGCTCGTCGAGCTGGTGAAGAGGCGCTCCGCCCACTCCGACGCGGTCCGCTGGTCGTCGGGCCGCCGCAGCAGCGCCCCCGCCACCGCCCGGGCCGCGCGGCTCGTGGGCTGCGGCAGCGGCAGGCAGTCCGCCTGGCCGTCCGTCAGGGCGGTGAACAGGGAGGCGTCGTCGGCCGCCGCCCCCGGCACGTCAGCGTCGCGCATGCGGCCGAGGAGCACGCGGCGCTGGGCCGCGCTCACGTTCACGAGCGTCGCGCCGCCGTACGGCAGGTGGTGTCGCGCGGGATCGAACGTCTCGCTGAGCACCAGCGCGTCGGGGTCGAAGCGGGCGCTGTGCGGCAGGCCCGCGGGCAGCCACACGGCGACCGAGGGCGACAGTTCGTAGTCCACGCCGCGGGCCGTGACGACGATGCGTCCGAGCGGCACATAGAGGAACTGGTGGGTGTCGTGGACGTGCGTCGGATGCCCCTCCGGCGTCACGAAGTCGTCGTCCGGCCACACCGTTTCGTACCGCGCGTCCGCCCTCACCGATTCCCCCTGACCTCGGAGTGCATGGATTGACCCCTGAGTGTGAGCTGTGCGCCTCCGACTTGGATCGTCGAAAGCTAGGTAAGGGTAACCTAACTTTTTGTACGACTTGTGAGGAGCACAACCACCCATGACCCCTACGTCCCCGCCGGTGACGCCACCGTCGCCACTGGCCGGAGGGCGTCGCCCGAGGCCGCGGCACGCACGCGCCGCCCTCGTCACGACGCTCGCCGTGGCCGCCCTCGTGGCCACCCTGGTCGCGAGCGTCGGCCTCGGCGCCCGGGACATCTCGCCGCTGGAGATCGTCCGCATCCTGCTGCACCCCGGCGCCGAGGACTACAACGCCCAGGTCCTGTGGACCGAACGCATCCCCCGGACCTTCCTGGGGCTCGCCGTCGGCGCGGCCCTCGGCGCCTCCGGCCTGATCATGCAGGCGCTCACCCTGAACCCCCTCGCCGACCCCGGCATCCTCGGCATCGAGCAGGGCGCCGCGATGTTCGTGGTGCTCGGCATCCTCTTCCTCGATCTGACCGGCGTGCGGGGCTACTTCTGGATGGCGCTGCTCGGCTCCGGGGTGACCGCCGTGCTCGTGTACCTGATCGGCACCCGCACCGACGCGGGCAGCAGTGCCCTCGGCCTGGTCCTCGCCGGCGTGGCGCTGGCCGCCGTGATGTCCTCGCTGATCACGCTGATGGTGGTCCGCGACGAGGCGGTCTACGCCCATCTGCGCTTCTGGTCCGTCGGCCAGCTCACCGGCCGCGCGGGCGTCCTCGGCCAGGCCATCCCCTTCGTCGCCACGGGGCTGTTGCTCGCCCTGCCGCTCGGACGCACCCTCAACATCCTGAGCCTCGGCGACGAGACGGCCCGCGGCCTCGGCATGCGGGTGGAGCGCGCCCGGCTCGCGAGCGCCGCCGTCGCCGTACTCCTCTGCGCCGCCGCCACCGCCGCCGTCGGCCCCGTCGCCTTCGTCGGACTCGTGGCCGCCCACTGCGCGCGGCTGCTCGCCGGATCCGACCACCGCTGGTCCCTGCCCTTGGCCGTGGTGTTCGGCGCGGTCCTGCTCACGGCGGCCGACACCGCGGGACGGCTCGTCGTCGACCACGGCGAGGTCCAGGCCGGCGTGATGACCGCGGCCGTCGGCACCCCCTTCTTCGTCTGGCTCGCCCGCCGCAGGAACCTGGTGCGGATGTGAGCGCCCTCGCCGTCGGGTCCCGGCCCGCCCCCGCCGCGACCAAGGAGCACACCCTCGCCCGGCTGCGCGCCACCCGCCGCGCCCGGCGCCGCAGGACCGCCCTCGTCACCGTCGTGCTCGCCGTGCTCCTGCTCGGCCTGACGTCGGCCTCCGTCCTCCTCGGCGGGGTCGGCAAGGTCGAACCGGCCGACGTGCTGCCTGCCGCGTTCGGGCTCCGCACCGGGCTCGCCGACTACATGATCTTCCAGTTGCGGATGCCGCGCGCCCTCGCGGCGCTGCTCGCGGGCGCGCTGTTCGGCCTCGCGGGCGCCCTCTACCAACGGCTGATCCGCAATCCGCTGGCGACCCCCGACATCGTCGGCATCTCGGCGGGAGCGGGCGCCGGTGCCACCACCGTGCTCCTGTACGCGCCCGCGTCGGTGGCGCTCGGCACCCCGCTGGCGGCGGTCGCCGGGGCGTTCGTGCTCGCCGCCGCGGTGTACGCGCTGAGCTGGCGCCGCGGCGTCGACACCTACCGCCTGGTGCTTGTCGGGATCGGGCTGAGCGCGGTCTGCACCACGTACACCAACTATCTGTTCACCGTGGCCGATCAGCACAGCATCGCCGTCGCGATGCGCTGGCTCGTCGGCAGCACCAGCGGCGCGGACTGGGACGGCGTCACCACCCTGGCCCTCGGCCTCGGCGGCTGCCTGCTCGCCACGGCCCTGCTGCACCGGCCGCTCGGCAGCATGTCCCTCGGCGACCAGCTCGCCACCGGACTCGGCACCCGGGTGGGCCTCGTGCGCGTCGCGGCGCTGCTCGTCGGCGCGGCCGCGGCCGCCCTCGCCACCAGCGTGGTCGGGCCGATCGGCTTCGTCTCGCTCATCAGCGGGCCCGTCGCCGCGCGCCTCGCGGGCGCGGACCGCGCCCTCGTCCTGGCGCCGCCGGTCGGTGCCGCCCTCGTCATCGGGGCCGACGTCCTCGCGCAGAACGCCCCGCTCATCAGCCCGGTGCCCACCGGGGTCCTCACCGCGCTTCTCGGCGCCCCCTATTTCGTCTGGCTGATCCTCCGGCGCCGGAAGAAGGCATCCTCGTGACACCGAAGACCCTCACCAGCTCGCCCCACGCGCCCACCGCCGCACCCCGTCTGGAGGCCCGCGGCATCACCGTCGGCTACGGCGACGCGCCCGTCATCGAGGGCCTGGACCTGTGGATCGAGGCGGGCCGGATCACCGCGCTCGTCGGCCCCAACGCCTGCGGCAAGTCGACGCTCCTCAAGTCCCTGGCCCGGCTCCTTCCGCCGGCCGCGGGATCGGTGCTGCTCGAAGGCGCCGACATCCACCGCCTGCCCACCCGGGAGGTGGCCCGCCGCCTCGGCATCCTGCCGCAGTCGCCGCTCGCCCCGGAGAGCATCACCGTGGGCGACCTCGTCTGGCGGGGCCGCCACCCGCACCGGCAGTTCGGGCAGCGCCGCACCGCGGCCGACGACGAGGCCATCGCCGACGCGCTACTCGCCACGGGCACCGCGGAGCTCATCGACCGGCCCGTCGACGCGCTCTCCGGCGGCCAGCGCCAACGCGTCTGGATCGCCCTGGCCCTCGCCCAGGACACCCCGACGCTGCTCCTCGACGAGCCCACCACGTACCTGGACATCGCGCACCAGATCGAGGTCCTCGACCTGCTCGCCGACCTCAACGAACAGACCGGCAAGACCATCGTGCTCGTCTCGCACGACCTCAACCAGGCGGCCCTGTACGCCTCGACGATCGTCGCCCTGCGCGACGGCCGCGTCGTCCGCCAGGGCCCGCCCGCACAGGTGCTCGACGCCGACCTCGTGGCCGAGGTGTTCGGCCTGGACTGCGTCGTCGTCCCGCACCCCCGTTCCGACCGGCCGCAGATCTTCCCCCTCGGCCGCCGCCACCTCACGCAGGAGAGATGACCATGCACCGCCCCGCAAGACCCGTCACCGGACGCGGCGCCACCCGGATCCTGCTCGCCGCCACCGCCTGCCTCGCCCTCGTCACCGGGTGCGGCGGCTCCGCCGACGACAAGGACGGAAAGGGGGACAAGTCCGGCACGGCAGGCGCGGGTTCCGGGGCCTTCCCGGTGTCCCTCGCCAACGCCTGGGGCACGACCGAGGTCGGCGACAAGCCGGTCAAGGTGGCCACGGTGTCCGACGGCGACACCGACATCGCGCTGGCCCTCGGCGTCGTACCGGTGATCACGCCGGACGCGGAGGACGGCGGCCCCGTGCCGGAGTACAAGAAGCGCGCCCTGGACAAGCTCGGCGTCGACAAGCTGAAGACGTACGACGACACGGACGGCACGGACTACGAGGCCATCGCGGCCGAGGCCCCGGACGTCGTCCTCGGCATGAGCACCTGGTCGATGGAGGCCGACTACGCCAAGCTCAAGCCGATCGCCCCGGTCGTGACCTACGCCGACAAGAAGGACGCCGACGCCCTGACCTGGCAGGAGCGGCTCACCACCGCCGCCAAGGCGCTGGGCCTGAGCGACCGCGCGGAGAAGATCATCGCGGCCAACGAGAAGGCCGTCACCGACGCGGCGGCCGCGCACCCCGAGTTCAAGGGCAAGACGTACACGTACGCGGTCGTCCACCCCGAGCAGATCACCTTCATGTCCCACGCCGACCAGGACCCGGGCGTCTTCGAGCAGTTGGGCCTGCGCAAGACCGCCAAGGCGAAGGAGTACACCGCCAAGAAGAACGCGGTCGGCCTGGAGAACCTGGACGAGCTGGAGGCGGACGTCCTGCTGCTCACCTACCCGTTCGGCGACGAGGGGCTGCTGTCCGCGTCCGAGCTGGAGAGCAACAAGCTGTTCCGGTCCCTGGACGTGGTGAAGAAGAAGCACACCGCGGTCATCCCCGCGAAGAACACCCTGTCCTCCGCCATCGCCTACCCCGACGCGCTCAACGCCCCCTGGGTCGTCGAGAAGCTCACACCGATCCTCGCCGACGCCGTCGCGGGCAAGTGACCACCGCCGCGCCCGCACGAAGGAGCACCACCATGCCCACCCGCAACCCCCGTTCGGTCGTCACGTTCCCCATCGTGCTCAGGGAGCTGACGGTCCTGCGCGCCGAGAACATCACCCCGGGGATGCGGCGCCTCACCCTCGGCGGCGCCCAGCTGCGCGCCTTCACGCGCGACGGCCTCGACCTGCCCGAGCTGCGCACGGAGGGCTTCGACGACCATGTGAAGTTCTTCTTCGCCGACGACGAGGGCACGCTCGTCCTTCCCGGCCAGAACGTCAGCAGCCTGGACTGGCCCGCCGACGGACGGCCCGTCGCCAAGGACTACACGCCCGTCCGCTTCGACCCCGACGCCGGTGAGATCGACTTCGACTTCGTCCGGCACGCGGGCGGTGTCGCCTCGACCTGGGCGGAGCGGGCAGCGCCCGGCGAGAGCGCGTGGATCGCGGGGCCCAAGATGTCCCACAGCCACCCCGAGGGCGTGGACTGGCTGCTCGTCGTCGGCGACGAGACGGCGCTGCCCGCGATCGGCCGGTGGCTCGCCGAGATGCCCGCGGGCACGGTCGCCCGCGTGTTCGTCGAGATCGCCGACGACAGCCACCGCCAGGAGCTGCCGACGCGCGCGGAGGCCCAGGTCGTCTGGCTGTCCCGCGACGGCGCCCCCGCGGGCACGACCGACCTCCTGGAGCGGGCGGTACGGGACATGGAGTGGCTGCCGGGCACCGCGTACGCCTGGGTCGCGGGCGAGACCGTGACGCTCAAGGGCATCCGCCGCCATCTGGTCACCGAGCGCCGAGTGGCCCGCGAGCACACCCACATCACCGGATACTGGCGCCGCGCCACGCCCGCCCCGGCGGCTCAGGGCGACGCCGACGCGCACGGCCAGGTCGCCGCCGACCACTCGGAGGCGGAGGCCGACGACGCGCACGAGCGCCTGCACCGACTGACCGACCCCGCGCCCGGCCACGCCATCCGCGCCGCCGTCACCCTCGGCCTGTTCGAGCTGGTGGACGGCGGCACGCGGGACGCCGCCCGCCTCGCCGAGCGCACCGGGGCCGACCCCGTCACTCTCACGGCGCTGCTCACCTACCTCGTCTCCCTCGACCTCCTCGCCCTCGACGGCGACGGCTATCGGCTCACCGCCGTCAGCGAGGAGCTGGTCGAGGACGACCACTCCGCCGACGAGTACCACCTCGGCGGCGCCCAGGCCGCGCTCGACGCCTCGCTGAGCGGTCTGGTGCCCACCTTGCTGACGGGCAGGGCCGGTTACCGCACCGCGGCCGGGGAGACCTTCGTCGAGGCCATGGCGCACGACGCCCGCCTCGCCGGGACGGCGCGGGCCGCGGTCGAGGAGGAGGCCCGCTGGATCGCCCCCGGTGTCGTGCGCGCCCACGACTGGTCGGCGGTGCCCGAGATGACCGCGACCGGTCCTGGCGCGGGCACGGTCGTGGGCGCCCTGGTGCGCGCCTTCCCCGGGCTGCGGGCGCGCGTCACCGCGCTCCCCTCCGTCCTGCGGGCGCTGCGCGAGGAGATCCTGGACACCGACGTGCTGCCGCACGTCGAGCTGGTGCCGCAGACGGGTGCGGCGCCCGCGCCCGGGACCCGGACGCTGCTGATGTGCCGTCAACTCGCCTGGCTGGGCGACGAGGACGCCGCGCACCTGCTCGCCGAGACCGCCGCCGCCCTGGCCGCCGACGGGACGCTGCTCCTGGTCGAGCAGGTCACCGCGGCCGATCCGGACGACGCCGACGCCCCTCTGGACCACCTGCGCCTGAAGTGCGCGTTCGGCTCCGGCGTACGGGACGTGTCCGGTCTCACCGACCTGGCGGAGCGGGCCGGGCTCGCGGTGGGGGCCTGCCACGACATCGGCTGGGACCACCGGCTCTGGGTCCTGACGGCGCCCGGCCGCCCCGCGCCGAGGTGAGGCCGCGTCAGGGTGCGTCGAGGTGGCGGGTGTCCCCCACCCTGACGACCTGGCGGTTGTGGAAGAAGTCGTCCTCGTGCAGCACCGTGATGCTCCCGGACGGCGCCCGGAAGTGGACGGAACCGACGGAGTCGTACGGCATCTTGATCCAGGCCGCGACGACGAAGGTCGCGGCGAACCCGTGCGTGACGACGATCTGGTGCTCGCGCGGGCGCTCGAGGAGTTCGGCCATGGCGTCGTAGACGCGGCGCGCGCAGTCGCCCCTCGTCTCGGCGCCCGGCAGGCCCTCGTGGTGCCCCATCCGGTCGCCCTCGGCCGGCGGCGGCACGAACCGCCGGTCCAGCCACTCCTGCGGTCCGCCCTCCGCCTCGCCGTACGACTTCTCCCGCAGCCTGCGGTCCAGGAGCGGCTTCACACCGAAGAGTTCGCCCACCGCGTCGGCGGTGTGCGCGGCGCGGCGCAGGTCCGAGGAGATCACCTCGACGTCCGTGCCCTCGGGGATGTCGGCACGCAGCGCCCGGGCGATGGCGTCCGCGGCGCCGCGTCCGGCGGGCGTGAGGTCGGAGTCGTGCCAGCCGCCGACCACCTTCTCGATGTGGTGCGTGGCCTCCGGGTGGGCGATGACGTGGATGGTGCGCATCAGGGCGTGCCTTTCGCGTGCGTACGGGCGTGGGTCTTCGCTGTGCTCACTGTGCTCACTGTGCGCCAGGGTGCGGGAGCGGCTGGGAGTCCGTCGCGCCAGCCGCAGACCGCGCCGCCTCACCGGTCTTGCCGTCCCCGGCCCCCTCCGCGCTGTTCACACTCCTCGTATCCTCCGCCACCGTGCGACGGCGCACCCACAGGAGGGCGCCCGCGAGCATGACGGCGCCGCCGAGCAGCCAGCGCGGGGAGCCCTCCGGGAGGTGTCCGAGGACCAATCCCGTTCCGGCGCCGACCAGTTGGAGGGAGAGCGACTGGACGGACAGGGCGGTGGCGCGGCCCTTGCTGTCGACGCGCCGGTGCAGAATGTCGTTCTCGCTCGGGCCCGCGGCGCCGAGCCCCACGTACACGAGGGCGTAGCCGAGCACCGCCAGGGTGAGCGGGGCCGGGCCCGAGGAGACGGCGGTGAGGCCGAGCAGGAGCAGGCCGCCCGCCGCGGCGCCGAGTCCCACGAGGACGGCGCGCTCGCTCCCGCCCGCGTACCGGGCGAGCGGCGGCGCGAGGTGGCTGCCCGCCATCGAGCACAGGTATCCGGCGCAGGCGAGGCCCGCGAACAGCACCGCCCCCGACTCCGGTGCGCCGGTCAGGTCCACGGCCCTGCCGGGGGTGAGGACCTCCACGGTGATCAGGGCGCTGCCCGCCGCGCCGGCGCTGAGGACGATCCGCCGCACCAGCGCGTCCCGGCCGCCGAGGCGCACTCCGGCGACGACGGTGGCGGGGACGCCGCGAAGGACTCCGCGCAGGGTGGTGCGCTCCCGGGGCGGCTCGGGCAGCGCGGTCAGGACGTACGCGAGGAAGCCGATCTCGACGACGACGCCGAGCAGGGCCGGTACGGACAGCGGGATGACGAGCCCGGACGTGGCGTCGCTGATGCGGGCGCCGAGGTCGGGGCCGAGGCCGAGGAGCCAGGGCAGGGCGCCGCCGATCAGGACCCCGGCCGCGAGGGCCGCGGAGGTGGCGGCGCCGCCGCGGGCCAGGCCGGTGCGCAGCTCGGCGTCGGGGCCCGCGCTCGCGTGCACCGTGTCGACGTACCAGGCCTCGGCGGGGCCGCTCGACAGGGCGCGGCCCGCGCCCTTGAGTGCCATGCCGAGGGCGAGCACCCAGGCGGTGGTGCCGAGCGCGTGCAGGACCAGGGCGACGAGGTCGAAGAGGCCCGCGGCGGCGAGCACGGCACGGCGTCCGAGGACGTCGGAGAGTCCCCCGGTGGGGAGTTCGAGCGCGGCGGCGGTGAGGGAGTGCGCCGCGATGCAGCCGGCGACGGCCGCGAGGGCGAGCCCGCGCTCGGTCATGAGCGCCACCATGGGTGCGATGGCGAGGCCGAGCGGCAGCCAGAACAGCGCGCAGACCGTGACGTAGCGACGGCGGGCGGTGCGGGGGTCGAGGGGGCCGGGGCCGGGCAGGGCGGCGCGGGTGTCAGTCATGGGTGTAACCCCGCACGCGTCTCGGGGCGGCCCCGGCCTCGTCCGCCTCGGCGGCACCGTCCACCTCGACCGCCCGGTCCGCCCCGTCGGCCCCGTTCACCTCGGCCGCCCTGTCCGCCCCGCCGGCCCCGTCCACCTCGGCCGCCCGGTCCGCCCCGTCGGCACCTTCCGCCCGGCGGTCCCCCGCGTCCCCCTCCACACGCCCCACGACCGGCAGCCCCGCGAAGAACACCACGACCTTCTCGGCCCGCGCCTCCCCCGCGTCCCGTGCCGTCAGCTCCTCCAGCTTGTCCTCGAAGGCCTGCTTCAGCTCGGACAGCGACTCGGGCGTCAGCGTCGGCAGCAGGTCGGTGATGCCGGACGGCTCCAGCCACTCCCGCCCCACGCGTCCGGCGGCCCTGGCGGCCTCGTACCACCCGAGGGACTCCCCCAGGTGGTCGATCTGGCGGCGCGCCATCTTGCCCGTGAACTCGCGGCCGACCGGCGAGGCCTCCATCGCCGCGTGGTCCCAGGTGGTCACCGCGTGCACCGCGCGCCAGCGGCGCTCCCGGCCGTCCCGGTGCTCGGCCTCGGCGACGAACGCGTACTTCGCGAGGACGCGCAGGTGATAGCTGGTCGAGGCGGACGACTCCCCCGTCCTGGCCGCGAGCTCGCTGGCGGTGGCGGGCCCGTCCATGCGCAGCAGGCCGAGGAGCCTGACCCGCAGCGGATGGGTCAGCGCCTTGATGGCGGCGGGCTCCCGCTCCGGGTCGAGAACCCGCAGGTGGTCCCGCCCGGCCGGGGGCCGTGCCCGGCCCACGGGGCGCTCCGCGTCACGCTCTTCGTCTGCCATACGGCGAGCGTAGAACGCTGCGAGCACTTTCCCAAAGTCTTTTTGCAGAATTTCTTTGGGAAAGGTCGCGGCGGGGACGGCGCCGACGACGAAGCACCCCCGACGCGCCCCCGGACATGCCACGCCCCCCGTCGCGACTCGCGACGGGGGGCGTGGGGTGCGCTCATACAGGGTCAGTCGATACCGGGGAGGATGTGCGGCTCCGCGAGGTCGTCCTCGTATCCGGCGAGCCGGATGGGAGCCGCCTTGGCCCACGAGTCCAGGTTGCGGAGCTTCTGGGGACGTCCGCCCCGCTCGCCGCCACGATCGGCCGGCCGCTTCTCCTGCTTGGTCAGATCTGGTGTCACCGCGCACTCCTTTGTGTCGCGAAACGGAAGAACGCCGGCTGCGCTGCCTGCGCCTACTGCGCTGTCTTCGCGGTCGCGGTGGCGCCGTGTACGGGCGGGATCGCGGCAGCGGGTCGCAGCCTGTCCCGGGGCGGCGTAGAGACGCTGGTGTGCGCCGCGTGGCCGTCCGTTCGCCCTAGGTTAACCAAATGAGCGCGGGTCTGCTCGATGGCGCCAAAACAAGGGGAGGATTCCGGACATGCCTTATTCGCGAGTCCCGCCCGGCCCTGCCGTGACTACCACTTGCCGGGCTTGTAGTCCTTCAGGAAGACCCCGTACAGGTCCTCGCCCGCCTCGCCCCGCACCACCGGGTCGTACACGCGGGCCGCGCCGTCGACCAGGTCGAGCGGGGCGTGGAAGCCCTCCTCGGCCAGGCGCAGCTTGTCGTGGTGGGGGCGCTCGTCGGTGATCCAGCCAGTGTCGACCGAGGTCATGAGGATGCCGTCGGCCTCGAACATCTCCTGGCCGCTGGTGCGCGTCACCATGTTCATCGCGGCCTTGGCGGCGTTGGTGTTCGGGTGCCCGGCGCCCTTGTAGCCGCGGCCGAAGACGCCTTCCATCGCCGAGACGTTGACGACGTAGGCGCGTCCGCTCGCCGCCTTCTTCGCGGCCTCGGCCATCATCGGCCGCAGGTGGCTGATCAGGATGAATGGCGCGGTGTAGTTGCACAGCTGGGTCTCGAGCAGCTCCACCGGGGAGATCTGTTCGATGGTCTGCACCCAGGTGTTGGTGTCGACGACGTCCGGCACCAGGCCGCCCGCGTCGATGGCCGTGCCCGCGAGGTGCCGCTCGACGCTGGCGTTGCCCGCGACCAGGGCGAGGTCGGCGACCTGCTGCGCGTCCAGGCCGCTGACGCCGACGGGCAGCGCGGCCGGGCCGCCGAGCTCGCCGACCGCGCCGGAGTTGAAGGCTCCGATCACCTGGTGGGCGGGCAGTTCCCCGGCGGGCAGCGGGGCGCTCTCGCCCTCGACGAGGGCGGCGTAGGCGGAGGGCAGGCGGCGCACGGTCTGCGTCGCGTTGTTGATGAGGATGTCCAGCGGGCCCTGCCCGGCGACCTGCTCGGCGAGGCCGACCACCTGCGCGGGGTCGCGCAGGTCGATGCCGACGACCTCCAGGCGGTGCAGCCAGTCCGCCGAGTCCTCCATCGCCTTGAAGCGGCGGATGGCGTCCTTGGGGAACCGGGTCGTGACGGTGGTGTGCGCGCCGTCGCGCAGGAGCCGCAGCGCGATGTACATGCCGATCTTGGCGCGGCCCCCGGTGAGCAGGGCGCGCTTGCCGGTGAGGTCGGCGCGGGCGTCGCGCTTGGCGCGGTTCTCGGCGGCGCAGTCCTGGCAGAGCTGGTGGTAGAAGTAGTCGACCTCCACGTACCGCTTCTTGCAGGTGTAGCAGGAGCGGGGGCGCTGGAGTATGCCCGCGATCTGGCCGGCCTCGGTGACGGAGGACGGCAGGATGCCTTCGGTCTCGTCGTCGATGCGCTGCGCGGAGCCGGTGGCGGTGGCCTCGGTGACGGCCTTGTCGTGGGCGGTCTTGGCGGCCCTGCGCTCCTGGCGGCGGCGCTGCTTCACGGTGCGGTAGATCCCGGCGGTGGCACGGCGCACGGTGATCGCGTCGGGGTGGTCGACGTCCAGCTGGTCCAGCTCGTCGAGGACACTGAGGCAGACGGCGAGCCGCTCGGGGTCGATGCCCGGGCCGTACGGGCCGAGGTCCCCCGCGGTGGCCTCGTGCCCCGCGTGCCCCTGGTCGCCCCCGCGGTCGTACGCAACGGCGCCGGCACCCTGCTGCTGGCTGTCCTCTGTCACCGTCATGGCCGCTGTCGTTCCTCACCGCACTCGTGCCGCGGCTCGTCTGAGGTGACCGCGGAAGCTCCAAAAGCGGAACTTTACGTAGCCCGGGCGCCCGGTACCAAACCCGAACGGTCGCCCGCCACTCCCCGTGCGCGCTCGCACACGGCCACGAGCACGGCCAGTTCGGCGTCCAGGCAGCGCGCGAGAAGGTCCAGGTCCGGCACCGCGGCGGCGTCGGCGACCAGGCCGTAGTGGACACGGCCGCGGTAGGTGGAGACGGCGACGGCGAGCGCGTGGCCGCGGGCCAGCGGGGCGAAGGGGTAGACCTCGGTGAGCGGGCAGCCGCCGAGGCGCAGGCCGAGGCTGGGCAGCGGCACGCTGGTGACGAGGACGTCGAAGAGCAGCCGGGCGGCGTGCGCGACGGCGGGGCCGCCGACGCGGTGGCCGATCGGGAGCACATGGTCGGCGAGCAGCGCGACGGCGCCCGCGCCGCGGGTGGGGCCCGCGTCCTTGTTGCGGTCCATGGCGGTGCGCACGGCGCGCAGCCGGGCCAGCGGGTCCGGGTCGTCGACGGGCAGCCGGACCAGATAGCCGGAGAGGCGGTTGCCCTGCGGGTGGGCGGTGCGCGGGCGGCGCCGCGAGACGGGGACGAGCGCGCGCGGGGCCACGCCCGCACTGCTGTCGCCCCGCTCGTCCAGCCAGCGCCGCAGCGCCCCGGCGACCACGGCGATCAGGACGTCGTTGACGGTGCCCCCGACGGTCTTGCGGACGCGGTGCACGTCGTCCAGGTCCAGGGCGACACCCGCGGTGCGGCGGGTGCCGGTGGGCCGGGAGGTGAGGGCGTCGCAGGAGCGGACGTCCCAGGTCGCGCGGGCCACGGACGCGCCGATGTCGAGCGCGCGGCCGACGTCGGCGGCGGCGGAGCGGGCCCCGGACAGGGCGGAACCGACGGTGCCGGGCAGCCGCCGCGGGTCGAGGGCGTGCCACCACGGCGTCTCGGGGACGGGCCGTGGCGCGCGGGTGGGCGGGAGTTCCATCGGGTCCATGACCCCGGCGGCCAGGGTGAGGGCGCGCAGGCCGTCGGCGAGGGCGTGGTGGAACTTGAACAGGACCGCGAACGAGGTCCCGTCGGCGGCGGGCAGGACGTGCGCCTCCCACGGCGGCCGGTCCCGGTCGAGGGGCCGCTGCATGAGCGCGCCCGCCGCCGCGTGGAAGTCGGCCGCGGGCGGGGCGAGGTGGACGTGGTCCAGCGGGTCGAAGCCGGGTGCGGGCGTGCGCTCGGCGCCGCCGGGGGGCAGCAGCACGTGCCGTATCCGCATGCCCAGGCCCGGGACGCCCGGGGCGCGGGCGGCGAGCAGGTCGGCGGCGTGCGCGGCGGCGGACGGCGAGTCCGCGGCGAAGACGCCGAGTGCCCCCAGGTGCATGGGGTGCTCGGCGGACTCGATGCTCCAGAAGGCGAGGTCGAGCGGGGCGAGCAGGTCCGAGCTCTCAGAGGTCATGACTCGCTCTCGTGTCGGCGGTCGGCAACGGGAGCCAGCAGCCAATCACCCACCGACAACTACGGTCAAGTGCGATCTAGCTACGCACAGTTAACAACAGATTAAGGCCCGTCCTTCCCGGAAACCACCGGGAAGGACGGGCCTCGTGGGACGTCAGTGACGGCACCTTCACCGCGAGCGGACGGTCACCTCACCACGGGCGGCGCCGCCTCGGGTGACGTTCCCCACGTCGACGGCTTGTCCCCGACGGCGAACGACAGCTCCCGCAGCCCGCGGATGTCGCCCGTGCGCAGATACGTCCGCCCGTAGTCCGCGCCGTCGGCGCTCACCGACTGCACGTACCGCCGCTCCGGCGACGTGCCCGGTGCCTTCACCGTGAACCGTCCGCGCGGGTAGTAGCGGCGGTCCAGGCCGAGGTCGACCCGCTCGAAGACCGGCGTGGACAGGCCCCAGGTGTCCGTGCCCGGCTGCACCGGGAAGATCCCGATGGACGAGAGCACGTTCCAGGCGGACATGGTGCCGAGGTCGTCGTTGCCGGTCATGCCGGTCGGGGTGTCCGTGAAGAGCGTCAGCGCGGCGTGCACCACGTCCGTCGTCTTCCACGGCTGCCCGGTCGACAGATACGTGTACGGGGCGATCAGGTCGGGCTCGTTCTGCGGGTTGTACTTGTCCGCGTTGTAGTAGTCGTACGGGCCGTTGACCCACACCTCGCGGGCCGTCTTCGCGGGGTCCTTCAGGAGCTGGTCGTAGGCGAAGAAGGAATCGAGACGCCCGTTCGTGGCCTGCTTGCCGCCGATCAGGTCCACCATGCCGGGCAGGTCCTGCGGCACCAGCCACTGGTACTGCCAGGACGTGCCCTCGTGGAAGCCCTCGCTCTTGGCCGGGTCGGCGGGTCCGGTGAACGCCCCCGCCCTGTCCCGCGCCCGGAAGAACCCGGTCGAACCGTCGAAGATCTTCCGGTAGTTCTGCGCCCGCGCCGCGTACCGCTCGGCGTCCTTCTCGTGCCCGAGCTCGCGCGCCATCTGCCCGAGCATCGCGTCCGACAGGGCGTACTCCAGGGTGGCCGAAGCGCCGTGGTCGTAGTCGGAGTCACCGGGCTTGGCGTGCGGGCGGCCCTTGACGTAGGGCGCGAAGCCCTCGGCGATGTACTCCTTGTTGGCCTCGCGGCCCACCGGCGCCGCGTCGGCGGGCGGCACCCCGTCGGCGTTCTTCTTCAGCGCCCGGTACGCCTCCTCCTCATGCCCCTTGAGCAGGCCCTGCTGGTAGGCGTTGGTGAGGAACGGCGTGACCGGGTCGCCGGTCATGATGTTCGTCTCGACGGTGCCGTAGCCCCACTTGGGCAGCCAGCCGCTCTCCTTGTCGATCCTGAGGACCGACAGGGCCATGTCGCGGGACTCGCGCGGGGCGAGCAGCGCGAGGAGCTGGGCCTGGGTGCGGTAGGTGTCCCACAGGGACCAGTTCTGGTAGTACGTGAATCCCTTGGCACGGTGGGTCTTCTGGTCCCAGCCGGTGTAGCGGCCGTCGACGTCGCTGCCGATGTTCGGCGCGAGGAACGAGCGGTACAGGGACGAGTAGAAGGTGCGCCGCAGCGTCTTGTCGCCGCCCTGCGCGCGCACGTCGTCGAGCCGGTCCTCCCACTTCGCGCGCGCCGCGCGCTCGACGCGGCCGAACGAACGCCCGCCCTCCGCCCGGAGGTTGAGAGCCGCACCCCGCGCGTCGACGTAGGACAGCGCGGTCGTCGCCTCGACGGTGCGGTCCTTGGAGGTGTCGAAGCGGACGTACGCGCCGTTGCGCTCGGCGTCGGCCGAGGACTTCCGGGAGCCCGCGGTGACCGTGCCGCCCTTCCAGGTGCCGGCCGACGTGAAGGGCCGGTCGAAGCGGGTGACGGTGTAGAGCGTGTACGGCTTGGTGTCCTGGCAGAAGCCGCTTCCGGTGATCTTCGTGCGGACGGTGCGGCGGTCGAGGATCTCGACGTCGGTGCCCACGGTCTTGTGCAGGGACTGGCCCGCGTTGATGAGGACGTTGGCCTTGTCGGTGGCGGGGAAGGTGTAGCGCTGCACGCCGGTGCGCTCGGTCGCGGTCAGCTCGGCGCCGATGCCGGACTTCAGGCCGACCTTGTAGTAGCCGGGGCGGGCCGTCTCCGTGTCGTGGCTGAACTCGGCGGCGTACTTGGCGTAGTCGGTCTCCGTCACGTCCCCGGTCGTCGGCAGGACCGGCAGGTCGCCGCCGAGCCCGCAGCCCACACCGGACAGATGCACGGCGGAGAAGCCCCGGATGTGCGTGTCGGAGTGGTCGTAGCCGGTGTTGTGGCCGGTGTCCGGCGAGAGCTGCACCATGCCGAAGGGCACGGCGGCGCCCGGGTAGGTGTTGCCCTCGTTCTCGGTGCCGATGAACGGGTTGACCAGGTCGGTCAGGCGCTCGCCGCGCGGGGCGGCGTCGGCCGACGGGAGGGTGAGGGCGCCGCCGAGGAGCGCGGTCGCCACCACCGCCGTCCCCGCGCCGCGCAGCCGGTGGGTCCATCTCATGCGTGGGAACGCCTCCTTGGACAACGTTGTCACTACCTCGGGCGCGCTCATTCTTCGGGCGCGTACGTGTACTCGTCAAGGGTGCTGCGGGTGTGGCGTCGGGTCGGCCCGCGCCCGGGATCCGGAAACGCCCCGGGCACGACGCCGGACACGGTTCCGCGCAGGGAGATGTGCTCCGGCCCGCCCCCCACGGACGGGCCGGAGCACATCGGTCCGTCAGGCGCAGCCCCGCACGGGCGCCTGTGAGGCGTCCTTGATCAGGGACTCGTGCGCGGCGCGCAGCCGTGGCACATCGGGCTTGACGACCTTGCGGTCATAGGTGAGCAGGCCGTTCAACTCCCCTTCCACGTCAGAGATCTGGGTGTAGACAGCGCCGTTGCCGCCCTTGCAGGCGAGCGCGCGCACCTCGCGGAGCTTGGTCAGGTACTCCTCCGTGTACTTGGCGGGGTCCACGTCGACGTAGCTCTGCTGCACGGACCAGGCATGTCCCGGCACCGCGAGTCCGAGGCCGCCGTACTCCCCGTTGATCAGGGCCCGTTGGCCGTCGGGCCGGGGCGGCAGGGCCGGGCTCGGGTAGCCGTGCTCGTCCATCAGGTCGCCCTTGCCGCCGTCGGCGCCGAGGTTGAGCCCCGACATGCCGTTGACGAGGCGCGTGGGGTCCCAGGCCTTGGCCTGTTCGGCGATGCGGCCCTGGTCGTACTGGCCCCAGCCCTCGTTGAAGGTGACCCACATGACGATGGACGGGCTGTTGCCGTGCTCGTCGATCATCTGCTTCATCTCGTGCTCGAACTGGGCCCGGGCGGCGGCGTCCGGTTTCCGCTCGGCCCGCATGGACGGCATGTCCTGCCACACCATCAGGCCCAGCTTGTCCGCCCAGTAGAACCACCGGTCGGGCTCGACCTTGATGTGCTTGCGGACGGAGTTGAACCCCATCTCCTTGTGCATCTTCAGGTCGTACGCGAGGGCCTCGTCGGTGGGTGCGGTGTGCAGGCCGTCGGGCCAGAAGCCCTGGTCGAGGGTGGCCATGAGGAAGGTGGGCTTGCCGTTGAGCACGGTGCGCGGGGTGCCGTCGATCTTCTCCACGGAGATCGAGCGCATCCCGAAGTAGCTCCGCAGCTCGTCCGCGCGGGCGCCGTACTTGCCCCCGTGCTTGCCCCCGACGGTAACCTTCAGGTCGTAGAGGAACGGGTCGTCGGGCGACCACAGGCGCGGCTTCCGCAGGGTGAGCTTCAGGGGCTCGCCGGTGCGGCCGCGGGCCTCGGCGACCTTCTTCTTCCCCTCGTACGCCACCGCCTTGACGGGCAGGCCCGCGCGGACGCCCTTGGCCTCGACGGCGACCTGCTTGCTCTTGACGTCGGGGGTGATCTTCAGGGATTCGGCGTGGTCGCGGGCCACCGGCTCCATCCACACCGTCTGCCAGATGCCGGACGACGGCGTGTACCAGATGCCCGACGGGTCCAGGCGCTGCTTGCCGACCGGCGGGTTCGGGCCGCCCGGCGCGTCGGTCGGGTCGTGCACGCCGACGATCAGCTCCTGGGTGCGGCCGGGCTTCAGCGCGTCGGTGACGTCGGCGCTGAACTTGTCGTAGCCGCCCTTGTGGTCGGCGACCTCGGTGCCGTTCACATACACCTTGGCGTGCCAGTCGACGGCGCCGAAGTTCAGCTTCAGCCGCTGGTCGTTCCGGTGGTCGCCGACCTTCCAGCCGGCCGGGACAGTGAAGGTGCGGCGGTACCACATGCGGTCCTCGTGCCGCTGCAGGCCCGACAGCTGGGACTCCACCGGGTAGGGGACGAGGATCTTCTCCTTGAGCTTCTTGCCGACCGGCGGCCGCTCGCCCGCCTCGGCCGCGGCGAACTGCCAACTGCCGTTGAGATTGCGCCAGTCGGCGCGCTTCAGCTGCGGGCGGGGGTACTCGGGCAGCGCGTTGTCCGGACCGACGTCCTCGGCCCACTTGGAGCGCAGCTCGTACGTGGACTTGTTGCCGCCGCTGCTCCAGAAGACTCCGACCTGCTTGCCGTCGGCGCCGGTGAGGCCGCCCTTGCCGTCGTAGCGCAGGTCGGCGGTGCCGCGGGCGGTGCCGGTCTTGTTGCCGACGACGGGCTGCTTGAGGGTGACGAGCAGGGCACGCGGGTCGGCCGGGTCCTGCCTGACTGATTCCAGTGGCCACTTGGCGCCGCCGATGACGGCTTCGAGGTGGCCGACGAGACCGGCCGGGGGCGCGGCGAGCTCCTGGGCGAACTCAAGGCGCAGGGCCCGGCCGTCCTTCTGCACGGTGGCGTCGGTCGCCCCGTCGTAGTCCCAGCCGTCGGGGAGGCGGAACGCGGACTGTGGCACGGCCTTCTTGGTGCCGCCGGGCTCGGTCCAGCGCAGGTGGAGGTTGGAGCCGCCGTAGTGCTCGAAGTACTCGACCTTGAAGTCGTGGGCCTTGCCCGCGGCCAACTCGATCGGCTGGGAGGTCTGTTCGCGGTCCCAGTCGTCGACCCAGTGGTCGATGGCGAGCTTGCCGTCGACCCAGAGCCGGAAGCCGTTGTCGCCGGTCATGGCGAAGGTGTGGGCGCCGGACTTCTCCGGGACGAGCTTCCCCGTCCAGCGGACGGTGGCGTCGTCGGACTGTCCGGTGGCGAGGTTCAGTCGGGGTTCGAGGGTGTCGAAGTCGATGTTCCGGTCGAAGCCGGTGGCCTTCAGCTCGTGGAAGTCGAAGGCCCCGGGGGCGGACTGGGTGTAGTACTCGCCCTTCAGGCCGTGGACCTCGGGTGCCTCGTCGCCCGCCGCGGTCGCGGTGGACTGGGCGACGAGCCCCGAGAACACCAGGGCCGCGGTGAGCAGCAGGGCGAGTTGGTGCCGGAGCTTTCCTGATCGTCTAGGGCGCACGGATCCTCCTTGTCGAGGAAGGGTGGCGGCTCGTCGCTCCAGTCGGTACAACGAGTCTGTACAACGTTGGAAGGAACGGCAGTTGGCATGACAGCACGGCTCCGGGCGCGCTGTCCAGGGCCGCGGCGCATGCCGCCGGACGCCCCGGGGGGCCGGGGCGCACATCGACGCGAGGAGTGGCACGTGCGGGTGAGCCTCAAGGATGTCGCGGAACGCGCGGGCGTCTCGATCAAGACCGTCTCGAACGTGGTGAACAAGTATCAGCACGTCACACCGGCGATGCGGGCCCGGGTACAGCAGGCCATCGATGAGCTGGGCTACCGCCCGAACTTGACGGCACGTCACCTCCGCAAGGGCCGCACCGGCATCATCGCGCTCGCCGTCCCCGAGCTCGGCAACCCCTACTTCGCGGAGCTCGCCGGAGCCGTCATCGACGCCGCCGCCGCGCACGACTTCACCGTCCTGCTCGACCACACCCGCGGCGACCGCGAGCAGGAGGTCCTGGTCAGCCAGGGCTTCCGGGCCCGGGTGATCGACGGCCTGATCCTCAGCCCGCTGGAGCTTGAGGCGGAGGACCTGCGGGGCCGCGAGGCCGACGTGCCGCTCGTGCTGCTCGGCGAGCGCGAGTACGACCTGCCCTACGACCACATCGCCATCGACAACGTCGCCGCCGCGCGCACCGCGGTGGGCCACCTCATCGGCCGCGGCCGGAGCTCCATCGCCTACCTCGGCGCCCGCACCGACTCCGCGAACCGCCCCGCCCACCTGCGCCTTCAGGGCTGGCGGGCCGAGCTGACAGCGGCCGGGCTCCCCGCGCCCGACTCCCTGGTGGGGCCGGTCGGCGGCTGGAACCGGGACGACGGGGCGAAGGCGATGGCGCGGATGCTGGACTCCGGGGTGCGTCCTGACGCGGTGTTCGCGTACAACGACCTGGTCGCGATCGGGGCGATGCGGGTCCTGCACGAGCGGGGCCTGAGGGTGCCGTGGGACGTGGCGGTGGTCGGCTTCGACGACATCGCGGAGGGGCAGTTCGGCGCCGTCACGCTGACCACGATCTCGCCCGACAAACAGGCCATCGCCCGGCTCGCGGTGGCCTCGCTGCTGCGCAGCCTCGCGGGCGAAGGGGAGCCGGGCGGGCGGACGCTGTCGGCGGAGTTCGAGCTGGTGGAGCGGGAGAGCACACTCGGGCGGCGGTGAGTCCGGGGGCCGGGACCGCCCGGTGCGTCCGGCCGGGGTGGGCCCGAAGTCCCGGCGGATTCCGGGTGGTTCCGGCCGCCTCGGCCCGGCGCCGATGTGCGGGGCGGGTGTGCGCGAAGGGTTTACAGCCCTCTTTCAACGATGTAAAAAGCTCCCCGTACCACTGAGTTGACCGCAAACCCGTATCTCCCGTGAGCGCTCTCAGTGTGCGCCGGGGCCGTGCCGTTTGGGGACTCCCATGAAGCCGAACATCTTCCTTCGCCGTACCTCGGGCCGCTCTTCGGGCCGCGTCCCGGCCACCACCCTGCTCGCCGTCGGCCTCGTCGCGAGCCTCGCGCTCACCACGGGATGCGCCAAGTCGGAGGACGACGGCGCCGACTCCGGTGACTCGAAGTCCGCCGCCGAGGACGACGCGGGCCAGGTCGTCTCCTCCCCCGGCGCGGGCGGCAAGACCTGCGGACACGGGGACTACGGCGCCAAGAAGCTGGACCTGAAGTCCGCGACCGTCGGCTTCTCGCAGTCCGAGAAGGAGGCCAACCCCTTCCGGATCGCCGAGACCGCCTCCATCAAGGCCGAGGCCGAGAAGCGCGGCGTGAAGCTCCTGACGGCCAACGCCCAGTCGCAGTTCTCCAAGCAGATCAGCGACGTCCAGGACCTCATCGCCAAGGGCGCCGACCTCCTCGTCATCGCCCCGCTGAATTCCGACGGCTGGGAGCCGGTGCTCCGCCAGGCCAAGGCCAAGCACATCCCGATCGTCACCATCGACCGCAAGATCAATGCGGCCGCCTGCAAGGACTATGTGAGCTTCATCGGCTCGGACTTCGTCGAGCAGGGCAGGCGCGCCGCCGACCGCATGATCGAGGCGACCGGCGGCAAGGGCGAGATCGCGATCCTGCTCGGCGCCGCGGGCAACAACGTCACCACCGACCGCACCAAGGGCTTCCAGGAACGGATCGAGGACAAGGCCCCGGACCTGAAGGTCGTCTTCAAGCAGACCGGCGAGTTCGCCCGCGAGAAGGGCCAGCAGGTCACCGAGCAGCTCATCCAGTCCAAGCCCGGGATCGACGGGATCTACGCCGAGAACGACGAGATGGGCCTCGGCGCGGTCGGCGCCCTGAAGGGCGCGGGCAAGAAGGCCGGCGAGGTGAAGATCGTGACGATCGACGGCACCAAGAACGCCGTGCGCGGCATCGTCGACGGCTGGATCGACGGCGTCATCGAGTCCAACCCGCGCTTCGGGCCGCTCGCCTTCAAGACCCTGGACACCTTCACCAAGGGCGGCGAGGTGGCGCAGGACATCGTTATCAAGGACAGCGCCTATACCAAGGACAACGCGAAGTCGGACCTCGGCAAGGCGTACTGACGTGCCGTCGGTGACGCGGTCCGAGGCACGGCCGGTCATGGGGGCCGCCGTGCTCTCGGTGAGCGGCCTCAGCAAGACCTTCCCGGGCGTACGGGCCCTGGACGGCGTCGACTTCACGGCCCGCGCGGGCGAGGTGCACGCGCTGATCGGGGAGAACGGCGCCGGGAAGTCCACGCTCATCAAGGTCCTCACCGGCGTGTACCGGCCCGACCCGGCCGCGGAGCCCGGCACGGGCGTCATCACGTACGACGGCAGTCAGGTGGAGTTCGCCACCCCGCTCGCGGCCCAGCACGCGGGGATCTCCACCATCTACCAGGAGGTCAATCTGGTCCCGCTGATGAGCGTGGCCCGCAACCTCTTCCTCGGCCGGGAGCCGCGCGGTCGCCTCGGCCTGATCGACTTCCGCCGCATGCACCGCGAGGCCGAGCAGGCCCTCGGCGGCCTCGGCGTCCGCGTCGACGTGCGCCGCCCGCTGCGTGAACTGGGCGTCGGCGCACAGCAGATGGTGGCGCTGGCCCGCGCGGTCGCGGTCGACGCGCGCGTGGTCATCATGGACGAGCCGACGTCGTCCCTGGAGCCGCGCGAGGTGGCCACGCTGTTCGGCGTGATCCGGATGCTGCGCGCACGCGGCATCGCCGTGCTCTACGTCAGCCACCGCCTGGACGAGCTGTACGAGGTGTGCGACACCGTGACCGTGCTGCGGGACGGCAGGTCGGTGCACAGCGGCCCGATCGCCGCCCTGGACCGGCTGCGGCTGGTCTCCCTGATGCTCGGCCGTGACGTCGGCGACGTACGCGAGGAAGGCCTGACGAAGTTCAGCGGCAGCCACGACACCGAGGCCCAACCCATTCTGGAGGCACAGGATCTGACGGTCCGCCACCAGTTGCGGGGCGTGTCCCTGGCGATCCGGCCCGGGGAGGTCGTGGGGCTCGGCGGGCTGCTCGGCTCCGGGCGCAGCGAGACCGCGAAGGCCATCGCGGGGGCGCTGCCGCCGGACTCCGGCCGGGTGGTGGTGGCCGGGGTGCCGGTGCGCACCGGGTCCACGCCCGCCGCGATCCGCGCCGGGGTGAGCCTGCTGCCCGAGGACCGCAAGGCCGAGGGCATCGTGCCGGGCCTGTCGGTGCGCGAGAACATCGCTCTCGCCGCCCTTCCGGGCCTGTCCCGGTTCGGCCTGGTCGACGAGGCCCGCATCGACCGCGTGGTCGACACCTTCATGAAGCGCCTGCGCATCAAGGCCTCCGGACCGCACCAGAAGGTCGGCGAACTCTCCGGCGGCAACCAGCAGAAGGTCCTCCTCGCCCGCTGGCTCGCCATGAACCCCAAGGTCCTTCTCCTGGACGAGCCGACGCGCGGCATCGACGTGGGCGCGAAGGCGGAGGTGCAGAAGCTCATCGACGAGCTGGCCGACGACGGGCTCGGCGTGCTGCTCATCTCCTCGGACGTGGAGGAGCTGATCGAGGGCAGCGACCGGGTGGTGGTCCTCAAGGACGGCGCGGTCGTCGAGGAACTCACCGGCGACGCCGTCACGGAGGACCGCCTGATGCGCGCCATCGCGGCCGCGCCCGCCGCACAGGCCACGACCGCCGCCCCCGGAGGTGACGATGACTGACCTCAGCCTCGGCGGCCGCACCCGTGTCGACCGCGACCGCCTCCTGCGCCTGCTCCAGGACTACGGCGTCCATCTGGGCGTCGCCGTCCTGCTCCTGGTGAACATCGCCATCACCCCGCACTTCCTGTCCGCCGAGAACTTCCGCACCCAGGCCGTCCAGGTGGCGCCCGTCCTCATCGTCGCGCTCGGCATGGCCCTCGCCATCGGCAGCGAGGGCGTGGACCTGTCGGTCGGCTCGGTGATGGCGCTCTCCACGTCCCTGCTCTCCCTCTATCTGGGCTACGGCATGTGGATCGCGCTGCTCGTCGCCGTGCTCGGCGGGGCCGCCGTCGGCGTCGCGAACGGGGCGCTCATCGCCTTCATCGGCGTCCAGCCGATCGTCGCCACCCTCGCGTTGATGGTGGCGGGCCGTGGCCTCGCCCAGGTCCTGCTGCCCCAGCTCAAGGACGTGCACGACCCGACGATGGCCTCGCTCGGCTCCGGCGACCTGCTGGGTGTCCCCTATCTGGTGCTGATCGCGGTGGCGCTCGCGCTGCTCGTCGCGTTCGTCGTCCGCCGCACGACCTTCGGCCGCCAGCTCCTCGCGATCGGCGACAGCCGCCCCGCGGCCCGGCTCGCCGGACTTCCGGTGCGCCGCGTGCTGATCCTCGTGTACGTGTGCTCGGGCGCACTCGCCGCCGTCGCAGGCGTCCTCGCGACGGCGCGCCTGACCGCCAGCGACCCGACGTCGCTCGGCAATCTGATGGAGCTGTCCGCCATCACCGCCGTCGTCGTCGGCGGTACCCCGCTCAGCGGCGGCCGCGTGCGCGTCGGCGGCACGGTGGCGGGCGCCGTCCTCATCCAGCTGCTCACGGCCACGCTCATCAAGCACGACGTGTCGCCGTCGTGGACGCAGATCGCGCAGGCCGTGGTGATCATCCTGGCCGTGTACGCGGCGCGCGAGAGGGGGAAGCGATGACGGTCGGCACTCAGAGCCCGGTGGCGCCCAGGGACACGGTCATCCAGGACGAACCGCCCGGCGCGACGCGCTCGGAGCGCCTCAGCGCGCTGGCCCAGCAGCACGGCGCCCTGGTCACCCTGGTGATCGCCGTCCTCGCCGCCTGGCTGTCCTTCGACACGTTCATGACGACCGACAACATGCAGAACATGGCGGTGTCCTCGGCGTTCCTCGCCGTCGTCGCGCTCGGCATGACGTTCGTGATCGTCACGGGCGGCATCGACCTGTCGGTGGGCTCGCTGTTCGCGCTCGGCGGCGTGCTCGCGGCCTGGGGCTCGCAGTACGGCACGGCGGTGGCGCTGCTGCTTCCGCTCGCCGTGTGCGGACTCATCGGCCTCGTCAACGGCCTGCTGATCGCCCGTTCCCGCCTCGCCCCGTTCATTGTGACGCTGGCCGCGCTGCTCGGCGCGCGCGGCATCCTCCTCGCCGTCACCGACGAGGGCTCCAAGACGTACCTCGTCGACAAGGACTCCTTCTTCGCGACGCTCGGCCAGGGCAAGCTGCTCGGCATCGGCGCGCCGGTGTGGATCACGGTGGGCCTGTTCGTGGCCGGTGCCGTGGTGCTGCGGCGCACCCGCTTCGGGCAGTACGTGTACGCGGTCGGCGGCAACGAGGACGCGGCGGCCCTGATGGGCGCGCCCGTGGCCCGCACGAAGACGGCCGTCTACACCCTGTCGGGCCTGTGCGCGGGCCTCGCGGGCGCGCTCAACGCGGCGTGGCTGGCGTCCGGCGTGACCATCCTCGGCTCCGGCATGGAGCTGGAGGCGATCTCCGCGGTCGTCATCGGCGGCACGCTCCTGTCCGGCGGCTTCGGCTTCCTCAGCGGTTCCCTCGTCGGCGTGCTCCTGCTGAAGGTCATCCAGAACGTCATCAACCAGATCGGCTCCCTGGACTCCGCCTATCAACAGGTCGTCAGCGGCGGCTTCCTGGCCGTGGTCGTCATCGCGCAGACCTGGCTCGGACGCAGGAGACGCGTGCTGTAGCTACAGCGGTACGTCCTGCCCCTTGCCCAGGGCGATCACCCCGCCCTTCGACACCGTGTACAGCTCCTCGTCCCGCTCCGGGTTCACGCCGATGGTGGCCCCGGGCGGGACGTCGACGTTCTTGTCCAGGACGGCCCCGCGCACCACCGCGCCCCGCCCGACCCGGACGTTGTCGTGCAGCACCGAGCCCTGCACGACGGCTCCCTCGCCGATGCTCACCCCGGGCGACAGGACGGAGCGGGTGACCTGGCCGCGGATGACGCAGCCGGGGCTGACCACGGACTCGCTCGCGATGCCTCCCGCGCAGAACTTGGCGGGCGGCAGCTGGCCGGAGTGGGTGTAGATGGGCCAGCGGCGGTTGTCCAGGTTGAAGGCGGGCTGGTCGGAGATCAGGTCCATGTGGGCTTCGTAGTACGCGTCCAGGGTGCCGACGTCGCGCCAGTAGCCGTGGTCGCGGGGGGTCTCGCCGGGGACGTGGTTGTCGCCGAAGTCATAGACCTGCGCCACGCCGCGCTCGGTCAGGGACGGCAGGATCGAACCGCCCATGTCGTGCACCGAGTCCGGGTCCTCCGCGTCCCGCTGCAACGCGTCCACCAGGGCCTTGGTCGTGAAGATGTAGTTGCCCATGGAGGCGAGCACCTGGTGCGGGGAGCCGGGCAGGCCCGGCGGGCTGGCAGGCTTCTCCAGGAAGCTCTCGACGCGGGTGCCGTCCCCGGCCGGGGTGATGATCCCGAACTGGGAGGCGTCCGCGCGCGGCACCCTGATCCCGGCGACCGTGACGCCCGCGCCGGACTCGATGTGCCGGGCCAGCATGTGGCGCGGGTCCATGCGGTAGACGTGGTCCGCGCCGAACACCGCGATGTAGTCGGGCTGTTCGTCGTGCACGAGGTTCAGGGACTGCAGGATGGCGTCGGCGCTGCCCAGGTACCAGCGGGGGCCGAGGCGCTGCTGGGCCGGGACGGGGGTGACGTAGTTGCCGAGCAGGCTCGACATCCGCCAGGTGGTGGAGACGTGCCGGTCCAGGGAGTGCGACTTGTACTGCGTGAGCACGCAGATGCGCAGGATGTCGCCGTTGACGAGGTTGGAGAGCACGAAGTCGACGAGGCGGTACGTCCCGCCGAACGTCACCGCGGGTTTCGCCCGGTCGGCCGTGAGCGGCATCAGCCGTTTGCCCTCACCGCCCGCGAGCACGATCCCCAGCACCGAAGGTCCACCGCGCATGGCCGCCCCCTGCCGCTCCTAGGACTTGAGTAACCCCGTCACGCCCTCGTACACATCGAGCGTGCGCCGCGCCACCGCGCGCCAGCCGAACTCGCGCTCCGCGCGGTGGCGTCCGGCCGCGCCCATCGCCCCGGCCCGGCGCGGGTCGGCGGCGAGGTGGTTCAGGAGCACGGCCAGGTCGTGCTCGAAACGTTCCGGATCGCGCGCGTCGTAGGGCACGAGGAGCCCCGTCGTGCCGTCGGAGACGACCTCCGGGATGCCGCCGACCCGCGAGGCCACGACGGCCGTCCCGCACGCCATCGCCTCCAGGTTCACGATGCCGAGCGGCTCGTACACCGAAGGGCACACGAACACCGCCGCGTGGCTGAGGAGTTGGACGACCTCGGGGCGGGGCAGCATGCGCGGGATCCAGGTGACGCCGTCGCGGGTGCGGCCGAGCTCCTCGAAGAGGCTCCGGAACTCCCGGTCGATCTCCGGGGTGTCGGGGGCGCCCGCGCACAGCACGAGCTGGACGCCGGGGTCCAGGTGCCGGGCGGCACGCAGCAGATGGGGCACGCCCTTCTGGCGGGTGATGCGGCCGACGAACAGCACATAGGGGCGGGCCGTGTCGATGCCGTGCCGGTGCAGGGCGCTGGTGCCCGGGTCGGGGCGGTACAGGTCGGTGTCGATGCCGTTGTGGACGACGTGCACCTTCGCCGGGTCGACGGCCGGGTAGCAGCCGAGGATGTCCTCGCGCATGCCGCGGGAGACGGCGATGACGGCGTCGGCGGCCTCGATGGCGGTGCGCTCGGCCCAGCCGGAGAGGGCGTAGCCGCCGCCGAGCTGCTCGGCCTTCCAGGGGCGCAGCGGCTCAAGCGAGTGCGAGGTCATGACGTGCGGGATGCCGTGCAGGAGCTTGCCGACGTGCCCGGCGAGGTTGGCGTACCAGGTGTGCGAGTGGACGAGGTCGCGGCCGGCGAGCGCGGCCGCCATGGACAGGTCCACGGAGAGGGTGCGCAGCGCGTCGTTGGCGGTGTCGAGGTCGGCCCAGGCGCGGTGGCGCACGACACCGTCGGCCGAGCCCTCGCCCCAGCAGTGCACGTCGAGGTCGGTGAGCGTCCGTAACTCCCGCGCCAGGAACTCGACATGGACGCCCGCGCCGCCGTAGACATCCGGCGGGTACTCGCGGGTGAGCAGTCCCACTTTCACGAGCGGAGCCCCCCGTCGTCGGCCGGCTCCCTCATGGTCACCCAGACGCCGCGCCGTGGGAAGACCGCGACGGGGGCCGGTCGAAACAGCAGTCGCCGCACAGGCCGCCGTTCGGACAGCGGTAGTAGAGGCAGCAGCTGCGGCGCCTGAACGCGGTCCCGTCGAGGGTTCCGGTCGCGGCGAGGGAGGGGTGGGCGAAGAGTTCCGCGGCGAGGTCAAGGGCCCGCTCCCCCACGTCGGGGCGGCCCTCGCGGGCGGCCCAGGCGTGCAGTTCGCGGGCCGCTCCGGCGAGGGCCGAGCCCGCGTTGCCCCGCAGCAGGGCAGGCGAGACGCGGAAGCGGGCACGCAGGGCGCGGGCGAGCGGCGCGAGATGGCCGTCGTGGACGACCTCGTGGACGCGGGCCGCGTCGGCCGGAAACGTACGGTCGCCGGTGAGCCGCAGGTCGTCCGGCGAGGTGCCGTCCGCGTCCCACAGCAGCCGCTCCGGGTCCAGGTCGGGCACGCGGCCGTACAGCGCGGCCGGGCCGAGCGCGAGGGACCACAGGCGGGCGGCGAGGCCGAGCTGCGCCACCGAGGCGGCGACGCGGTCCTCGGGAGCGGCGAGCCGGGCGGCGACCTTCGCGACCCGGAACGTCAGCGGGTCACTCTCCGCATCTCTTTGGTCACTCTCGTAGCAACTGGCCAGTGTCACATGGCGCCCGCCCGCGCGCTCCCCCATCCTGAGAGAGAAGAAGCCCCCGACGGAACCGACGACGGCCCAGTCGATCCCGCGTTCCCGATACTCCTGAGTAGTCACCCGAGCAGTACAGCAGGCCACCGATTCCCCCCGGCAACCAGACCTGGGGAGGACATGGAGGGGGTCGTACTCCATCGGTAGTAGGACGGATTGACTGCTCAGGGACGACGACTTGGCGCGCTCCGCGCGACATTGTGGTGAACATGGAAGCCGACCGCTCGCCGCACCGGGCACACCGGATGCACAGGGACCCCGCCGACCGTTCCGCACGGTCGTGCCGCGCGCCCGGGAACAGCTCATGAGCGCCCTCGCACTGTCCGTCGTGCTCTCCCTGATCTCCGCCGTGGCCTACGCGGGCGGGGCGATCATCCAGGAGCAGGTGGCGGCCAAGTCCGCGGCGCAGCAGTACGCCCCCTTGCGCAACGGCGCCTGGTGGGTCGCGGTGGTCCTCAACGGCCTCGGCGGTCTGCTGCACGTGGTGGCGCTCGCCTACGGCCCGCTGAGCCTGGTGCAGCCGCTCGGCGCCCTGACGATCGTGTTCGCGCTGCCGATGGCGGCGCTGTTCGTGCGCCGCAAGGCGGGGTCCACGGCGTGGCGCGGCGCCATCATGGCGACGGTGGGCCTGGTCGGGATGCTCTCACTGACGCAGGCGACGGCCTCGCAGTCGCTCGCCGACACCGAGCGGATCGGGCTCGCGCTCGGGACCGCCGGGGCGGTCGTCACGCTGATGCTGCTCGCGCACGCCGCCCACCGGCACCCCGCGGTGCGCGGCATGCTGCTCGCCACGGCGGCGGGCATCGCCTTCGGGATCTCCTCGGTGTTCACCAAGACCGTCGCGGTGGACTGGGACGCGCACGAGCCGCTGACGCGGCAGGTGCCGAGCCTCGCGGTCATCGCGGTCCTCGCGGTCAGCGGACTGCTCCTCTCGCAGGCCTCCTACCGGGGCGCCGGCCTCGCGGCGCCGCTGTCGGCGGTGACCGTCGTGAATCCCGTGATCGCGGCCGCGGTCGGGCTCACCCTGTTCGGAGAATCCTTCCGCTACGGCACGGCGGGCACGGCCGTCGCCCTCGCCTGCGGCGTCGTCGCGGCGGGCGGTCTGATCCTGCTGACGACGGAACGTATCGGCGCCCCGCACCAGAGCGACGCGCCCGCCACGGCGAACGACCGCCCCGCAGGCACCGGCACGCAGCTCCTCGACCGCCCCCTGGACACCCGGGACGGCGCCGAGAACGCCGAGAACTCCGACGCCACCACGTCCCCGTCGCCCGCAGCCGCCCGCGCGGCCGACGACGCCACGGTCACCGAGCAGCGCAAGCCCGTCCATGACGAGCGCCCGCTGACGGAGCCGGGCCGCCGCCCGCTGGCCGGCGAACAGCCCGCCCCTGAAGGGCGGCTGGTGCCGGAACCGCTGACCGCGATGCCGCTCCAGCCGTCGTCGATGAAGACGACGTTCCCCAGAGCGTCGCTGACCCGGCCCGGGCGGGAGCAGCACAGCGTGTCCTGACGCCGCGCGGGACATGCGCCCGCGCGGGGTGGCGGAGAGCCGAGGCGGAGGAGCGTCTCAGATACGCACCCCACGCGCCCGCAGGTACGCCAGCGGATCCACGTCCGCGCCGAAGCCGGGTCCGGTCCTGATCTCGAAGTGCAGGTGCGGCCCCGAGCTGTTGCCGGTCGAGCCGGAGCGGCCGATGCGCTGGCCGGGTCCGACCTGCTGGCCCGCCTTCACCGTGAGCGCCGACAGATGGGCGTACTGCGAGTACTTGCCGTCGGTGTGCCGGATGACGACCTGGTAGCCGTAACTGCCGCCCCAGCCGGACGAGACGACCGTGCCCGAGGCGACGGCCTTCACCGACGTGCCGGTGGGCACGGGGAAGTCGACGCCCGTGTGGTAGCCCTTCGACCAGGAGCTGCCCGTGGCGCGGTACGGCGTGCCGATGGAGCCGGAGACGGGTGCGGTCGCGCCGGACGAGGACGTGGCGGCCTCGGCCTTCTGCCGACCGGCGGGCGCGGTGTCCCGCTTCGGCTTCGGCGCCGGCTTGTGTTCCTTGACCGGCGGCTTCGCGCGCTCGGGCCTGCTCTCCTGCCTCTTTTCGGGCTTCTTCTCGGGCTTCTTCTCGTCGTGCTGCACGGGCCGCTTCTCGGGGCGCTTCTCGCGCTCGGGCGGCGTGCGGCGCTCCGGCGGGCGCACGGGAGCCTTGCCCCGCTCCGCTCCGCGCAGCGAGAGCCGCTGGCCGGGCGTGATGAGGTCCGGGTCGGCGCCGATGGCGCGGCGGTTGTTCTCGTACAGCTGCGGCCAGCCGCCCCGGACGCGGCGCTCCTCGGCGATGCCGGAGAGGGTGTCGCCGCGCACGACCGTGTACATCCGGGCGGTGCCCGCGGTGGACTGCGGGGTCACTTCGGGCTTGACGTCACGGACGGTGCGCTTGGGGGTCCTGGGGGTGCCGTCGGTCTTCGCCTCGCCCGTCGCCTTCTTCGCTTGCGGGGCGGTGGCGGGCCTGAGGTCGGGGCTGTCGCCGCCGCGGGTGAGGCCCGCGCGCTGGGAGCACACCGGCCAGGCGCCGGGGCCCTGGCCGTCGAGGACCTTCTCGGCGACGGCGATCTGCTGGCTCTTGGTGGCGAGGTCGGCGCGCGAGGCGTAGGCCGTGCCGCCGTAGGCCTCCCAGGTGGACTGGGTGAACTGGAGGCCGCCGTAGTAGCCGTTGCCGGTGTTGATGCTCCAGTTGTTGGTGGACTCGCAGGCCGCGACCTTGTTCCAGGTGTCCACGTCCGCGGCGTGGCCCGTGCCCGCGGACATCAGCGGCAGGGCGATACCGGCCCCGCCCGCCGTGACCGTGAGCGAGGCACGGTTGATCCGGCTCGGCTGGTACCGGCGATGCCGGCCTCGTAAGGCCATGAAAGCCCCCTCAGACACACGTCGGACTGGTCATACGTTCAGCCACAGGACAAGGCCGCAAGCTAGCCGGTCGGCCGTGGGCGTGACAAGAGTACGGCGCCGAGGGGGCTTTGCACGGGTGGTTCCGAGTCACTTCCCCAAATGCCCCGCCAGCCACCGAAGTTGCACATCCTCCTGATATGGTCCGCCGCCCTCATGGTCATTGAAGGAGTACACCTCCATCGAACGCTCCGACCCCGCATAGGAGTTGAATGCGGCGAAAACGGTGGACGGCGGGCAGGTCTCGTCCTCCAGGGCGGCGGAGAAAAGCGCGGGCGCGCGCCCGCGGGCCGCGAAGTGCACGCCGTCGAAGTACGAAAGGGTCCGGAACACCCGCTCGTCGCGGCCGATCCTGGTCCGCAGATACTGGGCGATCTCCTGGTACGGCAGCCGGTCCGAGAGCGTCACGGCGCGCGGGAAGTCGCACAGGAACGGCACGTCGGGGGCGATCGCCGCGAGGTCGCCGACGAGCGCGCCGACGGCGATCGAGATGCCGCCGCCCTGGCTGCCGCCGACCGCGGCGACCCGTGCGGAGTCCACCAGCGGGTGGCTGCGGGCGGCCTCCACGGCGCGCACGCCGTCGGTGAACACACGCCGGTAGTAGTAGTCGTGCGGGTCGTCGATACCGCGGGTCAGACAGCCGGGATGCGCGGGACCGCTGCCCACCGGGTCCGGTGTGTCGCCCGCGGAGCCGCTGCTTGCCTGCCCCCGCGTGTCCATCACGAAGTGCGCGTACCCGGCGGCCGACCACAGCAGCCGCTGGTGCGGCAGCCCTCGCCCGCCCCCGTACCCGATGAACTCCACGACCGTGGGCAGCGGCCCCGTCGCACCCGCCGGGACCAGGAGCCAGCCCTTGACCGGATGCCCGCCGAAGCCCGCGTACGTCACGTCGAACACCTCGACCGTCGACAGGGGCGTCGCGACCGGCTCGAACCGCGCGTTCAGATCGTGTGCACGCGCGGCCGAAAGGGTCTTCTCCCAGAACACGTCGAAGTCGTCCGGCTCGGACAATTCCGGGCGGTATCGGCGCAGTTCTTCCAAGGGCAGGTCGAAATGGGGCACGGGCGGCTTCTCCTTCGGACACCGTGTCGGGAAGTCACGGTACGCCGCCGGGTGATACTTGCGCACAGATGGGATACCTCGGATTGGCCAGGAACTCAGGAGCCAGAGCATGAGTGCTTCAGCGCAGATCGGTGTCACGGGACTCGCGGTGATGGGGCGCAACCTCGCCCGCAATTTCGTCCGCAACGGCTACACGGTCGCGGTGCACAACCGCACGGCCGCCAAGACCCGTGCCCTCGTCGAGGAGTTCGGCCACGAGGGCGAGTTCGTCGGCGCCGAGTCCGCCGAGGATCTCGTCGCGGCCCTGGAGCGCCCGCGCCGCCTCGTCGTCATGGTGAAGGCCGGGGAGCCGACGGACGCGGTCATCAAGGAGTTCGCACCGCTCCTGGAGCCGGGCGACATGATCGTGGACGGCGGCAACGCGCACTTCGCGGACACCCGCCGACGCGAGCGCGAGCTGCGCGAGCAGGGCATCCACTTCGTCGGCACGGGCGTGTCCGGCGGCGAGGAGGGCGCCCTGAACGGCCCGAGCATCATGCCGGGCGGCTCCAAGGAGTCCTACGAGGCGCTCGGCCCGATGCTGGAGAAGATCTCCGCGAAGGCCGCCGACGGCAGCCCCTGCACGGCACACATCGGCCCGGACGGCGCCGGTCACTTCGTGAAGATGGTGCACAACGGCATCGAGTACGCGGACATGCAGCTGATCGCCGAGGCGTACCAGCTCCTTCGCGACGTCGCCGGCTACTCCCCCGCCGAGATCGCGGACATCTTCCGCACCTGGAACACCGGCCGCCTCGACTCCTATCTGATCGAGATCACCGCCGAGGTCCTCGCGCACGTCGACGCCGCCACCGGCGAGCCGTTCGTGGACGTCGTCCAGGACCAGGCGGAGCAGAAGGGCACCGGCCGCTGGACCGTGCAGATCGCCCTCGACCTCGGGGTGCCGGTGTCGGGCATCGCGGAGGCGGTGTTCGCCCGTGCGGTGTCCGGTCACAAGGACCTGCGCGACGCGTCGCGCGGCCTCGCGGGCCCGAAGGCGCAGCCGCTCGGCAAGGAGGAGGCGGCAGCGTTCGCCGACCAGGTCGAGCAGGCGCTGTACGCGTCCAAGATCGTGTCGTACACGCAGGGCTTCCACGAGATCGCGGCGGGCAGCGACGCGTACGACTGGAACGTCGACCTGGGGCAGGTCGCCTCGATCTGGCGCGGCGGCTGCATCATCCGGGCCGCGTTCCTCGACCGCATCCGCGCCGCCTACGACGCCCGCGCCGACCTGCCGAGCCTGCTGGCCGACGAGGGCTTCGCGCGGGAGATCGGCGAGGCCCAGGACGACTGGCGTGCCGTCCTGGTGGCCGCGACGCTCCAGGGCGTGCCCGCACCGGGCTTCGCCGCGGCCCTCGCCTACTACGACGCGCTGCGCGCCGACCGGCTCCCGGCCGCGCTCACGCAGGGCCAGCGGGACTACTTCGGCGCGCACACCTACCGGCGCACCGACCGGGAGGGGTCGTTCCACACGCTGTGGGGCGGGGACCGCTCCGAGGTCGGCGCGTAGCGCTCGGTCACATGGGTTGCGGCTCGGGCTCCGGCGGCACGGGGTCCGGGCCGGGACCCGGCGGCCGCGGCACCGGGGACGGTGACGGCTCCGGCAGCGGCACGGGGTCGGGGACCGGGCGCGGCGGCCCGCCCGGGTCGGGCGCGGGGCCGGGGCCCGGCGTGGGGTCCGGGTGCGGGCCCGGGGTGGGTCCCGGCGGTACGGGGTCGGGGAACGGGTGGGTCATGGTTCCTCCAGCGGATCGGAGGCGGGTCGCCCCGGGCCGGACTCCCCGGCCCGAAGGGGGCCCGGAGGTCCGGGCCGCGGGCGTCTCCACTCTCTCCCGGCTCGCGTGCCCACGCCCGGCGAGTCCACGCGTCCCGTCCCGGTGATCCGGGCCACCCGGGCCACCCGGGCCGCCACGGACCCGGATCGCCCGATCGCCGTACGACAACAGGTGGTCAGTCCCGTACGCGGCTGAGGCGTACGACGGGGATGTCCCGGGTGGTCTTCTCGCGGTACTCGGCGTACAGGCCGAAGACGTCGACGAGGTGCGGCCAGACGCGTTCCTTGTCCTCGGCCGAAAGGGTCTCCGCGCGGGCGTCGAACCGCTCGGTGCCCACGCGCAGGCGGACGTCGGGCTCGTCGCGCAGGTTCAGGTACCACAGCGGGTGCTTGTCGGCGCCGCCGTTGGACGCCACGATCAGGTAGTCGTCGCCGTCGCGGCCGTAGATGAGGACGGTGCGCCGCCACTGCCCGGAGCGGCGGCCCCGGTAGTCGAGCAGCAGGCAGGGCGCGCCCTGGACGACGGCGCCCTTCGTCCCGCCGGACTCCTCGTACAGACGGGCCTGTTGGGCCACCCAGCCCGTCGGGCTGATCACGGCTTCTTCGGGTGAGGTCATGGTCGAACCCTAGGCGGGGCTCGCGGGCCGACGCCTCATTCCGAGGAGTGATCCCTCCGCGGTACGTCGGCCGGTTCCGGGGCGGGTCGCTGCGCGGTGTGCCCGCACAGGCGTGCCGCTTCGCGCAGGCCGGTGCGGGGGCTGCTGAGCACGGGTGTCGCGGCGGGCGCGCGGTCGGCAGCCTCGGCCATGGACGCCTGCGCGAGGAGGACCGCGCCGACCGAGCCCGCGACCCGCTCGACGGCGTCGGCGACGCGCCCCAGGTACCCCGCCCGGTCCCCCGCCTCGAACCGCTCCCAGGCGCCGTCCACCAGCACGGTCCGGATGTCGACGGCCCGGCCCGCGCGGACGGCCTCCTCACGCACGAGGGCGACGGTCGGCTCCAGGGTCGAGGCGACCGTGGCGACGACGGCGACAGCCGGGCCCGCACGCACCGCCGCGGCCGCCATGGGCCGGTCGACGCGCAGCACGGGCACCCCCGTGGCGACGGCGTGCGACTCGGCGACGCCGCCGATGGTCGAGCAGGTGCACAGCACCGCGTCGGCGCCGTCGGCGGCCTCGGCGAGCACCGCCCGGACGGCGTCGGAGACGGCGTCCGGGCCCTCGGCGCGGGCCCGCGCGAGCAGGTCCTCGTGGACGCGGTGGCGCAGCGCGAGGCCCGGGTGGTCGGCGTCGCGCAGGGCGTCGAAGACGGGGATGTGCGCGGGCGAGGTGTGCAGGAGGGCCAGGGTCACCACGCCGACGGGTCCGCCTTCGCCTTGGCGAGGGCGGCCTCGACGAGCGCGGCGGACGGGACCGGCGCCTCGTCCGGATGGCGCTCGGCCCACTTGGCGACGTACGGGCACAGCGGTACGACGGCGCGGCCCTCGCGGGCGGCGATCGTGTACAGCTCCCGGGCGAGGGCGCCCGCGATGCCCCGGCCCGCGTGCGCGGACGGCACCTCCGTGTGCACGGGCACGAGGGCCGGCGCGGGCTCGGACAGGGTGAAGTAGACGATCTCGCCGACGACTCGGCCGTCCTCGCGGGCCCGCAGGGCCCCGTCGGTCCGTTCGTCGTGGATGCCGATGGCTCCGCCGGTGTCACTCATGGCCGCTCCTCACCTTGTCCGCGCCCGCCGAGGTCCGGTGCGGCCTGCGGGGCCGTGCCCGCTCCATGCCGCTCCACGCCGCTCCACGCCGGTTCGCGCCCGTCCGTCCGGGACGTGTCCCGGCCTGTGTCCAACCTACGAGGCGACCCAGCCCCGCGCCCGCGCCAGGTCGAGGACGCAGGCCCTGACCTGCTTGATCTGGTCGCCCGTCAGCGTGCCCGCCGAGTCGAGCAGGGCCTCGGTGAGCTCCCGGCCGAAGGCGTCGGCCGTCGACGCGGTCGGCTCGCCGTCGGCACCAGCACCGGCGGCGGCAGCGGCGGAAGCGGCGGGCCGGGCCGCGAGGCCGCCGCTGCGCAGCTGGTGCGAGGTGGACTGGTGGACCAGGCGGATGTTCGACGCCTTGGGCCCCTTCTCCCCCATCTCCAGGAAGAACTCGACCTGGCTCCCCTCCTGATAGAGGTACTTCTCGTCCACGAGGTCGTTCGCGTGCATGAACACGTCCTCGTCGCCCACCTCGGGGGCGATGAACCCGTATCCGCGGACCTCGTCGAACCGAAGGACCTTCCCCGCCGTCAGCACAGCCATGCCAGCACACCTCACCACACGCCACACGGTGGGCATCACCCTGTGTGAGCCCCCACAACCGAATGAATCTGTAGCCAGAACCTACCTTGTCGGTCTCAGGAGGACGAGGGCCGCCCGCACCCGAGGTGCTCGCGCAGCACGGTCTCGGCGCAGGCCACGGCTCCCTCGATCGAGCCGGGGTCGGGCGTCCAGCAGTCGCTGACGATGTACACCGCCTCACCGGGCAGCGGCCTGCGGACGCGGGGCGCGATCTCGTCGGGGTCGCGTCCGGGCCGCCACACGTGCCAGGCCCCGTCGTGCGGCGGCAGGCCCCAGTCCTGCAGGCGCACGGCCAGCGGGTCCTCCAGGCGGGGCAGGCCGTGCATCCGGGCCAGCAGGCGCTGGGTCCGCCCGACCAGGTCACGGCCGGGGTCGGTGGGGTCGGTGCCGGGCTCGCGCGCCGCTTCCCAGGTCTTCGTCGCGGGCCCGCTGGGGTAGGCGGCGAGCAGCAGCGCGGGGCCGTCGTCGCGGGCGGGGCCGGGCGGCGGGCAGGTGCCGCCGTACCAGAGCTGCCGCAGCGGCAGGTCCGTCGTGGCGCGGCCGCGGGTCATGCCGAGGCCGCGCCACCAGGCCGTCCGGTACAGCAGGAAGAGCTTCTGCGCGGGCACGGCCTCGACCGCCGCCAGGTCCGCGCGCAGCCGGGGCGTGAACGGAAGGCCGTCCCCGTCGAGCCGCAGCAGCGGGCCCTGGGGCAGGGCGAGGACGACGGTGTGCGCGTGGACGTGGGCGTGGGCGCCGGTGGCGCGGCCTTCGGGGTCCTCCAGGGCGAACGTCAGGCGGTAGCGGGGGCGGCGGGCGGCCCCGGGTGCGGTGGCGGACGGGGCACGGTCGTGGTGCGGCCCGGCGCGGTCGACGCGCAGGAGCCGGTGGCCGAGGCGCAGGGTGCCGCCCGCCGCTGTGAAGCGGTCGCGCAGGGCGAGGGGCAGGCTCTGCATGCCGCGGCGCAGCGTCAGATACGCGGCGTCCGGCGGGGTGCGGAAGAGAATGCCGAGTTGTTCGGCGGCGTTCTCCCGGCTGTACGCCACGTCGTAGCCGCCGGTGTCGTGCAGGAGCGCGACCGCCTCCGCCCCGAGCACGGCCCGCAGGGCGTCGGCGTACGTGGTCCACCGCAGGGGCCGGCCCGCGACGGTCGCCCGGCCGCGGCGGGTGCGGAAGGCGGTGGCGCACCGGGCGGCGCGTTCCGTGTCGCCCCGCTCGAGGGCCTCGTGGTGGCGGCGGCGCAGTGCGGTGAAGCCGGGGACGAGCGCGTCGGCCGCGCGGAGCACCAGGTCGCCGGGGCCGAGGCCGCGTTCGCCGCCCGCGAGGTGGTAGGGGATGCGCGTGGCGTCGGTCAGGTCGCGCTGGCGCAGGGTCACGCCGCGTAGGTGGGTGGGGTTCTCGGGGCGTCCGAAGTCGAAGGGCACGAGGTCGCCGGTGAGTCCCGCCTCGTCGACGACGTCCAGGACCTGCCGCAGTCCGCTGTGCAGGCGCATCGCCCCGAGGTCGGCGTGCGGTCCTTCGCCCCCGTGCGGTCCTTCGCCCATGGGGACCGACCACAGCCGTCCGCCCACCCGGTGCGCGCGTTCGAAGAGCGCCACGCGGCCGGGGTGGAATTCACCGGCGCGTTCCCGGTGCCCGGCAAGGCGAGCGGCGAGGAGACAGCCGCCTATTCCGGCTCCGACTATCGCCGTGTCGAGTTCGGGAACGGCCGGTAATGGCTGGCGAGTTCGCGCCGTCGACGGCGTGGTCGTGTTTGCCACTGCATGGTTTACCGCACTCTGGTGTTGATCTACAGTCGCGCTCACGTACCCGTCTTAGCACATTCCGGCGCCCACGCTTCTTTCGGTGCCGGACCGCACGCCTGAGCACGCTGGAGAAACCGCATGATCTTCCGCAAAGATGTCGTCGCCGAAACCGCGGGCGCCTATGACGCGTTGGCCGCCTACTTCCAGGACGTCCGGTCGTTCTTCGAGGTACTCAGCGTGCGTTTCAGTCTGCCCGAGTACGGGGTGCGGCTGCGCCCCATAGCCGGGAACGAACTGTTCTCGAATGCCAACAGCTACCTGCTGTCCGACGACAGTTCGTACCCCTACTACCTGTGGCTGCCGAGTTGGCTCGGCCGTTTCTACATCGACGCCGACCGGATCGCGGACGGCGGCCGCGCCGATGACGTGCGCACCGCCGACGCCCGCCACATCGCGTTCGTGTGGCCGTGGCTCGGCTTCAACGACGCCTACGTCAAGGACGCCGGGGAGCCCGAGTGTTGGTTCGGTGTGGCGGAGCCCCGGCCGCAGGATCCGCGGGAGACGGTGCGCACGACGGCGCAGAGCCTGTTCAACCACTTCCGTCTTGAGCACACCCTCGACGGCGAGGACCAGGGCTGGTTGACCGGGCACTTCACGCCGGACGCGGAGATCGGCTGCAATCTCACGGGCCGTTGGCATCTGCGCCGGGTGCCGCTCTCGGCGCTCACGAGCTATTACGAGGTCGAGCGGAACGTCATCCAGCCGCTCGGCGAGAAGTTCAGCGCGCTCGCGTCCGTACCCCTTGCGTACGCGCCGAACGACCGACAGCCGCAGGGGCACCCTGAGCCGGTGCCGTCTGCTGTGCGGTCGTGAACTTCCATGAATTCCACGGAGTGAGACACCCCGGCGATAGGGGTCATTGAGGGGTACTCCGGGGCTATCCGAACCCCGCGCGGCCACAGAACAATCGCACAAGTCAGAGGTGTCAAGACGAGAGGTGACCCATGCGAGGAATCGACAGCACCATCTCCGCCATCACGTTGAACTCCGTCCACCTCGAAGGCGGTCCGAGTCCGCTTTCGGGGAATGTCGTCCTCGCCGAGTTGAACGAAGTGATCTGCTCCGCCGAGAAGATCAAGATTCGGCACGGAAACGGTTACGAGCACTATGAGTTCATCGACGCGCCGGTCACGCCCGACGCGGCTTCGCACAACGACGCGTCGGGGCCGCTGAAACTGCGCTGGGTCGGCCGCACGAAAATCGCCGAGTAGCAGCAGACAGCAGGGCACAACTCGCCGGCAGGGTCACGCGCTTCGAGAACCCCCACGAGAAAGGGCCCCCACCGCTCGCGCGGTGGGGGCCCTTTCTCGTGCGGACCGGACCCGGGGGGAATCCGGTCCCGTCAGTCGCCGCGTTCCCGGGGCGGGTAGGACGCGTACGGGCTGCCGGTCTGCGCGGGCACGGGATGCTGGTGTCCGGCGTGCGGGGGCGTGCCCTGGCGCGGCGACTCCGGGCGGATGCGGCGCGGCCACCACGCGGCCCGGCCGAGCAGGGCGGTGAGGGCGGGTGTGAAGAACATCGCCATCACGAAGGCACCGATGACGATGCCGAAGGCCACCGCGAACCCGATCTGGGCGAGCGAGACATCGCTGGCGAGCATCATCGACGCGAACGAACCCGCGAGGATCACACCGGCAGCGGCCACCGTCGGGCCCGCGTGCTGGATGCTCTTGGCGGTGGCCGCACGCGGGCCGAGCCCTTCCTTGGCCTCTTCCCGCAGGCGCGCCACCATCAGGATGTTGTAGTCGGTACCGATGGCGACCACGAACAAGTACATGATGACGGGCAGGAAGAACGTCAGGCCCGACTGGCCCTGGACCTGCTGGAAGAGGAGCACGCTCGCGCCGAGCGTGGCGCCGAAGCCGAGTGCGACCGACACCATCAGATAGATCGGCGCGACGATGCTGCGCAGCAGCAGGCCGAGGATGAGCATGATGAGCGCGGCCGCCGTCGGGAAGACCACCGAGAAGTCCCGGTTGACGGCCTTGTTGATGTCGACGAACACGGACGTGACGCCGCCGACCTTCGTCTCGGTGCCCTGGGGTGCCGCCTCGTGGGCCGCGGTGCGGAGCGGTCCCCGTACGACGTCCATCGCCTCGCGGCCGTTGGGGTCCATCGTCAGGACGGCGTTGAACTCGGCGGTCGTGCCGTCCTTGCTGAGCTGGGTGCGCGAGGCGCTGCCGACGCCCTTGACCTTCTTGAGCTCGGTGACGAAGGACTTCATGTCGGCGGCGCGGAGCTTCTCGCCGTCGGTGGAGCGCATCAGGACGGTGCTCGGGTTGGTGCTGCCCGCCGGCAGGTCCTTGCTCATGGCGTGCAGCGCGACCTGGGACTCCTTCTTGGAGTTCTCGTCTTCCTGGCTCGCGAAGGTCGGCTTGTAGCCGAACGAGCCGAGCGCGAGCACGATCATGAGGAGGCCGGAGCCGATGACGAACAGGCCGGGGCGGCGCGCCACGGACTTGCCCACGGCCTCGAAGCGGGCCGCGCGCGGCTCCCGCTGCCAGGACTTGGACGGCCAGAAGACCTTGGTGCCCATCAGCGAGATGATCGCCGGGATCAGGGTGAGGCTGGCGAGCAGGGTCACGCCGATGGCGATGGCCAGGGCCGGGCCCATGGAGACGAGGAAGCTGAGCGACGAGAGCAGCAGCGCGAGGAAGCAGACGATGACGGCGCCGGCGGCCGAGGCGATGGCCTCGCCGACCCGGCCGACCGCGGAGATCATCGCGGTCTTCGGGTCCTCACCGAGCCGCAGCCGCTCCCGGTAGCGGAACATCAGGAACAGGATGTAGTCGGTGCCGACGCCGAAGAGCACCACGATCAACAGGGACGACACCGAACTGTCGGCCTTGAGGTGGAACTCCTTGGCGGCGATCGCGATCAGGCCGTTGGCGATCTGGGAGACGAGCGTGATGCCGACGATGGTGAGGACGGTGATCGTGGGGCTGCGGAAGATGATCGTCATCAGGACGACGATCAGGACGATGGTGCCGATGAAGATCAGCCCGTCGGCCTTCTTGGAGGCCTCCTCGTTGTCGAGCTGAGTGGCGGCGTCACCCGTGACCCCCGCCTTCAGCCCCGAGTCGGCGACCAGCGGCTTGAGGTCGTCCCGCATGTCCTCGACCGCGTGCTGCTGGCCCTTGTCGCCCGCCTTCACATCGGCCATCGACACCATCACCGTCTGCACCTTCTTGTGCGGTGACGGCGGCGCGGTGATGACCTGCTCGACCTTGTCGTACTTCTTGGCCTTGAGGGCCTTGCCGACCTTGGTGACCTCGGCCGAGTCGGCCTTGTCCAGGGGCTTGCCGTCCTCCCGCGTGAAGACCACGATCGCCGACGGGCTGAAGCCCTTCGGGAACGCCTTCTCCTGGATCTTCTGCGCCTGGATCGACTCGTAGTGCTTGGGAAGGAACTCGGCCTGATCGGTTGTGGTGGTCAGCGACGGGGCGTAGCCGATCACGGCCGCCCCGGCGATGAGCCAGCCGATGATCACCAGCCAGCGGTGGCCGACGACGAAACGTCCTAGTGCTTTGAACACGGTTCCTTCCTCCACTCCGGATCACACCGAAGTACTTGGTCTTGCGGGGGCTTGTGGTGCGGCTCAGCACCAGTGGTGCGGTTCAGGGCTTGTCGCGGTGCTCGCTCGGGCCGGTCGGCGCGCCGCAGAAGGGGGCGACGAGGCCGGGCAGCGCCGCCTCCGCGAACCGGAGCCCGTCGGCGACGCCGACGTCACGTATGCGCACGGCGCCCTTGCCGGCCGCGGTGGTGGCGGTCAGCGTGCACAGCCCGGCGCGGCGCTGCGTGTAGGTCTGTCTGCCGGTCCAGCCGACGACGCGGTCGCGCCGCAGCGCCACCGTCCGCCGGACGAACGTGCCCTGGCGTACGACGAGGTAGTCGCCGCACAGCGCGTGGCCGAGGCCGCGGTAGGCGTCCACCGCGAGCGGCGCGCCGCAGGCCGCGGCGAGCACCGCGGCCACGGGGGCGGCCCACCACGGCAGCGCTCCGGCGGCCGCGCAGGCCCCGGCCAGGGCAGCGGCCCCGGCCGGGGCCAGCAGGCAACCGCGCACCAGACGGCGGCGCAGCGCGGGCCGGGGGTGGCCGCGCAACACCGCCTGAGTGATCGGCGACGCCGCCTCGTCGAGGACGTCGGCCGTGATCTGGTGCGCGGAGTTCAGGGGCGCGGCCGGGATGAGCTGGGCCGGGCCGAGCGTGCCGGGAAACTGGGTGCCGCGGCCGCCGAGCCCGGTCGCCAGGAGGCTCAGGCGTCCTGCGGCGAGCAGCCGCAGGGGCAGGGGGCGGCTCAGCTCCACCCCGCAGATCCGCCGCTCGGCCACGGACACCGACCGGGAGGTGAGCAGGCCGCGGCTGATGTGCAGGGCGCCTTCCGGCTCGCGCTCGATGCGGTGCCCGTACCAGGCCTCGGTGAACGCCACGAGGGAGCCCGCGACGCCGACGGTGAGCAGCACGAGCGTCACGACGGCGACGGCCACGGCGAGCGGCACGGCGGACAGCCAGTCCCAGACGCCCCGCGCGGTGCCGCTGTCGGTGACGTCGAGCCCGAGGGTGTCCAGGAGCTTGGAGACACCGGTGACCACGGCGAGGACCCCGGCGAAGGTGGTGACGGTCAGGGGCGCGTAGCGGGCCCACGACCAGCGCATCCGGGCGAGCGGCACCGGCAGCGCGGGGGCCTCGCCGCCGGTGCCGCCCGCGCCCCGGCCGAGCAGCAGCGCCCGGAACTGGACGGCCTGCTCGCGCGAGATCCCGTCGAGCACCAGTTCCTCGTCCTCGCTGCGGGCGGTGTGCTCGCCGGTGCCGACCTTCACGGCCGCGAGCCCGAACAGCCGGTGCACGGGGTTGGCCGTCAGGTCGGCGCTGCGGACGCGGTCGCGGGGGATCGACTTGTCCGTGCGGAAGAGGAGTCCGGAGTGCAGTTCGACCTGGCTGTCGGTGATGCGGAAGCGGGTGGTGCGGTAGCGCACCCACTCGTGTCCCGCCTGGACGCCCGCCACCACGATGTAGGAGCCGAGGACGATCAGGCCGTGGGAGTTGAGCAGGTCCCGGGCCACCAGGATGGCGCCGAGCAGGGGCACGGCCGGGCCCACGAGCCAGCTGACGCTGACCACGATCATGCGCGGGTGCAGACGCTGCCACGGCTGCTCCGCGGTCGGCGGCTCCTTGTCCGGTGCGTCGAGCACCGGTGTACGCACGCTCACGTGCCGTCCTCACGCAGGGCGCGGACGCGCTCGGTGAGGTCCCGGACCAGTTCGTCGGCCAGGTCCTTGTCCAGGCCGACGATGGTGACCGGACCCGCGGCCGACGCGGTGGTCACGGTCACCGCGGAGAGCCCGAAGAGCTGCATCAGCGGGCCGCGCCTGGAGTCCAGGGTCTGGATCCGGGTGAACGGCACGACGCGCCATTCGCGGGTGAGCCAGCCGGAGGTGGCGCACACGGCGTCGTCGCCCGCCTCCCAGCGGTGCACGCGGTAGCGGTACCAGGGGGTGAGCAGCGCGTAGCCCACGCCGACGGGGCACAGCACCGCGAGGACGGTCCACAGCCAGGACGGGGCGTCCGGGGTCAGCGCCGCGGCCGCGAGAGCGGCGAGCACCGGCACCACGACCAGGAGGTTCTGCGTCAGCCACCAGTGGACGGCGCGCCGGTCCGGGCGGCGGGCGGGCCGCGGCATGCCGAGCACGAGCGGAACACCGGAGTCCGGAGGTGTCGCCTCCGCACCGCCCCGCGCTGCCTGCCGCGTCTGCTGTGGCACTGCCCCTCCGCCCCTGTGGCTGTCGTTGTCCCACCAGCCAAACAACCGGGACGGGGAGCGAGGCAGAGCGCTTCGTGTGGAGTGGAAGCGACCAAGGTTGCAACTTCAGGGGAGCGCTACCCACTTTCGTACGCTCCGCTGTTTCGTATGGACCAGGTCCGCTTCGTGGGCGTGTGGGCGACAGTAGGGTGACCGCGTGACAGGGCCGATTCGATGGTTGGGCCGCAGCGCCGTTCAGGACACCATCCTCGTCGCCACTCTCATCGCACTCAACGTCTTCGTCGCCTTCTGGAGCGGCTTTCCCCGGGAAGAGCATCCGAGGTTTGGGCCGTGGGCGGGGTTGGGGTTGCAGGTGGTTGTGGTGGTGGTGTTGGTGGTGCGGCGGGTGTGGCCGTTGTTTGTGTTGGGTGTG
>NZ_JNXT01000029.1 GCF_000716675.1 Streptomyces alboflavus
TTTCCCACCCGCCCGCCCCCGCCATGGCTTCGGCGGGGGCGGGTCGCACTGCCTGCCAGGTGTGTCTCAGCCGCCCTGGCGAAGCCTTCCAGCCCGCCCCGGCGAGCCTTCCAGCCTGCCTCGGCGAAGCCTTCCAGTCCGCCCTGGCGAAGCTTTCCAGTCCGCCTCGGCGACGCCTTGCAGCCTGCCTCGGCGAAGGTTTCAGCCCGTCCGGCGATTGAGGACGAGGCGCGGAGCGCCGATCGGGGGTGGCTGTCCCACCCGAAGGGGACACCCACCCCCGGGGTCCAGGGGCGGAGCCCTGGGATCGGGAAGGGGCGGGATTGGGGGCCCCGCAGGGTCAGGGCAGCTGCCAGGCGCTGAATTCCACCGTGCCCCGGCCCCCCGCACCCCCGTGCGTAGCCGTCATGAACATCCCCACGTCCTGGGCGGCGGCGACCCCGGGCACGGGGACCGAGGCGACGGTGCGCCACGAGGTGCCGCCGTCGGTGGAGAGGGCGCCGGTGAAGGTGGACCCGGCACGGGAGAGGCGGAGGAGGACGGGGGCGCGGACGCCGGTGACGCGCTGGTAGGTGTCGAGGGTGCCGTCGCCGGTGGTGTCGTAGGAGAGGACGACGCCGTTGGCGGGGGTGACGGCGAGGTTGAGGAAGCCGGGGGAGCGGGGGGCGGCGAGGGAGTTGCGGGCGATGATGCCGGCGCGGGCCCAGGGCCCGGTGGCGGCCTGGGAGTCGACGCGGAGGGTGACGGTCACGCCGTCGCGCAGGGCCCCGGCCCGGTAGAGGGTGCCGAACTCGGTGGTGCCCCGCCACAGATCGGCCCCGCTCCCGTCGATGGCGTACCGCCCGTCGAACTCCCCGAAGACGGCCCCGTTGTTGGTGTAGGTCTTCCAGCCGGGGCTGAGGGGCCCGGCGACGAAGAGGGTCCCTTCGTGGACGGCGGGCACCCGCTTCTCGCCCTGCGGCCCGTACCGGGCGGTGAGGGTGTAGGGGAGGGGGCGCAGCGGCCGGTCGAGGGGGGTGTCGGGGGCGTCGGCGCGCCAGGCGACGGTGCCGGTGCCCCCGGCGGGCACCCGGGGCAGCGACGTCGGCCCGTCGGGCTCGGCGTCGAGGCCGGTGAGGGTGAAGTCGACGCGGCCGGTGGCGCGCAGCCCGTTGACGTTGCGGAAGCGGGCGGAGACGCGGGCGTGCCCGCCGGGCGGGAAGGCGGGCGGCTCGGCGGTGACGTCGAGGGAGCCCTGGTAGGGGGCGCGGGCGAGGACGTCGTGGACGCGGGCGGCGGTGCGGTGGGCGTCGCCGACGGGCCGCAGGGGATAGTCCTCGCGCTGCCGCGTCCAGGGCTCCTCCACGGCCCCGTACCAGTCGACGGGCGTGGGCGCGCGCCCGGCGGCCAGCGCGTCGGCGAGTTCGTCGAGCCACTTCTGCCAGCGCGGCAGATAGAAGTCGCCGGTCAGGCCGTGCCACTCGCGGTTGCCGTAGTCGTGCAGGTTGCCGGGGTCGGAGGTGGGCCGGTCGCCCCAGACGGTGAGGAGGACCTTCGCGGTGCGTTCGAACTCGGTGCGCTCGGTGTCGCTGGTGGCCAGGCGCCGGGCGTCCTCGACCCAGGGGCCGAGCAGGAACGCCGGGTGCGTACCGGTGACGTCGTCGGAGAGCCGCATGAGGCGCAGCCACAGGTTCGACAGGGCCCGGAAGGTGTCCTGGTCCTTGGCCGCGTACGCGGCCCTGAGCTGGGGCAGGAGCTGGCGGCTGCGGTGGGCGAGGGCCTGGCGGGCGACGTCGACGAGGTCGTGCTTGTAGGCGGCGCTGCGCCGCAGTCCGCCCGCGACGCCGAGCAGCCCGGCGAGGGCGGCGTCGAAGCGGCCGGGATCGTAGGTGAGGGCGCGCGGCGCGTACTCGGCGGCGCGGTTCGCGGCCAGGTCGGGGCGGGCGGCGAACAGCGAGTCGTGCGGGTCGCTGCGCTCGACGGCCCGGTGCTGGTACGCGGTGTCGTGCAGGGCACGCCAGGCGGCGCGGGCGCGGCTGTCGCGGCCGCCGTAGCGGAAGTCGGCGTACGCGGAGAACCAGTCGGCGCGGTCCACCTCGCCGTCCATCCAGGCCAGTTCGGAGAACAGCTCGAAGGCGGCGGGGTCGCGGTCGGTGGCCTCCGGCATGTACGCGGTGCCCACGAGCGCGCTGCCGGGCTTGTCGCGCCAGGCGAAGAACCGCTCCTGCCACAGGTGGGTGCGGGCGCCGATGGTGGAGCGGCCGCCGAAGTTCGGGATGGATCCGAAGGCGTAGGGCGTGCCGCCCCAGTCCTTCTCACGGTCGGGGACCTTCTCGTAGCGGTCGGAGACGCCGTCGACGATCAGCATCTTCTCGCGGTCGACGGCGTCGAGGAGCGCGGGCAGCGGGTTCTCCTGCCAGCCGAGGATCACCCAGGTCGCACGGGGGTGCGCGGCCCGCAGGGCCTTCTCCACGCCCTGCGCGGCGGCGGGCACGGGCACGTCGCCCGCGGTGCCGCCCTCGTGCAGCAGGTCCATCTTGAAGTGGTCGGCGGCGCCGAAGAGTTCGCGCTGGTGACGGTAGAAGGACGCGGCGACCCGCGCGAAGGCGTCGGTGCGCGGGTCGAGCCAGTCGGGGCGCTTGAAGCCGTGCCAGGTGCCCTGCGGCACGACGCGCGCGTCCCCGCCGTTGCGGGCCACGAAGCCGTCCGGGACGTGCCCGTAGTAACCGGGGAGCACCGGCGCCATGCCCAGCTCGCGCAGCCGGTCGACGATCCTGCGGCCCAGGTCCACGCGCCGCTCGATGATCGCGGGGGAGAGCGGGCCGCCGTACCCGGACAGGTTCTGAAGGAGCCACCACGGCTGGTGCGAGGGCGCGGGCAGCCAGGCGCGGGACTCGGCGTCGGTGTACTGGAAGTCCTTCAGGACGCGGTGGTAGACGGCCTCGGTGCCCGCGATGGTCAGCACCTCGTTGCAGCCGTGCAGCGCGAGGACGTCGATCATGCGCTCCCAGTACGGCCAGTCGGCGTACGGGGCGGTGTAGCCGTCATTGGTGTCGTTCAGGGCGAAGCGGTGGCGCAGTCCGGTGGCGCGGGTCAGCGGGCGGGCCGGTGCGGGCAGGCGGCGCGGCAGGTCGAGCTGGTCGCCGTTCCAGGCGATGTGCGCGCCGCAGACGTACTTCAGGTACCAGTGGACGCCGGTGAGCAGCACGGCGGGCGTGGTGCCCGACACCTCGATCCGGCCCGTGGAGCCGGTCACCCGGAAGCGGTCCCGGCCTTCCCGGGCCGGGACGAGTCTCAGTCTGAACTGGTCCGCGTGGTGCGGGAGTCGCCGATTGAGCACGGAGCGCGCGGAATCCGTATCGAGGGCGGGGCCCGCGGCGGGCTCCTCGGCCGCGCGGGCCGGGTCCGGGGCGCCGACGGCGGTGCCCAGGCCTCCGAGCCCGGTCAGGCCGATGGCACCGGCGGTGCCGAGCATGGTGCGTCGCGACGGTCCGTACATGTGTACCCCCTGCGTCGATGACTGCGGCGCACGGTATCCGGGCGGCCTTCAGCGCTCAACGGTGCGTACGGAGAAGGCGAGTTCGCATCGCCGGACGGGACAGGAGGAAGCGATGAGGAAGATGGTGTGGGCCGCGGGAGCGCTTTCGGCCACGACGCTGGGCCTGGTGATCGCGGCGGGCCTCGCCGCGGGCGCGGGCGACGGCTCCGGTGGGGACGGCGCGGCGGACGGGGCGCCGAGGGCGGCCACCGGCACCCTGGAGCAGCTGGCGGCGAAGGCCGAGTGCGCGCCCGACATCCAGACGAACGCCGATGAGCTGCGCCAGGCCAAGTGCCAGAACGAGGACGGCCGTTTCGTGCTCGCGACCTTCGCCACCGACCGCGGCGAGCGCGACTGGCTGAACGCGGCCAAGGACTACGGCGGTACGTATCTCGTCGGCAGGAAGTGGGTCGCCGTGGGGGATCCGGCGGTGGTCGACGCGCTGCGCGGCCGGCTCGGCGGGACGGTGGAACGGGCCTCGCACCACTCGCCGTGAGGGAGGGTGGTGGGGGGAGCGAGGACCGGGCCCTGGGCACGTGGGGCACGGTTCCACCGGCACCGCGCGGGCCGACCGCGCAGCAGTTCGGGGTGGGGCGGATGCCCCGGAGGGGGCGTCAGGCGCAGCGGCGGTTGCCGTTGATGCACTTGGCGACGCGCTGCATCAGACGCTCGTCGAACACGTTGATGAAGTCACCGTGGTCGGTGATGGGCTTGTGCAGCTGCTCGGGGAAGGAGTCGACGGCGAAGCCGGGGCCCGGCGGCACGTCGTACACGACGCGCTGCACCAGCTGCGGGACGGCGCGGAACCCCTGGGGGCAGCGGCCGCTGCGCTGGTCGGCGAAGGCGACGTGGGTGCGGTGGTTGGCGCTGTCGGTGTTCTGGCCGTCCCAGCAGCTCTGGAAGTTGAAGGTCCGCACGACCTTGCTGCCCCGGGGGCAGATCGGGTACTTGTCCTTCAGCTGCCGGTTCTCGAATCCGGTGCAGCTCCAGGACGCGTTGGCATTGGCGTCACCGTTGGTGAACGCCTTGGCGTCACCGGTGATGATGCGCAGGAAACGCGGCATCGCGGTCACCTTTCCGACCGGACTTCCGACGAATTTCAGCGTGACCTGGTCCGGCGTCTGGATCTCGCCGACGTTCTTGTCCCGGCCGCCGCCGTCCGCGTCGGCGTCGTTCTCGTCGTTTCCGTTCTGCAGCCGAAGGACCGGCCAGTAATACGTGGACTTGTCGCCCCGATTGCGGCAACTGGTGTCACCGTTCGCGAGGTCGTCGTCACCGGAGAAGGCGTCCGTCTCCTGATTTCCGACGTAGTCGTGCATATGGTGGGCGCCATTGCTCACACCGGGCGCGACGATGACATTGTCCGGATTGAACTTTCCGTTCTCGTTCGTTCCGCAATTCGTGGTGAAGGTGCCGCGGGAGGCGCCGCGTTGTGTGCGCGGCTTCTGGACGTTGGGGCGGACCGACTTGATGTCGACGAAGTCACCGGCCTCGGGGCCGTTGCCCGCCTGCCCCTGCCCCTGCCCCTGACCTTGGTCTCCGCCCTGCCCGTCGCCTTGGTCGCCGCCCTGCCCCTGGCCCTGGCCGTTGCCCTGGCCGCCGTTCTGGCCCTGGTCACCGCCATTACTGCCCTGGCCCTGGTCTCCGCCCTGCCCGCCGCGGCCGTCGTCGTCGGCGCGCAGGGTGCACGGCGCCATGCCGTCCAGGTTCTCGGGCGCCTGGCCGCCCCGGTCGATCGCGGACCGGATGTTCTCGATGGTCGGGCGCCGCCGCTCCTCCAGCGGGCCGAGCACGGAATTCTTGTCCTCGGCCTCGGCGAACTTCGCGTAGGCGTCGGTGATCTGGCTGTCGAGCGTGGCGAGTTCGCGGTCGACCTCGGCGCGCGCGCCCTCGGGAACCTCCGGGAGCTGATTGCCGACGTCGGGGCAGCTGATGGTGGTCGCCTGCTGATCCCCGCCCTGGGCCTGGTTCTGTACCTGGCTCTCGGGCGGCGGACCCCCGCCTTCCTCGGCGTTCGCGTAGACATTCACCGCGACAAGTCCGCCGCCGCCCAGGATGAGCGCCGCCGACGCGGCGATCGCCCGCCCGGCCAGTTTTGATCGTTTTCGTGACGTGCGTCGTGAGGTGCGTCCCATGGGGCTACGTACGCATCAGCGGTCCGCCGTGTTCAAAGCCCGCCGGGAAATTCTCGGCGCGAACTCCCGTCCGTATCAACGCCCTTGATCGAGATAGGCGAGAACCGCGAGGACACGGCGGTTGTCGTCGTCCGACACCGGCAGGTCGAGCTTCGCGAAAATATTTGAGGTGTGTTTGGCGATGGCCCGCTCCGTCACCACGAGCTGCCCCGCGATCGCCGCGTTGGACCGGCCCTGCGCCATCAGTTCGAGCACCTCGCGCTCGCGCGGGGTGAGCGCGCCGAGCGGCTGGTCCGTGGCGCGCCGCGAGAGGAGCTGCTGGATGACCGTCGGGTCCATCGCGGTGCCGCCCGCGGCGACCCGGCGCACCGCGTCCACGAACTGCTCCGCGTCGAAGACCCGGTCCTTGAGGAGATAGCCGACCCCGCCGTTGCCGTCGGCGAGGAGCTCACGCGCGTACAACTGCTCCACGTGCTGCGACAGGACGAGCACCGGCAGACCCGGCCGGGCCCGGCGCGCCGCGAGCGCGCACTGCAGGCCCTCGTCCGTGTGCGAAGGCGGCAGCCGGACGTCGACCACGGCGACGTCCGGCTGCAGTTCCGCGAGGGCCTTCGTCAGCTCCGGCCCGGTCTCTACGGCCGCCGCGATCTCGAAGTCGAATGCCTCCAGCATCCGCACGAGACCGTCGCGCAGCAGGAAGAGATCTTCGGCTAGGACAACTCGCAAGGGATCTCCATGGTCACCATGGTCGGACCGCCAACGGGGCTGCTGACGGCCAGTACGCCGTCGAATGTACCGAGTCGCCGTTCGATCCCGCTCAGCCCCGACCCGGCGCCGATCCGCGCCCCGCCCTTGCCGTTGTCCGTGACCGCGATCCGCAGCATCCCGGCGGCGTGGTGCACGTCCACCCAGACGCGCTCCGCCTCGGCGTACTTCACCGCGTTCGTCAGCGTCTCGCTCACCGCGAAGTACGCCGCCGCCTCCACCGGCTCGTCCAGGCGGCCCGGCAGCTCCACGTCGACCTCCGTGTCCAGCGGCAGCCGCAGCGCGAGCGCCTGCACCGCGTCGCCGAGGCCACGCTCGGCGAGCACCGGCGGGTGGATGCCGCGGACCAGGTCGCGCAGCTCGGTCAGCGCCTCGCCGGAGTTCTGCCGGGCCTTGGCCAGCATCTCCTTGGCCTTCGCCGGGTCCTTCTCCACCAGCGCCTCGATGGTGCCGAGGTCCATCCCCATGGCGACCAGGCGGGCCTGCGCGCCGTCGTGCAGATCGCGCTCGATGCGGCGCAGCTCGGCGGCGGAGGTGTCCACCGCGTCGTGCCGGGTCTCCTCCAGGCGGTCCACGCGCAGCGCGAGCTCGCGCTCGCGCATCGAGGTGGTGGGCGCGAGCAGGCTGCGGGCGAGCAGGAAGTGGCCGCGGACGATGGCCGGGTTGGCGAAGAGGGCGAGCACGCCGAGGGCCGTGCCGAGCACGGCGGCGCCGTTCGCCGTCATCTGCGAGGTGACGTGGATGAAGCCGTACCACTCGCCGCCGCCCGCGCTGTGGATCGGCCGCCAGACGCCGAGGGCGAGCACCCAGCCGTACACCGGGTAGAGCAGCAGGGCGGGCGCGAAGATCACGACGGTGAAGCCCGCCGTCATGTCGACCAGGAGCCACTGCAGGTCACGCCAGGTCGCCGGGTCCTTCAGCATCCGCAGGCAGCGCGCGACCTGGCCGACGGCCCCGGCCGGCTCGTTCGCGGGCGGCTGCCGGTACGGGACCGGGATGCGGACGCCCGCCCACTCGGCGGCGTGCACCCGGCGCAGATTGGCGAACCTGGCCACGGCCGCGAGGACCACCGGGGTCGTGAAGAGGCCGATCCCGAGCACGATGAACGCGATCGACACGACCGCGAGGACGAAGAGCGTGATCGACCCGGCCAGCGAGATGATCGCCAGATACAGGCCGCGCGCCCCCGACACCAGTGCTTCGCGCACCCTCGACGTCTTCATGATGTCCCTCTCCTCCAACGGCCCGTCCGCGGTCGCTGCGTCCGGCACTCGAACAGTCTCCCTGGTCACGGCCGTCCCGGTCATGGGTCCGGGCACCCGGCTTGGGGTGGTGCCAGCACCACCCCCGCGCCGGGGCCTGTGCTTCACCGACAGGGGGGCTCGGCGGCTGGGGCGGCGGGCCGCCGATTTCTAGCGTGGATCACGTCAGTTCGGCTTATCTCACGCTTACTCAACTGGGGGCGAAGGACATGAGCGCCAAGGGGCGTAACCTCGCGGCACGACTCGGGGTGTGGAGCGCACACCATCGCAAGACGGCGATCCTCGGCTGGCTGCTTTTCGTGGTCCTCGCCACCGTGATCGGCGGTGCCACCGGCACCGTCACGGCCACCGACGACGAGATGGGCGTCGGCGACTCGGCGACGGCCACGAAGATCCTCGACGACGCCGGGATCGACGAGCCCGCGGGCGAGCTGGTCATGGTCGGCGCCAAGTCCGCCGACGGCTGGAAGGACGCCGCGGCCGACCTCTCCCGGGCGCTGAGCGACACCGGCAAGGTCGAGAAGATCAAGCCGCCGCTGCCCTCCGAGGACGGCAAGGAAGCACTCCTGCGCTTCGAGATGAAGGGCAAGTCCGACGACGCCGCGGACCAGGTGCAGCCGGTGCTCGACGCCGTCGCCAAGGCGAAGGACGCCGGTGCCGAGCGCGGGATCAGCGTCCACCAGTTCGGCGACGCCAGCTCCGAGAAGCACCTCAACGACCTGCTCTCCGACGACCTGAAGAAGGCCGAGTTCACCGCCGTACCGCTGGCCCTCGGCATCCTCCTCGTCGCCTTCGGCGCCGTCGTGGCCGCGCTGCTGCCCGTCGGGCTCGCGCTCACCGCCTGCGTCGCCGCCTTCGGCCTGCTCTCCCTGGCCAGCCACTCCCTGCACATCTTCGAGACCACGTACTCCGTGATGTTCCTGATGGGCCTCGCCGTCGGCGTCGACTACTGCCTGTTCTACCTGCGCCGCGAGCGGGACGAGCGGGCCGCCGGGCGCGACGCCGACACGGCGCTGCGCATCGCCGCCGCCACCAGCGGGCGGGCCGTCCTCGTGTCAGGACTGACCGTCATGGTCGCCATGGCGGGCATGTTCCTGTCCGGCCTGCTCCTCTTCAAGGGCTTCGCCGTCGCCACCATCCTGGTCGTCTGCGTGGCCATGCTCGGCTCCGTCACGGTGCTTCCCGCGCTGCTCGCCTGGCTCGGCGACCGCATCGACGCGGGACGCATCCCCTTCCTCAACCGCCGTTCCAAGAAGGGTGCCCACGCCAGCGGCTCCGTCGCCGGATCGCTCCTCAAGCCGGTGCTCGCCAAGCCCAAGTTCTTCGCGGTCGCCGCGACCGCGCTGCTGCTCGCCCTCGCCGCGCCCGCCCTCGGCATGAAGACCGAACAGCTCGGCCTGGAGAAGCAGTTCGGCTCCGACGCGCCGCTCTCCGTCTCCTTCAAGGCGATCACCGAGGAGTTCCCCGGCGGTCCCGCACCCGCCCGGATCGTGGTCAAGGCCGACGACATCACCTCCGCCCCGGCGCGCGACACCCTCCGGGCGCTGGAGCAGCGGGCGGGCAAGGGCGCCGAGGTCACCGTCCACGCCCGCCAGGACGTCGCCGAGATCGCCGTGCCGCTGCCCGGCACCGGCACCGGTCCCGAGGCGAAGAAGGCCCTCGCCGATCTGCGTGACGAGGTGAGTGAGGTACGTGACGGGAGCGGCGGGGGAGTCGAGGCGTACGTCGGCGGGGACCTGGCCGAGTCCGAGGACTTCAGCGACCAGCTCTCCCAGGGCATCGTGCCGGTGTTCCTGTTCATCGCGGCCGTCACGTTCCTGCTGATGCTGTTCAGCTTCCGGTCCGTGGTGATCGCCGTGACCTCCATCGCCCTCAACCTGCTGTCCGTGGGCGCCGCGTACGGCGTCATGACCGCCGTCTTCCAGCACGGCTGGGGTGCCTCGCTGATCGGCTCGGAGAAGGTCGGCGCCATCGAGAACTGGATGCCGCTGTTCGTCCTCGTGGTCCTGTTCGGCCTGTCCATGGACTACCACGTGTTCGTGGTCTCCCGGATCCGTGAGGCGCGGGACCGGGGCCTCGGCAACCGGGACGCGATCCGTGAGGGCATCACGCGGACGGCCGGTGCGGTGACCGGTGCGGCGGTGATCATGGTGGCCGTGTTCGCCGTCTTCGGCACGCTGTCCATGCAGGACATGCAGCAGATGGGGGTCGGGCTCGGCGTCGCCGTCCTCCTCGACGCGACGGTGGTCCGCATGGTCCTCCTGCCCTCCCTCATGACCCTCCTCGGCGAGCGCAACTGGCACACCCCGCGCTACCTCCGCTGGCTGCCCCATGTCTCGCACGAGGCCCCGGTGGCGGCGCCGTCGGCTCCGGCGCCCACGTGGGAGCGCGTCTGAACCCCGCGAACCGGATCGGCCCCACTCACCCCTCCCCGGCGGGGGTGAGTGGGGCCGACCCGTTTCGTGAGCGGGGCGCGCGGGGACGGGTGGGGCCGCCGTCGGCCGCAGGGTGGCCGCCCAGCCCCGCCCGGCCACAGCCGCCTCACGCGCCCAGCGCAGCCGCCTCCTTCTCCGGCGCAAGCCCCACCACCGGCCGGTCGGCCCGCTGCGGCGCCACCCCGCCGAGGCCCCGGAGCCAGTCCCACGTGTCGGAGACCGTGTCGAGGGCGCTTCGGCACCGCAGCCCGGCCTGGAGGGCCTTCGCGACGCTGGTGTCGTGCATCGTGTCGTACAGCTCACCGGGCGGCAGCCACACGGGGAGTTCCTGCCAGGGCTCGATGCCGGCGGCGAGGACGGCCTCGGGGGCGGTCCAGACGAGCTCCGCCCGGGGCGCCCCCGCCACGCGCACGCACGCGTCGAGCAAGTCGCCCATGGTGACGTGCCCTTGGGGGCAGACGATGTTGTAGGGCCCGGAGAGCCCTGCAGCCAGGGCGTCCAGCGTCCACGCGGCGAGATCACGTACGTCCACGTACTGGACGGAGGCGTCCCGGGGCCCGGGCGCGAGCACGGCCCCGCCCCGGGCGACCCGGTTCAGCCACCACGGCAGCCGCCCGATGTTCTCGTAGGGCCCGAGGATCAGCCCGGCCCGCACGTGCAGCGTCCGCTCCGCCCCGAAGGCCCCCTCCGCGGCCAGCTCACCCCCGCGCTTGTCCTCCGCGTAGGCGACGGCGTCGGCGTCGGGGTCGCCCGCCACGACGGGGAACGACTCGTCGGACCCGGCCTCGCCGGGGTAGCGGTAGACGGAGGCGCTGGAGACGTACGCGTAGCGCCCGGCCCGCTCGGTGAGCAGCCGCGCCGTGTCCCGGACGACGCGCGGCGCCCCGGACCAGGTGTCGACGACGGCGTCCCAGGTGCCGCCGTCGGCGGCGAGCGCCGCGAGCCCCGCGGCCGTCGTCCGGTCCCCGTGGACGGCCCGCGCTCCGTCCGGCGCCGCGTGCCGCCCCCGGTGGAACACCGTCACGTCCCAGCCGCGCGCGAGCGCGTCCTCGGTGACGGCCCGCCCCACGAACTCCGTACCACCCAGCATCAGAAGTCTCATGGGCGCGACTCTGACGGCAGGGACCGCTCCGGGGGAACCGGATTCCGCCAGCGGAAGAATCGTTCAGCCGCAGGAGGAATCCGGCCAGGCCCGAACGGCCGCCAGGGGGCGGGGTCCGGTGACCGTCACCCGGCGGTCGGCGGCGCGTACTTGTACCCGACCCGCCGCACCGTCTGGATCGTTGCCCGATGCTCGACCCCGAGCTTGCGCCGCAGCCGGGCGATGTGGACGTCGACGGTCCGCCCGTCGCCCACGTGTCCGTACCCCCACACCGTCGTCACCAACTGGTCGCGGGTGTGCACCCGGTGCGGATGCGCGACGAGATGCGCGAGCAGCTCGAACTCCAGGTACGTGAGGTCCAGCGCCTGCCCCTCGACGTGCGCGGAGCGCCGCGCGGTGTCGATGCGCACGGGTCCGCGGCCGGCCAGGTCGAGCGACGGCTCGGGCTCGGGGGCGACGGGACCGGCGGGGACGGGACCGGCGGGGGCGGGCTCCTGCCCGGCGGGCAGGAGGACCAGATAGCCGATCATCGGCGGCTGCCCCGGCCGGGCGGGCAGCGCGTGCTGGGGCGCGGGAAGCAGCGTCGCGCCCGGCGGCAGGAAGCCCGAGATGCCGGCGAGGCCGGACACCTGGGCGACCTCGTCGGGTGCGACGGCTCGCAGGCGCCCGCGGGCGGAGGAGGTGGTGGGGCGGGGTGCCACCGGGACCCCGGAAGCAGCCGAGGCGGCGGGGGCGGCGGAGAAGGAACGGGAGTTCGCCATGAGGTCAGCTCTTTCGCGCGGAGGAGTCGTCGAGGACGTACGTCGTGCGCGTCAGGCCGGAGGCCGGGAATACGGCTTCAGAGGGCCCGCGCGCTCAGCGCGCGGCAACACACCCGGTCGAAGTCGTGATGCTGCCGGGAAGGCCAGAAAGGCTCGAGGTCACAGTGACCCGTCGCGGTGATCTGGAAGCTGCCCATGGCCCCATTGAAGCAGATGAGGACGGGTCCGGCGGATCCCTCTCGCACGTTGATACGACTCCTTGGCGTGCGGGTGGCCGGAAATGGCCCGCTCCGAGGCGGAAGTTGGGGCACGCGTTCGGGGCGCCCCCCAGCGGGCGGGCGCCCCGAACGAAATTCGGCAGACCGTGCAGACCGCACGGAACGGCTCGGACCGGTCAGACCTGACCGGCCTTCTCCAGCGCCGCGCAGCAGGTGTCGACGAGCAGGCGCGTCACGACGTACGGGTCGACGTTGGCGTTCGGACGGCGGTCCTCGATGTAGCCCTTGCCGTCCTTCTCGACCTGCCACGGGATGCGGACGGACGCGCCGCGGTCGGAGACGCCGTAGCTGTACTCGTTCCACGGGGCGGTCTCGTGCAGGCCGGTGAGACGGTCGTCGATGCCCGCGCCGTAGTTCTTGACGTGGTCCATCGGCTTGGAGCCCTCACCGAGCGACTCGCACGCGGTGATGATCGCGTCGTACCGCTCGCGCATGGCCTTCGTCGAGAAGTTCGTGTGCGCGCCCGCGCCGTTCCAGTCGCCCTTGACCGGCTTCGGGTCGAGGGTCGCGGAGACGCCGAAGTCCTCGGCGGTGCGGTACAGCAGCCAGCGGGCCACCCACAGCTGGTCGGAGACCTCCAGCGGGGACAGCGGGCCGACCTGGAACTCCCACTGTCCTGGCATCACTTCGGCGTTGATGCCGGAGATGCCGAGGCCCGCCTTCAGGCAGTTGTCCAGGTGCGCCTCGACGACGTCACGGCCGAAGATCTCGTCCGCGCCGACGCCGCAGTAGTAGCCGCCCTGCGCCGCCGGGAAGCCGCCCTCGGGGAAGCCGAGCGGGCGGGCGCCCTTGAAGAACGTGTACTCCTGCTCGATGCCGAAGATCGACTCCTGCGCGGCGTACCGGCCGGCCACCTCCGCCAGCGCGGCGCGGGTGTTCGACGCGTGCGGCGTCATGTCGATGTCCAGGACCTCGCACAGGACGAGGATGTCGTCGCCGCCGCGGATCGGGTCCGGGTAGCTGGCGACCGGCCTGAGCACGCGGTCCGACGCGTGGCCCTCCGCCTGGTTCGTGGACGAGCCGTCGAAGCCCCAGATCGGCAGGTCCGCGACCGTCGCGGTGCGCTGGGAGTCCGCCAGTATCTTCGTCTTCGAGCGAAGCTTGGCCGTCGGCTCGGTGCCGTCGATCCAGATGTACTCAGCCTTGAAGGTCACGGGCTTCATCCTTTGACGCTTGGTACGGCGCAGACGTGCGGGTGCTGCGGGCCGTGGTGATGCTGCGCAGACTGCCAACCCGCGATTTCCCGTCCGTTGCCCGTTTGTGAACCCCGTGTTACCTGGGGTGGGGGTGAGGGGGGTCACGTTGCGGGGCGCTCCCCAGTCCCGCCCCTTCCCGGCTGTGACAATTTGCGGCTCCGCCGCGTGGGGGGCTCCGCCCCAGACCCCGCTCCTCAATCGCCGGAGGGGCTAAATATCTCGCCGCTGCGGCACCGTTCTAGCCCGCCCCGGGGAAAGTTCTAGCCCGTCCGGCGTTTGAGGACGAGGCGCGGAGCGCCGATAACGGGGGTCCAGGGGGCGGAGCCCCCGGTCTCGGTGAAGGGGTGGGACTGGGGCGCCCCGCGAAGGCCCCCGGCCTACTTGATCACCGCGTTGGCCACGGCGATCACCACCCCGATCGCCGCATCCACACCCCCGATCAGCGCAGCGACCCCCCGCCGATACCCCACCCGCAACGCGGCGAACGTCCCCCACCCGAACAGCAGCGCAGCATTCAGCATCAGCCCCGCGCACGTGACGTTCTCCTCGGCCCACCCCATCACCCCGGCGGTGACGAGGAGTGCGACGATGGGCCAGCAGGCGATCACGACGGGCCACTCGTCGGCCAGCGCCCAGGCGAGCTGCCGCCACCGGTGCAGCCCGCTGCCGGGCCGATGCGTGGCCATGTGATGGGCGTAGCCGTGCGCGAGGGCGGCGGTGCCGGCGGTGACCATGACCCAGGCGGCGTCGTAGTACGGCGTGTAGGGGGTGCCCTCGGACTGCAGGGCGGCGAGCAGCGCGCTCGCGAGGACGGTGCCGTACACGCCCCCGGACAGCCAACTCCGCACGATGCGCTCCTTCCTCCGGACGTCCTGCGTGTCGCAGATGGAGCGCTCAACCCTATGGGCCGGTATGTAACGTTTTGCCTGCTACGGCCGATCGGTTACAGGTCGATCGAGGACGGCCGATCGCATACCGGCCGACCGTCGGTCACAGAGAAGCCGACGACCGGTCACCGCGACATCGCGTCCCGCACCGCCTCCTCCGACCGCCCCACCACCGCCGTCCCGTCCGTCGCCGTGATGATCGGCCGCTGGATCAGTTTCGGGTGGGCGGCGAGTGCCTCGATCCAGGCCTCGCGCCCGGACGCGTCGCGCGGCCAGCGCGCGCGGTCCTTGAGGTCGAGCTCCTTCGCGGCGGCCTCCTGGGTGCGGGTGATGTCCCAGGGCTCCAGGCCGAGGCGGTCGAGGACGGCGCGGATCTCGTCGGGGCTCGGCACGTCCTCCAGGTAGCGGCGGACGGTGTACGTGACGCCCTCCTCGTCGAGGAGGGACAGCGCGCTGCGGCACTTCGAACAGGCGGGGTTGATCCAGATCTCCATGGCCCACACGCTAGCGCCGCGGCCCCGCCGGTCCAGCCGGTGTTCGAATTCTGGGAACCCCACGCGCACCTCGTGCAACTGGGGTGCCGGACCGGCAAATTCCCTGTCCACCTGCGACTTTGGCGGTCCGCGTGGACTGCTGATTGTCAGTGGTGGGAAGTAAACTGGTAGCAATGTTCGAAGGGGCCGCGAGGGCTCCTGAACGCGACAGGAGGATGCCTGTGCCCGCTGCCGCACTGCCGTCGAAGCCCGGTGTCACCCGCACCCGCACCACCGCCGCCCCGCGTCCCGCGCGCAGGTCGCGCGCCCCGCGCCCGGACCACCCCACCCTCTGCGACGTGCCGTACGTCCCGCTGGAGAAGCGCCCCCTGCCCCCCGGCCGCCCCCGCGACTGGTACATCACGCACAACCGCCGCCTCAAGGCCATGCGCCTGGCCATCGCCCTGCTCGACGCGGGCGTCCTGGTGCCGAACCAGGCGAGCAACGTACGGATACGCACCATGGCGGAGACGGTCGGCATCCACCCGCCGTCGGACACCACCTGCCACATGGTGCGGGCCCTGATGCGCTACAGCCGCTGACGCGGACCGGGGCCGCGCCGCACCCGGCGCGGTCCGCCCGTTTCGGGACGGGGTGGAAGCGGGGAGAGGCCCCAGGGGGCCCAATCGCCCCACCCCGCCCCACCCCTGCTCATCCGCACCCACCCCCTGCCCACGGAAGCGAGCCCCTGTGCCCAAGACCGTCAGCGTGTTCACCCTCGGCGGCACCATCTCCGCGCAGGGCGGGGACTACGCCCGTCTCACCGGCGCCCAGACCCTGGCCGCCGCCCCGGTCCCCGCCGGAGTGGACGTCGAGCTGCACGACGTCCGCCGACTCCCCGGATCCTCCCTGGCGTTGGCGGACCTCGCCGAGCTGGCCGGGAGGGTGGACGAGGCCACCGCGGCGGGGCACGGCGCGGTCGTCGTGCAGGGCACCGACACCCTGGAGGAGACGGCGTTCCTGCTCGACGTGGTCTGCGCGCCCCGCGAGCCGATCGTCGTCACGGGCGCGATGCGCCGCCCCGACCTGCCGGGCGCGGACGGCCCGGCAAACCTCGCCGCGGCGCTCGCGATCGCCGCCGACCCGGGCTGCCGCGGCCTCGGCGTGCTCACGGTCCTCGCCGACGAGATCCACGCCGCCCGGCACGTGCGCAAGACGCACACCACGTCCGTGGCCACGTTCGCCTCACCGGGCGCGGGCCCGCTCGGCCGTGTCGTGGAGGGCGTCCCGCACATCCTGCTGCGCCCCGAAAAGCCCACGGTCGAGCGGCCGTTGCGGCTGCGCACCCCCGCCCGCGTCGCCCTGCTCACGCTCTCCCTCGGCGACGGCGGCGAGCTCCTTGACGCCGTGGACGACCGCTTCGATGGCCTGGTCGTCGCCGCGTTCGGCGCGGGCCACGCGCCGAAGTGGCTGGTCGAGCCGCTGGCCGCCGCGGCAGCGCGGATGCCCGTCGTCCTCGCCTCGCGCACCGGCGCGGGCCCGCTGCTCAGCGAGACCTACCGCGGCCCCGGTTCGGAGTCCGACCTGCTGGCCCGCGGCCTGATCTCCGCGGGCCAGCTCGACGCGCCCAAGGCCCGCCTGCTCCTGCACGCACTGCTGGCCGACGGCGCGGACCGGGCGGCGACGGCCGCGGCGTTCGAGCGGCTGCGGGCCGGGTAGCCCGGGTCCGTCGGCGGCGGCCCCGGCCGCACGGGGGAGCCCCCGGGTCGGCTGACCCAGGGGCTCCCGTTCGGCTCAGCGAGCTGGTCCGCCCAGCGAGCTGTTCCGCTCAGCGAGCCGTTCCGCTCAGCCGATCTGCTCCGGCGTCACCGTCAGCCACCGCTTGTCCGCCGTCACGGGCTGCCCCAACTCCCTTTGCCGCGCCGCGTTCTTCCGCTTCATCCCGTCCAGCTGCTTCATGTAGCTGTCCTTGCGGTTCACCCACACGCGTACGCCCCCGTTCCGCACGTCCGCCGAGTGGAACAGCATCGGGCCGTCGCTCACGGGGGTGTCCCCGGCGACGAGGACCGGCTTCTTCCACTCGTCGATGTACGTGGAGATGGCGGCGGGCTTGCCCTGGTACCAGGTCAGCGGCGCCCACAGGTTCGGTGTCAGCTCGTACTTCGCGAGCCGCGCCCGGTCCTTCGGGCCGAACCGGCCCTCGGCGATCTCCTTGCGGGAGCTGGTCACCCGCCCCGTCCTCGGGTCCTTGAGCTGCAGGCCGACGCCGATGACGTTCTGCGGCTTCACGCCGTACCCGTACTTCGGGTCGGCGAGCACCATCCGCACCAGGTCCTCGCTGGCCGCGCTCACCACGTACACCTCGATGCCGTGCGCGCGCAGCGACTTGTACAGCTCCCGCATGCCGGGGAAGAACTCCGGCCGCTCCACCTCGGTCTTCGTGACCTTGCCGTGCTCGTCGAAGTACGTCGCCGGGATCGGCTTGTCGTACGCGAGGAGGTCGTCCACGTACCCCTTGAGCTTCTTCAGCGTGAAGCCGGAGAAGATCTGCGCCGCCCACGGGTAGCAGACCTGGTCGTCGACCTCGCAGAGCCGGTTGTAGTAGCTGTACAGGCTCTCCTTGTGCGTGGCCGTGTCCTTGAACGGGATGACCTTCAGGGACGGGGCCATCGACGCGCGGCTGAGGACGCCCTTCATCTCCAGGAACGGAAGCAGCGACTCCTCCAGGTCGTGGCGGTACGTCGTGTTGTCCGCGTCGAAGACCGCGTACGCGCCCTTGCCCTGGTTCTTCGCGATCACCTTGCCGAGCTTCGCCGCCACCGGCTTCGGCCAGTGCTTGAGATCGGCCGCGGCGGCACGGGCCGCCGGGGTGGGCGCCTTCGCGTCCGCCGCCTTCGCGTCCGCCGCCTTCGCGTCGGCCGCGCCCGGCCACAGCGCGCCGCCTGCGAACACCGCCGCCGCAAGCGCCCCCGCCGCTCCGACGACCGCCAGCCTGCCCTTTGCTCGAATTGCCATGGTTCCCGTTCCCTGAGAGCGCTGCGCCGACCCGTCCGGAGCGGCGCGCCATGCTACGAGGAGCAGGTGCCCGATTCCCATGATCGAGGTCACCGTGCGTGCCGGGCATGGGACGGACGGACGCGGGTAGCCGCACCGGACGACAGGCCCGCCCGCGCCCGCGCACAATGGGTTCATGGGCCCCACGGCTGCGGACACCGCGGTGCGGGACGGCGACGCCGCCTCCCGCGAGTTCGTCCGGGCCGCGCCCCCGCCCGGCGGCGGGGTCGTGTCCGCCGTCGGCTACCGCAGTCGGGGCCGGCGCCCCGCCCTGCACCGCGGCCTGCCGTCCCCGTACCTCACGCTGATCTTCTCCCTCGACGGCCCCGTCACCACCGGCCGCACCCCCGCCGAGGCGACCGGCCCCGACGCCGTCCGCACGGACATCGTCGTCGGCGGCCTCCACCAGAGCCCCGCCTACGTCGTCCAGCCCGAGCACGAGGCCGGCATCCAGCTCGCCGTGCACCCGCTCGCGGCCCGCGCGCTCCTCGGCCTGCCCGCCGCCGAGCTGGCCGGACAGCTCGTCACCGACGGCACCGACGTGCTCGGCCGCATCGCCGCCGACGTCCGGGAGCGCCTCTGCGAGCAGGACGCCTGGAGCGACCGGTTCGCCTTCCTCAACGCCTACTTGGCCCGCCGCGCGGCCGACGCCGAGCGGGCCGGGGCGGTGCGGCCCGAGGTCGGCGAGGCCTGGGCCTGGCTCGCCCGGCACCGCGGCGCGGGCACCCTGCGCGGCCTGTCCGCGCACGTCGCCCTCAGCGAACGCCGCCTGTCCGCGCTGTTCCGGGCTGAGACCGGCGTCACCCCCAAGCAGGCCGCCCGCCTCATCCGCTTCCAGCACGCGAAGGCCGCCGTCGTCCGTGCGGTCGCCGCGGGCGCGCGCCCCGACCTCGCCCGGATCGCCGCCGACCGCGGGTACTACGACCACTCCCACCTCGTCCGGGACTTCCAGCAGTACACGGGCCTGAGCCCCAGCGCCTGGGTGGCCGAGGAGTGCCGGAATATCCAAGCCGGGGGGCACGGGGGCGGCGAAGACTGGGACGCATGAACAGCAACGAGAACCCGCAGAACGTGCAGAACGCGCAAACCAGCCAGACCGTGGCGAACCGTCGCCCGGCCGACGTCTGGGCCACCTTCCAGGCCCAGGACGCCCCCGCCCTCATCGACTTCCTCGTCGGCACCGTCGGCTTCCTGCGCACCGCCGTCTACGAGGACGGCGGCCGCGTCGCCCACGCCCAGCTCGACTGGCCCGAGGGCGGCGGCGTCATGCTCGGCAGCCACGACCCGAAGGCCGCCGAGTGGTGCCTGCAGCCGGGCACGTTCGGCGCGTACGTCGTCACCGACCACGTCGACGACCTCTACCTCCGCCTCACCACCGCAGGCGTGAAGGTGATCCGCGAGATCGAGGACCAGCCGTACGGCAGCCGGGAGTTCGCGATCGCCGACCCCGAGGGCAACAAGTGGTCCTTCGGCACCTACCGCGGTGAGCCCCGCCCCGACCAGGGCTGATGCCGTACCGGAGTGATAGCTTGCGGACGCCAGTCGTACCCGCACCTGGGTCGGGGAATCCGGTGGGAATCCGGAACTGACGCGCAGCGGTGAGGGGGACGGGCGGGGCCAGCGGCCACTGGGAGTCCACGGACCCCCGGGAAGGCGGCCCCGCCCGGACGAACCCGAGTCCGAAGACCTGCTGGCACCGCCGTCCGCACGGGCGGCGGAGTTCGCAGACCAGGCTCCGCGCATGAGCCCTGAGACTCGGGAAGACGTGTGCCTTCGACCACGCGGCGCGCTCGCCGCATCCCCCTCACCGCCCTGCTGGGTGCGGGCCTCCTCCTGCTGACCGCGTGCGGCGGCTCGCCGACGAAGACGTCGGACAAGGCGCGGCCCGGTTACCCCGTCACCCTCACCACGTGCGGCGAGAAGACCAAGGTGCAGGCCCCGCCGAAGCGGGCCGTCTCCCTCGACCAGGGCTCCACCGAGATCCTGCTCTCCCTCGGCCTGGCCGACCGCATGGTCGGCACCGGCACCTGGACGGACCCCGTCCTGAAGGGCCTGGAGAAGGAGAACGCCAAGGTCCCGCGGCTCGCCGACCGCTACCCGTCGCTTGAGAAGGTCCTCGACGAGGAACCCGACTTCGTCAGCGCCTCGTTCCTCTACACCGTCGGCAAGGGCGGCGTCGCCGACCGCGCCAAGTTCACCGAACTCGGCGTCCCCGTCTACGTCTCGCCGACCGACTGCGCGGGCAAGGACAACGCCGGTGACGACGACGGCACCCGCACCAAGACCCTCACCATGGACACCGTGTACGGCGAGATCCGCGACCTCGCCCGGGTCTTCGACGTGGAGAAGCGCGGCGAGAAGCTGATCGCGGACCTCAAGTCCCGTGCCGCGAAGGCCGCCGGGTCCGTCGACGCCTCCGACACCACTCTCATGTACTGGTTCGCCAACTCCGAGGCCCCCTACATCGCGGGCTGCTGCGGCGCCCCCGGCGTCATCACCCGTGAACTCGGCGTGAAGAACGCCTTCGCCGACACCCGCGAGGAGTGGCCCCAGATCAACTGGGAGACCATCGCCGACCGCGACCCCGACGTCCTCGTCATCGGCGACCTCACCCGCAGGTCCCAGTCCGCCGAGTCCGCCCGCCAGAAGATCAAGTTCCTGGAGTCCAACCCGGCCACGAAGAACCTCACGGCCGTGAAGAAGAAGCGCTACGTCCTCCTCAGCGGCCAGGCCCTGAACCCGAGCATCCGTACCGTCGACGGCATCGAACAAGTCGCGGCGGCGCTGCGCGAGTTCGGCCTGGCGAAGTGAGCGGCGCCGCGGGCGGCGGTGGCGCGCATCGCCTGCGCTCGGCGCTGCGCGGCGGACTGCTCACCCTGGCCGGGCTCGCCGTCCTGTTCCTCTCGGTCGCCGTGGCCGTCACCATCGGCCCCGCCGACATCTCCGTGCCCGACGTGTGGTCGGCCGTGGCCGCCCACCTCGGCTGGGGCGAGGCGGAGCTGACGCCGATCCGCGACGGCATCGTGTGGAACCTGCGGATGCCGCGCACGGTCCTCGCGGCGGTGTGCGGCGCGGGCCTCGCCGTGTGCGGGGCGGTGCTCCAGTCGCTCCTTCGCAACCCGCTCGCCGACCCGTTCGTGCTCGGCGTCTCCTCCGGCGCGTCCACGGGCGCCGTCGCCGTCGTGGTCCTCGGTGTCGGCGGGGGAGTGCTCACGGTGTCGGCGGGCGCGTTCATCGGCGCCGTCGTGTCGTTCGCGCTCGTCCTGCTGCTCAGCCACACCCTCGGCGACACCACGGACCGGGTGGTCCTCTCCGGGGTCGCCGCGATGCAGCTCTTCTCCGCGCTCACCTCCTTCGTCGTCCTCACCGCGGCCGACGCGGAGACCACGCGCGGCGTGCTGTTCTGGCTGCTCGGCTCGCTGAGCGGCGCGGCCTGGACGGACGTCTGGACATGCGGCGCGGTGCTCGTCGTCGTGCTCACCGTGTGCCTGCTGCACGCCCGCACGCTCGACGCGTTCGCCTTCGGCCAGGACGCGGCGGCCACCCTCGGCGTCCATGTGGGCCGGGTGCGCGTGCTCCTCCTGTGCACCACGGCGCTCCTGACGGCGGCCCTGGTCAGCAGCGCCGGGGCGATCGGGTTCGTGGGCCTGGCGCTGCCGCACGCGGCCCGGGCGGTGGTGGGCGCGGGCCATCCGCGGCTGCTCCCGGTGACGGCGCTCGCGGGCGCGGTGTTCCTGATCTGGGTGGACACCCTCGCCCGCACGGTCCTCGACCCGCAGGAGGTCCCGGTGGGGGTGGTCACGTCACTGATCGGCGTACCGGCGTTCGTGGCGGTGCTGTACCGGACGCGGAGGAGCCGATGACGTACGAGAAGCGTGTGACGTACGAGAAGCGTGTGGCCTACGAGAGGCCTGGGGCGCACGAGAAGCCTGGGGCGCACGAGAACCCCGCGCCCTCCGGCCTCGCGGCGGACCGGGTCGCCCACGAGGCCGGGGGCCGCCTCATCGTCGACGGCATCACCCTCGCCCCCCGGCCGGGCACCACCCTCGGCCTGATCGGCCCGAACGGCTCCGGCAAGTCCACGCTGCTGCGCCTCCTCGCGGGCGTCCTCGCGCCCGCGGCGGGCGTGGTCACGCTGGACGGCACGCCGCTGCCCCGGCTCGGCCGCAGACAGACGGCGCGCAGGCTCGCGGTGGTCGACCAGCACGCGACCACCCAGGTGGAGTTGACCGTACGGGAGGTGGTGGCCCTCGGCCGCATCCCGCACCGCAGGCCGTTCTCGGGCACCACCCCCGCCGACGAGCGGGCCGTCCGGGACGCCCTGGACCGCACCTCCCTCACCGACCGGGCCGACCAGTCCTGGCACACCCTCTCCGGCGGCGAACGCCAACGCGCCCACATCGCCCGCGCCCTGGCCCAGGCGCCGCGCGAACTGCTCCTCGACGAGCCGACCAACCACCTCGACATCCAGCACCAGTTGGACCTCCTGAACCTGATCGCCTCGCTCCCCGTGACGACGGTGATCGCCCTGCACGACCTCAACCTGGCCGCCATGTTCTGCGACGAGATCCTGGTCCTGAGGGAGGGCAGGGCGTACGCGCACGGCACGCCCGCGGAGGTCGTCACTGAGGAGCTGATCGCGGAGGTGTACGGGGTGCGGGCGCGGGTGACGCCCCCGGCGGACGCGCTGGACCACGTGTCGGTCCGCTTCCTGAGAACGCCACCGCGACAGCCGGGTCCTTAGACTCGCCGGAGACCCGCGACGAGATCACCGGAGAACCCGCAGCGAGGGGGAGGGCCCATGACGCGCCAGAGGATCCCGGACGACGACGAGGTCCCCCTCGACGTCCTCACCCACCTGCGCGCCGTGTGCCTGAACCTCCCCGAGGCGCACGAGGAACCGGCCTGGATCGGCACCCGCTGGCGCATCCGCACCGCGACCTTCGCGCACGTCTACCTGACCGACCTGTCCCGCTCGGACTCCCCGTCGGCGCGGGCCATCGCGACCGAGGGACTCACGACGACCCTCACGTTCCGCTCCGGCGGCGAGGAGTTCGAGGCGCTGACCCACGCGGGTGCCCCGTTCTTCCGCGTCTCCTGGGGCAGGAACGTCGTGGGCATGCGCCTGGACGGGGACACCGACTGGGCCGAGGTGACGGAACTCCTCACCGAGAGCTACCGCGTTCAGGCGCCGAAGCGGCTCGCGGCGCGGATCGACGGCACACCCCCGGCGGCCGGGTCCACGGGCGAAAACGGAGGAGATCCATCCGATCGGCGGAGGAGGGAACGTTCTTCCAGGTGAACGGGGTGCCGTTTGATCAATCGGGGTGACGCGGGGCTGCGATCCTCGGGCCGAAAGCCGCCCCGGACCGCTCCTGGCCCGGGGCCGAACCGACCCCCCTCACCAAGGAGTTCCCCGTGCCCGTCCGCCGCCTGGTGACCAGCGCCTTCGCCGCCGCCGCTCTCGCGTTCACGTCCCTGGGCGCGGTGACCGTCACCGCGACCCCCGCGGCCGCCGACCCGTGCGGCTTCTACGAGACCTCCTCCGACGCCTTCTACAACCACTGCACGTCGGACGGCTCCCGCGTCGTCATCCACGTCAGGGTCGCCCTGGCGCCCGACTACGAGCGCTGCGTCGGCCCCGGCAAGACGTGGCTGGGCTCGGCGAGCAAGATCCAGGGGGCGCACTACGTCAACCGCACCTGCTGACGACGGAACTTCGGTGAGAAGGTGACGCTGCCGGCGGGCGGCGCCACCAGCGGCCCGGGCGCGCGCACCAGCGCGCACCCGGGCCGCCGCCGCTTCCCGCCCGCGCTCCCTCGTAGAGTTCAGTCGATGATCCCTCGCATACGTACGACAGCACGCGTCGCGGCCCTGGGCGCGGCCGTCGTCCTCCTGACCGCGGCCTGCGGCGGCCAGGCCGACCGGTCCGAGGGCCCGTCCGAACGGTCCGCCGAGCCGCCCGCGTCCAGCTCGCCGCCCGCTGACGAGGGACAGCTCGTCGAGTGGGGAAAGGGCGACGCGGAGGACGCGTTGCGGCGGGCCGACAGGGCTCTCGACTACGACGACACGCCTGTCGAACTGGTCGACAGCGACATCACGTCCCTCTCCGACGGGCTCAGGAAGACGTTCCCGACGCCGGGCGAGCGGCCCTACCGCCTCGACATCACCTGCGTGGCCCCGAACACCGACGAGATCACGCTCACGCTCGGCCGTGGCGACGACGAGCAGGAGTGGGTCGTCGCCTGCGGCGAACGGCAGGCGGACCAGTTCAACATCCCGGCGGGCGCCGCCCCGTTCACGGCCCGCGTCGCCCCCGACAAGCGGCGGTCCGAGAACCTGGCCGAGATCGTCTGGCGTCTGAACACCATCGCCACAGACGACGTGTTCGACTGCGAGGACGACATCGCCGGCTGCGACGAGGAAGCTTCCTAGCCGACCTCGGGGCCCGTCCTAGAGGCTGTCCAGGAAGTTGCCGACGGCCTCCACGACGCGGTTCTTGCGGCGGTGCGCCTTGCTGCAGTAGAGCCGCCTGCGCCACCTGCGCGGCTGCGGCACCGGCTTGTTGCACCACGTGCACGGCAAGGTCCGTGTCGTCGCTGTTCTTGCTCCCCCGTACATGCCCGCACTTTAACCGGTGGGCTTGGTGGCGCGGACGATCGCGGAACGCATGCTGTCGGCGACGGTGTGGGTCGGGGTGATCTCGATGTCGGTGAAGCCCGCGGCTTCAAGGCCTCGCCGGTACTCGGAGAAGGACAGCGCGCCCGCGATGCAGCCGACATAGTCGCCGCGTTCGGCTCGCTGGGCGGGGGAGAGGGCGTCGTCGGCGACGACGTCCGAGACGCCGACGCGGCCGCCCGGCGCGAGGACGCGGAACATCTCCGCGAAGACGGCGGGCTTGTCGGTGGACAGATTGATCACGCAGTTGGAGATCACGACGTCGACGGTGTCCGCGGGCAGCGGGACGGCCTCGATGGTGCCCTTGAGGAACTCCACGTTGGTGGCACCGGCCTTCTTCTGGTTGGCCAGCGCGAGGGCGAGCATCTCGTCGGTCATGTCCAGGCCGTACGCCTTCCCGGTCGGCCCGACCCTGCGGGCGGACAGCAGGACGTCGATCCCGCCGCCGGAGCCGAGGTCGAGGACGCGCTCGCCCTCACGGAGTTCGGCCACGGCCGTCGGGTTGCCGCAGCCCAGGGAGGCGGCGACGGCCTCGGCGGGCAGGGTGGCGCGCTCGTCGGCCGGGTACAGGGCCCCGCCGAAGGTGTCGTCGACCTCGACGGGCTCGGGCCCGCAACACCCGGTGCGGGCTTCGGCCGCCTGTGCGGCGGCGGCGTAACGGCGGCGGACGGTCTCACGCAGGTCAGTGGGCTGATCGCTCATGACGTGCCTCCTGATTCGAAGTCTGTCTATGCAACGTTGCGCCTTGGATCGAAACTTGTCAACATAGAGGAATGCCGAAACAAGAGCTCGTGGTGCTGGGGCAGACGGCCGCGCCGGCCGCGGACGGATGCTGCCCGGAGCTGCTGACCGCGCCCCTGGCCGAGGATCAGGCCGCGGAGCTGGCCAAGGTGTTCAAGGCCCTGGGCGACCCGGTCCGGCTGCGCCTGCTCTCGATGATCGCCTCGGGCGCGGGCGGCGAGATCTGCGTCTGCGACCTCACCCCCGCCTTCGACCTCTCCCAGCCGACCATCTCCCACCACCTCAAGCTCCTGCGGCAGGCCGGACTCATCGACTGCGAACGGCGCGGCACCTGGGTCTACTACTGGCTGCTGCCCGAGACGACCGACAGACTCGCCGGGATCCTCACCCGCCCGGGCCGACCCGCCCCCGCGGCGCCGCGCTCATGATCGAGGCGACGCCCATGCCTGAAGGTTCAGACGGCCCAGACGGCCCAGACGGCTCTGGCAGCCGAAAGCCGTCCGTACTCTTCGTCTGCGTCCACAACGCGGGCCGCTCCCAGATGGCCGCCGCCTGGCTGACCCACCTGGCGGGGGACCGCGTCGAGGTCCGGTCGGCGGGTTCGGCACCCGGTGCCGCCGTGAACCCGGCCGCCGTCGAGGCCATGGCGGAGGTCGGCATCGACATCTCCGACCGGGCGCCGAAGCTCCTCACCGTCGACGCGGTACGGGAGTCGGACGTCTGCGTCACCATGGGCTGCGGCGACACCTGCCCCGTCTTCCCCGGCAAGCGCTACCTCGACTGGCAGCTGGCCGATCCGGCCGGGCAGGGCGTCGCCGCCGTACGCCCGATCCGCGACGAGATCGAGTCCCTGGTCCGGGGCCTGCTCGCGGAGATCGCGCCCGAGTAGCTTCTGGCGGGCATATGGCCCTCACCTCGCCGTCGGAGTCCGCCCGGCCTCCGCGCCCTCGGGCAGCAGCCGAGGGACGGCCCGGACGTAGACGACCATGCCGATGACCTCGACGAGGGTCTGTGTGACCACGACGACGGCGGCGATGGCGTAGGGCTCGGGCAGGGCCAGGGCCAGGGGCAGCACGACGAGGGAGTTGCGGGTGGCGCCGGTGAAGACGAGCGCGCGGGAGCCCGGGGTGTCGAGGCGGAAGAGGCGGGCGACGGCCTTGCCCGCGAAGGCCATCACGAGCAGGAACAGGACGTAGCAGGGGACCACGGCCGCCACGTCGGTGAGGTTCCCGCCGAGCTTGGGGACCTGGGAGGCGACGACGGTCAGGAGGGTCGCGGCCATGAGCGGGACCATCGTGGTGGTCGCGGCGTCGGACACCTTCCGCCCGGCCGCCCCGCGCCCGGCCCACGCCTGCAGGGCCCAGGCCACGGCGAGCGGCACGACGATCAGGACGAGGAACGCCTGAAGGAACGGGCCCGCCTCGACGACGTCGCCAAGCTCCGGCCCCATGAACACGTACAGGAAGAGCGGCAGCAGGAGCATCTGGCCGATGAGCAGCAGCGGCGTCGCGGCCAGCAGCCGGCGGCTCGCACCGCCCGCGAGCCCGGAGAAGACGATCACGTAGTCGACGCACGGACACAGCAGGACGAGCAGCACGCCGACGCGCACGGCCTGGTCGGCCGGCAGGAAGGCGAACATCGCGGCGACCACGAGCGGTACGACGGCGAAGTTCACCACCAGGGCGGCGGCCAGGAACCGGGCGTCCCTGAGGGAGCGAAGCAGTTCACGGGCCGGGACCTGGAGGAAGGTCACGAACAGCAGGGCCGCGAGGACCGGGTTGATGGCGTGTTCCAGACCGGGCCCGGCGTCCGGCGCGGCCAGACCGAGCGCGGCGCCCGCGGCCATCGCGATCAGGTAGACGGCCACCTGGTGATCGTCCATCCGGTCCACCAGGCCCGGAGCGTCCTGCGACATCCGTGCGTACGTCCCTCTCGGTCGCTCTTGTCCGTCCCGGGTCCGCCGGTCGGCCGGCGGGCCCCATCCTCGCAGGCCGCGGGGGTCCGGGCCCGGAGGCCTCAGCCCGCGGGCCACCCGACCAGCGCCGCCGCCACGCCCAGAGCACCCGCCGTCAGCAGTGCGCTGACCACGCCACGCCGGGCCACCAGGAGCCAGACCGCGGCACCGGCGAGCACCCCGTACTGCCACAGGTGCTGGAGGGCGAGCGCGAGGGGGAGCGCCGAGCCCATGATCGCGCCGATGACCGCGGGCCCCGCGCCGGTGAAGAACGCCTGCACACCGGCGTGGGCCCGGATGCGGTCGAAGCGGGGACCGCCGATGACGACGAACAGGAAGGACGGGGCGAAGGCCACGGCGGCGGCAAGGAGGCCGCCCGGGATCCCGGCCGCCGCGTAGCCGACGACGGCGACGGTCTGCACGACGGGGCCGGGGGTGACCTGCCCGAGCGCGACGGCGTTGAGGAACTGGCCATCGGTCATCCACTGGTGGGTGTGGACGGCGTCGGCCTGCATCATCGGAATGATGACGAAGCCGCCGCCGTAGGACAGCGCCCCGACCTTGAACGCCACCCACGCGAGGGCGGCCGTCCCACCGGCCGGGAGCGCGACCGCGAGGGGCAGCGGCCAGGCGGCACGCCGTCCCGGAGCGCCACGGGTGCGCACCCCGACCTCCAGCAGACCGGCCGCGACCAGCACAAGCACCATCCACGGGCCGACCACCGCGGCCGCCGCGCCACCCGCGAGGACGTAGCAGGCCCAGCGGACCCGGGCCGCCCGCCGGTCACCGGCCCGCCGCCGACTCGCCGGAACCAGCGCGGTGGCCGCCTGCACGGCGACGGCGGCGACGGCCGCACCCGCCCCGGCGGCGGCGCCCCGCACCCACAGCGGCGGACTCCCGGCGAGGAACAGGGCCGCCAGGGCGAGGATCAGGACGAGCCCCGGCACGATGAAGGCCAGGCCCCCGACCACCGCCCCGGCCGTCCCGCGCAGCCGCCAGGCCGACAGGACGGCCAACTGCGTGGACGCGGGCCCCGGCAGCAGATTGGTCGCCGCGACCCCGTCCTCGAACTCGGCCGCCGACACCCAACCCCGCCGCTCCACACACAGCTTCCTGAGCAGGGCGACATGCGTGGGCGGCCCCCCGAACCCCACACACCCGATACACCCCCACTCCCGGACGACCGTCCCGAGCCCCACCCGCCGCCCGTCGCCCCCACCGCTCACACCACTCTCACCACTCGCGCCGCTCACCGCACCTCTTCCCCGCCCCGGACCCTTCGGGCGGCGCGACCCTACCGCCCGGGCGTGAACGGACGGCGCCCCCCGGACACGGCCAAAGGCCGCCACCAGGTCGGTGACGGCCTTCGGAAGCTGTGCGCTCACACGTGGCGAACGCGTGACTCACAGCGAAAGCACGGCTCAGAGCGGACGCGCGGCTCAGAGCGAAAGCGCGGCTTAGATGTCGAAGAACTGATGTGCCGGGTCTGCCACCTCGGAAGCAGGGCTTCGGCATCGTCCTGACCAGCGGGGGAGCGGTCGTCGATGGTCGTTGTTGGTCGCCCTGGGGCGTCGCCCGACGGCCCAGACACGGCCCAAGGCTTCGCTCGTTGACCTGCGAGACGGGGGCGCACAGGCGAGGGGCTGATGAGCGTGGGTGGTGGGCCATCAGGTGGGGTGACCATCGTGACGCGGTGCGCGACATTCCCCTTTTCCGTGGAGGCACGTGAGGTCGACAAGCCTCGCTAAATAGGTATGTCTCGCTGCCGTGTTACCCGTACGGTGCTCCCATGTCATCCGATCCATGGGGCGACTTGGCCGACTCGCTCGATGCAGTGCGCGAGCCGTTCGAACGTGATCGCGATACCCATCAAGGTTTTCTTCCGGGGTCGCCGGCGGCTCTAGAAGCCGCCAGCGAGCCCTTCGCTGATGACTGGGCCACGGCACCATCGCGCAACGCGAACATTGCGGGGGTGCACCTAGCGACTGTGGCTATGGATCATCTGGCTGGCCTCGCTACCTTGCTGCGCACACACGAGCCTGCATGTATTTACGGGCCCTCATCATTGGCGCGCAGCGCGATCGAAATTTCCGCCCGGTGCTATTACCTTATGGAGCCTGGAATCTCACCGCTGGAACGCATTCGGCGGCAGCAGGGCGAACGTTTGGCGGGGCTATGGGAGCAGAAGAAGCTGGCAGAAGTAATGTCAAGCGGAAAAATGTCTGCCGAGGTTCAGGAATCAATTGCGCGCATGGATCTGCGCATGAAGGAAATCGCGGACTCGGCTCATCGGCATGGGTTGACCCCTCGGGTTAAGGACAAGAAGCGCCTCCCCTTCCTTGCTGGGCCCGGGGCGTCGAAACCAGTCAGTTCAACCTCGCTGGTGGAGGAATTGGTAGGCCAAGGAAAAGGGCTCGGTACGATTTCCTACCAAACCTTGTCCGCTGTTGGTCATGGCCGAGAGCAGGGAATGATCCAGTACTTTAACCGTCAGGGTGTGCTTCTTGATCGCACTCATGGCGACCTCTTTGGAAGTATTGAGGCCAGCGCCCAACAGACGGCGGTGAACCTCGCAGGAACGCCTATTGCAACGTTCGGGATGCTAGATCGTTTGTATGCCCAATTTGGGTGGCCAAGTCTTAGCGTGGGACCTCCCGCAAAGCGCCTACTTCAGATCTGGGGGCGAGTCGCTGGGGCCTCGATTCAGAGCTGACTTTGTCAAGTTCTGGAGGGTACATCTAAGGGCTGGATCAGACTCGTTTGCCTACATGAGGCCACTATGGGTGAGCACCTAGAATCGACGATTCTGATCTAGTGAGTCAGGTGGCCGACCGTGAATTCCTCCCGCGTCCGTCCGTAAGAGCTATGGGTTGTATCCCGCAGGAAAGTACTTCACGCCGCGGGTTGCTCCTTCGGTCTCAAGTTCTTCTCCGCTCCTACGGATGAGCAATCTCACGTAGTCCTTTTCCAGGCCAGTCAGCTCGGCAATCTGACCCATGGTGCGCCCTGGGTTTACTCTGATCGTGGAGATGACCTGTTGGCGGTGAGCTTCGAGTGGATTAGCTGCGACTGCGGTGCCAAGCTCTTGGACTACAAGGCTCTCCACTTCACCGGTCAACTCATTCAAGTCTTGGTACTGCAGGCGGTCGTAACCCCTGACATCGCTAGGAACGTCTCCGCGATCCGTTCTTCCCGGATTGAAGGCTATGAATGCCTTACGATTCATGCCAATCGCCATCCCGTACTCCAGAGTGACATTCGCGTTCCAGTTTGAGACGTCGTAGATTCCGAAGGCCGCCTGTTCAATCATGTCGCGGATCTTGACAAGGACAGTGTTGGTTGAGACTTTTTGCTCCGCAAAGATGAATTCACTTTGAGGGCTGATTGCATAGACGTGTAGGCTCGTTTGTATGCAGCTCTGTCGTCGTGCAGATCCCAAGGGTAGGCCACGAAGATCTCGCGAGTTCCTGGAACAGGCATGATGGCTCCCTCGCTAGTGGCGGATTGTCCTTCTCTTAGTATGCGCCTGTGGATACCTCACGTACCTGGTGAAACGTTTAGCGACTAGAAGCGACGGCTTTCAAGACCGCCAACTCGGCGCGGTGAGAACGGGCCTTGACCTGCTGGCGCTGTCTCTCGCAGCCATCGAACGCGGTCAGTCTGGCCGCAGGTTGGCCACAGCGCGGCCGGGGCGGGCCCGGATACGCTTCACGCGTCGGCTGCTTGGATGCGGAGAGGGAGGAATGTCCGATTCTCTCAAAGTGAGCAAAAACTGGGGTCGGTCTGGCTAACGTGCCTGGTCAGCTCCCGTGGTCCCCGCGCGTGCGGGGGTGGTCCCGCTGCCCCCGACAGGATCGACAGGGCGGTGGAGTGGTCCCCGCGCGTGCGGGGGTGGTCCCGAGGGTTCGGGGAGCGCGGGGGTGGGCTGTTCGTGGTCCCCGCGCGCGCGGGGCTGGTCCCGCACCCATCGAGCTGCGCCTGCTCCAGGTGGGTGTTCGAATCGTTGCGCTCCGGGCGCGCCAGTGGCAGCCCTACGCCTGCCCGTTGTCCTCGTTGTCGGCAAGGGTTCCGACTTCTCCGGTGCCGTCGCAGGCATCGCAGACGACGACGGTCGTGTTGCCGTCGTCGTCGACGATGGTGACGGTGCCGCCGCTGCAGTTGCCACATACGGGCATGCACTGCTCCAGGAGCCGCTTCGTCATGTTGATGAGGCGCGCGTAGCGCCAATCGCCCTCAAGCGTGGGGATGTGCTCCCGGTCGACCCAACCCATAGCGGTCTCCCTCGTGTCCCGTTTAGGGTCCCCCCGGGACGGCCCTGATCACAATGGCCCGTAATCCCCATCAGGCGGGATGGCGTCGGGGGCAGGGGTCTGGTCAACAAAGCCGTGGTCCAGGAGTTGAGTCGGGCGCTGCGCCAGCCACCCCGAGACGCGCGGACCGCCGTTGACCGCGTCCCCTTCGAGGACTGTCCGTACGTGCTCGAACCCCTGGCGGATGTAGTAGCGCTGGAGTGCCTCGTTCGTGGTCCACGCATCGAGCCGCAGCCACTTGGCGCCGTCGCGGTACGCGCGGTCCCCTGCCCAGTCCAGCAGTCGTCCACCGACGTTCTGTCCGGCGTGGCTTCGTGCCACAGTCAGCTTGTTGATGAACCGCGATGGCTCATCCAACTCCGCCTCCGTCCACAGCCCTTCCTCGGCTTCTGACGTGAGCGTGATGGTGCCAACAGTCTCCTCGCCGTCCATAGCCATGAAGACAGTGCCTGCCTTGATGGTGGAGAGCAGCCGCTCAGGCGGGTACGGGCGCTGCCATTGGTCGGTGCCAAGACGGGTGAGCCAAGCTGCCGCCTCCTCGCGGAAGGCAAGCAGCTTGGCCACGTCGCCCGGTCGGGCCGGGATGATTCTCACTGAGGCTCGTTCTCGCTTCGGGCGGACAGGTCGCCGATCTCGTAGTTCATCCGGTTCAGGTCGCCCCGGAAGGTGGTGATGGTGCACCGGATGGGCCGGTCGCCGGAGTAGCCCGTACGCATCCACAGCAGCACGGGTACCCCAGCGCCGACCTCCAGCAAGCGGGCCTCGTCGGGGGTCGGCATCCGCGTCGAGATCTCGTCGAAGTACCCGACCTGCTCGATGCCATGGGCTGCGAGATATCGGGTAGTCCCCTCGGCGATGTCGCCAGGCTCAGCGAGCCGTGGCGCCTGCTCGACGAGCCAAGCGGGGTAGTGCGTCGCCTGAGTCGACCAAGGCACATCGTCGACGAAGCGGTGACAGAACCGCAGGACAGTGGTAGATCCCGCCTCGACGGTCAGCCGCTCCGCTACATCTTCGGGCGCCGGCTTCATCTCCACGCGGAACGTCTGATGTGGCCGGCGGCCCGCGTTCGTCACGTCGGTGCTGTATGCGTCGCCGTTCTGAGGGAAGTTCAGGTTCTCAAACTGAGACGCGTTCAGCTCGAACACTTCGTGCGATCGGACTTCGTAGCCGAGCCCCTGACTGGACGTAATCAGCCCCTCGCTGACCAGCAGGCTTAGCCCGGAACGCACAGTGTTCCGTGAGGCGTCGAAGCGCGCCGAAAGCTCGCTCTCCGAGGGCAGCCGGGACCCCGGGGGGAGCGCCCCGCCGTCGATCTCCCGCCGCAGGGCGTCGGCCACTTGCCGGTACTTCGGCTGCTTGTTCATGCGCCCATCATGACGCACTCGCTCAACTTGTTGGTACATGTGGGCCCCAATCCCTTGACGACTCACCGTCCGTGGGTGCAGCATCACTGCATCAACTTGTTCCAACAAGTTGAGCAAGCGGAGCAATTCCCTTGAGTTGCTGTCGTCTGCATCACTGCTTGATCTGCAAGACCGCACGACCAGGAGCCCCGCGTCGGTCGGGGGGAGGGTCCCGGGTCCCTTGTCAGTCCCGGAGGGCTTAGACCGAAAGGTCACGTCCCCATACGCCTTCGCCAGGCATGGCTGCTCTACCTGATACGGGAGCGGCGGACCTGAAGGGGACATTCGCACTGCTCAACCCTCGTCGCGGCACTTCTGCTGCGGCCGGCTCCCCTCAGCGCTGCTCGTCTCGTACGAGCAGCGCTGAGGGGAGCCGGAACAGGCTTCTTCCACCCTTTGGGAGTCCTCATGACTGCAACGTTGATCGCGGTTCTCGGCACTCTGTCCGGGGCCGTTGTCGCCGGGTTCATGCAGCACCTGAGCGCCACCCGAACGACCCGGACAGCGATGGCGGAGCAGCGCCGTCGGGCGTTGGCCGACGCTGTCCCGGCGCTGCTGTCCGCGCTGGTGCGCCACCGGGAACAGCAGTACCTGAAGATCGTGGCCCGCCGGGAAGGTGTGGCCGACACGGTCGAGACGCGGCAGGCCCGGTACGCGGCCCGTTCGGCTGTCACCAGCGCGATGGACACGCTGTTCATGACCACGCAGGACAGCGCCCTTCTGGCTGTCGCTCAGGACGCGGTCGACGCGGCGATGGCCGTGGGCGACGTGCCGGCCGACGAGTTGGACGCGGCGGGGCTGCGGGCCCGCCAAGCGCACACCGCGCTGCGCGTGGCCGGTGCCCAGCGCATCTACTCCTGATCCACCCCACCTCAAACGGCGCGCGCCCCCGGAGCGGCAACTCCGGGAGCGCTGTTCGGGCCGTTCCACCTGCTAGGGAGACCACGACCCATGAGCCACATCGTCACTGTTCAGGACGCCGTTACGGCGTTCGCCGACTGGATCGAGCCGACCGGCGCGGAACTGGCCGCGATCGAGCAGGAGATGCCCGTGATCCTCGCGGACGTCGACCTGTTGGACGCGCAGATCGTCACCCTTGACCGCACGCCGAACGAGCTGGACGAGCGCCGGATCCGCCGGGCCCGCCGTCGGGCGTTGGCCGCGCGGATCGCGCTGGTCAACCGCACTGCCGGGGCGAGCCTTCCGGGTGGTGCCGCGTGAGCGCCCCGGACCGGAACCTGATGGTCGCGCACGCTGAGGTGAAGGCGGAGATCGCGCGCACGGACACCAAGACGGGCCTGTTGCTGGCGTTCGTCGGCGCGGTGTTCGCCGGCGCCTGGACCGTCGGCCGCGCGCTGCCCGTGAACTTGCCCGCCTGCCTGGCGGGAGTGCTCGGGATGGGGCTGCTGGTCGCGGCTGCTGGTCTGCTGCTGCGTTCGGTGCGGCCGAACCTGCGCGGTCGGCACGGCTTTCCGCTGTGGGCCACGCTCACCCCGGAGGAGATCCCTGCCGCGCTGTCGAGCGATCTCGCCGCCGACATCGCCGGGCTGTCCCGCCTGGCCGTCGCGAAGTTCACGTGCCTGCGTCGCGCGGTCGACCTGACCTGCGCTGGTGGGGCGCTGCTGATCCTGGCGGCGCTGTTCGCGCTGGGGGGTGCGGCATGAGCGCCGTCGGCCGCAAGTGGTGGCGCCTGACCGTCACCGTCGTGTGCGTGCTGGGTGCCGTCGCGGCGAGTGTGTCGGCGTTCGTCTACGCCCTCCCCTGGCCCGCCCTCGCCCTCTCCATCGGGTGCCTGCTCATCGCCCGCCACCTGAGCACCCAGACGCCCGCGCCGTCCCCGAACGAGCCGCACCACGACACGGGGGAGGCAGGCCGGTGAAATACTTCAACGGCAAGACGCTGCTCGTGCTCGCCCTGGTCGCCGTGGTCGCCATGGCGTTTCGGGTCTCGTGGAACGCGCTTCGGGATGTGGCCCGCGCGATCGGCGCGGATGACACGGCCGCGACGCTGTACCCGTTCGTCATCGACGGCCTGATGACCCTGGCCCTGGTCGCCACCCTCGTGTTGACCGGCGACGCCCGGCAGTTCGCGCTGCGGGTCCTGGGCGCGTACACGCTCGCCTCGCTGGTCCTGAACTACGTGCACGGCCTGGTCCCGGAGCTGCACGACCGCACCGTCGACTGGGGCCGACTCGCGCAGGGCGACTACGAGAACTGGGCACTGGTCCTGCTCGCCACGTCGCTGCCGGTCGGGGCGATCTACTTCGGGTCGGACCTGGTCGCCAAGGTCCTGCACCACCAGTCGACCCCGATCGATCCACCAGCCGCAAATGCGGAGGAATCTACTGAGACCATAAGGGTTCGGTCTACGGCTGGCCTGCCAGAATCGACCCCCGCGCCGATCACGCCGAACGTCACGGCGCTGCCCCGTCCGGTGGCTGTCGGGTTCCTGAAGTCGGCCCTGGTGAGCAAGCCCGTCCCGGCGATCGAGTCGGCCTCTGCCCGTCCGATCGTGGCGCGCACGGTGCCCGCTCAGTCGAAGCAGCCGCGCCGGGCGACTGGTCGGGTGCCGGACGTCGCGAAGTCGACTCGACCCAAGCGCACCGGCGAGCAACTGCTCGCTGAGGCGCGCGCGGCCACGGCCGACTGGCCGGACGCGAAGCTGACCGCCGAAGGCATCCGCTTGGCCGTGCGCACCTCGCCGAAGAACGCGCGCGGTCTGCGGGATGCGCTGCGTGCGGAGCGCGCCGGGGCGGTGGCGTGATGTCGGCCGCGTACGCGAAGTGCTTCGACCCGTCCGGCGCCCGCTACGGCGTGCCCACCTATCCCTGGCGTCTGGCTCCCGAAGGCCTGTGCACACGGCGGCAGTTACGGGCCCGTGGTCTGCGGCCCGGGGGCCAGCCGATCGCGGCTCAGGTCATGCGGATCAACCGCCGTGCCGGTGGGCCGCGCGTCGCCTACCTCTACCGCGAAGAGCTGGCCAAGCCGGTGCGGCCGATGACCTCGCGCAAGTGGGGCGCGCTCGCGCTGGCGATGCTCGCCCGCCGCACCTGCCCGGCCTGCCGCCTGGACGTCGGCTACTGCATCCCGACGTCGCTGGGCATGTGCGGCCGGTGCCTCAGCGCCTCTCCTGACCACGCCGCCTGAGCGCGGCCACAGCAGACGGAGCATCTTGATGAACCTCACCGTGAGCACGCACAAGATTCCCGGATACGGGCCTACCCTGCGCACCGCCAAGCAGCTCGCCCCGCAGGCCGTGCGCCTGGTCGACCGGGCTGTGCCCGGGCGGATGCCCGACGTCGAGATCATCCTGACCAACCCGCGCGGGATGGCCGAGCTCGGTTCGGCCGCTGACGCGGAACTGGCCGGGGTCCTGGACAAGCGCACCCGCAACCGTGCGGAGCGAGGCGCCCGGCGCCTCGCCCGTGACGCGTCCGGACATGCCGTCCCCCGCGTCAACGGAAGCGTGTTGGTGCTGGTGAACGTCGACCAGCACGCCTCCCCGGGGCAGTTCGCCGTGACGCTCGTGCACGAACTCGTGCACGCCATGCAGTTCAGCCGCAAGAACGTCGTCGACCAGGTCGTGCGTGACGCGCGTGCGCAGTTCGGCGTGGAGCGCCAGTCCCGTCGCCAGTCCCGCGAATACGCCCGCCTGGTCGAGCAGCACGAGCAGGAGGCCTACGGCTGCGAGTACCTGGCCGACCAGCTCGTGCCCGGCGCCACCGCATCCGCCGCTGCCTGAGCGGCCGCTTTCCCAGTCTGGAGTTCTTCAACATGAGTGAGAACGTCGTTCACCTCTACAAGGACCCTGAGCCCCCTGCCCCGGGGCAGGGACCGACCGTGCTGTCCGTGGTCCCGGATTCGCCTGCCGAGTCGGCGCCGGTAGCGCCGCTGTGGGTGCGCTCCGGGCGCGCCGTGCGGCATGCACTCACGCACGAGCACACGAAGACCGCTGCCCGCGCAGTCGCCCGCCACGGCATGTACGTGGTGGGCGGGGGCCGGATCGTGGCCCGGCGCACGCTGGATGCCCGCACCCCGGCCCGCTATGAGCGCATGCTCCGCGCCGCTGAAGCCGCCGGGAACTACGAGGTGGCGGCGGAGTGGGAGGAGCGCGGGCAGCGCTTCCGCGACGCCCGCCACCGGCGCCGCATGGACCTGCTGACCTCCCCCATCGACGCCGCCAAAACCGCCCTGGTCGGCACCGGCCTGGGCATCGGCGGCCTGATCGGACTGGGGGTGGCCCTCGCGCTGGCCACCAAGGACCCCGCCGACGTCATCACCCCCCTCGCCGCCGTGATCGGCCTGATCAGCCTGCTCGTCACCATCGTCATGGTGGTGTGGGGCCCGCTCCTCACGATCGGCCCCTTCCTGGCCCTGCTCAGCCTGTGGGCCGTGGGCCGCAAGCAGCAGGCCGCGCCTGCATGGACGCTGCCCGCCAACGCCCGTGGCAGCGAGGGCGAGCCCATCACCCCCTCGATCGTCGTCAAGGCCCTGCACGACCTCGGAGTGCCCGCGCTGCGCAACGCCATCAAGGAGATGGGCGACGCGGGCGCGGCCATGCTGGGTCCGATCCGCATCGCCGGATGCGGCGTGGAAGTCGACGTCACCCTGCCGTCCGGGGTGTCCACCAACGAGGTGCAGAACCGCCGGCGCAAGCTCGCGGAGAACCTGACCCGCCACGAGCACGAGGTGTTCATCACCATCCCCGAAGCCGCCCGCACCGTCCGGCTGTGGATCGCCGACTCCGGGGCACTGGACGAGCCGATCGGCCCCTCCCCGCTCGTCACCGACGAGTCGCTGACCGCCGACTACGCCAAGGGCCGTGCCCCGTGGGGTCAGGACCTGCGCGGGGACGCAGCGAGCCTGAGCCTGTACCAGCGCCACCTGCTCATCACGGGCTTGTCGAACCAGGGCAAGACCGCCGCGCTCAGGTCTCTGGCCCTGTGGCTGGCCCTGGACCGGTCGGTGGAGTTCTGGATGGGCGACCTCAAGGGCGTGGGCGACTGGGCGATGTTCGACGGCCTCGCCACCCGGCTCATCCAGGGACCGACCGACGAACACGTCATCCAGGTCACCGAGATGGCCGAGGACGCGGTGGAAGAGATGAACCGCCGCCTCCAGGCCCCGCCCGGCACCGTGTTTCCGCTGCTGGTCGTCATCGTGGACGAGGCGCAGATGGCGTTCATGTGCCCGGTCGTCGGCGACGACAAGCGCCCCTACGGCGGCAGCAAGGCGACCAGCCGCTACTTCATGGCCGTGCGCAAGATTCACAACCAGGGCCGGGCGGTCAACGTCCTGATGTGGCAGGGCACCCAGGACCCCACCGACCAGAACCTCCCCAAGCTCGTACGCGAAGGCGCGCACACGCGGGCTTCCCTCGCGCTGGGCACGGAGTCGCAGGCCCGTATGGCGCTGGGGGACAAGGCGGTTGACGGTGGCGCGGCTCCGAACCTGCTGCGCCCCGGGCTGGACAAGGGCACGGTCGTGGTCGCCTCCGACGGGATCGCCATTCCCGCCGGGCAGGCTTCCATCACGGTGCGCACGCACTACATCGACACCGACGACGCGACTGAGATCGCGGAGCGGGCCAAGCGGCTCCGCGACGGGGTCACCACCCTGCACGTCATTGAGCACGGCGAGGACCGCGATCCGCTGGCCGACGTCGCCGCCGTGCTCGGGGACGCTCCCCGGGTGCTGACAGCCGACGTCCTCAAGCGCCTCACCGTGCTGGACGCGAACGCGTATGGCGACTGGACGCCCGGTGACCTCAAGCGCGTGCTGGAAGCCGATGGCGCGGAGCCGTACAAGTCCGACGGCCGCATGGTCGTGGGCCGTGACCGCGTCGCCCGCGCCCTCGCCAACCGCGACGACGACAGTTCCGCTTCCGCTGCCCAGTAGCAGGGACCCGCACCCGTCCGGGGCAGGGAGGCAGGGAGAACTCCCTCACCCCCTCCCTGCCCCAACTCCCTGTCATTGACCTGCGCATATGGCCTGCCAGGGAGTCAGGGAGGCGCGCAGACCAGCACCCCTGAAACCCCCTCCACGGCGCCCTCGTAAAGGGGTGTCGCTGCCTCCCTGCGCCGACCGTTGAAGGGATTCCGGATGAACCACCGCGACCCGCCGGGGATCATCGCCCCGCACATCCCCGCCGACGACTACCGCCGCGCACAGGCCACCGGCCAGCCCGTCGTCATCGTCGTCCACACCACCGACCAGACCGGCCGTCCGCTGCGCCACTACCTCTTCCCCCTCGCCCTCGCGGGCGCGGGAGCCATGGGCGTCTTCGGCCTCGTGGCCGCCTTCCTCGCCCTGCTCGACGTCGCCGCCCACACCGCCATGGCCATCGGCGGAGCCGCCGGACCCCTCGGCATCGGCGGCATCACCCTGCGCCTGGCCCGCACCAAGACCTAGCTACGCCAAGGGCGGCCCCCGTCTCGCCAAAGCCTGGGGCCGCCCTTGTCACCAGCACTCTTCACAGAACTGGAGACATTCAGCATGACGCAACCCACCCACATCCGGCGAGACGGCCACCGGCCGTTACTGCTGGACCTGTTCTCCTGCGCCGGCGGCGCCGCCATGGGCTACGCCCGCGCCGGCTTCACCGTCCACGGGTGCGACGTCGCCGACCGCCCGAACTATCCCTTCCCCTACCACCGGGGCGACGCCCTGGAACACCTCGCCCGCCTCATCACGACCGGCGAGATCCAGCGGTACGCGTTCATCCACGCCTCCCCGCCCTGCCAGGCAGGATGCGCCCTGACCGTGGGCACCAACCAGTCGCAAGGGTGGGGCAGTTCCCACGTCGACCTCGTGGCGCCCACCCGTGACCTGCTCGACCGGACGGGCTTGCCCTACGTCATCGAGCAGCCCAACGGCCGCGCCAAGATCCGCAAAGACCTGACCCTGTGCGGCGAGATGTTCGGGCTCGACGTCATCCGGCACCGCAACTTCGAACTCGGCGGCTGGCAGATCGAGCAGCCGGCGCACATCCCGCACCGGGGACGCGTGCGCGGCTACCGCCACGGCCGGTACTTCGACGGCCCGTACGTGGCCGCGTACGGCAACGGCGGCGGTAAGCCCTCCGTCCCGGAGCTTCAGGCCGCGCTGGGCATCGACTGGACGAACGTGCGCGAGGAGCTGACCGAAGCCATCCCGCCCGCCTACACCCAGCGGATCGGCCGCGCCTTCCTCGCCTCCCGCACGTCGGCGGGGGTGGCGGCATGAGTGAACACCTGTTGAACGCTGCCCTGGACGCCGCCGCCCGTGGCTGGCATGTCTTCCCCCTGCGCCCCGGCACCAAGCGCCCCGCCCTGCACGGCGAAGCCACCTGCCCCCGCACCGGCCCGTGCGCGGACGGGCACCGCAAGTGGGAACAGCGCGCCACCACCGACCCCGACCGCATCCGCGCCACCTGGTCGCACGCGCCCTTCAACATCGGTGTGGCCACCGGCCCTTCCGGGCTGGTCGTCGTCGACCTCGACATGCCCAAGAACAACAGCAGTGCGGACACGCCTTGCGGCGTGACGACCTTCACGGCGCTCTGCGAGCGCACCGGCCACGCCGTCCCCGACACCTACCGCACCCGGACCGCAAGCGGCGGGACGCACCTGTACTTCACCGCCCCGCCCACCGTCCGCCTGGCCAACACGGCGGGGACCATCGGTGAGTTGGTCGACACGCGCGGATGGGGTGGCTACGTCGTCGCTGCGGGCAGCACCACCCCCGCCGGACCGTACGAAGCCCTGAGCAGCCCTGTGGCGGCTCCGTTGCCTGAATGGCTACAAACCATCCTGAAACCCGCTCCCGCACGCTCTGTCGGCCCGCTGCGGCTTCCTGCGGTCGACGGGAGCCGCGCGGCACTGGCCGCACTGCAAGCCGAGTGCGCCATCGTCACCACGGCGCCGGACAAGCAGCGCAACACCACCCTCAACCGCTGCGCCTTCAAGGTGGGACGGTTCGTGGCGTGGGGCGACCTCCCCCGGCACGTGGCGGAAGAGGCCTTCCAAGGGGCGGGAGAGGGGCGGGGCCTGACCGCTGCCGAGTGCCGCGCCACGATCCGCAGCGCCCTGGACAGCTCCATCCGCAAAGCCCGACCCCGGGAAGCGGCATGAACGCCCGTGGCCGCTCCCCCTTGGAAGGCCAACCGGCCGCGAACCGAGGGCCGGTCGCCGACCTTGGCGAGTTGGCATCTGCCGTGGGCGCCCCGAAGGGCGTCGCCGGAGGCGTCCCCATTGCTGTTCGCCCTGACCCGCACTTCGGAGACGGGCTCTACCCCGTCGGGTGGCTGCACATCGTCGCCCCCAGGGACGCCGTGCCTACGGCTACTACGACGTGCCTGTGCGGCAGGGACCGCAGCGCCGTCGGCCACCGGCGCGTGCTCGCCCTCATCAACGACCACGCCGCCCACCGCGACCTGTGCCCCCTGCGTGCTCCCCAGGAAGGAAGGGCCGCCGCATGACCAACCACACCGACGGTGCCGCACTGCTGGACGAGGTGGAAGCCTTCCACCGCCGCTTCAACGTCTTCCCCACCGAAGCCGCCTACGTGGCTGTGGCCCTGTGGGACGCCCACGCGCACCTGCTCGACTGCTTCGACTCCACCCCGCGCCTGGCCTTCCTCAGCCCCGAGCCGGGGTCGGGGAAGTCGCGGGGGCTGGAGATCGTGGAAACCCTCGTGCCGCACCCGATGGTCGCCGTCAACGCGTCTGCCGCTGCCCTGTTTAGGGCCGTGTCCGGCGCCGACGGACGGCCCACGATCCTGTTCGACGAGATCGATACGGTCTTCGGGCCCAAGGCCGGGGACAACGAGGACCTGCGCGGCTTTCTCAACGCCGGCCACCGCCGTACCGGGGTGACCTACCGGTGTATTGGCGACGGCGGCAACCAGACCGTGCAGGCCTTCCCGTCGTACTGCGCGGTCGCGGTGGCCGGGCTCGGCTCGCTGCCGGACACGATCCTGACCCGCTCCGTCGTCATTCGGATGCGACGACGGGCCCGCAACGAGAGCGTGGAGCCGTTCCGCGCCCGGATCCACGAGGCGGAAGGGCACAAGCTTCGTGACCGGCTCGCCGTGTGGGCAGAGCAGGCACGTGGGTTCGTGCTGGGAGCGTGGCCGGAGATGCCCGACGGCGTCAGTGATCGCCCCGCCGACGTGTGGGAGCCCCTGCTCGCCATCGCGGACGCGGTGGGCGGCCGGTGGCCTCGCCGGGCGCGCGAGGCGTGCGTGACGCTCGTCAAGGCAGCACAGACCACCGACAAGCACAGCCTCGGTATCCGGCTGCTGACCGACCTGCGCGACCACGTCCTGATCGGCGTCGACAAGCTGCCCACCATCGCCATCCTCGACCGGCTGAACGCCCTCGACGACGCTCCGTGGGCGGACCTCGACGGCAAGCCCTTCGACAACCGGCGCCTTGCCCGGATGCTCGGGGAGTACATGACCGGCGACAACGCTCCCATCCGCTCCCGCAACATCCGCACCGCCGGAGGAGTGCTCAAGGGCTTCCACGCGGCCGATCTGGAAGACGCGTGGGCCCGCTACTGCCCGCCCCCTCCCCAGGACTGCGCTACAGCCGCTACACCGCTACAGCCCAGCTCAGAGCCGGTGAATCTGTAGCGGCACCCCAGCGTGTAGCGGCTACACCCGCTACCCCCCAAGCGCGGGCGTAGCCGCTACACGCCACCCCTCCGCTACAAAAACACCCCCGCTGACCTGCGATGTAGCGGCGTAGCGGCTGTAGCGGACTTCCCAGAAGGGCCCCGAGACGCCTGCCTAGGAGGCACCCCGGATGAGCACCACACGTGTACAGCCGGATCCGCGCGCCACCCTCCGCAGCGGCCTGCCCGACCGGTACCTCACCCCCGACGACATCGCCGAGATGTTCGAGGTGCCCAAGGAGACCGTCTACCAGTGGCGTAAGAAGCGCACCGGCCCGCCCGGCTTCCGCGTCGGCAAGCACATCCGCTACGACCCCGCCGACGTCCAGCGCTGGAAGCAGGAGCGGATGGCGGCCGACGCCGCATAACCGAACACACCCCAGAACGGCAGGGAAAGACGCCTCGCGCGTCTCTCCCTGCCGTTCTTCGTGAAGGGAACACCCCCTCGTGGCAGGCCACATCCAAGACCGCTGGTACAAGACCGAAACCGACACCAACGGCAAGACGAGCCGTGCCAAGACCGACCGATTCGGGACCGGGATGCGCTATCGCGCACGTTATGTGGCGCCGGACGGGACCGAACGCAGCCGTTCATTTCCTGACAAGCAGAAGCGTCTTGCCGAAGCGTGGTTGAACCAGATCGCGGCCGATATGAACCGAGGTCAGTACGTCGACCCATCGGCAGGGAAGGTGACGTTTCAGCAGTTCGCCACACAGTGGCTTGCGTCGCAGACGACGGACCCGGCAACCATCACGGCCATGGAGTTGCGATTCCGGCTGCACGCCTTTCCGTATATCGGCTCGCGCTCTCTCAGCGCATTCCAGCCGGGGCACATCCGCACCCTTGCACGTGCGCTGAAGGATTCCGGGATCGCGTCGTCGTACCAACGCGTCATCTTCGCCAACGTCTCCGCCGTGTTCGCGGCAGCGGTCGACGACGGCATCATCGGGAGGAACCCGTGTCGTGCTGGCTCAGTGAAGGCGCCAAAGCTGGATCCCAGGAAGCTCAAGCCGTGGACCCACGAGCGCGTGAGCGCAGTCAGGGCAGGGCTTCCAGAGCAGTACGCAACCACGGTGGATGCCGGTAGCGGAAGTGGGTTGAGGCAGGGGGAGATCTTCGGGCTTGCGCTCGATGAGGTCGACTTCCTAGGGGGCGTGATCCACGTCGTACGACAGGTCAAGATGATCGGGCCGCACCTGGTGTTCGCTCCGCCCAAGGGCGGCAAGCTGCGTGATGTACCGATGGCTGACTTCGTAGGGCACCGGATTGCCGACCACATCACCCGGCATCCGCCCATCGAAGTCACACTGCCGTGGCTGACGCCCGATGGGCCGCCCGTCACGGCAACGCTGATCTTCTACTCGCGTGAGCGAAAGGCGCTGAATCGGAACTACTTCAACATGTACCTGTGGAAGCCCGCATTGGTCTCCGCCGGTGTCATCCCTGAGCGCGAGCCGGGGGAGAGGTACGAGAAGTCCCGCGAGCACGGCATGCACGCACTGCGACACTTCTACGCGTCGGTGCTCTTGGACGCGGGAGAGAACATCAAGGCTCTCGCCGAATACCTCGGCCACTCGGACCCGGGGTTCACGCTCCGTACGTATACGCACCTCATGCCGAACAGCCAGGACCGGGCACGGAGGGCCATCGACGCAGCGTTCGGTTGGGACGAGGCGGATGAGGGCGACGACGGGGCGGTACCCGCCGCAGCCTGAGCGGCGGCCAGACAAAGGGCCGTCGGCCGCGCCTTCCGAACCCGGAAGAACACGGCCGACGGCCCAGAGACGGCCCAGGAGAGCAGAAACCCGCTCTGACCTGCGGCGTTCTTAAATGTCGAAGTACAGCTCGAACTCGTGCGGGTGCGGCCGCAGCTGGATCGGGGCGATCTCGTTCGTGCGCTTGTAGTCGATCCACGTCTCGATGAGGTCGGACGTGAAGACGCCGCCCGCCTGGAGGTACTCGTTGTCCGCCTCCAGGGCGTCGAGGACCGCGGGGAGGGAGGTCGGGACCTGGGGGACGCCCGCGTGCTCCTCGGGGGCGAGCTCGTAGAGGTCCTTGTCGATCGGCTCGGCGGGCTCGATCTTGTTCTTGACGCCGTCGAGGCCCGCCAGGAGCAGCGCCGAGAAGGCGAGGTAGGGGTTCGAGGACGGGTCCGGCGCGCGGAACTCGACGCGCTTGGCCTTCGGGTTGGAGCCCGTGATCGGGATGCGCATCGCGGCGGAGCGGTTGCGCTGCGAGTAGACCAGGTTGACCGGGGCCTCGAAGCCGGGGACCAGGCGGTGGTAGGAGTTCACCGTCGGGTTGGTGAAGGCGAGGAGCGAGGGGGCGTGCTTGAGGATGCCGCCGATGTAGTAGCGGGCGGTGTCCGAGAGGCCCGCGTAGCCCTGCTCGTCGTAGAAGAGGGGCTCGCCGCCGGTCCACAGGGACTGGTGGACGTGCATGCCCGAGCCGTTGTCGCCGAAGATCGGCTTCGGCATGAAGGTCGCGGTCTTGTTGTTGCGCCAGGCGACGTTCTTCACGATGTACTTGAAGAGCATCAGGTCGTCGGCGGCGGCGAGGAGGGTGTTGAACTTGTAGTTGATCTCCGCCTGGCCCGCGGTGCCCACCTCGTGGTGCTGGCGCTCCACCTTCAGGCCCGAGTTGGCCAGCTCCAGGGAGATCTCGGCGCGCAGGTCGGCGAAGTGGTCGACCGGCGGGGCCGGGAAGTAGCCGCCCTTGTAGCGGACCTTGTAGCCGCGGTTGTCCTCAAGCGCGCCGGTGTTCCAGGCGCCCGCCTCGGAGTCGATCTCGTACACGGAGCGGTTCGCCGTGGTCTCGAAGCGGACCGAGTCGAAGACGTAGAACTCGGCCTCGGGGCCGAAGTACGCGGTGTCGGCGATGCCGGTGGAGGCCAGGTACGCCTCGGCCTTCTTCGCCACGTTGCGCGGGTCGCGGCTGTACTGCTCGCCGGTCACCGGGTCGTGGATGAAGAAGTTGACGTTGAGGGTCTTGTCACGGCGGAAGGGGTCCACGCGGGCCGTCGACAGGTCGGCCACGAGCGCCATGTCGGACTCGTGGATGGCCTGGAAGCCGCGGATGGAGGAGCCGTCGAACATCAGCTGCTCGTCCGGGTCGAACGCCTCGGCCGGGACCGTGAAGTGCTGCATGACGCCCGGCAGGTCGCAGAACCGGACGTCTACGAACTTCACGTCCTCGTCCGCGAGGAACTTCTTGGCTTCGTCGGCGTTCTGGAACATCCAGCTCCTCCTGTTCCCGCCCGGGAAGGAGCGGGGTTGCAGCTCGTTGGTGCGGCCAGTGCGGTGGCACACGCTGGGACCCGACCATAGGGACGGGGGATTTCTCAAGCGTGACCCATTTGTTTCGCCGAAGTTAACCGGCCCGGGTGCGAACGCGACCCGCACCCCGCGCACGAAGCGGTGCGCAGTACCGTGGACGGGTGGACAACAGGCAAGTAATCGGATCGTGGCTCTCCGGCCCCCGCGCGGCGGCCGAGGACGCGGGCGTCGACTTCGGATACCGCGGGGAGCAGCTCGGCCTGCCCGAGGAGGGCCCCGGCTCGATCGCCCGGCCCGGCCGCCGCATCGGCGCCATCGCCATCGACTGGGCCCTGTGCATGGTCATCGCGTACGGCCTGCTCGCGCGCGGCAATCCGCAGGCGATGGGCAACTGGGCGCTCGCGCTCCTCTTCGTGATGAGCCTGCTGACCGTCGGCACGATCGGCAGCACACCCGGCAAGCGCCTGCTCGGCCTGCGCGTCATCAGCGAGGACGGCGGCCGCCTCGGCCCGGTCCGCGTCCTGATCCGCAGCGCGCTGCTGTGCATCGGCATCCCGGCCCTCATCTGGGACCGCGACGGCCGCGGCCTGCACGACCGCCTGGCCCGCGCGGTGCAGGTCAGGATCTAGCCCCGGACCCGGGTTTCGCATACGTCCTGGTTACGCCGATGGGGCGCCCAGAACCACTCGGTTCTGGGCGCCCCATCGGCGTAACACCTGTTCAAGGCGCCGTCCGCAAGGAACAGCCGTCCACAAGGAACAGCGGCAGCGTCACCGCATCTTCGGGCCACCGCGCGGGATCCGCGCGCCCTTCGGCATGGGCCCCTTCGGCAACGGCATGTTGCTCATCAGGTCACCCATCGCCTTCAGGCGGTCGTTGGTCGCCGTGACCTGCGGGCCCTGGAGGACGCGGGGGAGCTTCAGGAGCGTGGTGCGGAGCTTCTTGAGCTCGACCTGGCCCTCGCCGTTGCCGACGATCACGTCGTGCACCGGGACGTCCGAGACGATGCGGGCCATCTTCTTCTTCTCCGCGGCGAGCAGCGCCTTCAGCCGGTTCGGGTTGCCCTCGGCGACCAGGACGATGCCGGCCTTGCCGACGGTGCGGTGCACCACGTCCTGGCTGCGGTTCATCGCGATCGCGGGGGTCGTCGTCCAGCCGCGGCCGATCTTGTCGAGCACCGCGGCCGCCGCTCCGGGCTGGCCCTCCATCTGCCCGAAGGCGGCGCGCTCGGCCCGGCGTCCGAAGACGATCGCCATCGCCAAGAAGGCGAGGATGAAGCCGAGAATGCCCAGGTAGATGGGGTGGTCGATCCAGAGGCCGATCGCGAGGAAGACACCGAAGGTGACGATTCCCACAGCCGCGATGATGAGACCGATCTTGGAGTCGGCCCGCCGGGTCATCTTGTAGGTCAGGGCGATCTGCTTGAGTCGCCCGGGTTCCGCGGCCGAAGCCGCCGCGGTGGTTTCCTTCCTCGCCATGCCTCGAAGTCTACGTGGCCCTGGAGGCGACTACGACGTGCGGGTTGTTCCTGCCTCTTCCAGCACGCGCTGCGCCTCGACCCGGTCCTTCGCGCGGCGCCGGTCCTCGAGGACGGACGTCCAGGCGTTGCGGCGCGCGGTGCGCTGGCCGCCGCTCATGAGCAGCGACTCGACGGCGCGCAGCGCGTCGGTGACGGACGGGATGGCGGTGGCGCGAACGGGCGCGGCCTGCATGGTGATGCCCTCCGGGGGAGCGACAGTTGACGGGGGAGCGCTGCGAGGGGGGAGCCTGACTCTGGGGGGAAGCCCTCCGGGATCCGGGGAGGGCCCTGCGTACGGAAACGATCTGTGTGCTCTGGGTAAGGCTGTACGTGCGGTAATTCCAGGGTCACTGATTGGTGTTACCAGGGCGTGACCGACCGGTCAAACACCGATGAAACCTTGACGCGGGGCCCCAAAACGCTGACGCGGCCCATGCGATCCCGTTCACCTGCGGGGATCGTAGGGGCCGCGTCATTACGGTCACTACTGGTTGGTAGTCACTTGTGCGCCGATTCACACAGTGCGTGCGCGCCCGGCATGTGCCCGCGTCACACCGCCTGCGAGGCCACGTACGCGCCGCGCCGCTCGATCGCCATCTGGTACAGCCGCCCCGCGCGGTACGAGGAGCGCACCAGCGGTCCTGACATGACGCCGGAGAAGCCGATCTGCTCGGCCTCGTCCTTGAGCTCCACGAACTCGTGCGGCTTGACCCAGCGCTCCACGGGGTGGTGGCGCACCGAAGGGCGCAGGTACTGCGTGATCGTGATCAGCTCGCAGCCCGCGTCGTGCAGCTGGCGCAGCGCCTCGCTTACCTCCGCGCGCTCCTCGCCCATGCCGAGGATCAGGTTCGACTTGGTCACAAGCCCGGCCTCGCGGGCCTCGGTGATGACCTTCAGGGAGCGCTCGAAGCGGAAGCCCGGGCGGATCCGCTTGAAGATGCGCGGCACCGTCTCCACGTTGTGCGCGAGCACCTCGGGGCGGGACGAGAAGACCTCGGCCAGCTGGTCCGGCTCCGCGTTGAAGTCGGGGATCAGCAGCTCGACCTTGGTGTGGCCGCCCTCGCGCTCGGCGGTCATGGCGTGGATCTGGCGCACGGTCTCCGCGTACAGCCAGGCGCCGCCGTCCTCCAGGTCGTCGCGGGCGACGCCGGTGATGGTGGCGTAGTTCAGGTCCATCGTGACGACGGACTCGCCGACGCGGCGGGGCTCGTCGCGGTCGAGGGCCTGCGGCTTGCCGGTGTCGATCTGGCAGAAGTCACAGCGCCGCGTGCACTGGTCGCCGCCGATGAGGAACGTGGCCTCGCGGTCTTCCCAGCACTCGTAGATGTTCGGACAGCCCGCTTCCTGGCACACCGTGTGCAGGCCCTCGCTCTTCACGAGCGCCTGCATCTTCGTGTACTCGGGGCCCATTTTCGCCCGGGTCTTGATCCACTCGGGCTTGCGCTCGATGGGGGTCTGGGCGTTCCGGACCTCCAGGCGCAGCATCTTGCGTCCGTCGGGTGCGACTGCGGACACATCGGCTCCCTGATAGCTGGCGTAACTTCGATTCGTCGGCGCACCCCAGGGTACGCCCGCGATGTCTTTGGACTTCACTCTGGCCAACCTCCGGCCCGAGGGGTGCATTCCCACTCGGGTGCTCGGGGGCGGGCCGGGGCCGGTCGGGCCGGGGCCCGGCGGCTAGGCGAGCGCGGTCTCGGGGGCCCCGGCCGCCTCCGGCACGGGCCCGGGCGCCTCGGCGGCGGGCTTCTCCACCACCCGCGGCTTCAGGTCCGCGTTCTCCAGTACGTCCCGCAGGTGCCGCTCGGCCACCGGCAGCACGTCGGCGATCGTGATGTCGCGGCCCACCTCGTGCGCGATGGACGTCACACCCGCGTCGCGGATGCCGCACGGCACGATCCGGTCGAACCAGGTGTTGTCCGGGTTCACGTTCAGGGCGAAGCCGTGCATGGTCACGCCCTTGGCGACACGGATGCCGATCGCGGCGACCTTGCGGTCCTCGCGGCGCTGGCCGGCGTTGGAGGGCGCGTACTCCGGGCCGTTGAGACGGGGGTCGAACTCGTCGTCCGTGAGGCGCGGGTCGAAGTCGAGGCTGAGCCCGCCGAGGGCCGGGCGCGACTCCACCGGATCGCCGAGGACCCATACGCCGCTGCGTCCCTCGACGCGCGTGGTTTCGAGACCGAACTCGGCACACGTTCGGATAAGTGCGTCTTCCAGGCGGCGTACGTGTGCTACGACGTCCACCGGACGCGGCAGCTTCTGGATCGGGTAGCCCACGAGCTGGCCGGGACCGTGCCAGGTGATCTTGCCGCCGCGGTCCACGTCCACGACCGGGGTGCCGTCCAGCGGGCGCTCGTTCTCGGCGGTTCTGCGGCCCGCTGTGTACACCGGCGGGTGCTCAAGGAGCAGGCAGGTGTCCGGGACCTCGTCCGCGAAGCGGGCGGCGTGCACCCGTCGCTGCTCGTCCCAGGCCTCCTGGTACTCGACGGACTCCGGACCGAAACCCAGCCGGATGAATCGAATCTCGCCCACGGCACGTGCCTCCCTAAGAACCATCCGCGTGCACCGGACCCGCGCCCGCACGGAAACCTTCACCGTGCACGGATCGCGCTCCTGCCACTGTACGTCCGGCGGAATCCCGTCAGCCCTCCGGCCAATCCTCACACGATCGGATGAATGGGGCTTGAAGGTCGCGATGAGACCCGTAAGGGCCGCTACATTCGCGCCGTTCATGAGGCCATAAGGGCTGCTCAAGGCAGGCCCGGAAGGCAGGAGACCGCACAGCTGATGACGGAACGACCCCCGCAGCGCACCCCCAACCGCCAGCTAGCCGCGCTCATCGCGGAAGCCGGGTTCTCCAATGCGGGCCTGGCGCGCCGCGTCGATCAGCTAGGGCTCGAGCACGGTCTCGATCTCAGGTACGACAAGACATCGGTGACACGCTGGCTCAGAGGCCAGCAGCCCCGCGGCACGACCCCCGCACTGATCGCGGAGGTCTTCACCCGGCGCCTCGGACGGCGCCTGTCCGCACAGGACCTCGGGCTCGACGCGTGCGCGCCCGTCTACGCGGGCCTGGAGTTCGCCTCCTCGCCCGAGGAAGCCGTCGACATCGTCGGCGGCCTGTGGCGCAAGGACTCCGGCAGCCACGCCGAACTGCGCAAGATCGCCTTCACCCCGGCCGGGCTCGTGGTGCCGAGCCGGGACTGGCTGATCGGCCGCGCCGACGAACGCGTCGCCCGCGGCGAACCCCCGCAGACGCCCCGTGTACCCCCGCAGGGCCGCCCCATCGTGCCCCGGCAGCGCCGCGACACCGACCGCGGGCCCGGCCACCGGGTCACCGGCGGCGACATCGCCGCCCTGCGCTCCGTCGGCGAGCTGTTCCGCGCCCTCGACCACGCCTACGGCGGCGGGCACGCCCGCCAGGCCCTGGTGCGCTACCTGGAGCACGAGGCCGAGCCCATGCTCCGCGGCACCTACGGCGAACAGGCCGGACGCCGCCTGTTCGCGGCCGCCGCCGACCTGACCCGGCTCGCGGGCTGGACGTCGTACGACATCGCGGCGCACGGCCTCGCCCAGCGGTACTTCGTGCAGGCGCTGCGCCTGTCGCAGGCCGCGGGCGACCGCGCGTACGGCAGCTACGTCCTGGTCACCATGAGCCGCCAGGCCGTCTATCTGGGCCACGGCCGCGAGGCCGTGCAGCTCGCCCGCGTCGCCCAGCAGGGCGTCGGCTCCTCGGCGCCGCCCGTCGTGCAGGCCCTGCTGCACGCCGTCGAGGCGCGCGGGCACGGGGTGCTCGGCGAGGTGCGGGCCTGCTCGGCGTCCATGGTGCGCGCCGAGCGTGCCCTGGAGACGGCCAGGCCCGGCGACGAGGTCCCGTACTGGGCGCGGTTCTTCGACGAGGCCCAGCTCGCCGACGAGTTCGCGCACTGCAACCGCGACCTCCAGCAGTACCGCGCGGCCGCCCAGCACGCCGAGCGCTCCCTGCAGCTGCGCGCCCCCGGCTACGCCCGCAGCAGGCTCTTCTGCCGCGTCGTCCTCGCCTCCTCGCGCCTCGGCCTCGGCGAGCTGGAACAGGCCTGCCAACTGGGCGCGGAGGCGGCCCAGGCGGCGGGCGAGATGAGGTCGGTGCGGGCGGTGGAGTACGTACGCGACTTCGAGCGCCGCCTGGAGCCGTACCGGGACGCGGCACCCGTGCGCGGGTACCGCGACCGGGTCGCGGCGCTGGGCTGAGGGGAGCGGGGGGCGGCCACACCAGGTCCGCCTCCCGCCGCCGGTTGAATCCCGCCGCGACGGCGAACAACCACAACGAACCCCTCCGGCGGTGCCGGACTCACCGCAAGCGGGCGACAGCCGAGGCACCCAACGCCACATCCCACGTGGCGAGGTCGTCCAGGTCCCCGCGCAGAGCGGATCGCTCCGTGCCGATGGACCGCATCGGCAACGGAACCGACGCGGGAACGGCCCCGACCCGCTCCCCGTCCGCGTACAGGACTGTGCGACCGGGCGAGGCGACCCACGTCAGGCGGACCCACCGGTCGAGCGGCAGGACGTACGGAAAGCTGAAGTCGGTCTCTCCGTACCGGGTGAAGCCCACGCGTCCCGTGCCGTGCTGCATGAGCTTCAAGGCCCCGGCCTTGGAGCTCAGCAGGACCTGGTCGCCGGTGCGGGAGGAAGCACGGACCCGCACCGACACGGTCCAGGGCTCCGCTACGTCGACGCCGCCGAAGCCCACCCCGTCCCGGTCCGAGTCGAAGCGCCAGGCCTGCCCGCGCACACCGGGCACGGGCGTGGGATTGTCGACGATGTACGAGGTGCCGGGCAGGTCGCCCGCGACATCCTCGGCGAAGATCGTGTTGCCGGGGCTGCCCGCGTACGTCCAGCCCTTCGGGTACGCGGCGTCGTCGAAGGTCCAGTGATGGCTCGGCCGGTCCCGCACCCGGGGCCGGGTCCACGCGGGCGTGGTGCCCGGGGGGTCGCCGACGCGGGCGGCGCGGGCCCGGAAGCCGGCGAGCGTGTCCGGCGTCGGGGAGCCGTTCCAGGCGCGGTCGGCGAGGATCGCGCGGGGGCCCGCCAGGTGCTGCTCGACGTACTCGTCGTCGGCCCAGAAGTTGTAGTCCGCCCAGTTCACGACGCCGGAGCCGAGCATGTCGGGGGCGGTGCTCGGGGCCCAGGTGTCGTACATCCAGGGCTCGTCGGGGTACTTGTGGTGGTAGTTGTTCGGCGTGTTGTAGAAGGGGCCGATGGCGATCTCGTCATGGCCCGGAATGGCGGGCTCCGCGCCGGTGCCCTCCCAGGTGAGGAAGACGACCGGGGCGTGCACGCGCTGCTGCGGCGCGGGCAGGTGCTCGGAGCCGTTGTAGACCGCCGTGCGCTTGCCGTGCGAAGTGACCACGTCGTCCAGGGTGTTGATGTACCGGTTGAGCAGGTCACCGAGGGTGGAGACGTCGGGCGCGGCGGCCAGGTGCTCCTCCACGCGCGGGCACGCGGCGAGCTGACCGGGCACCTCCTCCGCGCCGATCGAGAACAGCGGCGCGTCGAACCAGCCCGCGAACTCGTCGACGATCTCCTTGCTCTTGGCGACCGCCTTCTCGCTGGTCATGTCGATGATCCAGTCCGGCGTGAGATGGGAGTGCGTATGGGCCCCCGTGCACGCGCCGGGACCCGAGCCGAAGCCGATGCCGAACGCCTCGCTGATCACCGTGGCGTGGCCGGGCAGTTCGAGACCCGGCATCAGCTGCACGTGATGACGCGCGGCGAAGGCCTTCAGGTCCTCGATGTCGGCGCGGCTGTAGCTGTGGTCGGGGTCGGCGAGCCCGGGGAACCTCGGGCTGTACAGGCGGAAGCCCTCGGACTCCGACAGATGCAGGAACAGGGTGTTCAGCTTCTGGTCGCCCATCCTGCGGATCAGGTTCTTCAGATACGGGATCCGCCAGTACTTGCGCCCTGCGTCCAGCTGCACCATGCGGACCGCCTGCGCGGGCCGGTCGGCCGAGCGGGCGCGCGGGACGGCGCGGTGGTCGGGGGCGGTGGTGCGCAGGAGTTGGAGGAGGGTGCGGGTGCCGTAGTACAGGCCGTGCGTGGAGGCGGCGGTTACGCGGACGGGTCCGGTGCTGTCGAAGCGGTGGCCCTCGGCCTGTGCCTCGGCGGGGGCGCCACGGTCGGCGGCGAGGGTGAGGACGATGTCGTCCCGGTCCGGCCGCCCGCCCGCGACGACGCGCGGGGCGATGCCGGTGATCTGCTCGATCTCCGTACGCAGCTGACCCGCGAGGGCGCGGACGGACTGGCGTGCGGGACCCGGGAATTCGGCACGTCCGGACGGCAGCGCGGTGGCCGACGCCTGCCGCGGGTCGATCAGGACACGGGTGCGGCGGGTGAGTTCGGTGCGCCCCGGGAGCGCGGTCCAGTCGGTGGGGCGGGGGACGACGGACGGCACGCCGTCGTCCGGCCGGGGAGCGTCTGTCCGGTCGCCCGGGCGAGGTGAGCCCTGGCCCTCGGCATGGGCGATCGGCGCCGACAGAGATCCCATGAATAGGCCCAGGATGAGAGTGATCACCGGCAAGGTACGACGCACGTCAGCCCTCCCGCGGCTCGGTGGTCCGGTGCCCGGATCCGCTGGGACGGTAGTGCTGTGTGGGGTCGGTGACAAGACCGCGGGACGGTTGAAGCCCCCGCGTGGGGGGCGCGGGGGCTTAGGGGGAGCCGGCCCGACGGAGTCGGACAGGTCCGATGAGTGAGCCCTGGAGAGTGGCCTCAGGCGGCCGCCGGTAGTGACTCCTCCGTGCAGGCAGGCCGGATGCCCAGGTCGGCGAGGGCGGCGTGCGCCGCCCTGCGTCCGGAGTGCAGCGCGCCCTGCACCGTGCTGGTGTCGCGGTGGTCGCCGCACACATAGAGCCCCGCCAACAGCCGTACGGGACGGCGCAGATCGTGCGGCGGCGGCATCGCGGGCACCGCCTCACGCGTGCGGTGCACGGCCAGCAACTCCCAGCGGTCGGTCGGGGCGCCGTACAGCTTCGCGAGGTGGTCGCGCACGGACCGCTCCAGGTCGTCCGGGGGCGTGCCGAGGACGGTCGAGGACACCAGGGTCCGGCCCGCGGGCGCGCGCGTGGGGTCGACGTGGCTGACGACGGCCGTGTGGGCGACCGGGCCCTCGCGGTCGGCGTCCAGGAGGAGCGCGGGCCCGTCGAGCGGCGGCTCGGGGGCCGCGTGGTGCACCACGGTGACCGGGTGGAACGGCGGTACGCGCAGGCCGGGGAGCAGTTCGGCGGCGGCGCGGGCGTCGGTGGCGAGCAGGACGCCGGCGCAGGTCAGCTCGCCGTGCTCGGCGGTGGTGACGCGGTTCGCGGACACCGAGGTGACGCGTACGCCGGTCCGTACGGTCCCGGGCGGCAGCGCGCCCGCCAGCAGCTCGGGCAGGGCGTCGGCGCCGCCCTCGGGCAGGCACAGGCGGCCGCGCGCGAAGGCGTGCAGGGCGAGGTCGGCGCACCGGCTCGACGTCGTCAGGTCCGGGTCGCACAGCAGTGCCGAGAGCAGCGGGCGCAGGAACCCCTCGACGGTGCGCGCGGGCAGCCCGCGCGCGGACAGGGCCTGGCCCGCGGGCAGTTCGGGGCGCGCGAGGAGCCGTCGCACGGGCGTCGCCGCGATCCGGGCGAGCGCCGCGCCGAGGCGGGCCTGGTCGAGTGCGCCGCCCAGCGGTGCCGTGCGGGACGGTGGCCTGGAGGGCCGTGGAGTGGTCCTGGACGGGGGCCGGGGCGGGGCGCCCGGGGCCGTGCGGACGGGCCGCGGCACCCGGGGGGCGCTCGCTAGGGCGCGCGCCGCCGTGAGTGCGCCCCTCGCGCTCCGTCCACCGCTCGGCTCCGCCATGCGGTGGTGCCTGCCGGCGCTGTGCACCAGCAGACCGGGGGCGAAGGGACGCAGAACGAGTGCGTCGAGACCAGGCGTGTGACGCAGTTCCGGATACGACGTGGTCAGCAGTTGCCCGATCCGGTCGAGCCGGAAGCCGTCCACCTTCTCGGTGGACATCCGGCCGCCGACGTAAGGGGCGGCCTCCAGGACAACGGTCGTTACACCGGCGCTGGTCAGCTGGTGGGCGGCCGACAGTCCCGCGACCCCGGCTCCCACGATGACGACATCCACATGGTGCGCAGGCTCTGGCACGTGCTCCTCCCGGAGGTTGCGCGGCTCGCTCGACTGCTGGGGAGCCTTATGCCCTCACGAGGGCGGCGGAATCCCCGAGTTCCGGTCGAGGGTAGGAGCGCGGACGGCCTCTGGGAGTCGCGCATGGACCGGGCATGGTCGCACGGCGGTCGCACGGTCGGGCGGGGGCGGTCCGGGCGTCAGGCCAGCGCGGCTCTGACGGCGTCCTCGATGCCGGGGTGGGTGAACGCGAACCCGGACTCCGTGAGCCGTGTGGGCAGCACGCGCTGGCTGCCGAGGACGTCCCCCGCCATCTCGCCGAGAGCCACCCGCAGCGCGGGCGCGGGCGCGGTGAACACCGTCGGGCGGTGCAGGACCCGGCCCATCGTGGCCGTCACCTCGCGGTTGGTGACCGGCTCGGGGGCCGTCAGGTTGAACGGCCCCGACAGGTCGTCCCGCGCGAGCAGATGCCGCAGCGCCGCCACCTCGTCGTAGAGCGCGATGAAGCTCCAGTACTGCCGGCCGTTGCCGAGCCGCCCACCGAGACCCGCCTTGAAGAGCGGGAACATCCGTCCCCAGGCGCCGCCCCCGCGCGCGACCACCAGGCCGGTGCGCGTGAACACCGTGCGCACGCCCGCCTCCTGGGCCGCGGCGGCCGCCTGCTCCCACGCCACGCACATCGACGGCAGGAACCCCTCTCCAGGAGGGGCCGTCTCGTCCACCGCGCGCTGACCGGTGTCTCCGTAGTAGCCGATCGCGCTGCCGTTCAGGAACACCCGCGGCGGCTCGTCCATCGCCGCGACGGCGGCCGCGAGCGTCCTGGTGCCGAGCACCCTGCTGTCGCGCAGCTCGCGCTTGTACGCGTCGTTCCAGCGCCGGTCGCCGATCCCCGCGCCCGCCAGGTTCACGACGGCGTCGCAGCCCGCGAGCCCGGCGGCGTCCACGTACCCCTCCTTGGGGTCCCAGCGCACCTCGTCCTTCGCGCGCGGGGCCCGGCGCACCAGACGCACCACCTCGTGGCCGTCCTCGGACAGCGAGCGTGTGAGCGCGGAGCCGATGAGGCCCGAGGCGCCGGACACCGCGACGCGGCGCGGCCCGTGCGAGGGCTCCGCCGGGTCCACCTGGTTCCCCGGGTCCACCTGGCTTCCCGGGTCCACCTGGCCTCCCGGGCCCGCCGGGGGCGCCGGATCCGTCGACTCCGGGGGTGACGCGTGCTGCTCCATGGGGCCATCCTGCCGTGAAAGGGACGGTTGTGCCGTCGTACGCCCGCCGTACAGTGGCGCTCATGCAGCAGACGTACATACGCACCGCGCGGGCCGACGACGATGCCGTCCTGGCCCGCATGGACCGCGCGAACTGGTCCACCGTGCACTCCGTGCAGCCGTGTCCGCAGCCACCCTACGAGCCGTTCTTCTCCGAACGCTTCGGCCCCCGCGACCACTTGGTCGCCGAGCTCGACGGTCACGTCGTCGGCTACATAAGGCTCGGCTTCCCCACCCCGCTCGCCGTGAACGCACACGTGCGCCAGATCCTCGGATTCGTCGTCGCCGACGAGGCACGCGGCAAGGGCGTGGGGCGCGGACTGCTCCAGGCCGCGGTGGCGGAGGCGCGCCGCCAGGGCGCGCGCCGCATCACGCTGCGGGTGCTCGGGCACAACACCGCGGCGCGCACGCTCTACGAGTCCGAGGGGTTCGTGACCGAGGGCGTGCTGCCCGGCGAGTTCCTCCTGGACGGCCGCTACGTGGACGACGTCCTGATGGGCCGCCCGCTCTGACACCTGACGGACCGGCCCGGCGTGCGCCCGCCACGCGCGCGTAGGAGCGTGGACCTGTCCTTTGCTGAGCGTGGACGGCTGAGCGCGGACACGTGTGCCGCGCGCGAGGACGCCTCCTGTGCGGACGTGGGCACGTCCTCGGGCCCGCCGGGAAGGAGCACCGATGATCAGGGCGGCGGCCAGGCGGCGCGGCGCGCGCGACGTGGGCTGGCACCGCGGCGCGCCGACGCCTCCCTGGGCGCGCTGGCCCGCACCGGTCCTCCTGGTCCTGACCTGCACCGTCCAGCTCGCGACCCCCAAGACCCTGGACCTCAGCTTCCTGCTCGCCGCCGTGCCGCCGCTCGCCGCCCTCGCCTACGGGCCCGCGGCCACCGCGCTCCTCGGCGGCACCGTCCTGCTGCTGCTCTCCCTGCCGCACTTCGATCTGGGGCACCCCGGGACGAGCGACACCGCGACCGTCGCCTTCGTGGCGGTGCTCAGCGTGCTCTTCTCCTGGGTGCGCAGCCGCCGCGACGCCCAGCTCGTCACGGTCCGCACGGTCGCCGAGGCGGCCCAGTTCGCGGTCCTGCCCCCGCTGCCGGAACGCGTGGGTCCGGTGCGCTGCGCGGGCCTGTACCGGGCGGCGCAGCGCGGCACCCTGGTCGGCGGTGACCTCTTCGACGTGCGCCGGGGGCCGTGCGGGGTGCGGGCCCTGGTCGGGGACGTGCAGGGGCACGGGCTCGCGGCCGTCGGGACCGTCGCGGCGCTGCTCGGCGCCTTCCGGGAGGCGGTCCTCGACCAGGGCGACCTGGAGGGGGTCGCCGCGCGCCTCGACCGGCGCCTGGTCATCGACTCCGAGGACGCCGAACACGGTGAGCCGGGCGAACTCTTCGCCACCGCCGTCCTCCTGGAGTTCGGCGCCACGGCCGGCGAACTGCGCCTCGTCTCCTGCGGCCACCCGCCGCCCCTGCTGCTGCGTGACGGCGCGGTCACCGCACTGGACGTCACGCCGGGACCGCCCCTCGGCCTCGGCATCGCGGGGGTGGCGCCGCCGGATCCGGTCGTCGTCGGCCTCGAACCCGGCGACTGGCTGCTGACCGTCACGGACGGCGTGACCGAGGCGAGGGACGCGTCCGGGGCCTTCTACCCGCTGGAGGAGCGGCTGCCCGCGATCTTCGCGGCGGAGCGGCACGATCCGGCCGCCTTCACGGACGCGATCTGGAACGATCTGGTCCGGTTCTCCGGTGGGGTGCGGGACGACGTGGCGCTGTTGGTGTTCGTGGTGGAGGAAGGGGCGGGGGCGTAGCGAGGGAGCGGGGCGGGCCGCGGTGGGGGCGCGGCCGGACGGCGAGGGCCTGGGGAGCGTGGGTCGCCCGGCCCGGCCGCCTCATCGCTCCAGGAGCCTGAGGCCGCCCGTGAGTTCGCGCAGGCAGCGGACCGCGAGGTCCGCGGGGGAGCGGGGGCCGCGCGGCGGGTCGTCCGTGGCGGCCCAGGTCTCCAGGGCGATCCGGATGGCGTCGGTGGCGGCCGCGGCGGCGAGCCGGACCTCCAGCTCGTCGGCGCCCTCCCCCGCGAGCCGGGCGAGCACCGGGACCAGCTGCTCCTCCGACTCCTGGTTCACCCGGTACCAGACCGCGCGCAGGGCCGGGTCGTCCTGGGCGGCGCGGAGCAGGCCGCGGGTCCACTCCAGGGCCTCGTCGGTCCGCGTGTCCACGGGGGTGAGGGCCTCGGCGATGGAGCGTTCGAGCGCCGTCGGCACCCCTGCGTCCAGCTCCGCGAGGCGGGCCCGCCACTGGGCGGCGCCTCCGGCGAGGAGCGGCGCGACCGCGTCCTGCTTGTTGCGGAAGTAGCGGTAGAAGGTGCGCAGCGCCACGCCCGCACGGTGCGCGATCTCCTCGGCGGTGGTGCCGTCCGGACCCCGCTCGGCGAAGAGTTCGGCGGCGGCGCGGGCGATGTCGAGCTGCGTGGCCGCTTTGCGGCGCTCGGTCAGCGAGGGGCGGGCCGGCTGTGGTGCTCGCGTGGGCTGCGGCGGTTGGGTGCTCACGTTCGAAGCCTACGCGGGACCGGGCCAGAATTCACGAAATGACGCTATGGCAAAATGTGCCATGAGGGCGTACATTGAAATCAGATGAAGCGTGCCGGACCCGCAGCGGGCCGGCTGTCGGAGGCTGATCGGAGAGACCCATGAACCTGACGCGTCACGCGGACCGCCGCGCCCTCGTCACCGGCGGCGGCTCGGGCATCGGCCAGGCCACCGTGCTCCGCCTGCTCGCGGAGGGCGGCAGCGTGGTGGCCGCCGACATCAGCGAGGCGGGCCTGAAGGACACGGAGCAGAAGGCGGGCGCCGCCGCGGGCCGGCTGACGACGCTGGTGGTCGACGTCGCGGACGAGGCGTCGGTGCGCGCGGGCGTGGCCGCTGCGGTCGCCGCGCTCGGCGGCCTGGACGTGCTGGTCAACGCGGCGGGCGTGCTGCGCTCCTCACACACGCACGAGACCAGCCTCGACTCCTTCGAGCAGGTGCTCCGGATCAACCTGACCGGCACGTTCCTGATGATCCGCGAGGCGATCCCGGCCCTCCTGGAGGGCGAGGACGCGGCCGTGGTCAACTTCAGCTCCACCTCGGCGGCGTTCGCCCATCCGTACATGGCGGCGTACGCGGCCAGCAAGGGCGGCATCCAGTCCATGACCCACGCCCTGGCGAGCGAGTACGCGAAGCGGGGCATCCGCTTCACCGCCGTCCAGCCCGGATCGATCTCCAGCGGCATGACCGACGGCAGCGGCGCCAGCGGGCAGAGCCACGGGCCCGGCCTGCCCGAGGACGCGGACTTCAGCCTGTTCGCGAAGCTGACCCCGGCGATCGGTCAGGGCTTCGCGGGCCCGGAGACGGTGGCGTCCGTCGTCGCGATGCTCGCGTCCGAGGACGGCGCGTTCATCACGGGCACGGAGATACGGGTGGACGGGGGCACACACTTCTGAGGCCGCGGCCCGGACGGCCCACGGGCGCGCGGGGCCGGCGTCAGCGGGCCGCGAACCGCTCCCACAGCTTGGGGTAGCGCTCCGCGAGCACGCGGTCGTCCTCGAAGTCGATCGGGGTGCCCTCCGGCTCCGGCGGGGCGGGTGCGATGCCGAGGTCGGGGGCGACCACGCCGGTCATCCGCTCGTAGGCCTCGTCGGCGGCGTAGCCCAGCTCCTCGCCGTCGCCGTCGATCTCCTCGTCGAAGTCGTCCAGGAGCTCCGCCAGCGAGTCCGGGTCGTGCACGGCGCCCTCGAAGACCTCCCGCCCCTGCCCGATCAGCCAGCACCGGAAGTAGTCGAAGGCGTCGTCGCTCGCCCCGTCGAGCACGATCCAGGCGGCGCCCCACAGATCCCAGCGGTAGGCGCGGTTGTAGCGGGCCTCGAAGTGCCGCGCGAAGTCCAGAACGGCGTCCGGGTCGTATTCGAGCAGCTTGTCGATGAGCAGCTCGGCCTGGTCCTCGGGGTCGCCCTCGGCGGCCTCGCGGGTGCTGTCCACGATCTCCCAGAACTCCGTCTCGTCCATCACGGGTCAAGCATCGGTCCTGGGGGGTGGGGGCGCACGCGGAGTGCGCCGGAATGCGGCTGTGTCGTTATGTGTGCACATGCCCGTGGAAAGACCGACAGGAGGTGTCGGCATTCGCTGCGAGGCTTCACCCATGGAGAACACACAGCGGTCGGCAGGCCGGGCGAGCGGAGCGGAGAGCGCAGTGACGACGAAGCCGGGATCCGAGGGGACCGGGACGACGGGGGCAGCCGGGGTGGCTGCTTCCGGCGGTGGTCTGGCCGGGAAGATCGCGCTGGTGGCGGGGGCCACGCGCGGGGCCGGGCGGGCCATGGCGGTGGAGCTGGGCCGCGCGGGGGCGACCGTGTACGTGACGGGGCGGACGACGCGGCAGCACACGAGCGAGGTCGGCCGCACCCAGGAGACCATCGAGGGCACGGCGGAACTGGTCGGCGCGGCGGGCGCCGAGGCGGGCACGGGCGGCACGGGGATCGCGGTGCCGACGGATCACCTCGATCCCGAGCAGGTGCGCGCCCTCGTCGAGCGGATCGAGCGGGAGCAGGGCCGCCTCGACATCCTCGTCAACGACATCTGGGGAGGGGACATCCATGTCGAGTGGGACAAGAAGATGTGGGAGCACGACCTGGACAAGGGCCTCAGGATCCTCCGGCTCGGCATGGAGACGCACATCGTCACCAGCCGCTTCGCGCTGCCGCTCCTCGTCAGGAACCCCGGCGGCCTCGTCGTCGAGGTGACCGACGGCACCGAGGAGTACAACCAGCGCTACCGCAAGCCGTTCTACTACGACCTCGCGAAGGCGGCCCCGCTGCGCATGTCCCGCGCGCTCGCGGAGGAGGTGAAGGAGTACGACTGCACGGCGCTGTGCCTGACGCCGGGCTGGCTGCGCTCGGAGGCGATGCTCGACACGTACTTCAAGGTCACCGAGGACGACTGGATGGCGGGCACCAAGCAGAACCCGCACTTCGCGATCTCCGAGACACCGACGTTCGTGGGCCGGGCCCTGGTGGCCCTGGCCACCGACCCCGAGGTGGCGCGGTGGAACGGCGCGTCCCTGTCCAGCGGCGGCCTCGCCAAGGAGTACGGCTTCACGGACGTGGACGGCTCGGCCCCCGACGCCTGGCGGTACATCACGGAGGTGGACCAGGAGAGCAAGGAGGCGGACGTGACGGGCTATCGGTAGAGCGCGGCCATGCGGGCCGTCGTCGCCGCGAGGCGGTCCCGCAGCTCCGGCGGCCCGAGGACCTCGGCCTCCGGGCCCAGCATGAGCAGTTGGGAGTAGGCGACCACGGTGGACTCGACGGGCAGGGTGATGGTGACCCGGCCCCGCTCGTCGGGTTCGGCGTCCGCGAGGGCCTCGTGGGCGGCGGCGCGGTCGGTGACGTAGGGGAGTTGCCGGGCGCCGTCGGGGGACAGGCGCAGGACGACGCTCTCGCGCAGGATGGCGCGGGCGAACTGGGCGGCGCGCTCCTCCCAGAAGCCGGGGAGGTCGAAGTCCTCGTCCCGCACGAAGCGGTTCTCGCCGTGGGGTTCGACGGAGGTGAAGCGATCGATGCGGTAGACCCGGTAGGAGCCGGAGCCGGAGCCGGAGCCGGAGCCGGAGCCGGAGCCGGGGTCCGGGACGCGGGCGCACAGGTACCAGACGCCGGCCTTCAGGACGAGGCCGTAGGGCTCCAGTTCGCGGCCGACCTCGGAGTCCTGGCGGCGGTAGCGGGCGAGCAGGCGGCGGTCGTCCCAGACGGCGTCCGCGACGGCGGGCAGCAGGGCCGGGGCCGGGGTCTCCCTGAACCAGCCCGGGGCGTCCAGGTGGAAGCGCTGGGCGGCGCTCTGGGACGCGTCGCGCAAGGAGGGGAGCAGGGCGGCGGAGACCTTCAGGCGGGCGGCGGACGCGGCGTCCTCCAGGCCCATCTCGCGCAGCGCGCCCGGGACTCCGGACAGGAACAGGGCCTCCGCCTCGCTGCGGGCAAGCCCCGTCAGACGGGTCCGGTACCCCCCGATGAGCCGGTAGCCGCCCGTCCGCCCCCGGTCCGCGTACACGGGCACCCCCGCCTCGGACAGGGCCTGGGCGTCCCGCGTGATCGTGCGCTCCGAGACCTCGAGCTCCTCCGCGAGCTCGGCGGCGGTCATGGAGGCCCGAGCCTGAAGCAGAAGCACCATCTTGATGAGCCGGGCAGCGCGCATGCCTCCATGATGCCCGGCACTCGGGGCAGGGGCGCAGCCCAGTGGGGCGAACCCGGGGTCGGCAGTAACGGGTGGGCGGGTGGGAGAAACCGCCGCGGAGCGGCGGGGAACGGTTGCCGCCCGGCGGCAACACAAGGGTGGGGCCCCGTCACCCCGACGGGACCCCACCCTGCGTACCGAGCCGGAGGCTTACCGACCCTGCGTACCGAGCCGGAGGCTTACAGCCCGTACTTGGCCCGAGCCTCCTTCACCGCCGCAGCGGGCACAACCCCCTGCGCGGCGAGCCGAGCCAACGCCGCGACGACGATCGACTCCGCGTCGACGCCGAAGTGGCGGCGGGCCGCGTCACGCGTGTCGGACAGGCCGAACCCGTCGGCGCCGAGCGAGGAGTAGTCCTGCTCGACCCACTGGGCGATCTGGTCGGGGACCTGGCGCATGTAGTCGGAGACCGCGAGGACGGGGCCTTCGGCACCCTGCAGCGCCTGCCGCACGTACGGCACCCGCTCCTCGCCGCGCAGCAGCGCCGCGTCCGCCTCCAGGGCGTCGCGCCGCAGTTCGGTCCAGGAGGTCGCGGACCACACGTCGGCGGCCACGCCCCACTCCTCGGCGAGCATCCGCTGGGCCTTGAGCACCCAGTGGATGGCCGTGCCGGAGCCGAGCAGCTGGATCCGCGCGGCGTTGGCGGCGGGCGAAAGTCCAGCCGTCTCCGCCGTGTTGAAGCGGTAGAGCCCCTTCACGATGCCCTCGTCGACACCCGCGGGCTTCGCGGGCTGCGGCATGGGCTCGTTGTAGACGGTCAGGTAGTAGAAGACGTCCTTGTCCTCGCCGGGCGCGCCCTCGCCGTACATGCGGCGGAGGCCTTCCTTGACGATGGCGCCGATCTCGTAGGCGAACGCGGGGTCGTACGAGAGCGCGGCGGGGTTCGTCGCGGCGATCACCGGCGAGTGGCCGTCGGCGTGCTGCAGACCCTCACCGGTCAGCGTCGTGCGCCCGGCGGTGGCGCCGATGAGGAAGCCGCGGCCGAGCTGGTCGCCGAGCTGCCACATCTGGTCGGCGGTCCGCTGCCAGCCGAACATCGAGTAGAAGATGTAGAAGGGGATCATCGCCTCGCCGTGCGTCGCGTACGACGACGAAGCGGCGATGAAGTCCGCCATCGAACCGGCCTCGGTGATGCCCTCGTTGAGGATCTGGCCGTTCTTGGCTTCCTTGTAGTACATGAGCTGGTCGCGGTCGACCGGCTCGTACGTCTGGCCCTTCGGCGAGTAGATGCCGAGCGAGGGGAACAGCGACTCCATGCCGAAGGTGCGGGCCTCGTCCGGGACGATCGGCACCCAGCGCTTGCCGGTCTCCTTGTCGCGTACGAGGTCCTTGACCAGCCGTACGAGCGCCATGGTCGTGGCGACCGACTGCGATCCTGAGCCCTTGTCGAAGGCCGCGAAGGCCTTGTCGGCGGGGGCGGGCAGCGGCGCGACGGCGTGCGTGCGGCGGGCCGGGGCCGGGCCGCCGAGGGCCGCGCGGCGCTCCTGGAGGTAGCGGACCTCGGGCGAGTCGGCGCCGGGGTGGCCGTAGGGCACGAGCCCGTCCACGAACTGCGCGTCGGAGATCGGCAGGTCGAGCAGATCCCGCATGTTCTTGAACTCGTCCGTCGACAGCTTCTTCATCTGGTGGTTCGCGTTCTTGGACGCGAAGCCCTCACCGAGGGTGAAGCCCTTGACGGTCTGCGCCAGGATGACGGTCGGCGCGCCCTTGTGGGACAGCGCGGCCTTGTACGCGGCGTACACCTTGCGCGGCTCGTGGCCACCGCGGGAGAGGTGGAAACACTCCAGGATCTTGTCGTCGGAGAGCAGCTTCGCCATCTCGACGAGCGCCGGGTCCGAGCCGAAGAAGTCCTGGCGGATATAGGCGGCGTCACGCGTCTGGTACGTCTGGACCTGCGCGTCCGGCACCTCGCGCAGACGGCGGACCAGGGCACCCGTGGTGTCGAGCGCGAACAGCTCGTCCCAGGCGTTGCCCCACAGCGACTTCACGACGTTCCAGCCGGCGCCGCGGAACTGGGCCTCCAGCTCCTGCACGATCTTGAAGTTGGCGCGCACCGGGCCGTCGAGGCGCTGCAGGTTGCAGTTGATGACGAAGGTGAGGTTGTCCAGCTCCTCACGCGCCGCAAGGGCGAGGGCCGCCGTCGACTCCGGCTCGTCCATCTCGCCGTCGCCGAGGAACGCCCACACGTGCGAGGACGAGACGTCCTTGATGCCGCGGTTCGTCAGGTAGCGGTTGAAGCGGGCCTGGTAGATCGCCGACAGCGGGCCGAGGCCCATGGAGACGGTCGGGAACTCCCACAGCCAGGGCAGCCGCCGCGGGTGCGGGTAGGACGGCAGGCCGTCGCCGCCCGCCTCCTGGCGGAAGTTGTCGAGCTGCTGCTCGCCGAGGCGGCCGTCGAGGAAGGCGCGGGCGTAGATGCCGGGGGAGGCGTGGCCCTGGATGTACAGCTGGTCGCCGGAGCCGTCGCCCTCCTTCCCGTGGAAGAAGTGGTTGAAGCCGGTCTCGTACAGCCAGGCGGCGGACGCGAAGGTGGCGATGTGGCCGCCGACGCCGTACTTGGAGCCGCGGGTGACCATCGCGGCCGCGTTCCAGCGGTTCCACGCGGTGATGCGGGACTCCATCGCCTCGTCGCCGTCGATGACGGGCTCGGCGGAGGTCGGGATGCTGTTGACGTAGTCCGTCTCAAGAAGCTTGGGCAGGGCCAGGCCCGCGCCCTCGGCGCGCTCCAGCGTGCGGCGCATCAGGTACGCGGCACGGTGCGGCCCGGCCGCCTTGGTCACGGCGTCCAGGGAGGCCTGCCATTCGGCGGTCTCCTCCGGGTCGCGGTCCGGGAGCTGGTCGAGCTCGCTCGGCTGGATGCGGGGGTCGGTCATGACGCCGCCTTCCTGAGTCGGACGGGGTGCCCGTGCCCGAGTCGGGCGGGGTCCCTAAACGGAAAGGGTCGGGGGTGCCCTTGGTCTTTGGCAGGACAGGGCGAGGGCCCTGGTGAGGGCCCGTCGTCGACTGTAAGCCCGCGATCGATGATCGATCAAAGTCTTGAAGGGAAAACTTCCTCAGATCGACAAAAGTGGGCACAGGGTGCCGCACCGGAAGGCACGGAGTGCCTTCAAAACGAAGGGTTTACGCAGGTGGGGCGACGTATGAGCAGCCTCGCCGGAGAATGAGCGCGCGGCGCCCGCGACCCCTTCCGGCACCCGGCAGGCGCGCGTCGAGCACCCGCCACGTACCTCTCAGGCCCGCGGCGCGCACCCCAGCACATGCGCCTTCACCAGCTCCGCGATGGCCGGGTCACGCCGACGGAAGGCCGAGACAAGCGCCTCGTGCTCCTCCGCGTACGACTGCTGGACCGTGCCCAGCCACCGGATGGACAGCGCGGTGAACACCTCGATGCCGAGCCCCTCCCAGGTGTGCAGGAGCACGGAGTTGTGCGCGGCCCGCACCAGCTCCCGGTGGAAGCCGACGGTGTGCCGCACCTGCCCGGTCCCGTCGGAGGCCCGGTCGGCCTCGTACAGGGCCGCCACGTGCGGTTCCAGCGCCGAGCAGTCGTCGGCGAGCCGCTCGGCGGCCAGCTCGGCGGCGATGGCCTCGAGACCGGCCCGGACGGGGTAGCTCTCCTCCAGGTCGGCGGCGGTCAAGTTCCGTACCCGCACGCCCTTGTTGGGCGCGGACTCGATGAGCCGCAGGGACTCCAGCTCCCGCAGCGCCTCCCGCACGGGCGTCTGGCTGACCTCCAGCTCGACCGCGATCCGCCGCTCCACGATCCGCTCGCCCGGCTTCCAGCGCCCGCTCACGATGCCTTCCACGATGTGCTCGCGGATCTGTTCCCGCAGCGAGTGAATGACGGGGGCGGTCATGTGAGCTCCTAAGAGACAGGGCGACGACCTTTAGACAATACGGCCGCGCCCCCGCCCGGAAACCTCCGGACGGGGGCGTACTCGCTGATGAGACGAGTGTTACAGCCGTAAACGGGCGATTACAGGCCGAGCTCGACCTCGAACTCGCCGGCCTCCAGGATCGCCTTGACCGTGGTCAGGTAGCGGGCGGCGTCGGCGCCGTCCACCAGACGGTGGTCGTAGGAGAGCGTCACGTACGTCATGTCCCGCACCGCGATGGTCTCGCCGAGGTCGGGGTGGTTGATGACGACCGGGCGCTTGACGGTGGCGCCGATGCCCAGGATGCCGACCTGGTTCGGGGGCACGATGATCGTGTCGAACAGGGCGCCGCGCGAGCCGGTGTTGGAGATGGTGAACGTCGCGCCCGACATCTCGTCCGGGCTGATCTTGCTGGTGCGGACCTTGTTGGCCAGGTCGGCGGTCGCCTTGGCGATACCGGCCAGATTCAGGTCACCGGCGCCCTTGATGACCGGCGTCATCAGACCCTTCTCGGAGTCCACGGCGATGCCGATGTTCTCCGAGTCGAAGTACGTGATGGTGCCCTCGTCCTCGTTGATGCGGGCGTTGACGACCGGGTGGGCCTTCAGCGCCTGCGCCGCCGCCTTGACGAAGAACGGCATCGGGGACAGCTTGACGCCCTCGCGGGCGGCGAAGGAGTCCTTGGCCGCGGCACGGAGCTTCATCAGCTTCGTGATGTCGACCTCGATGACGCTGGAGAGCTGCGCCTGGCCGTGCAGCGCCTTCATCATGTTGTCGCCGATGACCTTGCGCATGCGGGTCATCTTGACCGTCTGGCCGCGCAGCGGGGACGCCTCGATGACCGGGGCCTTCTTCGCGGCGGCCGCGGGAGCGGCGGCGGCAGGGGCGGCGGCCGGAGCCGGGGCCTTGGCGGCCTCGGCGGCGGCGAGCACGTCCTGCTTGCGGATGCGGCCACCGACGCCGGAGCCCTTGACCGAGCCCAGGTCGACGCCGTTCTCCGAGGCGAGCTTGCGCACCAGCGGGGTGACGTAGGCGCCGTCGTCGGCCGGGGTGACCGGGGCCGGGGCGGCGGGGGCGGGGGCGGCGGGCTGCGCCGGAGCGGCCGGGGCCGCGGGCTGCACCGGAGCCGGGGCGGCAGCGGCGGGCTGCGCCGGGGCGGCCGGAGCGGCGGGAGCCGCGGGGGCAGCCGGAGCCGCGGGAGCGGCAGGGGCCGGAGCCTCGGCCGGGGCGGCCGGGGCGGCAGCCGGAGCGGCGGCGGGCGCGGCCCCGGGCGCACCGATGACGGCGAGCTTGGCGCCGACCTCGGCGGTCTCGTCCTCACCGACGACGATCTCGAGCAGCACGCCCGCGACCGGCGACGGAATCTCGGTGTCGACCTTGTCCGTGGAGACCTCGAGGAGGGGCTCGTCGGCCGCGACCTCCTCGCCGACCTCCTTCAGCCAGCGGGTGACGGTGCCCTCGGTGACGGACTCGCCGAGCGCGGGCAGGGTGACCTCGGTGCCCTCGGCGGAACCGCCGGAAGCAGCCGGGGCCTCGGCCTGCGGGGCGGCCTGCTGGGGGGCCTCCTGCGCCGGGGCGGGGGCCTCCTCCTGCGCGGGGGCGGCCGGGGCCTCCTCCTGCGCCGGGGCGGCGGAGCCGCCCGCGTCGCCGGAGCCGTCGTCGATGACGGCCAGCTCGGCGCCGACCTCGACGGTCTCGTCCTCGGCGACCTTGATGGAGGCGAGCACACCGGCGGCGGGGGAGGGGATCTCGGTGTCGACCTTGTCGGTCGAGACCTCGAGCAGCGGCTCGTCGGCCTCGACGCGCTCGCCTTCGGCCTTCAGCCAGCGGGTGACAGTGCCTTCAGTGACGCTCTCACCGAGCGCCGGAAGGGTTACGGAAACCGACATGGTTTCTGTTGCTCCTTAACTACGTACGTATGTGGTCGTCGCGCCCGTGTGACTGAAGGCTCAGTCGTGGGAGTGCAGCGGCTTGCCGGCGAGGGCGAGATGGGCCTCGCCGAGCGCCTCGTTCTGCGTCGGGTGGGCGTGGATGAGCTGGGCCACCTCGGCGGGCAGCGCTTCCCAGTTGTAGACCAGCTGGGCCTCGCCCACCTGCTCACCCATGCGGTCGCCGACCATGTGGACGCCGACCACGGCACCGTCCTTGACCTGGACGAGCTTGATCTCGCCCGCGGTCTTGAGGATCTTGCTCTTGCCGTTGCCCGCGAGGTTGTACTTCAGAGCGACGACCTTGTCCGCGCCGTAGACCTCCTTGGCCTTGGCCTCGGTGATGCCCACGGAGGCGACCTCGGGGTGGCAGTACGTCACCCGGGGCACGCCGTCGTAGTCGATCGGGACGGTCTTGAGACCGGCCAGACGCTCCGCCACCAGGATGCCCTCGGCGAAGCCGACGTGCGCGAGCTGGAGCGTCGGGACCAGGTCGCCGACGGCCGAGATCGTCGGCACGTTGGTCTGCATGTACTCGTCGACCAGGACGTAGCCGCGGTCCATCGCGACGCCCTGCTCCTCGTACCCGAGGCCCTGCGAGACCGGGCCGCGGCCGATGGCGACGAGCAGCACCTCGGCCTCGAAGGTCTTGCCGTCGGCGAGGGTGACGCGCACGCCGTTCTCGGTGTACTCGGCCTTGTCGAAGAAGGTGCCGAGGTTGAACTTGATGCCGCGCTTGCGGAAGGCGCGCTCAAGAAGCTTGGAGCTGTTCTCGTCCTCGACCGGCACCAGGTGCTTGAGGCCCTCGACGACCGTCACGTCGGTGCCGAAGGACTTCCAGGCGGAGGCGAACTCGACGCCGATGACGCCGCCGCCGAGGACGATCGCCGACTCCGGCACGCGGTCGAGGACCAGCGCGTGGTCGGAGGAGAGGATGCGGTTGCCGTCGATCGTGAGGCCCGGCAGCGACTTCGGCACGGAGCCGGTCGCGAGGAGGATGTGGCGGCCCTGGATCCGCTGGCCGTTCACGTCCACGGAGGTCGGGGACGACAGGCGGCCCTCGCCCTCGATGTAGGTGACCTTGCGGGATGCGACCAGGCCCTGCAGGCCCTTGTACAGGCCGGCGATCACGTCGTCCTTGTACTTGTGGACGCCCTTGATGTCGATGCCCTCGAAGGTCGCCTTGACGCCGAACTGGTCGGCCTCGCGCGCCTGGTCGGCGATCTCGCCGGCGTGCAGCAGCGCCTTCGTGGGGATGCAGCCGTTGTGCAGGCAGGTGCCGCCGAGCTTGTTCTTCTCGATCAGTGCGACGTCGAGACCCAGCTGCGAGGCGCGCAGGGCCGCGGCGTAACCGCCACTTCCACCGCCGAGGATCACTAGGTCGAAAACGGTGCTGGCGTCGTTCGCCACGTCACGTCCTCCATGCATGTGCGCCGTGCGCCGGACCCCTCTGAGCCGGGGACGACCGGTCGGTCGGCTGGTATACGGCCGCTCTTCTTCGGCCCTGTGGTGGGGGCCCTGTCCTGCCGAGAACCCATCTTCGCACTTGTCGGCGACAGGCGGGACGCCGGGCCGGGCGATGGGGCGGCCGACGGCCCGTCGGCAGGGTCAGAACCACGGGTGCACGTGCGGATTTCATTCACAGCGAAATCCGCACGTGCTTGCGTACGCGCACGGCGGTACGCCCATGGGTACGGCCCCGGACCCGAGGGCGTCCGGGGCCGTACCCAGCGAAACGAATCAGCCGAGGTCACCCGCGGCGGTGCGCTCGGCGAGGCGCACCAGGGTGCGGACGGCGGAGCCGGTGCCGCCCTTCGGGGTGTAGCCGAAGGGGGCGGCCTCGTTGTAGGCGGGGCCCGCGATGTCCAGGTGGGCCCAGGTGATGCCCTCGCCGACGAACTCGCGCAGGAAGAGTCCGGCGACCAGGCCGCCGCCCATGCGCTCGCCCATGTTGGCGATGTCGGCGGTGGGGGAGTCCATGCCCTTGAGCAGGTGCTCCGGCAGCGGCATCGGCCAGGACGGCTCGCCGACCTCCTCCGCGATCTCGTGCACCGAGGTGCGGAAGGCGTCGTCGTTGGCCATGATGCCGAAGGTGCGGCCGCCCAGGGCCATCATCATGGCGCCGGTCAGGGTCGCCACGTCGACGATCGCGTCGGGCTTGTCCTCGGAGGCCTTGGTGATCGCGTCGGCCAGGACCAGACGGCCCTCGGCGTCGGTGTTCAGGACCTCGACGGTCTTGCCGCTGTACATCCGCAGGACGTCGCCGGGGCGGGTGGCGGAGCCGGACGGCATGTTCTCGGCGAGCGCGAGCCAGCCGGTGACGTTGACCTCGAGGCCCAGGCGGGCGGCGGAGATCACGGCGGCGAACACGGCGGCGGCGCCGCTCATGTCGCACTTCATGGTCTCGTTGTGCCCGGCGGGCTTCAGCGAGATGCCGCCCGAGTCGTACGTGATGCCCTTGCCGACGAAGGCGAGGTGCTTCTTGGCCTTCGACGAGGTGTACGACAGCTTCACGAGGCGCGGCGGGGCGTCCGAGCCCACGCCGACGCCGAGGATGCCGCCGAAGCCGCCCTTGGCGAGCGCCTTCTCGTCCAGGACCTGGACCTTGACGCCGTGCTCCTTGGCGGCGGCGCCGGCGACCGCGGCGAAGGCCTCCGGGTTGAGGTCGTTCGGCGGGGTGTTGATCAGGTCGCGGGCGCGGTTGAGCTCTTCGGTGACGGCGGTCGCGCGCTCGACGGCGGCCTTGTGGGCCTTGTCGCGCGGCTTGGCGCCGAGCAGGGCGACCTCGGCGAGCGGCGCCTTGCCGCCCTTGCCGGCGGCCTCGGCCTTGCCCTTGCCCTTGGCGGACTTGGTGTCCTTGCCGTCGCCCTTGTAGGCGTCGAAGGAGTACGCGCCGAGCAGCGCGCCCTCCGCGACGGCGCCCGTGTCGGCCGCGTCGGCGATCGGCAGGGCGAAGCCCGCCCTCTTGGTGCCCGCGAGGGCACGGGCGGCGGCGCCGGCCGCGCGGCGCAGGGTGTCCGCGTCGTACGCCGAGTCCTTCTCGGGGACCGCGCCGAGGCCGACTGCCAGGACGACCGGCGCCTTGAAGCCGGACGGCGCGGGCAGCTTCGTCACCTCGCCCTCGCCGCCCGAGGCGCCGAGGGTCTCCAGGACGGACGCGAGCTTGCCGTCGTACGCCTTGTCCACGGACTCGGCGCCAAGGGCCACGACCGGCCCCTTGGCGCCCTTCGCGACACCGACGACGATCGCGTCGGCACGCAGGCCGGACGCGGCGGCGGTGCTGAGAGTCAGAGCAGTCACGGTGCTGAAGTCCCTCTTTCATAGGAGGTTTCAATGAAGTCTTGCGGGCTTTTGGGTGGTAAGCCCGTCGCGAGCCTACGCCCGTAAGTGTTGCGGTGCGCTTCACTGTGCGTGCTGGCCGAGGGCGAGCACAAGGAGAACAGTGGTGCAGGTGGTCTCGGCGAGTCCTCCGAAGACATCGCCGGTGACGCCGCCGAAGCGCCGCACACAGCGCCGCAGGAGCAGCCCCGCGGCGGCGCAGCCGAGCACGACGGCGGCCGCGTTGTGCGCGATCGCGGGCGCCCCGCCGGGCACTCCCGCCGCACCCGCCGCGGCTGTGACGGCGGCGAGGACGGCCACCGCCGCGGGCGTGGGCACGGTCCCGGCGACGGCTGCGCCGAGTCCCTCGGGCCGGGCCGCGGGGACGCCGGTGCGGGCGGCCAGGGTGAGGGCGAGGCGGGCCGCGGTGGCGGCGACGACAGTGGCGCCGGCGCCGTGCGTCCAGCTCTCGTCGTACAGCTCGGCGAGGGCCGCGACCTGGGCGAGGAGCGTCAGGACGAGCGTGATGACGCCGAACGGGCCGATGTCGGACTGCTTCATGACGCGCAGCGCGTCGTCGGCCGCCTTGCCGCTGCCCAGCCCGTCGGCGGTGTCGGCGAGCCCGTCCAGGTGCAGCCCCCGGGTGGCCGCCGCGGGCACGGCGACGGCGGCGACGGACGCGAGCAGCGGGCTCGCGCCGAGGGCGAGCAGGGCCGACCCCGCCGCGGCCGCGCCGAGCCCCACGACCAGGCCCGCGAGCGGGGCGCACAGCATGCCCGCGCGGGCGGCGTCCCGGTCCCACCTGCGGACGTGGACGGGGATCACGGTGAGCGTCCCGAAGGCGAACCGGAGGCCGTCGGCGGGGGTGGGTCTGGGCATTCGGCGAGGTTACCCGGGGCGGCCGGGCCCGGCAGGAGCGGGCGTGGGCGCCCCGTGACACCGTCGGCCGCCGCCCCACCTGCGAAGGCGGGAGGCGAACCGGAAGATGGGCCCATGGACGACTGGTGGTACCGGAACATCGTGGAGCCGGGGAAGCTGCCGCTGCTGCTCGCGCTGCTCGCCTTCGTGGGCTCGTTCCTGGTCACCAGGACCATCACGCGCCTCATCCGCGCCGGGAAGGGGCCGTTCCGCAACATCAGCACGGGCGACATGCACGTCCACCACGTCGTGCCCGGCATCTTCCTGATGCTGGTGGGCGGCTTCTGGGCGGTCGCCGCCGGGCGGCACAGCTTCGGGTCGATGTGCGCCGCCGTCATCTTCGGCGTGGGCGCGGGCCTGGTCCTGGACGAGTTCGCGCTGATCCTGCACCTGGACGACGTGTACTGGAGCGAGCAGGGCCGCAAGAGCGTGGAGGTCGTGGTCCTCACGACGGCCCTGGTCGTGCTCATCCTGACCGGCTTCAGCCCGCTCGGCGTGAACGAGCTGTCCGCCGACGAGCGCCACGACCGGGTCGCCTTCGCCCTGAACATCACCCTGAACTGCGGCTTCGCCGTGATCGCGCTGGCCAAGGGCAAGCTGCGCACGGCCCTGATCGGGATGGTGGTGCCGTTCGTCGCGCTGGTCGGCGCGGTCCGCCTCGCCCGGCCCGGCTCGGCGTGGGCGCGCAGGTTCTACCGCAACCGGCCGCGCGCCCGGGCCCGCGCGGGCCTGCGCGCGTTCCGCCACGACCGGCGCTGGACGGGCCCGCGGCGCCGCTTTCAGGACCTGATCGGCGGCAAGCCGGACCCCGAGCCGCGCCCCCGCTGACGTCCCCGCCCGCGCACCCGCGCCACCACCTCGACGACCACGGTCGCCACCAGGACCCCGGCGATCGCCGCCAGGTGCTCCTTGCCCGCGAGGTTGTTCTTGACGAGGACCTCGACGACCATCAGGACGATCACCAGGGCCCCCGTGACGTACGCCCGGTAGCGCCAGCACACGTACACCGCGAGCCCCACGACCGCGGCCGAGGGGCCGGTGTCGACCACCTGCGCGTCGGACGCGGGCAGACCGATCCAGTTGTCGGGGCCCAGCTCGATGCCGAGGCGCGCGTACAGGGTGCCGCCGAGCGTGGCCGCGTACCCGATGAGGAGCGTGCGCCACCAGCCGAGGCAGCACTCCGCGATGCCGAAGACCAGCAGGATCTGCGCGAGCGCGCCCCACACCGGCAGGTCGAGTGCGGGCACGAAGAGCGAGAGGGGGGTGCGCAGCAGGGACAGCCACAGCGGGTCCTCGGCCCGGACGCAGCCGACGTTCTGGACGAACTGATAGCCCCAGGACTGGTTCTGGACGTACTGGAACGCCGCCGTCAGACAGACGGCGGCCAGCGTCATGGGGATCGCCCGCCAGCGCCGGGCCACGAGTCTGTCCCGGACCGTGCTGTACAGCGGGCCCCACTCGGCGCGGGCCAGCCGGGTCAGGGTGCTCATCGTCGGGACTCCAGATGTGTGCGGTGCAGCCATTTGGGCAGTCCCGGCGCCTCCAGGAACCCCTCCGCGCGGGCGGCGGCGACGCCGATGCGCAGCAGGTCGCCGCTCTTCTCGAAGAGGAGGAAGCGGGGTTCCCAGATGGGCCGGTACTTGGCGTTGGCGCGGTACAGCGACTCGATCTGCCACCACCGGGAGAAGAAGCTGAGCAGCGAGCGCCACAGCCGGAGCACCGGGCCCGCGCCTAGCCGTGAGCCACGCTCGAAGACCGACCTGAACATCGCGAAGTTCAGTGACACCTGCGTGATCTGGATCTCGGCCGCGCGCTGGAGCAGCTCGATGACCATGAACTCCATCAGGCCGTTCTCGGAGTCCCGGTCCCGCCGCATCAGGTCGAGCGAGAGCCCGTGCGGCCCCCACGGCACGAAGGAGAGCACCGCCCGCAGCGTCCCTTCGCCGTCCCGGCACTCCAGCATCACGCACTCCCCGTCCGCCGGGTCGCCGAGTCGCCCGAGCGCCATGGAGAAGCCCCGCTCGGTGGCGCCGTCGCGCCAGTCGTCGGCGCGCTCCAGGAGGTACGCCATCTCGTCGGCGGGGATGTCGCGGTGGCGCCGGATACGGACCTCGTACCCGGCGCGCTTGACGCGGTTGTAGGCCTGCCGGACGGTCCGCATGGCCCGGCCCTCCAGGGTGAACTCCTGGATCTCCACGATCGCCTCGTCACCCAGCTCCAGGGCGTCGAGGCCGTGCCGGGCGTAGATGGTGCCCGCCTCCTCGCTCGCGCCCATCACGGCCGGGGTCCAGCCGTGCTCGCGGGCCTCGGCGAGCCAGGGCTCGATGGCGCCGGGCCAGGCCTCGGGGTCGCCGATGGGGTCGCCGGAGGCCAGCGAGACGCCGCTGACGACCCGGTACGCGACCGCCGCCTTGCCCGTCGGCGACCACACCACGCTCTTCTCGCGGCGCAGCGCGAAGTAGCCGAGCGAGTCGCGCTCGCCGTGTCGGTCGAGCAGGGCCCGCAGCCGCTCCTCGTCGGCCTCCGACAGCGGGTCGACGGCCCGGCGGGAGCGGAACGCGGCGTACAGGACGGCGCACAGGAGCACCGTGCTCAGGACGTTGATGGCGACGTTGACCCAGCCCGGCGTGGAGATCCCGGCGAACCGGGAGTCGTCGGCGGCCAGCGACACCAGGCGCATCGTGCCGTAGCGCCAGCGGTCGAGGAACGTCGAGCGGTAGTCGTCGTGGGCGTGGTTGGTGACGGTCACGAGGAACGCGGCGAACAGGGACGTCACCAGGAGCCCGCCGACGGCCACGGCCGCCGCGAGCCTGGGGTTCGAGCGGTCGCCGACGGCGTAGAACTCGCGGCGGCCGACGAGGAGCGCGGCGACGAACAGCGCGGTGAGGCCGAGCGAGATCCAGTTCTGCGCGTACTGCCTGATCTCCGGGAAGCACATCGCGAAGGCGAACAGGAGCAGGAACAGGCCGCTCAGAACGAGGTTGAGGATCCAGGCGGCCCGCTTCCTGCGCCGCATGGTGATCGCCAGGAACATCGTGAAGACGCCGGAGGCGAAGCCCGCGGTGAGCAGGTACGGGGTGAAGTAGTTCTCGGTGTTGTGGCGCCGCAGGTCCTGGCCGAGGGAGACCCACACGGCGCTGAGGAAGTTCAGGAACGTCACGGCCCGCAGATACCAGACGGCCACGGCGGCCCCCCGCCGCGAGGCCACCGTGGACGTCCGGAGCCGCTCCTCGCCCGCCCGTTCTTCCCCTGCCCGTGCATCTCCCATGAAACGGGATCTTATGGGGCGTTGTGGTGTGATATGCGGTCAGCGCGACGGGCTGCTGCGGCTGTCGGGGCGCGGCCGGGGGCTGTCGGGCGGCGGCGGGGCTGGTCGGCGGGTGCTGTCGGGGCTACTCGGCGGGTACGTCCGCGGACTTGGCGGTGGGGTCGGTGGACGCTTCGGTCCCGTCGGTCCCGTCGGTCCCGGCGGACTCGCCGGCGGTGTCGGACGCGCCGGTCTCACCGGAGGTGTCGGACGTGCCGGACGCGTCGGATCCCTCGGACTCGGCCTCCGCCACGGGCAGTTCCGCCGACATTGCCGCCGCGGCCCGCACCACCGGCACGGCGAGCAGGGCGCCCACGCCCTCGCCGACCTTCACGCCGTGCGACAGCAGCGGTTCGAGTGCCATCCGGTCCAGGGCCTTGGCCTGCGCGGGCTCCCCGCTGTCGTGCGCCGCGAGCCACCAGTCCGGCGCCCGGAACGCCACCCGCTGGGCCACGAGCGCCGCCGCCGCCGACACGACCCCGTCGAGGATCACCGGGGTGCGCCGCACCGCGCACTGCAACAGGAACCCCGTCATCGCGGCCACGTCGGCCCCGCCCACCGTCGCGAGCAGTTCCAGCTGGTCGCCGAGGACGGGTCGGGCCCGCCGCAGCGCGTCCCGCACGGCGGCGCACTTGCGCATCCACGCGAGGTCGTCGATCGGCGCCCCGCCCCGGCCGGTGACGACGGAGGCGTCCGTGCCGCAGAGCGCGGCGATGAGCGTGGCCGCGGGCGTCGTACCGCCGACGCTGATGTCGCCGAGCACGATCAGGTCCGTGCCGGAGTCGGCCTCCTCGTCGGCCAGCGCGATGCCCGCCGCGACGGCCCGCTCGGCCTCCTCCTGCGTGAGGGCGTCCTCGATGTCGACGCGTCCGGAGCCGCGGCGCACCCGGTGCCCGGCGACCTCGGCGGGCAGCGTCTGCGGGTCGCAGTCCAGGGCCATGTCGACGACCCGCACGGGTACGTCGAGCTGGCGCGCGAGCACGGCCGCGGGGCTCGCGCCGGAGAGGACGGCACGCACGAGGTCGGCCGCGCCGCCGGCCGCGCGCGCGGAGACGCCGAGCTCGGCCACTCCGTGATCGCCCGCGAACAGCACCGCGCGGGGCCGCTCGATCGGCTTGACCGGCACCGCGCCCTGCGCCGCCGACAGCCACTCGGCGAGGTCGTCCAGGCGGCCCAGCGCGCCGGGCGGCAGGGCCTGGCGCTCCCTGCGCTCTTCGGCGTCACGGCGCACCCCGCCGTCGGGCCGCTCGATCAGGTCGGTGAAGTCGTCGAGAATCAGCGAGCTCATTCGGCGAACAGTACCGGCGGGGCGCGACGCGCGCGCGGACGGGCCCGGCGGCCCGGACCACGGCCGACGCGCGCGTGACGCATCGTCAGCGGGTCCGGACGCCCGCAGCGTCGACCGGCCCTCGCCACCTGGCTCGGCGGCCTCCGCCTGGCTCGGCGGCCTCCGCCTGGCTCGGCGGCCGGTTCCGGGCGCGCGCCGCGACGGGCGGCCTTGGGCGTTCCGGCGGTCGGCCGGGTTCTGGTGCCTGACTCGGTGGCGGGTTGTGGTGCGTCTGTCGGGGCGGTTGGTTCTTGGTGTGTGGTCCGGTGGTGCGGTGCGGGCGTCCGCGCCGCGTTGGTGCTGGGCGTTCCGCTTGTGGGCCGGGTCCCGACACCCGGCTCGGTGGCGGGTTGTGGTGCGCCTGCTCGGTCGGCTGGTTCTTGGTACGTGGCCCGGCGGCCGGTTCCGCGCGCCCGGCTGTCGGCCGGTCCTCGGCGCCCGGCCCGCAGGTCGGTCCCGGGCACCGCTCGGTCGGCCGGTCACCCGGCGTCAGCCCGTCGGCAGGTCCCTGGCCGCCGCGGCGGTCGGTCCTGGCGATCCGCGGCGGCAGCGGCCCGTCCCCGGCGTTCGCACGGCCGCCTGCCTCCAGGCCCTCGCCTGTGCGCCGGTCCGGGCCCCCGCCCGTCAGCAAGTCCGGGCCCCGCCATCAGCAGGTCCGGCCCCGCCAGTCCCCAGTTCCCAGTCCACCAGCCCCCAGTCCACCAGCCCCCCCGCCCGACCACCGACCCCGGCACGCCCCCACCCGGTCGCCGGACCCGGCCCTCGCCCACCACCCGGTTACGCCATGCGACGCAAGCGCGCCCCAGCGTCGTTGAATCCCCGCAACGCGTCCCTTACGTTCCGAATGTCCCGCATGTATCGCATGGTCGTACCGCCGGCCGTCCCTCCGGCGCGCTGCCGCCCCGCGCGAGCGTCCCGCGGGCCGGAAGCATCCGGGAGTACGTCATGGACCTCGCCCAGCAGACCGCCGAAGGCCGCTCCGCCTGCCTCGCCCGCCTCGCCGAAGGCACCGCCCGGTTCCACGAACCGCGCCGCGACGACTGCCCCTGGTGCGGCTCGACCCGCCTGCGCGTGCGGCTGCGCACCGCCGACCTGATCCAGCGCAAGCCGGGCGGCTTCACCCTGGAGCGCTGCGACGACTGCGCCCACACCTTCCAGAACCCCCGCCTCACCGCCGAGGGCCTGGACTTCTACCGCCTGGGCTCGGCCCGCCACGACCTCGGCCACCGGGACTTCTGGCGCCAGGACCTGTGCCACGGGCTCGACGGCGGCGCCCCGGCGCTGCTCGCGCGGGCCGGGTCGGGCCGCACCCGGCGGCTCGCCGGGGTCCGCGCGCTGAGCCGCATCGACGAGCCCGAGAGCTGGCTCGACGTGGGCACGGGCCGGGCCCGCTTCCCGGGCGCCGCCAGGGACGTGCTGCCGTACACGGCCTTCGACGGCCTCGACACCGACCCGGGCCTCGCGCAGGGCGTCCGGCGCGGCCGCATCGAGGAGGCCCACCACGGCCGCCTCACCGACCTGGCGGAGGACCTCGCCGGACGCTACGACGTGCTCAGCATGGTCCACTACCTGCAACGCCGCCCCGACCCCCGCGCGGAACTCGCCGCGGCCCGCACGGTGTTGCGCCCCGGCGGGCACCTGCTGATCGAGGCCCCGGACCCCGAGTGCCGCTCGGCCCGGCTGCTCGGCAAGTGGTGGGCCTCCTACCGCCAGCCGCGCCACCCGCACTTCGTGCCCCTCGCCAACCTGTGCCGGGAACTGGACGAGCTCGGCTTCACCGTCGTCGACGTCGACCGCCGCACCCCGCACGTCCCGTCCGACCTGACCACGGCCTGCGCCCTCGCCCTCAACCGCCTGCTGCCCGAGGCGGACGCCCCCTGGCACCCCCGCCCCCCGAGCCCCCTGCGCCGACGCCTGCGCCGCACGGCCTGGCAGACGGCCATCCCCCTGCTGGCCCTCGCGTACGCGGCCGACCTGCTGCTCGCGCCCCTGCTGACGCGCACCGGGGGCGGGAACGCGTACAGGGTGATCGCACGCCGGGAGCCGGAGGCGTGAGGGGGCCGGGGCGTCCGCCGCGTGGCCCCTGCCCGCACCCGCCCCGCTCAGCCCCGCAGGGCCACCGCCTGCCCCGCCACCACCAGCAGCACATGCTCGCACTCGGACGCGAACGCGGCGTTGAGGCGGCCGAGTTCGTCGCGGTAGCGGCGGCCCGACGCCGTCGCGGGCACGATGCCCGAGCCGACCTCGTTGGAGACCGCGACGACGACCCGGCGGGTGGCGCGTACCGCGTCCGTGAGTTCCGTGACCCGCTTGCGCAGCGACCGCTCGCCGCCGCTCGACCACTCGGCGTCGTCCCAGGCGCTGACCTCGTCCATCGCGTGCGTCAGCCACAGCGACAGGCAGTCGACGAGCAGTGGTGGCCCCGGTTCCGTGAGCAGCGGTACGAGATCGCAGGTCTCCGTGGTCCGCCAGGAACCGGGACGCCGCTCGCGGTGCGCCCGCACCCGCTCCGCCCACTCGCCGTCCCCGCCCCGGGTGCCGCCCGTGGCGACGTACAGCACATCGGGAAAAGCCTCCAGGCGCCGCTCCGCCTCGACGGACTTCCCCGAGCGGGCCCCGCCCAGGATCAGGGTGCGGCGCGGCACGTCGGGCACGTCCTCGTAGGCGCCGACGGTCAGCGTCGTGCCGTCCGGCACGGCCCGCGCCCCGGCCGCGGCGAGCCGCCGCGTCAGCTCCGCCCCGGCGGGCGCCCCGTGCCCGATGTGGACGGCCACGACGTCCGTCGTCGGGGTGACGCCCCCGGCCGCGCGCAGCCGGGCCAGGACGTCCGGGCGGCCGACGATGTCCGCGACGACCATCTCGTACGCGACCTGCTCCGCGGGGAAACCGGCGGGCGCGGCGCCCGGCGGCAGGTACAGCAGCCGGTCGCCGTCGGGCCCGGTCACCTCGTAGCCGGTGCCGGGCGCGTCCGTCGCCACCGCCCGCACCCGGTGCCCGGTGAGCAGCGCGAGCTCCCGCCCGTCCGGCACCCGCCCCGGCTGCGGAAGCCCGGCGGGCACCTCCACAGCGGGCCCTTCGTGCGGGTGGGAGAGCAGCACCTGGCGCACCCCGCCGAGGGTGTGCCCCGCGCGGGCGGCCGCGAAGGCGGCGCCGGGCGTGAGGTCGAGCAGCAGGACGCCGTCGACGAGCAGCGCCGTGGTGGCCCGGGCCGCGTCGCCGAGGGCGGTCGCGCACACGGCGCAGGGGCAGCCGGGATACGGCAGCCCTTCGGGGGCTCCGGTGCCGAGCAGTGTCAGTTCCACAGGAAGATCCTCCCGCGTCGCCCCCGGCGCCGCGCGCCCGGCTAGGCTTCAAGCGGCTCCGGCTCCCGCTCCTGGCGGCTGCCGGGACACCCACTGGACCTCGGGAGGCTGACATGGCGGCATGGACGTGGCGGTTCGAGAAGGCGGACGGGACGGAGGTCCAGCCTGCCGTGCAGCCCGAGGAGTTCACCACCCAGGGAGACGCGGAGACCTGGCTCGGTGAGCACTGGAAAGAGCTGAGCGAGGGCGGCGCGGACCAGGTGACCCTCTTCGAGGACACCTCGGAGATCTACGGCCCGATGAGCCTGCACGCCCAGGACGCGGGCAGCGCCCAGGGTTCCTGAACCCCGGCGGCCCCGGACCTCGGCGGGGGCGGTGCGAGCGCGCCGCCCCCTTCCGCCGTACGGCTGCTACATCTCGCCGAGCGTGACCTCGGCCGTCCGCTCGGCACCGTCGCGCACGTACGTCACCCGCTCCTTGGCGCCCGGCTCGACCGCCGCCAGGGACTCGGACAGCGAGGTGATGGTGGTGATGGGGGTGCCGCCGAGGTCGGTGATGATGTCACCGGCCTCCAGGCCCGCCTTCGCCGCGGCGCCGTCGTCCTGCACCTCGACGATCGCGACGCCCGCGGGGCGGTAGTCGTCGCCGAGCACGGTGCGCGCGGTGATGCCGAGGGCGGCCCGGCCCGAGTCGGTGACCCTGCCGTTCTTCACGATCTGGTCCGCCACGGTCCTGACCATGGACGAGGGGATCGCGAAGCCGATGCCGGGGGCCGCCCCGTCGCCCATGTCCGGGTCGGTCGCGGCGAGCGTCGGGATGCCGACGACCTGGCCGTCGAGGTCGACGAGGGCGCCGCCGCTGTTGCCCGGGTTGATCGCGGCCGACGTCTGCACCATGTTGCCGATCGTCGCGCCGGTCCCGCCGCCGTCCCGGCCCTCGCTGACCGTACGTCCGGTCGCCGAGACGATGCCCTGGGTGACGCTCGACGACAGGCCGAGCGGCGAGCCCATCGCCAGCACGATCGTGCCGACCTCGATCTTCGTGGAGTCCCCGAACCTCGCGGCCTTCAGCCCGCTCGGCACCTTGTCCAGCTTGATCACGGCGAGGTCCTGCTCCGGGTACGCCGACACCAGCTTCGCCGCGAGCGGCTGCTCGCCGGTGGCCGTGGTCACCCGGAACGTCTTCTCCTCGCCCACGACATGGGCGTTGGTGACGATGTGCCCCAAGCCGTCGTAGACCACCCCGGAGCCGAGGCTGTCGGACGCGTCGATCTGGACGACCGACGGCAGCACGTCCTTGATCACCTTCTGGTAGTCGTCCTGCAGGTCGCTCGCGGCGGCGGGCGCCGCCTGCGTGGTCGACCGGTCCGGCCGGTCCGCCCGGTCGCCGTCCCCGCCACCACCGCCGGAACACCCGGCGACGAGGACGACCAGAACGGCGGTGACGGGAAGGGCCGGGAACAACGGGACGCGGGTACGCGGCAGTCTCATAGCCCGAGTCTCGGCGCCGCCCCGCGCCCCCGTCCTGCGGGAAGCGTCCGAACAGGGGGCCGCCCGAACGGGGCGGGCCGCCGCCGCCAGGGCCGCCGCCGTCAGGGGCGCCGCACGGACCGCGACGCCCCGGGGCACGTACCTCGTTACGAGGCGTCAGTCCCGCCCGCCGCACAGGTGCAGCATCGTCGCCACCCGCCGGTAGGGATCCGTGCGCCCGGCCCGGGTCTCGGCGGAGAGCAGGGCCTCCAGGTCGGGTCCCGCGGCCGGTATGTCGGTGGCCTCGGAGAACACCCGCACGCCGTACCAGGCGACCAGCGGCGCCGCGATGCCCGCGAGGGACTGCCCGACGGCGTCCAGGCGATGAGCCCGGACCTCCGCGCCGCTCTCGTCGCGGTAGGTGTCGGAGCCGAAGGCGGCGAGCGCGCCGGCCCAGTCCGCCCGCAGCCCGGGGCGCATGGCCAGGGCGTCGGCGTTGCGCACCACCAGGGACAGCAGGCCGCCGGGCGCGAGCACCCGGCCGAGCCCGGCGAGCAGCGCGTCCGGCTCGTCGACGTGCATCAGGCCGCCGTGGCACAGCACGACGTCGAAGCTGCCGGGCAGGAAGTGCACGCCGGTGTCCCGCGCGTCGCCCTCGACGACACGCATCCGCGACCGAATGCCCTCCGGCTCCGCGGCCACCACCGCGCGCACGGCGGCGAGCGCGTCCGCGTCCTGCTCGACGCCCGTCACCTCGTGCCCGCCGCGGGCGAGACGCAGCGCCTGCGCCCCGCGGCCCATCCCGACGTCGAGCACGCGCAGTCGCTTGCCCAGCGGGAACCGCGCCACTATCCGCTCGTCGAGCTGGCGGCCGACCAGTTCGTTCCGGACGGCCTCGCCCGGGCCAGGGCTCGCGCCCCGGTCCTCGCTCAGGACCGGCCCCCGCGCTTGCCCTGCGGCTTCGGCAGCCGCAGTCGGCGCATCTGGAGGCTGCGCATCAGGGCGTACGCGACGGCGCCCTTCTTGTTCTCGTCCGGGAAGCGCTCGTTCAGGCGCTTCTTCAGCCGGATCACCGTGGCGACGGAGTCGACCACGATCAGGACGATCACGAAGAGCCACAGGAGCAGCGCGATGTTCTGCAGCTGCGGGACGCGGACCATGCTCAGGACGAGGATGATCACGGCCATCGGCAGGAAGAACTCGGCGACGCAGAACCGCGAGTCCACGAACTCACGTGCGTACTTGCGCACCGGACCCTTGTCACGCGCGGGCAGATACCGCTCGTCGCCGCTGGCCAGCGCCTCGCGCTGCTTGGCCATCGCGGCGCGGCGCTCGTCGCGCTGGCGCTTGGCTGCCTCCTTGCGCGTCGTCGGCGTGTTCATCACGCTGCGGCGCTGGGACTGGGCCAGGGCACGCTTGGGGGTGGGGCGGCCCTTGGGGGCCTGCGGGTCACGGGGCTCGGACGAAGAGTCGGTCACCGGGGCCTTGGCTGCCGGGGCCTTCTCGTCCTTGGATCGGCTACGGAACACAAAGCCCAAGGGTACGGGGTTCCGGGGAATGGACCGCAGTCCCGTGGGGAACGATCCCGCAACACCGGACGTCTTGATTATGTGGCTAAGGGGCCTTGCGGGGCGGTTTCCCAGGGGCGCACCTACTCCTTGCGCCGGAGAGTCGGGCAGAGCAGTCGTCCTTGGGGATGAGCGCATCCGCTCGCGAACAGTGCGGTAATGGATACAGACCCCGTACCGTGGGTTCTGTTGCAGTAGCTGGAGCTGGAAGTCCGTCAGAAGGGGGCGCGCGAAGCCCATGAGCGGTGTCATGAAGCGTATGGGGATGATCTTCCGCGCGAAGGCGAACAAGGCCCTTGACCGGGCCGAGGACCCGCGCGAAACCCTCGATTATTCGTACCAGAAGCAGCTGGAGCTGCTGCAGAAGGTGCGCCGCGGCGTCGCCGACGTGGCGACCTCCCGCAAGCGCCTCGAGCTGCAGCTGAACCAGCTCCAGAAGCAGTCCTCCACCCTGGAGGACCAGGGCCGCAAGGCCCTCGCGCTCGGCCGTGAGGACCTGGCCCGCGAGGCCCTGTCCCGCCGCGCCGCCCTCCAGCAGCAGGTCAGCGACCTGGAGGTGCAGCACCAGACGCTGCAGGGCGAGGAGGAGAAGCTCACTCTCGCGGCCCAGCGCCTCCAGGCCAAGGTGGACGCCTTCCGCACGAAGAAGGAGACCATCAAGGCGACCTACACCGCCGCCGAGGCCCAGACCCGGATCGGCGAGGCCTTCTCCGGCATCTCCGAGGAGATGGGCGATGTGGGCATGGCGATCCAGCGCGCCGAGGACAAGACCGCGACGCTCCAGGCGCGGGCCGGCGCGATCGACGAACTTCTCGCCTCCGGCGCCCTCGACGACTCCTCCGGCCTGGCCAAGGACGACATCCAGTCCGAGCTGGACCGGCTCTCCGGTGGTACGGATGTAGAGCTGGAGCTGCAGCGCATGAAGGCCGAGCTGGCCGGCGGCTCCAGCACGTCGCAGCAGGCCATCGAGGGCGGTCAGGGCCAGAGCCAGCAGGCGCAGCCGCGGGACACCCCGCGCTTCGACAAGCAGTAGTCGCTCCGGCCACGACCGAACCGCGCACGTCCGAGGAGGGCGTCATGATCGTACGGATCATGGGGGAGGGACAGGTGAAGCTGGCCGACAGCCACTTCACCGAGTTGAACAAGCTGGACGACGAGCTGCTCGAGGAGATGGAGAGCGGCGACGAGTCCGGCTTCCGCAGGACGCTGCACGCGCTCCTGGACAAGGTGCGCGAGCTGGGCGAGCCCCTGCCCGACGACGCCCTGGAGCCGTCCGAGCTGATCCTCCCCGCGCCCGACGCGACCCTCGACGAGGTCCGCGCCATGCTCTCCGACGACGGACTCATCCCGGGCTAGCCCCGGGGTGGCCGGAGGGCAGGCGGGGCCGGGCCCGGCCAGGCGCGTCAAGGGGACGCGTCAACGCCCGTCCAGGGAACCCCCTTTCCGTTCCCTCCGTCTGAGCGGCGCCGTACCGTTTAGTACGTGACCAACTTCGAACGGTGCCGCGGCTGGGCCAGAACGCACCCGTTGGCCGTCGACGCGATCCTTGCCGCCGTCGCCCTCTTCTGCATGGTCATCGGCTCCTTCGCCGAGCCCTATGGAGAGCACGGCTCCACCTGGAACGTCCACGCCCCGGGCAATCTGAGCCTCACCCTCATGGGAGCGGGCGCCGCCACCCTGGTCTTCCGCCGCCGCGCCCCCTGGACCGTGCTCGCGGCCAGCTGCGCCCTCTCCATCGTGGAGCTGGTGACCAGCGGCCCGCGCGCCCCCGTCGTGATGTGCGCCGTCATCGCCCTGTACACGGTCGCCGCCACCACCAACCGCCCCACCACCTGGCGCATCGGCCTGGTCACCATGGCGGGCCTCACCGGCGTCGCCATGCTGGCGGGCCCGCTGCCCTGGTACGCCCAGGAGAACCTGGGCATCTTCGCCTGGACCGGCATGGCCGCGGCCGCCGGTGACGCCGTCCGCAGCCGCCGCGCCTTCATCGACGCCATCAGGGAGCGGGCCGAGCGCGCCGAACGCACCCGCGAGGAGGAGGCCAGGCGCCGGGTCGCGGAGGAGCGGCTGCGCATCGCCCGCGATCTGCACGACGTGGTGGCCCACCACATCGCCCTGGTCAACGTGCAGGCCGGGGTCGCCGCCCACGTCATGGACAAACGGCCCGACCAGGCCAAGGAGGCCCTCGCGCACGTCCGCGACGCCAGCCGCTCCGCGCTCGGCGAACTGCGCGCCACCGTCGGCCTGTTGCGCCAGACCGGCGACCCGGAGGCCCCCACCGAACCGGCCCCCGGCCTCGGCCGCCTCGACGACCTCGTCGACACCTTCCGCAACGCGGGCCTGCCCGTGGACGTGGCCCGCGGCGACGCCGACCTGTCGCCCCCGGCCGCCGTCGACCTGGCCGCGTACCGGATCATCCAGGAAGCCCTCACCAATGTGCAGAAGCACGCGGGGGAGCACGCCAAGGCGGAGGTCAGCGTCGTGCGCGTGGGGCCGAACCTGGAGATCACCGTCCTGGACGACGGCGCCGGTGAGGACGCCCAGGCCGCCGACGACCCGGACCGCGGCGGCGGGCACGGCCTCATCGGCATGCGCGAGCGCGTGAGTGCCCTCGGCGGGAGGTGCAGCGCGGGGCCCCGCTACGGAGGTGGTTTCCGGGTACATGCGATCCTTCCCGTCACCACCGCGAAACAGGGCGACCGGGGGCAGACCCCGGTCAAGGGAGGGACTACCGCGTGACGATCCGGGTGCTGCTCGCCGATGACCAGGCGCTGTTGCGCAGCGCGTTCAAGGTCCTCGTCGACTCCGAGCCCGACATGGAGGTCGTCGGCGAGGCGTCCGACGGCGCGCAGGCGGTACGGCTCGCGAAGTCCGAGGCGGCCGACGTCGTCCTGATGGACATCCGCATGCCCGGCACCGACGGCCTGGCCGCGACCCGGATGATCAGCGGCGATCCGGCGATGTCCCACGTACGTGTGGTGATGCTGACCACCTTCGAGGTCGACGAGTACGTCGTGCAGTCGCTGCGGGCGGGGGCGTCGGGCTTCCTGGGCAAGGGCGCGGAGCCGGACGAGCTGCTCGGCGCCATCCGGATCGCGGCGGCGGGCGAGGCGCTGCTCTCGCCCACGGCGACCAAGGGCCTGATCGCCCGGTTCCTCGCGCAGGGCGAGGGCTCCGACGGGGACGCGCCCGCCCGCAGCGAGCGCCTGGACGCGCTCACCGGACGGGAGCGCGAGGTCCTGGTGCAGGTCGCGGGCGGCCACTCGAACGACGAGATCGCCGAACGCCTGGAGGTCAGCCCGCTCACGGTGAAGACCCATGTGAACCGCGCGATGGCCAAGCTCGGCGCCCGCGACCGGGCCCAACTCGTCGTCATCGCCTACGAGTCGGGCCTGGTCCGGCCGCGGGGCGACTGAGCTACGGCAGCGCCAGCATCCGCTCCAGGGCGAGCTTCGCGAACTGCTCGGTCTCGCGGTCGACCTCGATGCGGTTGACGAGCTTGCCGTCGGCGAGGGACTCCAGGGTCCACACCAGGTGCGGCAGGTCGATGCGGTTCATGGTCGAGCAGAAGCAGACCGTCTTGTCGAGGAAGACGATCTCCTTGTCCTCGGCGGCGAAGCGGTTCGCGAGCCGCCGCACGAGGTTCAGCTCGGTGCCTATCGCCCACTTCGACCCGGCCGGGGCCGACTCCAGGGTCTTGATGATGTGCTCGGTCGAGCCCACGTAGTCGGCCGCGGCCACGACCTCGTGCTTGCACTCCGGGTGGACGAGCACGTTCACGCCGGGGATGCGGGCCCGCACGTCCTCGACCGACTCCAGCGAGAAGCGCCCGTGCACCGAGCAGTGCCCGCGCCACAGGATCATCTTCGCGTTCCGCAGCTGCTCGGCGGTCAGGCCGCCGTTCGGCTTGTGCGGGTTGTAGACGACGCAGTCCTCCAGGGACATGCCCATGTCGCGCACGGCGGTGTTGCGGCCGAGGTGCTGGTCGGGCAGGAAGAGCACCTGCTCGCCCTGCTCGAAGGCCCACTCCAGGGCGCGCTTGGCGTTCGACGACGTACAGATCGTGCCGCCGTGCTTGCCCGTGAACGCCTTGATGTCGGCCGAGGAGTTCATGTACGAGACGGGCACGACCCGCTCGGCGATGCCGGCCTCGGTCAGCGCGTCCCAGCACTCGGCGACCTGCTCGGCCGTCGCCATGTCGGCCATCGAACAGCCCGCGGCCAGGTCGGGGAGCACGACCTTCTGCTCGTCGCCGGTCAGGATGTCCGCGGACTCGGCCATGAAGTGCACACCGCAGAAGACGATGTACTCGGCCTCCGGGCGGGCGGCCGCGTCCTTGGCCAGCTTGAAGGAGTCGCCGGTGACGTCGGCGAACTGGATGACCTCGTCGCGCTGGTAGTGGTGGCCGAGCACGAAGACCTTGTCGCCGAGCCGCTCCTTGGCGGCGCGGGCGCGCTCCACCAGGCCGGGGTCCGAGGGCGAGGGCAGATCGCCGGGGCACTCCACGCCGCGCTCGCTCCGGGGGTCGGCCTCGCGGCCGAGCAGCAGCAGGGCGAGCGGGGTCGGCTGTACGTCGAGCTCGGAGCGGTCCACGGTGGTCTGGGCGGTGGTCACGACACACACCCTTTCTTCTGTGATGGTCGCGGCCGGGGCCGGGACCGAAGTGGGCCGGAGGTCGGCACCACGGATCCTTTTCGTCGAATTGACACTATCTATCATAACTGCTTCACGTCAGTTTGACGATGGCCATAGTGTCGATGTGACGCATCCCCCGTGCGGCCCCGTGTGCGAGCATGGGAATGAACACGCCGCTCCGCCGGTTGCAACCGTCGGCAAGCAGTCTCCGTACAACCCGGGAGAGAAGCAGATGTCCGTATCGGACGAGACCACCACCGTGAGCGACGGCATCCTCCTGTCCGACGCCGCCGCGGAGAAGGTCAAGGCCCTCCTTGACCAGGAAGGCCGGGACGACTTGGCGCTGCGCGTGGCCGTTCAGCCCGGTGGCTGCTCGGGCCTGCGGTACCAGCTCTTCTTCGACGAGCGCTCGCTGGACGGCGACGTCGTCAAGGAGTTCGGCAGTGTGAAGGTCGTCACCGACCGCATGAGCGCTCCGTACCTGGGCGGTGCCTCCATCGACTTCGTCGACACCATCGAGAAGCAGGGCTTCACGATCGACAACCCGAACGCCACCGGCTCCTGCGCCTGCGGCGACTCGTTCAGCTGAGCCGGTCCGCGTCCGCCTCGCGCGGGCGGTGACCAGGCAGAGCGTACGAAGGCGGCGGCTCCCTTCCAGGGGAGCCGCCGCCTTCGTCGTGCCCGGCCTTCGTCCTGCCTGGCGCGGGCGCTACTTCTGGGGTGCCGGAGTTCCCTTGCGCATGCCGTCGTCGCGCGGCACCGCCTTGCCGCCCTCGGTCACGACCTTCCGGTCGCCGAGCGGCGCGTCCAGCTTCACCGACAGGACGTAGGACCGCGCCATCGCGACGCACACCGTGCCCTTCTTCGTGGTCGAGGTGACCTCCACCTCGACCTGCCCGCCGCGCTCCTTCGCCGAGGCCGCGAACGTGCTGCACACCCCGTCCGTGAAGTGCAGGGTCAGGGTCCGGCCCGCCGTGCTGTAGCCCTCGACCTTCACGTCCTCGGTCAGGGTGTCCGGGTCACCGGGCCGCACGGTCGGCCCCTCAGGAGGGCCGACGGTGCCGGAATCGCCCGGCGCCCGCAGGTACTTCGGGTCCACCGCGGGGTGCGTCACCGTGTAGGCCTCCGGCGCGCCCGCGGGCTTCACCTCGAACAGCCACGACGGCACGAGCGCGGTCCACCCGTCCACGAACTGCGCCGCGAGCCCGAACTCGGCGTCCTCGACCGCGATCGGCTGCGGTGCCGGCGGCTTGGGGGAGGGCGGGCACGGGGCGTTCTTGCCGGGGGCGGGCTCGCCCGGCGCCACGCCGTCGGCGCCCTGGCCCTTGGGCGCGTCGGCGCCCTTGTCCTCGTCCTTGTTCTTGTCCTTGGACGCGTCGTCGCCGTCCCCGTGCGGCACTGGCCGCGCACAGCCGCCGATGCCCCCGCGCCCGTCGCCCCGGCCGGACTTGTTCAGCAGGTCGAGCGCCTTGCCCGCGCCCACGACGGGGTACGTCGCCCCCTTCTCCGGCTCGGTCAGGTGCCCGCTGCCGCCGACCACTTGGCCGTCGGCGCCGACCTGGACGCCCGTCGACCAGCCGTACGTCGGCAGGCCGCCCACCTCCGGGTCGGCGTTCACCACCCGCACCGCCCCCATGAGCTGGCGCGCGTCGAGCTTCGCGTCGTCCAGGCCGACGGCCTTCAGGACGGGGGCGGCCGCCTTCTTCGCGGCGGCCTCGCTGACGGCGCCGCCGGAGTCGTCGGCCGGGCGGCGGTCGGGAGCCCCGGTGCTCGTACCCGCGTCGGAGCCGGTACCCGGACACCGCTTGCCCTTCAGGCAGTTGTCGCCGCCCGGGGTCGCGTGCCGGGTGTACGTCCAGGTGCCGGGCGCCGCCTTGCTCACCCGCAGCGAGGGGCCCGCGCCGTCGTTCGAGGGGCCGATCCACCAGGCGTCGTCGCGGGTGAGCGGGGTGCCGGAGATGCCGAGGGCCTTGGCGAGCCGGTCCACCCGGTCGCGCGGGACGTCGCCGCGCACCTGGTGCACGGCCGCCGATTCCGGCCCGTCGGGCAGCTCGCCCACGGCCTTGTACGTCGCGCCGTTCGGGTCGGGCTCGCCCGGCGCGATGCCTTCGGTGCTGCCGTCGGGGCCCTGGCTGCTCCGGCCGTCGCGGTCGCCGGTGTACGCGTCGAGGGTGAGCGGCGGCGGCGCGCCACCGTCACCCGTCGCCGAGTCGCGGCCGTCGTCGCCGTCGGACGACACGGTCGCCAGATACGCCCCGCCGCCGCCCGCGAGCAGCACCGCGGCCGCGACCGAGGCGACCAGCAGCGGGGACCGCCGCCGTTGTCCGTCCTGCGTCTGCTCGCTGCTCACCGCATCGCTCCTTAGAACGCCGAGCCGTCCCTGGTCGCAGAAACCCCACCCATGAGGTTTCGGCGTACATCGCATCCCCTCTGAAGGGGACAGCGGTGGGACGCGGCGGGGGAGCGCACGGTTCCCTCAGCGCGCGCCGGGGAGGCGCGGCCGGTGTCGGGGCCCCGGCCCCGGTCTCAGTTGCCGTACTCCGGCATCCGGTCGATGACGCGGGCGGACGCGGCCGGGACTGTGACCCCGTGGATCAGCGACGGCGGCACCGGCGCGGCCGCCACGGCGGGCACCACCCAGTGCGGGGCCATGCGGGCGCAGTCGCCGCGCAGCGTCTCCAGGGTCTCGGCGCGCGGCACCTCCACGGCTTCGGCGGAGTGCTGCGGAACGCTGTGCTTCGGGATGACGGCCATAACGGAACCGTATGCACCGCTACGGCGAAGAAGAAAGACCTACTATTGGGTATTTTTGGCCAGTTCTATGTTGGGTGTTCGACCGGATAGCGTTAACCGTCAACCCCTCGCCTCGCCGCAGGAGCTTCTCGCCGTGCGAATCGCAGTCACCGGCTCCATCGCCACCGACCACCTCATGACCTTCCCCGGCCGCTTCGCCGACCAGCTGGTCGCGGATCAGCTGCACACGGTCTCCCTCTCCTTCCTGGTCGATGCCCTAGACGTCCGCCGCGGCGGCGTCGCCGCGAACATCTGCTTCGGTATGGGCCAGCTCGGCACCGGCCCCGTCATCGTCGGCGCCGCCGGCGCCGACTTCGACGAGTACCGCGCCTGGCTCGACCGGCACGGGGTGGACACCGCCTCGGTCCGTATCTCCGAGACCCTGCACACCGCCCGCTTCGTGTGCACCACGGACGCCGACCACAACCAGATCGGCTCCTTCTACACCGGCGCGATGAGCGAGGCCCGCCTCATCGAGCTGAAGACGGTCGCCGACCGCGTCGGCGGCCTCGACCTGGTCCTGATCGGCGCCGACGACCCGGAGGCGATGCTCCGCCACACCGAGGAGTGCCGCACCCGCCGGATCCCGTTCGCCGCGGACTTCTCCCAGCAGATCGCCCGCATGAGCGGCGACGACATCCGCACCCTCCTGGAGGGCGCGACCTACCTCTTCTCCAACGAGTACGAGAAGGGGCTCATCGAGTCCAAGACCGGCTGGACCGACGCCGAGATCCTCGCCAAGGTCGGCCACCGCGTGACCACCCTCGGCGCGAACGGCGTGCGCATCGAGGCCGTCGGCGAGGACCCGATCGAGGTCGGCGTGCCCGAGGAGAAGGCCAAGGCCGACCCGACGGGCGTCGGCGACGCCTTCCGCGCCGGCTTCCTCTCCGGCCTGGCCTGGGGCGTCTCGCACGAGCGCGCCGCCCAGGTCGGCTGCATGCTCGCCACCCTGGTGATCGAGACCACCGGCACCCAGGAGTACGAGCTGCAGCGCGTCCAGTTCATGGAGCGCTTCACCAAGCAGTACGGCGACGAGGCCGCCGCCGAGGTCAAGGTCCACCTGCCGTGACCTGCCGCCGGGTGCGCGGCGCCGACCGGCACCCCGCACCCGGCACCCCGGCTCACACCAGCCGCCGCACCTCGTAGGCCACCCCGTCCGCCCGCTCCCGCGCCCCGACGTACTCCTGCTCCTGCGTCCAGCACCACGCCGGGATGTCCACGGCCGCGACCTCGTCGTCCGACAGGACGGTGACCGTGCCGCCGACCCGGACCCGGGGCAGCGCCTTCGCCAGCTCGATCACGGGCAGCGGGCAGCGCTCGCCCAGGGCGTCGACGGTCAGCTCGTCCAGGGTGCCCGCCGCGGTGACACCGACCGGCGCGCCCAGCTTCTCGCGCACCCCGGCCACGGCGCCCGGCAGCACCTCCAGGAACCGCTCGACCTCGGCGTCCTCGGTGCCCGGCGGCAGCGACACCCGCACATTGCCCTCGCTCACCACACCCATGGCCGTGAGCACATGGCTCGGCGTCAGCGTGCTGCTCGTACAGGACGAGCCGGACGACACCGAGAAGCCGGCCCGGTCCAGCTCGTGCAGCAGACTCTCCCCGTCGACATAGAGACAGGAGAAGGTGACGAGGTGGGGCAGGCGCCGCACCGGATCGCCGACCACCTCCACATCCGGCACAAGATCGGGCACCCGCGCCCGGATCCGCTCCGTCAGCTCCCGCAGCCGCGCCGCCTCCGCCACCGCCTCGGCCCGCACCGCCCGCAGCGCCGCCGCGGCCGCCACGATCGCCGGAATGTTCTCGAAGCCGGGGGAGCGCCCCGACTCCCGCTCGTCCACCGGCCCCCGCGGCGCGAACCGCACCCCCTTGCGCACCACGAGCAGCCCCACCCCGGCGGGCCCGCCCCACTTGTGCGCACTCGCGGCGAGCAGCGACCAGTCGCCGTCCACCGCGCCCCACGGCAGCGACTGCGCGGCGTCCACGAGCAGCGGCACCCCGGCCGCCCGGCAGACCTCGGCGACCTCGGCCACCGGCTGCTCGGTGCCGACCTCGTGATTGGCGGACTGCAGACACGCCAGCGCCGTGTCCGCGCGCAGCGCCTCCGCGTACGCCGCCGCCGTCACCGCGCCCGCCCGGTCCACGCCGACCTCGGTGACCGCCCCGCCCGCCGCCTCGTGCGCCGCGGCCGAATGGAGTACGGCCGAGTGTTCGACGGCAGACGCCACCAGATGCCGTCCCACCCGACGCCGTCCGGCGAGGGCTCCCGCGATGCCGTCGTGCAGCGCCCGGGTCCCCGATGGAGTGAACACCAGCTCGTCCGCCCGGCACCCCACGGCCTCGGCGGCGGCCTCCCGCGCCGCGTCGAGCAGCATCCGGGCCCGCCGCCCCTCCCGGTACAACCGCGCCGGATCGGCCCACCCCTCGTCCAGGGAGGCCAGCAGCGCCTGCCGGGCTACGGGATGAAGAGGAGCAGCGGAGGCAACGTCGAAGTAGGACACGGGCCAAAGCTAAACGTTCCGGCGGATGCCGTGCCCCGTAAGGGGCGCGGGGAACTGCGCGAGCAATGGGAGCGGACCCGCAGCCGCCGAACATGCGATCCCCCCTGGGCGGGAGGGCGCCCCAACCCTCCGTCAGATACCGGCCGACGGAGGGGCATCCCACCTCTTCAGGGTGACCCGCGGCGCGTTAGGCACCCTCCCCGCGCGACCCCAAATAGCGTCCAGTAGGGTTTGGTCCGCATAAACATCCAAACCCCTGCCCGACGCAGGGCGGCGACCGACCACCGAGAAGGCCGCAGCCAACAGCGCGGGCGAGACTCTCGGGAAGGCGCTACGTGAGTCCCAACGGCTCCGACCGCTCGCCGCGGCGCCCGATGCGGCGGAAGCTGCTGCAGGCATTGACTGCGGGCCTGGTCCTGGTAACCGCCACCGGTTGCACATACAAGGACTTTCCCCGCCTTGGTATGCCGACCCCGGTCACGGAGGAGGCTCCGCGGATCCTCTCCCTCTGGCAGGGCTCGTGGGCGGCTGCGCTCGCCACGGGCGTGCTGGTCTGGGGCCTGATCGTGTGGAGCATCATCTTCCACCGGCGCAGCCGCACCAAGGTGGAGGTCCCTCCGCAGACGCGTTACAACATGCCCATCGAGGCGCTGTACACGGTGGTCCCGCTCATCATCGTCTCGGTGCTCTTCTACTTCACGGCACGCGATGAGTCCAAGCTCCTGAAGCTCGACGACAAGCCCGCCCACACCATCAACGTGGTCGGCTTCCAGTGGAGCTGGGGCTTCAACTACATCGAGAACGTGAAGGGCTCCAACAAGGACAACGCCAGGACCGCCAAGGAACTGGACGCCATTCCGGACCGGTTCCGCAAGGACTTCCCGGCCAACGCCGGCGGCGTCTACCAGGTCGGTACGCCCGGCGAGCGGAACCCGCAGAACGGCAACCCCGGCCCGACCCTCTGGCTCCCCAAGGGCGAGAAGGTCCGCTTCGTACTGACTTCGCGTGACGTCATCCACTCCTTCTGGGTGGTTCCGTTCCTGATGAAGCAGGACGTCATCCCGGGTCACACCAACGCCTTCGAGGTCACTCCGAACAAGGAGGGCACCTTCATGGGCAAGTGCGCCGAGCTCTGCGGCGTCGACCACTCCCGGATGCTCTTCAACGTCAAGGTCGTCTCTCCCGAGCGCTACCAGAAGCACCTCGAGGACCTCGCGAAGAAGAACCAGACCGGTTACATCCCGGCCGGCATCGAGCAGACGGGCCACGAGAAGAACCGGGAGACGAACAACCTGTGAGCATCCTCAACGAACCCCAGGGTGCCGCGGCAGCAGCCGACTCGTACGAGGACGAGCTGCCGGTCAGGCGCAAGCAGCCGGGAAACGTCGTCATCAAGTGGCTGACCACCACTGACCACAAGACGATCGGCACGCTCTATCTGGTCACGTCGTTCGCGTTCTTCTGCATCGGCGGAGTGATGGCGCTCTTCATGCGCGCCGAGCTCGCCCGCCCGGGTACGCAGATCATGTCGAACGAGCAGTTCAACCAGGCGTTCACGATGCACGGCACGATCATGCTGCTGATGTTCGCGACGCCGCTGTTCGCGGGCTTCGCGAACTGGATCATGCCGCTCCAGATCGGCGCGCCCGACGTGGCGTTCCCGCGTCTGAACATGTTCGCCTACTGGCTGTACCTGTTCGGCTCGCTGATCGCCGTCGGCGGCTTCCTGACCCCGAACGGCGCCGCGGACTTCGGTTGGTTCGCCTACTCGCCGCTCTCGGACGCGGTCCGGTCGCCCGGCATCGGCGCCGACATGTGGATCATGGGTCTGGCCTTCTCCGGCTTCGGCACGATCCTCGGCTCGGTCAACTTCATCACCACCATCATCTGCATGCGCGCCCCCGGCATGCGGGGCCTTGCTGTGGCAACACCTCTTCTGGTTCTTCGGCCATCCAGAGGTGTACATCATCGCCCTGCCATTCTTCGGAATCATTTCCGAAGTCATCCCGGTGTTCTCGCGCAAGCCGATGTTCGGCTACATGGGTCTCATCGGCGCGACCATCGCCATCGCCGGTCTCTCGGTGACGGTGTGGGCGCACCACATGTACGTCACAGGCGGCGTACTCCTACCGTTCTTCTCCTTCATGACGTTCCTGATCGCCGTGCCAACAGGCGTGAAGTTCTTCAACTGGATCGGAACGATGTGGAAGGGGTCCTTGTCCTTCGAGACCCCGATGCTCTGGGCGATCGGCTTCCTGATCACCTTCACCTTCGGTGGTCTGACGGGCGTCATCCTGGCCTCGCCGCCGATGGACTTCCACGTGTCGGACTCGTACTTCGTGGTCGCGCACTTCCACTACGTCGTCTTCGGCACCGTGGTGTTCGCGATGTTCGCCGGATTCCACTTCTGGTGGCCCAAGTTCACCGGCAAGATGCTGGACGAGCGGCTCGGCAAGATCACGTTCTGGACGCTGTTCATCGGCTTCCACGGCACGTTCCTCGTCCAGCACTGGCTGGGTGCCGAGGGCATGCCGCGCCGGTACGCGGACTACCTGGACGCGGACGGCTTCACCGCCCTGAACACGATCTCGACGATCGCCTCGTTCCTGCTCGGCCTGTCGATCCTGCCGTTCTTCTACAACATCTGGAAGACGGCCAAGTACGGCAAGAAGATCGAGGTCGACGACCCGTGGGGCTACGGCCGCTCGCTGGAGTGGGCCACGTCCTGCCCGCCGCCGCGGCACAACTTCCTCACGCTGCCGCGTATTCGTAGCGAATCCCCGGCGTTCGACCTGCACCACCCGGAGATCGCCGCTCTCGACCAGCTCGAGAACGCCGGTCACGGCGAGAAGGCTCTCGCTGGCGGCAAGGAGGCCGGCAAGTGAAGATCCAGGGCAAGATGTTCATCTGGCTGAGCGTCTTCGTACTGGCCATGGCGATCGTCTATGGCTGGTGGTCGAAGGAGCCCGCCGGTACCACCGCGCTCTTCCTGGCCTTCGGCCTGTGCATCATGATCGGCTACTACCTGGCCTTCACGGCCCGGCGTGTCGACGCCTCCGCACAGGACAACACCGAGGCCGACGTGGCGGACGAGGCCGGCGAGGTGGGCTTCTTCAGCCCGCACAGCTGGCAGCCGCTCTCCCTGGCCGTCGGTGGCGCGCTCGCCTTCATGGGCGTCGTCTTCGGCTGGTGGCTGCTGTACTTCTCCGCTCCGCTGCTCCTCATCGGACTGTGGGGCTGGGTCTTCGAGTACTACCGCGGCGAGAACCAGAACCAGTAGTTCTCCCGTACCAGCGGTCCCGAGGGGCCCGGACACTCCGTCAGGAGCGTCCGGGCCCCTCGGCCGTTCGCCCACTCGGCCTTTCGGCGGAACTCGTACGGGTCACTCGGCGCGCCGGTGCCGACGAATCTTCATAGCGTGTGCTCATGAGACACTCACCGCGAATCCGCACGGTACTGAGCTGCACGATGCTGGTGGTCGCCCTCGGTGCGGGGGCCACGGCCTGCGGCAGCGACGGCCATCCGCTCTCGGCCAAGCCGTACGACGCGGCGAGCCAGATCGCGTTCAACGGCCCCGCGGGCAGCCAGAAGGCCGACCCCGACAAGCCGCTGGAGATCACCGCGGAGGGCGACGAGGGCCGCATCACCGACGTGACGGCCACCGACGCCATGGGCAGGTACGTGGCGGGCGAGCTGACCGCCGACGGCTCCCGGTGGCACAGCACCGCGCCCCTCGCGGCGGGCGCCGACTACACGGTGCGGGTGAGCACCGAGGACGACGAGGGCTCACCGGGCCGCAAGGTCCTGAACTTCGCCACCGACAAGGCCGCCAAGAAGAAGCAGCTGAAGGTCACCCTCGGCCCGGTGGCGGGCAAGTACGGCGTCGGCCAGCCCGTCACGGCCAAGCTCAGCGCCAAGGTCAAGGGCAAGGAGGCCAGGGGCATCGTCGAACGCGCCCTGAAGGTGCGCTCGCAGCCCGCCACGGAGGGCGCCTGGCACTGGGTGGACAGCCAGACGCTGCACTACCGCCCCAAGGACTACTGGCCCACCGACGCCACCGTCGACGTCACAAGCAACCTCGAAGGCATCAAGGTCACCGACAAACTCTGGGGCGCGGGGACCAAGCCGCTGCGGTTCACCACCGGCGACAAGATCGTGGCCGTGACGGACGCGGGCTCGCACTGGATGACCGTCTACCGCAACGGCGAGGAGATCAACTCCATGCCGGTCACCACCGGCAAGCCCGGCTACGCCACCCGCAACGGCATCAAGGTGGTCCTGGGCAAGGAGTACGCGGTCCGCATGACCAGCGCCAGCATCGGCGCGTCGGACTTCTACGACAAGATGGTCTACTACGCGACCAGGGTCACCGACAGCGGCGAGTACGTGCACGCCGCCCCCTGGTCGGTGGGCTCCCAGGGCAACGCGAACACCAGCCACGGCTGCACCGGCATGAGCACCGGCAACGCCGCGTGGTTCTACGAGACCGTCCGTCAGGGTGACATCGTGAAGGTCGTCAACAGTTACGGCGCCGACATGGACCCGTTCGGGAACGGATTCGGCGACTGGAACGTGAGCTGGAAGAAGTGGGTCGAGGGCAGCGCCCTCCTCGACGGCGCCAAGAAGGGCCCCAAGCCCGCGGACGTGGCGAGACTGCGCCCTCAGTCGGTCTGAGTCCCGCCCGTCAGGCTGGTCCCGCCCGTCCTGCTGGTGCTCCTGCTGGACCAGTCGGGTCCCACTGGTCCAGCAGGGCCCCGTCAGGCGCTCAGCGCCGTCCTGTCACGCAGCAGGGCGGCCAGTGAGGCCGCGAACTCCACCGGGTCGACCGGCAGGGTCACCGCGGCCTCCGCACGGCTCCAGGTAGCCAGCCAGGCGTCCTGCGGGCGCCCGATGAGCAGCAGCACCGGCGGGGCCTGGAAGATCTCGTCCTTGATCTGCCTGCACACGCCCATGCCGCCCGCCGGAACGGCCTCACCGTCAAGGACGCAGGCGTCGATCCCGCCCCGTTCGAGCTCGGCCAGGACCGCGGGCAGGGTCGCGCACTCGATGAAGCGGACTTCTGGGACATCGCTGGCCGGCCGGCGTCCGGTGGCCAGGCGGACCTGCTCACGGGTGTTCGCGTTGTCGCTGTAGACCAGCACCGTGGCGGTCGGCTGCATGGTTCCTCCGCTTGGTCGAGTGGTGTCTCGCGCGGATGCTACTCCTCCCGACACCCCGTCAACACCGCTTCGGACGCCCCCGCGATGGGCCATCCGGGCAGGACACACCCCACAGACACTCCGAACGGCACCCCCCGGGGTGAGAGCGAGATAAGCGACCGACATAATGTCGGTCGTGGCGACAGCAACGACAGTAGATACCGGGCACGCGCACCCGCCGGTCAATCGACCGAACCTCACCAGCGTCGGAACCATCATCTGGCTGAGTTCCGAGCTGATGTTCTTCGCGGCCCTCTTCGCGATGTACTTCACCCTGCGATCGGTTACGGGTCCCGATCACTGGAAGGAAATGGCGTCGAGCCTGAACTTCCCGTTCTCGGCGACGAACACCACGATCCTGGTGCTCTCCTCCCTCACCTGCCAGCTCGGCGTTTTCGCCGCCGAGCGCGGTGATGTGAAGAAGCTCCGGATGTGGTTCATCGTCACCTTCATCATGGGTGCGATCTTCATCGGCGGTCAGGTCTTCGAGTACACGGAGCTGGTCAAGCACGAGGGCCTCTCGCTCTCGTCCGACCCGTACGGCTCGGTGTTCTACCTGACCACCGGCTTCCACGGACTGCATGTGACAGGCGGCCTGATCGCCTTCCTGCTGGTCCTCGGCCGCACCTACGCGGCCAGGAGGTTCACCCACGAGCAGGCGACCGCCGCCATCGTCGTGTCCTACTACTGGCACTTCGTCGATGTCGTCTGGATCGGCCTCTTCGCCACGATCTACATGATCAAGTAGACGGTAGCGGGGACCGCGGCGGCCCTCGGCCGCGCTGACGCACCCGACGTACCGACACATTCCAGAAGCATCGACGCAGAAGATCCTGACACCGGGGTAATCCGTGAAAAAGCTCTCCGCACGACGACGCCATCCGCTGGCGGCGGTCGTCGTCCTACTCCTCGCGCTGGCGGCCACCGGGGGGCTGTACGCCGCGTTCGCGCCGGCGGACAAGGCGCAGGCCGACGAAACCGCTCAGTCCCTCGCCATCGACGAGGGCAAGAAGCTCTATGCCGTTGGCTGCTCCAGCTGCCACGGAACCGGCGGTCAGGGCAGTTCCGACGGCCCGAGCCTGGTGGGCGTGGGCGCCGCCGCTGTCGACTTCCAGGTCGGCACCGGCCGGATGCCGCTCCAGCAGCAGGGCGCCCAGGCGCCCAAGAAGAAGGTCATCTACAGCCAGGCTCAGATCGACCAGCTCGCCGCGTACATCGCCTCGCTCGGCGCGGGACCGAACATCCCCACCGAGAAGCAGGTCAGCCCCGAGGGCGCCGACATCGCCAAGGGCGGCGAACTGTTCCGTACCAACTGCGCCCAGTGCCACAACTTCACTGGTGAAGGCGGCGCGTTGACGCACGGCAAGTACGCACCGAGCCTTGAGGGCGTCAGCCCCAAGCACATCTACGAGGCCATGCAGACGGGCCCGCAGAACATGCCGTCCTTCCCCGACACGACGATGCCGGAGAAGGCCAAGAAGGACATCATCGCGTACCTCGACGCGGTCAACGGTGAGAAGACCGAGAGCCCGGGCGGCCTCAAGCTGGGCGGTCTCGGACCGGTCAGTGAAGGCCTGTTCGCCTGGATCTTCGGCCTCGGCGCACTGATCGCGGTCGCCGTGTGGGTCGCCGCCCGGACCGCAAAGGCCAAGAAGTCATGAGTAGCCAAGAGAATCCAGAAGAGAACCTGCCCAGCGAGCAGGAATCCGCCCACGGCGCGGTAGCCGTGGCCGACGAGGCCGACCCGTTCGCGGACCCGGGGCTGCCGCCCCACGAGCACCGCGTCCAGGACATCGACGAGCAGGCCGCCCGGCGCTCCGAGCGCACGGTCGCGCTCCTGTTCACGATCTCGATGCTGGCCACCGTGGCCTTCATCGCCTCGTTCGTGGCCTTCCCGGTCGACAAGAGCGTCTACATCTGGCCCATCGGCCACATCAGCGCGCTCAACTTCTCCCTGGGCATGACCCTCGGCATCGCGCTCTTCTGCATCGGCGCGGGCGCGGTCCACTGGGCCCGCACCCTGATGTCCGACGTAGAGGTCGCCGACGACCGGCACCCCATCGAGGCCGAGCCCGAGGTCAAGGCCAAGGTGATGGCGGACTTCGCGGCGGGCGCGAAGGAGTCCCAGCTCGGTCGGCGCAAGCTGATCCGCAACACCATGTTCGGCGCCCTCGCCATGGTCCCGCTGTCCGGTGTCGTCCTGCTGCGTGACCTCGGTCCGCTGCCGGAGGACAAGCTCCGGCACACCCTGTGGTCCAAGGGCAAGCTGCTCGTGAACATGAACACGAACGAGCCGCTGCGCCCCTCGGACGTCCAGGTCGGTTCGCTCACCTTCGCCAAGCCCGAGGGCCTGGAGGAGCACGACCACGACTTCCAGACCCAGATCGCCAAGGCGGCCCTGATGATCGTCCGGATCCAGCCGGACAACATCAAGGACAAGCGCGAGCTGGAGTGGTCGCACGAGGGCGTCGTCGCGTATTCCAAGATCTGCACCCACGTGGGCTGCCCGATCTCCCTGTACGAGCAGCAGACGCACCACGCTCTCTGCCCGTGCCACCAGTCCACCTTCGACCTCTCCGACGGCGCCCGAGTCATCTTCGGCCCCGCCGGTCACGCCCTTCCGCAGTTGAAGATCGGCGTGAACGAGGAGGGCTACCTCGAGGCGCACGGCGACTTCGACGAGCCCGTCGGTCCTGCCTTCTGGGAGCGCGGATGAGCACCGAGAACACCACGGCGACAGAGGCCCCGGCCGCCGACTCACGCAAGAAGGCACCCGCGGGCGAGCGGGTCGCCGACTGGGCCGACGGCCGGCTGGGGATCTACTCCCTGGCCAAGGCCAACATGCGCAAGATCTTCCCGGACCACTGGTCCTTCATGCTCGGCGAGATCTGCCTCTACAGCTTCATCATCATCATCCTCACGGGTGTGTACCTGACGCTGTTCTTCCACCCGTCGATGAACGAGGTGGAGTACCACGGCAGCTACGTGCCCCTGCAGGGCCAGCTGATGTCCGAGGCGTTCAACTCGACCATGCACATCTCCTTCGATGTGCGCGGTGGTCTGCTGATCCGGCAGATCCACCACTGGGCGGCGCTGATCTTCCTCGCGGCCATGTTCGTGCACATGATGCGCGTCTTCTTCACGGGCGCCTTCCGCAAGCCGCGCGAGGTCAACTGGCTGTTCGGCTTCCTGCTGTTCGTCCTCGGCATGTTCACCGGCTTCACCGGTTACTCGCTCCCGGACGACCTGTTGTCGGGCACCGGTGTCCGCTTCATGCAGGGTGCCGTCCTGTCGGTGCCGATCGTCGGAACGTACCTCTCGATGTTCCTGTTCGGCGGGGAGTTCCCCGGCGGAGACTTCGTGGCGCGGTTCTACTCGGTCCACATCCTGCTGTTGCCGGGCATCATGCTCGGGCTCGTGGTGGCGCACCTGATCCTGGTCTTCTACCACAAGCACACGCAGTTCGCGGGCCCCGGCAAGACCAACAAGAACGTCGTCGGCATGCCGCTGCTCCCGGTCTACATGGCCAAGGCCGGAGGCTTCTTCTTCCTGGTCTTCGGTGTCATCGCGGCCGTCTCGGCGATCGCCACGATCAACCCGATCTGGGCTCTCGGGCCCTACCGCCCGGACCAGGTGTCCACCGGCGCTCAGCCCGACTGGTACATGGGCTTCTCCGAAGGCCTGATCCGTGTCATGCCGGGCTGGGAGATCAACCTCTGGGGTCACACGCTCGTCCTGGGTGTGTTCATCCCGTTGATCATCTTCCCGCTGGTCCTGGTGGCCATCGCGGTGTACCCGTTCATCGAGGCCTGGATCACCGGGGACAAGCGCGAGCACCACATCCTGGACCGCCCGCGCAACGCCCCGACCCGCACCGCCTTCGGTGTGGCCTGGATGACGTGGTACTTCGTCCTGCTCATCGGTGGTGGAAACGACCTGTGGGCCACGCACTTCCACCTGTCGATCAACGCGATCACCTGGTTCGTCCGGATCTTCTTCTTCGCCGGACCGGTCATCGCGTTCATCGTCACCAAGCGGATCTGCCTCGGCCTCCAGCGCCGCGACAAGGACAAGGTGCTGCACGGACGCGAGTCCGGCATCATCAAGCGCCTGCCGCACGGTGAGTTCATCGAGGTGCACGAGCCGCTCAACAAGGAGCAGCTGCACACCCTGACCGCGCACGAGCAGTACCAGCCGCTCGAACTCGGCCCGACGGTCGACGAGAACGGCGTGGAGCGCAAGGTCAAGGGTCCGCAGAAGCTGCGGGCGAAGCTCTCCAAGGGCTTCTACGGCGAGGACAGCCAGATCCCGAAGCCCACCGCGGAGGAGTACAAGGAGATCACGAGCGGCCACGGCCACCACTGATCACCTGAGCGCCCTGTGAGGCGCTGACCCGAAGGTCGCCACGGCAGGAGCCCCGTCCAGAGCATGGACGGGGCTCTTTGCCGTCCTGGGGGCTGGATAGGGTGGACCCACCCCAAGAAGGCTTGGGATGTCTTCGTCTACGAACCCAGGAGCGGCCATGAGCGCTGTGACCCCCGCAGGAGGCGACACCGCGGCGGCCCGTTCCTGGCCCGACGTACTGAACGGGCTGCTCGACGGGCGCGACCAGAGCGCGGACGACACGGCCTGGGCCATGGACCGCATCATGAGCGGCGAGGCCACGGACGCGCAGATCGCGGGCTTCGCGGTGGCGCTGCGCGCCAAGGGCGAGACCGTCGAGGAGATCTCCGGCCTGGTCCGCACGATGTACGAGCACGCCCACGTCATCGATGTGCCCGGGCCGAGCGTCGACATCGTCGGCACCGGCGGCGACGGCGCCAAGACCGTGAACATCTCCACCATGTCGGCGATCGTCGTCGCCGGGACCGGCGCGAAGGTCGTCAAGCACGGCAACCGCGCGGCGTCCTCCGCGAGCGGCGCCTCCGACGTCCTGGAGAAGCTCGGCGTGAACCTGGAGCTGACCCCCCGACGGGTGCGGGAGGTCGCCGAGGAGGCCGGGATCACCTTCTGCTTCGCGGTGAAGTTCCACCCCGCGCTGCGGCACGTGGCGCCCGCGCGGCGCGAGCTGGGCATCCGGACCACGTTCAACTTCCTCGGCCCGCTCACCAACCCGGCCAAGGTGCGGGCGCAGGCCACCGGCGTCGCCGACGCGCGGATGGCGCCGATCCTCGCCGGCGTCCTCGCCGAGCGCGGCTCCTCGGCGCTCGTCTTCCGCGGTGACGACGGGCTCGACGAGCTGACGACGACGGCCACCTCGCGGGTGTGGGTGGTCCGGGACGGGAGCGTCCACGAGGAGGCCTTCGACCCCCGGGACGTCGGCATCGACCTGGTCCCGGTCGAGGCGCTGCGGGGCGCCGACGCCTCGTACAACGCGGAGGTGGCGCGGCGGCTTCTGGACGGGGAGAAAGGTCCCGTGCGGGATGCTGTGCTGTTGAACTCGGCGGCGGCGCTGGTCGCCCTGGCGCCGGGGGAGGGGGCGCTCTCCGAGCAGATCCGGGCCGGGATGGCCGAGGCGGCCGAGGCCATCGACTCCGGGGCGGCGAGGGCCGCGCTGGCGCGCTGGGTCACGGCCAGTAACAGCTGAGCCCCGTAAGGGGCGCGGGGAACTGCGCGACCAGCCACGAAAAAGCCGCAGACGCATCTGCTGAGTACTGAGCAGACGCGTCTGCGGCTTTTCGCGCGCTGAGCGCGCAGTTCCCCGCGCCCCTTACGGGGCTCGGCAGTCCGGATCGTGGACCTCGGTGTTGCGTGCCCTGGGGCGTATGGCAGGATGCTCCCAGGTCATGAGCGACAGCGACCAGGCCCCGGCCCGCTGTCCGGCAACCCTCCGTCCGTGGCGGGGTGCCCCGGGTGAAGACCAGGCGGTGGACAGCAAGGTTCGCCGCAAGCGCGGACCCCTTCTGAACCCTGGGGTCCTGGTCCTCAAGGGAGCAGTCTCGTGAGCAAGCGAATGCGATAGGGCGTCGACGCCCCTTTTCCGCGTACCCATTTCACCTTTTCCTGAGCCGTCGACCGACGTCCGGCCCAGTGATCTCGCCTGCCTCTTACGGGAGTTCGCCATGTCTGCCACCCCTGCTACCACCGTGTCCGCCGAGCCCACCGACTCCGCCGACCCCTGCTGTGCCGCCCCGCTGCCCGTCCTCGGCCGCGACGTCACCGTCCCCCTCGTCACCGGCGGCGAGGTGACCTACGCCGCGCTCGACTACGCCGCCAGCGCCCCGGCCCTGCAGCGGGTCTGGGACGACGTGGCCGCGTACGCGCCGTACTACGGGAGCGTGCACCGCGGCGCCGGATACCTGTCGCAGCTGTCGACCGACCTGTTCGAGAACGCGCGGAAGACCGTCGCCGAGTTCCTGGGCTGCCGCGAGGGCGACCAGGTGGTGTTCACGCGGTCGACCACCGACTCCCTGAACCTGCTCGCCGCCGCCCTGCCCGCCGACTGCCAGGTCTTCGTGTTCGAGACCGAGCACCACGCCTCGCTGCTGCCCTGGCGCGACGCCCGCGTCACCTACCTCGACGCCCCCCGCACCCACGACGAGGCCGTCCACACCCTGGAGCGCGCCCTCGCCGACCGCCACCCCTATGGCCCCGCCCTGGTGTGCGTCACCGGCGCATCGAACGTCACCGGCGAGCTGTGGCCGGTGCGCGAGCTGGCCGCCGCCGCGCACGCGCACGGCGCCCGCATCGTCCTCGACGCCGCCCAGTTGGCGCCCCACCACCCCGTGGACGTACGGGATCTTGACGTCGACTGGATCGCCTTCTCCGGGCACAAGCTGTACGCGCCCTTCGGCTCCGGAGTGCTCGCCGGGCGGGCCGACTGGCTCCAGGCGGCCGAGCCGTACCTCGCCGGTGGCGGCGCCTCGCGGAAGGTCGCGCGGCGCGCCGACGGGGGAGTGGACGTCGAGTGGCACGACACGGCCGCCCGGCACGAGGCCGGCTCGCCCAACGTCATCGGCGCCTACTCCATCGCCTCGGCCTGCAAGGCCCTGGCGGAGGCCGGGTTCGACGCGCTCGTGGCGCGGGAGCGGCAGCTGATCGCGACGGTCACCGAAGGGCTCGCCGCGGTGCCGCAGGTGCGGGTGCTCTCCCTGTTCGGGGACGACGCGCCGCGCGTGGGCGTCATCTCCTTCGTCGTCGACGGCTGGAACAGCTCGCACTTCGCGGCCGCCCTGTCCGCCGAGTACGGCATCGGGGTGCGCGACGGCCTCTTCTGCGCCCACCCCCTCGTGCGCACCCTGCTCGGCGGCGCCCCCGACGAGCCCGGCGAGTGCGGCGCCCCCGAGGCCGCGCCCGGCGAGCGGTCCCTGAACGCGATCCGGGTGAGCTTCGGCGCGGGCACCCCCGACGAGCACGTGGAGCGCTTCGTGCGCGCCGTCCGCGAGCTGGTGACCGAGGGGGCGCGCTGGAACTACCGCACGGAGGACGGGCGTTGCGTGCCGGACACCGGCACCGAGGCCGCCGCCGAGGCCACGGCCGCCTGACGGCGCAGCCGGGACCCCAGGACGATCATGCGCAGGGCGCGCTCCGTCGCGTCCGTCAGGAACTCGCCGCCCCGGCTCAGCGCCTCCGGGAGCGACACCGGGGCGGGCAGGATCGCGCTGTAGGCGTCCACGCCGAGATCGCGCACCGCGTGCGCCCCGTCCCCGATGGTGCCCGCGAGCACCAGGACGGGCCGCCCGAACCGCTTGGCGCGCCGGGCCACCTCGGCCGGGACCTTGCCGCGCGGCGTCTGGTGGTCAAGGGCGCCCTCGGCGGTGACGACCAGGTCGGCGCGGGCCAGGCGGGCGTCCAGGTCCAGATGGTCCAGGAGCACGTCGAAGCGGGGCAGGAGCTCGGCGCCGAGTGCGGCGAGCCCCGCGCCGAGGCCTCCGGAGGCGCCGGTCCCGACGCCCTTGTAGAGGTCGGCCGTGACCTTCAGGTCGCGGGTCAGGACGTACGCCCAGTGTTCGAGGCCCGCCGCGAGCTGCTCGACCTGCGCGGGGGTCGCGCCCTTCTGCGGGCCGAAGACGCGGGCCACGCCGTGCTCGCCGCACAGGACGTTGTGCGGGTTGCAGGCGACGAGCAGCTCGGTGTCCGCGAGGCGCGGGTCGAGGCCGCTGGTGTCGATGTGGTGCAGCCGCATCAGCTCCCGGCCGCCGCGCGGCAGTTCCCAGCCGTCCTCGTCCAGGAGCCGGGCGCCGAGGGCCTGCAGCGCCCCCGCACCCCCGTCCGACGTGCCCGAGTCGCCGCAGCCCACCAGGATGCGCCGGGCACCGGCGTCGAGGGCGGCGCGGATCAGCTCGCCCACGCCGTACGTGGTGGTGGCGCCCGGGTCGCGCAGGTCCCGCGGGACCAGGCTGAGGCCGGCCGCCGCGGCCATCTCGACGACGGCGGTGCCGGAGCCGAGGAGCGCGAAGTGGGTGCCGATGCGCTCGCCCACGGGGCCCGTCGCGGGCAGCGCCACCAGACGGCCCCCGGTCGCGGCGGCCAGCGCCTGCGCGGTGCCCTCGCCGCCGTCGACCAGCGGGATCAGGTCGATCTCCGCGTCCGGCACGACGCGCCGCACCCCGGCGGCGATGGCCTCCGCCACGGACTGGGCGGACAGGGACTCCTTGAAGCCGCTGGGCGCGACGGCGAAACGGGTCAGGGGCATGGACGTACTCCTTGAGTGGCGTGGACGGGCGGGCGGGCCAAGGGGGGCTCAGCGGACGACGGGCACGCCGAGCAGCGGCCACACCGCGAGGGCGAAAAGGAGGACCAGCGCGGCCGTCAGGGGCGCCAGGACGGCGGACAGGCGCAGCAGGTCGCGCGGGGTGTAGGTGGGCGTGCCGGGTATTTCGGCGAAGAGCGTCACCGGCTTCGCGGACGCGGGCAGCGTGTGGCAGAAGCCGGCGGCCGCCGTGGACGCGAGCGCCGCCGCGACCGGGTTCACGCCCGCGCCCACGGCCGCCGCGACCACCAGCGGCACCAGGACGGACGAGCGGGCCGAGCGGGACTGGAGCACCAGGTGCGCCGCCGTGCTGATCACGATGACGGCGGCCAGGAACAGCCCCGGCGGCAGGTCCACCGGAAGCCCCGACACCAGCCACTTCGCCGCGCCCGAGTCGGCGAGCGCCACCCCCATGGCCATCGTCGCCGCCATGAACAGCAGCAGCGCCCACGGCACGGTCTTCAGGGCGTCCTTCAGGCGTACGGTGCCGAGCGCGGGCGAGGACGCGACGACCGCGCCGATCAGCGCGACCACGGCGGGCGGCACCTGGTGCAGGGGCTCGCTGCACCACAGGGCGACGACGGTGGCGAGGAGCAGGGCGCAGCGCGTCTCGGCGGGCTCCCAGGGGCCGGTGACGGGGTGTTCGCTGTGCTCCTGGATCTGCTCGGCGGTGATGTGGACGGAGCCCGTGCGGTCGGCGCGGCGGGTCGTCGTCCACAGCACGGCCTCGGCCGCCAGGTGCGAGGACGCTATGGCCAGCGGCAGGCCGAGCAGCAGCCACTGGGTGAAGCCGATGCGTTCACCGGTGGCCTCCCACAGGACCGACACGGTGATCAGGTGCGCGCCCGCGCCGATCAGGGTCGCGACGGCGGACAGCAGGATCACGGTGGGGAACAGCAGCGCCAGCATCACCACGAGCCGTTTGCGGTCGGCGAGGACCTTGGCGAGCGCGAGGAAGACGGGCAGCGCGAGCGCGGCCCGCCCGGAGGTGGCGGGCACCGCGAAGGCCGTGACGACGAGCGCGGCGGTCGTCAGATGCGTCAACTGCCGTACGCTGCGGGCCCCGCTGACCAGGAACGCCGCCGCCCGCCCCGCGAGCCCGCTGCGCGCCACGGCGGCGGCGAGCACGAACGCGCAGATCAGCAGCCACACCGTCTCGTCGCCGAGGGTTCCGAAGAGGGTGTCGCTGCTGATCACGCCGGTGGCGGTGAGGGCGAGGCCCGCGCCGAGCGCGATGTACGTGTCGTCGATCGGCGTGCCGATCCAGGCGCAGGTGGCCAGGGCGAAGACGGCGAGGGTGAGGCGGGCGTCACCGCTCAGGCCGGGGAAGTTGCCGGGGACGACGAGGAGCGCGCACAGGCTGAGGGCCAGGCAGAGCAGGATCGTTTGCCGCAGGGTCAGGGTCACGGCAGTCAGCGTCTCGGTGCGCCGTGAGTCCCCAATGAGCCGAAGATGAAAGGAACTTCACCGGCGATCCCGCACCCGGGTCCCGCCGAGGTCACCCGGGCAGCCGGTACCCCATTCCCCGTACCGTCTCCACCCGCTCCGCCCCCAGCTTCTTGCGCAGTGCCCGTACGTACACGTCCACGATGTTCGACCCCGGGTCGAAGTCGTAGCCCCACACGTGGGACAGGATCTGCTCCCGCGAGAGCACCTGCCCGGGGTGGCGCAGGAACAGCTCGAGGAGCACGAACTCCCGCGCCGTCAGGTCCACCGTGCGCTCGCCCGAACGGGCCCTGCGCGTGCGCAGGTCGAGCGTCACCTCGCCGCTGCGCAACACCGTCACCTCGGGCGCCCGCGCCGCCGTGCGCAGCCTCAGGCGCACCCGCGCGAGCAGCTCCTCGAACCGGAACGGCTTCGTCATCCAGTCGTCGGCGCCGCCTTCGAGCCCGGCGACCGTGTCCCGCACGGAGTCCCGCGCCGTCAGCACGATCACCGGCGCCGAAACCCGCGCCTCGCGCAGCTCCCGGAGCACGGTGAAGCCGTCCCGGCCCGGCAGCCCGATGTCGAGCAGGATCAGGTCGAAGCCGCCGGTGAGGGCGTAGTCGTACGCCGCGTCGCCGTCGCACACGATCGTCGTCGTGAAGCCGTTGGCCCGCAGTCCCTTGTCGACGAAGGAGGCGATGCGCTCCTCGTCCTCCACGATCAGCACCCGGCTCACGTCCGGCCTCCGGTTCCCGCAGCGCGGCTCATGTCTGGTCCTCCAGTACGAGTACGAATGTGGCGCCGCCGCCCTCGGTGGGGCGGAGCCCGACCTCGCCGCGGTGGCCGCGGGCGATCGCACGGACGATCGAGAGCCCCAGCCCCGCGCCGCTGGTCCTGGCCCCGCGCCGGGACGTGCCGCGCCGGAAGCGCTCGAAGATGACCTCGGCGTCCTGCGCCTGGACGCCGGGGCCGCTGTCGGCGACGTACAGCTCGATCCGCCCGGACACCAGGCGTGAGCCGACGCGGATGCGGCCGCCGGGCACCGTGTGCTGCACGGCGTTCTGGGCGAGCTGGACCATCGCCTGGGTGATGCGCTGCGGGTCGAGCCGGGCCTCGCGGTCGGCGGTCTCGGCCAGTTCCCAGCGGCGCTCGCCGAGGGCGCGGGCCTTCACGAAGACGTCGGCGGTCAGCTCGGCGAGCTGCACCGGCTCCGGCCTGATGAAGTCCGGGCGCTCGGCCTTGGCGAGGAGCAGCAGGTCCTCGACGATGCGGCTCATCCGGTCCAGCTCGTCGGTGACGAGGCGGACCGTCTCCTCCCGCTCCGTCGCGTCGTCGCCCATCAGCTCCAGGTGGCCGCGGACGATGGTGATGGGGGTGCGCAGCTCGTGCCCGGCGTCGTCGACGAACTCGCGCTGCGCGGCGAAGGCCCGCTCAAGGCGGTCCAGCATGCCGTTGAACGTGTCGGCGAGCGCGGCGATGTCGTCCTTGCCGTGCACGGGGATGCGCCGGGTCAGGTCCTGCTCGGTGAGCTGGGCGGCGGCGGTGCGCACCAGGCGGACGGGTTTCAGGATGCGCCCGGCGACGGCCCAGGCGATGCCCGTCGTCAGGACGAGGGCGACGCCGGAGATGGCGAGCAGGATGCGGAACACGTCGTCCGCCTTGGCCTGTTCGGCGGCCGGGTGGAAGGCGACGACGAACGCCGCCTCCGGCTCGTCGCCGTGCCGGGCCACCTCGACCTTCGCCCAGCGCAGTTCGCCGGAGCGGCGGTCGAGGGTGCCCGTGGAGCCGTCCGCCTCGAAGATCGCACGCCGGGCGGCCGGGTCGCGGTGCAGCGGGTGGCGCACCGAGAGCTCCCGGGGCTGGGTGAACTGGGCCGGGCCCGCGCCCTCGCGCCGGACGAGGCCGATCAGCTCCTCGTCGGGGTCGGCGTACTGCCGCTCCAGGAAGGTCTTGAGCAGCTTGCGCGGGTCGGTGAAGCGCTCGCCGGTGTCCGGGTCGACGCCCCGGTCCACGAAGTTGGTGAACTCGCCGGTCTCCTGGGTGAGCAGCCGGTCGACGCGGTGGTCGACGTCGCGCAGCAGGATCGAGCGGGTGGTCGCGGCCACCGCGGCGAGCGCGACCGCCATCACCAGGAGCAGCCAGAGCAGGATGCGGACGCGCGCGGAGATGCGGCGGCGCGCGGCGCCGGACGTCTCGGGCAGCTCAGTCGTCCCCGGGTCCGTCGTCGCCGGGTCCGTCGTCCGCGTCGTCGTCGCCGGAGGAGCCGGGCTTGCCGGTCGCTCCGGGGGAGTGGGATCCGGTGCTGCCGTCGTCGTCATCGTCGCCCTGATCGTCCTGGTTGCCCCTGCCGTCCGTGGAGTTCTCGCCGACCGGGGGTGGCGAGACCACCTGGTCGCTGGGGGTGGGCTGGGGCTTCGTCGGCGCGGTGGACGGGGAGCCGCTTTCCAGTTCGACCTTGGGCGGCACCTTGGGCGACGTGGGGCTGTCGGTGAGGGCGTAGCTCGTCACGGCGATGCCCAGCGGAATCGCCACGACGGCCGCGAGGGCCGCGATGCGATGGGAGAAGACCATGGCGGCGATGGTGCGTGGCGTACCGCGTCATCAGCATGAGCCGCAGATGAAGAATCCCTCATCCGGGGGGGCGGCCGGGCACCCGTGCCCCGGCCGCTCCGGACCGGCCCTAGGAGTCCAGGCCGATCGCGAACGCAGCTTCCAGGTCGTGCTGCGAGTACGTGCGGAACGCCACGTGCGTGTCCGTGCCCTCCACGCCGGGGATCTTGCTGATCCGGCCGGGGATGATGTCCGCGAGGTCGTCGTGGCGGGACACCCGGACCATGGCGATCAGGTCGTACGTACCGGTGACGGAGAAGACCTCGCTGACGCAGTCGAGGGCGGCGATCGACTCGGCGATCTCGGGGATCCGGTCCACGCTGGTCTTGATGAGCACGATCGCGGTGATCACGGCTGACTGTCTCCCTCGGTGGCCGTTCCAGAGGCTTTCACTCTACTTGGCCCCTGCCGCCGCCCCCAGGCGTAGACAAACCCCAACGAAAAGCCCACCAGGTGCGCCAGATACGCCACCCCGGGCCCCTGCCGCTCCTGCCCCGCCGCCGCCCACTGCAACGCCACCCAGAACGGCAGCACCACCCACGCGGGAAACCGCAGCGGCAGGAAGAACAGGAACGGGAAGAGGCTGGTGACCCGCGCCTTCGGGAAGAGATACAGAAAGGCGCCGAGCGCGGCGGAGATCGCCCCCGAGGCCCCCACCAGGGTCTGGCCGGAGTCCGCGTGCGCGATCGCGTAGGCGAGCAGGGCGAGGGACCCGCAGCCGAGGTAGAAGAGCGCGTACTGGAGGTGGCCCATGCGTTCCTCGACCATCACCCCGAACACGTACAGGAAGAGCATGTTGCCGAGCAGATGCAGCCAGCTGCCGTGCACGAACAGAGCCGTCACGGCGGTGAGCGCGGCCCGCGGTTTCCCGCTGAGGAGTTCGACGGGTACGACGCCCCAGCGCTCGAAGTAGGCCCGCTGCGCGGCGATCAGCTCGTCGCCGGTGCCGTAGGAGGGGTTGAGCCCGGAGCCCGGGGAGATCAGGAAGATCAGACAGCACGCGACGATCAGCGCGTACGTCACCGGAGCCGACCCTCGCCCGACCATCCGGCCGACGGCCGGGACCCACGCAGTGATCATGGACAGAGCATGACGTAACGGCAGCGATCCGCGCAGATCGCCTCGCCCACCCATGTGCGTACGGAGCCCCTTACGCAGGCCTTAGGGTTACGGGCAATACGCACCACGGTTCCCGAAGGAAAGCGAACGTCACGATGACGGTTCCCCTGCCGACCGAAACCACCCGATGGCGCTGCGCCCTGTGCGGCAACCTCACGCGCTTCGACGTGACCCGCTCCTCGAAGGTCGTCGAATACGTGCACCTCGACCTGGCCGGAGCGCCGAAGGTCGAGGAACGCGAGGTGGTCAGTGAGACCATCGAGTCGGTCCGCTGCCGCTGGTGCAACGCGGTGGACCAGGTGGAACTCGTGGACAGGCCCGGGGCCGGCTCCTGAAACGGGAGCGGGCCCCGCACAGCTAGTGGGGTGACCGATGGTGGAGAGCGCGGGCGGAGCGCCGGAGGACGGCGCCGCTGAGGTGCTCGACCGTCCGCTGCCCGACGGCGTGCGGCGGGCGGTCGTGCAGATCGTTTCGGACGGCTTCGGTGGCCTGACGGTCGCCGAACTGCCGGCCCAGCTGCGTCAGTACGCGCGCTTCACCCCGAGCAGGCGGGTGAAGTTCGCGGCCAACGCCATGGCCGCCGCCCTGGAGGGCGACCCCCTCTTCCGCCAGCGCATCGGCGAACGCCTGCGCGAGGCACAGCCCGAGCTCGCCGAGGCCCTGGACGCCGGCACCCCGCCGCCTGCCGCCGACCCGCTGGACGTGGCGGCCGCCGCCTATGTGCTGCGCCCGCTCGGCTGGGTGAAGCTCGTCACCGCCGCGGGCGAGGAGGCCCAGCGCGCCGACGCCGAGCGGGCCGACGAGGAGACCCGCGCCGAGCTGGAGCGGCTGCGCGCCGAGCTGGCCGCCGCCCGCACCCACACCAAGGCCGAGACCGAGCGCCTGCGCACCGAGCTGGACGCGGCCAAGCGCGAGGCCGACGCCACCCACCGCAAACTCCGCGCCGCGCTCAGCGACATCAAGCGCGGCGAGGCGGCGCTGCGCAAGGCGGCCGCCGAGGCCGACGCCGTGCGCGCCGAGGGCCAGACCCAGCTGTCCGCGGCCGAGAGCGAGGCACGGCGGCTCAAGGCCCGCCTCGGTGAGGCCGAGGCCGCCCTGGAGGCCACCCGCAGGGCCGCACGCGAGGGCCGCAGCGTCGAGGACATGCGGGTGCGGCTGCTGCTCGACACCGTCCTGGAGGCGGCCCAGGGGCTGCGCCGCGAACTGGCCCTGCCGCCGGTGTCCGTGCGGCCCGCCGAGACCGTCGACGCCGTCGAGCCCGGCCGGATGACGCCGAAGGACATCGCCGCCCGCGCGCTGTCCGAGAACGATCCGGCCATTCTCGACCAGTTGCTCGCCCTGCCGCAGGCGCATCTGGTCGTCGACGGCTACAACGTCACCAAGACCGGCTATCCCACGATGCCCCTGGAGAAGCAGCGGCTGCGCCTGCTCGGCTCCCTCTCCCAGCTCGCGCTGCAGAGCGGGGCCGAGGTGACCTGTGTCTTCGACGGCGCCGAGCTGGCCGCGCCGGTGCTGCTCGCGCCGCCGCGCGGGGTGCGGGTCCTCTTCTCCAAGGCCGGGGTGACGGCGGACGAGCTGATCCGGCAGCTGGTGCGCGCCGAACCGCCGGGGCGGCCCGTCATCGTGGTGTCGACCGACCGCGAGGTGGCCGACGGGATCGCGAAGGCGGGGGCGCGCCCGGTGGCGTCCGCGGTGCTCCTGAAGCGGCTTTCACGGGGCTGAGCCCCATCCGTAACTCCCGTACCGAATGCCCGAATTGGGCCATGTCTGTGCGAGACGGAGCGTCAAATGACCGCTACCGCGCGTCGATTCTTCGTAAAGAAAACGCTTGGCGGTCGACTTTTTCATGGTCAGGATTTGATCTGATCATCGGCTGGTCACTAGGGTCACGCCCAGACCTCCGCTCTGTTGATCACTCATCGAAGGAGCCGCCTTCGTGGCGTCACACCGTCGACCCAAGCAGCCGGGCCGTGCCCGTGTGACCGTGCTGACCGCGACCGCCGCTGCGGCCGTCGCGCTCACCTCGCAGGCAGCGAACGCCGCGCCGAACGAGAAGCCGAGCAAGGACGAGGTCAAGTCCAAGGTCGACAAGCTCTACGAAGAGGCCGAGAAGGCGACCGAGAAGTACAACGGCGCCAAGGAGAAGCAGGAGAAGCTGGAGAAGCAGGTCGACACCCTGCAGGACAAGGTCGCCCGCGGTCAGGACGACCTCAACGACCTGCGCAGCGGCGTCGGTTCGCTCGCCAGCGCCCAGTACCGCTCCGGCGGCATCGACCCCTCCCTGCAGCTCTTCCTCTCGTCCGACCCGGACAACTACCTGGACAAGGCCTCCGCGCTCGACCAGCTCAGCAGCAAGCAGGCCGAGGCCCTCAAGAAGATCCAGGCCAAGCAGCGCACCCTCGCGCAGCAGCGCAAGGAGGCCGCGGACAAGCTCGGCGACCTCGCCACCACGCGCACCGAACTCGGCAAGAAGAAGAAGGAGGTCCAGGGCAAGCTCGGCGAGGCCCAGCGCCTCCTGAACTCCCTGTCCGCCGCCGAGCGCGCCGCCCTGAAGGCCAAGGAGGACCGCGCCTCGCGCGACTCCGAGCGCCAGGCCCTCGACAAGCCCGACTCCAAGGGCGGCGCCCCCGCCAAGGGCTCGGGCCGCGCCTCGTCCGCGTACGCCGCCGCACAGAGCAAGATCGGCTCGCCCTACGTCTACGGCGCCACGGGCCCCAGCTCCTTCGACTGCTCCGGCCTCACCTCCTGGGCCTACGCCCAGGCCGGCATGGACATCCCGCGCACCTCGCAGGCCCAGGCCAACTACGGCACGCGCATCGCCTCGCAGAGCGACCTGCGCGTCGGCGACCTCGTGATCTTCTACGGCGACCTGCACCACGTCGGCTTCTACGCGGGCAACGGCCAGGTCCTGCACGCGCCGCGCACCGGCACCGTGGTCCGCTACGAGTCGATCAACAACATGCCGTTCCAGTTCGGCGTCCGCATCTGACATCCGCCCCACCGGAGTCCGACGCACCGTCCGATCGGGCGAATTCCGGTAACTTCCGCTGACCCCGCGCCCCGCCGATGACCTGCGTCAGAGGCGGGACGTCACTGTGCGTAGGCGCTCGGGGTCTTTGGCCGCGACCTGATCACGCCGCTACTGTCGCGCGCGTTCCCCGACATCGGGGAGCGGCCCCGCCCCGCGCGGGGACCGACAGTCCCCCGCTGTGGCGGGGGTCCGTTCCAGCGGAAGGGAGAGCGGCTTCCCGTGGGATCCCATCGCCGTCCCGCAGCACCCACCGGTCCCGACCGGTGCGTACGCACCGCCACCATCACCGTCCTGTCCGCCGCGGCCGCCGCGGCGGCCCTGGCCGCGGCCCCCGCGGGCGCCGCCCCGCAGGACCCCCGGTCCGAGACCAAGGCCAAGGTGGACCGCCTCTACGAGCAGGCCGAGAAGGCGACGGAGGCGTACAACAAGGCGGACGAGCGCGCGGACACGCTGCGCGACCAGGTCGAGCGGGCCAAGGACAAGGTCGCGAGAGGCCAGGAGCGCATCAACGTGATGCGCGGCGCCCTCGGTTCGCTCGCCGGTGCCCAGTACCGCTCGGGCGGCATCGACCCCGCGCTCGCCCTGATGCTCTCCTCCGACCCCGACGGCTATCTGGAACGGGCCTCGGCCCTCAGCCGCCTCAGCGCCCGCCAGAGCGGCGAACTCACCAAGCTCCAGCGGGCCCAGCGCGAACTCGCCCAGGAGCGCTCCGAGGCCACCCGCAAGCTCACCGAGCTCGAGGAGAGCCGCAAGACGGTCGCCCACCACAAGCGCACCGTCGAGACCAAGCTCGCCAAGGCCCGGCAGCTGCTCAACTCGCTGCCGGAGGCGGAGCGCGAGCGCGACGACCGGTCCTCGCGCTCGGGCCGCGCCGACATGCCCGACCTCGCGGGCGCCGGGGCCCCGGCGTCGGGCCGCGCCGCCGCCGCGATCGCCGCGGCCCGCTCGGCGGTCGGCAAGCCGTACGTGTGGGGCGCCAACGGCCCCACCGGGTTCGACTGTTCGGGCTTGACCCAGTGGTCGTACGCGCAGGCGGGCGTCGGACTGCCCCGCACCTCGCAGGCCCAGGCGGGCGCGGGACAGCGGGTGCCGCTCGGCCAGGCGCAGCCAGGCGACCTCGTCGCCTACCGCGACGACGCCAGCCACATCGGCATGTACGTCGGCAACGGCCAGGTGGTGCACGCGCCCTACCCCGGCGCGGCGGTGCGCTACGACCCGGTGGGGATGATGCCGGTGTCGTCCGTGACCCGGGTCTGATCGACGGTCTTCGGCCGCACGGCCCGGGGCGGCGGCCCCGGGTCCCCGTACGATCGGGAACGTGGCTGGTGGACGGCAGGGGCGTGGGCGGAGCGCGCGGGCGGCGGCGGGTGCGGGCGTGTGCCTCGCGGTGCTCGCCCCCGCCGCGCTTGCGGGCTGTGGCCGCGACGACCCGGCGGACGCCGCCCCCGCCGACGTGCGGCGGCTGCTCGACCGGCGCGCCGAGGCCGTCCTGGAGCGCGACCCCGGGGCCTACCGGGCGACGGGCGGCCCCACCGCCGCCTACGACCGGCTGCGCGACGTCCCCCTGAAGTCCTGGACGTACCGCCTCAAGGACTTCGAGCGTGACGGCGCCCGTGCCACCGCCACCGCCGACCTGAGCTACCGCGTCGCGGGCTACGACCGCGCGCCCCTCACCGCCGAGCGGACCCTGTCCCTCCAGCGCCGCGACGGGCGCTGGCAGATCACCGCCGAGCGCCCCGCCGCGAAGGCCTCCGAGCAACTCTGGGACCAGGGCCGCGTCGACGCCGTGCGCGGCACCCACAGCCTCATCCTCGGCGTCGGCCGCGAACGGGCCGAGCTGCGGCGGTACGCCGAGCTCGCCGACCGCGCGGTGCCCGCCGTGCGGGACGCCTGGCGCGGCGACTGGCCCGGCAAGGTCGTCGTCCTCGTCCCCAAGTCCCTCGACAACATGGCCGACCTCCTCGGCGCGCCCGCCTCCGGCTACCAGGGGATCGCCGCCGTCACCACCGGCGAGGCCGGCGGCTCAGGACGGACGCCCGCCGACCGGATCGTCGTCAACCCCGACGCGTACGGCGTCCTCGGCGAGCTGGGCAAGCAGGTCGTCCTCACCCACGAGACCACCCACGTCGCCACCCGCGCCCGGACCTCCCGCGCCACCCCTCTCTGGCTCTCCGAGGGCTTCGCCGACTGGGTCGGCTACCGCGGCACCGGCCGCACCCCCCACCAGGCCGCCCCCGAACTCCGCCGCGCCGTCGTCGACGGACGCCTGCCCGCCGCCCTCCCCGCCGACGACGCCTTCGGCTTCAGCGGCGACGCGGCGGGGCTCGCGCGGGCCTACGAGGGGTCCTGGCTGGCCTGCCGGATGATCGCGGAGGAGTGGGGCGAGGAGAAGCTGCGCGCCTTCTACGAGGCCGTGGGGCGGCATCGGCAGCGGGCGGGGGCGGTGGAGGGGGCCCTGCGGGATGTGCTCGGCACGACGGGGGAGGACTTCACGCGGCGGTGGCGGGCTTATGTGCGGGAGGAGTTGGGGTAGGCCTCGCGGTGCGCCCCAGTCCCGCCCCTTCTCCGATCCTGGGGCTCCGCCCCAGACCCCGCTCCTCAAACGCCGGAGGGGCTGAAATCAGCCCGTCCGGCGTTTGAGGACGAGGCGCGGAGCGCCGATCAGCGGGGGTCCAGGGGGCGGCAGCCCCCGGTTTCGGAGAAGGGGCGGGACTGGGGCGCACCGCGAGGCACCGCCCCCCGCCACACCCCCCGGCACGCCAGCACCGTCGCTGCGACCAGCAGGCCGTTGCGGACGACGAGCAGTGTCACGCCCAGCGCGTCGCTGGCCACGACGTGGGCGAACCACAGGGGGAACTCCAGGAACGTCACGAAGGTGGCGACGAGGACGAGCCCGCAGGGCCACCCCATCCGGCTGCCGCGCGAGGCAAGGCAGACGGCGGCGACCCCGACGAGCCACAGCATGTACTGGGGACTGATCACCCGGCTCGTCGTGGTGAAGAGCAGCACCGCCGCGAACGCCGCATCGCAGGACGTCGCGGCCGACCAGACCCGCGCCCGCACCCGCCACAGCACCAGCCACCCCAGCGCGGCCAGCGACAGCACCTGCGCCACCCCGCTGACCAGCGGGACGTACGGGCCGAGGAACTCCACCGAGCCGTAGTTGAGCCGTACCTCTCCCGGCCAGCCCAGATGGCGCGCCACATGGAAGACGAGGGCGCCGAGGGACTCGACCTCCGTGCCCCGGTCCCGCTGGAACGTCAGGAACGCGAGGGCCCCCGGCATCGCCGCCACGAACGCCAGCGTGATCGCCCCCGCCGTGAGCACCGCGGCACCCCACGAACGCCGGGTCGCCCGCCCCCGCTCCACACCGACGAGCAGCAGCACCGGCCACACCTTCACGACCGCCCCGAACCCGGCGAGCACCCCCGCCGTGCGGGCCCGGCGCGCCCCGGCGAGCAGCGCGGCGACGGCCACGGCGGTCACCATCAGGTCGTAGCGGGCGTAGGAGGTCGGCCCGAGCAGGGCGACCCCCGCCGTCCACACCCAGGCCCCGCGCAGCGTCCTGCCGTGCCGCCCGCCCGCGTACACGAGCAGCCCCGTCACGACCGCGTCAGCCAGGAACGCGAGCAGGAAGAACGCGGCGGGGTAGCCGAGGAACGGCAGCGCGGCCGGCCCGAGGATCGCGAGCGCGGCGGCGGGCGGGTACTGCCAGGTGACGTCGTCGAGCGGGAACGTGCCGGTGCGCAGGACCTCGTACCAGCCCTGGTAGATGAACGAGACGTCGCTGGTGACGTCAGGGCCGGGGATCACGACGACGCGGAAGACGCAGAGCAGGAGGAGGGCGCGGGTGGGGATCCAGAGGGCGAGGAGACGGAGTTCGGGGGTGGTGAGGGGGGAGCGGGGGAGGGAG
>NZ_JNXT01000030.1 GCF_000716675.1 Streptomyces alboflavus
AACTCGCACCAAGCCGAGCAACAGCCCGGCACCCCCAGCCCCGCAAGGCTCACCCCCGTATCGGCGCTCCGCGCCTCGTCCTCAAACGCCGGACGGGCTCTTTCCCACCCGCCCGCCCCTGCTATTGCTTCGGCAGGGTGGGACGCACTGCCTGCCCGGCGCCTTTCAGCCCACCTCGGCGAAGTCGATTTCAGCCCGTCCGGCGTTTGAGGACGAGGCGCGGAGCGCCGATCGAGGGCGCCCCCGTCCCACGGCACCGGGACACCCACCCCCGGGGTCCAGGGGCGGAGCCCCGGTTTCGGGAAAGGGGCGGGACTGGGGCGCCCCGCGAAGGACGACCCGCACGCAGGTGGACTAGACCTCTCGCGGGGTCACACGCGACACTGTCCCCGTGAGACATGTCATCGCCCTGGACGTGGGCGGCACAGGAATGAAGGCCGCCCTGGTAGGGGCGGACGGCACGCTGCTGCACGAGGCCCGCCGCCCGACCGGCCGCGACCGCGGCCCGGACGCCGTGGTCGAGTCGATAGCCGAGTTCGCGGCCGACCTGAGGGCCCACGGAGTGGCGCACCTGGGCGAACCGGCGGCAGCGGCCGGCGTGGCCGTACCGGGCATCGTGGACGCGGAGAACGGCATCGCCGTGTACGCGGCCAACCTGGGCTGGTCCGACGTACCCCTGCGCGACCTCCTGAGCACCCGCCTGGAAGGCATCCCCGTGGCGCTCGGCCACGACGTCCGCACGGGCGGCCTCGCAGAGGGCCGCCTGGGCGCGGGCAAGGGCGCCGACCGCTTCCTCTTCGTCCCCCTCGGCACCGGCATCGCGGGCGCGATCGGCATCGGCGGCACCATCGAGCCCGGCGCCCACGGCTCCGCGGGCGAGATCGGCCACATCGTCGTACGCCCCGGCGGCCCCCCGTGCGGCTGCGGCCAGCGCGGCTGCCTGGAGCGCCTGGCGTCGGCGTCCGCGGTCAGCAAGGCGTGGGCCGAGGCCAGCGGCGACCCGGCCGCGGACGCGGCGGACTGCGCGAAGGCGGTCCGCTCCGGCGACCCCCAGGCCCTCGCCGTCTGGCAGAACGCGGTCGACGCCCTCGCCGACGGCCTGCTCACGGCCCTCACCCTCCTGGACCCGCACACGCTGATCATCGGTGGCGGCCTCGCGGAGGCCGGGGAAACCTTGTTCACACCGCTGCGCGCGGCGGTCGCCGCCCGCGTGGTCGAGTTCCAGACACTGCCGGAGATCGTCCCGGCGGCACTCGGCGACGCGGCGGGCTGCCTGGGCGCGGGGCTCCTCGCCTGGGACCTGCTCGACGCCACCGGGCAGGCCGCCGCCCCCACCGCACGAGCCACGGCCGACGCCACCACCACCAACCCCGCGACCCCGACTCCCCGGAGGTAACCACCCGATGGCCACTAGCAAGGTTCTCGCCGGTGCCCAAGTGGTACTGCCCACCGGGACCGTCCCGGGCGGCCGCGTGATCGTCACCGAGGACGGCCGCGTCGCCGGGAGCATGCCCGCGGACCCCGAAGCAGTCGAGACGGTCGACCTGACCGGCCACTGGCTGGTCCCCGGCTTCGTCGACATCCACAACCACGGCGGCGGCGGCGCGTCCTTCACCAGCGGCACGGCCGAGGACATCCTGCACGGCGTACGGACGCACCGCCTGCACGGCACCACCACCGTCGTGGCCTCGACGGTCACCGGCGAGATGGACGCCCTCGCGCAGCGCGCGGGCCTGCTCTCCGAGCTGGCCGAGCAGGGCGACATCGCGGGCGTCCACTTCGAGGGCCCGTTCATCTCGCCGTGCCGCAAGGGCGCCCACAGCGAGGCCCTGCTGCGCCACCCGGACCCGGCGGAGGTCCGCAAGCTCATCGACGCGGCCCGCGGCCAGGCCCGCATGGTCACCCTCGCCACCGAGCTGCCGGGCGGCATCGACTCCGTACGCCTGCTCGCCGAGCACGGCGTGATCGCGGCGATCGGCCACACCGACGCCACGTACGAGCAGACGAAGGCCGCCATCGACGCGGGCGCCACCGTCGCCACCCACCTCTACAACGCCATGCCCGCCCTCGGCCACCGCGCCCCGGGCCCCATCGCCGCCCTCCTGGAGGACGAGCGGATCACCGTCGAGCTGATCAACGACGGCACGCATCTGCACCCGGCCGCCTTCGGTCTCGCCTTCCACCACGCGGGCGCCGACCGCGTCGCCCTCATCACGGACGCCATGGACGCGGCGGGCTTCGGCGACGGCACCTATCTGCTCGGCCCGCTGGAGGTCGAGGTGAAGGAGGGCGTCGCGCGGCTCACCGAGGGCGGCTCGATCGCCGGCTCGACGCTGACCATGGACCGCGCGTTCAAGCGGTCGGTGACCGTCGACGGGCTGCCCGTCGAGGACGCCGTCGCCGCGATCTCCGCGAACCCGGCGAGGCTCCTCGGCATGTACGACCGGGTCGGCTCCCTGGAGCCCGGCAAGGACGCCGACATCGTGGTCCTGGACGCCGAGTTCACGCTCAAGGGCGTGATGCGCAAGGGCGATTGGGTCATCGAGCCGCTGCGTTCTCCCGGGGGATGACCCCCGGACCCCCAGCCGAAGAGCAGGTCGGCCGGATTCACCGGCACCGACAGCGCACAGGGGTCGGTGACCGATATCCGAGGCGGTTGGTCCGAGGTCTGGGCCAACCGCCTTCTTTTTGGCATGATCAGGACCCGAAAGCCGCACACGCGCAAGCATGCGCAAGCACGCGGAACCGTGGGCCCGGGGGTGAAAGCAGTGATCGTCACGGTCACGCTGAACGCCGCCCTGGACATCACGTACCACGTTCCCTCCCTCACCCCGCACACCTCGCACCGCGTCACCGAAGTGACCGAACGCGCGGGCGGCAAGGGCCTGAACGTCGCCCGCGTGCTCGCCGCCCTCGGCCACGACGTGACGGTGACCGGCTTCGCGGGCGGCGACACCGGCCGCACCCTGCGCGACCACCTCGCCCGCGTGCCCGGCGTCCGGGACGGCCTGCGCACCGTCGCGGGCGCCACCCGCCGCACCCTCGCCGTCGTGGACGCCCGCACCGGCGACACCACCCAGCTCAACGAGCCAGGACCGACGGTCTCGCCCACCGAGTGGGCCGGATTCCTCTCCTCCTACGAGGAGTTGCTGGCCGGCGACGACGTGAGCGCCGTGGCCCTGTGCGGCAGCCTCCCGCCCGGCGTGCCGGTGGGCGCGTACGCCCTCCTGATACGCGCCGCGCGCGCCGCCGCCGTACCCGTGCTCCTCGACACCAGCGGCGAGCCCCTGCGCCGCGGCGTCGCCGCCCGCCCCGACATCGTCAAGCCCAACGCCGACGAACTCGCCGAACTCACCGGCGCCCACGAGCCCGCCCAGGCCACCCGCGACGCCCGCCGCCGCGGCGCCCACGCCGTCGTCGCCTCCCTCGGCCCCGACGGCCTGCTCGCCCTCACCCCCGAGGGCACCTGGCGCGCCACACCTCCGGGCCAGGTCCGCGGCAACCCCACCGGCGCGGGCGACTCGGCCGTCGCAGGCCTCCTCTCCGGCCTCGTCCGCCGCCTCCCCTGGCCGGACCGGCTCTCCCGCGCGGTGGCCCTGTCGGCGGCCACGGTCGCGGCACCCGTGGCGGGCGAGTTCGACGCGGCGGTGTACGAGGACGTGCTGCCGAAGGTCGCGGTGAGTACCAGCCCCTCCGGCGGCTGAGGAGCGGGGTCCGGGGGCGGAGCCCCGCGGGGCCCGCCCCCACCGCCTACTCCTTGACGTGCCCCGCCTTCAGCCACACCCGGTCCAGGACGGCGTCACACTTGTCCCCCGCCTGGCAGGACACGGACACCGTGTTGGTGCCCTTGTTGAGCTGGACGAAGGCGAACGTCTTCGTCCACCCCTTGTCCCAGGCGCCTTCCTTGGCCCCGGTGAAGTTGTCCATGTTGAGCTTCCGCCCGGACGCCGTACCGTTGATCCCCAGCGTGGTCTCGGCGGCCTTGCCGGGCACGGAGTACCCCACGAAGACGGTGTAGGGCCCGCTCTTGGGAATCCCGTCGACGGTCCAGGTGACCTGCGCGCCGGGCTTGTCGAGCCCCGCCACGTACACGCCGCCCGCGGACTGCGCGCCCTCGATGTCGGACGCGGTGGTGGTGCCGCCCTCCAGCTTGAGGGCCTTGGCGTCGGACTTGGGCAGCTCGACGTCGTCCTTGTCGTCGTCCTTCGACGCGGAGGGGCTCGGCGCGTCGGTCTCGGACTGGCTGACCTTCGACCCCGGCTTCTTCGCGTCGTCCTCGCCGCCGTCGTCACCCCCGCCGAAGACCATCGCGGCACCGATCCCGACAGCCACGACGGCGACGACGGCGACAGCGCCGATCAGCAGCCCCTTGGTGTTGGGCCCGCGGCCACGGCCACCGCCACCGGCGGGGACGTGCGGGCCGGGCGCTCCGGGCCCGCCGGCCTGCCGCATGGACGCGGTGACGCCGGGCTGCGCCTCGGGCGCCGCGTAGTGGGCGTTGGGCTGTCCGTAGGCCTGCTGCGGGGGCTGCCCGGGCTGCTGGCCGTACGCGGGCTGCTGACCGTACGCCGGGGCCTGGCCGTAGGCGGGAGGCTGGCCCTGGGCCTGCTGCCCGTACTGGCGCTCTCCGACCGCGCGGACGTGGTTGTACGAGGACCGCGGCCCCGGGTAGCCGTACCCGCCGCCCGAGGGCGGTGTCGCACCGGCCGCCTGGCCGTCTGCGTACAGGTAGCCGAACGGGTCGTCATCGCCCTCTGGCGCGCGCGGCGTGTGCTCGCCGTTATTGCCGGGCGTCATTCGCAGGTCACTCCCTCGCATCGCGGATGCGGGCGAGCCTACCCGCTCCGGGTGACCGCCCGAGTTGACGTTGACTTCTTCCAGGACATGGGCGGGGACATCGGCCGGAACACCAGCGGTCGCACCCGCCGGGGCGGCCGCGCCGGAGCACCGCACCCCTTGCCGCGCACGGGAGTTCACGCTCGCGTACGGGAGTTCACACGCCTACCGCGCGCACGGCGCACAGGCAGCACGCTGTGGTGTGCGCACCCTCACCCGGCCCGCCGGTGCTGCTTGGCCCGCGACCTTTTCTCCACATACATCCGCTGGTCGGCGGAGTGCAGCACTTCGTCCGCCGACATCCCGCAATGTGCCCATCCGATGCCGAAGCTGGCGCCGACGCGCACCGCCCGCCCGTCCACCCTGATCGGCGGGATGATCGCGTTCCGCAGCCGCACCGCGAGGTCCTGCGCGTCGGCCCGGCCGAGCCCGTCGGCGAGCACCACGAACTCGTCGCCGCCGAGCCGCGCCACCGTGTCCCCGTCCCTGACTCCGCTGGTCAGACGGCGGGCGACCTCGATGAGGACGGCGTCGCCGGTGTGGTGCCCGAAGCGGTCGTTGATCGACTTGAAGCCGTCGAGGTCGCAGAAGAGGACGGCGAGGCCCTTGGTGCCGTCGTCGGGGACTGTCTCCTCGGGCGGGGCAACGGTATGGACGTGGTGGTCATAGCCGTCGCCGTGCGCCCCCGCGTGCGCGCCCCCGGAGGGCCCGTGCCCGTGCCCGATGGCATGCCCCGACGCGTAGAGCCCGCTGTTGTCGTACGCCGCGTCCAGCGAGTCCACCGTGGACGGCTGGCCCGCGTGCGGCCTGCGACAGAGCCGGGAGCTGAGGCGGGCGCGCAGCTCCGCGGAGTTCGGCAGGCCGGTCAGGGAGTCGTGCGAGGCGCGGTGCGCGAGCTGCAGCTCACGGCGCTTGCGCTCCTCGATGTCCTCGACGTGCGTGAGCAGGAACCGGGGCCCGTCCGCGGCGTCCGCGACCACCGAGTTCCGCAGCGACACCCACACGTACGTCCCGTCGCGCCGCGCGAACCGCAGCTCGGCCCGCCCGCCCTCGGCCGACGTGCGAAGGAGCGTCCCGATGTCCTCGGGGTGCACCAGGTCGGAGAAGGAGTAACGCCGCATCGCGGACGCGGGGCGGCCGAGCAGCCGGCACAGCGCGTCGTTCGTCCGCAGGATCCGCCCGTGCTGGTCGCCGCCCATCTCGGCGATCGCCATGCCGCTCGGCGCGTACTCGAAGGCCTGCCGGAAGCTCTCCTCGCTGGCGCGCAGCGCCTGCTGCTCGCGCTCAAGACGGACCAGGGCGCGCTGCATGTTGGCGCGCAGCCGGGCGTTGCTGATGGCGATGGCGGCCTGGAAGGCGTACATCTGGAGCGCCTCACGCCCCCATGCGCCCGGGCGCCGCCCGTTGCGCGGCCGGTCCACGGAGATCACGCCGATCAGCTCGCCGCCGGACGACCCGGTCGCGTACATGGGCGCGAAGAGCCGGTCGGAGGGGTGCCACTCGTCCTCGAAGCGGGGCTCGGGGCCTTCGGTGTACCACTGCGGCACGTCGTCCTCGTCGAGGACCCAGCCCTCCGTGTACGGGATGAAGCGCAGCGCCCCCCAGGCCTCTCCCATGGCCAGGCGGCGCTCCCAGGACTCCCGGGAGCCGACCCGGCCGGTGATCAGGGCCTCGGCCGCCGGGTTGCCCGCGAACGCGGCGACGACGAGGTCGCCGTCCGGGCGTACGAGGTTGACGCACGCCAGTTCATAGCCAAGGCCGTTGACCACGCCGTCGGCGACGGTCTGCAGCGTGTCCGCGAGGCTGCGGGCCGTGTTGAGGTCCGCAACCACCTGATGCAGCTGCCGCAGGGTCGCAAGACGGACGTACGGCTCCGACTCGGTCTCCATGCTCGCTCTCCCCGAGACCTCGACAGCAACTCCAGGATCCGCAGCTTCCTCAGTGTCCGTAACTCTGACTCTCCGCCGTGCGTTCCTTCGCGCCCCGTCGCGCTGTGGCGCCCGGCGTCTGTGCCTGTACGTGCCTGTTCCGTGCCTGTCCGATTGCCACCGTCACTGAATCACAGCGAGCTGCCCACCCGGTACACAGGGTCAACAAAATATGGGCCCTGTGACTCAAGTCACAGGTGAGAGGTCCGATTTGAGCCCTGGAGTTGAGCCAAATTTGAGCTATGCGGAGGGTGATGCACAAGCCTTGGCCAAGGGGCCACGGGACTGCACCATGGCCGCCGGGCCCGCCGGAGTCCGCCCCGGGTCCCGCCCCGGAGTCCCGCGCACCATACGCCTCCGCGGAGCCTCCCGTCCCGGGAAGTCCTAGGTCTCGCCCTAGGTCCTCCCTCGGCCCGGGGTCCGATGCGGAGCGCCCGAATGCGCGACTAGCGTCAACGACGTGGCTGCCGACCTGACCATCAAGACCCAGACCCAGACCCCGACCCAGACTCCGCCCCGGACCCAGACTCCGCCTCGGACCCAGACTCCGCCTCGGGCCTCGTCCACCCCTCATCCTGTGGGGGTGAGCAACGACGAGTTCCGCGCCGCCATGTCCCGCCTGGCCGCGGGCGTGGTCCTGGTGACGGCCCAAGAGCCCCCGCTGGACCCGGACGACCCGACGGCCCCGGGCGGCGAGGACGTCGGCATGACGGCGACGGCCTTCCTCTCCGTGTCCCTGGACCCGCCCCTGGTCATGGTCAGCCTGCGCGAGGGCTCCCGCATGGACGACCTGCTCGCGGAGCAGCCGCTGTGGGCGGTGTCGGTCCTGACCGAGAGTCAGCGGCACATCGCGGGCCGCTTCGCCATGAAGGGCCGCATCAGCGACCGGCTCCTCTTCGAGGACATCCCCTATGTACGCGGCGACATCACCGGCGCCCCCCTCGTCGGCGGCGCCCTCGCCACCCTTGAGTGCCGCACGGAACAGACCGTGACGGCGGGAGATCACACCCTGGTCATCGGCCGCGTACTCACGGCGGAACTGCCGAGCGCGGACGGGGGCCCACTCCTGTACTTCAAGGGCCGCTACCGGCAACTGGGCTAGCCGCCCACACGGCCCCGGCCTGAGCGCGGGCGAACCGGACGTGAACGAACCGGATCCAGGCAGCCCGGATCCAGGCGAACCGGATTCAGGCGCCCCGGATCTGGACCTGGGCCTATCCCCAGTCTTTCCCCGACCGCCCCTGCTTGGTCTCCCCGCGCCGCTTCTTCTCCCGCAGCCGCCGCTCGTTGATCCCGCGCGGGATGCGGGTGGCGCGGCGCGGCTTGGGCGGCGGAGCGGTGGCCTCCGCGAGCAGGGAGGCGAGGCGCGTGGCCGCCATCTCCCTGTTCCGCCACTGCGACCTGTGCTCACTCGCCCGTACGCTGATGACGCCGCCCACGAGCCGCGACTCGAGCCGCTCCAGCGCCCGCTGCTTCCACACCTCGGGCAGCGCCTCCGTGCGCGCGAGGTCGAAGCGCAGCTCGACCTGCGAGTCACTGGTGTTGACGTGCTGCCCGCCGGGCCCCGAGGACCGCGAGAAACGCCACATCAGCTCGGCCTCGGGCAGCGAGACGGAGCCACGGATGACGTAAGCGCGGTGACCGGACATGTGCTCCATGGTCCCGCGTACGAACACCCCACGTCACCCGCTTTTCCCGCCCGCATCCCACCCACCCCCGAAGACCGCGCCGACGGCCCCCGTCGACGGCCCACATCCAGGACAACTCCGGTCCGCATCGAACGAGTAAAGAAAGTAAAGACAGTCCTCGGCATATGGAACCTTCGATACCCCCCTCGGCGTTCATAGGGGTGTCGGTAGCTTCGTCCCAGCACGAAGCCCGCAAAGTACGCACGTACTACACGGTTGTACTCACGCTAGGAAGGGACTCCCAACAATGGCTGTAAGCCTGTCCAAGGGCGGCAACGTCTCGCTCACCAAGGAGGCACCTGGCCTGACCGCCGTCACGGTCGGCCTCGGCTGGGACGTCCGCACCACCACGGGCACCGACTTCGACCTGGACGCCTCCGCCATCGCGGTGAACCCCCAGGGCAAGGTCTACTCCGACGCCCACTTCGTCTTCTTCAACAACAAGGCGACGCCGGACCAGACCATCGTCCACACCGGCGACAACGTCACCGGCCAGGGCGAAGGCGACGACGAGCAGATCAACGTCAACCTCGCGGGCCTCCCCGCCGACGTCGAGAAGATCGTCTTCCCGGTCTCGATCTACGACGCCGAGAACCGCTCGCAGAACTTCGGCCAGGTCCGCAACGCGTTCATCCGCATCGTGAACCAGGCCGGCGGCACCGAGATCGCCCGCTACGACCTCTCCGAGGACGCCGCCACCGAGACCGCCATGGTCTTCGGCGAGCTGTACCGCAGCGGCGCCGAGTGGAAGTTCCGCGCCGTCGGCCAGGGCTACGCCTCCGGCCTCGTCGGCATCGCGCAGGACTTCGGCGTCAACGTCTGAGGTTCCACCGCGTAGCGGACCAGCACCACGCAAGGGCCCCGACCCCACCAGGTCGGGGCCCTTCGCCATGCCCCCACCCCCTTCCGCCCCCCACCCCACTGGCACTAGCCCCTCTCCCCGACTATTCTAAATTCACAACTAGTCGAGAAAACGTGGCCGGAGAGGAAGCCGGAGAGGAAGGGGGACCCGAAATCCCGAAACCACCGAAGGCAACCGCCACCCCGGGCACCAGCACCACCACGGGCCCGAGCACCGGCGGCACCAGCACCGGCACCAGCACCGCAGGGTCCGACGCCACGGGAACCGGCACCGCAGGGACCAGCACCACGGGAACCGGCACTGCAGGGACCAGCACCGCACCCGGCACCGTCCACACCGCCTGGACCCGAGCCGCCCTGCCCCTCTGCCTCCTGGCCATCCTCGACACCGAGAAGCAGAGCTACGGCTACGCCCTCCTCAACCGCCTCACCACCGCCGGCCTGGACGGCGTCAAGGCCGCCACCCTCTACCCGGCCCTCACCCGCCTCGAAGAGGACGGCTCCGTCGAGATCGAGTGGGGCGCCGGGGAGGGCGGCCCCGGCCGGAAGTACTACCGCATCACCGACGCGGGCCGAGCCCGCCTGCACCACGACCGCACCGCCTGGGCCGCCTTCACCCACTCCGTCGCCGCCCTCACCGGAACCGACGCACCCAACGACCCCGGCACGGCACGGCCCACACCTCACGCAGCGGAACCGGGGGAACCGACATGACCAAGGACCGCCACCCGAAGCTCACTTGGGAGCGCAAGGAGGACGAGGCCTGGGCCGCCTCCGTCGAGGTACGCCTCGTCCTCGACCACGACGCCCCCGCCGGCCTCGCCGCCGACGTCCTCGCCGAGGCGCACCAACTCGTCCACGAGGAGGACCGCCCCGCCCTCGACCTCCTCGGCGACCCCGACGCCTACGCCCAGTCCGTCGCCGACGAACGCATCCCCGAGGAACACCGCGCCCGCAGCGACGCCCACGGCCTCACCCCCGGCGAACGCGTCTCCGGCTCCTTCGTCACCCTCGGCATCGGCGGACTCCTCTTCTGTGGCTTCGAGTGGCTCCGCGACGGCCTCTGGGTCGGCATCGGCTGGCCCTCCTTCACCATCACCGCGGCCGTCGTCCTCGGCGCCTCGCTGGCCGCCGCTGCCCTCGCCACCCGCGTCGCCGGCCGGGTCCGCGGCGCCTGGTACTTCGCAGCCGCCGCAGCCGGAGCCGTCTGCACGGGAGTCGGCGTCACCCCCTTCGTCCCCACGGGCGAGCTCTTCGCCCTCCCCGTCCCCGTCCTGATGCTCGTCTGCCTCGCCGTCACCGCCGCCGCCGTGAAGTTCCCCGACACCACCATCGACCGCTGGTTCACCGCCGCCCCTCGCAGTGGCGACGACGAGGCCTGGTTCGCCCACCTCGACGGCCTCCTGCGCGGCCGCCACGCCATGCCGTCCGCCGAGGCCCGCGACCACATACGCGAGGCCCGCCACCACCTCGCCTCCACTCCCGGCACCGAACCCGCCGCCGACGTCTTCGGCGACGTCGAGGTCTACGCCCTCCGCCTCTCCGAAGGCCCTCGCCGCGGCCAGCGCCTCGCCCGCCGCCAGTTCTACGGCTCCTGCTTCCTCGCCGTCTGCCTCACCATCCTGCTCATCGACAACCTGACCGACTCCGACACCTCCCCCTTCTGGCTCGCCGCCAACACGGGTGCCCTCGGCGCGACCCTCTGGTCCCTCGTCGGCGAATGGCGCCGCTCCACCAAGCGCCCCACCCCCACCACCGCGGACCCCGGCAACTCCCCGCCCCCCGGCTCCCCGTCCTAGCCACAGCCCCGGGTCCCCGTCCTAGCCGCAGCCCCGGCCCGCCGTCCTAGCCGCAGCCGCTGGCCCCGCCATCTCACACAGCCGGCCCAAGCCCCTCCTGGACGCCCACCCCGTTCTCCTCCCGGCCGGTTAGCCTGCGCCGCATGCTCCTCGAACCGCTCGCCTCCGCCACCGACGGCACCTCCCCCGGCGACCTGCCCGGCCCTCTCCTCACGGAACTCACCGCCCTCTACGCCTCCAACCACGAGTTCTTCGCTCTCAGCGGAGACTTCCCGGACGCACATCACATCAGCACCGAACAGGTCGCCACCGCCCTCGCCGACGAACTCTCCCAACCCGGCGCCGAAGTCCTCCTCGGCCGCTCCGAGGGCCGGCTCATCGGCGTCGTCGTCACCCTCACCCACCATCCCGACCCGGCCGACCCCGACCCCTGGATCGGCCTCCTCCTGGTGGACGCCCGAGTCCAACGCACTGGCCTCGGCCGCCGGTTGGCCACCGCCACCGAGGACCGCTTCCGCACAGCGGGTCGCAGCGCCGTGCGCCTCGCCGTCCTCGACAACAACCCGAAGGCCCTCGCCTTCTGGACCACCCTCGGCTACGAGCTCCTCGACCATCGCGAGGACACCCAACTCGGCCGCCCCTGCGCCGTATTGCGCAAGCCTCTGTGAGCGCGTGGCGCGGGGCGGCTCGGGTGGTGGTCGGGCTCTCTGGACCTCTGTCCTCTGAGCCGGTGCCGCCTGCTGACCGGCGCCCTGCTGTCCGGCGCCCTGCTGTCCGGCGCGGGCCGACGCCCCCTGGGCCTACGGGTTGTCCGGCTTCCCGTCCCCGTAGAGCCAGTCCGCCCACACCTTCTTCAGTTCCTCGCGCGCTTCATCGTCCCCCGCGTGCTTCTCGACGTATGTCGTGAAGTCCTTGGTGTTCGCGTTCGCATGGCGGTAGGTCTTCGTCCAGCCCTGGATGATGTCGTAGAAGGTGTCGTCGCCGACCGTCTCCCGGATCTTGTGGATCACCATCGCTCCCCGGTCGTACACCGGATCATCCGAGATGCTCGCGGCGTCCGGCTGACTCGCCGGCGGGAAGGCCCAGAGGTCTTCGTCGTCCCCTTGCTCATACAGCGCGTCAAAGATGTCCTGCGCGCTGTCCTCTCCGTTGTCCTCCTCCCACAACCACTCCGCGTAGCTGGCAAGGCCTTCGTTCAGCCACATGTCCTGCCATGTCTTCGGCGTGACCGAGTTGCCGAACCACTGGTGGGCCAGCTCGTGGACAAGCGTCGATGTGTTGACCTCGCTGGAGGGAAACACCGGCTTGGTCTGGGTCTCCAGGGCGTAGCCCAGGTTCACCCGGTCGTCGACGATCGCTCCGGTCGAGGAGAAGGGGTAGGTGCCGAAGTTCAGCTCCGCCCAGTCCATGATCTCGGGGATCTTCGAGAGGACCTTCTCGGTCTTCTTGTACTTGCCGTCCGGCAGTGTCCGGTCGATCGCCGTGAACACCGGGATGCCGGAGTCCGACTTGGCCGTCATCGACTTCTTGGTGTCGTACTTGCCGATCGCCACAGTCGCCAGGTAGGTCGCCATGGGCTCGGCGTTGTGCCAGGCGAACGTGGTGCGGCCGTTCGTCGTGGTCTCGTGCGTCAGCTCGCCGTTGGAGATCGCCTTCAGCCCCTTGGGCACGGTGATCTTTATGTCGTATGCGGCCTTGTCGCTCGGGTGGTTGTTGCTCGGGAACCACGCCATCGAACCGGCGGGCTCGCCGACCGCGAGCGCACCCTCCTCCCCCTTCAGCCAACCCTCCTTCGCTCCGTCCGCATCGGTGACCGTCTGCGGCGTCCCGGAGTAGCGGACGGTCGCGCGGAACGTCTCACCTCGGTCAAGGTCGTCACGCGGCCGCACGGTCAGCTCGTCACCGGCGCGGTTGAAGCGGGCTTCCTTGCCTTCGACGGTGACCTCTTTGACCTCCAGGCCCTTGAGGTCGAGGTTGAAGGCGCTGAGCTTCTTGGTCGCACGGGCTGTGATGTCCGCCGTGCCGGTGAGATGGCGGTTCTCCGGGTCGTAGCCGAGGGTCAGGCCGTAGTGCGTCACGTCGTATCCCCCGTTGCCGAGCTTCGGGAAGAACGGGTCGCGCACACCTGCGGCGCCGGGCGTTCCGTCGACCCCGCCGCCGGTGCAGGCGGTGAGGGCGGTCAGCGTCAGGGCGGCCAGGGCTGCGGGGGCGATACGGCGGGCGCGGGGCCCCTTGGTCAGAGGGGCGGTGGCTCGGTAGTTCACCTCGGTGATCCTATGGCCACCGCCCCGCCAGACGTCATGCCAGGGGCGTCAGCTGAGCGGCGTCCGCTCGGGCTTCGGTCAGCGGTTGAGCGCCGCCACTCCTGCCTTCGCGAACTTCTCGTCCAGGTCGCCGCTGGGCGCGCCCGCCACGCCTATGCCCGCGACCGGGGCACCCTTGGCGGTGACAGGGGCGCCGCCCGCGAGGAAGAGCGTGCCGGGGATGTCCTTCAGGTTCGGCGTCTGGGTGAGGCGCTTGGCCAGCTCGGAGGTGGGGGCGTTCCACGACACGGCCGTGTAGGCCTTGCGCTCGGCGGACTCGTAGGACTGCGGGCCGGCGCCGTCGCCGCGGAGCGTGACGATGGTGTTGCCGTTGCGGTCGACCACGGCGACCGTCACACGCTGGTTCTCCTTCTTCGCGGCGTCCAGGGCGGCCTCCGCGGCCTTGGTCGCGGCGGCCACGTTGAGGTGCGTGGAGCTGGTCAGGTGGCGGTTGCCGGCGTCGGCTGTCACGGCGGCCTTGGCTGCAGCGTCCGGCGTCCCGGCCGTGGCCGAGACCGTGCCGAACGTCGCGGCGCCGACCGTGGCGAGGGCCGCGGCGGTGGTGAGGATGCGGGTGCGCGGGGAGAGCTGCTTCAGCGACTTCATGTCCGTTGACTCCTGTGCGGATGCGGGCTGTTGAGAGTGGGCGGCGAATCGATCCCCGCCTCGCAATCCATCGTCCGGCCGCTGACCGCCGCTCCTCGTCGGCCCTACGGCTGCCTGCCGCGCACGAATCGGCTGACGGCCATGTCAACCGATCGGTTGATCCGGGCGCTCGGCACCACCAGCCAGAATGGGGATGTCTTCCCAGTTCAGGCGTGTGCGATCAAGCGTGTGCGGTCATGCGCGTCATCGTGTGAGGTCCCGCCGCGCGAGCGAGTCAGGCGCGTCGGATCCGGCGCACGGGACCAGGCGCGCAGGATCAGGTGGACAAGATCCGGTGGACAAGATCCGGTGCGCAGGGTCGAGCGCACGGGACCAGGTACACGGGATCGGGCGCGCGGGATCAGGCCCGTGCGATCAAGGGCGAGCAGCGGCCGAGAAGGAGGCCAGCGTGGAACGGCACACAGACGGCCTCGGCGCCGCCGAACAGCACCCGGAGGGCCTCAGCGCCCCGGATCAAGGCAAGAACGGCCTGCGCGGAGCGAGGCAGGGCGAAGGCGAGACCCACGCCATGGGTCAGCAGACGGCCGGCCTCCACCCGGCGGCCCCTGAGTCGCGCTGGCTCGCCCCCGTCATGCACACGGCGTTCTTCCTTCTCCTCGCCGCCTCCCTCACCCGCTTCCTCCTCCGCCACCCGGGCGAGCCCCGCACCCCGGGCGTCGTCGCCCTGTCCATCGCCCTCGCCGTCCTCTACCTCCTCGGCCCCGCCCCCGGCGCCGCGCCCAGCACCCGCCGCCCGTTCTGGCTGGGCTCAGTGGTCGGAGCATGGGTGGTCCTGGTCGTCCTCGCACCGAGCTTCGCGTGGTGCGCGGTGCCCCTGTTCTATACGGGACTACGCACGCTCCCGACGCGAGCAGCACTCGTCCTGGTCACAGCCCTCACCGCCCTCGTGGTCGCCGCTCAGCTCAGACTCGCCGGCAGCTTCGACCCGAACCTGGCCTTCGCACCACCCGCCGTCGCAGCCGTGGCCACCGCCATGTTCATCCACATGCAGCGCCAGACAGCGCAGCAGCGCGCCTTGATCGACGACCTGATCCGCACCCGACGGGAGCTTGCCGCCACCGAAAGACGCGAAGGCACCCTCGCCGAGCGCCAACGCCTCTCTATGGAGATCCACGACACCCTGGCCCAGGGCATGTCCAGCCAGCAGATGCTGCTGCAGGCCGCCGAGCGGGTATGGGACGCCGACCCGGCGACAGCCCGCACCCACGTCCGGACAGCGGCGGCCATCACCGAGCGCGGGCTGGCAGAAGCCCGCAGATTCGTCCACGACCTAGCGCCCGCAGACCTCGCGGACGCCGGTACCGACGACGGCGAAGCCCTGCCGTCGGCCCTGAGCACCCTCGCCGCACGAGAATCGGAAGGGGAGCTGGCCATTCAGTTCCACGCCGAGGGCAAGCCCGTCCCCCTGCCCGGCAGAGCCCAGTCGGCGCTGCTCCGGATCGCGCAGGGCGCGTTGGCGAACGTACGCGAGCACGCGGACGCAAGCGCGGCGGCGCTGACGCTGACCTACCTGGACGACCAGGTGGTTCTCGACATCGCGGACAACGGGAAAGGGTTCGTGGTCGCGGGGGACGACACGGGGTTCGCCGACGGGCAGGACGAGCGGGCGTCCGAGGTTGGGGACACCGCACGAGAAGGCGCGGCCACCGGCGATCAGCGGGGGCCCGGTCCGCGTGGGCCGGGTGCCCGGGCCGGGCGGGGACACGGACTGCCTGCGATACGGGCACGGGCTCGGCAGCTCGGCGGGACACTGACGGTCGAGTCGGCGCCGGGCGAGGGGACAGTTCTGTCGGTGTCGATCGCCTTGACCGCGCCCTCGGCCTCGGGCACTCGACCGAGCGCAGGCACAGGCACGGGCATCAGCACCGGTGCGGGCGCAGGCACGGGCACCGGCGCAGGTACGGCCGCAGGCACGCCTGCGGCGCCCCCTTCGCCCACGCCGGGGGCGTCGCGTTCAGCCCCGTCCACGCCGTCGCCCTCGGCCACGCCATCGGAGCCGTCCGCACCACCATCCCCGTCCACAGGCCCGCCGCCCGCGTGGCCGCCGCCCTCCGATCCGTCGTCATCCGGGAGTGCCCATGAGCAGTAGTACGCCCACGAGTGAGCCGGTTCGGCTGTTGGTGTGTGACGACCATGTGGTGGTGCGGGCCGGGTTGCTGGCGCTGTTGGCCAGTGCGCCGGGGATCGAGGTGATCGGTGAGGCCGGGACAGGTGAGGAGGCGGTGGCGCTGGCGGCCAAGTTGGCGCCGGACGTGGTGTTGATGGACCTGCAGCTGGGCCCGGGGATCGACGGCGTGGAGGCGACACGGCGTATCGCGGCCGGGGAGCGCGGGGGCGAGGGTGGCGGCGACAGCGGCACAGACGGTGGTGGCGACGGTGGCGGTGGCGGTGGCGGTGGCGACGGCAAGGGCGGCAGTGGTGAGGGGGGTGGTGGGGCGCCGCGGGTGCTGGTTCTGACCACGTATGACACCGATGCTGACATCACGCGGGCCATTGAGGCGGGGGCGACGGGGTATCTGCTGAAGGCCGAGCGGCCCGAGGAGTTGTTCGCGGCGATTCATGCGGCGGCGCAGGGGCGTACGGCGCTGTCGCCGCCCGTCGCGTCCCGGGTGATGGCGCAGATGCGGGAGCCGCGGCCCACGCTCACGGCCCGGGAGCTGGACATTCTCAAGCAGCTCGCGCAGGGGAAGGGGAATCGGGAGATCGCGAGGACGCTGTTCATCAGTGAGGCGACGGTGAAGACGCACCTGGGGCGGATCTACGACAAGTTGGGGGTGGATACGCGGGCAGGGGCGGTGGCGGTGGCCAAGGAGCGGCGGTTGCTGCCCTAGGGAGCGGCAACTTTCTCCCCTGCGGAGCGGCGGTTGCGGCCTTAGGGAGCGGCAACTATCTCCCCTGGGGAACGGCAGTTGATTTCGCTGGGGGCGGTGGTTGTTTCCCTGGGGGGCGTTCCGAGGTGGGAGAGAGCGTGCAGGGCGGGTCCGAGGCCACCCCGAGGTGGTGCGAGGGCGTGGTGGGGGCGGGGAGCGTGGCACCATCGGGCGGGTGCTCGATATTGGTTACGCCCTTTCTCGCCGTTTTCCGGACCCGCCGCAGATGGACTACCGCGTGGCGGATGTTCATGCGCTGCGGCACGACCTGTTCTGCGGGGATGTGTATTTGGCGGACACCAAGGCGGACCGGGAAGTGGGGACGGCGTGGGGGTGGGTGCCGGTGCTCGACTTCGCTTGGGCGCTGTGCGACATCGTGGAGCAGTTGGACCGGGATCCGCTGGGGAGCCGGGCATCGCGGTCGCAGTTCGCGGAGCTGGACTTCACGGAGTCGACGGACCGGATGCTGTTCGAGCGGAGGTTCGGGTGGGTGAACATCGAGGCGGACTGGATGAGGGCGGAGGAGGAACCGCTCACGTTCTCGCACGGGGAGCTGCGGAAGGAGGCGCGGGATTTCCTGCACGACCTGTTGGCCGACCTCATCGACATGCATGAGGAGCTGGGGGCGAATCCGGTGATCTGGACGTTGCAGGCACAGTTTCCGCGGGTGGGCTGACGTCCGTCGCCGATGGGCTGACGTCTGTCGGCAGTGGGCTGACGTGCGGGCCGGTGGGGGGATGTCACATTCGGGGTGGGGGTGTGCGTCGTAAGGGTGAACGCGTTCTCGTGCCCGTGAGGGTTGACTGAAACGGAGGCCGCCCATGGCCCGCGCCACCCGTGCTCCCCACTCCCCAGGCCGTTCCCAGACCCACATCAGCGTGGTCGGTGGTGGGTTCGCCGGGCTCACCGCCGCGATCACGGCCGCGGAGGCCGGTGCGCGAGTCACGTTGCACGAGGCGCACCACACGCTGGGGGGCAGGGCCCGGACGGCGGAGGGGGCGTACAAGACGAATGAAGGGCCGCATGCGCTGTACAACGGCGGGCCGCACTGGACGTGGTTGAAGCAGCGGGGGCTGATCGGGGACCTCGCGCCGATCCCGCCGATCGAGGGGACGCGGCTGCGGCTTCGCCACCATGGGGCGCTGCGTCGTACGCCGCCGTTCGCGATGCTGAAGTTGTTGCGTCGGTCGCCGGAACAGGCGCCGGTGGATGTGGACTTCGCGACGTGGGCGGGCGCGCAGGTGGGTGAGGAGGGCGCGCGGGCGGCGGCGCACTACTCGGCGGTGGCGTTGTTCCACCACGACCCTGGTTCGCTGTCGGCGCGGTTCGTGCACACGAGGTTGCGGCGGGCCGCGAAGTTCCCGCCGGAGGCGCACTATCCGGTGGGTGGCTGGGGGGCGGTCATCGACCGGATGGCGGGCCTGGCGTGGAACCTCGGGGTGCGGGTGGAGACGCTGGCGCGGGTGGACGACGTGGGAGAGTTGGCGGATCGGGGCCCGGTCGTCGTGGCGACGTCGCTGGACGCGGCGCGACGGCTCCTGAAGGACGACACGCTGCGTTGGGAGAGCGGGCGCACGGCGCTGGTGGATGTGGCGGTCCGGAGCCGCCGCGGGGACCTGTTCGCGGTGTCCGATCTGGATGAGACGGGGTGGGTGGAGCGGTTCACCACGCAGGACCGCACGCTCGCGCCCGCCGGTGAGCAGCTCGTCCAGGCCCAGATCCCGATCGGCCCCAAGGAGTCCAAGGCGGACGGTGTCGCTCGGGCCGAGGAACTGCTTGACCTCGGTTTCCGGGACTGGCGGGAGCGCGTGACCTGGCGGCGGGCGGGCGTGGCGAACGGCCGCACCGGGGCAGTCGACCGGCCGGGGACGACCTGGCGCGACCGGCCGGCGGTGGACCGGGGCGGGGAGGTGTATCTCGCGGGGGATCAGGTGGCGGCGCCCGGACTCCTGTCGGAGGTGTCGTTCAACAGCGCGATCGAGTCGGTGACGCTGGCGCTGACCAGGCGGAGGGGGATGGCCGGTGGGGGGCGTCCGGGCGACGACACCCCCTGGGTCGACCTCAAGTCAGCCTGAGCGGGCCGCCCGCGCAGGTCGACCTCAAGTCAGCCCCAGCGGGTCGCCCCCCGAGTCCGCCTCAGCAGGTCGCCCCCAAGTCCACCCGACCAGGTCGCCCGCGCAGGTCGACCTCACGTCCGCCCCAGCGGGTCGACCTCAAGTCCGTTCGAGCGGCTTGACCTCAAGTCCGCATGAGGTTGAAGAGTGGCGAGGGTCAGCAGTCCGGGCGGCCCTCAGCGGTCCGGACGGACCCCGACGTCACCCCCAGGGAGACCTCATGCACGCCGTCCGCCTCCACGCCTTCGGCCCCGCCGAGAACCTCACGTACGAGAAGGTCGAGGACCCCCGGCCGGCGGCGGGCCAGGTGCGTATCGCCGTCGCCGCGGCGGGAGTCCACCTCATCGACACGGCGATCCGCGAGGGCGACAAGGGGCCGCTGCCGGAGTTGCCCGCGCTGCCCACGGTGCCGGGCCGCGAGGTCGCCGGAACCGTCGAGTCCGTCGGGGAGGGCGTGCCCTCGAAGTGGCTCGGCAAGCGCGTGGTCGCACACATCGGCTTCGCGCCCGGCGGGTACGCCGAGCTGACCGTGACGGACGCGGCCCGCCTGCACGAGCTCCCCGAGGGCCTGGACTTCGCGGAGGCGGTGGGGTTGATCGGGACGGGGCGGACGACGATGGGGGTCCTGCAGTTCGTGGAGTTGGACGAGGAGTCGGTGGTGGTGATTCCGGCGGCGGCGGGCGGGATCGGGACGCTTCTTGTGCAGTACGCGAAGCATGCCGGGGCGACGGTGGTGGGCCTCGCGGGCGGGCCCGCGAAGGTGGCGCGGGTGCGGGACAACGGGGCGGATCTGGCGGTGGACTACACCGCCGCGGGGTGGCAGGACGAGGTGCGGGGTTACCTCAAGGGGCTCGGCGGGGGCGGGGCGACCGTGGTGTTCGACGGGGTCGGTGGGGCCGTCGGACGAGAGGTCGTGGAGATGCTGGGGGCGGGCGGGACGCATGTGACGTTCGGGTGGTCGGGGAAGGAGGGGCCGGTGACGCTCGGGGACGACGAACTCGCGGAGCGGGGGATCACGCAGGTCAACCCGTTGGGGCCGGCGATGATGCAGAGGGCGGGCGGGGAGAATCCGGTGCGGGTGCTTGAGCTGGCGGCGCTGGAGGCGTACGCCGGGGGGTACTTCACGCCTGCGGTGCAGCGGTTCCCGTTGCGGGAGGCGGCTGCGGCGCATCGGGCGCTGGAGTCCCGGGGGACGTCCGGCAAGGTGGTGCTGATCCCGTAGCCGGGCGGAGCGGTGGCTCGGCGCGGAGCCACGCCGAGCCCCACCCGGGCCCGGCCTCCGGCGGTCGGGGATCGGCCTCAGCCCCAGCCCCAGCCCCAGCCCCGGCCCCGGCCACCGACCTTGGGCTCCGGCCCCGCCCCTCCCGGGCTCCCGACCTGCGGGCCCCACCCCCACCCCACCCCTGGCGAAAACAAGGTGCTCGTACGACAAACGGGAACTACCGTCCGTTATATGGACTCCGCACGCCCCGCCACCCATGCCACGGCGCCCCACACCTCCGCACCCCACACCACAGCGCCCCACACCTCCGCACCCCACACCCCCACCCCCCTCACCATCCGCCCCCTCCCCGAAACAGACATCGACCGCGCCCTCGACCTGGCGTACCTCGTGTTCCACGACACGCCCGAGGAGGAGAAGCGCAAACACCACCACGACCTGCTGCTCGGCTGCGACCGCATCGGCGCGTACGACGGGGACGCCCTGGTCGGGCTGATCGCGGCGTTCCGGTTCACGGTGTCCGTGCCGGGCGGCGAACTCCCCTGCCCCGGCCTGACGTTCGTCTCCGTGGCGCCGACGCACCGCCGTCGCGGCGTGCTCTCCGGGATGATCGCGAAGCTGTACGAGATGTGCCGGGAGGAGGGCCGTCCGGTGGCCGCGCTCTGGGCCTCCGAGGACGCGATCTACGGCCGCTTCGGCTTCGGCCCGGCCACCCACGGCAACACCGTCGAGATCAACTCCGAGCGCCCGCTGGCCCTGCGCGTCACCCCGGACGACGGCCCCCTGCGCCTCGTCGACCCGGCGGACGCCCCGGCCCTGCTCGGCGCGTACTACGACCGCACCCGGGCCGACCGCGCCGGCCGCATCGCCCGCAGTGAGGCGTGGTGGAGCGAGGAGTGGCTGGTCACGGAGGACGAGGAGGACGACGAGCTGTCGCCGCCCCGGGTGGTCGTGCTCGGCGCCGGGCCCGACGGCACGCGGGCCGACGCCACCCGAGCCGCCGCGCAGACCGACGGCACGCAGGCCGACGGCGCCCACACCAGCCCCGAAAGCCACACCAGCCCCGAAAGCCTCGGCAGCCCCGACACCCCCGCCCCCCTCAAGGGCTACGCCGTCTACCGCACCAAGACCCGCGACGACGCCCCCGGCCTGGTCCGCCTCGACGAGCTGGAGGCCGACACCCCGCAGGCCGCCGCCGCCCTCTGGCGCTACCTCGCGAACATCGACCTCACGGGCGTGGTCCGCGCCTGGGGCCGCCCCGTGGACGACTCCCTGCTCCTGTTCGCCGCGGACCGCGACCAGGTCCGCGTGACGGGTCACTTCCCGGCGCTGTGGCTGCGCCTCGTGGACGTGCGCGCCGCGCTCGAAGCCCGCGACTGGGCCGCCCCCGCCGCCCTCGTCCTGGAGGTCACCGACACCCAGGTCCCGGCGAACGACGGCCGCTTCCGCCTGACGGTGGCACCGGGGGACGCCACGGCCGAGGGCACGGACACCCCGTACGAAGGCACGGGCACGGCGACGTACAAGGCCACGTACGAACCCACGTCCGCCCCCGCCGACCTCAGCATCGAGGTCCGCGACCTGGGCGCCGCCTACCTCGGCGGCACCCGGATCACGGCGGCCGTCCGCGCGGGCCTGGCCACGGAGCACACCCCAGGCTCGGCGGCCGCCCTGGACGCGGCCCTGCGCACGGCCCACCTGCCGCACACCGCAGACGAGTTCTAGGAGGAGCCAAGGTCGGCCAACGCGCCGTCGGTCAGCCGGTACACCGTCCACTCGTCCTGCGGCCGCGCCCCCATCGCCTCGTAGAAAGCGATCGACGGCGCGTTCCAGTTCAGGACGGACCACTCAAGACGCTCGTACCCGCGCTCGACGCAGATGCGGGCCAACTCCCGCAGCAGCGCCTTCCCGTGGCCGCCGCCGCGCGCCTCGGGGCGTACGTACAGGTCCTCCAGGTAGATGCCGTGCACCCCGCGCCACGTGGAGAAGTTCAGGAACCACAGGGAGAAACCGACGGGCAGCCCCGTCGCGTCGTCCACAGCGATGTGGGCGTACGCGGCGGGCCGCTCGCCGAACAGCGCCTCGCGCAGCTGTTCCTCGGTGGCGCGGGCCTCGTGCGGCTCCTTCTCGTACTCGGCGAGCTCACGGACGAGGGTGTGGATGAGCGGGATGTCATCGGGTGTGGCGGTACGGATCATGCGCGCAGCAAGCCACAGGCCGCGCCGCCGGGTCAACCGCGTTTCCGCCGTCCTGCTGCTCCTCGCGGCCGCCCTGACCGGCTGCGCGGAGGAGCCCGGCCAGGGGCCCCCGGCCGACCCCGCCTGGTGGGCCCCCGCGCCAGGAGAGATCACCGACTGGGACTGGCAGATCACCGAGCCCTACGACCTCTCCGCGCCCCGCCAGATGTACGACATCGACCTCTTCGACCTGGCCCCCGAGGGCGCACAGCTCAAGTACGCCGACGGCGACGTCATCGACGTACCCGCGGGCCCGCTCGCCGGGAAGATCGACGAGCTGCACGCGCGCCGCCCGCGCCCCGTCGTGATCTGTTACGTCGACACGGGGGCGTACGAGCACTACCGCCCCGACGCGTCCCGCTTCCCCGGCCACGAGAAGCGCAAGGACGCCATCCCGAACCGGCCGCACGCTCCCGCGGAGGGCTCGGTGATCGGGTGGGACACCGGCTGGGCGGGCGAGCGCTGGCTGGACATCCGCGAGGACTCGCGGGACGCGTTCGCGGAGGCGGTCTGGGCGCGGTTCGACCTGGCGGAACGCATGGGCTGCGACGGGGTCGAGCCCGACCAGAACAATCCGCGCGGCAACGACCCGGGCTTCCGGATCCCGCTCGCGGACCAGCTCTCCTGGTACCGGGAGGTCGCGCGGCAGGCGCACGCGCGCGGGCTGTCCGTCGGGATGAAGAACGGCCACAACGAGCCGGGGACGGCGGCGCGGCTCGTGGACTCCTTCGACTGGGCGCTGCCCGAGGAGTGCGTGGAGTTCGCGGAGTGCGGGGAGTTGAAGGCGTTCGTGGCGGCGGGCAAGGCGGTGTTCGCCGTCGACTACAGGACGTCGGTGGCCGACCCGGCGAAGGCCTGCCGTACGCACCGGCGGCACGGCCTGGACGGCCTGATCAAGGACGAGCCGCCGACGGGGGCGTACCGGAAGGCGTGCCGCTGAGCCCAGCCGGACGACGGCGCGCGCCGGACGACGGCGCGCCGCACGCCGACCTCAGCGCCCCCCACAGCCGTGCGTCAGCGCCCCAACAGCCGCCGCGCCACCTCCAGATGATCCGCCGCCAGCGGACGCCCGTCCTCGATGTCCCAGAGGGCGTTCTGCAGCACGCGCCCCATCGTCCACGCCCTGGCCCGCTCCCGGTCCAGGCCGAGGATCTCCGTCATGGCGTCGAACCGCCAGCACACCTCGTCCGCCTCGAAGAGGTTGTCGAGGGCGGGCCACAGGTCGAACCCGGGGTCGCCGGCGAGGGGCTTGGGGTCGATGGCGAGCCACGGCTCGCGGTCGGAGGCGAGGACGTTGTCGAAGTGCAGGTCCCAGTGCAGCATCCGGTCGCCGGGCTCGCCCACGACCTCGCGCACGGCGTCCGCGCAGCGCGCGATCAGGGCGCGCTCGCCCGGGTCGCGGAGGGCCTTGAGCGCGGCCGGGGTGTCCGCCAGCATCTGGCCCGCGATGTCGCCGAGGGTGCGCATGCCGGGCGGGGCGGGCACGGAGGTGAGGTGGGCGAGGAGTTCGGCGAGGACGACGACGGCCTTGCGGGTCTCGGCGGGGCCCTTCTCGGCGTACTCGGACAGCTCCTGGCCGTCGCGGGCGCGTTCGAGCAGCATGGTGCCGGTGGCGTCGTCGTGGTCGAGCAGCCGCACGGCGCCGTCGCCGTTCCAGACGCGGAGCGCGACCGGCTCGCCCTCCGTCTCCTCGTCGAGGACCTGGAACTTCACCACGGCGTCGCTGCCGTCGGCCCGGCGCACGGGCAGCACGAGCGCCGCCATGCCGTACATGGACTCGCCGACGACCTTCAGCTCCCAGCGGTCGACGAACTCCGCGACCCGTGCGGGCAGGGCGGCGATGAAGGCACGGCCCGCCTCGCCCGCGTACTCGTACTGGGACTCGATCAGTTCGTCAGGGACCTTGATGTCGATCACACGGGCGACACTACCGACGCGCCGGAATCACCACATGCGATTTATTCCGGACACGGAGCCACACCGCAATCCGGCCCGGCCACCTCAGGTCACGGAGCCACACCGCATTCCGGCCCCGGCCGCCTCAGGAGATCCCCGCGTCCTTCAGCACCTTCCGGAATCCCGCCTCCGTGTACAGCGCGTCGCTCGCCGCCTTCTCGCCGTCCACGACGACCGTCGGCGTCCCCGTGACCCCGTCGTCCGTGAAGGCGTCCATCGCGGTGGCGACCCAGCTCTTGTACGTGCCGTTGGTGACCGCCTTCTGGAAGGCCGCGTCGCGCAGACCCACCTTGTCGGCGATCTTCAGGAGGAAGGCGGGCGTGAACGCGTCCTCGCTCTCCTCGGGCTGGTTGACGAAGACGGCGGAGTGGAACTGCGGGAACTTGCCCGCCTCCACGGCGGCCCGCAGGGCGTTCGCGGCGTTCACCGAGCCGCTGCCGCCGAGGTTCCGGTCCAGGAAGGAGGCGATCGTGTACTCGACCTTCACGTCACCGTCGACCAGCGGCCCCACGAGGGCCTGCGCGCCGCCCTCCTCGAACTTCTTGCAGAACGGGCAGCGCGGGTCCTCGTACACCTTCACGGTGTGCTCGGCACCGGGCTTGCCGACGGTGATCACGCCGCCCTTCACGGCCGTGGGCACCTTGGCGAGCCGCTCGACGGAGACGGGCGGAACCTTGGCCTCCGGGACGGTCTCCTGGGAGTCCTGCGAGTCCTGCGAGTCCTGGGAGTCCTGGGAGTCCTGCGACGACGAGGAGGACGGCCCGTCGGAAGGACCGCCCGATGACTCACCGCCCGAGGCCGAGTCCGACGAAGAGGCCGACGCGGACGGCGACTTCTTGCCCGCCCCCATCCAGTCGTCCCCGCCGTCGTCGGAGTCGCACGCGGTGACGGCGGCACCGAGCAGCGCGACGGCGGTCACCGAGGCGGCCACGCGCCCAGCCTTGCGTACGGCCCGTACGGCCATGAACAGCCCTCCAGAAAACGTCGGTACGAGTGTCCCGAAAATCTATCCGACCCCTGCCCAGCGGCTCACGCGACCAGTAACGTCCCGCCCCATGAGCAGCACGAACACCGTGAACGGCGGCATCTCCTTCTGGTACGCGGACGACGGCCTGCCCACGGCCCGCGAACCCCTCACCGGTGACACGACGGCCGACGTGTGCGTGGTCGGCGGCGGCTACACGGGCCTGTGGACGGCGTACTACCTGAAGAAGGCCGCGCCCTTCCTGCGCGTCACGGTCCTGGAGCAGCGGTTCTGCGGCTACGGGGCGTCGGGCCGCAACGGCGGCTGGCTCTACAACGGCATCGCGGGCCGCGACCGCTACGCCCGCCTGCACGGCCACGACGCCGCCGTCCGCCTCCAGCAGGCCATGAACGCCACCGTCGACGAGGTGATCCGCGTCGCCGCCGAGGAGAAGATCGACGCCGACGTCCACCACGGCGGCGTCCTCGAAGTCGCCTACACGCCCGCCCAACTGGCCCGCCTGCGCGCCTTCCACGAGGCGGAACTCGCGTACGGGGAGAACGACCGGACGCTGCACGGCGCCCGCGAGACCGCCGAGCGGATCCGGGTGGCCGGGGCCGTCGGCTCGTCCTGGACTCCGCACGGCGCCCGGCTGCACCCGGTGAAGCTGGTGAAGGGCCTCGCGGCGGCCGTCGAGGCGCTCGGCGTCACCATCCACGAGTCGACGCCGGTCACGGAGATCAAGCCGAAGCACGCGGTCACCCCGTACGGCACGGTCCGCGCGCCCTACGTCCTGCGCTGCACGGAGGGCTTCACGGCCTCCCTCAAGGGCCAGCGCCGCACCTGGCTGCCGATGAACTCCTCGATGATCGCCACCGCCCCGCTGCCCGCCGACGTCTGGGAGACCATCGGCTGGGCGGGCCGCGAGACGCTCGGCGACATGGCGCACGCGTACATGTACGCGCAGCGGACCGCCGACGACCGCATCGCCCTCGGCGGCCGGGGCGTGCCGTACCACTTCGGCTCCAGGACGGACAACGACGGCCGTACGCAGCCGGCCACCGTCGACGCCCTGCGCGAGATCCTGGTCCGCTTCTTCCCGCAGCTCACCGGCGTCCGGATCGACCACGCCTGGTCGGGCGTCCTCGGCGTGCCCCGCGACTGGTGCGCCACGGTCACCCTGGACCGCGCCACCGGCCTCGGCTGGGCGGGCGGCTACGTCGGCTCCGGCGTCGCCACCGCCAACCTCGCCGCGCGCACCCTGCGCGACCTCGTCCAGCGCGACTCGGGCCAGGCGGGCGCGACCGACCTGACCGCCCTGCCCTGGGTGAACCACCGCGTGCGCAAGTGGGAACCGGAGCCGCTGCGGTGGCTGGGCGTGCACGGCATGTACGCCACGTTCCGGGCGGCGGACCGCCGTGAGGACAGCTCCCACAGCGCGTCGTCGTCCCGTCTCGCACGGCTGGCGGAGCGGGTGGCCGGGCGGCACTGAGCGGGTGGCCTGACCGCCACTGAGATCAGCCACTGAGATCGACAGTCCCCCGGAGTGACCGTCACACCCATGTGTCACGATCACTCGTTCTTATTCGTTCGGCCCGGGGGGGCTTCATGCCACAACCACACACCTCTGCGAGACCCGTTGCCGGCGCGGCGAGACCCAGGGCGCCCTTCGCCCTGCTCCTCGCCCTGACCGCGCTGCTGTCCCTGTGCGTCCCGGCGGTGCTGCCGACGGCGACCGCGCGGGCCGCCGAACCCGCGCCGGAGTGCGCGCCGCTGGCCCTCGCCCCGTTCGGCGACCCGGGCGACGCGGTCGGCAGAGCAGTGGTCGCGCCCGACGCGACCACCTGCTTCACCTTCTCCGCGACCGAGGCCGGTCTGCACCAGATAACGCTCGACGACAGCAGCAACGAGGCGTACACGCAGCTGTACGACGGCGGCACCCGGATCGACTGCGCCGGCCGCGTCTGCGACCTGCCCGCGGCGGGCACCTACACCGTGAAGGTCGTCAACAACGGCTTCGAGGACGCGAGGACGGCCCTCACCGTCGTGCCCCTCGGCGGTACCCGAGGCTGTGCCGCGTCCACCGGCACCGGCTGGGACCAGCCGACCGTCTCCCGGCAGTCCTCCGGCCGTGTGCAGGTCGACTGCCAGCCCTTCGACGCCGAACCCGGTGACCGCATACGGCTCACCCACGGCACCAAGGTCTACGGCGACACCCTCGCCTGGATCACCGACGCCACCGGCGCCCGGATCTGCCCGCGCGCCCCCGAGGACGGCGAGGACAGCTGCGTCCTGCCCGGCACGGGCCCCTACCGCGTCCTGTCCCACGTCACCGAGGCGGGGCGCGGTTTCCCCGCCCAGTACGCGGTCGACGTCCGGCGGCTCAACGACCCCCAGGGGTGCCCGTCCACGCCGGTCCGGCCGTACGGCCCGCTGACCGCGCAGGACTTCACCACGACGCCCTGCTTCACGGTCACCACGGACAGGGCGGGCCGGTATCTGGTCGACCCCGTCGCCAAGGACGAAGGCGGCGACCGCACGCCCGTCCGCGTGCACGACCGCTCCGGCAAGACCGTCTGCCGCACCACCACGGAGCCCTGCCGACTGCCCTCCGCGGGCACCTACACGGCCGTCCTCGGCGACGAGTACCCCTTCCACTCCCCGAGCGACCTGGTCGTCCTCGACCGGGCCTCCGACAGCGGCTGCGTGCAGGCCGAACCCGGCCTCCACCGGGGCAGGTTCAGCACGCCCGGACAGTACGACTGCCTGCGGCTCACCGCGCCCAAGGGTGCGACGGTCGCGGCCCTCACCCCGCTCGGCGGCTCCGGGGTCGACGCCGACGTGGAGGTCGTCGACAGCACCGGAGCAGAGCAGTGCGACGCGGAGAAGCTCGCCGCGGGCACCTGCGCGCTCACCGGTGACGCGCCCTACCGCGCGCTCGTACACGCCGACGGCAGCCCCCGCACCGGCCCGTACGCGGTCGCCCTGCACCGCACGGACGCGGCGGGCGACTGTCCCGTCCTGCCCGCGGGCAGCTTCGCGGCCGACGGCGCCAAGGCCACGTTCGCCACGGGTGACGGCACGTTCTCGCGCTGCCTGACGATCCCGGCGGACGACCACACGTCAGCCGAGGTGCTGCAGCTCGTCAACACCTCCGGCGACGTGCCCGCCAAGTTCTCGGTGCTCGACTCCTCGGGCAAGCCCGTCTGCGACCGCTACGCCACCACCCACGGCTGGACGCTCTGTGCGCTGACGCCCGGCAAGGCGCACACCGTCCTGGTCACCGGCCGCGACCAGGCCGCCGACTACACCCTGACGCGACGCGACGTGACGTCGACAGCCTCGGCCGCGGGCTGCGCGAAGACCTCGGCCGCCAAGGTCGGCGGCCCCTCCGTGAAGGGCACGTACGGCGCCCCCGGCACCCTGCGCTGCCACCAGGTCACCACCCCGGAGGCCACGGACGTCCTGCACGTCGACGTGCGGGACGCCCTGGGCACCGCCAACGTCACCGTCCTCGGCGGCGACGAGTCGAAGTGTTCCAACCGCAACAGCGCCTGCGCCGTCACCGGCAGCACCACCCATCAGGTGCTCGTCCAAGTACCGTCGAACCGCAAGGCGGCGCCCGAGTACCGCCTCGACGCCCTGCGCGTCGCGACGGCCGGGGGCCCCGCGCCCGAGTGCGCCAAGGTCCCGTCCGTCGCCTACGGGTACGGCCCGGTCACCGGCAGGCTCGACGAGTCCCGTACGGCGGTGTGCGCGGTCCTGCCCACCGTCGGCGGCGACCACTTCGAGTCCGAGATCACCGACACCTCCGGAGCCACGCACACGGCCGTCCCCGCGCTCTACAACAGCGAGTGGAAGAACGGCTGCAGCTGGTTCTCGAGCGACGACGGCGAGGGCTACGACTGCGGCGTGACGGAATCCCCCTCATCCTCCTCGACGCCGCGCAAGCCCTCCGTCCTCCTCCTCGGCCTCCCGGAGAAGGCGTCGAGCACCTCGTACCGCGCCACGATGAAGTGCACGCGCGGCCCCTGCGGCGGCGAGAAGGTCACCGTCACCGACGTGACCCCCATGACCGCCGCGAGCGGCACCGAGCACACCCTCACGGTGACGGGCACCGCCCTCCACCCCGACTTCACGGTCCGCCTCTCCCAGCCGGGCAGGAAGCTCACCGCGAAGACGACCTCGGTGTCGGCCGACCACCGCACCCTGAAGGCGACGCTCGACCTGACGGACGTCCCCGCGGGGACCTGGAGCATGAGCGTCCACACCGGCGGCACGGAGTTCTCCCGCGGCACCTTCACCGTCACCGAACCGGAGCCGCGCAACACCACCGCCCCCAAGCTGACGGGCACGGCCGCCGTCGGCTCCAAGGTCACCGCGACCACCGGGACCTGGACGGGCGCGCCCTCCTCGTACGGCTACCAGTGGCAGGCGAACGGCACGGCGATCGCGGGCGCCACGGCGTCGACGTACAAGATCCCGGCCGCGCACCTGGGCAAGAAGCTCACCGTCACCGTCACCGCGCGAAAGCCCGGCTTCCCGGGCGCCGCCGCGACCTCCGCGCCGGTCAAGGTCGCCAAGGGCACCGCACCCAAGGCCACGAAGGCCCCGGCGATCACCGGCACCGCCCGCGTCGGCAAGGTCCTCAAGGCCGCGAAGGGCACCTGGTCGCCCGCCCCGGGCTCGTACTCCTACCGGTGGTACGCGAACGGAACGGCGATCAGCGGCGCGACCAAGTCCTCGCTGACCCTGAAGTCCGCCCAGCGCGGCAAGAAGATCACGGTCAAGGTGACGGCGCACCGCACCGGCCACCGCGAAGGAACGGCGACGAGCAAGGCGACGAAGGCGGTCGCCCGCTAGCCGCGGGAGAGGCACACGAAGGCCCCGGCACCTCATCGGTGCCGGGGCCTTCGCCGTTCTCGGAGCCCCCTGTCGGATTCGAACCGACGACCTTCGCTTTACAAGAGCGGCGCTCTGACCAGCTGAGCTAAGGAGGCAGTGCACAGACGTGCCCGTGCAGTGTAACCAACGGGTCCGACACGTCCGGGGGCCGTCTCGAAAATTTCCGCGAAGGTCGTGACCTTCCGGCTACTGACAGACCAACGACCTGCGGGGTAGCGTCACGGACAGTTCACCCACGTGGACTAGACCCATCCTTTACTCGGATCGTCCGGCACGTTCCTGCCGGTGAAGGGGGCCCTCACCATGGCCACTGTTTCGTTCGACAAGGCGACCCGGATCTACCCGGGTTCCACCAAGCCCGCCGTCGACTCTCTCGAGATCGAGATCGAGGACGGCGAGTTCCTCGTCCTGGTCGGCCCGTCCGGCTGCGGCAAGTCCACGTCCCTGCGCATGCTCGCGGGCCTGGAGGACGTGAACGCCGGCGCCATCCGCATCGGTGAGCGCGACGTCACGCACCTGCCGCCGAAGGACCGGGACATCGCCATGGTGTTCCAGAACTACGCGCTGTACCCGCACATGTCGGTCGCCGCGAACATGGGCTTCGCCCTGAAGATCGCGGGCGTCGACAAGGCCACCATCCGGCAGAAGGTCGAGGAGGCCGCGAAGATCCTCGACCTCACGGAGTACCTGGACCGCAAGCCCAAGGCCCTCTCCGGCGGTCAGCGCCAGCGCGTCGCGATGGGCCGCGCCATCGTCCGTGAGCCGCAGGTCTTCCTCATGGACGAGCCGCTGTCCAACCTCGACGCCAAGCTGCGTGTGTCGACGCGTACGCAGATCGCCTCGCTCCAGCGCCGCCTCGGCATCACCACGGTGTACGTCACGCACGACCAGGTCGAGGCCATGACGATGGGCGACCGCGTGGCGGTGCTCAAGGACGGGCTCCTCCAGCAGGTGGACTCGCCGCGCAACATGTACGACCGCCCGGCGAACCTCTTCGTCGCGGGCTTCATCGGCTCCCCTGCGATGAACCTCGTCGAGGTCCCGATCACCGACGGCGGCGTGAAGTTCGGCAACTCCGTGGTCCCGGTGAACCGCGAGGCGCTGTCCGCCGCCGCCGACAAGGGCGACCGCACGGTCACCGTCGGCGTCCGCCCGGAGCACTTCGACATCGTCGAGCAGAACGGCGGCGCCGCGAAGACCCTCTCCAAGGAGACCGCGGACGCCCCGGCCGGCCTCGCCGTGTCCGTGAACGTCGTCGAGGAGCTCGGCGCCGACGGGTACGTCTACGGCACCGCCGAGGTCGGCGGCGAGCAGAAGGACCTCGTGGTCCGCGTGAACGGCCGCCAGGTGCCGGACAAGGGCGCCCAGTTGCACGTCGTGCCCCGGCCGGGCGAGACCCACGTCTTCTCGACGTCGACGGGCGAGCGGCTCAGCGACTGACCGCCATCCACTCGGCGAAGGGCCCCGCACTCCGGTGCGGGGCCCTTCGCCGTAGCCGGTCCGCGCGCCGGCCCCTCGCCGTACCCGGCCGCCGTCCGCCGCACACCCTCCGCCCCCACCCCCGTCAGAGGTTGTCGACAAATACCCCGGCACATCGGTCATTTCGATCCTTGTGCGTCAACACGCAAGCAGAAAGACACCGAGCCCCGTAGCTCGACCGGGTGACTAAATGTCGCCAAATCATCACCTACCGCTACTCTCACTCGCGTGACGCACTCCGCCAACCACACCCAGAAGTCGCGCCGGGGCCACCGCGGCCCCGGCCGCCGCATCGGGCGCACGCTCGCCCTCGTCCTGCCCGTCGTCCTGGTGCTGTCCGGCACGCTCGCGGTCACCCGGGTCAACTGGTCCGGCAGTTCCTCGGACTCGGTCCTCACCGCGTCGGCGGGCGACCTGTCCGTACCGGCCAAGTCCCGTGCCCCGCAGGACGTCCTGCGCCACCGGCTCCTCCTCGAACTCCAGGAGAAGAACCCCGGCGTCGCCCTCACGCAGCTGCAGCAGGAGGTCGACCGGCACCCCTCGCTCGCCAAGCACTGCGTGTCCATCGCCCGCGCACTCGGCCGCGCCGCCGTCCGCGCGTACGGCCCGACCCGCGCCCAGTCCTACGCACGCCCGGTCTGCGACACGTCCTTCGCCACGGGCGTCGCCGCGCACCAGAACGGCTGAGCGCCACCCCGGCGGCCTCACGCGGCCTCACGCGGCCCCACACGGCCCCGTTAAGGGCCGGTAGGGGCCTCTCAGGGGCCGAGGCGGCACCGAACCCTGCGCGGTACGCCGCGTAGGGTTCCGTCATGACCACCGGTGCCCACCACCCCGCACGGCCCACGCAGGCCGTCGTCCTGGCCGGCGGCCAGGGCTCACGCCTTCGCCCGTACACCGACGACCGGCCCAAGCCCATGGTCGAGATCCCCGGCACGGGGACCCCGATCATCGGCCACCAGCTGGCCTGGCTCGCCGCCGAGGGCGTCACGGACGCGGTCGTCTCCTGCGGCCACCTCGCCGAGGTGCTCCAGGAGTGGCTGGAGTCCGCGGACCTGCCGCTGAAGGTCACCACGGTCGTCGAGAAGGAGCCGCTCGGCCGCGGCGGCGGCCTCAAGTACGCCGCCGCGCACCTGCCGCACACCGACCGGCCCTGGTACGCGACCAACGGCGACATCTGGACCCGCTTCTCGCTGCGCGACATGGCCGCCTTCCACGCCGAGCGCGACGCCACCGCCACCCTCGCCCTGGCCCGCCCCCGCATCCCGTGGGGCGCCGTGGAGACGGACGCCTTCGGCCACATCACGGACTTCATCGAGGCCCCGCCGTCGCCGTACCTCATCAACGCGGGCGTGTACGTCTTCTCGGCGGCCTTCACCGGCCTGCTGCCCGACCGCGGCGACCACGAGCGGACCACGTTCCCGCGCCTGGCCCGGGAGAAGCGCCTGGCCGGTTTCCCGCTGCCGCAGGGCGCGTACTGGCGCGCCATCGACACCGCCAAGGACCTCACCGAGGCGGCCAAGGAGCTGGCGGCCCAGAGGGGCTGACCGCGCCCCGAGTCGCCCGGGCGAACGCCGATGGGGCCCCGCACACGTGCTGTGTGCGGGGCCCCATCGACGTACCGGGGACGTACCGGAGGCGAGCGCCCCCGGCCGGGGGCGCGCCGGGCGCCTCAGCCGAGGACACCGCCGAGCAGGCCCGGCTTCGCGCCGCCGCCCGTGGTGCCGCCACCGCCGGTGGAGCCGCCGGAGCCGCCGCCCGTGGTGCCGCCGGAGCCGGTGTCGGCGCCGCCCGTGGTGCCGCCGCTGGTGGCGGCCGGGCCGCTGCTCGCCGCGGGCGGCTGCTCCTCGGTGGGCGCCTGCTGCTGTGACGACGGCGCCTGGCCGCCGGTGCCCTGCGTGGCGGTCGGCCGGCCCTGGCTCGCGCCGCCGGTCTCGGGGGCCGCGCCCGGGGTGCCGTCGGCGCCCCGCGTGGGGCTGGCCGAACTGCCCTGCGTGGGCGCGCCGTCGGCGGTCGCCGACGGGCTCTGCTTGTCGCGGCGCAGCTGGCGTTCGCCGTCGGATTCGCCCGGCAGCGGGGTGCCGGGCAGTTCGTTGCGCGGGGCCTCGCCGGGGCCGGGCACGGTGACGCGGTCCGCGTCCCGCACCGCGCCGCCGAGCAGCGAGCCGACGAGCAGCGTGAGGCCCACGACGACGGTCCCGATGAGCGCCCCACGCCGCAGCACCCGGCGCCGCAGCTCCCACAGCTCCGCGCGTGGCCCGAGCGTGCGCCAGGCCTCGTTGGCCAGGCGGCCGTCGACGGAGTAGACGGGCGCGCCCGCGATGATCAGCGGCGACCAGGCGGCCAGATAGATGATGTCGGGCGCGTCGTACGCCGGGACGGTCTTCCAGCTCACCGTCACCAGGAGCGCCGCGGAGAGCAGCACCCCGATGGAGGCGGCGAGCCGCTGCCAGAGGCCGAGCACGGTCAGCACGCCGACGATGACCTGAAGGAAGGCGATGACGAGACCGGCGCCCACGGGGTGCTGGAGCGCCCAGTCCCGCAGCGGCTCGGCGAGCGCCCACGGGTGCAGCGAGTTCAGCCACTTGACCATGGAGCCGCGCTCGCCGCCGTCGAAGTAGACGGGGTCGCAGAGCTTGCCCATGCCGGCGTAGATCGAGATGAAGCCGAGGAAGACGCGCAGCGGGAGCAGCACGACGCCCAGGTTCAGGCGGCGGCCGGGGAAGTAGGCGTGCCGCTGCGCGCCCGCCGTGCCCGCGCCGCCCCGGCGTCCGGTGGCCTGGTCACGGTCGTCCCCGCCGTCCCCGTCATAGCCGTCGTCGGCGTACCGCGCGGCCTCGGCCTCGTGGTGCTCGTCGTCGGCGCTGCCGGGCAGCCGCATCTGCGGGAGCAGCCGGGTGCCGTCGCGGGGGTCGCGGGGCGGCGTGAAGGCGGCGGTCTCGGCCGGGTCGCGGGGCGGGGTGAAGGCCGCGGTCTCGGCCGGGTCGGCGTACGGATCGTCGAGGTCGACGCGCGGGATGACCTGGGTGGAGCCGCCGTCGTCGAAGGTGTCGCGGCCGCCCCCTTCGGCCGAACGGCGCACACCGCTCGCGCGTACGGCCTGAAGCAGTCCGCTCGCGTCGAGGTCGCCCGGCGCGGACTTGCCGCTCCACACGACGGGGGCGCGCCTGCGGGCCGGCGCGGCCCCGGCGGCGGGGATCCGCACGGTGTCGTCCGTGGTGTTCAAGTCGCGTGCGATACGCGGCGATTGGGTCCGCCCGGAGGTCCGGAGCTGCACGCGGAAGCTCGCGTGATTGACGATGACCTGCGCCGGGTCGCAGGGCACCTTCACCATGCTCAGCGCGGGAGTGTCGTCGAACCCTGACGAGCGTCCCCCCGTGGGTGTGCGGGGTGTTCTGGTGTCCACACTCATCTAACCGAGTGATGTGTGGTTTGGACACTGCCTTGACCCACGGCAAATGTCCGGACCCCGTCAAGCAGCCGTGACCCGGCGGGGCACGGACGGCTCGACGGGGTCGGCGGGGCCCGCCCCGCCCGCCCTCAGCCGCGTCGGCGCGACGCCTCGTACAGCACGACGCCCGCGGCCACACCGGCGTTCAGCGACTCCGCGCCGCCGGGCATCGGGATCCGCACCCGGAAGTCGCAGGTCTCGCCGACGAGCCGGGACAGGCCCTTGCCCTCGCTGCCCACGACGATGACGACCGGGCCCTCCAGGGCCTGCAGGTCGCCGATCTCGTGCTCGCCGTCGGCGGCGAGGCCGACCACGGCGATGCCCGCCTTCTTGTACGCCTCCAGGGCGCGCGTGAGGTTGGTGGCGCGCGCGACCGGCGTGCGCGCGGCGGTGCCCGCCGACGTCTTCCAGGCGCCGGCCGTCATCCCGGCGGCCCGGCGCTCGGGCACCACGACGCCGTGCCCGCCGAAGGCGGAGACGGAGCGGACGACCGCGCCGAGGTTGCGCGGGTCGGTGACGCCGTCCAGGGCGACGATCAGCGGGTCCTCGCCGTCGTCGTGGGCGGCCGCGACCAGGTCCTCGGGGTGCGCGTACTCGTACGGCGGGACCTGGAGCACGAGGCCCTGGTGGTTGAGGCCGTTGGTCATCCGGTCCAGCTCGGGGCGCGGGGCCTCCATCAGGTGGATGTCGCCGCGCTCACCGGCGAGCTGGAGCGCCTCGCGGACGCGCTCGTCGTTGTCGATGAACTGCTGGACGTACAGCGTGGTGGCGGGCACGCCCTCGCGCAGCGCCTCGTAGACGGGGTTGCGGCCGACGACCAGCTCGGACGCCGACTTGCCGCCCCGGCCGCGCGGCGCCTGCTTGCCGGTGGCGCGGCGGGCCTTGGCGTTGGCGGCGCGCTGCTTGACGTGCCCCTTACGCATCTCGGCGGGCGGCGTGGGGCCCTTGCCCTCCAGGGCACGGCGTCGCTTTCCGCCGCTGCCGATCTGCGCGCCCTTCTTGCCGGACATGCGGCGGTTGTTAGCGGCCATGACCTACCTGTCTGTGTGGAGCGTGGCTGCGTATCCGCGCTGCTTGCGCGCGGACGCATCTGAAGTCGTCGTATATGCAGTGTGCCGCCCGAGCCTCCGGGCGGCACATCAGCGTGTGGTCCGCGCTAGCGCGGACCGAGCGTCCAGCGGGGTCCTGACGGGCTGTCCTCGATGACGAGGCCCGACTGGCCGAGCTGGTCGCGGATGGCGTCGGCGGTGGCCCAGTCCTTGCGGCCGCGGGCGGCCTCGCGCTGTTCCAGTACGAGGCGTACGAGGCTGTCGACCACGCCGTGGAGGTCCTCGCCGCTGTCGCCGTCGCCGCCCGCCCAGTGCGGGTCGAGCGGGTCGAGGCCGAGGACGCCGAGCATGGCGCGCACCTCGGCGAGGCGGGCGATCGCGGCTTCCTTGTCGTCGGCGGCGAGCGCGGAGTTGCCCTGGCGGACCGTGGTGTGGATGATCGCCAGGGCCTGCGGGACGCCCAGGTCGTCGTCCATCGCCTCGGCGAACGCGGGCGGCACCTCGGCGGCGGGCTCGACGACGCCCCCGGCCTTCTCCACCACGCGCTGCACGAAGCCCTCGACGCGCGCGAACGCGGACTCGGCCTCGCGCAGGGCCTCCTCGCTGTACTCGATCATCGAGCGGTAGTGCGGGGTGCCCAGGTAGTAGCGCAGGACGATGGGGCGCCAGTTCTTCACCATCTCGGAGACGAGCACCGAGTTCCCGAGGGACTTCGACATCTTCTCGCCGCTCATGGTGACCCAGCCGTTGTGCACCCAGTACCGCGCGAAGGCGTCGCCGAAGGCCTTGGCCTGGGCGATCTCGTTCTCGTGGTGCGGGAAGATCAGGTCGATGCCGCCGCCGTGGATGTCGAACTCGGTGCCCAGGTACTTGTGGGCCATGGCCGAGCACTCCAGGTGCCAGCCGGGACGGCCGCGGCCCCAGGGGGTCTCCCAGCTGGGCTCCCCCGGCTTGGCGGACTTCCACATGGCGAAGTCGCGCGGGTCGCGCTTCCCGGTCTCGCCTTCGCCCTCGGGCTGCAGGAGGTTGTCCAGTTCCTGGTTGGACAGCTCCAGATAGCCCTCGTGCGACCGCACGTCGAAGTAGACGTTCCCGTCGGCCTCGTAGGCGTGCCCGCGCTCGATCAGGCCGCGCATCATCTCGATCATCTCGGTGATGTGGCCGGTGGCGCGCGGCTCGTACGTGGGCGGCAGGCAGCCGAGGGCGTCGTAGCCGCTGTTGAAGGCGCGCTCGTTCTCGTAGCCGATGGACCACCAGGGGCGGCCCTGCTCGGCCGACTTCTTGATGATCTTGTCGTCGATGTCCGTGACGTTGCGGATGAACGTCACGTCGTAGCCGCGGTACGCGAACCAGCGGCGCATGATGTCGAAGTTGAGACCCGACCGGATGTGTCCGATGTGCGGGGCGGCCTGCACCGTGGCGCCACACAGGTAGATCGAGACACAGCCCGGGGTCAGGGGCTGGAAGTCACGGATCTGCCGGGCGCTGGTGTCGTACAGGCGAATCGTCACCACACCAGGGTAGTGGCCGTCGGGCAGTGCCCCGCGCCCCTAGGGGCGACAGGGCACACAACTGTGATGAACGGCTGTCCCGCGGCCGCTCAGATCCGGCCGACGACCTTGCGCGCCGTGACGCGGACGACCACGCGCTGCGCGTCCTGGCCGGCCTTCGGGTTGAACTCGGCGTACTTCAGGCCCGTGTACTTCAGCGACAGCTCGTCGATCAGCTCCTGGCCGCCCTCGGTGGTCATCTCCGCGGTGCCCCGGATCTCCGCGTAGGTGTACGGGGCGTCGAAGGGCTGGAGCAGCACCGTCACGCGCGGGTCGCGGCGCAGGTTCTTCTCCTTCTGCCGCCCGACGGTCGTGGAGAAGATGACGTCGTCGCCGTCGCGCTTCACCCAGACCGGTGAGAGCTGAGGGCTGCCGTCGGGCTGGATGGTGGCGACGGTGATGAAGACCGGGAGGTCGAGCTGGGACTTGAGGTCGTCGGAAAGCTGTTCGGACATGGCTTCGCTCCTCGGCGGTTGATCGCTTGACGAGTCGTAGCCCTACCCGATCGCGGGTCGCCGCACCACGGGGCGGGGCGGGTTTCGGCCCCGCTCAGCCCGTACGGACGACCAGTGCCGTCGCGATGCCCATGAGGCCCTCGTCGCGGCCGGGGAAGCCGAGGCCGTCCGTGGTGGCGCCGGAGACGGAGACCGGGGCCCCGACCGCGTCCGAGAGCACCTTCTGGGCCTCCTCGCGCCGCTTGCCGATCTTCGGGCGGGGGCCGATCACCTGCACGGCGACGTTGCCGACGGTGAAACCGGCCTCCCGGACGATCCGCGCGGCCTCCGTGAGGAGGGTGAGCCCCGACGCCCCGGCCCACTCGGGCCGCCCGGTGCCGAAGTGGGCGCCGAGGTCACCGAGGCCCGCGGCGGAGAACAGCGCGTTGCACGCGGCGTGCGCGACGACGTCCGCGTCGGAGTGCCCGGCGAGCCCGGGGCCCTCCCCCTCCCACTTCAGCCCGGCGCACCACAGCTCGCGGCCTTCTTCGAAGGCGTGAATGTCGGTGCCGATGCCTACCTGGGGCAGGGGGTACGGGGAGGTGGGCGCCCCCGGCTGCGGCGGTGTCCCGAGCTCGGGCTGCGCCCCCGGCTGCGGCGGTGTCCCGGGCTTGGCCTGCGCCCCCGGCTGCGGCTGCTCAGAAACCATCGTTGGCCCTCCTGCGGGCGAGTACGGCCTCGGCGAGGACGAGGTCGAGGGGCCGGGTCACCTTGAACGCCTCCTCGTGGCCTGCCACGAGCACGACCGGCTCGCCGAGCCGCTCCACGAGCCCCGCGCAGTCCGTGGCGCCCTCGCCGACGACGACGGCCTCGTGGGCGCGCACGAGCGTGGCGCGGTCGAAACCCTGCGGCGTCTGCACGGCCCTGAGGCGGGCGCGCTCGGGGGTGGCGAGGACCGGCTCGGACGCGCCGGGCGGTCCCGGCTCGACCTCCTTCACGGTGTCGGCGACCGGCAGAGCGGGGACGACGGCGGGCGCCCCGTCGCGGACGGCCTCGATGACGCCGTCGACGGTGTCGACGGGGACCAAGGGGCGGGCCGCGTCGTGCACGAGGACGATGTCGATGCCGGGCGGCAGGGCGTCGAGGCCGAGCTTCACGGACTCCTGGCGGGTGGCGCCGCCGGGCACGACGAGGAAGTCGGTCCGCTCGGGCAGGGCGTGGTCGGCAAGGAGGGTCTTGACCTCGGGGGCGCCGTCCGGCGGGGCCACGACCACGACGAGCGAGACGGCGCGGGAGGCGGCCATCGCACGCACGGCGTGGATGAGCATGGGCGTGCCGTTCAGGGCGCGCAGGGCCTTGGGGGCGCCGGGGCCGAGCCGGACGCCGCGGCCCGCCGCGGGGATGACGGCGGCGGTGCGGGGGCGGGGGGTCGGGGCGGACTCGGACTGGGCGGTCTCGGCGGGGCCGGGCAGGCCCGCCGCAGAAGATGCGTCAGACATCGGTTCCGTTCAGGTTTGTGTGCTCGGCCGACATGGGTATGGCCTGGGGGTACCCCCGACCGTAGGTTGGGGGGAGTGCCGGGCGCGACGCCTTGACCGGACCCTTCCGTGACATCTGGTCGAGCCAGCTGCCCGAGCCCGGCACGCCAAAGTACCGGGGGATCTTTCCGTACACGCGAACCGGCGGTGAAGACCGGGGTACGCGCACGCGCTCCCGGGGCCGGATGCTGCCCGCTTTCGGGTACGAGCATGCCCTGTGGGGTATGAACGTGCCGCGGAGTACGGACATGCCGCAGTGCCCGGCAACACCTTTCAGGAGTCGGCGGGCACCGCGGCAATATGTGCGCTGTGTGTTTGCCCTGGGACGCACGCCAGGTGGTGTGGCGCTGCGCTGCGCCGGTCAGGACCTCAGGACGCGAGGACCTCGTCGAGGAGGGCCTCGGCCTTGTCCTCGTTCGTGTTCTCCGCGAGGGCCAGCTCGCTCACCAGGATCTGGCGGGCCTTGGCGAGCATGCGCTTCTCACCGGCGGACAGTCCGCGCTCGCGCTCCCGACGCCACAGGTCACGGACGACTTCCGCGACCTTGATGACATCGCCGGAGGCAAGCTTCTCGAGATTTGCCTTGTAACGACGCGACCAGTTCGTGGGCTCTTCTGCGTACGGCGCGCGCAGTACTTCGAAGACCCGGTCGAGGCCGTCCTGGCCGACCACATCACGCACACCGACGAACTCCGCATTGTCCGCTGGCACACGTACCGTCAAGTCGCCCTGGGCGACCTTCAGCACCAAGTAGGTCTTGTCCACGCCTTTGATCTGGCGAGTTTCGATGGCCTCGATCAGCGCGGCCCCGTGATGGGGATAGACCACGGTGTCGCCAACCTTGAACGTCATGTGACAGGTACCCCTTCCGTGGCTATCCAGGGTAACACGGATACGGCGTCTTCTGAATGGCGTTTTCGCAGGTCAGGGCATATCTCGGGGCTTGACAACAGCAACAGGAACGTGCTGCGCGGGGGCTGCGGAAGGGGGTATTCGCAGGTGGGAGCGGCTGTCCGGGGACGGTGAAACGCCCCCGTTACGCGCCCCTGGAGAGTGCCGCAAGGGGACGAACGTCCCGGTTTGCGCGGTTCCCGTAGGTGAACTTCCGCTACTCCGTTCGGCACGCGGTGACATGTCCGAGACGATGCGGCCGACGCGTTCGGATCACTTCGCGACGACCCCGGAGACAGGTCCGGCGTGAATCCGGAATTGATCAAGAAGCGCGAGCGCCGGTGCGCCCGAACCGCGCTCCGATCCACCCGGCGGCACGTCCCGTGCGCCATCCACTGATCAATTTCCCGGCCCCCTCCGCATTTCCTTATCGGAAAATCGCCGGAACGCCCCCGGCCATGGATTTACGAATACGGAACGGGCCATGGAACGGGTGGGGCACAGGAGGTCGCGGGAGGCCCCGATGTGCCGCTGGGGAGGGGCGCGGCGAGAGTGGCGGACGGGGACGCCGGGAGGCTCGCGGCTCTGAGGGGCGGGTCGGGTGCGGCGGCACGGGAACGGCTCGGTAACCTAAGCCCGCTGACACACCCTTAGGGCGGCTTTACGGTCGCCCGCCAGGACGGCGTCAAGGCCGCCCGCCCCCTCCGTACCGCCCACGTTTAGGAGTTGCCGCCGCCGTGAGCCGCAGCCTTCGACGCGGCGCCATCGCCGCCACCGCCCTCGCGTTCTCGCTCGCCACGCTCACCGCCTGCGGTGCAGGAAACAACGCCCAGACGATCGAGATCAAGCCGGACAACGCGGCGACCGCCGTCGGCGACATCAAGATCCAGAACGCCATGATCATCACGCAGCCCGACCGCGAGTCGACGGGCCCCGCCGTGATCGCCGCGACGATCTTCAACAACGGCCGTACCGCCCAGACCCTCGAATCGGTGAAGGTCGACGGCACCGGCAAGACGGCCGAGCTGAGCCCCGCCAAGGGCGAGAAGAAGGGCAAGGGCCTGACCGTCCCGGCCGGCGGCTCGATCACCATCGGCGGCAAGGACAACGCCGCCGCGGTCCTGCCCAGCAGCCGCGAGTCCGTCGAGGACGGCAACGCGCAGCCGGTCACCTTCGCCTTCAGCAAGACCGGCGACGTCAAGCTGAAGACGTTCGTCGTGCCCGCCGAGAGCTACTTCAAGAAGTGGGGCCCGACCGAGCTCCCGAAGGCCCCGGACGCCAAGCCCTCGGGCGACGCCTCCGGCAAGCCGTCCGGGAAGCCGTCGGGCAAGCCCTCGGGGACGCCGTCGGGCAACCCGTCGGGCACGCCGTCCGGGGACGCCGAGAACGGCGCTGAGGGCTCCGAGGGCGCTCAGGGCGCGGGCACCACGCCGTCCGGCGAGGCCGGGCACGACGAGGGCACCGCGCAGCACTGACGAGGACGTACGCCAAAGGGCCGGACCCCCCAGGGGTTCCGGCCCTTCCGCGTACGTCCGTGCGTCCGTACGTCCGTGGGTGCTGTCTACGGCTCGAACTTGTAGCCCAGGCCACGCACCGTCACCAGGTAGCGCGGCGCGCCCGGGTCCGGCTCGATCTTGGCGCGCAGGCGCTTGACGTGCACGTCGAGGGTCTTGGTGTCGCCCACGTAGTCGGCGCCCCAGACCCGGTCGATGAGCTGCATGCGGGTCAGTACGCGGCCCGCGTTGCGCAGCAGCATCTCCAGGAGGTCGAACTCCTTCAGGGGCAGGTCGACCTTGGAGCCGGAGACGGTGACCACGTGGCGGTCGACGTCCATGCGGACCGGGCCCGCCTCCAGGGCCTGCGGGGCGACCTCCTCGGGCTCGCCGCGGCGGCGCAGCACCGCGCGGATGCGGGCGACGAGCTCCCGCGACGAGAAGGGCTTGGTCACATAGTCGTCGGCTCCTATTTCCAGGCCGACGACCTTGTCGATCTCGCTGTCCTTGGCGGTGACCATGATCACCGGCACGTTCGAGCGGCTGCGCAGCTGACGGCAGACCTCGGTGCCGGGCAGGCCCGGCAGCATCAGGTCGAGCAGGACGAGGTCGGCGCCGTTGCGCTCGAATTCGTCGAGTCCGTCGGGTCCGGTGGCCGCGATCGCGACCTCGAAGCCCTCCTTGCGGAGCATGTACGACAGGGCGTCGCTGAAGGATTCCTCGTCCTCGACGACGAGCACTCGGGTCACGGAAGGACCTCCGGGGCGGCAGGAATGGGTTCGTATGCGGTTGTGTCGTCGGGCCTGGCGCCCTGGTGCGCGCCGTTCGGCAGGCCGTGGCCGGTGCCGCGGTCGCGCGTCGCGCCCGCCTCGGGCAGGCGCAGGGTGAAGGTGGAGCCCTGTCCCTCCGAGCTCCACACGGTGACCTCCCCGCCGTGCGAGGCGGCCACGTGCTTGACGATGGCGAGACCGAGGCCGGTGCCGCCGGTGGCGCGGGAGCGGGCCGGGTCGACGCGGTAGAAGCGCTCGAAGATGCGCTCCTTGTCCTTGTCGGAGATCCCGATGCCCTGGTCGGTGACCGCGACCTCGATGTGGTCGCCGCCCGGCGCGGTGACCCGCCGCGCCGCTATGCCGACCCGGGTGCGGGCCGGGGAGTAGTTCACGGCGTTCTCGACGAGGTTGCCGAGAGCCGCGGCGAGCTGGCCGCGGTTGCCCCAGACGTGCAGGTCGGAGACCGCCGTCCGGCCGGTGCCGGTCTCGGCGGTGGGCGCCGCGGCGCTCCCGACGGTCGCGGCCATGGTGATCTGCTTGGTGCCCGCCTGGTGCCGGCAGCGGTCGATGGCCTCGGCCACCAGCTCGTCGACGCGCACCGGCTCGGCGTCCTCGAGGGGGTCGTCGTTCTGCACCCGGGAGAGGTCGATGAGCTCCTGCACGAGGTTGGTCAGGCGGGTCGCCTCGTTCTGCATCCGGCCCGCGAAGCGCTCGACGGCCTCGGGGTCGTCGGCGGCGTCCATGACGGCCTCGGAGAGCAGCGAGAGCGCCCCCACCGGCGTCTTGAGCTCGTGGCTGACGTTCGCCACGAAGTCGCGGCGGACCGCCTCGATGCGGCGGGCCTCCGTGAGGTCCTCGACGAGCAGCAGGACCAGGCGGGAGCCCAGGGGCGCCACCCGCGCGGAGACCGCGAGCGCGTCCCCCCGGCCCGTGCCCCGGCGCGGCAGGTCCAGCTCGACCTGTCGTATCTCGCCGTCGCGCCGGGTGTCCCTGGCCATCTGCAGCATCGGCTCGACGGCGAGCTTCCCGCCGCGCACCAGTCCGAGGGCGTACGCCGCGGAGCTCGCCTTGACGACGCTGTCCGCCTCGTCCAGGACGACCGCGGAGGAGCGCAGCACGGAGAGGACCGTGTCGACGCCGGGGGGCAGGACCGCGTCCGTGTGCAGGGATGTCCGAGTGGGCCTCTTCTGGTCGCGTTCGCTCCAGCGAAACGCCAGCATGGCGATGACGCCGGTGCACACCCCGGCGATCGCTGCCGCTGCGGCGACCGCCGCGTTCACGTCCATGCCTCCAGGTTATGCGCGGTCGGAGTACCGGCCACAGCCATCCGGGTGGCCACTCGAACACTCGTCGCTCAGAGTTCACTGTGGGGACGGCAGTGGTTCATTTCGGCGGGACGACCCGTCGGACCGGCCGGTTCCGGTGTGCGGCACGCGATCCGGGCGTGGAGCGCGGGTCGCCTCGCGGGGTCCCTGGTGCAGTGTGGCGCATCGGGCGGGCGCCGGGACTCCGTCGCCCATAGTTCACCTTGGCGACAGGGGTGATTCATTTGAGATGACTTAAACGGACGCGTCGGCCCGCCACCGTGGGAGCGTGGGGGTGAGCCCCTGTGACGTACGAGAGAGGGACAGCCACATGCGTGACGCGTACCACGAGGAACTTGACTCGATCGGCGAGGGCCTGGTCGAAATGGCCCGCCTTGTCGGGTCGGCGATCGGGCGCGCCACCACGGCCATGCTCGACGCCGATCTGAAGCTGGCCGAGAGCGTGATCGCCGCCGATCAGAAGGTCGACGACCTGCAGCACGAGCTGGAGGCCCGCGCGATAGCCCTGCTGGCCCGGCAGCAGCCGGTCGCCACGGACCTGCGGATCGTCGTCACCTCGCTGCGGATGAGCGCCGACCTGGAGCGCTCCGGCGACCTGGCCCAGCACGTGGCCAAGCTGGCCCGGCTGCGCTACCCGGAGTCGGCGGTGCCGCGCGACCTGCACGCGACGATCCTGGAGATGGGCCAGCTCGCGCAGCGCCTGATGGCGAAGGCGGCGGAGGTCATCATCACCAAGGACGTCGATCTGGCGCTGCAGCTGGAGCAGGACGACGACGAGATGGACCTGCTGCACCGCACGCTGTTCCAGCACCTGATGGACGACCGCTGGAAGCACGGCATCGAGACCGCCGTCGACGTGACGCTCCTCGGCCGGTACTACGAGCGCTTCGCGGACCACGCGGTGTCCGTCGCCAAGCGCGTCGTGTACCTGGTGACGGGTGAGCACGCGGACGAGATCCAGCCGGGCTCGACGCCGGTCGAGGGCGCGTAGCTCCTGCCCGCGGGCACCGGGGTGGGCGCCGGACGTGCGCGCCCACCCCTTCTAGCGTTGTCGCGCTGCGTCAGCCGCAACCGCCGCCGCACTGGCACGGGCCGCCGGACTGGCAGCCACAGCTACAGCCAGGACCGCACTGACAACCGTCGGCACAGGTGTCGGTCTTGGGGGACTCGGCCATGTGTCTCCTCCTCGAACCTCGAAGGCGTACTGCGAAGACGTACTGCCTGCCCCTCCATTGCACGCCCGGGGCGGCGGGGCGCGTCAACGGCGCACGCGCGCGCGGCTGTTCACCTCACGCTGCCGCCCGCCGTCCGCCCCCTGCCACGCGCCCCCGGGTCGCACGCCGGGTGGCGGGCCCCGCGTCCGTCCAGAGCCCGCCTGAGGGCCGTGCCTTACGGCAGCGACCACCAATTGACGCCGAGGTCGGAGTCGTCGGTGATGACGAACGCGTAGGGGCGCTGCGTCGCGTTGGGGTTGTCCTGGACGGTGAGGGCTTCACCGGGGCGTTCGACGACGCGGCCGGCGGGGGTGCCCTGGGCCGCCCAGTTCCACTTGGTGCCGTCCCACCAGTTCACGTACAGCTTCGAGTCGTCGCCGATGACGAAGACGTAGGGGCGGGTGAAGGCACCGGGGGTGTCCTTCATGGTGACGGCGCCGACGGAGTCGAGGACGAGCCGTCCGCTGGGCGCGCCCTGGGCCGCCCAGTTCCACTTGGAGCCGTCCCACCAGTTCACGTACAGCTTCGAGTCGTACCCCTGGACGAAGGCGTACGGCCGCTCCGCCGCGTTCGGGTCGTTCTGGACGCTGACGACGCCGGCCCCCTTCTTCACCGGCTGTCCCGACGGGGCCCCCTGGTCGCTCCAGTGCCACTTGGAGCCGTCCCACCAGTTGACCCAGACCCGGGAGTCGTCGGTGATGACGAAGGCGTACGGGCGGGTGAAGGCGTTCGGGTTGTCCCGCATGGTGGTGACCCCGAGGGGGCGCGAGACGATGCGGCTCGGCGGGGTCCCCTGGTCGCTCCAGTGCCACTTCGACCCGTCCCACCAGTTGACCCACAGCCGGAAGTCATCGGTGATCACGAAGGCGTACGGGCGCTGTGCCGCGTTCGCGTCGTTCTGGACGCTGACGACTCCGACGCCTTCGCGGATCAGGCGGTTGTCGGGTGCGCCCTGCTCGCTCCACTGCCACTTGGAGCCGTCCCACCAGTTCACGTACAGCTTCGAGTCGTCGGTGATGACGAACGCGTACGGCCGTTGTGCCGCGGTCGGATTGTCCTGAACCGTGACGGCGCCGACCTTCTCGATGACGCGGCGCCCGCCGGGTGTGCCCTGGTCGCTCCAGTGCCATGCCTTGCCGTCCCACCAGTTCACATGGAGCTTGGAGTCCAGACCGCGCACGAAGACGTACGGCCGCTGCACGGCCTGCGGGTCGTCCTTCATGGTGACCGCGCCCATGGTGGCCCTGACACCGACCGTGCTGGTGGGCCTCTGCTGGTCGTTCCACTGCCATGAACCCATCGAGCTTCCCTCCCTGCCCCGGTCCCGGCACCACGCCGACGGGGCATGCTGAGTCGTGCTCCGGGAGCCCGGCACCGCGGAAGGCAGGCACCGGGGAACAACAGGGACGGGTCCGGCCGGAATCCCGCAAAGGTGCTGCGCGCCAAGACTCTGGCAGTGCGACCCACCGCCTGTCACCACCGCGACACGGAAGGCGATGCTCCGTGGGGCCGATCCGGACAAGCAGGGCCCAGACCATGAAAATGCCCCCGAGCCGCGCCGTGTGCGCAGCCCAGGGGCATGATCGGGAGGGCTACTTCTTCTTGCCCTGGGTTTCGACCGCCCGTCTTTCGGGGCTGATCAGCGGGGTGCAGACCTCAACTGACCTGCGGTCAAGCTTCGTTGATGGTCGTTGTCGGCCGTTGGCGGGTGACCTCGGAGGTTCCACAGGGGTTCCCGTGGGGCCCTGCTCGGAGCTCCGTACGCGGCCGTCCGCAGGGCCGAAGCCCACGCTAGCGGCTCAGCTACCGGGAAGGGCGAGAAGGGGCGGCCTACGGCCGCACGACCTTCGGCAGCGAGCGGAGCTCGCGCACACGAGCAAGAAGAGCACCCGGGGCGACAGGTGCTCTTCTTGCCGTTCGGCGGCGGCGCCGCCGATGGTCGCGCCGCGAAGCGGCTCCTTCTTGTCGTCCTGAGAGGCTCCGCACTACAACAGACGCCCCCTCTTTTTTCCTAAGAGGGAAGACGCTGCGTCATCTGCGTCACGGGCGCCGAAAAACAGCCCCTGACCAGCGGCAACAAGCATGACGCAGACGAACAGCTCTGCGTCATCCTGCGTCATCTGCGTCATCAGTGCGTCATGCGATGACGCAGCCCATGACGCACCCCCACCTCACTGCGTCACGCAAAGCAGCAGGTCAGAAGCCTGAATGACGCTGATGACGCAATGACGCAGAAATCCGAACCTCGGACAGACACAGACCAGGCAAGCGCCGTCCCAGCGAGAGACGGCACTTGTTCCGAGCGACTCTCTGTGATGAAGCGCGGCGGTCGCAGCAGCCGCTAACGCTAGCAGCGCGCCCCGCTAGCGTTAGCGCCCCTGCTAGCGCCCCACAGGCCACCTGATCAGCCCGCTAGCGGCTAGCACCTGACATGCAGAAATCCCGGATTCGGGCCGAATCCGGGATTTCAGGGGCCCCTCCACCCGCTAGCAACCTCCGCACTGCGGCTACAGAATGTTACTGGGGCAGGAAGCCAGGCTTCGTGTTGCCGAGGTCACGAAGGTGCGCGAGGTAGTCCTGAGCGGAGGGCTCGTCGGCGTAGCGGCGCCGCATCTCTGCGGCCAGTTCGCGGCTCGTCATGATGAGCGACGGCACAGACTGACGATCGCCCTGGAGGGCCCGCTCCCCCATGATGAGGGCTTGTTCGAGGTCGCCCTCACGAGCCGCCGTGACGCCGAGCGTGACGCGCGCTTCCGAGTTGCGCATGGGCGAGCGCTCCGTGCCGTCGAAGTCCGTACCCGCACGGAGCACCTCCTCAGCGAGCGTGCGGGCGAGCTTGTCCTCACCCACGAGCCGGTAACAGTCCATGGAGTAGAAGTCGAACTTCGCGGGGTCCACCACGAAGTGGTTGTCAAGGTTCTCGGGGTGGGGCATCCCCTCCATCAGCCGACGTCCCTTGTCGAGGGCCACCTCGACCTGCCGACGGTCCCCAAGCCGCGCCCATGCCTTGGCCTCTTGCCCTGCGAGCTGCACGGCGACGCTGTGGCCGGCGGCCACTTCCGCCCCCGCTTGAGAGGCAGAGATGACGCCGCGATAGTCGCCCGTCGTGAGGGCGAACCAAGCCCGCATCTCATGGGCCCACCCGGCAATCTCGCCGTTCTCCGCTTCAGTGGCGAGCGACAGTGCGGCCTGACGGGTCCCCTCTGCCGCATGGCGGTTCCCAGTGTCGTACTCGACACAGCCCACCAGGAGCGCGAGCCAGCCGGAGAGGGCCAGCACCTCGCGGTGCTGCGAGAGCGTCAGGCTCTTTGAGTGGAGCTCCACCACCCGCCGCAACCACTGCCGCCCCTCGATGAGGAGCTGTTCACTCGGCATGTACGGGTACTCGGAGCAGAGCCGATCCGTGGTGATCCGAAGGGCATCGAGCGTCGCGGAGTCGACGTCGGAGCGGCTGAGGCGGCTCACGATCTCGAATGTCTCCATGCCGCTGGCCGCGAGAACTTCCGTGTTCCCGTCGCGCCGGACGGGCGCCGGGAAGAGCGCGTTCGTCACGGTGCCGAAGACGGCCGCGATGAAAGGGCGGTAGAAGTCGTTCGGCATCTGCCCGGCTTCCCAGCGCTTCCACTGCCGGATCATGCTGTCGTCGGCGGGAAGCTCATCCGTGGCGTGCGCGCGGAGAGCCTTCACCGCATCCCGCTGTGACCAGTCGCGAGCCACGCGTTCTGCCGCGATGCGCCGCGCCCATGCGGGCCTGTCGTCGGTCATAGCGCCCTCCTCCGAGTGCTGACGTGCCGAGTCTCGCGCGCGGCCCCCGGGGACAGGGAAGGGGACAACAAGGTGACACCGGACATGTCCCCGCCCCGTTTCGCTGCCCCCACCCCGTCACTTACGTCACAGGGCCCGCGCTCCGCATGCTGGTTGCAGATCACGCACCGCCAGGCACGGAGCGCTGTTCGAGCGCTTCGAGCCGTTCAGCCAACGCCTGAATCTGGGAGCGGATTTCCTTGATGTCGTCGCGCACGTCGTTGTTGGGGGCAGACCCGTCGCTGACGAAGTTGCCGAGGTTCCCGGCTGACACGATCAGCCCTTCGGCCCGGAGCGCGGCCAGCCCGTTCTGGATGGTCTGGCTCGCGTACCCGAAGCGGTCCATAAGCTCACGCTGCGACGGAAGCTTGTCGCCTGGCTTCATCCGCTTGATGTCGTCGCGGAGCACGTCCGCAACTTCCACGGCCTTCGGCTTGGGCCCTCTCGTGACGGTCATGCACTGAGGGTACCGAGGATCACCACAGCGAACTAGTTCGCATCACAGCACAAGGCTTGTGAACCACAGCAGACTAGTGCAAGCTAGTTAGCAAGCGGGCCCGGGAACGGGCGAGATTCCCGCGAGAAAGCCCTGGTCAAATCCAGGGCTCACGAACAGGGAGCGGTCGCCATCCGCCAAGAAGTCAACCGCTCCCCGACCCACTGAGGGGTAGGTCCATCATGCCTGGAACGCTCACCTCGTACGCCACCGCTACCGCCGAACGGCTCGTGACCGGGGCCTGCATGTTCGGCGAGCGGGACCCCCGTCAGCCGCAGCGGGTGACCGTGCGGCCCACCTTCCACCTGTCGTTCTTCGACCTGCTCGCCCTGCTCGGCAACCCGGACGTGGCGTTCGTCGAGGACGTGGTCGACCTTGACGACGACGCGTACGTCATGGAGGCGCTGAACGGCGCGCTCGCCCTGACCCCGCTGGGCATCCCGTTCGAGGAGGCGAGCGAGCGGGCCGCCGACGCGTGGTACGGCCGGACCGAACTGACCGGCTGCGACCGGGAGTTCATGACCGCGCTCGGTCGCACCATCACCCGTGTGTTCGGCCTCGCGCCGGAGCTGGGCGGTGCCGCGTGACTCCCACCGCTCAGGTACAGGCCCTGCTCGCCACGGCCGCGCCCACCGCGCCGGTGCTCTTCTCCCTGACGGAGCACGACCGCCGCGCCGAGGGCGACGATCTGCCGACCATCCCCGCGGGCGGCATCGAGCTGACCGCCGAGGAAGCCGCCGCCGCCCTCTTCGAGGTGGAAGCCGACCTGCTCGAAGAGCGGGCCCCCAACACCGACGCCCTGTACGCCGCGCTGAAGGCCGCCGTGTCCAAGCTCGGTCCGGCCGAAATCGCGAATCTCGTGGGCGACTTCGCAGAGCTGGACAACCGCGAGTTTCCGGAGGTGGGGCGCTGCCGCCGCTTCGGCTACCGGCTCGCCCTCTCCTTCTGGTACGAGGGTGCCCGCTCGCGGTCGATGACCTGCGGAGAAGCGGCTGTGGCCGTGTACTTCTCCGGCCTGAACCGCTACAAACAAGCCGACTTCTGGGCCCTGCCCAAGCACAGGATGCTGCTCGCGCGGGCCCTGTACGAGGGCCTGCACGCGGTGCCTCTGGAAACCCTGATCCGGCTCGGGGCCGCCATGGACCGCGAGTTCGGCGACACCCTGCACGTCCACGAGCGGGAGTGGCTGTACCGGCAGGCGCTCCCGGACTACCACCGCCGCCGCTTCGCCTACCACCAGGTGCAGTTCGACCGGCGCACCCCGATCCCGCTGATCGTGCGCCCCAACTCCGGCGGCTACACCATCGGCCTGACCCCGCCGCCGGGCCCGGACGGACGCTGGCTCAACCCCGTGATCGCGGAGTGGTGACCATGAGCGTGAAGACGAACCCCGACCGGATCGGCAACCCCTACCTGCGGGCCGCGCTCATCGAGGCCGGACTCACCTACGACGAACTCGCCGACCGGCTGCACATCGCCCCCAAGACCGTGGAGCGGTGGGTGAACGAGCCCGGACGGCGCCCCTACGCCCGCCACGCGCACGCCGTCGCCCAGACCCTCGGCTGCGACGTGTGGGACCTGTGGCCCGCTCTGCGCCCCGCGCTGCCCGACGCCGACGCGTCGGCCGCCCCGCTGGTCGATATGGCCCGCCGCGCCCTGGAGCGTGCCGAACACCTCAACCTGTCCGCCGCTCAGCCCGTCGAACTAGCCTTGATGGTCGGCGAGTTGACTGCCTGTCTGCGCGGCCTGACCGGTCTGCACGAGACCGGGCTCGGGGGTGCGGCATGAGCGGCACGCGACAGCTCAACTCCGCCACGCGGCGGGTCCGCAAGGAGCAGGTGGCCCGCCGCAGTGGATGGCGGTGCGCGTACTGCCGTCGCCCGTTCGGCGCCCTGGATGAGGTCACCCTCGATCACGTGGTGCCCGTCTCGCTGTGGCGGACGTGGTCGGCCGCCCATCTGGTCGCCGCGTGCGCCGACTGCAACCACGCCAAGGCCGACCGGCTCCCGCTCTTGCTCGCCCTGCTCTTGGTGTTCACCTACATCGGACAGCAGCCGACCGCGGGCGTTCCCGCCCCCGCCGGTGAACACGTTCACGGCAGCGTTCACGACCAGCGGTCGGGCGCCCGGATCGGGAGCCAGTCGGCCGACTCGTACGCGCTCGACTGGCGCATGTTGGCCCGGCTCGCGCACGCCCACCACGCTGTCTTCACGTCAACGTGGGCAAGCACAGAGTCGGCCGACTCCATCGATCCTCGATCGATGTCTGACCTGCGTGACAACCCGCTTCACGATCGCCGTCGCGCTCCGCTCGTGCGGCTCACGATCGGGCGGGGCGACTGCCTGAGCGCGCCCCGACCCGCTCGGCTGTGCACGCTGCTGAGTGCAGAGGCAGCGCCCGCATGAACGCCGTGAACAGCCGCGCGTACGAGTCGGTCCTCCGCGTGCACGAGTCGGCCGTGACCGACACCGCCGTGAACACCTCCGCGGCCCTGGTGAACATCGGCCCCGGTGCCGTGAACGCCACCGCCGCTCCCGCCCAACCCCACCCCTCTGGAGGCAAGGCGTCATGAGCACCGCGAGCGCCGCACCGAGTGCCGACCCCCGCGCCTCTCTGCGCGGCGATCTCCCCGACCGCTACCTGACCCCGGAAGACCTCGTGGTCATGTTCAGCCTGCCGAGCGTGGAGACGGTCTACGCCTGGCGCCGCAAGCGCATCGGCCCGCCCGGCTTCCGCGTCGGCAAACACCTCCGCTTCGACCCCACCGCCGTCCGTGCCTGGGTCGACGCTCAGGCCGCCCTCGAAGCCGACGACGCCGCCTGACGCGCCGCTAGACCTATCGGCTGGCCCCGCTAGGTCTAGCGGCAGCACTAGCGGCACAACCCGCACCTGAACAGGCACCTAGCGCCTAGCGGCCCGGCGGGCCAGACGGCCAGATGCCCCCGCGACACGGTGCTAGGCCTAGCAACCGCCCTCGCTAGACCTAGCAACGTCGCTAGCACCCAATCCACCCCCTGATCAGGGATCTAGCGTCTAGCACCTTGACCGGCCGAAACCCCGAAAACCCGCTGAGAGCGGCACCGGACACCCCCGCTGACGGTTGCTAGGCCCCCGCGTCGGAGGAACCCACCGGGCCCCGGCAGTTCCGCCGAACCGCTGCTACCGGTAGCGGCCTCCCCCGCTACCGGTAGCAACCCCGCTAGCACCCCAAATCCCCAGTGATCTGGCCCGTAGCGAGTAGCGGGCCTCCCTCAGCACACCCCAAAACCGGCCGGAGAGCCGCCCCTTGGCCCTCCCGCCCCCTGCTACCACCTGAAGGAGACAGCCCTCATGGCTGGCCACATCTTCGACCGCTGGTTCAAGACCACAACCGACGCCAACGGCAAAGCCGTTCGCGAGAAGACCGACCGCTACGGCATGGGCCTGCGCTACCAGGCCCGCTACGTCGGCCCCGACGGCAAGCGCAAGAACAAGTCCTTCCCTGACGGACAGAAGCGGCTCGCCGAGCAGTGGCTGAGCGCCATCAAGGCCGACGTCGCCCGTGGCGACTTCATCGACCCGAGCGCGTCCCGTACGACGTTCCAAGAGTTCGCGGAGAAGTGGCTCGCGAGCCAGAGCGGCGACCCCAACACCCGGGCGTCGATGGAGTCTCAGCTCAAGCTGCACGCTTTCCCTCGCATCGGGTCGCGTCAGCTCGGGTCGTTCCAGCCGAGCCACGTCCGGGAGTTCGTGACGCAGCTCGAAGAGACGGGCATGTCCGGCTCGTACGCTCGCGTCATCTTCTCCAACGTCCGCGCCGTGCTCTCGGCCGCTGTGGAGGACGGATGCCTACGCCGGAACCCCTGTAACTCGCGCACGGTGACCCCGCCGGCCATGGGCTCGCGCCGCGTCGTTCCCTGGGAGCCTGAGCGCGTCTTCGACGTACGGGCCGCCATGGTCGAGCGCTTCCGGCCCATGGTGGACGTGGGCGCGGGGTGCGGTCTGCGGCAGGGCGAGATTCTCGGGCTGGCCGTCGAAGACCTGGACTTCGAGAACGGCACCCTGCACGTGGTGCAGCAACTCAAGCTGAGCTTGAGCAAGGCCGTGTTCGCCCCGCCGAAGGGCGGCAAGCTCCGTGACGTACCGCTGCCCGATCCCGTGGCCGACGCTCTCAAGGAGCACATGAAGCGGTTCCCGCCGGTGGAGATCGAGCTTCCGTGGATGCGTGCGAACGGCCAGCCCGCGACGCGGCAGCTCATCTTCAGTGGGCCGAATGGCGGGCACGTCTGGCGCACGTCGCTCAACGAAGACCACTGGAAGCCCGCTCTCGCCAAAGCCGGGGTCATCCCCGTGGCCAAGAGCCGCGAGCACGCCGCCGCCCGCGAGCACGGCATGCACGCGCTGAGGCACTTCTACGCGTCCGTGCTCCTGGACGCCGGAGAGAGCATCAAGGCCCTCGCGGAGTACCTCGGGCACTCCGACCCGGGCCTGACGCTGAAGGTGTACGCGCACCTCATGCCGAGCAGCCGGGACCGGGCCCGGAAGGCTCTCGGCAAGGCGCTCCGACCCCAAGATCCCTAGGGCTGAGGTTCCAGGGAGGTTCCAGAGCACGAAAATGCCTCCCACCCGCGCCGTATACGCAGGTGGGAGGCATGATCACAATCTCTACTTCTTCTTGCCCTGGTTCTTGACCGCCTCGATCGCCGCCTTCGCCGCGTCCGGGTCGAGGTAGGTGCCGCCCGGGTTCAGGGGCTTGAAGTCGGCGTCCAGTTCGTAGGAGAGCGGGATGCCGGTGGGGATGTTCAGGCCCGCGATGTCGGCGTCGGAGATGCCGTCGAGGTGCTTGACGAGGGCGCGCAGGCTGTTGCCGTGGGCGGCGACGAGGACCGTGCGGCCGGCGAGGAGGTCGGGGACGATGCCGTCGTACCAGTAGGGGAGCATGCGGACGACGACGTCCTTCAGGCACTCCGTGCGGGGGCGCAGCTCCGGGGGGATGGAGGAGTAGCGCGGGTCCGCGGACTGGGAGAACTCCGTGCCGTCCTCGAGGGCGGGCGGCGGGGTGTCGTAGGAGCGGCGCCACAGCATGAACTGCTCCTCGCCGAACTCGGCGAGGGTCTGCGCCTTGTCCTTGCCCTGCAGGGCGCCGTAGTGGCGCTCGTTCAGGCGCCAGCTGCGGTGGACGGGGATCCAGTGGCGGTCGGCGGCCTCCAGGGAGAGCTGCGCGGTGCGGATCGCGCGCTTCTGGAGGGACGTGTGGACCACGTCGGGGAGCAGGCCGGCGTCCTTCAGCAGCTCACCGCCGCGGACCGCCTCCTTCTCGCCCTTCTCGTTCAGGTTGACGTCCACCCAGCCGGTGAACAGGTTCTTCGCGTTCCATTCGCTCTCGCCATGGCGGAGGAGGATCAGCTTGTACGGTGCGTCGGCCATGCCTCTGAGCGTAATCGAACCGCCGGAGGGGTCGCTCCCGGGAGCGATTGACGACAACCGTCAATCGGGTGGCGGGGGAGTTCCGGTGGGTCGTAAGTTGTGCCTGCGGTTTTCGCCACTTACACGCAGCATCTGTGCCACCCCGGGGGATCCATGCCATTCGTCGCCATGAGACGTGCCGTCAAGGAGTCCGTCTCCGGGCTTCCACCCGCCTTCTGGTGGCTGTGGACCAGCACCCTGGTGAACCGCCTGGGCGGCTTCGTCGCCACCTTCATGGCGCTCTATCTGACCGTGGAGCAGGGGTATTCGGCCACGTACGCGGGCCTCGTCGCGGCCCTGCACGGGCTCGGCGGTGTCATCTCCTCGCTCGGCGCGGGCGTCATGACCGACCGGCTCGGGCGGCGGCCCACGCTGCTGATCGCGCAGGTGTCGACGGCTGCGTCGGTGGCGCTGCTCGGGTTCATGACGCACCCGGTGGCGATCGCGGGCGTCGCCTTCCTGGTCGGCATGGCGAGCAACGCCTCGCGTCCGGCCGTGCAGGCGATGCTGGCGGACATCGTGCGGCCCGAGGACCGGGTGCGGGCCTTCTCGCTCAACTACTGGGCCATCAACCTGGGGTTCGCGATCTCCACGGCGGGCGCGGGCTTCATCGCCTCGTACAGCTACCGCGCGGGCTTCCTGGTCGAGGGCGCGATGACGCTGGTGTGCGCGGTCCTGGTGTTCGTGAAGCTGCCGGAGTCCCGGCCGACGCGCAGCGCGGCGGCCACGGCGGCCGAGGAGCAGGTCGGGCTCGGCACGGTGCTGCGGGACAGCCGCTTCATGGGCGTGGTCGGCCTGTCCTTCCTGGTCGCGCTGGTCTTCCAGCAGGGGGCGCTGGGCCTGCCGGTGGCGATGGGCGAGGCGGGCTTCTCGCCGAGCGACTACGGCCTGGCGATAGCCGTCAACGGCGTCATGATCGTCGTGCTGCAGATCCCGGTGACGCGGTTCATCGAGCACCGCGACCCGCAGCGCCTCCTCGTGCTGTCCTCGCTCGTGGCGGGGTACGGCTTCGGGCTCACCGCGTTCGCCGGTTCGGTCGGGGTGTTCGCGCTGACGGTGATGGTGTGGACGCTCGCCGAGATCATCAACGCGCCCACCCAGACGGGCCTGGTCGTGCAGCTCTCGCCGACGCACGGGCGCGGCCGCTACCAGGGCATGTACACGATGTCGTGGGCCGTGGCGGGGCTCGTGGCGCCGCTGATGTCCGGCTTCCTCATCGACCGCCTGGGGGCGGAGTGGCTGTGGGGCGGCTGCGCGCTCGTGGGTACGGTGGCCGCGCTCGGGTATTGGGGTCTGATGCGGGGGCTTCCGGCGGGCGGGGAGGACGGCGTGGCGGGGTCCGACGTCCCGGCGCCCGCGCCCACGGCCGCGCAGGGTGCGGCGAGTGCGGAGCCGGAGGCCGCGGCACCCTGATCCCGGCGCCGGAAGGTTGTGCCGACCGCCGCTAACGTGAGATCAGCGCAGGGCCCACCCAGGGACCCCAGGGAGAGTGACCCGACCATGGCCGAACCACTGAAGACCTTCGTCGGCGGCGAGGAGGTCGACGTCCCCAACACCATCCCGGACATCCGCGCCGCCCTGCCCGAGGACCGGCGCGCGGAGTTCGACCGGGCCATCAACGCGGCCGGGGTCGACGAGATCCACTCCGTGATGCGGCACTGGATGCTTCAGGCCGTGCCCGACCCCGAGGCCGAGGCCCTGCTCGACCGGCTCGCCGCCGACGAGGCCGAGAGGCGGAGCATCGCGTGAGCCGTCACCGGAGCCGCAGGTACCGCATCACCTACGCGCCGCCCGCCGACGACACCCTCGCCAAGATGACCGACGCGGACGCCTTCCGGACGGCGATGGAGCGCACGCTCGGCCGCGACCCCTACGGGCACGGCTCGACGGCCGTCTCCACGGACGCCGCCGAGCGCGACCGCCGCGAGGCGACGGTCGGCGGCGCGATCGTCCTCTACTACGTGTCGGGTTCGGTCCTCACCGTGACGGTGGTCCGCCTGGTCCCCTTCGGCTGAGCCCGCCCTCGGCCCGCGAGGGCGCGCTGGGCCTCGTACAGGTTCCGGGGCCGTACGGAACCCGGTGAACCGTACGCCTCGATACGGGAATTGAGCTCTCCGGAGAAGTCCGGTACGTCGATCTGGTCGAACTCGCGGACCAGGGAGATGCCGACCGTGGCACTGTACGGAGCGATGCCGTCAATTTTGACCAGTCCGGCGCGCTGGTTGGTGACCGTGACGTTCCAGTGGGCGAACCGCGCTCCGTAGAGGGGCCCCGCGCTGGCGTCGCCGCCGTGCCGCCCGTCGTTCTCGACGGTGATCTCGGTCCGTACGTTGGCGAACGGCATCCCCCGGTGCGTGTCGAACGTCCCCATCTCCATGACGCCACGGGACCACACGTTGTACGACGACAGGCCCTCCACGTTGATGCCGTGCAGCTGGGTCCCCGCGGGCGTGGGCACCGTGCGCCGCTCGACGCGGAACTCCTCGATCAGGTTGTCGTGCGAGCCCTCGCGGCAGAAGTACGGGTGGTGGGAGCCGCGGCCGCCCACGGAGGTGCGGCGCAGCGTGCACGCGGAGGCGGCGACGAGGCCGAACCCGTTGTCCACGTGGCGCACGTGGACGTCGTCGGCCCAACAGTCGTACGCGCACTGGAAGGTGACGCCGTTGTGGCCCTTGTCGAGCAGGTGCGGGGATTGCGGGGTCTGCACCGCCTCCAGGGTGAGCCCCTCGACTCCGGAGCCGGTGAGCGCGGGGACGTGCGTGGTCAGCCGGGGGTCCCACTCGGGGCGGACGTCAAGCGGCAGGGGGCGCTCGAAGGTGACGGTGTGCCCCTTGACCTGGGCGATCCGTACGGGCCACTCGTAGGGGACATACGACGTCAGCTTCGTCTTGTCGTCCCAGGTGTACGCCCGCGCCCCCGGCCCTGCGCCCGCCATGTGCTCCAGGAGCGTGTGGTCCGCGTCGTCGGCGAGGCGCAGCAGGACGAGGCTGCCGCGGCGCAGCCGGGAGGTGTCGGCGACGCGTACGGACCAGGAGCCGCGGGTGGCGGGGGCGACCGTGGTGAGGGTGCGCCACTCGTCGCGCTTGTTGCCGGTCCAGCCCTCGAACGGCCAGTCCTTGGCCCTGATGGCGGCCGTGAGGCCCTCCAGGCGTTCGCGCGGACACAGCCAGATCAGGCCTCCGGCCCAGGACCAGCTGGACTTGTCGCCGCCGTAGCGGCTGCCGTACGGCCCGACGAGCTGGGTCAGGTTCCTGGTGGCGAGCAGCTTCGTACGGCCGCTGCCCGCGCCCCGCAGGACGACGTCGTCGTCCCCGATGCGGATGATGTCGTCGATCCGGTACGTCCCCGGGGCGAGCTGGACCGTGCCCCCGCCGGCCCTTCCGGCGGCGGCGAGGGCACGGTTGATGGCGGGCGCGGCGTCCGACTGGGCGTCGGGCCGTGCGCCGTATCGGTGGGCGTGGAAGACGCGCTCAGGCAGTTGGAGGTGCCGAGCGCCGCGGCGGGCTCCGGCTCGTCCCACGTAGGGGATTTGGGGGTGGGTGTACGGGGCGCGGGTGAACTCTCGCCAGAGGGTGGCGGGTTGGGCCGCACCGCCGGGTCGGGGTGCCGCCGTCGCGACCGGTCCTGCGACGGCGGTCGCCGCGACGGCGATGGCTCCACCGAGGATGCCGCGTCTGCTGAGGTCTCCCATGTCCGGCCCACCTCCCGTGTATGTACGTGAACGGAGTTCACGTCTGCGTTGGGCGGGAGCATGTCACGCTGCTGGCCGCCAGGGAAGACCGCGAACCGCTGGTGTTACGGGCGCCGCCGACCGTGTCGGCTACCTCGGCCGGGTCAGATGGGTGAACGCGTCCAGGTTGCGGGTGGACTCGCCGCGCGCGACGCGCCACTCGTACTCCTTGCGGATCGCGGACGCGAAGCCGAGTTCCAGGAGAGTGTTGAAGGAGCCGTCGGCCGCTTCGAGGACGGAGCCGAGGAGGCGGTCGAGTTCGTCAGGGGTGACGGCGGCGAGCGGCAGTTTGCCGGCTACGTAGACGTCGCCCAGGGAGTCGATGGCGTAACCCACGCCGTACAGGCGGAGGTTGCGCTCCAGGAGCCACCGGTGGACGCCTTCGTGGTTCTCGTCGGGGCGACGGATCACGAAGGCGTTGAGGGACAGAGAGTGCTTGCCCACACGGAGCGAGAGGGTGGTGGAGAGCTTGCGCGTGCCGGGCAGCTTCACCACGTACGAGCCGGGCTCGGGGGATTCCCAGTCGAGCTCGGCCTCGTCCAGCGCCCTCTCGATCACCGCACCGGGCGCCCCGCCAGCAACGTCAGCCATGGTGCGAGCGTACGTGACGGCGGTGATCGTGCACGGCGGCGGTGTAGACGTCGGCGGTGGCGGACGCGGCCGTCCCCCACCCGAAGGACTCCGCGTGCCGCGCGGCCGCCGCGCCCATGCGGTCCACAAGCTGTGGAGAGTCGGCGAAGTCGCGCAGCACGCGCGCGTAGTGGGCGGGTTCGTGGCCGTTCACGAGGAACCCGGTGACGCCCTCGCGCACGGCGACGGGCAGCCCGCCCACCGCGGCGGCGAGCACCGGCGTCCCCGCGGCCTGCGCCTCGATGGCCACGAGCCCGAAGGACTCGCTGTAGGACGGCATCACGAGCACGGAGGCGGCCCGGAACCAGTCCGCGAGCTGCTCCTGGCCGACGGGCGGCTGGAACCGTACGACATCCGCGATCCCGAGCCGCGCGGCCAGCTTCTGCAGGCCCTCCGGCTTGGCGAGACCGCTGCCGCTGGGCCCGCCGACGACGGGCACGACGATCCGCGAGCGCAGCTCTGGCCGCTCCTCCAGGAGCACGCCGACGGCGCGCAGCAGCACGTCGGGGGCCTTCAGGGGCTGGATGCGGCCCGCGAAGAGGGGGATCAGGGCGTCCTGCGGGAGGCCGAGGCGGTGGCGGGCGGCGGCGCGCCCGTCGGCGGGGCGGAAGCGGTCCAGGTTCACGCCGGGGTGGACGACGGCGACCTTGCCGGCGTCGGCTTCGTAGTGGCGTACGAGTTCGTCGGCCTCTTCGGAGGTGTTGGCGATGAGCCGGTCGGCGGCGCGCACGATCTGGGTCTCGCCGATGACGCGGGCGGTGGGCTCCGGGGTGTCGCCCGCGGCGAGCGCGGCGTTCTTGACCTTGGCCATGGTGTGCATGGCGTGCACCAGGGGGGTGCCCCAGCGCTCGGCGGCCAGCCAGCCGACGTGGCCGCTGAGCCAGTAGTGGGAGTGGACCAGGTCGTAGTAGCCGGGCCGGTGGCCCGCCCAGGCCTGCATCACGCCGTGCGTGAAGGCGCACAGCTGCGCGGGCAGCTCCTCCTTGGCGAGGCCTTCGTAGGGGCCCGCGTCGACGTGGCGCACGAGCACGCCGGGCGCCAGTTCGACGGTGGGCGGCAGGGCGCCGGTGGTGGCGCGGGTGAAGATCTCGACCTCGATGTTGATCGCGGCCAGGCGCTTGGCCAGCTCCACGATGTAGACGTTCATGCCGCCCGCGTCGCCGGTGCCCGGCTGGTGCAGCGGTGAGGTGTGCACGCTCAGCATGGCGACCCTGCGGGGCCTGCGGATGGAGCCCGGCAGCCGGATCCTCGCGGACGAGGATGGGGAGAGACGGCCGAGCCTGGTCACGTAGTGGCTCACGTGGCGGTCCTCCTTGGCCTTGACGGCGAGCTGTGCCTTGACGGCGGGCACGACGAGGCGGAGACCGGGTGCGGGCCTCCTGGAGGAGCAACACCGGAAGCTTCACCTCCATTTCCTCTTTGCCAAAGCATTACCTTGGCCCTCGTGGCCGCGCCCCTTGCTTACGCTTGCCCTCATGACCCCGCGCGCCCCCCGTCCCCCCTCGCGACCTGTGGGAACCGTGACGCGCGGGACCACCAACCCCAACCGCCTGCGCCGCATGGACCGCTGGATCGCCGCCACCCACGGCGCCGCCCTGCGCCGCGCGGACGAGCCGGTCGCGGTCGACCTCGGCTACGGCGCCGCGCCCTGGACCGCCGTCGAGCTGCTCCTGCGGCTGCGCACCGTCGCCCCCCGCGCGCGCGTGGTCGGCATCGAGATCGACCCGGAGCGGGTGGCGGCGGCCCGGCCCTACGCGCGCGAGGGCCTCACCTTCCGGCACGGCGGCTTCGAGGTGCCGCTGCCCGCACGGCCGCTGCTGATCCGCGCGGCCAATGTGCTGCGCCAGTACGACGAGGACGCGGTCGCCGCCGTGTGGGAGCGGCTGTGCGCGCGACTCGCCCCGGACGGGCTCCTCGTCGAGGGCACGTGCGACGAGATCGGGCGGCGGCACGTGTGGGTCGCGCTCGGCCCCGAGGGCCCGCGCACGGTCACCTTCGCGGCCCGCCTCGCCTCCCTGGACCGCCCGTCCGACCTCGCCGAGCGGCTGCCGAAGGCGCTGATCCACCGCAATGTGCCGGGCGAGCCGGTGCACGCGTTCCTGCGCGACTTCGACCGGGCGTGGGCCGCGGCCGCGCCGTACGCGGCGTACGGGGCGCGGCAGCGGTGGCTGCGGGCGGTGCGGGACATGACGGCGGACTGGCCGGTGGTGGACCGGAGCTCGCGGTGGCGGCAGGGGGAAGTGACGGTGGCGTGGGGGGCGTTGGCGCCTGGGCGGGGCTGAACGCGGCGGCGGGGGGCGGATCCGGCGCGGCGGCGGCCGGTGGGCGGCGGCCGGTGGGCGGCGGCGGGTCCGGCGCGGGCCCAGCGCCCGGCCCACGTGCCGGAATTGTGCCGCGCATACCCCCTGACCTGCGGGGAACGATCTTCGCGTGCGGTTCGTCACATGTGACGGGTGGGAGTTCGGAGTTGTCGCGCGACCCTGTCGCATTCGGCACCGGCATGGCACCATCCCGGGAACACCGAGAAGTTACTGACGGTAAATCAACTTTGGGGGTGGCGGGCGTGACCGGCAAGAGGCACTCGACGACGACAGCCGTGGCACTGGTCTGCGCGTGCGCGGCCGCGGTGCTCGCCGCGCCGGGCACGGCGTTCGCCAGCCCGGCCGAGCCCACTCCCCCGTCGAACGGCTCCCTGGAGAAGGTCCGCAAGGAGATCGAGCGGCTCTACCGCGAGGCGGGCACGGCCACGGACGCGTACAACGCCGCGGAGGAGAAGGCCGAGAAGCAGTCGCAGGAGATCGTCCGCCTGGCCAGATCCATCGACAAGGGCCAGACGAAGCTGGACAGACTCAAGGCCCGCGCGGGCGCCGCAGCCCGCGCGCAGTACCGCGGCGGCGGTGTCCCGGACGAGGCCAGGCTGCTGCTCAGCGACAACCCGAGCCGTTTCCTCGACGGCGCCGGACGGCTGCGCCAGGGCCAGCACGCGACGAAGGCCATGCTCACGGAAATGAGCCGCACCCAGGCGGACTTGAAGACGTACGCCAAGGACGCCTCCGCGCAGTGGCGGAAGCTGGAGTCCAACCGCAAGGCCAAGGCGGAGGCGAAGAAGAAGGTCAAGAAGAAGATCGCCGCCGCCGAGAAGCTGGAGTCGCGCCTGGAGAAGAAGGAGCGCGAGCGGCTGCGGAAGCTGGAGGAGGAGGCCGCGCTGAGGCAGCAGTCGGCCTGGGTGGACACGGGGATACTCAAGGACGCGAAGGGTGAGGCGACCTCCCCCGGCAAGAAGGCGATCGCGTTCGCCACGGCGCAGATCGGCAAGCCCTATGTATGGGGCGCGGAGGGCCCGAAGTCGTACGACTGCTCGGGGCTCACGTCCCAGGCCTGGGCGGCCGCGGGCAAGGGCATCCCGCGCACCTCGCAGGAGCAGTGGAAGCGGCTTCCCCGCGTGGACGTGACGAACATGCGCCCCGGCGACCTGATCATCTACCACAAGGACGCGAGCCATGTCGGTCTGTACGTGGGCGACGGAGCGATCGTGCACGCGCCCCGCCCCGGGCGCAGCGTGACGCTCGCGGGGGCGGGCTCGATGGAGATACTCGGGGTCGTGCGGCCGGACAAGTAGGAAATCCGGGACAAGTGGTGCGGGTCGGGCGGGCCCGGGTGGGTCCCCGGGCGGGCCCCCCGGGTGGGTCAGGTCCTCCGGCCGGGCCCGCACTGTGACCCAGCGCACGGCCCCGCGCCCCGCTCAACCCTCACGGCGTGACGTTCGTCATCCCAGGCGGACCAGGTTCGTGCCCAAATGCGGTCCAGGATGCGGCATATGCCGTCGGCCGCGTGCCGCACGGCATTCCACACACGCCCCGGGTGACGCTATGGTCCCCGTCTGGTGGGGCGTGCGACCGTCGCCCCGCCATGCCCTCGGGGGGAGGGAAGGATTCACACGATGCCCGTACCCATACCGCGGCAGAGAGCGATCCCGGCCGCGGAAGGCGGTCAGGCTCACGCGGCGCCGACAACCGAAGGCACCGCCCCCACCGCCCACCACCCCACGGGCACCGACCCGGTTCGCGACGCACCCGTACGCGACACATCCGTACGCGACGGCCTCGCGGACGACGACCCCATAGGGAGCGACCCCATGGTCAGCAGCCCCGTGGGCAACGGCACCGGGCTCACCCTGCTGGTGATCGAGGACGACCCGGCAGGCTCCCTGAGCGTGCCCGAGCTCCTGGACGCCGCGGGTAAACCCATCCGCATCCGCACCGCCCGCAACCTCACCGAGGCCGAGCGGCTGCTCACGGACGACGTGCACTGCATCCTCCTTGACCTGGCCCTGCCCGGCCGCGCCCCGGCGGGCGGCTTCGGCGGTACCAATGGCCCCGGTGGCCCCGGTGGTCCCGGCGGCCCCAGTAGCCCGAGCAGCCTCAACAGCCCCGGCGCCCCCGGCAACCACGGCGGCAGCACCCCCGCCCCCGAGTCCCCGCACGGCAAGGACCGCGACACCGCCCCCGACACCGACGCCGCCCCCGACGAGCTGGCCGTCCTCAAGCACGTCCTGCGCCTCGCCCCGCGCCACGCCGTCCTCGCGCTCACCGCGTCCGGGGACGCCGAGATCGGCGCGCAGGCCGTGGGCGTCGGCGCGCAGGACTATCTGCTGCGCGAGGAGCTGGACGGCCGCCTGCTCAGCCGCGCCATCCGGTACGCGGTGGAGCGCAAGCGCGCCGACGCCGCCCAGCGCCAGCTCACCGAGTCCCGGCTGCGCGCGCAGGAGAACGCCCGCCTGGAGCGCGGCCTGCTGCCGACGCCGCTCCTGGAGGGCTCCCCGCTGCGCTTCGCCGCCCACTACCGCCCCGGCCGCTCCCGCGCGCTGCTCGGCGGCGACTTCTACGACACGGTGCGCATGCCCGACGGCTCGGTGCACGTGATGATCGGCGACGTCTGCGGGCACGGCCCCGACGAGGCGGCGCTCGGCGTGGAGCTGCGCATAGCCTGGCGGGCGCTGACGTTCGCGGGCCTGTGCGGCGACGAGTTGCTCTCCACCCTCCAGCGGGTCCTGGAGCACGAGCGGGCCGACGAGGAGATCTTCGCGACGCTGTGCACGGTGGACATCGCGCCGGACGGCCGCCGGGCCGGCCTGTGCCTGGCCGGGCACCCGTCACCGCTGATAGCGCGCCCGGGCCGCCCCGCCGAGCTGCTTCCGTACGACAACGGTGGCCCCGCGCTCGGCCTGCTGCCGCGCGCCCGCTGGCCGCGCCGCCAGGTGGAGCTCGGCGGCAGCTGGAGCCTGATGCTGTACACGGACGGCCTGATCGAGGGCCGGATCGGCGAGGGCAACCAGCGGCTCGGGCAGGACGGCATGGTGGAGATGGTGCGCCGCCAGATGGCCGCGGGCCTGCGTGGCGACGCGCTTCTGGAGGCCGCCGTGAACGAGGTCAGGGACCTCAATGGTGGCGACCTGACGGACGACGTGGCCGTACTGCTCCTGGACCGGGCGCGCTAGCGCGTCGCTGGATGGGCGGTGCCAGTCCTGCGGACGGAGCGCGTCGCTGGATGGGCAGTGCCAGTCCTGCGGGCGGTGGGGGCTGGTCGCGCAGTTCCCCGCGCCCCTTCAGGGCGCGCCACCCCGAACCGCAGCCGCCCGGAACGGCTCACCTACCGCCGTTGTACGGCCCGTACGGACCGTCGCTGCTGGAGCCGCGGCGGCCGCCGCCCCCGCCGGTGATCTGCCGCAGCGCGGGCCGCACGTCGACCATGTACACGATGGTCGCGATGAGGCCGATGATGGGCAGGAACGACAGGATCGGGAAGAGCAGGTTCACCACGAAGGCGATCCCGAGGATGATCAGCCAGAACGGCTTGGTCTTCTTGTCCGCCGCGCGATAGGCGTCCTCGCGTCGGATCGCCGCGTCGAGCAGCGCGAAGCCGCTGAACGCGATCAGGGCAAGCGACAGCAGCCACATGAGGTTCGAGAACCCCTGCATCAGCACAACGTCCACCACCAGTCTCGGCGAGTCCCTACGCGACGTACGCAGTCACCGTACCCGCTACCCGAACAACGGGCCGAGCACTCCGAGAGTGCCCGGCCCGGTGCGGCGCCGATGATCCGACGCCCCGTCAGTCGACGGACGCCCTACTTGGCGGGCGGCGTGGTCTTCTTCGCCGTCGTCTTCTTGGCGGCGGGCTTGTCGGCGGGCTTGTCGGCGGCGGGCTTCTTGGCCGCGGTGGTCTTGCGGGCGGAGCCCGGGGCTCCGCTCTCGCCCTCGGACTGCTCAGCCTGCTCGGCCTGCTCGGCCTGCGCCGACTGCTCGGGGTCGGGCTCGACGGTGTCGGCCAGCTCCACCAGCTCGTCCGCGGCCTCGCCGCGCCAGGCGCGCACGGTCTGCTCGCCGTGCTCGGCGACCTGGTCGTACTTCTCGCGCGCCTGGACGACGTACTCGAAGGCGACGCCGACGCCGCGCAGCGCCAGGTCCTGGGCGCCCTCGCCGATCTTCTTCAGGTCGGTGTCGAGGTTGCTGAAGAGCCCGCCGACCCGGGACTGGATGACGTCACGCGCCTCCTTGGCGCGGGCGGCGGCCTTGTCCTGGACGTCCTTGGGGTCGGTCCTGCGGACGGCGTCGATCCGCGCCGGGGCCTCGGCGGCGAGCTGCTCGATGATGCCGGGCACCTTCTTGGCCTGCTGATAGGCCAGTTCGGCGCTGCCGGCGACGAAGTAGAGGGGCTTGGGGTCGGTGATGGTCTTGCGCACGTCGTCGGTGATGGGCATGGCGAATGGTCCTCCCGGATTCGCTTCGGCTTGCGGGCCGCCCGTCCTAGGACTGCTCGCCCTGGAACGGCTCGCCCGCGGATTGCTTGCGTGTGGGTGGCGCGCCGTCGTCACTGCCGTCGGCCCGGACGCCCGCGCCCCCCGACGCGTCCTGGTCGGTGCCGTCCGCGTCCGCCGAGGTCGCGAAGCCGTTCTCCTTGCGGAACGACTCGTAGATCTGCAGCAGCACCTGCTTCTGCCGCTCGTTGATGGACGGGTCGGCGAGGATGACGGCGCGCGTCTCCAGCTCGTCCCGCTCCTTCTCGTCGAGGATCCCGGCCCGGACGTACAACGTCTCGGCGGAGATCCTGAGCGCCTTCGCGACCTGCTGCAGAACCTCGGCGCTCGGCTTGCGCAGCCCGCGCTCGATCTGGCTCAGATACGGATTCGACACCCCGGCGGCATCGGCGAGCTGCCTGAGCGACAGCTGCGCGGTGCGCCGCTGTTCGCGCAGGTACTCCCCGAGACTGCCGACGTTGAGCGATGCCATGCTCCGATACTGCACCCCTGGCGCTAACTATTGCAAGCAACACGCTTGCAATAGTGCGCCATGTCACTGCGGCCGGGTGAGCCTGAGCACGACAGGTGTCGTGCTCCCACGACAACTGTCGTCATCCGCCGTCATCCGCGTCCGGCCTCCCGGCGCAGATCCTCTTGGGGCGGCCTCTACGAGTCGCCGGGAAGCGGCGTTGTCGGTGGGCTCTGCCAGGGTGTGCGTCGTGGATGAATGGGTGGAGCGTGTCGACGGTCAAGACCGCGTGCTGGGGGTGGTCGGCCGTCGGGAGGCCGTCCGGGAGGGCTGGCTGCATCGGGTCGCCGTGACGGTGTGTCGTGATGATCGTGGCCGGATCCTCGTCCACCGGCGGTCGGAGCAGGTGTCGCGCTTCCCCGGGCTCTATGAGGTCGAGGTCGGTGGCGCCGTGAATGCCGGCGAGTCCTACGAACAGGCCGCCGCGCGGGAGCTGGCCGAAGAGCTGGGCATTCGTGCGCTGCCGCGACTGCTGTTCACGTTCATCAACCGCAGCGGCTTGAGCCCTCACTGGCTCGGCGTGCACGAAGCCGTGGTGCCGGACGCCGTGGTCCCCGATCCCGACGAGGTGGCCTGGCACGGCTGGCTGACCGAGCCGGAGCTTGGCTCGGCTCTCCTGGAGTGGCGCTTCACCCCCGACAGCCACGAAGCCTTCAGCCGGTATCTCGCGTTCCGGGGCGTGCAACCCTGATCTCTCTCCTCTCAGACTGGGACGCCTGCTTGCGGCCAACGCACCTTGCGAGACGGAAAGCGTGGGATGTGCCCGGTGCCGGAGGTGTCGTGGTGCGCTTCGCCCTGCTGCGGGCACGCAGGCCTCGGTGTATCCGTTCTGCTTCTGATGACCAAGGTGGGGGAGAGTGTGATGACAGTTCAGGTACTGGCGGTGACGGGGCGGGTTGCGTCGCTGTGGTGGGACGGAGAGGAGCTCGTCGACCTCGTCGGGGGCGGGCGGCGGTGGGGGCCGGACGGGAAGGTGCGGGAGAGCTCGCTGCGGTGGGCGTATCCGTTCGACCAGATGGTGGTGTCGCCATCGGGCCAGTTCGCCGTGCTGTACGAGGAACGGGGGACCAAGGGTGCTGTGGTGGACATCGAAGGGCTGAAGGTCCTTCGGGAGATCAACCGCAGCCACGACCACGCGGAGGACTACGACTACCCGGTGGCGATCGGTCGGCTGCCGGACGGACGGGAGATCCTGGCGCACTGTCCCGAAGGCTACAACCGGTTGCAGGTCGATGACCTGTGGACCGGCGAGCGGCTGACCGAGGGCGCGCGCGGCTCACTCGACGTCTTCCACTCGCGGCTCGCGGTGAGCCCCGACGGTCGGCACCTGCTGACGGCCGGCTGGGTGTGGGCTCCGATCGGAGTGGCGCACGTGCACGATCTGGCGGCGGCGTTCGCCGATCCGGCCACGCTGGACGAGGACACCTTGTTCGAGCCGCACGCCGGCGTCGATGCCGAGGTGGGCGCGGCCTGCTGGCTGGACGAGGACCGGCTGGCGGTGTCCACCACCGACGAGTCGATGGGGCGGGAGGGGGAGCCGGCGCTCGGCACGATGCGGCTCGGCGTCTGGTCCCTCGGGCAGCGCCGCTGGCTGCACCGCAGCCCGCTCGACCACCGTACCGGGACGCTGCTGGCCCGCGGCAGCTCCCAGGTGGTCTCGTTGAACGGACACCCCCGCCTGCTGGACGCCGCGACGGGCCGGGTGATCGCGGCTTGGCCCGATGTGGCGGTCCCCGAGAAGGCCTTCTGCTACGGCATCGAGCACCTTCCGACGCCGGTTGCCGCCGTCAGCCCCGACGCCACCCGGCTCGCCGTCGCGCAGGATGGCGGCCTCGCGATCATCGAGCTGCCGGAGCATCAGCAGGCCTGAAGTCGGAATGCCCTGTGCGGCCTCGCCGGCCTCGCCGACCAGGCCGGCGTCGTGAGCATCGACACCGTCGACTGACCTGCCGCAGGTCTGTCCGACCTCGGCTCGGTTCCGCTCAACTCGCCAAACGAAACGCTCAGTCACAGTCACTGCGGCCGGGCCACCGGAAAACCGCTGGAGAAGCGCGGCCACGCGCGTCTAGCGTGCTGCCCGACCGAGTCGTCTGAGTGAGGACGTGCCGTTGTACACCGTGTGAGACCTCCCGAGAGCTGATCTGTCGCGCGTCGCGCCGCTGCGCCGCGCTCCTTTTTGCTGCGGATTTCTCACTGAGATCGGTGACTTCTGTGCTCAATCGCTGGGTGGTCATGCCCACCTGCCTGCCATCCGTCCTCCGCCGTTGTCACGCGTGCGCGTCCGGGCGCTTCCGGGCCGACGGCAAGTTCCGTGTCAACGCGCACCACAAGCTCCTCGACGCCTGGCTCCTCGTGCTCTGCGCCGGCTGCGGGGCGACCGCGAAGCTCACAGTCATGGAGCGGGTGCGGGTGCGCTCCGTACGGCCCGAGCTGCTCGACCGGATGCACGCCAACGACCCCGGCCTCGCGGCCGACCTGCTCCAGGACCCGGTGCTGCTGCGCCGCAACCACGTCGCCCTCGACTGGAGCGGGGCCTGGCGCCTCGACACCGGTGGGTCGGATCACCTGGACCGCGAGGTCGTCGACGTCGCGGTGCGGTTCGCGGCGCGGATACCCGTCAGGCCGGTGCGGCTGATCGCCGACGGGTGCGGTCTTTCGCGGGCCGAGGTCGAGAGGCTGGCCGAGGACGGGAAGGTCGTGTCGGCCGTCCGTCTCGGCGGCAAGGTCTCCGACGGCTTCACGTTCACGCTCAAGCGCTGAGCCGTCCTGAGTGCCGGGGCCTGTCCGGCGCGACCCGCCGGACAGGCCCCAGGTCCTCACCAGCCCCAGGTCCTCACCAGCCCCGGTCCTCACCAGCCCCAGATCCCCCTACTCCTGCCACTCCCCGTCCCGCATGACGACCCGCCCCCGCAGCTCCGGCTCCCCCCGCCAGGCCCGCACCGTCCTCGGCACCACACGGACGTACAGATACGCCGCGTCCTCCGCGCGCGGGTCCCAGCCGAACTTGGCGGTGAACGCCTCCGCCGCCGCCCCGGGGACCTCGTCGTCCGGGAAGCACTCCGCCTCCCCCTGGATGAGCACGACGTCGGAGGTGTCCGGAAGCGCCAGGCGCACGCGCGGCTCGTCGCGGACGTTCCGGGCCGTCACGGACGTGGCGCCGGTGCACATCCACAGGGCCCGCCCGTCCCACAGGAACCACAACGGCACCTGGTGCGGGCCGCGCTCGGGGTGCGCGGTCGACACCCATACGTCCCGCTCGGCGGCGAGCCGCTCCAGTGTGTCCCGCCTGCGCTCCGCCGCCCCGCGCCGGGCGTTTCCCGTGGTCTGCATGGAAGCCGACCCTAACCAGGGGTTCCACCGCGCGCATGGGGCGCGGGGCCTACGCCCAGCGACCGACGTCCCCCTCGGCCTGCACACTCGGCCCCCGCCCCGGCCGGCGGCACCGCGGAACGAGACGGCACCGCGGAACAAACCCGTCCGCCCCCTCGGTTCCCGAAAGGCCCGCCCTTCACAAGGAGAGTCAGAGGAGAGCCAGTTGAGCCGCCTTGAGCCCGCCTTCATCACCTTCGACATGTACGGGACGCTGACGGACTTCGCCATCGGTGCCGCCGCCCGGGAGGCCGTCCAGGACATCGCACCGCCCGAGGTCCTGGACGCGTTCCTGCACCGGTTCGGCTGCTACCAGCTCGACGAGGTGATGGGCGACTGGCGGCCGTACGACGAGGTGGTGGCGCGCGCCTTCGAGCGGGCCTGCGCGAGCACCGGCGTCGCGTACCGGCCGGAGGACCCCGCGAGGATCTTCGCGGCGATCCCGGAGTGGGGACCCCACCCCGACGTCCCGGAGCCCCTCGCGAGGCTCGCCGCGCGCTTCCCGCTCGTCATCCTCTCCAACGCCGCGGACAGCCACGCCGACCGGAACGCCGCGAAGCTCGGCGCGCCCTTCCACGCCGTGTACACGGCGGAGATGGCGCGCGCCTACAAGCCGCGGCTCCGCGCGTTCGAGTTCATGTACGAGCAGCTGGGCTGCCGCCCGGAGGACACCCTGCACGTGTCCTCAAGCCCCCGCTACGACCTCCAGTCGGCGACGGACCTCGGCGTGCGGAACCGCGTCCACGTGAACCGTGGCACCGAGCCGTCGGCGCCCTTCTACCACTCCCACGAGGTCACGTCCCTGGCCGGAGTGGCCGAGCTGCTCGGCGTCTGAGGCCCGCGCCCGGCGCACCTCGACGTCCGATGTCCGCCAGCGCGCGCCCGCCCCACCGAGCAGGCTGCGCGCATGGCGAACTCACGCACGACAGAACCGGCGGGCACCCCGGACACGGCCGGCACCCCGGACACGACGGCCGTCCTCACCGGCATGTACGCCGCCGAGGCGAAGTACCTGGCCGCGGGCGGCCCCGGCGAGGCCTCCTTCGACCTGCTCGCGCCCTACTTCTCGACGGACGTCGTCCTGCGCCAGGCCGCCCCGCTGCCCTACGGCGGCGTCTGGCGCGGGCACGCCGGGATGGAGCGGTTCTTCCTCGCGATGAGCCGGGTGTGGGCGGTGTTCGACATGGTGGAGCAGGAGTTCCTCGCCACGGGCGCGACCGCCGTCGTACGCACCCGGGTGCACGCCGTCGCCCGTACCACCGAACGCGAACTCGACTTCCCCATCCTCCAGACGATCAAGGTCGCGCACGGCCGGATCACCGAGGTCGACCCCTTCTACTGGGACACGGCCGCCGTCGCCGAGGCCTGCGCGGTGCCGCAGGACTGACCTTCACCTGCAGGCGGTACGCGAACTCGTCGCCCTCGCGACCGGTCAGCGGTCGGCGGGCTCCCGGCGGCGGGTCCACAGCGTCAGGTCGCTGCTCGTGGCGACGGCCAGCGTGCGGCCGGAGGGGGAGAACCCGGCGGCGCGGAACTCCGAGTACCGGGCGTGCAGGACGTGCCACCACGTCTCACCGGCCGAGCCGCGGTGGAGGCTGTCCCCCGCAGCGAGGACCACGCGGTGGCAGGGCCAGTCGGGGCTGACGACGGACACGGTCCAGCCGTCGGACGACGTGCTGTGCAGGCCGCCGCCGAAGAGTCCCGCGATGTGGACGGGGGTGCCCGCGACCGGGCCGAGGCCGGGGCAGGTGAGGTCCGGGGAGTCGTCCGGCGTGCTGGTCTCGGGGTCGGGGTCACGGTCCCGCGCGATCTTCTCGCCGGTGACGGCGTCGAACAGGCCGTGTCCGTCGCCCGACACCACCATCACCAGGTCCCGCCCGCTGCCGGGGCACACGGCGAAGCCGATGCCGAGCAGCCCGCCGACGGCGATCATGCCGCCCGGCACGAGCTGCCAGGGCTCGGGGGCGGGCACGACGGGCGCGTCGAGGTAGCGCGCCCGCAGCTTCCGCTGGTACTCCGACTGAGACATGCGCAGATGATACGGAGCGGTGGCGGGCTTGGTCGCACGCGTGTGCGCGGGCACGGCATACGCGTTGGCGCTCGACGCTGAGCCTCCTTCACAGCGGTCGGGCTGTTCACGTCAGAAGTGGACTTACGGCTCTACCGCGTCAGAGCCAGGAACACGTCATCCAGGTCCGGGGTGTGCACCGTCAGCGCCTCGGCGTGGACGCCGGCGCCTTCGAGGACGTCGAGCACCGCGCGCAGGGCGGGGATGCTGCCGTCGCTGGGGATCTGCAGGCTCAGCGCCTCGTCGTCGCGGATGACGGTGGAGAGCGCGAGGCGGTGCGCGGCCGCGTCCATGTGCCGCACGTCGTTGAACCGGAGCGTGACGTGGCCACCGGGGACGCGGCGCTTGAGCTCGTCCGCGGTGCCCTCGGCCACGATCTTGCCGCCGTCCAGGACCGCGATGCGATCGGCCAACTGGTCGGCCTCTTCCAGGTACTGGGTGGTGAGGAAGATCGTGGTGCCGCCCGCGACCAGGTCCCGGATCAACTCCCACATCGTGCGGCGGCTGCGCGGGTCCAGACCCGTCGTCGGCTCGTCCAGGAAGATGACGCTGGGCCTGCCGACCAAGGTCATCGCCAGGTCGAGCTTGCGGCGCATACCGCCGGAGAAGGCGGACGCGGGCTTCTTGGCGGCCTCGGTGAGGTCGAAGCGGGCCAGGAGCTCGGCGGCGCGCCGTCGGCCCTCGGCCCGGTCGAGGTGCAGCAGGTCCGCCATGAGGAAGAGGTTCTCCTCGGCGGTGAGCAGGCCGTCGACGGCGGCGAACTGCCCCGTGACGCCGATGGAGCCGCGGACGGCGTCCGGCTCCTGTGCCAGGTCGTGCCCCGCCACCCGGGCGTCCCCACCGTCGGCAGAGATGAGGGTGGAGAGGATCTGGACGGTGGTGGTCTTGCCCGCGCCGTTCGGGCCCAGCAGGGCGAAGGTCGTGCCCTCGGAGACCCGCAGGTCGATCCCGTCGAGTACGACCTTCTCGCCGTACGACTTGCGCAGCCCCTGGGCGGTGATCCCCTTGGGCGGGGCGGTCGAACCGGTGGTGGCAGTCATCGTGTCGCCTCCTTCTTCTTTCCGTGGCTGATGCGGGGCCGGTCCCTGCGTGTCACGCGTCCCTGCGCCTGCGGGTGCGGTCAGGCACGGCGGATCACGATGTCGCCGAGGCCGGTGCTGGCGCGCACCTGGACGGTCTCCGCGTCCGGGCCTGGGCCATCGGTCGAACCGATCGGGTTGTGGACCGTGCCCGCCCGGGAGCTCACCTCCAGCCAGGCGACGCTGGACTCGCGGATGCCGACCTCGAGGTCGCCGTCGGCGGTCTGGAGGGTTATCTGGCCGCGGGCCACCTCGCCGAGCTTGATGGTGCCGTTGCCCGACTTGGCGTCGACACCGGCGTGGGCGACGCCGACGGCGATGCGGCCGTCGGCAGAGTTGACGCGCAGCTCGCCCGTGACCTCGCCGAGCGTGGTGTCGCCCTTGCGGTTGCGGATGTCGGCGGCACCCGCGATGTTGCCGAGGTCGATGCGGCCCGCGGCGTCGATCTCCACGTCGCCGGTGGCGCGGTCCACGCGGACGTCGCCGTGGTCGGACCGGAGGAAGGCGGCGCCGACCTCCGCGACGTGGATGTCACCGGCGGCGGACTCGAGACGGCAGTCGCCGAGGCGGCCCTCGGTGCAGAACGAACCGGCGGACGAGAGGCCCTGGACGTCCGACCCGGCCGGCAGCTCGACGCTGACCTCGATCGAGCCGCCCGTGCCGAACAGCGAGCGCTTCCTGGGGCCCCTGACGACCAGGCGGCCGTTGTCGCACGTGACCTGGACCTGCTCCGCGGCCTTCACGTCGACGTCCTCGCGCTCGTCGCTCGGGAGCACCGAGACGACGGTGTCGAGGCGCTTGCCGGCGGAGATGCGGGCGGTGCCGATCTCGAACTCGATGAGGGCGGAGAGGGGCTCGGGGGTGTCGAAAGCTGGCATGGCCGTCCCGTCTGAGCTGAGGTGTGCGGACCCGCTGGTCGCAGCGGGCGGATGAGTCGTCCTGCGTCACTCCGGCGGTCCGGCGTTCTCAGCCGCTGGAGCAGCGCCATCCATGATGCCATGATGGCATCATCGATGGCGCCAACACAACCCCACTTGGCACCCGGGTGGTGCCACAGGGGGTGAGGTGCGCCTCACGGGGCGCGAAGCGCACGGGCCCACCCCCTGCGAGCTGGTGTTTTCCCACGGGCGCCGGTTTATGGAACGTGGCCTTCGGCACCCCGGAAGGGCGTCAAGACGTGGCGAACGGGCGGGGAGCGGAAGGGGACACAGGGAGGGGGTGGCACCGCAGCGGTGCCACGGCGGTGCCGGGTGGGGCGCCAGGGGCGCGGGAAGGGACGGGACGGGCAAGGAGGTGGGCAGGTCGGGCGGCCCGTGTCCGGCCTGGCGCACGGGGAGCCGCGGCGGGCTCCCGGGCGGCCCGGCCGACGGGGAGACCGGGTTCCCGGCGGGCTACGCGGACCGCGCCGCGTCCCGCAGGGCACCCCGGACCGCGGCCACCGCCGGGTGCCGCCCACGCCCACGCCGTACGACCGTGAAGAGCGTGCGCACCCGCTGCCCCCGCGGCAGCCCCCGCAGCGCCACCGTCGGCGCGGCGCCGCCCCACACCAGGTCCGGGAGCAGCGCCACCGCGTGCCCCCGCTCCACGAGCCGCACGTGCAGCAGCAGGTCGGGCGACTCGAACCGCACGTCGGGCTCGAACCCGGCGGCGCGGCACACCGTCGTCGCCCAGCGCCGGGCCGCGCTGCCCTCCGGCTCAAGCACCCAGGGCAGGTCGGCGAGCGCCCGCAGGGCCGCGCCCGGGTCGTCGGCGCCAGCGCCCTCGGGGACCGGCCGGGGCAGGGCGAGCCGCATCGGGTCCGCGCACAGGTCGGCCCGCTCCAGCGCCGCGTCCCTGGGCCCGGCCCCGCCCGGGTACTCCTCCGCGACGACCAGGTCGAAGTCCCGGGCGAGCAGCGCGGGCAGGGCGGCCTCCGGCTCCAACTGCGTGACGTGCGGGCGCAGTCCGGGGTGGGCGGCGCGCAGCCTGCTCAGCGCGTCCGGGACCAGTGCGAGGGCGGCGGTCTGGAAGGCGGCGACGCGCACCGTCCCGGTGAGACCGGGCAGGGAGGCGGCGATGTCGGCCTCGGCCCGTTCGAGGCGTTCGAGGACGGCCTCGGTGTGGGCGACGAGGATCTCGGCCTGCGCGGTGAGCCGCACCCGCCGCCCGACCGGTTCGAGCAGCGGCACGCCCGCCTCGGCCTCCAGCTGCGAGAGCTGCTGGGAGACGGTCGACGGGCTGTACGAGAGGGCGGCGGCGACGGCCGCGAGGGTGCCGCGGTGCTTCAGCTCGCGCAGGAGGCGCAGGCGATGGAGGTCGTACATGGCGTCGGCGCCCCTTTCACCGGGGCCCGGGGGCTCCGTCACGACCGCCTCTGACCCTTCGGTCCTGCCGATGAATATACGTCGGAAAGATGAGCTGGACCGAAGGGTGCGGCGGGCCGGAGGCTTGCCCCATGACTGACACCGGCCCCGCCACCGACTCCCGCGCCACGCCCTCCGACACCACCGCCCCCGGCACCCCGCCCGCCTGGTACGCCCGCCCCGCCGCCCGCGAGTGGACCTGCGCCCCCGCACCCGCCGAGGTCCGCGCCTTCCACGTCACACTCCCCGAGTACACCCCCACTCCCCTCACCGAACTCCCTTTGCTGGCCGCTGAGTTGGGCGTGGGCCGGGTTTTCGTCAAGGACGAGTCGGCGCGGCTCGGCCTGCCCGCGTTCAAGGCGCTCGGCGCGTCCTGGGCGGTGCACCGCGTCCTCGCGGAGCGGGCGTCGGACACGCCCGTGGAGCTGGTCACGGCGACCGACGGCAACCACGGGCGCGCGGTGGCCCGGATCGCGCGCCGACTGGGCCTGCGCGCCCATGTGTTCGTGTCGCAGGGCGTGCACCCCGGGGCGGCGGCCGCGATCGAGGGCGAGGGGGCGCGGGTGACGCGGGTCGCCGGGGACTACGACCGGGCGGTGCGGGAGGCCGCGGCGGCGGCGCGGGCGGAGGGTTCGGTGCTGGTGCAGGACACGGCGTGGGAGGGGTACGAGGAGGTGCCCGCGCGGATCGTGGAGGGGTACTCCACGCTGTTCGCCGAGGTGGACGGGCAGTTGGCCGACGCGGGCGCGGGCGCGCCGGACCTGGTGGCCGTGCCGGTGGGAGTGGGTTCGCTGGCGCAGGCGGCCGTCACGCACTACCGGAGCCGGGGTGCGCACGGCCCGGCGCTGCTCGCCGTGGAACCGACCGAGGCCGCGCCCGGGCTCGCCAGCCTGGCGCGGGGCGAGTCGGTGACCGTGGCGGCCGGGGAGACGGTGATGGCCGGCCTGAACTGCGGCACGCTGTCCGGCCTGGCCTGGCCGGTGCTGCGGGACGGCCTGGACGCGGCGGTGACGGTGCCGGACGCCGAAGCACTCGCGGCGGTACGGGACCTGGCGGCGCTCGGAGTGTCGTCGGGGCCGTGCGGGGCGGCCGCGCTCGCGGGGGCACGGGCGGCGCTGACGGGGGCGAGGGCGGGGGGACGCCGGGCGGAGCTGGGTCTGGGGGCCGGGGCGACGGTGGTGCTCCTGAGCACGGAGGGGAGGGAGGCGAATCCGCACGGGGCGGAGTGAACGGCCCGTCCCCGAAGCCCTACCCCTCCAACAGCCGCCCGGCCAACAGCTCCACCCGCGCATGCCAAGCCACCGACGCCGCCCCCGCGTCCGCGGCCCCCGTGTGCGTGAGGACGAGCCGCGCCCCGTACCCCGTACCCGCCCCGAGCTCCCACCTGACCACACCGCCCGCCGGGCACGCGTACGCGCACAGCTCAGGCACCCGCACCTGGGTGACCGGGCCCGCGGGCACCCCCTCGGCGGCGAACCCGGCGGGCACGAGCTCGCCCGCCACCACGCCCGCGCCCTGGGCGAGTTCGGCCCACACGGCCTCCGCGCCCCGTACCAGCTGCCGCTCGAAACGCACGACTCCGGCACCGGTGATCTCCCCGCCGCCCAGGTCGAACTGCTCCAGATAGGCCTCGTGCAACTCCCCCTTGTCCACCGTGTCCAAGGCGGGTCCCGGCGGCTCCCCGTCCAGGTGGGCGCCGAGCGCCGTGACGCACAGGTGCCAGCCCGCGCCGAAGCTCGGCGCGCCGAACCGGTCGTCGAAGGTGTGGACGAGGGTGAGCAGCGAGCCGCCGGTCTCCGGGTCCGGGGCGACCTCCCAGCGCAGGTGGTCCTCGCCCCAGGTGAAGGCGAAGAGCCGGGGCTCGTCGACGTCGGTCACCTCACCGGTCGTACCGGGCTCGGCTTCCCCGGGGAACACGAACTCCATCGCGCCCCCGGGCACCAACTCCACCCGCACCTCCGACGGAAACCAGTGCGCAAGGCGCTCGGGCCGGGTGAGCGCCGCCCAGACCTCCGTGGGCGGACGGGTCAGGCGCCGCTCCATCCGCAGGGCGTACCGCCCGTCGCCGTCGGCCGCGGTGAGGGTGTCGGAGTGGGGGTTGCGGGGGCTCATGAGGGGTGGTCCTCCATCGCGCCAACATAACCGGCGGACCCCAGGGACGCAGGGCGGAACGCGGCCGGGCGGGGCCGCCCACCGGCCAGGTCCAGACCCGACCGCACAGCCCCGACCACCGGACGCGGTCAGGCCGCCTCCCAGGGCACCCCCCGCCCGCACACCACGTCGAGGCGCGAGACCGCTCTGGTCAGCACCACGTACAGCCGGTGCGCCCCGCGCTCCTCAGCCGCCACGATGTCCGCGGGTTCGACGGCGACCACATGGTCGTACTCCAGGCCCTTGGCGACGGAGGCGGGCACGACCGTGACGCGGGCGCCCAGCTCGTCGGGGTCGGCCGCCTCGACGCCCGCCGCCGCCAGCGCGGCCCGCACCCCCGCCACCGCGGTGTCCGCGGCGATGACGCCGACCGAGCCCTCGTGCGCGAGCGCGCCGCGCACCGCGTCGACGGTGGCGGCGGCCACGTCCCGTACGCGATGCACGGCGAGTTCGCCGTCCGCGCGCAGGGACCGGGCGGGCGGCACGTCCACGCCGAGGCCGTCGAGCAGCCGGTTGGCGAGCGTGACGATGGCCTGCGGGACGCGGAAACCTGTGGTCAGCGGGGTCACGGGGGTGTCCGGCCTGCCCAGGTGGGCGAGCTGGGCGGGCCAGTCGCGGGCCGCCCACGGCGTGGTGCCCTGGGCGAGGTCGCCGAGCACGGTGAGCGAGCCGAAGCCGGCGCGGCGCGCGATGGCGCGGCACTCCATGGGCGAGAGGTCCTGCGCCTCGTCGACGACGATGTGGCCGTACCCCGCGGGCCGCTCGACGAGGCCCGCGAGTTCGTCGAGCAGCACGAGGTCGGCGTCCGACCACTTCGCGGACCGGTACGAGCGCGGGGCCCGCTCCCAGAGGATCGCCCGCTGCTCCGCGGCGCCGAGTACCCCGTCCGCGGCGGACGCCAACGCGCCCGAGTCCGCGAGGAGTTCGGCGAGCACCTGCTCCGGCCGCGCCTTCGGCCACACCGCGTCGACGAACGCGGAGACGGCCCTGGCGCGGGAGATCTTCTGCAGCCAGGCGTTGCCGACGGGGCCCGCGCGCCGCTCGGCCTGCTCCTGGATGTGGCGCACGACGCGGGTGCGGACGCGCTCACGGCCGGTCTCGTACGGGGGTTCCTCCGCGCGGACGTCCGCGACGATCCGGTCCAGGTCACCGGCGGGGACGCGCCAGCGGTACGAGCCGTCGGGCACCGCGAGCGGTTCGGCGCCGCCGGGCCGCACCCTCGCATACAGCGCGCGCCGCAGCACCTCGGCCATCCGGGCGTCGTGCTTGACGAGGGCCGCGTCGGGCCCGTCCGCGCCCCGCACCGGCTGCCGGGCGATCTCGTCCCGGACGGTGGCCTGGCGCACCCCGGTCTCGCCGAGGGCGGGCAGGACCTCCGCGATGTAGCGCAGGAAGGTGCGGTTGGGGCCGAGGACGAGGAGGCCGGAGCGGCGGATCCGCTGCGGGTGGGTGTACAGGAGGTACGCGGCGCGGTGCAGGCCGACGGCCGTCTTGCCGGTGCCCGGGGCGCCCTGGACGCAGACGGAGTCGCCGAGCCCCGCCCGGACCAGGTCGTCCTGCTCGGGCTGGATGGTGGCGGCGATGTCGCGCATGGGGCCGACGCGGGGGCGCTCGATCTCGCCGGTGAGGATGCGGCTGCGGGGGCCGGGGGCGGCGGGGTCGGCGCCGCGGCCGTCCGGGGCTTCCTCGCCCGCCGTCAGGTGCTCGTCCTCCAGGCCCGTCAGGTCGGCCGAGTCGCCCGCGCTGCCCGGCGCCCAGCCGAACCGGCGGCGTACGGCGACGCCCTGCGGGTCACGGACGCCCGCCTGGTAGAAGGCGCGCGAGACGGGGGCGCGCCAGTCGACGACCAGGGGCGGGGCCGCGGGGTCCTCGGTGATGCGCAGACGGCCGACGTGGTAGCGCTGGCCGCGGTGGTCGCCCGCGTCGGCCGCATCGGCGTCGAAGTCGAGGGCGCCGAAGAACAGCGGGGCGTCGGGGAGTTCGCGCATCTCCTTGGCGCGGCTGCGCAGCTGGTAGCCGAGCACTTCGGCGTCGGCGCCGGACGCGGCGACGTGCTCACCGGTGACGACGTGCTCCTGGGCGCCGTCGACCATCGCGGCGAGGGCTGCGCGGCAGAGGTCGTGGTACTGCCGCTCCCGGGCGAGGGCGGCGTCGAGGGCGGGGGTGTCGAGGGAGGTGCCGGGTGCCGTCATGCCGTCGAGCGTACAAGAAAATGTTACCGGGTAACATTTATTACCCAGACTCACCCTCCGGTAGGCTGTCGCGCATGACGGACCACGAGACGAAGCCGACGGGCCTGCGCCAGCTCAAGAAGCGGCGGACGTACGAGGCCGTCTCCGACGCGGCCATCGCGCTGTTCCTGGAGCGGGGCTTCGAGAAGGTGTCGGTCGCGGAGGTGGCCGCGGCGGCGGAGATCTCCAAGCCGACGCTGTTCCGGTACTTCCCCGCCAAGGAGGACCTGGTCCTGCACCGGTTCGCCGACCACGAGGACGAGGCGGCGCGGGTCGTCACCGGGCGCCCGCGGGACCACTCCCCGCTGGCCGCGCTGCGCGCCCACTTCCTGGCGGGCCTGACCCGGCACGACCCGGTGACCGGCCTCAACGACGCGCCCGAGGTCCTGGCCTTCCACCGGCTCCTGTACGGTACGCCGTCCCTGGTGGCACGGCTGTACGGCTACCAGGAGCGGGCCGAGCGGGCGCTGGCGGAGGCGCTGGGCGGACCGACGGACGCCCCCGTCGCCCCCTTGCCCGCACGCCTGGCCGCCGCCCAGATCCTGGCGGCGCAGCGCGTCCTCGCCCTGGAGAACTGGCGCCGCGTGGCTGCGGGCGAGCCGGTGACGGACGTGCGCGCGGACGCCGTGCGCGCGGCGAACCAGGCCTTCGACCAGCTGAGTTCGGGGCTCACGCAGTACGCGTAGCCCCGCCGCCCGACCCCACGAGGACCTCCACCCCGTCGAGCAGGCACCCGAGGCCGAACTCGAACTCCGTGTCCGGCGACTCGTCGGGCGCGCCGAGGGCGCCGGAGGCGAGGAGGTGCCGCAGGGCGGGATAGCGGCCGGGGTCGGGGGCGGTGAGGGCGTCGACGGTGCGCTCGTAGCGGCGCATGACCTCGTCGGGGGCGAGGCCGCGGGCGGTCATGGCGGCGTGCAGGTCGGCCATCAGGGTGGCCTCGTTGCGTACGTAGCCGCCGATCAGCATGATCACGGAGATCTTCCGGCCCTCGTCCAGACCGGTGTCCGCCAGGGCGGCGAGCCCGCGCTCCATCCACTGGAGCGAGTGCGGCGACGCGGGCGGCGAGGAGATCGGGATCCGCAGGAGCCACAGGTTCCGGTGGAACACCTCACGCTGGGCGCGCGCCCACCACTCCAGGCCGGCGCGCCAGCCGTCGACGTCGGCGGGCATCGGGGGCGGCGGGCCCACGGCGGCGTCCTCCATCAGGACGTACAGCTCGTCCTTGGCGGAGACGTACCGGTACAGGGACATCGTCGAGACGCCCAGCTCCTTGGCCACGCGCCCCATGGAGACGGCGCCGACGCCCTCGGCGGCCGCGACGCCGATGCCGACGCGGACGATGCGGTCGAGGCTGAGGCCGGGGCGGGGGCCCTTGGAGGGGCGTGCGCGCAGGCCCCAGGCGGTTTCGAGACTCGCGGGAAGGCCGGTCTCCCCGTCGGTCCGACCCGCGCCACCGCCGCCGTCCGACGCCATCCCCCCTGCCATCTCCCCTGCCATTTCCCCTGCCACCTCACCCGCTCCGCGCCTTGGCTTGACGACCATCGTAGTTCTGCGTAACCCTTACACAGTAATGCGTATGCCTTACGCAGTACCTGTCCGCACCCTTGGGAGGGGCGATGCCAGCAGCATCCGAAGCCACCGGCGACACCGGCACCACGAACGCCACGACCACCACCACAGACCTGGCCGCCCCCGCCGCGATCGAGGCCACCGGCCTCACGAAGTCCTACGGCGGAACCGGCACCGACACCCCCGTCCCCGTCCTCCGAGGCATCGACCTGCGCGTCCCGACCGGCACCGTCTTCGCGCTCCTCGGCCCGAACGGCGCGGGCAAGACGACCGCCGTCCGGATCCTCGCCACGCTCACGGAGCCGGACGCGGGCACGGCGCGGGTCGCCGGGTACGACATCCGGACGCGGCGCCGCGAGGTGCGCCGCGCGATCAGCCTGACCGGCCAGTTCGCGGCGGTCGACGAGGCGCAGACAGGGGCGGAGAACCTGCGGATGATGGCGCGCCTCGTGGGCCTTCGCCGGGCCGCCGCCCGGGCCAGGGCGGACGGACTCCTCGCCCGCTTCGGCCTGTCGGACGCGGCCGACCGCCTGGTCAGGACGTACTCGGGCGGCATGCGGCGGCGCGTGGACCTCGCCGCCGGTCTTGTCGGCGAACCCGAGGTGATCTTCCTGGACGAGCCGACGACGGGCCTGGACCCGCGCAGCCGCCGCGAGTTGTGGGACGTCGTGGGGGACCTGGCCGCGCGCGGCACCACGGTCTTCCTGACCACGCAGTACCTGGAGGAGGCCGACCAGCTGGCCGACCGCGTCGCCGTCCTGCACGGCGGGGTGATCGTGGCGGAGGGCACCCCGGCGGAGCTCAAGTCCCGGGTGGCGGGCCACCACCTGGACCTCACCCTGGCCACGTCCGACGCCTACCTCCGCGTCCGCGCGCAGACCCCGCACGCCACCCACCACGACCCGCGCACCCGCACCCTGACCCTGCCGACCGACGGCACCGCACCCCACGTACGGGCGCTCCTCGACGAACTCGACCCGACGGGCACGGACGTGGCGCACTTCGCGCTGCGGACGGCGAGCCTGGACGAGGTGTTCCTGACGCTGACGGCACCCACCACGACGCACCCGAAGGAGCCCACCCATGCCTGAGGCCCTGCCGACGGGCCCACTGACCCGCCTGCCGTCGAACTCCCTCCTGACCCGCCTGCCGTCGAACTCCCTCACCATGACCGGCCGTTCCCTGCGCCTGAGCCGCCGCACCGTGGACGCGCTCATCACAGCCCTGGCGCTCCCCGTACTCCTCCTCCTGATCTTCGTGTACTTCTTCGGCGGGGCGATCAACACCGGCACCGACACCCGCTACGTCACGTACGTGGTCCCCGGAGTCCTGCTCCTGTGCGCCGGATTCGGCTCGGCCGGCACGGCGGTGGCCGTGACGGAGGACCTCAAGGGCGGCATCATCGACCGCTTCCGCTCCCTGGACGTCGGCGGCACGGCGATCCTTGCGGGCCACGTCGTGGCCTCGGTGGCCCGCAACGTCCTGGCGACCGCGCTGGTCCTGGCCCTCGCCTTCGCGATCGGCTTCCGCCCGACGGCGACCCCCGCCGGATGGCTGGCCGCGACCGGCCTCCTCCTGGCCTTCGTCCTGGCCCTGTCCTGGCTGTCCGCGGCGGTGGGCCTCCTCGCCAAGTCCCCGGAGGCCGCGAACGGCTACACCTTCTTCGTGAGCTTCCTCCCCTACCCCAGCAGCGCCTTCGTCCCCACCGACTCGATGCCGTCCTGGCTCGCCGCCTTCTCCGACCACCAGCCGGTCACCACGGTCATCGACTCCCTCCGCGCCCTCCTCCTCGACCAGCCCGCCGGCACCACGCCCTGGCTGGCCCTCGCGTGGTGCGCGGGGATCCTCGCGGGGTCGGTGGGGTTGGCGGCGGCGCTGTTCAGGAGGCGGGTGGGGTGAGGGGGCGGGCGACGCGCCACAGGGTCTCGAACAGCTCCTGCCTGCGCACGATCTTCTCGCGAGCCGCCGCGCCCGCGTCGATGTGCCAGTGGGTGAGCAGCGAGTCGTACCCCATGAGGTCGAGCACATGCCGCCCGGGATGGTCCCGGGACGGCTCCTCCTTGACGGCGTCGTAGATGCCGTCGAAGAGGTGCTCGCTGTCGACGAGGCAGAACTTCACGAACGGGGAGATGTGCAGCACCCGGAACTCCACCGCGAGCCCGCCCCTGCGGTCGTGCCGCAGCCGCCTGGCCAGGACCTCCATGCCCCGCTCGTACCCCTGCACCTGCCGCAGCAGCTCCGCCCGGAAGTCCGGGTCGTCGGCCGCCTTGCCGTCCCCGTCGAGCATGCCCGGTATCGCCATCTCCCGCGTGAAGTCCGGCACCAGGATCCGCACGGCCACCTCCGGCCGGACCGCGCCGTGCAGCCCGTCGAGCGACCGCGCCAACTCGTTGACGACGGTCTCCCCCGTGAACCCGATGGCATCGATCCGAGGCTCCGCCCGCCCGAGCGCCGCCCCGAAGAACCCCCGCAGCTCACTCGCCGCGACCTCCTGCCGAGCAGCCGGCCGCAGCGCGTCGTTGAGCCCGCGCACCTCGCTGTAGAGCACATACCCGACGAGACTGAGGATGGCACCGCCGAGATAGGCCTTGCCTTCGAGGGCGTCGCCGAGGGGGGTGACGAACTGGGCGAGGAGGCCGAGGACGAACACGGCGAGGAACAGTGCCTTGGTGACGGCGGACTCCGCCCGCTTCGCCCAGCCCTCGGAGTCGGCCCCCCATGCCACGCGACCACTCATCAAGTCCCCCTGCCCACCCCGTAGTTGACACGAGCACGCAAGGGTTCATGGTGCCTGCGGGCGGGCCGGTCAGGAAGACCGGGAGAGCGTCACGCCACCGGGTCCGCCGGCGCCGCCTCCCGCCCGTGCACCTCGGCGTGCCAGGCCCGCAGGGCCTCGACGGCGCGGGCCTGGTCCGGCACCTCCTCCAGGCGCAGCGGGTCGGCCGCCCGCCGCAGCGCCCGGCAGACGTGGGCCGCGGCCTGCTCGAACTCGGCGTCGGACGGGGCCACCGCGGGCAGGGCGAGCGCGGCCCGCATGACATCCGGGAAGACGGACTGGGCGTACTCGAAATCCAGATAGACGGGCAGATCCACGTCGAGGTCGGCGGTCAGCTCGGCCTTGCCCGCCGCCGTCATCGCCTCCGTCCAGGACTGCCGCATCCGAATGTGCTGTTCCTTGTCGTAGTCCATCCGCACGAGGTGCGTGGCGAGGTCGTGCAACGGGTCGCCGTACAGCGCCAACTCCCAGTCGATTACGGCTATTTCCTTACGATCGATCACGATATTGGCGCGGTGGACATCCGTGTGCAGAAGACAGAAGGGGCGCTCGTGCAGGCGCGGGGCCCGCTTCTTGAACTCGGTCATCGCGTGTCGCCGAATCCCGATGTCCTCGAATAACGCGTCGAATCGCCGCCGGTTGGCGCGGTGCACACGCTCCTCGGTGAAATCGATCAGCCAGGCGAGAAATCCGTCGGAATCCCCGTCCTTCGGCCAGCCGTCGGGCCGCGACGGAAGCTCGGACTCCGGTACGGCCGCGGTTCTCGCGAAGAACTCGGCGAGCCTGGCCATCAGTTCGTCCGTGTGGAGTTCGCTCTCGTCGACCTCCGTCAGCGGCCGCCCGGCGCGATAGGCGTGCATCGACCAGTCGCCGAAGTCCCGCAGACAGCGCGGGACTTCGGGCAGGTGCCGGGTGACCACTTCGAGCAGTTCGCTCTCGCTCGGCCAGATGCGCGGCGCCACCTCGGCGGCCTGCAGCGGCGTGCGGCATTTCACCCGGGCGCGATACGGCATCGTCCGCAGCAACAGCGCGAGGCGCCAGCCGAGCGGCACGATGTAGTTACTGTTGTGATAACCGGTCACAACCTCGCCATCAGGACGTTCACGGTGCGCGGTGGCCCATCGGTGGATCAGCCGGTCGTGCCAGCCGAGTGCGGCCGGTGGGGCCAAATCGGCTCTGCCGGGCAGAGGTTGTGACATGAGCGCAGAGAGTATCGCCCCGAAGGCGACCGCCTGACCACTTGACCAGTATGCGGACGCTCGCACTTACTTACCTTGCGCGCCTGTGCCATTACTGCCTGTTTTCCTCGCTGGTGAATATGTCGGGGACGAATTCACCACGAAGTCCGCGCCCTGGCGGCACGTGTCACGTCTCACCCTTGAGCGTGTCGAGCAGCGGCTTCAGCGACGGCACTATCAGCTCGGCACCGATTTCCCGGAGCACCCGCATCTTGCGGTCGTTGCGGGCGTAGCCGACGAAGTGCACGCCCGCGTCGCGCGCGGCGAGATAGTCGGACGCGGCGTCGCCGATCATCAGGGTGCGGGACGGGTCGGCGCCCATCGCGGCGAGGGCACGCTTGACGCAGTACGGGTCCGGCTTGAGCAGACGCAGATTCTGCGTACGGCCGTATATGTGCGGCGCGAAGCAGTCGATGAGCCCCCGACCGGTCAGGTAAGTGGCCACCGGGCCCGGCGCGTTGTTCGTGGCGACGGCCAGCCGGGCGCCGGTGGCCCTCCAGGTGCGGATCAGCGCATCGGCGTAGGGGGTGGGCCAGGCGGAGATCACCGCCTTCTGCTCCTCGTACGTGAGCCGCGCCTCCAGCTCGGCCACCAGATCGCTCCTGGGGTGGCGCCGGTCGACGGCACGCAGCACGACGTACGGATCGGGCTCGTCGCGCATCCCCGCGGCGAGCAGCCCGTGCAGCCCTTGCTCCTCGAGCCAGCGCACCTGTTCCTCCGCGACCTTCTCGGCGGAACGCCCGGCGAAGAGACGGCAGACGGGGCCGTCGAAGTCGAAGAGCACACAATGGGCGATGTCGATGAGTTCTCGCAGATCGTCGGTCGCACCTGTCACTGGCTCGGTCGCTCTCGCCTCGGGTCGCGTGGAATCAGGAGTCACCTAAGAGAGTGTCAGGTCCGTGGTGATCGTTTCCCAGAGGGCGTCGAACCACTTCTGAGACTCCTGCACGAAGCCCGAGTCGCGCGAGCTGTCCCCGTGGATGAAGGGGAAGAGGGTCGTGGTCAGTCCGCCGGCGTCGTACGCGCGCACGCTCTCGCCGGCCTCCACGTCCAGCGGGACCTCCATGGACTCCAGCGTGTAGTACGCGAGCAGCGCCTCGGACTTGTTGAGCAGATACAGCTTCACGGGCGTCGTGAGCGGCAAGGCGCGGAAGGTGACGCGGACATCGATGTCGTGGGACTGCCGCAGCGAGGTGAGGTTGTGCCGCAGGACCTGACCCTGCGCGTTGCGCTGCGCCAGCCAGCGCTGTTGCAGCCGGACCCGGTCCCGCTCGTCCGCGGCCTCGACCGGCACCGGGAAGGCCAGGGCGATGGCGCTGCTGGGCAGCAGGATGCGGACGTCGATGGACTCCGGGCACAGCTGGCCCTGGTGGATCTGGCGGATCGGCTCCGTGACGGCGTTCATCAGGGTCTCCGCCGTGTACGAGACCGCGTCGATCCGCACATGGGGCTGCCGGAACGCCTCCACGAGGCGCGGCTGCAGCGCCACCATCGACGGCTGCGGCTCCGGCTGCACCCCCGGCACCGCGGCCGCGCCCCCCTCCCCCGCCACTCGGGGCGGACTCCCCCTGCTGATGTGGTTCAGCAACCCGTCCCGCTGCAGCGAGAGCAGCGCCTGGCGCACCGTGCCGCGTTCCACGCCGAACTCCTGGGCGATCTGGGCCTGGGTGGGGAGGCGGTCGCCCGCTTTGAGGGTGCCGGTGCGGATGCGGTCGCGCAGGGCGTCGGCGATGTCCTGGGGTGAGGTCTTTCTCCTGCCGTTCACTGCACCGTTCTCCTTGGTCACGACCAGACGATACAACTGGACGCCATCTCAGGGGAGTTGACGGAAAGTTGTTTATGAAGGGTTACCAAGTGGGGACAACTCTAGTGAGTTGGTTGCCAACTCGCCCGAGATGGCAGAAGGAGGAACCATCATGCCCGCCGTAGTCCTCCTCGCAGCCGTGTTCGCCGTCACCATCGAGCAGGTCGTGCAGTGGAAGTACGGAACCCTCGGCCTCATCGGTCTGCTGCTGCTGACCGTGGGCGTCAAGGCGAAGAACCCCACCTGCAGTTCCATCGGGGCGGTCGTGCTCGCCCTGATGGTGACGGGACCCGCACTGTGACCAGGACCAAGCGCTGAACCACCGGTCCGAGCCCGCGCGGGCGCGCCAGGCGCCACGCACGGCGCCCGCCGTCCGCCCGTCCGCCTACGGACCGGGGTTCAGCTTCAGGTCCTGGCTGATCGTCTCCCAGAGCGCGTTGAACCACAGGTGGGACTGCTCCACGAACGTCGTGTCCCGCAGCCCGTCCCCCGAGTGGAACGGAAACAGCATCGACTGCGTTCCCTGCGCGTCCCACATCTCCAGGGACTCCTGGCCGATCTCCTCCCGGCGCTGGGTGAGCGTGTAGTACGCGAACAGCGCCTCGGAGCCGTTGAGCAGATAGAGCTTGACCGGCGGGGTGAAGGGCAGGGCGCGAAACTCCACCCGTACGTCGATCCCGTGCGTCGTCCGCAGCGTCTGCAGGTTGTGGCGCAGGACCTGGCCCTGCGCGTTGCGCTGGTCGAGCCAGCGGCGGTGCACATGGCCGCCCTCGTCCTCGCCCTCCACCGGAGCGGGGAAGGCGAGGTCGATGTCGCGGCTCGGCAGCAGCACCCGGACGTCGACCTTGGCCGGTTTCAGCTGTCCGGCGTGGATCTGCCGCAGCGGTTCACCGATCGCCATCGTCAGCGAGATGGAGGTGAGGCACAGCGCGTCGATCTCCACGTGCGGCGCCTGGAAGGCCGCGGCGATGCGCGGGGCGAGCCCGACCATCGTGGGCTCGGGCCGGACCGTGTCGGGGCTCGGCCCGGACGGGGCCGCGACCGTGGCGGGGCTGCCCTTGGAAACGTTGGCCAGGAGCTGCTCGCTCTGCAGGATGCGCAGCGCCTGGCGTACGGCGCCGCGCTCCACGCCGAACTCCACCGCCAGCTCGGCCTGCGTGGGCATGCGCTGTCCCGGCCGCAGTCGCCCGGATCTGATCCGGTCGCGCAGCTCGTCCGCCACCTCGTGGTGCGAGCGGTGCGGAGTCATGGTCGGCCTCTTCCGCTCGTTGACGGCGGCCTGGTCCGGGCTCACAACCAAACAGTACAACTTCTCGCCATCTTTGGGGAGTTGCCGAGAAGGTGGTTATGAGACGCACCATCGCGGAGATAAGTCAGTTGGAGTTGGTAGCCAACTTGGGCGACATGGTCAGACCCTTCGGGGGTTGGCCAGCCCAGGCCGCCGGGCCGAACCCGGCGTTCGGGGCGACCCGTTGGCGGCCGACCAGGGGGCCCGCCGCCCCCGAACCGGAAGGGGGACCGTCATGCCGTTCATCGCCGTCGTCATCGCCGCCCTCGTCATTGGATTCGAGCAGGCCATCCAGTGGAAGTACGGGCCGATGGGCATCATCGCCTTCGTCCTGCTCACCGTCGGCATCAAGGCCAAGAACACCACCGCGGGCGGCATCGGGGCGCTGATCCTCGTGCTGCTGCTCGCCCAGTCGGGCTGAGGCGGCCCGGCTCACCAGGCGGGCTGACCGAGCTCTCATCCGGAGGGGAGCCGGGAGTTCGGTCAGCCGTCAGACCCGGGGCACGGGCCCACCCAAGGCCCCGCCAACGCCAGGCCCGGGCCCCGAAGAAGCGACGGGGTGGCCCACGCCCGTGGGCCACCCCGTCGGAACGTCCAGGTGACCTCAGATCACCGCGCGGATCTCCCCCACCTCACGCCCCGCCCCGAGCAGCGGCGCCCTGCCGATCCGGTCCAGGATCGGGGCGTCCGTGCCGAGCAGGCGCAGCGCGCGGGCCAGGACCGGGCCGAGCACCCGCGTCGAGCCGTCGTCGATCTTGAAGGCGAGGGCGCGGCCGTCGGGCAGCGCGACCGCCTGGACGGCCTCGGCGCCCATCTTCGACAGCGCGCCGGGCACCGCCCGCATCAGCCAGGTGTCGGGGCGCCGGGTCCCGGCGACGTACTCGGGGTGGGCCCGCATGGCGTCGGCGACCCGGCGCTCGGGGCTGCCCTCGGGGGCGAGGACGAAGTGCCGGTAGGCGCGGGCGAGGCCGGTCAGGGAGATGGCCATCAGGGGCGCGCCGCAGCCGTCCGTGCCGACGGCGGCGACGGGCTCGCCCGCGGCGGCCTCGATGCCGTCGTGGATGAGGCGCTGAAGGGGGTGCCCGGGGTCGAGGTAGGTCTCCTTGGGCCAGCCGTTCAGGGCGCAGACGGCGAGCATCGCGGCGTGCTTGCCGGAGCAGTTCATCGTGACCCGGTCGCGGACGGCGCCCGAGGCGAGGTAGGTCTCGGCCTCCTCGGGGTCAAGCGGCAGGTCGGCGGGGCACTGCAGCTCGGCGGGGCTGAGACCGTGCTCGGCCAGCATCTTCAGTACGAGGTCCCGGTGGAACGTTTCGCCGGAGTGGCTGGCGGCGGCCAGGGCGAGGCGCTCGCCGGACAGGTCGAGGCCGGCCCGCAGCACCGCCGCCGCCTGCATCGGCTTGTTCGTGGAGCGCGGGAAGACCGGGCTGCTCACGTCGCCGAGCGCGAGCTGCACGTCGCCGTCGGCCCCGAGCAGCACCAGGCTGCCGCGGTGGTGGCCCTCGACGAAGCCCGACCGGACGACCTCGGCGAGGACCGGGTGTATGACGGGGGAACTGGTGGCGGCGGACGGCGGCGTCGTCTTCGGCATCTTCGGCCTTCCGGGTGCGGGCGGTGCGACGGACCGCCCGCGGGAACGCCGGTCCGGGGGATCGCGGCGGCCGTGCCGGACACGGCGTCCACCGGGATCACGGGATCTCGGCGGGCGCCGCACGCGGACGTCCACCGAGGTCACGGCCGACGGCGGCCGTCGGGCCCTGTGGGGCGGCGGTGGCCGTCGGGGCCGGCAGGTCACGCGAGCAGGTCGTCTACTTGTGCTTCTCCTTCACGGTACCTGCGGGCGATCTCCGCACTGCAATCGTCCGTCGTCCGCTGCATCTCCTGACGCCGCCGGGAAACCTGCTGTTCATAGCGGACGAGCCGGCCCATCGCCGCGTGCAGCTCCTCGTCCGTGCGGGCGGCCAGGTCGGACAGCTCCACGTCGGCGAGCATCTCGGCGGCCAGGCGTCGGTACTCCTCGCTGTGCGGGGTGCCGAGCGTCACATGGCGGGCCGACGAGCGGTGCCGGGCCGGGCCGTCCGTGAGGATCTCCGAGAGCCGGTCCACGACCAGCGGCGACTCCTCCCCGGCGGTGGCCTCCGGGCCCCGGCCTGCCGCGCGCGGGACCCTGCGGCGCGCGGTCTCCGCCCGCAGGATGTCGATACGGCCCTGCAGCAGCCGTCGTACGTAGCTCAGGTCCGCCTCGTCCTGCTGCGTGGAGCGGCGCAGTTCGCGCAGCTCCGGCAGGCGCAGGGCGGTCAGGTCGTGGGCCGGTACGTCGGGCAGGACGGGGCTGTCGGTGCGCTGGACCGGGGGGCGCGGGACGTGGGTGCCGCCGATGCCCGCCGCACCGGCCGCTCCACCCGCCTCGGCGGCCCCCGCCATGCCCACGGCCCCCGCTGCCCCCGCTGCTCCTGCCGCCCCCGCTGGCCCCACTGTCCCCGCCGTCCCTACTGCCCTCGCCGGCCCGCCCATGCTCGCGGTCCCGCCCCTCCCTGCCGTCCCGCCCGGGTGTCTCGCCCCCGACGGCCATGACGCCCCGGGCGACCATGGCGTGCTGGGCGTACTGGGCGTACTGGGTGTGCTCATGTGGCTCTACCGTCCCCTCAGCCGGCGCGGTACACCGCGTGTGAGCATCGTGCCACCCCGAGTGGTCGCTCTGTGCGTGAGTGCCCCCAATCGGCCCCGGATGGGGGGTTCTGGACCGGCGCGCGGACGGCGCGTGCGCGCAGGGCATGATGGGCGGCATGCGTGCGGTGGTGCAGAGGGTGGACGGCGCGAGCGTCGTCGTGGACGGGGAGACGGTCGGGGAGATCGTCGGCGAAGGCTTGTGCGTGCTGGTCGGCGTCACGCACGCCGACACCAAGGAGAAGGCGGGACAGCTCGCCCGCAAGCTGTGGTCCCTGCGGATCCTCGCCGACGAGAAGTCCTGCTCGGACGTCGGCGCGCCGCTCCTCGTGATCAGCCAGTTCACCCTGTACGGCGACGCCCGCAAGGGCCGCCGCCCCACCTGGAACGCCGCCGCCCCCGGGGACGTGGCCGAGCCCCTCGTCGACGAGGTGGTGTCCCGGCTCCGCGCCCTCGGCGCCACGGTCTCCACCGGCCGCTTCGGCGCCCAGATGCGCGTGGGCCTGACCAACGACGGCCCGTTCACCGTCCTCCTGGACATCTGACCCACGGGCCCGGGCCCACCCCCGATGCGGCGCTCCGCGCCTCGTCCTCAATCACCGGACAGGCTCCCTCCCACCCACCCGCCCAACCTTGCCCCCACCTGACCAACAGCCCGGCACCTCCAGCCCGCCCGGGGGGCGAGAGGGGGTCGGCGGGGAAGCCAGCCCGTCGGGCGGGGCAGGGGGTGCCGGGCTGTCGCTCAGGTGGTCCAAGTCTGGGCGGGCGGGTGGGACAGAGCCCGCCCGGCAAGGCAGAGGCCGCCAGGCTGCCGCTCAGGTGGTGCGAGCCCAGGCGGGTGGGTGGGACAGAGCCCGCCCGGCAAGGCAGAGGCCGCCAGGCTGCCGCTCAGGTGGTGCGAGCCCAGGCGGGTGGGTGGGACAGGAGCCCGCCCGGCAAGGCAGAGGGTGCCGGGCCGTCGCTCAGGTGGTCCAAGTCTGGGCGGGCGAGTGGCAGAGAACCCGCCCGGCAAGGCAGAGGGTGCCGGGCCGTCGCTCAGGTGGTCCAAGTCTGGGCGGGTGGGTGGGACAGAGCCCGCCCGGCAAGGCAGAGGGTGCCGGGCCGTCGCTCAGGT
>NZ_JNXT01000031.1 GCF_000716675.1 Streptomyces alboflavus
ACAACTGCCCCGCAGGGACCGCCCCTGCGGGGCAGTCCGCTTCTCAACCATCGGCACCCTGAATGCCCCACCCGTGAGCATGATCAGTGCCGCCTAACAAGCGGCGGATGCGGACGGAGCCGTTGGGGAGCTTGATGGCCTTGGGCCCCTTCCTGAGCTGTCGCCAGCGGTAGAAGGTCGCTCGCGGGACGCCAATCTCTGCGATGACCTCAGGGATGGTCAGCATTTCGTCGCGGGACTTGGCCACGACTCCTCCTTGGGCATGCGGTGGCGCGGCCCACTGGGAGCCGTGCCACGAAGGAAGTTGGGCGAACGAGGGGGGCACCGCCCTCGGGGGCAAGCTCGCCTCTGTCCGAGGTTCGGATTTCTGCGTCATTGCGTCATCAGCGTCATTCGGGCTTCTGACCTGTGGTTTTGCGTGACGCAGTGGTGTGGGGGTGCGTCATGGGCGCGTCATGGGCTGCGTCACGGCATGACGCAGATGACGCAGGATGACGCAGAGCTGAGTGTCTGCGTCATGCCTGTTGCCGCTGTTCAGTGGCCGTTTTCCGGCTCGCATGACGCAGATGACGCAGCGTCTTCCCTCTTAGGACAAAAAGAGGGGCTGGTGTTGTAGTTGGGTGCCGCCTTAGAGCGTGAAGAAGGAGCCGCTGCGCGGCGCGTCCTTCGAGCGGCGTTCCGCCGAACAGCAAGAAGAGCACGTCGGCGGCGGGTGCTCTTCTTGCTTGTCCAAAAGGGCGCCCGCCGCCGCGCGGCGGTCAGAACATGCCCTTCTGTTCGGGCGGTGCCGGGGCCGTCGCGCGGGTCAGTTCGAGGTAGCGGCCCTCGCTGGTGCGCCCCGAGTCGATGAGGACGCCGCGGGCGGCGAGGGTGGGCTGAAGGCGCTTGAGACGGTCGGAGAGCACCTTTCCCGTGGTCGGCCACCCTTTGGGCAGGGCCCGCAGCTCCTCACCGCTGTAGAGGACGCTGAGGACGTGCAGCCACTCCGTGGACGTCATCCGCTGCGCTGCGCCCGGCTCCATGGTGTCGGCGTGCCGCAGGACGGTCTGCGCGAGCAGATCGCCCTCGATGACGTCGTCGTTCAGGTCGTCCAGGCTGGCCCGGTAGGCGGCGAGCGCCCCAAGGCCGGTCGCGGCATCGAGCTGCGCGCACAGGTGCGCGAAGTCCGCCATCCGCAGATCGGTCGGGGTCTCCGCCTCCGCGGCGCGGACCTGGACCGTGAGGTCCAGGAGCGAGCCGAGCACGACGGGCAGCACCTCTTCGTACTCCGTCCACAGCTCCGCCTCCGTGCGCCGGACCTTGGGGCGTTCCAGGCGCAGGGGCAGGAGTCGTTCGGCGAGGTCGGGGCGGATGACGCCGACGTCGATGCCGGTCAGGAGCATCGGGCGGCGGTAGCGGGCGCGGAAGACGTCCCCGTCGGTGAACAGGGCGCGCTTGACGTTCTCGGCCCCGGTGACGATGCAGCACATGGCGTCGGACAGGTCCGGCGTCATGTGGGAGAGGTTGTCGAGCGCGGTGACCCAGCCCGCGGCCACGGCCGCGATCAGGTTCTCCTCGTCCTTCGGGGCGCGGCGCAGGTCCCCGCTCATGCCCTCCACGATCCGGACCAGCATCCGGCCGCCGGTGGACTTGCCCGCGCCCTGCGGCCCGGTCAGGAACGGGGCCGGGACGGGCACGCAGGGCCCGAGGCAGCCGATGAGCCAGGCAATCGCCAGGCACTCGGTTTCCGCGGTGGCGAAGTTGCACAGCCGGAGCAAGAGGTCGATGCCCTTGCCGTCGGTGTCCCTGGTGGGCAGGGGCAGTTCTCCGGTGAGCTGGGTGCGGCGCCAGCACACTTCCCGCGGGTCGGGAACGGCGACGTCCCACCCGGTGGGGTGGATGCGCACCGACTGGCCGTCGGCGCGTCCCAGGTCCAGCCAGGTCGCCCCGTCGAAGCCGGGGGCGACGCGGATGTGCACGGCCTGTGTGTCCTCGGTGAGCGCGAGGGCTTCGATCAGGTCCAGCGCCTCTTTCAGGGCGGTGCCGTTGAAGACGCCGCAGCCGTCCTTGAACAGTCCGACCATGAGTTCTTGGCGGTGGCTTCCGGTGGTGCCCTGGGAGCGGATCGGGCGGGCCACGGGGTGGCCGTTCTTCTGCGCGTAGACGGTGCCGTCGGCGGTGCGGAAGTAGCGGAAGTGGGATTGCGCGTAGTCGGTGATGATCTCGCGGGCCGGGGTCTTGTCGTCCTCGGACATGGCTACAGTCCCAGCTTCGCGCGGGCGTTGGCCCATGCGTCGGTGCAGTGCCGCGGGGTTTCGCCCTTGGCCTGCGCTGCGGCGAACAGCCACGCCACGTGGCCGTCGGTGAGGCAGCCGCACCGGCCGTGGACGGAGAGCACGGCCAGGAACGTGGCGTAGACGGTCGCGTGGATGCCGCTGGACGCCTCGCTGATGCGCTGCACCGCCATCGCGATGCCGCGTTCCAGGAAGACGGGCGAACGGTGCCTGCACACGCCCTCAGCAGACCGCGCGGGCACGGTGACGGCGCACGGGGCGGGCTGGGCAGGGGCGGGCTGCTTGACGGCCAGCGCGCGCACCGCGTCGGGCAGTGCGGTGAGGGTGCCGGTGCTGGGTCCGCGCCAGCGGGCGTAGGCCATCGTCGACTTGATGTCGACGCCGTCGCGCACCCCGTTCGCGGAGGTCATGGTGCCCTGGTAGATCCAGTGCTGTCCGCGAGTGGTGCGCACGGTCCGGGTGACCGGAAGGGTCTCGCGGGCCCACGCGACGGCGTCCGGCGTGTCGAGGTCGACGACGGTCAGGCCCGCGCCGCCCGGGCAGTAGGCGACTGCCGCCGCCTCGCGCCACGCGGCCTCCCATTGGGGGGAGTTGAGGGTCCGCGGGTCGGTGGTGGCGGCGGCCCAGCCGTGGCACGGGTGCGGGCACGTGCAGGGGCCGGGGGTCTTCATGTTGGGGCGCCCGCCGCACGAGGTGTACAGGCAGGCGGGGCAGTTGGCGAAGGGCACCTTGCCCTTGCGCAGTGGCAGGACGGGCAGGCCGTCGGCCGCGAGGCGCAGGGCGGTGCTGAGGTGCTCTCGCCGGATTAGGGCGGGATGGGTCATGCTGGGGTTCTCCTGCTCTCTTGGAGGGATGGGAGAACCCGGGGCGGGCGCGGCTTGTGGAGAGACGGCGCCCGCCCCGGGCACAGCTAGCTAGGTGGCGTCCGGCTGGCTGTCCTCGGGCCGCGTCAGGTCGGCGGTGAAGTAAAAGCGGGTGCGCATGCCGTCGCGGGTGGGGTAGGTGCGTGCGGCCCCGGTACGGAAGGCTTCACCCAGGGTGCGGGTGATGGCGTCCGCGTCGCGGTCGTCGCAGATGATCCGGATCTCAAACACTGCTCGACTCCTGGGAGTTGGGCGGAATGAGGGGCCAGTCGGCGGTGACCGTTGCGGCAGGATCGGTGCGGCGCAGGTGTGCCTGCAGGCCCGCAGCCTGCGCGGCGGCCCATGTCCGCTGCTGCGTGTGCAGGTCCGCTAGCGCCATCGCGGCCAGGTCGGGGAAGCCGCGAGGCAGGCGCCAGGCCAGCCGGGCCGCGGCCAACGCGTCCTGCACGGGGTCGTTGGGGCCGTCGTGGCGGACGCGGTAGTGCTCGCACAGGGCGGGCAGGGTGCGCCGCCCGCGCCGGTAGCGGTCGACCTGCTTGTCGAGCACGGACGGGTCGATGACCGGCGCCACGTCTCCGTCCAGGAACGGCACGCCTGCGCGGGCGCACTCACGGGCCAGCACGGTCAGCGCGTACGGAGCGCGGAAGACCACCAGCGGGCAACCCGCGGCCAGCGGTTCGGCGAGCGCGGCGATGATCTCGGCCAGCGCGTCGGCGGGTGCCTGTCCGTCGGCGCGGGTCTGCTCGGTGGTGATCCCGTGGATGGCGGCGGCTTCCGCCGGAACCTCAATGCCGGGGTCCAGCAGCCATGCGGTGGTCTCCGGCGGGCTGTCGCCGCCGACGGCGGCGATGGCGGCGGCCACGATCCGGGCGGTTTCCGGGTCGGTGCCGGTGGTCTCCACATCCAGCGCCATCATCGGCCCGCTCATCCAGTCGCTCACGCGGCCCCCCACACAGCATCGAAGGCCGGGTTCCAGGTGGCCAGCTGGTACATCTCCAGGACCTCGATGAGGAGTTCGTCCGTCTCGCCGGTGGAGTCGTCGGGGTCGGTGACCATCACCCGCGGCGGCTCTGTGAGGCGGGCCTCCACCGTCAGACGGTGGGCGGGGGCGTCGTCGGGGTCGGTGTCCGCGCGTAGCGTCCAGACCTGGCCGGGTGCGGCCAGCACCATCGGGTCGCCGCGCAGGGCGCGCCGGTAGGTGAGCTGTAACGCCACCGGCTCGGGGAGGTGGTCCAGGTCGACGAGTTCGCGGGCGCGGGAGCGGAGGAAGGCGTCCGCCCGGTCGGCGCCCACGATCAGCGCGAGGGGCGTGGTGTGCAGGGTCACGGCTCGTTCCTTTCGGATCACTTGGTCTTGGGGCGGGTGAGCTTGACGGTGATGCCGCCGATGCCGAGCGCGCCGCCGATGGCGGTGGCGGTGTGCGCGGCGATGTCGAGCAGCGCGAGGAAGGCGACGACCAGGCCCATGCCGCCGATGCCGCCCGCGATGACGACGCCGACGGCGATCAGGCAGCCGCGGGCAGTACGCCGTGGGGCGGCGGGCACGGTGGGCACGGGGTGCACGAGGATGATTGGCTCGCCGGTGGCCTGCGCGCGGCGGTAGGTGTCGGCGGGGATGTGCGGGGCGAGGACCCCCGGCGTCGGGGGCGGAGCACGGTGGCGCATGGGCGCCTCCTACCGGTCGGAGATGTTGTCGGCGATGGACTGGAGGGAGTCGCTGATGTCGGGTCCGGCGTCGGTGGAGGCGAGCAGGAACCCGAAGAGCACGGCGACGGTGGCGCCGCCGACGGCGACCTTGCGGTGGTGCACGAGCAGCGCGAGGACCACTCCGGACACCAGGACGAGGGAGAGGGTCACGACCACGTCGGGCCTCCCTTCGAGGCCGGGGTCGTGGCGGAGGTGCGGGTGCCGTCGCGGTAGACGCGGGCCCAGCGGTTGTAGAGCCAGCGGCCGGTGCGGATGCGTTTGCCGGTGGCGTGGCAGCGGCGGCAGTCCTTGCCGCGCTTGAGGCGGCCCTTGCGGTCGGTCTTCATCGCAAAGCCCCATCCGGAGCACTTGCGGCAGTTCCCGAACGGCGAGCAGGCACACACAGCGGCGTAACAGAGTGTTACGCCTATGAGGAGAGTGATAGCGAGTAGGGCAGGGGTCATCACGGGCCCTCCCGGGCGGGTTTCAGGGGTTTCCGCAGGTGGGCCGCTATCCGCTAGCGGCCTGATCAGAGCAGGTTTGGGGTGCTAGCGGGGCCGCTAACGTTAGCGGGGTGTGCCGCTATCGTTAGCGGCCCCGGAACCTCAGCCCGCGTCCCGCTTTCCGTCACGCTCCGCAATTGCGGTGGTGATGTGGGAGCGGTCGATGCCGCGCCGGTTGACGACCTTGCCCTTGACCCGGCGGCCGACCTGGATGGTGGCGATGCCGTGCGGCTTCAGCGCCGCGGCGAGCGCGTCGGGGTCCCACCCGTCGTAGACCTCCGGGCGCAGTTCCGCCAGCCTCGCCACGACGGTCTCCGACCAGAGCTTGGGTTCCTTGGCCGTGACCACGGCGAGGATGTCGGCGAGCAGGTCGTAAGCGTTCGCGGTCGGCTCCGGTGCCTCACCGAGGGCGTGGCCGGACAGCAGTCCGCGTGCTTCGCGGGCCTTGCGGGCCCGGGCGGCGATGGCCGCAGCCTGTGGGGCGTCGACGAACACGCCGTAGACGATGCGGGCGTCGGAGCCCTCGCCGACCAGGTAGTGGATGCCCTTGTCGGCCCAGGCGAACATGGTGGCCCGCACGCCGCGCTTGTAGGCGGAGGTGCCGAGCACCATGTCGTTCTCCAGCTGGCCCATGACCTTCAGGCACATCCGCAGGGAGGCGTTCGCGCTGATGGCGGTGGGCAGCGACTTGGCGTCCGGTCGCTGGGTGGCGAGGAGCAGCACGATGCCGGTTGCGGGGCCGCGCTTGACCAGGTCGGTGGCGATCTCCTCGAACTCCTTGCCGTACTTGGGGTGCTCGAAGGGGACCTGGCACTCGTCTACGCTGATCACGATCGGGTGCAGTCCCAGCGAGCGCTTGTCGGCGAGGGCGCTGGTGACCTTCGACTCCGGGCAGACGTCGCGCGGCAGCGAACGGATCACCTTGGTCCGGCGGCGCAGTTCCTCACGCAGTTCCCGGAAGTCGCGGATCATGTACTCGATGACCTCGTCATCGTCGCCCGCGGCGTGCCGGTGGGAGACGGCGTCACCGACCGGGTCCAGGTCGCCGGTGCCCTTCATGTCGTAGGTGTGCAGCTCCGCCCGCGGGTCCAGCGCGGCAATCAGCGTCAGGAGGCGGAGCAGGAAGGTCTTGCCCATGCGCGGGATCGCGCCGATGACACCCGCGACGTACATGAGCGTCAGGTCGACCCAGCGTCCGCGCTGGTCGGTGCCGTAGGCGACGGGCTTGAACAGATCCACGCTGCCGGACTTCATCAGCGGCCACACGGGCTTCTTGGCCTTGGACATGTCCTGATCCCCGACCCACAGCACAAGGTGCCCGGTGTGCTCGTCCGGCACCGCTTCGGGCCACACGCAGCCCAGCGGGCGGCGCAGGCCGGAGGCGAGGCGGTCGCGGCGCTCGATGACGTCGGTGACCGTGACGCCGTAGGGGAGGTTGCCTTCCGCGCGCCAGCCGGGGCCGTCGCGGGTGATCGGGGCGGTGAACTCGAACCCGTCCCGGCCCTTGCCCTGCGCCTGGTTGATCGCGGGGATACCGAGAGAGCCGAGGGCGCGCAGGACGATGTCGCTGGTGAGCTTCACGGCCTTGGGCATGTCGACCGACCGGTGGATGACCGGGGCATCCGCCTTACGGCCCACGCAGCCGAGCGCCATGACGAGCGCGCCGACGGAGAGCGCGTGCAGCCAGGCCGGGGCGAGCACGTAGATCGCCAGAGCGGAGCCGAGTCCGGTGAACATGGCTAACGCCGCGACCAGGGTGCGCAGGCGGACCCGGCCGTCGCGCTGCCGGGAGAGCTTCAGGTACTCGGCTGCGTCCTCGCGCCGCACTGCGGCCAGGCGGACCGGCTCGCCCTCGGTGTCGGCGACCCAGCGCATCGTGGCGCCGGTGAACCGCGCTGCCCCGACGGGGGCTTGGAGGGCGAGGCGGGCGGCGTAGACCGGGGAGCGCAGCGCGTGATACCCGGCCGCGTGCGCGTAGTGCCGGGCCACCCACGCGGTGGCGGTCTTCAGTTCCGCCGTCGACCGCAGCCACACCGGGATCATCTCGCGGCGCCGGGAGCCCATCAGCCGACCCAGGTAACCCGGCCCGGCCGCCTTCACCGTCGGCTGGTCGACCATCAACCGTTGGTCCGGGTCGGCCGACTCGGTGACCGGCGCCGAACTCGACTCGATCGGGCCGGAGTCGACCGATGGGTCGAGGGCCGACTCGGTGCGGGCCGATCGGGCCTTGTCGAGGTCGACCACCGTGCCGTCGGAGGTGAGGCCGTGGGTGGTGCTCATCTCGGCTTCGAGCCGGGGGGCGAGTTCGTGGTCGTCGTCGGGGTGCTTCACTGAACTGTCCTCCTTGCAGAGGGGATAGAGGAGCCCGGCCGCTGGCTGTGGAAGGTTGAGCGGCCGGGCTCCGCAGGGGGTGCGTGCAGGGCTGTTCAGACGGCGTGGGCGGCGGTGTGGGCGCCGCCGGTCAGAGGTGTGGTCGGCGCGGGCGCTTCGTCGCCGTAGCCGATCAGGCGCACAGGGACGCCGTTGGTGAAGGTCCAGCCCTCCAGCGAGAGGCAGCTGGGCAGGTGCTGGATGGTCAGGCTGTCGGGGCTGATGTCCAGGGCCTCGCGCCAGGCCTCGAAGACGTCCAGCCCGTCATGAACGCTCACTGTGACGCCCTGGGTGACCGCGTGCGGGGTTATCACGGCGCTGACTTTCAGGTCGGCGGCGGGCAGGTGGGCGTAGCGGTTGGCCAGGACGGAGCAGGCGGCGATGGCCGCGGCCTGCTCGCCCAAGGTGGTGGTGCTCACGCTGCGACTCCTTCACGGAAGGTAGAGGGGCCCGGCCGCACGCTGCGGTCGGGCCTCGCGGGGTAGTTCAGGCGGCGCGCTGCTCTTCGGGGTAGGCGCAGGTGACGCAGGTGCCGAGTGAGGGCGGGATGACGTATCCGGCGTCGCGGCGGCACTGCGGGCAGGTGCGGCGGGCGAGCATCGCCAACGCGAGGGCGCCCCATTTGCGAGAGGTCATCGGCCGGACCGGCTTGGCGAGGTCTTCGCGGTAGAGGTAGGCCACGAACGCGCCGCCCTTGCGCCTGCGGTGACGAAGCATCACTTGCGCGACGACCGGCTGGCCGCCCGGGCGCAGGCCCTGCGCGCGAAGCTGTCGGCGGGTGGCCAGGCCGGTGGGGGCGAAGTGCCAGGGGTAGGTCGGTATGCCGTAGCGGCGCCCGGTGGGGTCGTAGCACTTGCCGAACGCGGCGGGCATCAGGCGGCCGTCCGCTCTTCACGGGACGCGAGGCCAGCGCGCGGGCTCGCGTCGGGCTCGCGGAGTTCGGCGTAGCGGGAGGACACCCAGCCCACCGACCAGCCGGACAGCTCCGCTGCCTGGCGCACCGGCAGGCTCGCGGTGAACGCGGCGGCCACGATGCGGCGTGCCTCGTGCTCGGGGAGCTTGCTCTCAGCGGGGCCACGGTTCAGGAGTTCGTCGCGTTCACGCGCGGTGCGCTCCTGGCGTTCACGGCGTTCACGCGCCACGGCCGCAGCGCGCTCGCGCGCTTCCGCTTCGGTCCGCTCGCGGGCCTGGCGTTCACGAGCCGCGCGCTCGCGTTCACGCTGTTCATGCTCGCGTTCACGGCGTTCACGAGCCTCCCGCTCGGCAGCCTCCGCCCGCTCCCGGGCGGCGCGCTCCTCACGGCGCTGACGCTCATCACGCTCAGCCTGCTCACGGGCCAAACGGGCTTCGTGGTCGCGCTGTTCACGCGCCAGGCGCTCGGTGTGCTCGCGCTCCTCGCGGGCCTCTGCACGGGCCTGTGCGGCGCGCTCGCGGGCTGCGTGCTCGCGCTGTTCGCGCTCGGCTTGCTGCTTGGTCTCCAGGGCGCTGACGGCCCGTGCGATGGCCCGCCGGTAGGCAAGGCCGGTCTCAGCCGTGACGATGAGCAGGAGCGGCGCCACAGCATGTACGGCCACGCCGACCAGGTCCTTCTTCAACGCGGAGTCGGCGGTGTTGAGCGCCAGCGTCATCAGACCCGTCATCCAGCGCAGCACCACCGGCCACCGGCCGCCGTGCCCACCGAGGCGGGCCAGCACGTCATCGAGCTTGACCACGATCACCACGGCCGCGTCGACCACGAGCGGCAGGATCGGCGCCGTCCACGCCCACGAATCGGCGGTGTGCTGGGCCATCAGCGGCGTGACCGTCAGGACGGAGAACAGCATCGCCCCGAACACGATCAGCCACGTGCCGACGGACAGGGCTTTCTCGGCTGAACGGATATGAACAGCGTTCACGCCGCACCCCCGACCGGTTCCGCTAGCGGGGTGAGCGAACCGCGGAACCCGCGCGCTGTGAAGTCGTACGTGAACGCCGACAGCACCCATTCCGCATCCGCCCAAAACCGCCGCGCCGGACCCCACGTGCGGTCGCTCGGGACGCCGTGGGTGGCGGTGTCGGCGTAGGCGTCCTCCCGGCTGCGATAGACCATGGCCGGGGTGCCGTAGTGCACGAGCACGAACACCGCCCGCGGCGGCAGAAGCGCCTCAGTGAGGTCCTCGCGCTGCCGCCGCAGCTCGATGTCCTTCAGCAGAAGCTCTTCCTGCGCGGCACTCAGCTCGTCCAGCGCCACGGCAAGGAGCGTGCCCACCTCCTTCGCGGTCGCCTCCGCGCGCTCCGCGCGGCCGGTGACGTCGAACAGGTCGACCGTGTGCCGGGCGGATGCCTCCTTCGCGTCCTCGGTCGCCTGGCGGGCCCGCTCGAACGCGGCGAGCCGGTCAGCTTCGAGCAGCGCGAGGCGCTTCTCGGTGACGATGCGGATCATGCCGCCGCCCCGTTCCGGACCCGGCGGGAACGGGCGGGCCGGGCGAGCGGGACGACGTTGAACAGCTCCGGCGCGTACTCCTCGATCGCCGCGGCGGCGATCCGGATCGCGTCGTCCGCCATCCCGGGGTCGGCGGCGAGGATGTCGCGGGCCGCATCCAGACGGGCCGCGCGCTCCATCTCGCTCTCGCCCTCCACACCCAGCCACAGCTCAAGGGGCGTGCCGAGGGCGAGTTCAATGAAGTCGTTGCTGGTCACGGCCCGCTGGCCGCCGATGTAGGAACGCATGGCGAAACTCCTGATCACAGAGGGATGGGAGAGACCAGGGCGGGCACGGCTTGTGGAGAGACGACGCCCGCCCCGGGCGGAAAGGTGAGTGCCCCGGCCGGGAGTCGAACCCGGCCTTGCGACCATCGGGGCGGCAGCGGCGCTAGCTGACCTGGACGTAGCCGCTGGTGGAGCGGCGGCGGACGTTCAGGTGCGCGGCGCCGGTGATGTAGGCCTGGCCGGAGGTGACGCCCACTGCCATGCGGCCGCTGGACTTGGAGGTCGCGGCCATCCGGGCCTGGCCGGAGGTGAGGTTCAGCCGCGCGTCGTGACCGCTGTAGGCGCCGACGGCGAGATAACCGGAGGTGAGGTTCGCGGCGAGGGAGCCCGTCACGTCGCTGACGAGCACCTTGCCGCTGGTGATCGTGGCGTCCAGGTCCCCGATGCGCTCCGCGGTCAGGCTTGCGGAGGTGGCGTCGAAGTCCAGGCGCGCCAGCTCGCCAGTGACGACCGTCATGGCACTGTGCGTGCTGACCAACGCCACGGACCCGGTGGGCAGATGGGCGGTGAGGGTGATCGGCGTCACCGCGTGCCCGGCGGGTCCGTCGGCGGTGACCTCGCGGCCGTTGACGAAGACCTTGCCGCGGCCGTGCCCGGAGACGTAGATGTTGCCGCCGTTGATCCGCACGCCGTTGCCGCCGGAGAACGTCATCGTGTTGCCGTTGAAGCTCACGGTCGTGTGGCCCGCCGTTGCGCCGGCGGTGTCCGGGACACGGACGGTGAGGTTCTGCCCGGTGAGGCTGACGTCGGTGTCCCGGATCGCGTCGGCCGACGGACCCGATTCGGCGTCCGTCGTCAGCTCCACCCGCGCCTGCTTCAACGCGGGGTCGACGGCCAGGTGGATCGTGCCGGTGTGCATCGTCAGGTCCAGAGCGATCGGGCCGAAGGCGTCCACGGGGATCGTGCGCTTGGTCATGGTGAGGCTCCTCAAGTGGGTTGGAGTCGAGCGAGGAACACGCGGAACGGTGACCGCAGGCTGAGCGGCTGCAGGCGGTCGGCGCGGGGGCCCGCGCAGATCAGCGGGAGGGGCGCCCCGGCCGGGAGTCGAACCCGGCCTGCGACCATCGGGGCCATCGAGCTGCCGGTCAGTTGTCGTCGGGGACAGACGCCTTCAGGTGGGCGTCCATCAGTGCTGCCTCGACATCGATCGGTTCACCGGCGTTGATGCGGGCCAGGACCTCTTCGTCGGCCTCGAACTGCCGCCGCTGGAAATCGGGATCAGACATGGACGTCCTCTCGGTGATCAATCAACGGGTTCGGATGGAGCAGCGCCCCGGGCCGGATCTGATCCGGCGCCCTTCACGGCACGTCACCGGGGCTGTGTGTCAGTGCGGTGCGCGCTCGCGGTGGATCAGCTTTCGCGCGAGGGCGAGCCCGGACGGGGTGAGCACCGAACGGGCGACCAGATCGGCCGCGTACAGGCTCATCACCGCGTCGGCGTTCTTCGACGCCACCTTGTGGTCATCGCGCTGAGCAGCGTGAACGAGGATGCGCTGTTGCAGATACGGCATCTCAGACATGAGAACTCCCTCGATGGGCTCCGGCTCCCCTCAACCCCGCCCGTACGCCGTGCTCCGCAGAGCCGTCGCACAGGCGAGGCGAGCAACCGGCGCAGCGATAGCCGCCGCGCATCGGTGGAAGGCGACCGGTCGGCCGCGGCGCTGGATCGCGCTCACGGGCCAGGAGGCGAAACGGCGCCGCCGTGCCGGTCGGCCACGGCGGCGCCTTGAGATGTCGTCGGTTCACACCGACCCCCTCAACGAAGTCGGGACGCGGCTTCACCGGCGGTTCGTCGCTCGAACCACCGGCCCCGAGCCGGGAAATCGGGGCGTCATCCTCACTGCTCTGACGCACTCAGCAGGGCGGCCCACACCAGGCGGCACCCCAAAGTCGAGTGGGGTGTTCTCCGGAGCTGATGGGCTTGGCATTGCCGCCGACGACATCACCCGGCCGTCGCGGGGGCGGTCTCACTCTTGCCGCCACGTGCGTTGGGACCCCGCTGTGCCTCCCCACACCCGAAACCGGGTGGCGCCTGCCAGGCGCGTAGGGGGAGAGCCGCGTTCATCACGGCGGTTTGCCCCCGGACCCTCGCCCTAGGCACCTGCCGCGACCGCCGCTCCCGCGTCAGCCCCGCACGATCACTCTTCAGTTCTCAAGCCTCAGTCGCGTCCTTCGAGCCGAAGCCCTCCGGACGGTCATGATGAGGGACATGTAGTACGTGTTCCTCATCATGTAGAGAGGGGTTCGCGCCGTCAAGCCCATCGACTGTTGGAGTTCGGCGAGCACCTCGCTGCGGTGCGTCTATAGCCTGGCGTCGGCGCCAGCGACGCTCGACTTCGCACCTGTACGACTTGGGTCGCTCTTGGCTAGCGTGAAGTCGTACCAAGTCGTCCCGGCGAGGCGGAGGTTGGCATGGCGAACGAGCGGCTACGCGGGGCGATCGTGGACTTGGGGCTGACCCTTGATGAGGTCGCACAGCGGCTCGGGGTCGCGCCAAAGACGGTCGAGCGCTGGATCAATGAGCCCGAGCGCAAGCCGTACCGGCGTTTCCAGTACGCGACCGCCTCGCTGCTGAAGTGCGAGGTGTCTTACCTCTGGCCAGACGAACGCACGTCCGCTGAGGTCACAGCATCCGGCAACGCAGAGTTAGTCCGGCTCTATCCGCACCGATCCGTCGTGATGCAGACCCTCTGGACAAGCCTCTACTCCAAGTCCACGTGCCAGTTCGACGTGTTGGCATACTCCGGCTTCTGGCTCACCGAGGATGCGACGTTCCACCGCATCGTCAAGGAGAAGTCCGCCGACGGAGTCCTGATCCGCTTCATGCTGGGAGACCCCACATCACAGGCCGTGGCCACACGCGGAGAAGACGAGGGAATCGGCACGGCTATGGCGGGCAAAATTCGGAACGCACTCATCAATTACAGCCCGCTCTTCGGGCTTCCCGGTGTTGAATTCCGACTGCACGGCACCACCCTCTACAACTCGATCTATCGAGCCGATGGCGAGATGCTGGCAAACGGCCACCTCTATGGTGTCGGCGCCTACATGGCACCCGTGCTGCACCTGCGGAGGGTGCCTGGCGGGGAACTCTTTGACGCATATGCCGAGAGCCTTGAGAGGGTCTGGGAATCGGCTCGCCCGATATCTTCACCCACCGATTGGGAAGGAAAGAACTGATGAGTCGTATCGACTACTACCGTGATCCAAACGCCCCTACTGCTAATTCAGTGGTGCCCTCAGTAACTGTTGTTGTCCGAGACGATTCGGGAAGACTGCTTCTTATCCACAAGACTGACAACGACTTGTGGGCACTACCGGGGGGCGGGCACGACATCGGTGAGCGCATCGGCGACACCGCAGTCCGAGAAGTGTTGGAGGAGACGGGGATTCACGTCAAACTTGAGAATATCGTCGGGCTCTATACCGATCCCGAGCACGTGCTGGCCTACGACGATGGGGAGGTCCGGCAGCAGTTCTCCATCTGCTTCCGGGCCCACCCCGTCGGTGGCACGCTGCGTACGAGTAGTGAATCAAAGGAGGTCCGCTGGGTTGACCCGGCAGAACTCGTTGGGCTGGACATTCATCCGTCGATGATGTTGCGTATCCGGCACGGTCTTGACGACTCTGCACGAGATCCCTACATCGGCTGATCGTCAACAGAAGCGCGCGCTAGCCGCTCTTCAACACGCTTCGCAGCTCCATAGATGTCGGGTGTTGCTCGCTGAATGAATCGGCCCACGATTGTGTCCGGACCGTACCTCTGCACAATCTCTTCCAAGCGCTGTGTCGGCGTGGTCCGTGTGCCGTCTGGGGTCGTTGTCATATCGCAGTACAGCAAAGCGTCCACAAGGTCGGGGCGCTCTAGCTCGAACTCGCTCTCCAATTCGGCCCTCAATCCCCGCTCCTCGGCTTCCAGGAGCGCGCACGAATGATGAGCGACAAGGGAGACGACTCGCTCGTCCGCCCGCTCGTGGTGTCGGAGGAACCGGGCGCCGTCCAGCGGATGAAAGCCAGTGGCGGCGAGGGCGGGTGAATAGCCGATGTCGTGCAACACTGCGGCAGCTTCGAGCAGTTCAGCATCATCGCTCAGGACTGGGCTCAAGGAACGGGCACGCTCGGCGACGCCCAGGGAGTGCGCCCATCGGCGCGGAAGCGGATCGGACAGCAACGATTCGGAGAGTAGGTACGCCCACTCGGTGAGTCCCATGACTGCCAAGGCTACGGCCGACTGGCGGGAGCAGGGAGAGCACGTACCGTCCGCCCCTTGCCATGGACGGTGGCGAGCAAGCCGTGCCCCTCCATCTGAGCCAGGACACGCCGTACGGCCGTACGGGAGGCATCGAAGCGCTCACAAAGCTTCGCTTCCGAGGGGTAGGTGTCTCCGACCGACAGCGAATCCTCTGCGATCAGGTCTGCCATCCGCTCGGCGAGGGAACGTCGGTCACCACCCCGTGCGATCCGCCACCCGATCCCGGGAGCAGACTCCACGACACCATCACGTTCGAGGACCTTGAGTGCTCGGCGGATCGTGTTACGCGACACGTTGTACTCACGGATCAAATCAGCCTCTGATGGCAGCGCGTCGGCAGTCTCATCCTCGCCGATCCGTTTCCGCAGGGCCTCTGAAATGACCAGGTAGGTTCCGCGCGGACTGGCCTCCGGCACGTCAGCTCCTCTCCCTCGCTCCACGGCCAAGAGTGCCATGACCTCAGGCAGTATCAAGGGGAGCTGACCGGACCAGAGGAGAGCCGTGAACCTGCTTCCCACCATCACCACTGTCGATGTCCAGGAACAGGCACCGCGCGTAGCCGTACTCCCGATCGGGTCGTACGAGCAGCACGGGGGTCATCTGCCGCTCATCACCGACACGGCCATCGCCTGTGTCATCGCTCGCGGACTAGCTGCGGCGTACCCCGTCCTCGCCCTGCCACCCATCTCGATCGCGTGCAGCCATGAGCACGGCACCTGGCCTGGCACCGTCAGCATCAGCGCGCGAACCTTGCACTTGGTGATCACAGACGTTGCGGAGTCCTTGGAGGCATCCGGCATCCGCAAGCTGGTGCTCGTCAACGCCCACGGCGGCAACTACGTGCTGTCCAACATCGTCCAAGAGGCGAATCTCACCGAGCCGCGTATGAGCCTCTTCCCGCAGGGGCGGGAATGGGACCGAGCCCGCGAGCAGGCAGGGCTTGTCAGCAATGCCCACGACGACATGCACGCGGGAGAGATCGAGACCTCGATCCTGCTGCATGCAGAGCCGTCATTCGTCCGCCCGGGGTACGAAAGCGCCGATCACGACAGCGGGGAACGGCCGTTCCTGCTCACCCTCGGCATGAAGGCGTACACCGATTCAGGAGTCATCGGCTTTCCCTCGTACGCCACTGCGGAAAAGGGCAAGGCCGTACTGGCCAGCCTCACCGCCAGCTTCGAGGACCACCTCACGGCTCTTGGGGAGGCGTAGCCGCACTATTCAGTGCGGGGCCACCAGGCCCCGCACTTCCTGCATGGGCCCCAGGGACCTTCCTTCGCTGCACCACATCGGGGGCACGCATCTCGCACTGGCACGCTCAATCACCCCTTACTCACCTTCACCGCAAACCCGTAAGTAGCTGACCATTCGGCCTCGTGAGCCTCTTCTCGGATGCGCTCACGCCATCCGGCATCCCTCAGCGGGCCATCGTGACCGAGACCCAGAGCCTTGCACGGAGTAGCGCAACGGCGCCCTGCGAGTGAGTAGCGAGTGAGATCCGTCCAGACAAGGTGCCCGATAGGTATAGACGCAGGCCAGAGCCGTAATCACGCGGCGCATGATCATGCCCTCCGGAGCCGTGTGCGCAGGTTCGAATCCTGCCGGGGGCACTCGCCGGATCAGCTGCCCAAGTTGGTATGTGATCTGTGCGGATGCCGAAAGAAGTAGGGCGGGAGTCAGTCTCACTGACTCCCGCCCTTTTCGTTGTCCTGCGGGTCGGCTGGTCCGGTCCGTGGTGCGGGCCGCGGAGCTGTTCCGGGCCCGGAACCCCGGCTGCGAGGTCGAGATCCGGGAGGCCCAGCTCTGCGCCCCCCTCGACGGTCGACTACGGCCTGATGTGGCCGACGGCGAGCAGGAGCCGGATGATCCGCCCCTGCCCGGATGTCGTCGACGACGAACTCGCACCGTCGGCGGTCGAGGACCGGCATCGCCGCCAAGGCCGTTCGCCGGCCCTTGCCCGTCAGAGAAAGGCCGCGGGCAGGGAGGCGCCGGTGGCGTGCAGATGCTTCAACGCGACCGCGAAGGAATGGCAGTCGAAGAGGGCCGAGTGCTCCCGGCCCGCCGTCGGCTCGGGGAGGCCGAAGACCTGCCACAGGCGGCCCACGTTGGAGGTCGCCGTCTCCGGGGCGACGGTGTTCAGCCAGGGGCGGACGTTGAGGAAACCGGCGGTCAGGAAGGAGCTCTTGATGTGCTCGCCGCGGGCTCGGGCCCAGGCGATGTTCTCGCCGAGGACGACCATGTCGTTGCCGTAGGAGAGCACGGACTGGCCCTGGCAGAAGGACAGGAAGTCGCCGAGAGCCTCGGCCGGTGGGAGGCCGTCCCGATCCACCGACTCCTGGTCGATGCCGGTGAGTTCGGTGAAGTACGGGGACAGGCGCGGGTTCATCACGGGGTGGACCAGGGCCTCGTACTCCTCGACGACGGAGAAGTCGTGGCGCAGGCGCAGGGCGCCGATCTGGACGATCTCGCGGTACTGGCCCGGTGCCGACCAGTCCTGCTCGAGTGCTTCCGGCCATGTCGTGAATTCCAGGTCGAATACAACGAAGGTTGACATGACGGCCTTTCCCTGTGGACGGCCTCCCGCTGGCGTTGCGGAGCGTATCGCCCGGCCGGGCTGGCCTGGCGGATTCCCGTGTGGTGCGTGTGCTGCGTGGGGCGTCGCCAGCGGGCGTTCGTGTGTTCGGCAACACGGTGTCGTGCTCGGTGGGCGGGGGTCGGTGCGTCCGCCCTGGTCCGGACCTCGGCGGCCCGCTGCGGCTCCCCCGCAAGTGGCAGAAGTAGGCAAAACCCGGACGCGATGGCGGCTGTCGACCTACTCTCAAGTTGTGCCAGGCGTGTCCGGCCGTGTGCTTGTTGTTGACGACAACAAGGTCATCCGGCAACTGATCAGGGTCAATCTCGAGCTGGAGGGCTTCGAGGTCGTGACCGCGGCCGATGGTGCCGAGTGTCTGGAAGTCGTCCATCAGGTGCGGCCCGATGTGGTGACGCTCGATGTGGTGATGCCGCGGCTCGACGGGCTTCGGACGGCGGCGCGGTTGCGGTCCGATCCTCGGACGCGGGGGCTTCCGCTTGTGGTCGTGAGTGCTTGTACGCAGTACGAGGTCGAGGCGGGCATCGAGGTCGGGGTCGACGCGTTTCTGGCGAAGCCGTTCGAGCCCGCCGAGCTCCTCGGGATCGTCCGACAGCTGGTCGACCGGGGCCGGGGCCCCCGCGACTGGACCCCGGACCCCTCCGCGGTCCCGGGCTGCCCCTAGCCCCTCCGGAGGGCGGGGCCGTTCCCTTGCGCGGACATCACAGGCACCGTCGGCCGTGGGCACAGCGGGTGGCGGCAGGAATAGACCGCACCCCCACCGAACCGTTTGCCGCAATCCGAACCGGAGGGGACGTGCCGGTATGTCCGCGCGCAGCTCGGCCCACCACGAGGGGCGTACACAAGACGTAGGCGCCGCCACACACGCGAGCACGGACATACCGGCACGGCCCCGCACCCACGCACCGGAGCGAGGGCGAAGGACAGCAACCACCCACCAGCCCGAGGACGAAGGACCGCACCCACCCACCGGAGCGAGAGCAAAGGACCACACCCACCCACCGGACGGACGGCGAACGACCACGACAAGGCGCCCCCGCCAGAAACCCCGGCGCACCCCACCCCCCACCTCCCATACCCTTGTCCCGTGACCCCGGCACAGCTCTCCCGTACCGTCCTGCGCGCCATGCGCCGCGCCGTGGACGCCGGGGAGCTCAGCGCCACCGTCCCGGACGACGCCCACGTGGAGCGGCCGAGGCCGGGCGGCACGGGGGACTACGCGACGAACCTGGCGCTGCGGATCGCCAAAGAGGCGGGCGCACCCCCGCGCCGCGTCGCCGAGCTGCTCTCCGCCCGCCTCACCGCGGAGCCCGGCATCGCCCACGCCGAGGCCACAGGACCGGGCTTCGTCAGCATCACCCTGGATCCCCACGGCGCCCCCGCCCTCGTGGCGGAGATCCGCGAGCAAGGGGAGAGCTACGGCCACGTGGCCCGGGACACCGGCGCCCTTGTCCAGCTCCACACCCCCCACGACCTGCGCGCACTCGTCGTGGCCGACGCGGCACGAAGGATTCTGCGCTCGCAGGGCGCCCTCGTACGCGTGACGAGCGACGAGGCGCCGGACGAGCGGTGGGTGGAGCTCGCAGGGGTGCGCGTGGACGCGTACGGACGGCCTCCGACACCCCTGACGACCCTCCGCCCCGTCCCTCCGCCCCCCGGCAGCCCGGACCCCCTGGACCTGGGCGCCGACGCAGCCCGCTGGGCCCTCCTGCACCCCGCCCCCCACGACCGCCCCCACACCGACCCCGAGCAGCACCTCGCCCAGCACGAGTCGAACCCCCTGTTCCGCATCCGGTACGCGTACGCACGCACCCGCGCGCTCACGCGCAACGCGGCCGACCTAGGCTTCACAGCGGCTCCCGGAGCGACCGACGCGTCCGCGCACGACCTCCTGGGAGCCCTGGGCGACCACCCCACCGTCCTGGCGACCGCAGCCCGCCGCCACGCCCCGGACCGCCTGACCCGGCACCTCGTCCGGACCGCCGACGCCTTCCTCGCGCAGGCCCACACGGTGCTGCCGCTCGGCGACGAGAAACCCTCGGCCGCCCACCGCTCCCGCCTGGCGCTCGCCGAGGCCGCGGGGACGGTGCTCGCAGGCGGCCTGTCCCTGCTCGGCATCAGCGCGCCCGAATACTTGTGAGACGAGAAGAGCCAGAAGAGCCATGAGCCGTTCCGCACACCCCGCAGGCCCCCGCCACGGAGACGTCCTGCCCGAGGGGCATTACTCCGCCCCGCCCGCCGACCTGAACGCCCTGGACCCTAAGGTCTGGTCCCGCACGGTCACCCGCGCCGAAGACGGCACGGTCACCGTCGGCGGAGTCGAAGTGAAGCGGCTGGCCGAGGAGTTCGGCACGCCCGCGTACTTCCTCGACGAGGCCGACTTCCGCGCCCGCTGCCAGGCGTGGCGCGACGCCTTCGGCCCGGACGCCGACGTCTTCTACGCGGGCAAGGCGTTCCTGTCGCGGGCCGTCGTGCGCTGGCTGCACGAAGAGGGCCTGAACCTCGACGTGTGCTCGGGCGGCGAGCTGACGACGGCGCTCGACGCCGGGATGCCGGCCGACCGGATCGCGTTCCACGGCAACAACAAGACGGTGGACGAGATCGAGCGCGCGGTCGCGGCGGGGGTGGGCCGCATCGTCCTCGACTCGTTCCAGGAGATCGTGCGGGTCGCGCACATCGCGGACCGGCTCGGCACGCGCCAGCGGGTGCAGATCCGGGTGACGGTCGGCGTCGAGGCGCACACGCACGAGTTCATCGCGACCGCGCACGAGGACCAGAAGTTCGGCCTGGCGCTCGCCGGGGGACAGGCCGCGGAGGCCGTGCGGCGCGCGCTGAAGCTGGACGGCCTGGACGTCATCGGCATCCACAGCCACATCGGGTCGCAGATCTTCGACACGGCGGGCTTCGAGGTGGCCGCCCGCCGTGTGGTGTCGCTGCTCGCCGAGATCCGCGACGAGCACGGCGTCGAGCTGCCCGAGATCGACCTCGGCGGCGGCCTCGGCATCGCGTACACCTCGGACGACGACCCCCGCGAGCCGCACGAGATCGCCACGGCGCTGCGCGAGATCGTGACGCGGGAGTGCGCGGCGGCGAAGCTGCGCACGCCCCGCATCTCCGTCGAGCCGGGCCGCGCCATCGTCGGCCCCACGGCGTTCACGCTGTACGAGGTCGGCACCATCAAGCCGCTCGACGGACTGCGGACGTACGTCTCCGTCGACGGCGGCATGTCGGACAACATCCGTACGGCGCTGTACGACGCCGAGTACAGCGTCGCGCTCGTGTCGCGCTCGTCCGACGCCGAGCCGATGCTGGTACGGGTCGTCGGCAAGCACTGCGAGAGCGGCGACATCGTCGTGCGGGACGCGTTCCTGCCCGCCGACCTCGCGCCCGGCGACCTGATCGCCGTGCCCGCGACGGGCGCGTACTGCCGCTCGATGGCGAGCAACTACAACCACGCGCTGCGACCGCCGGTCGTGGCGGTGCACGAGGGCGCGGGGCGCCTCATCATGCGCCGCGAGACGGAGGAGGACCTGCTCCGTCTCGACGTGGGGTGAGAGAACCCCACGTGACGTGGGGTGAGAGAACCCCACGCGACGTGGGATGACACCATCCCGCTCGACGTGGGTGACACCACCCCGAAAAGCTCCCGGTTCGTGAAATACGTGTCTCACGATCCGGACTATGGTCGGAAACACCGTTTCGGTGGGTGAGACTGGTCCCACCGCAGTTGGAGAAGGAAACGAGGTCGGATGATGCGTACGCGTCCGCTGAAGGTGGCGCTGCTGGGCTGTGGGGTTGTCGGCTCAGAGGTGGCGCGCATCATGACGACGCACGCCGACGACCTCACAGCGAGGATCGGCGCCCCGGTCGAGCTGGCCGGGGTGGCCGTCCGCCGCCCCTCCAAGGTGCGCGCGGGCATCGACCCGGCGCTGGTGACGACGGACGCGACGGCGCTGGTCAAACGAGGCGACATCGACGTGGTCGTCGAGGTCATCGGCGGCATCGAGCCCGCCCGGACGCTCATCACCACCGCGTTCGAGCACGGCGCCTCCGTGGTCTCCGCGAACAAGGCGCTGATCGCCCAGGACGGCGCGGCCCTGCACGCGACGGCCGAGCAGCACGGCCGCGACCTGTACTACGAGGCGGCGGTCGCGGGCGCGATCCCGCTGATCAGGCCGCTGCGCGAGTCGCTCGCCGGGGACAAGGTCAACCGCGTGCTCGGCATCGTGAACGGCACCACGAACTTCATCCTCGACAAGATGGACTCGACGGGCGCCGGGTACCAGGAGGCCCTCGACGAGGCCACCGCCCTCGGGTACGCCGAGGCCGACCCGACCGCCGACGTCGAGGGCTTCGACGCCGCCGCCAAGGCCGCGATCCTCGCCGGCATCGCCTTCCACACCCGGGTCCGGCTCGACGACGTCTACCGCGAGGGCATGGCCGACGTCACCGCCGCCGACTTCGCCTCCGCCAAGCGCATGGGCTGCACCATCAAGCTCCTCGCCATCTGCGAGCGGGCCGCCGACGGCGGCTCCGTCACCGCGCGCGTGCACCCCGCGATGATCCCGCTCAGCCACCCGCTGGCAAGCGTCCGCGAGGCCTACAACGCCGTCTTCGTGGAGGCCGAGGCCGCCGGTCAGCTGATGTTCTACGGCCCCGGCGCGGGCGGCGCGCCCACCGCCTCCGCCGTCCTCGGCGACCTGGTCGCGGTCTGCCGCAACAAGCTCGGCGAGGCCACCGGGCCCGGCGACTCCGCGTACACGCAACTGCCCGTGAGCCCCATGGGCGAGGTCGTCACGCGGTACCACATCAGCCTCGACGTGGCCGACAAGCCGGGCGTGCTCGCCCAGGTCGCGACGGTCTTCGCCGAGCACGGCGTATCCATCGATACGGTCCGTCAGACGGGCAAGGACGGCGAGGCGTCCCTCGTCGTCGTCACCCACCGCGCGCCCGACGCCGCCCTCAGCGGCACCGTCGAGGCGCTGCGCCGACTCGACACCGTGCGTGGTGTCGCCAGCATCATGCGGGTTGAAGGGGAGTAAGCAGCAATGACCCACCAGTGGCGCGGAATCATCGAGGAGTACCGGGACCGCCTTCCGGTCTCCGCCACCACGCCGGTCGTGACGCTCCGCGAGGGCGGCACGCCGCTCGTGCCGGCGCAGGTGCTCTCCGAGCGCACGGGCTGCGAGGTCCACCTCAAGGTCGAGGGTGCCAACCCCACGGGGTCCTTCAAGGACCGCGGCATGACCATGGCGATCACCAAGGCCAAGGAGGAGGGCGCGAAGGCCGTCATCTGCGCCTCCACCGGCAACACGTCGGCCTCGGCCGCCGCCTACGCCGTCCGCGCGGGCATGGTCTGCGCCGTCCTGGTGCCGCAGGGCAAGATCGCCCTCGGCAAGATGGGCCAGGCGCTCGTCTACGGCTCGAAGATCCTCCAGGTCGACGGGAACTTCGACGACTGCCTGAACCTCGCGCGCGGGCTCTCCGAGAACTACCCGGTGGCGCTGGTCAATTCGGTCAACCCGTTCCGCATCGAGGGCCAGAAGACGGCGTCCTTCGAGATCGTCGACGCCCTCGGCGACGCGCCCGACATCCACGTCCTCCCCGTCGGCAACGCGGGCAACATCACGGCCTACTGGAAGGGCTACAAGGAGTACGCGGCCGACTCGGTGTCGACGCGCACCCCGCGCATGTGGGGCTTCCAGGCCTCCGGCTCCGCGCCGATCGTGCGCGGCGAGGTCGTCAAGGACCCCTCGACGATCGCCACCGCGATCCGCATCGGCAATCCGGCCTCGTGGCAGCACGCGCTCGCCGCGCGCGACGAGTCGGGCGGCTTCATCGACGAGGTGACGGACCGTGAGATCCTGCGCGCCTACAAGCTGTTGGCGTCCCAGGAGGGTGTCTTCGTGGAGCCCGCGTCCGCCGCGTCCGTCGCCGGTCTGCTGAAGGCGGCCGAGCAGGGCAAGGTGGACAAGGGCCAGCGCATCGTGTGTACGGTGACGGGCAACGGCCTCAAGGACCCGGACTGGGCCGTCGCGGGTGCCCCGCAGCCGGTCACGGTGCCGGTCGACGCGGCCGCCGCGGCGGAGCGCCTGGGCCTGGCGTAACGCCCAAACCTCTCAACTCCCCACAGGGGGTGCACAGGGGGCTCGCGACACGCATCGTGCGCCTCCTGTGCGCCCTATGTCGCCGCAGAACCTTCCTTCGATAGGCTGTAGCCAACCCACCCCGCATATGCCACCACATATGCCGTGGTGCCGTCCGCAGAGACGGCTCCCGGGTGCTGCCGTCCCATGCCGGACGTGTGCTGGTCCAGGCGGCAAGTCCTCCACAAAACAGAGCTCAAGGAGATCAACGAGCGATGGCCGGTCCCGCGTTCCGCGCCGCCGCCGTCAGGGTGCGCGTGCCTGCCACCAGCGCAAACCTCGGCCCGGGCTTCGACGCCCTGGGCCTGGCGCTGGGGCTCTACGACGACGTGGTGGTCCGCGTCGCCGACTCCGGCCTGGGCGTCGACATCGCGGGAGAGGGCAGTGAGACGCTGCCCCGCGACGAGTCGCACCTGCTCGTGCGGTCCCTGCGGACCGCCTTCGACCTGCTCGGCGGACAGCCGCGCGGCCTGGAGATCGTCTGCGCCAACCGCATCCCGCACGGCCGGGGCCTCGGCTCCTCCTCCGCCGCCATCTGCGCCGGCATCGTCGCCGCCCGCGCGGTGACCATAGGCGGCGACAGCAAGCTCGACGACGCCGCGCTCCTGGAGCTTGCCACCGAGATCGAGGGCCACCCCGACAACGTCGCCGCCTGCCTGCTCGGCGGCTTCACGCTGTCCTGGATGGACGGCTCCGCGGCCCGCGCGATCAGGATGGATCCCGCCGATTCCATCGTTCCGGTGGTTTTCGTCCCCGGAAAGCCCGTGCTCACCGAAACCGCCCGCGGACTGCTGCCGCGCACCGTCCCGCACGTGGACGCGGCCGCCAACGCGGGCCGGGCCGCCCTGCTCGTCGAGGCCCTGACCAGGCGCCCCGAGCTGCTGCTGCCCGCCACCGAGGACCGCCTGCACCAGGAGTACCGCGCCCCGGCCATGCCCGAGAGCGCCGCCCTGGTGGAGCGCCTGCGCGCCGACGGCGTGCCCGCGGTGATCTCCGGCGCGGGACCCACGGTCCTCGCGCTGGCCGAGGACAGTGCGGCCGACAAGGTCGCACGACTGGCGGGGGAGGGCTGGGCGGCGAACCGCCTGGCGCTCGACGCCACCGGAGCGAGCGTGCTGCCGCTTGCACCCTGAGACGGTGACAGCGGCAAATCCGCGGAGTCCGGATTTGGAGAGGGGGAATGTTTGTTGGATCCGGTAGTGTTAACCTCAAGTCTGCACCCGACCCCACCATGGCGAGGTGCTTTGTGTCCCCGTCCGGGACATCCATCCTTCCGGGAGCCTCCCAAACTGCTCTGTGCCCCGCACTGAGCGGTGCCGAGCACGCTCCGGAACCGGCGTGACCGAGCCGAGTGACCACCGCACCTCAGTGGCCCGGCACCGGGAATCGCCACATCTGTGAACTCTTCCGCCGCGTTGGCGGACAACCGCCCCGGCACGGTCCGCACACCAGGGACCGCCGGACAGCACAACCGGTCGCCGAGCCAGACAGGCCGACGTCCGCTCCAGGGAAGGACCCTTCGTGAGCGACACCACCGATCTGATGGGCGTGACTGCCGACACGCCCGCCACGGACGCCTCCGCGGCGCCTGCCACCGGTGCTTCGGCCGGACGGCGGCGCCGCGGCACCGGCCTCGAGGGCATGGTGCTGGCCGAACTGCAGCAGGTCGCATCGGGCCTCGGAATCAAGGGCACCGCGCGGATGCGCAAGAGCCAGCTGATCGAGGTCATCAAGGAGGCGCAGGCCGCAGGCGGAGCCCCGGCGAAGAGCGCCCCGGCCGCAGCCTCTGCCGGGGACGCCGAGACCAAGCCGAAGCGCCGCGCCACCTCCAGGGCGCGCACCGGCGACGCCGCCGAGAAGGCCGCCGCGACCAAGGCCGCCAAGTCCGATGAGGCCGTCGCGGCCCCGGCCGAGCAGCCGAAGGCCGCCCAGCAGCAGATCGACATCCCGGGCCAGCCCGCGAGTGAGGACAAGTCCTCCGGCGCCCGCGGCCGTCGTCGTGTCACCGCCGAGGCCGGCAGCCCCGAGACCGTGACCGCCGAGGCCAAGGCCCAGGCCGAGCCGAAGGCCGAGGCCGGTGCCGTCAAGACGGAGGCGGAGAAGGCCGACCGTGGCGACCGGGGCGACTCCGACGGCGGCGAGGGCCGCCAGGGCCGCCGCGACCGCCAGGGCCGCGGCCGGGACCGCGACCGCCGCGGCAACAAGGGCGACGACCAGCAGGGCGGCGGCAACCGCAAGGAGCAAGGCGGCCGCCAGGACCGGCAGGACCGTCAGGACCGCAAGGACCGCGACAACGGCCCGCAGGACGACGGTTTCGACGACGACGGCGGTGGCCGCCGCGGCCGCCGCGGCCGTTACCGCGACCGCCGTGGCCGTCGCGGCCGCGAGGACTTCGCGGGCGAGCCGCAGGTGTCCGAGGACGACGTCCTGATCCCGGTCGCGGGCATCCTGGACATCCTCGACAACTACGCCTTCATCCGTACGTCGGGCTACCTCCCCGGCCCGAACGACGTGTACGTCTCGCTGGCCCAGGTCCGCAAGAACGGCCTGCGCAAGGGCGACCACGTCACGGGTGCGGTGCGCCAGCCCAAGGACGGCGAGCGCCGCGAGAAGTTCAACGCGCTGGTCCGCCTCGACTCGGTGAACGGCATGGCGCCCGAATCCGGGCGCGGACGGCCGGAGTTCAACAAGCTGACGCCCCTTTACCCGCAGGACCGGCTCCGCCTGGAGACCGACCCGGGCGTCCTGACGACCCGCATCATCGACCTCGTCGCGCCCATCGGCAAGGGCCAGCGCGGCCTGATCGTGGCCCCGCCGAAGACCGGCAAGACCATGATCATGCAGGCGATCGCCAACGCGATCACGCACAACAACCCCGAGTGCCACCTGATGGTCGTCCTGGTCGACGAGCGTCCGGAAGAGGTCACCGACATGCAGCGGTCGGTCAAGGGCGAGGTCATCTCCTCGACCTTCGACCGTCCGGCCGAGGACCACACCACGGTCGCCGAGCTGGCCATCGAGCGCGCCAAGCGCCTCGTCGAGCTGGGTCACGACGTGGTCGTGCTGCTCGACTCGATCACGCGTCTGGGCCGTGCGTACAACCTCGCCGCCCCGGCCTCCGGCCGCATCCTGTCCGGTGGTGTCGACTCGACGGCCCTCTACCCGCCCAAGCGCTTCTTCGGCGCCGCGCGCAACATCGAGGACGGCGGCTCGCTGACCATCCTCGCCACGGCGCTCGTGGACACCGGCTCGCGCATGGACGAGGTGATCTTCGAGGAGTTCAAGGGCACCGGCAACGCCGAGCTCAAGCTCGACCGCAAGCTCGCCGACAAGCGCATCTTCCCGGCGGTGGACGTCGACGCGTCCGGCACCCGCAAGGAAGAGATCCTGCTCGGCAGCGACGAGCTCGCCATCACCTGGAAGCTGCGCCGCGTGCTGCACGCGCTCGACCAGCAGCAGGCGATCGAGCTGCTCCTGGACAAGATGAAGCAGACGAAGTCGAACGCGGAGTTCCTGCTCCAGATCCAGAAGACGACGCCTGCCCCCGGCAACGGCAACGACTGACCTGGCGCGGGCGCCCACACCAGGCGCACCGGAAGGGGCCGCTCCCGTCTCACGACGGGAGCGGCCCCTTCCGTATGTCGGGGTGTGCGGGAGAGGCCGGTCGGCACCGGTGAGGGCCGAGCCCGGCCGAGAGACCTTGCCCACACGGATAAGAGTTTCTTACGGTCACGGGCGGTAGCGTCCTCGCGAGCGAAACCGCAGGTGGGGGGCCAAAAGTACTAGACGACGCACACAGTGCGTAGCCGTCGGACCTCGGGGCGCTCACAGGGTGCCATGCAACCCTTCTTTCGGTTTTCACGTCTGACAATTGACGAAAAGCCAATGCCTGGCCCTGAAAGCAGGGGGTACCCGACCGACGAGGACTGAGGAGCGCATGACCGACGAGAGCAGCCCCGCCGACGCGAAGCCGAAGCACCGCGGCAAGGGCGGCCGGCGACGCAAGCCGCGCAGCAAGCGCAAGAAGGCGCTCGTCATCACGGCGTGGTCCGCCGCCGCCGTGGTCGTCCTCGGGGGCACCGGCCTCGGCTACGTGTACTTCAAGCTCAACGGCAACATCAAGGGCGTCGACATCAACGCCGCGCTCGGCACCGACCGCCCCGAGAACATCGACAACGGCTCCCAGGACATCCTCGTCCTCGGCTCCGACTCGCGCTCCGGCAAGAACGCCAAGTACGGCAAGGACGAGGGCGCGGCCCGCTCCGACACGGCGATGATCGTGCACGTCTACAAGGGCCACAAGAAGGCCAGCGTGGTCTCCATACCCCGCGACACCCTCATCACCCGGCCCGAGTGCGCGGTCAAGGACGGCGACGGCAAGGTCGACCCGGGCGGCCAGCGCCAGATGTTCAACACGGCGTACGAGGTCGGCGGCCCGGCCTGCGCCGTGAAGACGGTCGAGAAGATGTCCGGCATCCGCATGGACCACTACGTCGAGGTCGACTTCACGGGCTTCAAGAAGCTCATCGACACCCTCGGCGGCGTGGACATCACCACCAAGCAGCCGATCAAGGACAAGGACAGCCACCTCGACCTGCCGGCGGGCTCCCACACCCTGAACGGCGAGCAGGCCCTCGGCCTGGTCCGCACCCGGCACGGCGTCGGCGACGGCAGCGACCTCGGCCGCATCCAGCTCCAGCAGGCCTTCATCAAGGCCTTGATGAACCAGGTCAAGGACATCAACCTCTTCGGCAACCCGAAGAAGCTCTACGACCTCGCGGACTCCGCCACCAGCGCCATCACCACCGACTCCGAGCTGGACACGGTCAAGGACCTGGCGGGCTTCGCCAATGGCCTCAAGGGCATCGGCTCGGGCGACATGAAGATGGTCACGCTGCCCATCCAGTACGACCCGGCCGACCGCAACCGCGTCCTTCCCCTGGAGGAGGCGGGACAGCAGGTCTGGGACGCCCTCAAGGCCGACAAGCCCATCCCCAAGTCCGCCACCGACAAGTCCGCGGGCGACAAGGGCAGCGCCGGCAAGGTCGTCACCAGCGACTGACCCTCACGGGGCACACCCTCATACCCCTCCGGGGTCGCTCCGGGAATACTTCCGGGCCGACCCCGGTTTGGGCAGATGCGGCCAGTCCTGGCAGACTGGTACGTCGGCCCCGGTTCACGCATCCGCATCCCGCGTCTGCGACCCGGTGCCCTCCCGAAACTAGGAGACACCTTGAAGCGCGACATCCACCCCGAGTACGTCGAGACGCAGGTCAGCTGCACCTGTGGCGCGTCGTTCACCACCCGTAGCACGATCTCCGGCGGCACCATCCGCGCCGAGGTCTGCTCCGAGTGCCACCCGTTCTACACGGGCAAGCAGAAGATCCTCGACACCGGTGGCCGTGTGGCCCGCTTCGAGGCCCGCTTCGGCAAGGCTGCCGGCTCCGCCAAGAAGTAGCGAGCCACCTGCGCCGGTCTTCGGCCGCCCTCACCAGGGGGCGGCCGGGACCGGCGTTTGCCGTCCCGCAGCCCCTTCACGCAGAACCAGGAGCCCCCGATGTTCGAGGCGGTCGAGGATTTGGTCGGCGAGCACGCCGACCTGGAGAAGAAGCTCGCCGACCCTTCGGTCCACGCCGATCAGGCCAACGCTCGCAAGCTGAACAAGCGCTATGCCGAGCTGACCCCGATCGTCTCGACGTACCGCACCTGGAAGCAGCTCGGTGACGACATCGAGACCGCGCGCGAGTTCGCCGCCGACGACCCGGACTTCGCGGCCGAGGTCAAGGAGCTGGACAAGGAGCGCGACGACGTCACCGAGAAGCTGCGGCTGCTGCTCGTGCCGCGCGACCCGAGCGACGACAAGGACGTCATCCTGGAGGTCAAGGCGGGCGCGGGCGGCGACGAGTCGGCGCTGTTCGCCGGTGACCTGCTGCGCATGTACCTGCGGTACGCCGAGCGCGTCGGCTGGAAGACCGAGATCATCGACGCCACCGAGTCCGAGCTGGGCGGCTACAAGGACGTCCAGGTCGCCGTGAAGACCAAGGGCGGCCAGGGCGCCACCGAGCCCGGCCAGGGCGTCTGGGCGCGGCTGAAGTACGAGGGCGGGGTGCACCGCGTGCAGCGCGTGCCCTCCACCGAGTCGCAGGGCCGCATCCACACCTCCGCGGCCGGTGTCCTCGTCACGCCCGAGGCGGAGGAGGTCGACGTCGAGATCCACGCGAACGACCTGCGGATCGACGTCTACCGCTCCTCGGGCCCCGGCGGGCAGTCCGTCAACACCACCGACTCCGCCGTGCGCATCACGCACATCCCCACCGGAGTCGTCGCTTCCTGCCAGAACGAGAAGAGCCAGCTCCAGAACAAGGAGCAGGCGATGCGTATCCTGCGCTCCAGGCTTCTCGCCGCGGCGCAGGAGGAGGCGGAGAAGGAGGCGGCGGACGCCCGTCGCAGCCAGGTCCGCACCGTCGACCGCTCCGAGAAGATCCGTACGTACAACTTCCCGGAAAACCGCATCTCCGACCACCGAGTGGGCTTCAAGGCGTACAACTTGGACCAGGTGCTCGACGGCGATCTCGACGCCGTCATCCAGGCCTGCGTCGACGCGGACTCCGCCGCGAAGCTCGCCGCCGCGTAAGCCCACCCTTCGACGAACCGCCCCCGGAGGACCAGCGTGAACCTGCTGCTCGCGGAAGTGGCCCAGGCCACCCAGCGGCTGGCCGACGCCGGCGTGCCCTCGCCGCGCAACGACGCGGAGGAGCTCGCCGCCTTCGTGCACGGCGTGAAGCGGGGCGAGCTGCACTCCGTCAAGGACGCGGACTTCGACGCCCGCTACTGGGAGACCATCGCGCGCCGCGAGGCCCGCGAGCCGCTCCAGCACATCACCGGGCGCGCCTTCTTCCGCTACCTGGAGCTCCAGGTCGGGCCCGGCGTCTTCGTGCCCCGCCCCGAGACCGAGTCGGTCGTCGGCTGGGCCATAGACGCCGTGCGCGCGATGGACGTCGTCGAGCCGCTGATCGTCGACCTGTGCACCGGCTCCGGCGCCATCGCCCTCGCCATGGCGCAGGAGGTCCCGCGCTCGCGCGTGCACGCCGTGGAGCTGTCCTCGGACGCGCTGCCGTGGACCCGCAAGAACGTCGAGGGCTCCAGGGTCGACCTCCGTCAGGGCGACGCGCGCGACGCGTTCCCCGACCTCGACGGCCAGGTCGACCTGGTCATCTCCAACCCCCCGTACATCCCTTTGACGGAATGGGAGTACGTTGCGCCGGAGGCCCGGGACTACGATCCCGAACTCGCCCTGTTCTCCGGCGAGGACGGCCTCGACCTGATCCGCGGCATCGAGCGCACCGCGCACCGGCTGCTGCGGCCCGGCGGGGTCGTCGTGGTGGAGCACGCGGACACCCAGGGCGGCCAAGTGCCGTGGATCTTCACGGAGGAGCGGGGCTGGGCGGATGCCGCCGACCACCCCGACCTGAACAACCGGCCGCGGTTCGCGACCGCCCGCAAGGCGATGCCGTGACCACCGCGGCGACGCAGAAGACGATGCACGTGATGTACGCCGACGAGACGTACGTGTACGAGGAGGCCAGCTGATGGCACGGCGATACGACACCAACGACGCGACCGACCGTACGACCGGTCTGCGCGAGGCCGCGTCCGCCGTCCGCCGTGGCGAACTGGTCGTGCTGCCCACGGACACCGTGTACGGCATCGGCGCCGACGCCTTCAGCCCCGAGGCGGTCGCCGACCTCCTCGACGCCAAGGGCCGCGGCCGCTCCATGCCGACGCCCGTCCTCATCGGCTCCCCGAACACCCTGCACGGCCTCGTCACGGACTTCTCCGAGTCCGCCTGGGAGCTCGTCGACGCCTTCTGGCCGGGGGCCCTCACCCTCGTCGCCCGGCAGCAGCCCTCCCTGCAGTGGGACCTCGGCGACACCCGCGGCACCGTCGCCATCCGGATGCCCCTGCACCCCGTCGCCATCGAGCTGCTCACCGACGTCGGCCCGATGGCCGTGTCCTCCGCCAACCTCACCGGGCACCCGGCGCCTGAGGACTGCGACGCCGCCCAGGAGATGCTCGGCGACTCCATCTCCGTCTACCTCGACGGCGGGCCCACGCCCGGCATCGTGCCCTCCTCCATCGTGGACGTGACCGGCAAGGTGCCCGTCCTGCTGCGGGCCGGCGCGCTCGACGCGGACGAGCTGCGCAAGGTCGTACCCGACCTCGAGGTGGCCAATTGAGGGCCCCTGAGTCGGGGCGTGGCATAGCGGGCCGCAGTGAGACAGCCGAGCACTCGGTGTCCTTCGGTTCCCTCGGAGCCGCGGGCACACCCGGCAGCTTCCGCATCCTCCACGTCAGCACCGGCAACGTCTGCCGCTCGCCCATCACCGAGCGGCTGACCCGGCATGCCCTCACCGACCGGCTCGGTGACCCGCTCACCGGGGGGCTCGTCGTCGAGAGCGCCGGGACCTGGGGGCACGAGGGGGCGCCCATGGAGACCAACGCCGAGGCCGTCCTCGCGGACTTCGGCGCCGATGCCTCCGGATTCGTGGGGCGGGAGCTGCTCGACGACCACGTCATCCGGGCCGACCTCGTCCTCACCGCAACCCGGGACCATCGGGCCCAGGTCATCTCCATGGGGCACTCCGCCGGGCTGCGCACCTTCACCCTGAAGGAGTTCACCCGGCTCGTGCGGGCCATAGATCCCGCCACGCTGCCCGATCCCGACGGCACCGACGGCATCGTCGAGCGTGCCCGCGCGCTCGTGCGTGCCGCCGCCGCCCTCCGTGGCTGGCTCCTCGCCCCCTCCGCCGAGGCCGACGAGGTCTACGACCCCTACGGCGCCCCCCTCCCCTTCTTCCGCTCCGTCGGCGGCGAGATCCAGCAGGCGCTGGAGCCCGTGGTGACGGCGCTGACGGGGGTGCCGGCGGCGCGGGCGTAGTCCCTGCGGGGCTTTCCCCAGTCCCGCCCCTTCCCGAAACCGGGGGCGCTGCCCCCGGGCCCCCGGGTGGGGGGTCCCGGGCGGGTGGGACAGCCTCCGCCGAATCGCCGCTCCGCGGCTCGTCCTCAATCGCCGGACGGGCTAGAAATAGCCCCTCCGGCGTTTGAGGAGCGGGGGTCTGGGGGCGGAGCCCCCGGTTTCGGGAAGGGGCGGGGTTGGGGACCTTCGCGGTAGCGCCCACCGCGCAGCGCCACCGCCCCCGGCCTACATTGGAAGGATGACGACGGCCGACGCGGGACCCGCCGCCGCTGCGGCGGCGTATGCGGGGCTGCGGCGGCAGGACCCGGAGCTGGCCGACGTGGTGCTCGGCGAGCTGGAGCGGCAGTCGAGCAGCCTGCAACTGATCGCGGCGGAGAACTTCACGTCGGAGGCCGTCCTCGCGGCCCTGGGCTCACCGCTGGCGAACAAGTACGCGGAGGGCTACCCGGGAGCCCGCCACCACGGCGGCTGCGAGCTGGTGGACGTGGCGGAGCGCATCGCCACGGACCGAGCGAAGGCCCTGTTCGGCGCCGACCACGCGAACGTACAGCCGCACTCGGGATCCGCGGCCGTCCTCGCGGCCTACGCGGCCCTGCTGCGCCCGGGCGACACGGTCCTGGCGATGGGCCTGCCGTACGGCGGTCACCTCACGCACGGCTCGCCCGCGAACTTCTCGGGGCGATGGTTCGACTTCGTGGGGTACGGCCTCGACCCGGAGACGGGGCTGATCGACTACGAGGAAGTGCGGGCGCTGGCGCGCACCCACCGGCCGAAGGCCATCGTGTGCGGCTCGATCGCCTACCCGCGGCACATCGACTACGCGGCGTTCCGCGCGGTGGCGGACGACGTGGGCGCCCACCTGATCGCCGACGCGGCCCACCCCGTGGGCCTGGTGGCGGGCGGCGCGGCGCCGAACCCGGTGCCGTACGCGGACGTGGTGTGCGCGACGACGCACAAGGTGCTGCGCGGCCCGCGCGGCGGCATGATCCTGTGCCGCCGGGAGCTCGCGGAGCGGGTGGACCGGGCGGTGTTCCCGTTCACGCAGGGCGGCGCCCAGATGCACACGATCGCCGCCAAGGCGGTCGCGTTCGGCGAGGCGGCGACACCGGCCTTCACGGCGTACGCGCATCAAGTCGTGGCGAACGCGAGGGTGTTGGCGCAGGCGCTCGCGGGGGAGGGGTTCGACATCAGCACCGGCGGCACGGACACGCACCTGATTCTGGCCGACCCGGCTCCGCAGGGGGTGTCGGCGGCGGTGGCGCGCGGCCGTCTCGCCGCGGCCGGACTGGTCCTGGACACCTGCGCGCTGCCCCACGGCGGAGCCGCTGATGTCACGGTCGGCGACGGCCGGGGCCTCAGGCTCGGCACGGCGGCCGTCACCACACAGGGCATGGGCGAGGGTGAAATGGCAAGAATCGCCGCGCTGTTCGCGGGCGCGGTCCGTGAGGAGGCCAAAGTCAGGGACGCGGTGCGGGAAATGGCAGGCCGATTTCCGCCGTATCCGAGTGCGGGGAGAGGGCGATCGGCACCTGCGTAGCGGACTTGTGCAACGATCGTCGCTACCCAGACGTCCCCAACCTTATGCGCGCGAAGCTAGGGTGTGGTGCTGAGATGGCCAGCGATACCTGTGGGGAAGCCCGTGCGTGAATATCTGCTGACGCTCTGCATCACGGCCGCGGTGACCTATTTGCTGACCGGCCCGGTGCGGAAGTTCGCGATCGTGGCCGGCGCCATGCCGGAGATCCGCGCGCGCGACGTGCACCGGGAGCCGACGCCCCGGCTCGGCGGAATCGCGATGTTCTTCGGGCTGTGCGCGGGGCTTCTGGTCGCCGACCACCTGCCGAACCTCAATGAGGTCTTCACGAAGTCGAACGAGCCGCGCGCGCTGCTCTCCGGCGCCGCGCTGATCTGGCTCATCGGGGTCCTCGACGACAAGTTCGAGATCGACGCGCTGATCAAGCTCGGCGGCCAGATGATCGCCGCTGGCGTCATGGTCATGCAGGGCCTGACGATCCTCTGGCTGCCCATCCCGGGCGCCGGGACGGTCTCCCTGACCCAGTGGCAGGGCACGCTCCTCACGGTCGCCCTGGTGGTCATCACGATCAACGCGGTGAACTTCGTGGACGGCCTGGACGGCCTGGCGGCGGGCATGGTGTGCATCGCGGCCGCGGCGTTCTTCATGTACGCGTACCGCATCTGGTACGGGTACGGCATCGAGGCCGCCGCCCCCGCAACGCTCTTCGCGGCCATCCTGATGGGCATGTGCCTGGGCTTCCTGCCGCACAACATGCATCCGGCCAGGATCTTCATGGGCGACTCGGGGTCGATGCTCATCGGCCTCGTCCTCGCCGCGGGCGCCATCTCCATCACCGGGCAGGTCGACCCGGACGCGATGAAGCTGAACCTGGGCGGCACCCGGGACGCCACGCACGCGATGCTCCCGGTCTTCATCCCGCTGCTCATGCCGCTGACGATCATCGCGATCCCGTTCGCGGACCTGGTGCTCGCCATCGTGCGCCGCACCTGGAAGGGCCAGTCGCCGTTCGCCGCCGACCGCGGCCATCTGCACCACCGGCTCCTGGAGGTCGGCCACTCGCACAGCCGAGCCGTCCTGATCATGTACTTCTGGTCGGCCCTCATCGCCTTCGGCACCGTCGCCTACTCGGTGCACTCCACGAGCATGTGGATCCTGCTCCTGATCGTCTTCCTCAGCGCGGTCGGCCTCGCCCTGCTCCTGCTGCCCCGCTTCACCCCGCACACCCCCGGCTGGGCGGAGAGCTTCGTGCCGCCGCGGTACCGGCGCAGGCGGGCGGAGCTGGCGGCGCGTGCGGCCGCCGACGAGGCCGCGTACGGGACGCCGGGGGCCGCTGTGGCCGCCGGTGCCGGTGGGGCCGCCGGGGCCGCGGAGACGGCCGGGGAGGGCGCGGGGGAGTCCGCCGGGGCCGACGCGGGCGCCGGCGAGGACGGGGGGTCCCGTCGGCCGGTCGGCGCGGGCGTCAACGGCGCGACCGCCCTCGGCACCCGCCCGCGCTTCCTGGACCGGCGCAAGGCCGGTTCGTCGCGTTGACGCGACCGCCAAAGCGGCCCATTACCAGACAAGTCGCCCGCCAAAGTGCACAGACGCGCGGATTACTTCTCATGTGTGACGGCGGGCACACCTGACAGGTAAAGACCTCATCAAATAGTTTGTGATACCGTTCACGAAACCCGGCGACAGAGCCGAAGGACCGTAGTGCGACGGTCTCTTGGCCCGAGGACCCCACTCGGACCGGGTCTACGCTCGTCCATGACGACACCCTGCCCCCATCTGTAAGCGGAGTTGCCGCCATGCCGTCTCAAGACACCCGGAATCTCCTGCAGTGCGCCGTGCCCACGGCTGCCGTCGGCGCGATCATCGCCGTCGTCAGCGGCGTGGTCTCGGGCGGCAAGGGAGCACTCGGCGCTGTCGTCGGCACCGTGGTGGTCGTCGCCTTCATGGGGCTCGGTGTGTACGTCCTCCAGCGGACGGCAAAATCGCTTCCGCAGTTGTTCCAGGCGATGGGCATGATGCTCTACGTCGCCCAGTTGCTGCTGCTTCTCATCTTCATGGGTCTGTTCAAGGACACCACCCTGTTCAACCCGAAGGTCTTCGCGCTCGCTCTCGCCGTCTCGACCGTCGTGTGGATGGCGTCACAGGCCCGCGCGCACATGAAGGCCAAGATCTTCTACGTCGACCCGGAACCCGAACCTTCCTCCGCCAACTCTTCCGAGAAGAGCGAAAAGGCGGAGAAGTCGGGGTCCACGACGTGAGTGGTAGGGCCGGGATAAATGCCCGTTCGAGATCCTGCTATCGTCCGGTGCCAACTGCGGCACTGCAGGCGCGGGCATCTGAGCTGACGCCTGCACCATCGCGAGGCTCGATGCCTGAGCGCCGCTCACACTTCCGAAACACCAGTCCGGTGCCGACCCGCGGCTGCGCGCCGCGCCGACACGACAACGAGGTTGCCGTACCTATGCGTCACGCCGAAGGAGCCCGCGGTGAGTGCTGACCAAACTGAGCTCGCCTTTGACTGGAGCTGTCGGATCATGTCCGACAACGGCTGTGGCTTCCCGGCTCCGGGCCTGCACTCGTTCCTCTTCAAGCCGATCTTCGAGGTCGGTGGGTTCGAGTTCAACAAGGTGATGCTGCTCGCCCTGATCTCGACCGCGCTGGTGGTGACCTTCTTCTACGCCGCTTTCGGCAAGGCGAAGATGGTCCCGGGCAAGGTCCAGATGATCGGCGAGGCCGGCTACGACTTCGTACGCCGCGGGATCGTGTACGAGACCATGGGCAAGAAGGACGGCGAGAAGTACGTCCCCCTGATGGTCTCGCTGTTCTTCTTCATCTGGATCATGAACATCTGGTCGGTGATCCCGCTGGCCCAGTTCCCGGTGTCGTCGGTCATCGCCTACCCGTTCGTCCTCGCGGGCATCGTGTACTTCGTCTGGGTCCCCCTGACGTTCAAGCGCCACGGTTTCGTCGGCGGCTGGAAGAACATCACCGGCTACGACAACTCGCTCGGCCCGATCAAGTGGCTCGTCGCCTTCATCGAGTTCTTCTCGAACCTGCTCGTGCGCCCGTTCACGCACGCGGTGCGACTCTTCGCCAACATGTTCGCCGGTCACCTGATGCTGGTGATGTTCACCGTCGCCTCCTGGTACCTGCTGAACAGCTGGCTGATCCCGGCCGCCGGTGTCTCCTTCGTGATGACCATCGCGATGATCGGCTTCGAACTCTTCGTGCAGGCCGTCCAGGCGTACGTCTTCGTGCTCCTCGCCTGCTCCTACATCCAGGGCGCTCTCGCCGAGCACCACTGAGCACCCTCCCCGCAACCCCCTAAGCGCCCGGTGGCCAACCCCCACCGGTCCAAGAAAGAGAAGGAAGTAACGGCATGTCCGCGACTCTCGAGCTCGCCGCCCTCGAAGGCAACATCAAGGCCCTCGGCTCCATCGGCTACGGCCTCGCGGCCATCGGCCCGGGCATCGGCGTCGGCATCGTCTTCGGCAAGGGCACCGAGGCGCTCGCCCGTCAGCCCGAAGCCGCCGGTCTGATCCGTGCCAACCAGATCCTCGGTTTCGCCTTCTGTGAGGCGCTCGCCCTGATCGGCATCGTCATGCCGTTCGTCTACGGCTCCTGATCGCCGCAGACGAATAGTCCCGTTCGACGAAAGGCACTGATGTGATCGCCAACCTGGTTCAGCTGGCGGCCGAGGAAGAGCAGAACCCGCTCATTCCTCCGGGCCCCGAGCTGCTTGTCGGCGCCATCGCCTTCGCCATCGTTTTCTTCTTCTTCTGGAAGAAGCTCATCCCGAACATCAACAAGGTTCTGGACGAGCGCCGGGAGGCGATCGAAGGCGGTATCGAGAAGGCCGAGGCCGCTCAGACCGAGGCCCAGAGCGTCCTCGAGCAGTACAAGGCTCAGCTCGCCGAGGCCCGCCACGAGGCCGCGCGGCTGCGCCAGGAGGCGCAGGAGCAGGGCGCCCAGCTCATCGCCGAGATGCGGGCCGAGGGCCAGCGGCAGCGCGAGGAGATCGTCGCCGCCGGTCACACCCAGATCGCGGCCGACCGCAAGGCCGCCGCGCAGGCGCTGCGCCAGGACGTGGGCCAGCTGGCCACCGAACTGGCCGGCAAGCTCGTCGGCGAGTCGCTCGAAGAGCACGCCCGGCAGAGCCGCACCATCGACCGCTTCCTCGACGACCTCGACGCGAAGGCAGAGGCCACTCGATGACAGCGCATGGAGCCAGCCGCGAGGCCCTGGCCGCCGCGCGTGAGCGTCTCGACGCGCTGACCGACAGCACCTCGGTCGACGCGAAGCAGCTCGCGGACGAGCTGGCCGCGGTCACCGCGATGCTCGACCGCGAGGTCTCGCTGCGTCGAGTCCTGACCGACCCGGCGCAGTCCGGCGAGGCCAAGGCGGAGCTGGCGTCCCGGCTGCTCGGCGGCAAGGTCGGCGGCGAGACCGCCGACCTGGTGGCCGGCATGGTGCGCTCCCGCTGGTCGCAGTCGCGCGACCTGGTGGACGGCCTGGAGGAGCTGACCAACCTCGCCGACCTGACCGCCGCGCAGAAGTCGGGCGCGCTGGACAACGTCGAGGACGAGCTCTTCCGGTTCGGCCGGATCGTCTCCTCCAGCACCGAGCTGCGGTCGGCGCTCACCGACCGGGCCGTGAACGCCACGGCCAAGAGCGGCCTGGTGCACGGCCTGCTCGACCGCCGGGCGGACGTCGTCACGGAGCGTCTGGTCGAGCGTCTTGTGACCGCGCCCCGTGGACGTAGCCTGGAAGAGGGCCTCGAGTCCCTCTCCAAGCTGGCCGCGGACCGCCGGCAGCGCATGGTCGCCGTCGTCACCTCCGCTGTTCCGCTGTCGGACCAGCAGAAGCAGCGGCTCGGCGCGGCGCTCGCGAAGATCTACGGGCGCCAGATGCACCTGAACCTCGACGTGGACCCGACGGTCCTCGGCGGGATCCGGGTGCAGGTGGGCGACGAGGTCATCAACGGCTCCATCGCGGACCGCATCGAGGACGCGCACCGCCGTATGGCGGGCCAGTAACTCAACAAGCAAGATCGACGGCCCTGGTTGGGCCGTGCACAGGATGCAAAGTTTCTGGGGGGAGCCCCCAGATCCCCCAAAGAAACTTCGGGCCCAACAAGGAGAGCAGGGAACCCAGATGGCGGAGCTCACGATCCGGCCGGAGGAGATCCGGGACGCGCTGGAGAACTTTGTCCAGGCGTACAAGCCGGACGCGGCCTCGCGCGAGGAGGTCGGTACGGTCACCCTGGCCGGCGATGGCATCGCGAAGGTCGAGGGCCTGCCCTCGGCCATGGCCAACGAACTGCTGAAGTTCGAGGACGGGACCCTTGGTCTCGCGCTGAACCTGGAAGAGCGCGAGATCGGTTCGATCATCCTCGGTGAGTTCAGCGGCATCGAGGAGGGTCAGTCGGTGCAGCGCACCGGCGAGGTCCTTTCGGTCGCGGTGGGCGAGGGCTACCTCGGCCGCGTCGTCGACCCGCTCGGCAACCCGATCGACGGCCTCGGCGAGATCGAGACGTCCGGCCGCCGCGCCCTTGAACTGCAGGCCCCCACGGTCATGCAGCGCAAGTCGGTGCACGAGCCGATGGAGACCGGCTACAAGGCCGTCGACGCGATGACCCCGATCGGCCGCGGTCAGCGTCAGCTGATCATCGGTGACCGCCAGACCGGCAAGACCGCCCTGGCCGTCGACACGATCATCAACCAGCGCGACAACTGGCGCTCCGGTGACGTGAACAAGCAGGTCCGCTGCATCTACGTCGCCATCGGTCAGAAGGGCTCCACCATCGCCTCCGTGCGCGGTGCCCTGGAAGAGGCCGGCGCCCTGGAGTACACGACCATCGTCGCCGCCCCGGCGTCCGACCCGGCCGGCTTCAAGTACCTGGCGCCGTACACCGGCTCGGCCATCGGCCAGCACTGGATGTACGAGGGCAAGCACGTCCTCATCGTCTTCGACGACCTGTCGAAGCAGGCCGACGCCTACCGCGCCGTGTCCCTGCTGCTCCGCCGCCCGCCGGGGCGCGAGGCCTACCCGGGTGACGTCTTCTACCTGCACTCCCGCCTGCTCGAGCGCTGCGCGAAGCTCTCGGACGAGATGGGCAAGGGCTCGATGACCGGTCTGCCGATCGTCGAGACCAAGGCGAACGACGTGTCGGCGTTCATCCCGACCAACGTCATCTCCATCACCGACGGCCAGTGCTTCCTGGAGTCGGACCTGTTCAACGCCGGTCAGCGCCCCGCGCTGAACGTCGGTATCTCCGTCTCCCGAGTCGGTGGTTCCGCGCAGCACAAGGCGATCCGTCAGGTCTCAGGACGACTGCGCGTGGACCTCGCCCAGTTCCGTGAGCTGGAGGCGTTCGCCGCCTTCGGTTCCGACCTGGACGCCGCGTCCAAGGCGCAGCTGGAGCGTGGCCAGCGCATGGTCGAGCTGCTCAAGCAGCCGCAGTACCAGCCGATGGCGACCGAGGACCAGGTCATCTCCGTCTGGGCCGGCACCACCGGCAAGATGGACGACGTACCGGTGAACGACATCCGGCGCTTCGAGCGCGAGCTGCTCGACTACCTGCACCGCAAGGAGCAGGGCCTGATGACCTCCATCAAGGAGGGCGCCAAGATGTCGGACGACACCATCACGGCCATCGGTGACGCCGTCGCGGAGTTCAAGAAGCAGTTCGAGACCTCGGACGGGAAGCTTCTCGGCGAGGACGTTCCTGCCGCTGCCGGCAAGTGACGACGGAAGGGACCTGACTCATGGGAGCCCAGCTCCGGGTCTACAAGCGTCGCATCAAATCCGTCACGGCGACCAAGAAGATCACCAAGGCGATGGAGATGATCGCCGCCTCGCGCGTCGTCAAGGCGCAGCGCAAGGTGGCGGCCTCCACGCCGTACGCGACCGAGCTGACGCGCGCGGTCACGGCGGTGGGCACCGGTTCGAACACCAAGCACCCGCTGACGACCGAGCCGGAGACGTCGACGCGTGCCGCGGTGCTGCTCCTCACGAGCGACCGCGGTCTCGCCGGCGCCTTCAACTCCAACGCCATCAAGGCCGCGGAGCAGCTGACCGCGCGCCTCGAGGCCGCGGGCAAGGAGGTCGACGTCTACGTCGTCGGCCGCCGCGGTGTGGCCCACTACAACTTCCGCGAGCGCAAGATCGCGAAGCAGTGGACCGGCTTCACCGACCAGCCCGAGTACGCGGACGCCAAGGCGGTCGCGGGCCCGCTGATCGAGGCCATCGAGACGGAGACGGCCGAGGGCGGCGTGGACGAGCTCCACATCGTCTACACCGAGTTCGTGTCGATGATGACGCAGACGGCGGTCGACGGCCGCCTGCTGCCCCTCAGCCTCGAAGAGGTGGCCGAGGAGTCGACGGCGAAGGACGAGATCCTGCCGCTGTTCGACTTCGAGCCGTCGGCGGAGGACGTCCTCGACGCCCTGCTGCCGCGCTACGTCGAGAGCCGTATCTACAACGCGCTGCTGCAGTCGGCTGCCTCCAAGCACGCCGCCACGCGCCGCGCGATGAAGTCGGCCACCGATAACGCCGGAGACTTGATCAACAATCTGTCCCGGCTTGCCAACGCGGCCCGCCAGGCCGAAATCACCCAGGAAATCAGCGAGATCGTCGGCGGCACAGCAGCCCTGTCCGACGCGACCGCGGGGAGTGACAAGTAATGACGACCACTGTTGAGACGGCCGTTGCCACGGGCCGCGTCGCCCGGGTCATCGGCCCGGTCGTCGACGTGGAGTTCCCCGTCGACGCGATGCCGGAGATCTACAACGCCCTGCACGTCCAGGTCGACGACCCGTCGACCGAGGGCGCGAAGAAGACGCTGACCCTCGAGGTCGCCCAGCACCTGGGCGACGGCGTGGTCCGCGCGATCTCGATGCAGCCCACCGACGGCCTGGTCCGCCAGGCCCCGGTGACCGACACGGGTGCGGGCATCTCCGTCCCGGTCGGCGACGTCACCAAGGGCCGGGTGTTCAACACCCTCGGTGAGGTCCTGAACGACGACGCGTCCACGGTCGCCGACGCCGAGCGCTGGACGATCCACCGCAAGGCCCCGGCCTTCGACCAGCTCGAGTCCAAGACCGAGATGTTCGAGACCGGCCTGAAGGTCGTCGACCTTCTCACCCCGTACGTCAAGGGTGGAAAGATCGGTCTGTTCGGTGGTGCCGGTGTCGGCAAGACCGTGCTGATCCAGGAAATGATCGTCCGTGTGGCCAAGCTGCACGACGGTGTCTCCGTCTTCGCCGGTGTCGGCGAGCGCACCCGTGAGGGCAACGACCTCATGGTCGAGATGGAGGAAGCCGGCGTTCTGGACAAGACCGCGCTGGTCTTCGGCCAGATGGACGAGCCGCCGGGCACGCGTCTGCGCGTGGCCCTGGCCGGTCTGACCATGGCGGAGTACTTCCGCGATGTGCAGAAGCAGGACGTGCTGTTCTTCATCGACAACATCTTCCGCTTCACCCAGGCCGGTTCCGAGGTCTCGACCCTGCTCGGCCGCATGCCCTCCGCGGTGGGCTACCAGCCGAACCTGGCCGACGAGATGGGTCTCCTCCAGGAGCGCATCACCTCGACCCGTGGTCACTCGATCACCTCGATGCAGGCGATCTACGTCCCCGCGGACGACCTGACCGACCCGGCCCCGGCCACCACCTTCGCCCACCTCGACGCGACGACGGTGCTCTCCCGTCCGATCTCCGAGAAGGGCATCTACCCGGCCGTGGACCCGCTGGACTCCACGTCCCGCATCCTGGACCCGCGCTACATCGCGCAGGACCACTACGACGCCGCCATGCGCGTCAAGGGAATCCTGCAGAAGTACAAGGACCTCCAGGACATCATCGCGATCCTCGGTATCGACGAGCTCGGCGAAGAGGACAAGCTCGTCGTGTCCCGTGCCCGTCGTGTGGAGCGCTTCCTCTCCCAGAACACCCACGCCGCCAAGCAGTTCACCGGCGTGGACGGTTCGGACGTGTCCCTCGACGAGTCGATCGCGGCCTTCAACGCGATCTGCGACGGCGAGTACGACCACTTCCCGGAGCAGGCGTTCTTCATGTGCGGTGGTCTCGAGGACCTGAAGAAGAACGCCAAGGAGCTCGGCGTCTCCTGAGCCAAGCAGCTCATCGGGAGAGGGGCGGGTACACCCCGCGACACGGGGTCGTGTCCGCCCTTCTCCCTACGCCCACTAGAATTTGACCCAACACCCGGCTGAACCGCCGGGTGGTGACCCGAGGAGCCACCCTTGGCTGCTGAGCTGCATGTCGAGCTGGTCGCCGCGGACCGCAGTGTCTGGTCCGGCGAGGCCACCCTGGTCGTCGCGCGCACCACGTCCGGCGACATCGGCGTCATGCCCGGTCACCAGCCGCTGCTCGGTGTGCTGGAGTCGGGCCCGGTGACCATTCGTACGAGCGACGGCGGGACGGTCGTCGCCGCGGTGCACGGCGGATTCATCTCGTTCGCCGACAACAAGCTGTCGCTGCTCGCCGAGATCGCCGAGCTCTCCGACGAGATCGACGTCCAGCGCGCGGAGCGGGCGTTCGAGCGTGCCAAGTCGGAGGCCGACGCCTCCGCCGAGCGGCGCGCCGACGTTCGACTTCGTGCGGTGGCGGCGCGCTGACCCCCGGCGCGCGGCGTAACGTGACTCAGCCGCGGCCAGGACCGGAGCCTTCCGGACCTGGTCGCGGCTGAGGCGATGCGGGTGCGGTTCCGGGTGCGGTTGTTTGGTCCGTTTCGAGAAGTCGTGTTGAGGCGAGGAGGTCGGTGCCGATGATCCTCGTTCTGCTCGTGTGCGGACTTGTGTTGATCGCGCTGGTGTTGCTGGGGCTCTTCGTCTTCGGACTGCGCCGCCGGCTGATCCAGCGCTCCGGCGGCACCTTCGACTGCAGCCTGCGCTGGCACGCCCCGGAGCCCGAGGATTCCGCCGGAGTCTCCGGCAAGGGCTGGGGCTACGGCGTCGCCCGCTACAGCGGCGACCGGGTCGAGTGGTTCCGCGTCTTCTCCTACGCCCCCCGGCCGCGCCGCATCCTGGAGCGCTCGGCGATCGAGGTCGTCGACCGGCGCGCCCCGGACGGCGAGGAGGAGCTTGCGCTGCTTTCGGACGCCGTCGTTCTGGGGTGTCTGCACCGTGGGGTGCGGCTGGAACTCGCCATGAGTGAGGATGCGCTGACCGGGTTCTTGGCGTGGCTGGAGGCTGCGCCTCCTGGGCAGCGGGTGAATGTCGCCTGACGGCGTCTTGCGGGTTTGTCGTCTGCGGGTTTGTGGGGGCTGGGCGCGCAGTTCCCCGCGCCCCTTTGGGGCGCGACCCCCTCGGGCGTCGGGTGTCGAATCCATGAAGAAGCCGGGCTGACGGGGGGCGTTCCCGTCAACCCGGCTTCGTCGTGTGGGCCTGTTACTTCAGGCCGTCATTGATCGCTGCCACCAGTTCGCCGTTCGCGGTGTCGCCGCTGAACTCCCAGAAGAAGGCGCCGCCGAGGCCCTGCTCCTTCGCCCAGGCCATCTTGGCGCGGATCGTCGCCGGGGTGTCGTACGACCACCAGTTGTTGCCGCAGTGCGCGTAGGCCGTGCCCGCGACCGTGCCGTTGGACGGGCAGGAGTTCTTGAGGACCTTGTAGTCCTCGATGCCCGCCTCGTAGGTGCCCGGCGCGGCCGCGGTGGCCGTGCCGCCTGGCTCCTTCTGGGTGACGCCGGTCCAGCCTCGGCCGTAGAAGCCGATGCCGAGCAGGAGCTTCTTGGCCGGTACGCCCTTGGCCTTCAGCTTGTTGATCGCCGCCGCGGAGTTGAAGCCGCCCTTCGGGATGCCCGGGTAGTCGGTCAGCGGCGAGTGCGGGGCCGTCGGACCCTTGGCGTCCCAGGCGCCGAAGAAGTCGTACGTCATCACGTTGTACCAGTCGGTGTACTGCGCGGCGCCGCCGTAGTCAGCGGCGTCGATCTTGCCGCCGGGGGAGGCGTCGGCGGTGATGGCGGCGGTGACGAGGTTGTTCGCGCCGAACTTGGTCCGGAACGCCTGCATCATCGTCTTCATCACGGCCGGGCCGCTGCTGTCACAGCTCAGGCCGCACGCGTTCGGGTACTCCCAGTCCAGGTCGATGCCGTCGAACACATCGGCCCAGCGCGGGTCCTCGACCAGCTTGTAGCAGGAGTCCGCGAACGCCTCCGGGTTCTTCATGGCGTCGGTGAAGCCGCCGGACCAGGTCCAGCCGCCGAACGACCAGAGGACCTTGATGTGCGGGTACTTGGCCTTCAGCTTGCGCAGCTGGTTGAAGTTGCCGCGCAGCGGCTGGTCCCAGGTGTCGGCGACGCCGTCGACGGACTGGTCGGCGGTGTACGCCTTGTCGTAGTCGGCGTAGGCGTCACCGATGGTGCACTTGCCGCCCTGGACGTTGCCGAACGCGTAGTTGATGTGCGTGATCTTCTCGGCGGAGCCGGAGGACACGATGTTCTTCACGTGGTAGTTGCGCTGGTAGACGCCCCAGTTGGTGAAGTACCCGAGCTTCACCTTGTCGCCGGGGCCTGGGTCGGTGCCGCCGCCCGTGGTGCGCACCTTCACCGACCCGCTCGCGGGCCCGGTCTGGTCCGCGGTGTCACGGGCCTGGACGCTGTACGAGTAGTCGGTGCCCTTGGTGAGCCCGGAGTCCGCGTACGAGGTGCCGGTCACCGTCGCGACCTTCGCGCCGTCGCGCAGCACGTCGTAGTTCTTGACGCCCTTGTCGTCGGTCGCGGCCTTCCAGTCCAGCTTCACCGAGGTGTCGGTGATGCCGGAGGCGGTCGGGGTGCCGGGGGCGGAGGGCGGGTTGTCGCCGGGCTGGCCGCCGCCGTCGCAGCTCTCGCCGTTGAGCGTGCAGTTGGCCGGGGAGCCGGGTCCTGAGCCGTTGAAGCCGAAGGAGACACTCGCGCCCGGGGCGAGGGAGCCGTTCCAGCCCAGGTTCTTCGCGGTCCACTTGTCGCCCGAGTTGGTGACGGTCGCGTCCCAGGCCGACGTCACCTTGGTGCCCGCGGGGAAGTCCCACACGACCGTCCAGGAGCTGAGAGCGGTGGTGCCGGTGTTCTTGATGGTCCACTTGCCCTCGAAGCCGGAGCCCCAGTCCTGGGTCTTGGCGTACGTGGCGGTGGCCCCGGCGGCGGCCTTGGGGGCTGCTTGGGCGCTCTTCGGCGCGGTGTCCGGGGCCGCCTCGGCGTTGCCGCCGAGGGCGACCAGGGTGGCGAGCGGGAGCAGCAGAGTGGTGAGCCCGGCTGTCAGCCGATGTCTTGACCTGTGTCTGACGCGCAAGGGGTGCTCCTCGGTCGAGTTCCGGGGTGGGGGTGAATCCCTGCGACGCCCGTGAGCACGCTGTGTCTGATCTGTGCCTGTCATGTGCCCACCGCAGTGCCGCGAGAATAGAAAGGTCTGGACCAACGGTCAAGAGGCCTGGCCCCTGGGCCCTGGGCGGTTGGGTGTCCCTTGGTGTCGGGCGCCCCCGATCGCCCTTCGGGCTCGTCCTCAATCGCCGGACGGGCTATTTATCGCTCGCCGTTGGCCGGGTGTGCGGGCTGCGGCAGGACGGTAGAGCTCTGCCCGCGCCAGTCTGACGCTTCCTCAGACCCCCAGCTCCTGGGCGAGCACGGCCGCCTGCACCCTGCTGCGCAGCTCCAACTTGCCGAGCAGCCGGCTCACATGGGTCTTCACCGTCGCCTCCGCCATGTCCAGGCGGCCCGCGATCTCCGCGTTGGAGAGGCCCTCGCCGAGGCAGGAGAGGACCTCGCGTTCGCGGCGGGTGAGGGTGTCGAGCACCGCCGGGTCCACCGTGCTGCCCTGGCGCGGGGTGCGCTTCGGCGTGGCGAACTCGGCGATCAGGCGGCGGGTCACCGCGGGGGCGATCAGGCCCTCGCCGCGGGCCACCGTGCGCACCGCCTCCAGGAGGTCCCTCGCCTCCGTGTTCTTCAGGAGGAAGCCGGACGCGCCCGCGCGCAGCGCCCCGAAGACGTACTCGTCGAGGTCGAACGTGGTCAGGACGAGCACGTCCGCCAGCTGTTCGGCCACCACCTGGCGGGTCGCCGAGACGCCGTCGAGCCGGGGCATCTGCACGTCCATCAGGATCAGGTCGGGCCGCAGCTCCCGGGCCAGGGCCACCGCCTGCTCGCCGTCCGCGGCCTCGCCGACCACCTCCACGTCGGGCGCGCTGCGCAGGATCAGGACCAGGCCCGCCCGCACGGCGGACTGGTCCTCGGCGACGAGCACGCGGATCATTCGGGGACTCCTTGGTCTTTGGGGTCGATGGGCAGGCGGGCCTCGACCCGCCACACCTTGGCGCCGGGCACGTCCGGATGCACCTCGGGGCCGGACTCGAAGGTCCCGCCGAGCAGCGCGGCCCGCTCCTCCATGCCGACGAGACCGGCGCCGGAGCCGGGTGCGCGCGGCCCCTTGACCTCGCCGAACGGGCTGGTCACCCGCACGCGGAGCCCGTCGCGCTCCCGGACGAGGGCCACGGTGACCTGGCCGGGCGCGGCGTGCTTGAGGGCGTTGGTGAGGGACTCCTGGACGATGCGGTACGCGGCCAGCTCGACCGGCGCGGGCAGGGGCGCGTCGTCCGGGGTGCGGGCGTCGTCGAGGCGGACGTCCAGGCCGTTGGTGCGGGCGTTCCCGGCGAGGGCGCCTAGGCCGTCCAGGGTGGGGGCGGCGGCCGGTTCCAGGTCGCCGCTGGAGTCGCGCAGGATGCCGATGAGGCGGCGCATCTCGGCCAGGCCCTCCACGCTGTTCTCGCGGATGACGGTGAGCGCGTCCTTCGTGGTGCGCGGGTCGTCCAGGGACAGCGCGGCCGTGGAGTGGATGGCGATGGCCGACAGGTGGTTGGCGACCATGTCGTGCAGCTCGCGGGCCATCCGCGCGCGCTCGGCGGTGACGGCCTGCGCGCGGTCCTTCTCGGCGAGCAGCGCGGTCTGCTCGGCGCGCAGCCTGGCCAGGTCGGCGGCCTCCCGGTGGTTGCGGACCAGGACGCCCGTGGTCGCGGGTGCGAACGACACGAGCGCGGTCACGGCACCCACCAGGATCGCGTCCGCCTGCCGGAACCAGGCCAGGAAGCCGACGGTCACCGCGACCGTGATCAGGCCCGTCGTCACGGGGATGCGGCGAGCCTGGGCGGGCGTGCCGTACACCACGGCCGCGTACACGAGGTCCGTGAACATCACGACCGTCGCGAGATTCCCGGTCGTGAACTGGTCGGCGATGAGCGCGAGGGTGCCAACGGCGAGCGCGAACTGTGGAGCGGTGCGGCGCATGAGCACCAGGCCGGACATGACGAACAACGGCAGGAGCGACCAGTTCGGGCCGAGCGCGCGGCTCTGCATCGTGATGCCGAGCGCGTACAGGCCGAGACCGCTGACCAGACTGACCACACAGATGCGGACGTCGACGACGTCCGGGCGGCGGGGGAGCGACAGCGGCATGACTCCATCCAACACGGCCCGGCGGGCCCTGGCCTCCCTATGCCGGGTGAAGCCCCGGTACATCGAAGGATGCAGCCGCGATTCGTCACTCGCGACGACGATCCGCCCCTTGACCGGCGGGAGCCTGGAGGAGTGAGCACGAGGAACAGGGTCCGGCCCTTCGGCCGGGGAGCCGGGGGTCGTCCCCCGGGACAACGCAGCAGGAGGAACGAGCCGTGATCGTCACCTTGATCATCATCTGCGAGGTCGGCTTCTGGGTGATCCTCGCCGCCGGTCTCGGCGCCCGCTATCTGCTGAAGATGCCGCGCCTCGGCCTCGCGATCCTGCTCTGCGAGCCACTGCTCGAACTGCTCCTGCTCGTCGTCACCGCCATCGACCTGAAGAACGGCGCCGACCCGAGCTGGAAGCACGGCCTGGCCGCCGTCTACATCGGCTACACCGTCGGCCACGGCCACCGCACCGTGAAGTGGCTCGACGGCCACGCCGCGCACCGCTTCAACGGCACCCCGGTGCCGCGCCCGCCGCGCTACGGCTGGCCGCGTGCCCAGCACGAGGGCAAGGTCTGGCTGGGCACGGTGGTCGCGGCGGCGGTCGCGTCCGGGCTGCTGCTGCTCGCCAAGTGGTACGTGGACGACCCGGGCCGCACGGGCTCGCTCGACTCGTGGATGTACACCGCGTGGCGCGCCGCCGGTATCCACGGCCTGATCGCGCTGAGCTACACGCTGTTCCCGAAGCGGAAGCCCGCCCCGGCCCCGGGGGAGCGCGACGAGCGCCCGCACGACCTCACCAAGGTCTGAAGCCCTCCCGCCGCCTTCAGCGCTCCCCGCCGGGCACCCACAGCACGTCTCCGACCTCCTTGTTCGCCGTTCGGGCGAGAATGAAGAGGAGGTCGGAGAGGCGGTTGAGGTAGGTCGCGGTGAGCGCGTTCATGGTGCCGCCCTTCTCGGCGGAACCGTGCTCGTCCAGCGCCGCCCAGGTGGACCGCTCGGCCCGCCGGACCACCGTGCACGCCTGGTGCAGCAGGGCCGCGCCCGGCGTACCGCCCGGCAGGATGAAGCTGCGGAGCTTCTCCAGGTCCTCGTTGAAGCGGTCGCAGTCCGCCTCCAGCTTGTCGATGTAGGGCTGCTCGACGCGCAGCGGCGGGTACTTCGGGTCCTCGACGACGGGGGTGCACAGGTCGGCGCCCACGTCGAAGAGGTCGTTCTGGACCCGGGTGAGGACCGCCACGACCTCCGGGGCCAGGCCGCCGAGGGCGATGGCGGTGCCGATGGCGGCGTTGGCCTCGTTGGCGTCCGCGTACGCGGAGATCCTGAGGTCGGTCTTGGAGGTCCTGCTCATGTCGCCGAGGGCGGTGGTGCCCTGGTCGCCGGTCCGGGTGTAGATGCGCGTCAGATTGACCATGCGGCCAGAGTAGTTAGGCCCCGGCCGTCCGGAACACGCGCGTGCCCACGATCACGGACAGCGCCGCGAACGCCGCGGCCGTCACCACGCCGTACAGCAGCGCGTGGCTCGCGTAGTCGCCGACGTACGCCGCCCGCACCGCGTCCACGAGGTAGCGGAACGGCATGAAGTGCGACAGGACGTCCAGCCAGCCCGGCGCGAGGGCCATCGGCAGCATCAGGCCGGAGAGCAGCATGGAGGGCATGCTCACGGCGTTCACCACGGGCCCGAACTCGTGCGGCTTGGAGACCTTCAGGGCCAGGGCGTACGAGAGCGAGGCGAGCGAGAGCGTCAGGACGCCCACGAAGGCGAAGCCGATGAGGACGCCCGCGAGCGGCGCCCGCAGGCCCATGGCGAGCGCCGCAAGGACGAGCAGCACCGCCTGGAACACGAACAGCGCGGCATCCCGCAGCACCCGCCCGAGCAGCAGCGCGAGCCTGCTCACGGGCGTCACCCGCATCCGCTCCACCACGCCGAACTGCTTCTCGATGATGATCGCGAAGCCGCTGAACGTCGCCCCGAAGAGGCCGAGCTGGAGCAGCAGCCCCGGCACGAGCACCTGCCAGGAGTCGCCGCGCGAGCCCAGCGGCAGATCGGTGAGCAGCGGCCCGAAGAAGAGCAGGTAGAGCAGGGGCGTGAGGACGCCGAAGAGCATCTGGAACTTGGAGCGCAGGGTCTGGCGGGCGTAGCGCCCGAAGACCAGGGCGGTGTCGGAGAGCAGTGCGGGCATGGGGTGTCCTGGGGTCGTGGTCGGGCTGGGGTCCGGGGCTAGACGGCGACCGGGGTGCGGTCGACCGGGGCCGGGCCGCGGCCGGTGATGGCGAGGAAGGCGTCCTGGAGGGGCGCGTCGGCCGAGCCCGCGTACTGGAGCTTGAGGGCGCTCGGCGTGCCGTCGGCGACGACGACGCCCTGGTCCACGACGACGATCCGGTCGGCCAGGGCGTCCGCCTCGTCCAGATAGTGCGTGGTCAGGAACACGGTCGTGCCGTGGTCGGCGCGCAGGCGGCGGACCAGGTCCCACAGGTCGGCGCGGGCGCCGGGGTCGAGGCCCGTCGTCGGCTCGTCGAGGAAGAGGACCGCGGGCCGGTGCATCAGGCCCATGGCGATGTCGAGCCGCCGCCGCTGGCCGCCGGAGAGTGCGGCGCACTTGCGCTCCAGCAGGTCGGACAGGCCGAGGTCGCGGGCCAACTCCTCGGCGCGGGCGACGGCTTCGGCCTTGGTGAGGCGGTAGAGCCGCCCCTGGGTGACCAGTTCCTCGCGCACCGAGATGTTCAGGTCGACGCCGCCCGACTGGGCCACGTACCCGATCCGGCCGCGCACCGCCGCCGGCTCGCGGGCCAGGTCGAAGCCCGCGACGGTGGCGGCGCCGGCGGTGGGCGGCAGAAGCGTGGTGAGCATGCGCAGCGTGGTCGTCTTGCCCGCGCCGTTCGGGCCGAGGAAGCCGAGGATCTCGCCGGGCTGGACGGTCAGGTCGATGCCGCGCACGGCCTCCACGGGGCCCGCCTTCGTCGGATACGTCTTGGCCAGTCCGGCCGTGCTGATGATTGCCATGGAGACCACAAAAACAGAGACTCTGGAATTTTGCAATGCACCCAAATTTTCGGTGAGCTCAAGTTTTCATGGAGACCAGCGAAGCTACGATGGGGGCATGACTGAGGGGCTCAGGGAGCGGAAGAAGCGGCAGACCAAGCAGCGGATCTCGGACATCGCGACCGGTCTGTTCGTCGAGCACGGATTCGTCACCGTGACCGTCGCGGAGATCGCCGACGCCGCCGACGTCTCGGTCAACACGGTCTACAACTACTTCCCGGCCAAGGAGGACCTGTTCCTCGACCGCGGCGTCGAGATGGTCGACCGGCTCTCCCGGTGGGTGCGCGGGCGCCGGGTGGGGGAGTCCCCCGCCGCCGCCGTCCTGCGCGAGCTGCGCGTCCTGGTCGAGGGTGTCTCGCCGACCGTCGGGCTCTTCGCCGGGTACGCCGACTTCATGAAGGTCATCGCCGAGTCGCCCGCCCTGCGCTCCCGCCTGTGGGCCCTGCAGCAGGAGAGCCTCAAGGACCTGGAGACCACCCTGCGCGAGGAGGCGGGCCCCGTACCCGGCCGCCTCCCCGAACTCGTCGCGGGCCAGCTCACCTGGGCGTACGGCACGGTCTTCGCCTGGATCGGCGCCGAGATGATGGCGCGCCGGGTGCCCGAGGAGGTCTCCCGCGAGGCCCTCGACCTGCTCGACGAACTGGAGGACGTGCTAGGCGAGCAGGTCCTCAACTACGGGATCCGCACGGCCACATGACACCCCGACGGTCACACCGGGACCCCTCCCGGTGTGATGTCCGTCAAATGGGACGTGGCGTGCGTCTCTTAGCGGTCCCCTGAGCGGCTGTGAGCGCTAATGTCCGGGCCAGAGCGATACGTAAACAGCGGGTAAGCGCTCAGTCGTCGGTAAGTAAGGGGAGTCGTAACGTGGCACGGAAGCTCGCCGTCATCGGAGCCGGACTCATGGGGTCCGGCATCGCCCAGGTATCCGCACAGGCGGGCTGGGACGTCGTCCTGCGTGATGTCACCGACGAGGCGCTGACCCGTGGCACCGACGGCATCAAGGCCTCGTACGAGAAGTTCGTCGCCAAGGGCAAGCTCGACGTCGCCGCCGCGGAGGCCGCGCTCGGCCGCATCACGACCACCACCGACCTGGACGCCGCCGCCGACGCGGACGTCGTCGTCGAGGCCGTGTTCGAGAAGCTCGAGGTCAAGCACGAGATCTTCCGCACCCTCGACAAGATCGTGCGCGACGAGACCGTGCTCGCCTCCAACACCTCCGCCATCCCGATCACCAAGATCGCGGCCGTGACGGACCGTCCGGAGCGCGTCGTCGGCGCCCACTTCTTCTCGCCGGTGCCCATGATGCAGCTGTGCGAGCTGGTCCGCGGCCACAAGACGAGCGACGAAACCCTCGCCACCACCCGGGAGTTCGCCGAGTCCGTCGGCAAGACCTGCATCGTCGTCAACCGCGACGTCGCGGGCTTCGTGACCACCCGTCTCATCTCCGCCCTCGTCGTCGAGGCCGCCAAGCTCTACGAGTCGGGCGTCGCCAGCGCCGAGGACATCGACATCGCCTGCAAGCTGGGCTTCGGCCACGCCATGGGCCCGCTCGCGACGGCCGACCTCACCGGCGTCGACATCCTGCTGCACGCCACCGACAACATCTACACGGAGTCCCAGGACGAGAAGTTCGCCCCGCCGGAGCTGATGCGCCGGATGGTTGACGCCGGTGACATCGGGCGCAAGAGCGGGCAGGGCTTCTACAAGCACTGAGCCTTCACGGGCACTGAGCCTCGACAAGCACTGAGCCTCGACAAGCACTGACGCGGATACCGACGCCTGTACGCCTCCTGGGATCACCCCTCGGGGTGAATTCGGTATCGGTTCGCTTACAGACGGCAACTTCCTTACCCGAGCGGCAGTCAGTTGCTGTGACATACACAGACGCCTTGCGGCACAGGCGCCACATACGACACCGCACTCTTGGGGAGCGCATATGCACATCAGGGGCGACCAGGCCCAGCTGGTCGTCGGGGGACGCCTCGACGTACGCAGCGCGGCGGACGCCCGTACGGTCCTGCACTCGGCCGTCGACGACGGCGCCGGCGACCTGGTGCTCGACCTGTCCGAACTCGACTCGTGGGACGCCACGGGACTCGGCGTCATCATGGGCGCCCACCGGCGCGCCGGACGCTGCGGCCGCCGCCTGGTGCTGCGCGGCGTACCCCCGCAGATGCAGCGCCTCCTCGTCGCCACCCGACTCCACCGCATCCTCGCCATCGAAGGCGGCATCGGGGTCGAATCCCTCCCTCGCGTATAAGCCGCGCGAGGGGGGCGGGAGCGCTCCCTCACGCACAATCCTCACGAGACTGTGACGTCTCGGACTGGGCGGTACCCCGCCCTCCACGGGGATACTGAAGAAGGTTTAGGGTTCGGTCGCCTGCCGATAGACGAACCCGCACGGGGGGCACCGGACCAGAAGCGACAGCGCGGTGTGCTCAAGGCCGGAGGGGGCTTCGCACACGACGCATCTGGGGGGCTGAGACCATGGACCCGATGAACCGGGGACCGGAAGAGTACGGCCACGACGGTGACGACCGCGACGGCGCGGGCATCGGCCGCGAGGGCACCCACGACGACGGCGCGGCGGCACCCGAGCACCGGACGCCGCAGGACGCACCACCGGGCCCACCCGCACCAGGCCCCTCGGCCACGGCCGACTTCGGGCCGCCCGCCGTCGCCCGCACCGTCCAAGTGGTGTCCGGCGACTTCCTGCTGACCGTGAACCCCGTCGACGGCAGCGAGATAGAGCCCTGCCCGCCGGGGGAGCAGCCCGGACACCCGCCCAAGCACTCCGCCGTCGAGCGCGCCGAACGCCGCCGCGCCGCCCAGCCCCCGGTGCCGCCGGGCCCCGCCCTGCCCCGCCTGCCCCTGCTCGAACGGCAGGAGGAGCGCGAGCGCCTGGTGCGCCTGCTCGCCCGCGGCCGCTCCGTGCGCCTCACAGGACCCGCCGGATCCGGCCGCACGGCGCTGCTCGCCGCCGTCGCCGAGGACTGCGCGGACCTCGCCCCCGACGGCGTGATCCGCCTCAGCGGATACCACCGCACCGTCGGCGACCTCCTGTACGACCTGTTCGCCGCCGTCCACGACGCGCCCCTGCACCGCCCCGACCGGGCCATGCTGCGCGAACTGCTCCGCGACATCGGCGCCGTCGTCGTCCTCGACGACCTGGAGTTCGGCGGCGCCGCCCTCGAAGAGCTCCTGGACGCGACCCCCGAGTGCGCCTTCCTCGTCGCCGCGACGCCCGACATCGCCGCGCCCTCGCCCGAGTCCCACCTCGAAGAGGTCTTCCTCGGCGGCCTCGGCCGCGGCGGGGGCCTGGAGCTCCTGGAGCGCGTCGTCGGCCGCGTCCTCACCGACGACGAGGCCAACTGGGCCGGCGACCTGTGGTTCGAGTCCGAGGGCCTGCCGCTGCGCTTCGTCCAGGCCGGAGCCCTGCTGCGGCAGCGCGACCGGCTCCTCGCCGACCCCGGCGCCTTCGACGAGTACGGCCCCGGCCAGGACCCCGGCTACGACGCGCCCTTCGAGACGGCCGGGCACGACGTGCCGCTGCCGTCCCTCGCCGACGGCGCCGCGCCCGCCGCGCTGCTCGCCTCCCGGCTCAGCGCGTCCGCGCGCGCCGCGCTGCGGCTCGCCGTCGCGCTCGGCGGCGAACTGCCGCACCCGGCCCACCTGCCCGCGCTCGTCGGCGACACCCACGCCGACGCCGCGCTCGCCGAACTGGTCGACTGCGCCCTCGTCACCCCGGTCGGCGGCCACTACCGCCTCGCGGCCGGGGTGTGCACCCAGCTGGAGGGCGCCGGATACGCCGACGACGCCGCCGCGAACGCCCAGTCCGCCGCCCGGCACTACGCCTGGTGGTCCGGGCATCCCTCGGTGGCCCCCGAGCGGGTCGCCGCCGAGGCCGACGCGGTCCTCGCCGCGCTCACCGCCCTGGTCAACGGCCCCGGAGCCGGGACCGACGGCGGCACCGACGGCGGCACCGAGCCGTCCGCCGCGGTGCTCCTCGCCCGCACGGCCGCGCCCGCCTTCGCCGGTGGGTTGAACTGGGGTGCCTGGGAGCGGGCGCTCAGGTCTGGGCAGGAAGCCTCGCGCACCTCCGGCGAGGTCGCCGAAGAGGCCTACTTCCACCACGAGCTGGGCATCCTCGCGCTCTGCGCCGGACGCCTCGACCGGGCCCGCGCCGAGTTGGAGGCCTCCATCGGCCTGCGCGGCGCCCTCGCCGACAAGCGCGGCATGATCGCGGGCCGCAGGGCGCTGGCCCTGGTCGCCGACCGCTCCGGCGGGCTGCTGCCGGACGGCCGGGCGACGGCGGGCGAGGAGGTGCCCGACGCCCGGTACGAGGAGTCGGCGTCGCCGCCCGGTGGCATCCCCGCGGCGTTCGCGCTGCCCGCGCCGCCGCCTCCGGAGGCCGACACCGTCGTCACCCGGCAGGCCGTCCCCGCGGGCGCCGGCGCGGCCGCGGGCTCCGGTGCCGGATCGACGCGCCGCTCGATCGTGCGCGGCACCCGGCGCAACCTGGTCGCGGCCGGGGCGGGCGCGCTCCTCGTCGCCGTCCTCGGCACCGTGGTGACGCTCGGCGCGACCTCCGACAAGGACGACGGGCCGCCCGACCGGGTGCGCACCGACCAGTCGGCCAGCGCGGACGACGACGGCGGCGGCCTCGGCGCGGACAAGCCGAGCGACGGCTCCTCCGAGGGTCCGGCCGACCCCGGCGAGGACGGCGTCCCCGGCACCTCCGACGACCCGAAGCCCGGCGCGAGCGGCGAGCCCTCGAAGAGCGAAGGACCGAAGGACCCGTCGGGCAAGCCGACCAAGCCCACGAAGCCCACCGACAAACCGACCAAGCCCAGCGACAAGCCGACCAAGCCGACGGACAAGCCCACGAAGCCGACGGACAAGCCGACCAAGCCCACGAAGCCGCCGACGAAGCCGCCCACGACTCCGCCGACGACCCCGCCCACCACTCCGCCGACCACGCCGCCGCCGACCACCCCGTCGCCGCCGTCCTCGCCGGACACCTCCACGTCGGCGAGCGGCCCGACGTCGTCGAGCCCGGTCACCTCCTCCGGCCCGACGACGGGCGGCACGTCCGGGTCCGGTGCGGCGGCGGTGACCTGACGGGGCGTACGCGCCGACGGAGGCGCCCGGACACACGGGGGCGTGCCCGTGGGCCGGTCGCGCCCCCCTGGCCGGGAACGCGCGGATGCGCGAAGGGGCGGGAACGCACGGATACGCGAAGGGGCCGGATTCCCTCGGGAGTCCGGCCCCTTCGCACGTGCGGGTCGCCCCGGTGGGGCGGGCGGTTCAGAACAGGCGCAGCTTGTCGTCCTCGATGCCGCGCAGCGCGTCGTAGTCGAGGACGGCGCAGCCGATGCCGCGGTCGGTGGCGAGCACGCGCGCCTGCGGCTTGATCTCCTGGGCGGCGAAGACACCCCGGACCGGAGCCAGGTGCGGGTCGCGGTTCAACAGCTCCAGGTAGCGGGTGAGTTGCTCGACGCCGTCGATCTCGCCGCGGCGCTTGATCTCGACGGCGACCGTCTGCCCGTCGGCGTCGCGGCAGAGGATGTCGACCGGGCCGATCGCCGTCATGTACTCGCGGCGGATCAGCGTATATCCCTCTCCGAGTGTCTCGATCCTGTCGGCGAGCAGCTCCTGAAGGTGTGCTTCCACGCCGTCCTTGATGAGACCCGGGTCGACGCCCAGTTCGTGCGAGGAGTCGTGGAGGACTTCCTCCATGGTGATGATGAGCTTCTCGCCCGCCTTGTTGATGACCGTCCACACACCGGCGTCGTCGCCGGAGCCCTCCTTGAGGGCGCACGGCGGCGACATCCAGTTGAGGGGCTTGTAGGCCCGGTCGTCAGCGTGAATGGAGACGCTTCCGTCCGCCTTGACGAGGATCAGGCGGGGGGCCGACGGGAGGTGGGCGGTGAGCCGGCCCGCGTAGTCCACGGAGCAGCGGGCGATGACGAGACGCATGGTCGGCAACGCTACTCGACGCGGGGTGGTGCGGCGAACTCCGTGGGTCGCTCCCGACTCCGCGGGCCCTTGGACCGCACCACTTGTCCAGCGATGAACCCGTTCGATCCTGGCCGGTTATGCGCCCAATCTCCTGGTGGTCCACCGAGCCGTTGCCTACCGTATAAGCAGGAGGTCGTCGCACGTGCACGCTGCGTATGCGAGCTCCTTCCCTGTCCGTAAGCCCCTGCTCCCTGGGGGTGCGAGAGGAGAACCCATGTCGCTCGACGTCTCACCGGCACTGTTGGAACAGGCCGAGCGAGGCGAGGTCGACGAAGCAGCATTCGTCGACTGCGTCCGGACCTCCCTGCCTTATGCGTGGGAGATGGTCAGCTCCCTGGTGGCCCAGCTGAAGGTCGACGGCGGCGAGTTCGCCGACAACCAGACGCCGCCGCCGGACGAGCAGGCGCGCGGTCAGTTGCTCCGCGCGCTCGCGAGTGACGCGATTCGCGGCGCCCTGCAGCGCCACTTCGGTGTCCGCCTGGCGTTCCAGAACTGCCACCGTGTGGCGGTGTTCCCGCTGGACGGCTCCGCAGACGACAGGCTGGCCAAGTTCACCTCGATCCGTGGCCAGTTGTTGAATCAGTCGCCGAAGCTTCGCGACTGCTGAGGACAGTTGCTGCCGCTCCGTACGCGGGAGGTGTTTCAGTCCGGGGCGGCAGCATTCTTCTGGCGGGGGCGCCTTTGTGTGGGGTTTCCCTTGGGGGTGGCCCCCTTTTTTTCTTGTCTGCGGGGCTGTGGGGGCTGGGCGCGCAGTTCCCCGCGCCCCTTTGGGGCGCTTGGTCAGGTCAGTTGGGGGAGTACTTCTGTGCCCAGGCGGCGTACGTTCTCCTCTGTCGTCGCGAGGTCGCCTGAGCCTTCCACCAGGAGTGCGAAGCGGGTGATGCCTGTGCGCTCGGAGGTCGCCGCCAGGCGGTCCGCGCAGACCTGAGGGGTCCCCACGGGGTGGATGCCGCACAGCATTTCCGTGTACCCGAGAGGGTCGCGCATGGCGCGAACGCGGCCGTCGACCGTGACATGGGCGTCGAGGCCGTACTTCAGCCAGCCCGGCATCGCCTTCGTGAGCGTCTCGTTGGCCTCCACGCGCCGGTCCGCGATCTGGGCGACCCCGGCCGAGACGTGCGCGGCCCGCGCCACCTCGTCCGGCGTGCGCCCCGCGGCCCGCGCGTGCCTGCTCCACAACGCCACCATTTCGGCCTTCTCCTCGTCGCCCACGTGCATGCCGAGGAGCATCGGCAGGCCGCGGGCCGCGGCGAGCCGGACGCTGGACGGCGAGGTGCAGGCGACGACCACCTCGGGGCCCGCGGACGGCCCGGCGCCGTCCGGCTCCGGCGGCGCGGGCCGGTCCGGGAAGGGGGCCGGGGCCGGGCACAGGGACTCCGTCGGGCGCGGCACGACCGCGACGTCGCGGAAGGCGAACCGGCCGCCGGGGCCCGCCACCCGGCCCGCCCCGCTGAGCCAGCTGAGCAGCAGGTCGAGGGATTCCGGGAACCCCTTCTCGTACGCCTCGATGCCCGAGCCGAAGACTTCCAGGTCCACCCAGGGGCCGCCGCGTCCCACGCCCAGCGAGAAGCGCCCGCCGGAGGTGAGGTGCAGCAGCGCGGCCTGTTCGCCGAGGGCCACGGGATGGACGGTGGGCAGTACGCTGACGGCCGTGCCGACGCGGATGCGCCGGGTGCGGCCGAGCAGCAGGGCCGCGAGCGTGATCGCGGAAGGACAGGTGCCGTACGGCACGAAGTGGTGTTCGGCGAGCCAGGCCGATTCGAGGCCCGCTTCCTCGGCGACTTCGACGGACCGCACGGCGCGGTGCAGTGCTTCCCCGTGGCCCTGGCCCGGGAACTGGGCGGCCAGCACAAAACTTCCTAAGCGCATCGAACTTCCTGCCTCCTTGGCACCGATGCAGGCACTCCCCTACCGGCAACAACGCGTGACAAGTGCCAAAGGCACGGCTTCGCGGGCAGATTGGCAGATTTTCTGCGCGGCGCAGGGGGGATCTGTGGGGGTTGGTGGAGGACGTGTACCCCTCGGTACGGTGCGTAGGCTGGACATACCGCCGCCCGCTGTCGGCGGCCCGCCCAGCCGAGCCACGCCAAGTACTGTCCCTTCCGTGAGGTGTCCCGTGTCGCCGCGTCGTAACCGCCCCAAGGGCGCCGGAGATCCCAGGCCGGGCCAGGCCGCCGAGGGCGCGGAGCCCGCCGGCCGTTACGGCGGCTTCCAGCGCGCCGAGAGCTGGCAGGGCGAACAGTGGAGCGTGCGCCATGTCGCGGGCGCCAGCGCGGCCGGCAAGACCTACCGCTGCCCGGGCTGCGACCAGGAGATCCCCTCCGGCCTCGCGCACGTGGTCGCCTGGCCCGAGCACTCGGGCGTGGACGAGCGCAGGCACTGGCACACGGCGTGCTGGAACGCGAAGGACCGCCGCACCACGCGGGTGCGGCGGTCCCGTAACGCGCCGAGGTACTAGGGCCGTTCCCGCGGGGCGGGCCAGGTCCGGTCAGACGTCGCGCTTCTCCAGGAGGGCGAAGGCGCCGATCACGGCGGCGGCCGTGATCACGACGAGCAGCATCAGCTGGGACGTGCCCGTGCTGGTGCTGTCGAGGCCGTCGATCCGGAAGATCTTGGCGAGCGAGTTGATGGCGTTGTAGTCGGCCATCTTGTCGCCGAGCTTCTGGGTGCTGTCCCAGATGCCGAGGAAGCCCGGCAGGATCGCGGGCACCAGGACCACGCCGAGCATCGTCGTGATGGCACCGGCGGAGTGGCGCAGCATGGAGCCGACGGCGAGCGCGAGCACGCCGAGCAGAGAGACGTACAGGGCGCCCTTGACGACCGTGCCGCCCCAGGCGATGTCGCCCGCTTCCGGGCCGCTGTGCGCGCCCGACGCCATCAGACCCACGAGCAGGATCGAGCCCGCGGACGCCACGAAGGCGATGATGAAGAAGATCAGCGCCTTCGCCGCGAGCACGCGGTGGCGCTGCGGCGACGCGGTGAACGTGGTGCGGATCATGCCGGTGCCGTACTCGGACGAGGTCACCAGGACGCCCAGCGTGATCAGGCAGATCTGGCCGAGCATCAGGCCGAAGAACGCCGGGACCGTGAACGGCACGTCGCGGTAGTCGTCGGCCTGCGTGTTCGCGACGGCGAGCAGCCCGATGCCGATGACGAGGATCAGGAAGATGCTCAGCGTCCACACCGTGGAGCGGACCGACTTGATCTTCGTCCACTCGGAGGCGAGGGCGTGCCCGAGGTTGGTCTTCTTGATCGGGATCGGCGAGGTGTAGGCGTTGCTCATCGCCTGCTGCCAGGCCGACGGCGGGGCCGGGGCGGCGGGCGCGGGCGCGGCGGGGGCGCCCGCCATGCCCGGGGCGCCGTGCGGCACCGGGGCCCCGGCGTGCGCGTAGGCCTGCTGGGGCTGCTGCACGGGGGGCTGGGGCTGCTGGGCCGGGGCGGCGGGGGCCTGCTGGTCCTGCGGCTGCTGGGGCTGCGCCTGCGGCTGCTGCGGAGTCGGAGGCGTGGTCATCGGGATTCCTCGTTGTCGGTGGCGCTCTTGGTCATGTCGGGCGCGGCGGAGGGGGCCGCGGCCGGGGCCTGGGGGGCCGCGGCCGGGGCCTGGGGGGCCGCGGCGTACGGGTTCGCGTCGGGGGCGGGCGGCGCGGCGGGCGCGCCCTGCGGCATCGCGAAGGGCTGGCCGCCCTGCTGGGGCGGCGGCGGGGCGTACCAGCCGGGCTGGTTCTGGCCGGGCACCGGCAGCTGGGGCTGCTGCGGCTGCGCCATGGCGCCGGGCGGGAGCTGCTGCTGCAGGCCCGCGCGCTGGTCGACGGTGGAGCGGTAGTCGACGGCGCCCTGCGTCATGCGCATGTACGCCTCTTCCAGCGAGGCCTGGTGCGGCGAGAGCTCCCACAGGCGGACGTCCGCGCCGTGCGCGAGGTCGCTGATGCGGGGCAGCGGCAGGCCGGTGACGCGCAGCGCGCCGTCCTGCTCGGGCAGCACCTGGCCGCCGGCCTCGGTGAGCGCGGCGGTGAGCTTCTCGCGCTGCTGCGGGTCGGTGTCGGGGGTACGCACCCGGGCGAAGTCGGCGGAGTTCGCCGAGATGAAGTCCCTGACGCTCATGTCCGCGAGCAGCTGTCCGCGGCCGATGACGATCAGGTGCTCGGCGGTGAGCGCCATCTCGCTCATCAGGTGCGAGGAGACGAAGACCGTGCGGCCCTCCGCGGCGAGCGACTTCATCAGGTTGCGCACCCAGAGGATGCCCTCGGGGTCGAGGCCGTTGACGGGCTCGTCGAAGAGCAGCACCTGCGGGTCGCCGAGCAGCGCGGCGGCGATGCCGAGGCGCTGGCCCATGCCGAGCGAGAAGCCCTTGGAGCGCTTCCGGGCCACCTCCTGGAGGCCGACGACCCCGAGGACCTCGTCCACGCGCCGGGCCGGGATGCCGGAGAGCTGCGCGAGGCACAGCAGGTGGTTGCGGGCGTGCCGACCGCCGTGCACCGCCTTGGCGTCGAGCAGGGCACCGACCTGGCGGGGCGCGTTCGGCAGCTTGCGGTACGGGTAGCCGCCGATCGTCACCTGCCCCTGCGAGGGCGCGTCGAGCCCGAGGATCATGCGCATCGTCGTCGACTTGCCGGACCCGTTGGGGCCGAGGAAGCCGGTCACGGTGCCGGGCCGCACCTGGAAGGAAAGGTTGTACACGGCTGTCTTGGCGCCGTAGCGCTTCGTCAGGCCGACTGCCTCGATCATTCTCCGCACCCATCGAATGGTTCAGGACGTCGGGGCACACGCCCCCGTAAGGGTTAGGAGGATATCTGTGGGCTGACGGTTCCAGCCAAGAGCGAGTAAAACTCCGGTCAAGCCGAGGGGGCGGGTCCATCGGTCAGGGAGCCGCCCAGCGGAGGCAGGTCGTCGTACCGGAGCAGCTCCGCGGACTCGTCGGCGTACGGCAGGAAGTCCGTCTGTGGAAGCACCCAGCCCTCCTCGCCGAAGACGCGGGTGCCCTCCTCGCGCACGGAACGCTCGGCTCCGGCGCGGGCCACCCAGGTCTCGGGGTCCGGCCCGACCAGCTTCCCCAGGCGCGGGGAGGCCGCGAGCAGCGCCCGCAGCAGCGTCGCCTGGTCGCCGCCGCCCGGCCTGGGCAGGGCGCCGCCGGGGTCGGTGAGGACGCCGTGCGCGCTGAAGTAGATGTACGCGCCGCTCAGCCGCTCGCCCGACGGCAGCGTCATCGGGAACTGGTCACCCGGAAGCACCGCCCGCCGGTAGTCCGGGAACTCGGTCTCGTCGACCGCCTTGAGCTGCGCCGAATCCAGCCACGTCAGGACGAGCTCGGTCGCCGCGGCGCGCTCCACGTACGGGGTGGCCGCCACGTACCCGGCGGGGCTGATGTGCCCCGAGCAGCCCACGGCGATCCCCTCCACCCGCACCGGCGCCATCGGCACCGCCGCCGGGATGCCGAGGCGGGTGAGCTTGTGCGCGACCTGGCCGGGCGAGGCGTTCGAGCCGACCGCGATGACCGGGTGCCGGTCGCCCGTGCTCGCCTGCCCGAGGTCGGTGAGGACGGCGTCGAGCGGCTGCCCGTCGAGCTCCGTGACGCGCCAGTCGCCGAGCCGCCGCGGGCGCACGTCAAGCCGGAGCAGTTCGTCGCCGGTCAGGAGGGAAGGGCCGGGGGTCGGGCGTCCGGGGTAGGTCAGCGGCGCTCTCGCCGGTACGTCGTCCAAGCCGAGGCTTGCGAGGCTTCGGTCCTTTGTCGTCACGGTGACGCCTTTCGGAATGGTCGCGCGATGCGGAGACGCAGCCTGCCACGCGGGGTCCGACCGTCCCGGGACCCGCCCTCGCCTCCCGTGGCGCGATTGCTCGGGACGTGTCCTGGGAAAGATGCCAGTCCATTCTAGGTTGCCTCTCCAACTGGCCTGACAACGAGGGGACTTGAGGCTGGTGGTGGATCGGTCGCGACGACACGGGCGGGGTCCGCACCCGCGGTACCGGAAATCCGTTCGCTGGTGGATCGCCGGTCACTCCGTGCACTCGCTGCTCCTGATGGCGCTGGCCGCGCTCGCGGTCCTCTCCGCCCTCGTCGCGGCGCTGTGGACGCTCGCCGAGACGTCGAAGCGGTCCTTGGGGGAGCGCTTCGGAGCCCAGGAACAGGTCTTCGACCTCGGCCTCACGGTCCTGCGCGCCTGCGTCGGCACCGACAATCTCGAACCGCAGCGCGACAACACCGCGCAGCAACTGCTCGCGACCGTCGCCTCGATCACCGGCGCGCTCGCCCCCGCGGTCCTCCTCGGCATCGTGCTGATCAAGATGTTCGCGCTGCGGCCCTTCGTCTGGCGGCGGCGCGCGAGCATCTCCCAGGCCAGGACCACGGACTTTCCCGACTACGCGCTGCGCTGCGCGAGCGGCCAGGACGCGGTCATCGCCATCCGCTTCTACAACCGCTTCGACAACCTGTCCGTCGTCGACCTCAGGGCCCGGGCGCACCTGCGCTACCTGGAGCCCTCACCGCACGACGGCAGCCTCGTCATCTACAAGAAGTGGCTGAAGGTCCTGGACGAGAAGGGCGAGCCCGCCGACGAGCGCTACTGGCTCGCCGTGGAGCGCGGCGCGCCCTTCACCGTGTGGATACCGATCGAGGCCCCGGTGCCACGGCTGCCGTTCCGCGAGATCCAGGGCAAGGACCTGTCGCGGTCGAGCGGGGTCAAGCTGCTCGTCCGGCTGAGCGCGCGCACGGTGCGCCTGGGCACGGAGGTCGCGGACGAGCGCTGGTTCGACCTGGAGGCCGGGGACTTCGAGCTGGGCCGCTTCGTGCCGCTTGAGCCGGACCTGGACAAGGACGTGTGGCGGTGGGGCGGCTGGTCGCGGTTCGACGACCTGCTGCCGCCGGGGGACGGGCAGGGGGCCGGCTGAGGCGGGCGTCAGGCGTCGCGCTTCTTCAGCAGGACGTAGCCGCCGAGCAGGGCCAGGGCCGTCCACGCCACCATGATGCCGAGTCCGCCCCAGGGGCCGTACGGGGTGTCGTCGTCGAAGGGCGACTTCACCTGCATGATCTTGCTTCCGGCCTGGTCGGGCAGGAAGCGGCCGATCTTCTTCGTCGCCGACACATTGCCGAGGATGCTGGAGATCAGGAAGAAGAACGGCATCAGGATGCCGAGGGACAGCATCGGGCTGCGCAGCATCGCGGCGACGCCCATCGAGAACATCGCGATCAGCGTCATGTAGAGCCCACCGCCGATGACCGCCCGCAGCACGCCCGGATCGCCGAGGTGCGCCTTGTACTCGCCGAGCATCGCCTGGCCGAGGAAGAACGCGACGAAGCTGGTGGCGATGCCGACCACGAACGCGAGCAGCGCGGCGACCGCGACCTTGCTGAACAGGAACGTGCCGCGCTGCGGGACCGCCGCGAGCGAGGTGCGGATCATGCCGGTGTTGTACTCGTTGGAGACGACCAGGACACCGAAGACGATCATCGCGAGCTGGCCGAGCGACATCCCGGCGAAGCTGATGTACGTCGGATCGAAGGTGATCTTGTCCTCGCGGCTGAGGTTGTCGTAGTCGTTCTTCGACAGGATGCTGATCAGCATGCCGAGGGCGATCGTGACGACGACGGCGAGGCCGAGCGTCCAGACGGTCGAGGCCACCGAGCGGATCTTGGTCCACTCCGACCTGAGTACCTGCGTCGCGGCCATGGCTCAGTTCCCCTTCCCCGGCTGCTGCCAGGTGGCGCCCCAGCCCTGACCCGGGGGAGTCCCGCCGGGCGGCGGTGCCGAACCGGGGTCGGCGGTGGTGGGCGGCTGGTGGTCCGCGTGCGCGTGGTACTCCACCGACTCGGCCGTGAGCTGCATGAAAGCTTCCTCCAACGAGGCCTGCTGCGGGCTGAGTTCATGCAGGACGAGCTGGTGCTGCGCGGCCAGCTCGCCCAGCTGCTCGGAGCCGGCGCCGTCCACTTCGAGCGTGCCGTTGCCCGCCTCGACGGCGGTGATGCCCGCCTCGTGCAGCACGTCAAGGAGACGCTCGCGCTGCGGGGAGCGAAGGCGGACGTAGGAGCGCGAGTTCTGCCGGATGAAGTCCGACATGGAGGTGTCGGCGAGCAGCCGGCCCTGGCCGATGACGACGAGGTGCTCGGCGGTGAGCGCCATCTCGCTCATCAGGTGCGAGGAGACGAAGACCGTGCGGCCCTGGGCGGCGAGGGACTTCATCAGATTGCGGATCCAGTGGATGCCCTCGGGGTCGAGCCCGTTCACCGGCTCGTCGAACATCAGGATCTCGGGGTCGCCGAGCAGCGCGCCCGCGATGCCCAGGCGCTGGCCCATGCCGAGCGAGAAGCCCTTGGCCTTCTTCCTGGCGACCGCCGTCAGGCCCACGGTGTCCAGGACCTCGTGGACCCGGGCGCGCGGAATGCCGTTGGACTGCGCCAGGCACAGCAGGTGGTTGAAGGCGCTGCGGCCGCCGTGCATGGCCTTGGCGTCGAGGAGCGCGCCGATGTACTTCAGCGGGTCCTTCAGCTGGGCGTAGTGCTTGCCGTCGATCCGCACATCGCCCGCGGTCGGGTTGTCGAGCCCCAGCATCATCCGCATCGTCGTCGACTTGCCCGCGCCGTTCGGCCCGAGGAAGCCCGTGACGGTGCCCGGGTGGACGGTGAAGGTGAGGTTGTTGACGGCGACCTTCTCGCCGTACCGCTTGGTAAGCCCCTCAAGCTCGATCATGCGCACACGCTAAGACGGGACGGAGCCCCCTGCCACTCGGCGTGGCAGGGGGCTCCGTCGTCGTTCACCCCGTGTTGGCGCTCTCCGCGTCAGCGGCTCTGCTGGGCCGGGACCCCCCGCGAGATCGGCTCGTCCTCCGCGGGCGTGCCCGCGGCGGCGACAGCCGCGCCGGTGAGCGTCGCGAGCATCTCGCGGACGTTCGTCAGCTGGGCGTTGATGGAGTCGCGGCGGTTGGTGAGAGCCGCCAGCTCCCGCTCCGACTCGCTGCGGATCCGGTCCGCCTTGGCGTTCGCGTCCGCGACGATGTCCTCGGCCTGGCGCTGTGCCGTCTCGACGGTCTGGCGGGCGCGGCGCTCGGCGTCCGTGCGCAGCTTCTCCGCCTCCAGGCGCAGCTGCTCCGCGCGGTGCTCGATCTCCGCGAGGCGCTTCTCGGCCTTGGCCTGACGCGAGGCCAGGTCGCGCTCGGACTGCTCCCGCCGCTTGGCGAGGTTCGTCTCGAAGTCGGCCGCGGCCTGGGCGGCCTTGGCGCGGGTCTCCTCGAAGAGGGCGTCCGCCTCCTCGCGCTTGGACTGCGCGTCCTTCTGCGCCTCGGCGCGCAGCGCGCTCGCCTCGCCCTTGGCCTTCTCGACGATGCGGACGCCCTCGTCCTCGGCCTTGGACTTGCGCTCGGCGGCGAACGACTCGGCGTCGTTGCGCACCTGCTGGGCCGCGGACTCGGCGAGCTCACGGTGCTGCTCGGCGGCGCGCCGCGCCTCCTCGCGCAGGTCCTTCGCCTCCTCCTCGGCGAGACGGAGGATCTTCTCGACGCGAGCACCGAGCCCGGCGTACGACGGCTCGGCGTCGGCCACCTGAGCCTGGGCGTTCTGCGTCTCGAGGTGGAGTTCCTCGATGCGCTTTTCCAGAGCAGTGATACGGGTGAGAGCGGAGTCTCGGTCGGAGACGAGCTTGGAGATACGTTCGTCCACCTGAGCGCGGTCGTACCCACGCCGCACAAGCTCGAAGCCGTAGGGGGAAGTGTCGCTCATGGGGTTCCTGTCGAATGAGACCGGGTGAGGTGATAGAGGGAATCCTAGGGGGCGTTGCGGCGTGTCATCGAGCGTATGCCCGTTTGATCTGGAGAATGACACCCCTTTTGAGTGGCTAACCGGCAGACTGCTTGCCAGCGACAGGGCCGAAGGTCCTCGCCGAGCACGGAACAGGCCCGGTGGCTAGCCTTCTGACGGCTTGCCACCCGAACGAGTCGCACCGGCCGCGGCCCCCGCCTTGACGCCACCGTCCTTGCCCCCGGTCTGCGGGGCCTCAAAGGATTCCAACGCCTCGAGCACGTCCTGGACACGGGAAATCTCCGCATTGATGTCCGCGCGGCGCCGCACGAGCACCTCCAGCTCCCGCTTGCCCTCGTCGACCATCTGCTCGGCCTCGGCCCGCGCCTCGTCACGCAGCCGCTCGGCCTCGCGCACCAGCTCGGCCTTCTTCGTCCCGGCCTCCTTGAGCAGGCCCTCGGCCTTCTTCACGGCGGCGATCCGCACCGAACTCGCCTCCGAATTGGCGTCCGCGACCAGCTCCTTGGCCTTCGCCTCGGCCTCCGCCAGCTGCTCCTCGGCGGCCTTGACCAGCGCGTCGCAGCGCTCGCCCGCGGTCTTCATCGCCTCCGCCGACTCGCGCCTGGCGCGCTCGTGCAGCTCCTCGATCTCCGTCGTGATGCGGTCGCGGTGCTCCTCGGAGCGCTCCCTTATCGCGGTCGCGTCCCTGCGGGCACCGACGAGCAGCTCATCGGCGTCCGTACGCGCCTTCTCCACCAGCGAGTTGCCCTCGACGGTGGCCTCGCCGACCAGACGCTCGGCCTCCTTGCGGGCCGCGCCGACCATGGTGTCGGCCTGCGCCTCCGCGTCCGTCGCCGACTTGAGCGCCTTCTCCTGGGCGTCCGCCGTCAGCTTCTCCGCCTCGGCCGCGGCCTCCGTGATGAGCGTGTCGACCTGCTCCGCGGCCTCCGTGCGCCGCTTGTTGGCCTCCTTGCGCGCCTCGTCGAGGGTGCGCTCGGCCTCCTCGCGTGCCTGCGACCTGACCCGCTCGGCCTCGGCGTCGGCCTCCTCCTTGACGCGCGCGGACTCGGTGCGGATCCGCTCGGCCTGCTGCTGCGCCGAGCCCACGTTCTCCGCGGCCTCCGCGCGCAGCCGCTCGGCGTCGCCCGAGGCGTCCGAGATCAGCTGCTCGGCCTTCGCCACGGACTCGGCCCGCACCCGCTCGGCCTCGGTGGCCGTGTCGGCCTTCAGCCGGTCGGTCTCGGCGATCGTCTCCGCCGTCAGGCGCTCGGCCTCGCTGCGGGCCTCGCCGATCAGGGTGTCGGCCTGGCTCGCCGCGTCGTTGCGGATGCGGTTGGCGTCGTCGCGGGCGTCGGCACGGGTGCGGGCGGCGTCCTGCTCGGCTGTCGCGATGGTGTCCGACGCCTCCGTGCGCACCCGCTGGGCGTGCTCGGACGCGTCCGACCGCAGCTGCTCGGACTCCGCGATCGCCTCCGCGACCGTGCGCTCGGCAAGGGCCTTGGCGGCCTCCGCCTCCTGCGCCGCCTCCCTGCGCGTACGACTGGCGTCCTCGCCGGCCCGCTCCCGCTCCGCGTACGCGTCGGCGCGGACGCGGTCCGCCTCCTCCTGCGCCTCGCTGCGGGTGCGCTCCGCGGCGTGCTCGGCCGCCGAGCGCAGGCCCGCGATCTCCTCCTGCGCCTGCTCCTGCAGGCCCGACACGGAGTCCCGGACCGACTGGGCCTTCTGCTCGGCCGCCGACACCAGCTCCGTGGCCCGCGCCTCGGCCTCCTCGACCAGACGGACCGCCTCGGCCTGGGCCTCCTCCACGCGCTTGCGCGCCGACGCGAGCAGTTCCTCGCTCTGCTCGCGCGCCCGCTCCCGCTCCTGGTCGGCCTCCGTGCGCGCCGCGCCCAGGGTCTCCTCGGCCTCGCGGCGGCGCCGGACCGCCTCGTCCTGCGCGGCCGAGAGGGCCTCGGCGGCCTCCGCGGCGACGCGCTCGGCGGCCGCGGCGGCCTCCGCGCGCACCCGGTCCGCGGACTCCTGCGCCTCGGTCTTCAGCCGCTCCGCCTCGGCGGCCGCGTCCGAACGCAGCCGCACCGCCACCGACTCGCCCTCGGCACGCGCCTGCGAGGCGTCCGCCGCGGCCTCCGTGCGAAGGCGCTCGGCCTCCGTCTCCGCCTGCGACTGCAGCGCCCGGATCCGCTCGGCCGCCTCCGTGCGAAGGCGCTCCGTCTCCTCGGCGGCCTCACGGCGGATCCGCTCGGACTCGGCGCGGGCGTCGCTCAGCGACTGCTCCGCCGCGGCCAGGCGCTCCTCGGCCTCGGTGTGCAGCCGGGTCAGCTCGGTGTCGGCCTCGGCCTTGCGGGCCGCGACCGCGCGCTCGGTCTCCTCGCGCAGCGCCTGCGCGGCGGTCTGCGCCTCCGACGTGACCGTCTCGGCCTGCTCGGCGGCCTCCGTGCGGTGCCGCTCGGCCTCCGCGCGGGTGCGCTCCAGGGTCTCCTCGGCCTGCTTGCGCAAGGAGGTGGCCCGCTCGATGGCCTCCGTGCGGACCCGCTCGGCCTCGGTGGTCGCGGCCTGCCGGGCCTCCTCCGCGTCGGCCTTGGCCTTGCCGAGCAGCTCCTCGGCGGAGCGCGCCGCCTCCTCGATCTGCTGGACGGCCTCGCGCCGGGCCTCGCCGCGGATCTTCTCGCCCTCGGCGACCGCGTCGGCCCGCAGCTGCTCGGCCTCGCCGCGCAGCCGCCGCGCCTCCTCCTGCAGCTCGACCGTCTTGGCGCGGTACTCCTTGGTGTCGTCCTTCGCCGCGCCCTTCAGCTGCTCGGCGATGTCGTGCGCCTCGCCGCGCAGCCGGTCGGCCTCGGCCTCCGCCTCGGCGCGGACCCGCTCGGCCTCCTCGGCGGCGGCGCGCGTGGTCGCCTTCGCCTCCTCGGACGCCTTGTCCAGGACCTCCTCCGCGGTCCGCGCGGCCTTCGCGATCTCCGACGCCGTCTCCTCGGCGGTGATCGAACGGGCCTTCTCCGCGGCGTCCGCGATCAGCTTCTCGGCCTCGGCGCGGGCGTCCTGGACCTTCTGCTCGGCGGCCTCCTTGGCGGCCTCGGCCTCCTTGGTGGCCTCGCCGACGAGCCGGGCGACCTGCTCCTTGGCCGTACGCGTGCGCTGCTCGCCCGCGGCCTCGGCGGACGCCAGCTGCTTGGCCGCCGCCTCCTTGGCCTCGGCGACGACCTTGTCGGCCTCCGTGCGCGCCTCGCGCAGCGCCGTCTCCGCCTCCGCCATGCGCTGCTCGGCGCTCCGGCTCAGCTCGGCGGTCTTGCGGCGGGCCTGGTCGGACTCGGCGGCGGTGGACGAGCGCAGCGCCTCGGCGTGCTCGGTGGCCTCCTGGGCCTGGGTGGAGGCGGCGTTCAGGAGGCGCTCGGCGTCGGTGCGGGCCCGGCGCAGGAGCGCCTCGGCCTCCGCGCGGGCGCTCTCGGCGTCCGCGGTGAGCCGCTGGCGGGCCTGCTCGGCGACGCGCTCGGCCTCGGCGCGGGCGGCGGCGAGGGCCTGGTCTGCCTCGGCGCGCGACTCGTCGAGGAGGCGCCGGGCCTGCTGCTCGGTGCGGGCGCGCAGCTGCTCCGCCCACGCCACGTTCTCGTTGACGTGCGACTCGACGGTCTGGCGGCGCTCGTTCAGCTCCTGGTCGAGCTGCTGGCGCCGGGACACGGCCTCCGCGTGCAGCTCCGACTGGAGCCGGGCCTGCTGCTCGGCGTGCTCCTGGAGGATGCGCTGCGTCTGGGCGCGGGCGTCGCGCAGCTCGCGCTCGGCGTCGGCGCGCAGCTGTTCGGCCTGCACCTGCGCGTTCCGCAGCAGCTGCTCGGCCTGATAGCCGATGTCGGCGCTGTCGTAGGCAGGCCGGGACGCGAGGTTGCGGCGCGCCTCGTGCAGCTTGGCGCGCAACACCTCGACCTGGTAGCCGAGGTCCTCGGCGTGCTGGACGGCCTTCTCCCGCTCGGTCTTCAGCCGGTCCATCTCGGCCTCGAACCGAGAAAGATGGTCGGCCTCAGCCGGTCGTCGGCTGTCCTGGCTCTCGTAGCCCCGCACTGCGCGGTCCCGTCCTTCCCCAAGCTCTCGGCTTCGCTCGAGCAGGGGTGACCCCGTTCCTGGTCTCACACCCCTGCCGTACGAGTCCCGTCCAGCCGCCGAACGGGACCCCCGGAGAATGGTGTCAGATCAACAGTGGAGCTCGGGCTGCTGCCCCGATGCTCGTCCCCCGAAACCCGGACCCCGGCAAGCGACCGCCCAAGGTTTCGGACGGCCGCCCCCAACCCTACCGGCCCGGATATGTGGGGGTCAGTGCTCCGTCTGTTCGGCGGGTGCGGAAGTGACGAGTTCGGTGAGGACCCCGTGGCAGTCCTTGGGGTGCAGAAAGGTGATCCGGGACCCCATGGAGCCGATGCGCGGCTGGTCGTAGAGCACCCGGACGCCCTTGTCCCTGATGGCCGCGGCGTCGCCGTCGACGTCGGCCGTGCCGAAGGCGATGTGGTGCACGCCCTCCCCGTTCTTGGCGAGCCACTTCCCGACGGCGGAGTCCTCCCGGGTGGGCTCCAGGAGCTGGAGGTAGGAGGCGCCGCCGTCCGAGGTCTCGTTGATCTTCAGCATGGCCTCGCGCACGCCCTGCTCTTCGTTGACCTCGGTGTGGAACACCTCGAAACCGTACGTAGCACGATAGAACTCGACGGTCTCGTCGAGGTTCCGGCAGGCGATCCCGATGTGGTCGATTCGCGTCAGCATGCGTCAAGTGCAGCGCCCCCGACCGTGATTACGCAACGTGCGCGCGATCACACCGGCTGCCCGGTGACGTGCGCCGTACCGCTCAGTACATTCGAGTAAACCCTCGTTCACTCTCCTCAGCTCCCCAGCTGGAAGGGGCCGTGCCACATGTCTGGAACGACCGGAACCACCTCAGTGATCGTCGCGGGCGCGCGCACGCCCATGGGGCGTCTGCTCGGCTCGCTCAAGTCCTTCTCCGGCGCGGACCTCGGCGGCTTCGCGATCAAGGCGGCGCTCGACCGGGCGGGCATCGGCGGCGACCAGGTGCAGTACGTGATCATGGGGCAGGTGCTTCAGGCCGGGGCGGGGCAGATCCCGGCGCGCCAGGCCGCCGTCAAGGCGGGCATCCCCATGAACGTCCCGGCACTCACCGTCAACAAGGTGTGCCTCTCCGGACTGGACGCCATCGCCCTCGCCGACCAGCTGATCCGCGCCGGTGAGTTCGACATCGTGGTCGCGGGCGGCCAGGAGTCCATGACCAACGCCCCGCACCTGCTCCCCAAGTCCCGTGAGGGCCACAAGTACGGCGCCATCGAGATGCTCGACGCGATGGCCCACGACGGCCTGACCGACCCCTTCGAGAACATCGCCATGGGCGAGTCCACGGAGAAGCACAACACCCGTCTCGGCATCGCCCGCCCGGAGCAGGACGAGATCGGCGCCCTCTCCCACCAGCGCGCCGCCGCCGCCCAGAAGAACGGCACCTTCGACGCCGAGATCACCCCCGTCGAGGTCCCGCAGCGCAAGGGCGACCCGGTGCTCGTCTCCCGCGACGAGGGCATCCGCGCCGAGACCACCGCCGAGTCGCTCGGCAAGCTGCGCCCCGCCTTCGCCAAGGACGGCACCATCACCGCGGGCACCGCCTCGCAGATCTCCGACGGCGCCGCCGCCGTCGTCGTGATGAGCAAGGCCAAGGCCCAGGAGCTCGGCCTCGCCTGGATCGCGGAGATCGGCGCGCACGGCAATGTCGCGGGCCCCGACAACTCCCTCCAGTCGCAGCCGTCCAACGCCATTCGGCACGCCCTGAAGAAGGAGGGCCTGACCGTCGACGACCTCGACCTCATCGAGATCAACGAGGCCTTCGCCGCCGTCGCGGTCCAGTCAATGAAGGACCTCGGGGTGTCCACGGAAAAGGTGAACGTCAACGGCGGGGCCATTGCCCTCGGTCACCCGATCGGGATGTCCGGCGCCCGTCTCGTCCTGCACCTGGCCCTGGAGCTGAAGCGGCGCGGCGGCGGCGTCGGCGCGGCCGCGCTGTGCGGCGGCGGTGGCCAGGGCGACGCGCTCATCCTGAAGGTGGCGAAGAGCTGAGACGGTCGGCCGGGGCGTGCTTGCCCCGGCCCCTCGCCCCGCCGCTGACGCTCGACTCGTCCACGTAACGTACGGAACGGAGCCGCAATGCAGGACGTCCCCTCCCTCGTCGCGCAGGCCCGCGAGGGCCGGCCGCGGGCCGTGGCCCGGCTCATCTCGCTGGTCGAGGGGGCGTCGCCGCAGCTGCGCGAGGTGATGGCGGCGCTGGCTCCGCTGGCCGGGCACGCGTACGTCGTCGGGCTCACCGGATCGCCCGGCGTCGGCAAGTCGACGTCCACGTCGGCGCTGGTCAGCGCGTATCGGCGGGCTGGGAAGCGGGTCGGGGTGCTCGCCGTCGACCCGTCGTCGCCGTTCTCCGGCGGCGCGCTGCTCGGCGACCGCGTCCGGATGTCCGACCACGCGTCCGACCCCGGCGTCTACATCCGCTCCATGGCCACCCGCGGCCACCTCGGCGGGCTCGCCTGGGCCGCCCCCCAGGCCATCCGCGTGCTCGACGCGGCCGGCTGCGACGTGATCCTGGTGGAGACCGTCGGCGTCGGCCAGTCCGAGGTGGAGATCGCCGCGCAGGCCGACACGTCGGTGGTCCTGCTCGCGCCCGGCATGGGCGACGGGATCCAGGCGGCGAAGGCCGGGATCCTGGAGATCGGCGATGTGTACGTCGTCAACAAGGCCGACCGCGACGGCGCGGACGCGACCGCGCGCGAGCTGAACCACATGCTCGGCCTCGGCGAGTCCCGCTCCCCCGGGGACTGGCGGCCCCCCATCGTCAAGACGGTCGCCGCCCGCGGCGAGGGCACCGACGAACTCGTCGAGGCCCTGGAGAAGCACCGGGCGTGGATGGAGGAGCGCGGCGTCCTCGCCTCCCGCCGCGCCACCCGCGCGGCGGGCGAGGTCGAGGCGATCGCCGTCACCGCCCTGCGCGAGCGGATCGCCGACCTGCACGGTGACGTGCGCCTGGGGGCGCTGGCCGAGCGGATCGTGGCGGGGGAGCTGGATCCTTATGCGGCGGCGGATTCGCTGGTGGAGGGATTGACTTCGGGCTGAGGGGCCCGGCCGGGGCCTTGTTGCGGGGCTGGGCCGGGGCCGGCCGGAGGCCCGCACGGCGTCGCGCGGGCCGGTGGGATGGGGGAGCCCACCCACCCGGGCCGGGGCTCGGGGCCGACGGCAGTGGGTGGGTGGGCCGGGGGGTCCGCCACTGAGTGGCGGGGCGGGGCGCCCTGGGGGGTGGGGGCGCCGTGGTCTTGGGGTGGGGCGCGGAGGGTCAGTCGTCGTAGCGGTCGGCGGTGACCTTGCCGGAGGTCAGGTCGACGTTCCAGTGGGCCTCGGTGCCGTCGGCCGACGTGGTCTCGACGTCCCAGACGTTCACACGGGCGCCGTCGTCGTCGATGTCCACGGAGGTCACCTTGCCCTTGTCGGCGGCGGCCTTCGCGGCCTCGCCCGCGGTGACCGAGGAGCCCTTGAGGGCGGCGGCGATCCGCGAGGTCTCCGCGGCGTCGTCCCCGTCATCGTCTCGGTCGACGTGCGAGCCGAGGACCTTGCCGTTGCCCGGGTCGACCTGGACGCTGTGCCAGGTACGCCCGTCCTTGCCGAGGACGTCGACGTCCCAGATCAGGCCGCCGTTCTCGTCGTCGAGGTCGACGGAGACGGCGGTGCCCGGCTTCGCCTTCAGCGCGGCGGCGACGGCCTCGGCGGCGTCGACCTTCGCGCCCTTCGCCTCGGCGGCGTTCTCGGCCTTGTCGCCCTGCGCCTCACGGGCGTCCTCACGGGCGTCGTCCAGGTCGTCCCGGTCGTCGTCACGAGCGTCGTCGCGGTCGTCGTCCCGGTCGTCCCGGGCGTCGTCCCGACGGTCCTGGGCGTCGTCCGCCGCGTCCTCGGCGGCGTCGTCGGCGTCGTCCCGGTCGTCGTTCACCCGGCTGTCGTCGTGCTTCAGCTGCACACTGGACTTGCCCGCCGCCGACGACTCGTCGTCGCCGCCCAGCGCGAAGGCCGTCGCGGTCCCGCCCCCGACGAGCGTGGCGGCGACGACGGTGGCGATGACGATGTTGCGCTTCATGAGGGTTCCTCCCGAGTGGTTGGCCCCGTTGCGGGGCCGTCCGTTCCGACGAGAACCAAGTTGCCTGAACGTTCCTGAAGCCCTCCTGAAGGAGCCTGAAGAACTCTTCAGGTTGGCTCAGGCATCCTGAACGCATGCTCCCGCCCGTCTCCCACCACCACCCTGCTCGAGACGCTGCGCGTCACCCCTTTCGTCTGTTGATCGTGGAAGACGAGAAGCGACTTGCCCTCTCCCTGGCCAAGGGCCTGATGGCCGAGGGCTACGCCGTCGACGTCGTCCACGACGGCCTGGACGGTCTGCACCGCGCCACGGAGGGCTCGTACGACCTGCTGATCCTGGACATCATGCTCCCGGGCATGAACGGCTACCGCGTCTGCTCGACCCTGCGCGCCGCCGGACACGACGTACCGATCCTGATGCTGACCGCGAAGGACGGCGAGTACGACGAGGCCGAGGGCCTGGACACCGGCGCCGACGACTACCTGACCAAGCCGTTCTCGTACGTCGTCCTCGTCGCCCGCGTGAAGGCCCTGCTGCGCCGCCGCGCCGCGTCCCCCTCGCCCGTCCACACCCTGGGCGACCTGCGGATCGACACCGCCGCCCGGCGCGTGGTGCGCGGCGCGGGCGAGGGCGAACCGGGCACGGAGATCACCCTCACCGCGAAGGAGTTCGCCGTCCTGGAGCAGCTCCTTGTCAAGGCCGGCCAGGTGGTGTCCAAGGCCGACATCCTGGACCACGTCTGGGACTTCGCGTACGAGGGCGACCCCAACATCGTCGAGGTGTACGTGAGCACGCTGCGCCGCAAGCTCGGCGCCCCGCTGATCAAGACCGTCCGCGGTGCCGGATACCGACTGGAGGCCCCCCGATGAGGCGGCTCTTCGGCTCTGTGCGCGCCCGCGCGACCGTGGGCGCGACCCTCGTCGTGGCGCTCGCCCTGGTCGCCGCGGGCGCCGCCGTGCTCCTTTCGCTGCGCGCGAGCCTCATCGACCAGGCCGACTCGCAGGCCGAGTCGGCCGCCCGGAAGGTGGCGGCGCAGCTCGCCATCAGCACCGACCGCGAGCTGGAGCTCCCGGACGGCGAGGACAACCCCGTCCAGGTCGTGGACGAGAAGGACCGCCTCCTCGCGGCCAGCGACGAGCTGGAGTCGGTGACGGGCACGGGAGTGAGCGCCGTACGTCCCGAACCGGGCTTGTTGAAGCCCGGGCCCAGCTCCAAGCCTTCCAAGAATCCCAGCGCGAAGCCCACTGCGAAGCCCACCCCGAAACCCACGGACACCGGCGACGACGCCGATGACAGCGACGACAGTGACGACAGCGACGACGAGAGCGACGCGAGCGAAGCCGCCGAGGACCGCAGGGAAGCCGCCGAGGAGGCGGCGGAGGACGCCGCAGAGGACAAGGATTCCCCCGTGGCCGGTGCCCTCTCCGACAAGACCCGCACCAGCGAGGGCTCGGCGCGGGTCGACGGCGAGACCCAGGACTACCGCTTCGCCGCCGTGCGCGTGGACACCGAGGCGAAGGGCGAGCTGACCGTCCACGCCGGTGCCCCCCTGGCCGCCGAACAGAGCGCCGTGAAGACCGCGTTGACCGCGATGCTGATCGGCTTCCCGGTCCTGCTCGCCGTGATCGCGGGCGTGACCTGGCTGGTCACGCGCCGCGCGCTCAGGCCCGTGGACGCGATCCGCGCCGAGATGGCGGCGATCACCGCGTCCGAGGACCTGGCGCGCCGGGTGCCCGAGCCGGACACGCACGACGAGATCGCGCGCCTGGCCCGGACCACCAACGAGACCCTGGCGGCCCTGCAGACCTCGGTGGAGCGCCAGCGCCGTTTCGTCGCCGACGCCTCCCACGAGCTGCGCAGCCCCATCGCCTCGCTGCGCACCCAGCTGGAGGTGGGCGCCGCCCACCCGGACCTCCTCGACGTGCCCGGCGCCGTCGAGGACACCGTGCGCCTCCAGGAGCTGGCCGCCGATCTGCTGCTGCTCGCCCGCCTGGACGCCGGTGAGAAGCCGGGCCAGGGCCGGGTGGATCTGGCGGCCCTGACCCGTGAGGAGCTGTCGCAGCGCACGGGGGACCGGGTGGCTGTGACGACGGAACTGAAGAGTGTCGAAGTGGCCGGTTCCCGCGGTCAGTTGGCGCGGGTGCTCGGCAACCTCGTGACCAACGCGCAGCGGCACACCCGCTCCCGGGTCGTGGTCACCACTCGGGCCGACGGGGACTGGGCCGTGCTTGAGGTGGCGGACGACGGCGACGGAGTGCCGCCGCAGGAGCGGGAACGGATCTTTGAGCGGTTCGTACGGCTCGACGACGCGCGCAGCCGTGATGAGGGAGGCGCGGGTCTCGGCCTCGCCATCGCCCGCGACGTGGCCGCGCGCCATGGCGGCACCCTCACGGTCGACGGCGCCCCGGGTGGGGGAGCGGTCTTCGTGCTGCGCCTGCCTGTCGCTGACCCTCGCGGTACGTGAGCGCCCCAAGGATGAGCGCCCCGAAGGGGCGCGGGGAACTGCGCGCCCAGCCACTGGCGGCCCGCAGTGTGACAGTGCGCCTCCGGGGGAGCGCTGAAGCGGCGGGGTTCGCCCACCCTGCGCCTACCGATCGCCGAGCCTCGCGGTACGTGAGCGCCCCGAAGGGGCGCGGGGAACTGCGCGACCAGCCACTGACGGCCCGCAGTCGGACACTGCACCTCCAGCGAAGCAGTGAAGCGGCGGGGTTCGCCCGCCCCACCCCGCTACGTCACAGCGACAGCGTCATGGCTTGCCGCGCAGTCCGCGCAAGTGCTCCGCGATCGGCGTCAGCGCCTTGTGGAGGTCGCCGAGCGCCTCGGGCGAGATCAGGTCGACGAAGTGCTGCCGCACGGAGGCGACATGGTGGGGTGCGACGCGCTTCATGGTGTCCATGCCCTCGTCGGTGAGCACGGTGAAGAGGCCGCGTCGGTCGGACTCGCAGTTCTCCCGGCGGACCAGGCCCGCGTTCTCCATGCGGGTGATCTGGTGGGAGAGCCGGCTCTTGGACTGCAGGGTGGCGGCCGCGAGGTCGCTCATACGCATCCGGTGGTCTTCGGACTCGGAGAGATGTACGAGGATGTCGTAGTCGTTCATGGTGAGGTTGAACGGCTGGAGATCCTTCTCCAGCTGGTACGTCAGCATCCTGTTGACCTCCACGTGGGTGCGCCAGGCGCACTGTTCCTCGTCGGTCAGCCACTGCGGGGCCGTCTCGGTCTCCATGGAATCGATTCTACCTAAGAAGTTGAATGGTGAACGAGTGTCGGGGTGTGACACGCCTCGCACCCCTCGGATTTCGAGGGGTACAGGCGTTCGCCGTCACACTCCGCAGACTACCGCTCACAGGCCGAAGCGACGCTGGAGGTCCCCTAGTTGTCCGGGAAGGCGCGGTCCCTGCGGCTGCTGTCCACGTTGGCCATGTTGCCCCCGCTGTCCCGATGAGCCCTGGGCGCCCTGGCCGCGCTGACCGCCCTGGCCGCCCGGCACCCCGTCCTGGTGCGGCACCGCGCCCGTCGCCGTCTCCGGCATCAGCGCCTCCGAGGACTGCAGCAGCACCGTGCCCGCGCCCACGAACTCGAACTGGTGCTCCTCCCCGGAGGTGCCGCCGATCCCGGTGAGCGCCCGCAGGCCGCCGATCACACCGGTCATGTACTGGTGGTCGTAGTGATGGCAGGGCGAGGGGCAGTCCGCCCAGCCGACGAGCGCCTGCGGGTCCACCCGGATCGGCGGCTCCATGAACACCACCGGACCGCTCGACACCGCCACGAACTTGCCGGTCCCGATGAGGGTCAGGAAACCGGGGACGATGGACTGCTTCAGCGCGAGAGTTGGCTGAAAAGCGAGGAGGTTGCCCGCGCGGATGGTGAGGTTGCCGTCCTGAAGGTCGTAGGAGTTCACGTCGAAGGCGCGGTCGGCGAGCAGCATCTTGCCCTCGCCCTCGGCCACCACCCAGTCGCTCGCGTGCAGCGGTGAGTGGAAGGACGTCCGCACGAGGCGGTCCAGGCGGCCGTGTCCGATGCCGTTGAAGTCGATGCGCCCGTAGTAGGCGATCATCTTGCCCTTCTGCAGGAACCACTGGCTGCCCGACAGCTCCACGCAGAAGGTGTACGCGTTGACGTTGTCGTCGCTCGGCAGCGTCATCGGGTCGAAGATCACGGGTGTGCTCACAGCTTCTCCTCCGATGCCTGGACGTACACCACGCCGTTGCCGCTGAGCTCCAGCTGGAAGCCCTCGCCCGAGCCGCGGCCCACCATGTCGCGCCAGCTGAGCGCCGTGGACAGCTTGTTGCGCACGTCGCCGTGGTGCGCCACGTACGACTGGGGGTCGACGTGCACCGGGCGCTGGGGGGTGATCGGCAGCTCCACCACGCCGCCGTGCGCCATCACGGCCACCGCGCCGTGGCCCTTCAGGGTCGTGGTGAAAAGGCCCTGGCCCGAGACCTGGCCGCGCACCATGCCGAGGACGCCGCCCTGCGAGCCGAGGAACATCGTGCCCTGCTGGAGGGTGCCGTCGAAGGCGAGCAGGCGGTCCGCCTCCACGTACATCGTGTCGCCGGTCAGGCTGATCACGTGCACATGGTGGCCGCCGTGCCCGAACATGACCGTGCCGCTGCCCTCGACCGTCATCAGCGGGACCGACTCGTCGGCGAGCCTGCGCCCGATCATGGACATCAGGCCGCCCTGCCCGCCGGCCACGTTGGGGGTGAAGGTGACATCGCCCTTGTAGGCGAGCATGGCGCCGCGCTGGCTGAACATCTTGGTGCCCGGCTGGACGGTCGCCTCGACCATCTTCGCGTTGACCTCACGGAACGGCATGTCACACGTCTCCCGCGATCGTGTTGCGCTCACTGGCCTGGACATAGACGAGGCCCTCGCCCTCGAAGCGGATCTGGAAGGCCTCGCCGCCGCCCTCTCCGATGAGCGTGCGGAAGGTCACGCCCGACTGGAAGCTCTGCTTGAGATCGCCCTGGTGCGCCACATACGCCCCCGGGTCCACATGGAGGGGGTACTGCTTCGTGACGCGCAGGATCACCGCCGGGCCGTCCGAGATCAGGGCCACCTGGCCCATGCCCTCGACGGTGGTGGTGAAGACGCCGTTGCCCTGCGTCGCGCCGCGCAGGCCCGTGAACGTCGTGCCCGTGCGCAGGCTCGCGTCGGCGCACAGGAGATTGCTCGACTCCACATAGAGCTTCTCGCCCTGGAGCCCGACCAGGCTGATCTCCGTCGCGTGGTCGGCGAACCAGCACGTGCCGTGCCCCTTCACCTCCATCACCGTCATCTGCTCATTGGTGAGGCGCCGCGTGACCATGCCGCGGATGCCCTCACCGCCCCCCGTCAGCTTCTTGAAGGTCATCGTGCCGTCGTAGGCGACCATCGAGCCGTTCTTTGCCTTGACGGCGTCGCCGGTCATGTCGACGGCGAGCATTCTGCTGCCCTGCAATCGGAACGTAGCCACGAAGGCGAAGGTATCCGCAGCGCGGTCCCCGGCGACAGGGTCGCCGACCCTGACCGGACCCCGGAAACTCCCCGAGGAGTCCCTGATGCCACAATGGGGGCGCTTGTGCATCCGTTCACAAGATCGACGCCGCCCCCGCGCCCCGAAGGTGACCCGTGGACATCAAGACCGCCTCCGCACTCCGCCGCCTCCGCCTGGTCTCCATTCCCGAGGCCGTGTCCTTCCTGCTGCTCATCGTCTGCTCGGTGCTGAAGCGGACCACGGACTTCAACGCCGTCCCGGCGATGGGCATGATCCACGGCCTGCTCTTCATCCTGTACGTCCTGTTCTGGCTCGACGCCTGGAACCGCACCAAGTGGGACGCCAAGACGGGCATCCTCTACTTCGTCCTCTCCGTGCTGCCCGCCGGTGGCTTCTTCGCCGACCGCAAGCTGAAGCGCGAGGCCGAGGCCGCGGTCATGGCCTCGCGCGCCCGCCGCGAAGGGGTCGTGAACGCGTGATCGTCGCCTTCTCCGTGGCGCCGCTCGGTGTCGGCGAGGACGTGGGCGAGTACGTCGCCGACGCCGTCCGCGTCGTCCGCGAGTCCGGTCTGCCCAACCGGACCGACGCGATGTTCACCTCCATCGAGGGCGAGTGGGACGAGGTGATGGACGTCGTCAAGCGCGCCGTCGCCGCCGTCGAGGCACGGGCGCCGCGCGTCTCCGTCGTCCTCAAGGCCGACATCCGCCCGGGCGTGACGGACGGGATGACCTCCAAGGTCGAGACGGTGGAGCGCCACCTGTCCGCGTGATCGCCGCGGCCGATCCGGCCGCCCCTTGAGCCCCCGCCGGGGAGACCCGGCGGGGGCTTTTCGCATGCCCACGCGCGGAGTGGCGCTTCCCCTGCCGAGCCACCGGACCCGTACTTGAGCGACTGCTCAAACTCGCTGTAGATTGCCGCCCTGAGGGTTTGAGCAGTCGCTCAAACAGGGGTCTGCCTGGGGGTATGCGATGAGCTACGGGAGTCCGCCGAGTCTGTACGTCGAGGCGCTGATCCGCGCCGACCTCGACACGCTGTGGGAGAGGACGCAGGAGCCCGCGTCCCACCAGCGCTGGGACCTGCGCTTCACGGAGATCGACTACCTGCCCGCCGAGCCGGGGGCACCACAGCGCTTCCGGTACGCGACGCGGGTCCTGCCCTTCCTCACGATCGCCGGGACCGGCGTCAGCGCCGGCGAGAAGCGCCGCCCCGACGGGACCCGGACATCGGCGCTCCGCTTCGCCTCGCCGCACCCGCTGTCGCTGCTCGCCGAGGGCAGCGGCTACTGGCGCTACGTACCGACGGCCGAGGGAGTCCGCTTCCTCACCGGCTACGACTACCGGCCGCGGTGGGGACGGGCGGGGGCGCTCGCCGACCGTTTCGCGCTGCGGCCGCTGATGAGCTGGGCGACGGCCTGGTCCTTCGACCGGCTGCGGCTGTGGCTTGAGCGCGGGATCAGCCCCCGGCGGGGGCTCGCGCACGGCCTCTGCGAGGTCGCCGTCCGCGCACTGGTGGCCGTGGCGGCCGGACTCCTCGCCGGACCGGCGGCCGGGACGGTGCTCGCGCTGACGGCCGCGCTCGCCGCCGCGGTCCTCATGTGCGTCGTGCCGCCGTTGCCGACGACTCCGGCGGCGCGCCGCTGCCTGCGCACGCCCCCCGCGCCGGTACGCGCCCCACGCCTGCTCGACCGCCTCACCGCACCCGCCGACCGCCCGGCCGACTCCGAGGAGCAGCCCGCATGACGTCGATCTTCCGCACCGTGATGGGCGCCGACTTCGAGCGCCTGCACCCGGCGCTCCAGCGGCGTTTCTCCGTCGGGCTCGACAGCGGCGAGGCGTGCTTCGGGCAGGGCGTGATGGACCGGATCTGGCACGGGGGCAGCTTCGTGAAGCCGTTCCTCGCGGTCGGCGCGACCCGCAACATCCTCGTCCCGCGCGCGGGCCGGAACATCCCCTTCACCATCGAGAACGTGCCGTACGCCGACTCCTTCGGCCGTGAGACGGTGACCTTCGTGCGTACCTTCCAACTGCCCGGCAGGGCCCGGCGCTTCGACGCCCAGATGGTCCTCGGCCCCCGCGGCGACCGGGTGCTCGACTACCTGGGCACCCATCAGCACCTCGCGAGCGACCTGCACTTCTCCGCCCGGCCCGACGGGTCGCTCGTCATCCGGTCCGGGGCGCACCGGTTCCGGGAGGGCCCGGTGGACGTGCCCGTGCCCGACGTCATCGGCGGCGACGCGGAGGTGCGCGAGTCCTACGACGAACGGTCCGGCCGCTTCCGGATCCGGGTGCGGGTCGTGAACCGCTACTTCGGGCCGCTGTTCGGGTACGAGGGGTCGTTCGCGGCGGCGTACCGGGACGTACGGGAGTGCGGGGTGCGGGACGGGCTGCGGCCCGTGCGTGAGGAGGTGCGCGCGTGAGCCGCCCGCAGGCGGGGCCCGGGACGCGGGAGAAGCTCCTCGAAGGGGCCGTGCGGACGCTCACCGAGCAGGGGATCGCCAAGACGTCGGCGCGGAGCGTGGCGGCGGCCGCCGGGGTGAACCAGGCGCTCGTCTTCTACCACTTCGGGTCCGTCGACGAACTGCTCTCCGAAGCGTGCCGGTACGCGACGGAGCAGCGGGTCGGCCGCTATCGGGAGCGGCTCGCCGCGGTCTCCTCCCTCGGTGAACTGCTCGCCTTCGGCCGGGAGATGCACGAGGAGGAGCGGGAGGCGGGGCATGTGGCCGTGCTCGCCCAGCTGCTCGCCGGGGCACAGACGCAGCCGCGTCTCGCCGCAGCGACGGCCGCGGGCCTCTCCCTGTGGGTCACCGAGGTCGAGCAGGTCCTCGTACGCGTCCTCGGCTCGTCGCCCCTCGGCGACTTCACCGACCCCGCCGGCCTGGCACGCGCCGTCGCGGCGTCCTTCGTCGGCATCGAGCTGTACGAAGGCGTCGACCGTGGCGGGGCGCTGCGGGCCCTGGACGCCCTGGACCAGCTGGGCGCACTGATCACAGCCCTGGACGAGCTGGGCCCCGTGGCCCAACGAGCAGTACGCCACCACCTGCGCCGCGCGACGCGCCCCTGACGCCCCGGGCCGGGGGCCGGACTGCCCTTCCCCACACATCACAGTGGCCCTCGCCCTGGGCTGTGCCCACCCGTTCCGCCCTGCGGAACGCCTGCCCACAGAGGGGGCGGCAGCTGCAGCGAGGCTCCCCCGAGACCCGCTGCCGCCGAACAACCTCAGGCGGCGCAGGCGGCCCGAGGCTCGCGGCCGGGTGGAAACGGGTGGGCGGGTGGGAGAGATCCGCCGCGGAGCGGGCGGGCTACAGGCCACAGCGGATGGGCGGACGCCAGGCGGCCTCAGGTGGCACAGGCGGCCCGAGGCCTGCGGTCGAGTGGAAACGGGTGGGCGGGTGGGAGAGATCCGCCGCGAAGCGGGCGGGAAAGGGCGGCCACCCAGGGGCACGGGGCGCCCCCCGTCCTCAAGCGAGCCGCAGGCAAAACCGCTCGCACGGACGCGTCCGGTTCGACACGCCGACCAATCTCCACTTTTGTGAGGGTATCGGCCTGTTCGATCACCTGGAGGGCGCTGTGCGGCCGGAGGGCTACGACTACGACACCCACAGCCGGCTCGCCGGACCGCTCACCGAGCCGGAGGGCGGCGCCGGCACCGGCACCGGCCACGCCGGTTACCGGGTGCAGTACCGGCCGCTCCTCGCCCGCGAGCCCCACCGAATACGCGCCCTCCTCCTGATGACGCTGGCCCCCCTCCTGACCGGCGCCCTGCTGGTGTACCTCGTCTGGCCCACCCACTGGACGGAACGTGAGGGCGGCGACCGCTGGCTGGTCGGCCTGGACGTGACGATGCTCGTCGCGATCGGCCTGATTGAGGTGTTCATGCTGGTCAACGTGGTGTCGATCGCGCACGCCACGATGGTCGCCCGCGACCCCGTCCCGGTCGTGCCCGAGGAGGGCACCCGCGTCGCGTTCCTCACGACGTACGTACCGGGCAAGGAACCGCTCGCGATGGTGCGCGCCACCCTGGAGGGCGCCGTCCGGATACACCACACCGGCCCCCTGGACGTCTGGCTGCTCGACGAGGGCGACGACGACCAGGCGAAGGCGCTCTGCGAGGAGCTGGGCGTACGCCACTTCACCCGCCTCGGCGTCGCGGAGTGGAACCGGAAGAAGGGCCCCCACAAGACCCGCACCAAGCACGGCAACTACAACGCCTGGCTGGCCATGCACGGCGGCGACTACGACTTCTTCGCCTCCGTGGACACCGACCACGTACCGCTGCCGAACTTCCTGGAGCGGATGATGGGCTTCTTCCGCGACCCGGACGTGGCCTTCGTCGTGGGCCCGCAGGTGTACGGGAACTACGTCTCACCCGTCACCAAGGCCGCCGAGTCCCAGCAGTTCCTCTTCCACGCCCTGATCCAGCGCGCCGGCAACCGCTACCGGGCACCCATGTTCGTCGGCACCAACAACGTCGTGCGCATCGCCGCCCTGCGCCAGGTCGGCGGCCTCCACGACTCGATCACCGAGGACATGGCCACCGGTTTCGAGCTGCACCGGCACAAGAACCCGGTCACCGGACGGCACTGGCGCTCGGTGTACACCCCGGACGTGCTCGCCGTGGGCGAGGGCCCGGCCTCCTGGACGGACTTCTTCACCCAGCAGATGCGCTGGTCGCGCGGCACCTACGAGACGCTGATCAAGCAGTACTGGAAGGCGCCGTTCACGATGCCTCCAGGGCGCCTCTTCTCGTACACGCTGATGCTCGTCTACTACCCGATGACGGCCGTCAACTGGCTGCTCGGCGCCCTCAGCTGCGTCCTTTTCCTGTGGTTCGGGGCCTCCGGCACCCAGGTCGCCGCCTCCGTGTGGCTGATGCTCTACAGCGACGCCGCCGCCCTGCAGATCGGGCTCTACCTGTGGAACCGGCGCCACAACGTCTCGCCGCACGAACCCGAGGGCTCCGGCGGCCTGGCCGGGATGGCGATGTCCGCGCTGTCCGCGCCCATCTACGCCAAGTCGCTCGGCGCCGCCGCGCTGCGCCGCCCGTGCCGCTTCGTCGTCACCCCCAAGGGCGGCGGGGCCACCCCTGACCGGCTGCTCACCTTCCGCATCCATCTGTTCTGGGCGGTGGTGCTCGCCAGTTCGCTCGTCGCGTCGTTCGTGCTCGACCACACGCACGTCGCGATGCGGACCTGGGCGGTGCTCGCCCTGGCCATCTCGCTGGCGCCGGTCGCGGTGTGGTCCTTCACCGCGGTCCGCGAGCAGCGGGCCCGCAAGGCCGCCGCGGCCCTGCGGCGGCAGGACAGCGGCGCGGACACCGACGGCGAGCCGGAGCCCGCCTTCGCCACCGGCACGACGACTGGAGGTAACTGACGCCATGCCCTTTCGGCCCCCCGAGTTCTCCAAGCGCACCAAGAAGATCGTCTTCGGCGTGGGCGCGGGCGCCGTGCTCATCGGCCTCAACGCCCCCGCCGCGGTCTCCTTCGCCGAGGAGAAGTACCACGAGTACAAGATCTCCCGGCCCGGCTACATGAAGAAGTACGGGTCGTGGCAGCAGGTCGGCATTCCCGAGGAGTTCCGCACCAACGCCATCCACGCCGCCCTCCTGCACACCGGGAAGGTCCTGATCGTCGCCGGGTCCGGGAACGAGCAGGAGAAGTTCGACGCCGGGTCCTTCGACACCGTCCTGTGGGACCCGGAGAAGAACACCTTCAAGAAGATCGAGACCCCCGAGGACTTCTTCTGCTCGGGCCACGCCCAGCTCCCCGACGGCCGTCTCCTGGTCGCGGGCGGCACCGCGCGCTACGAACTCCTCGACGGCGAGGTGGAGCGGGCCGGCGGCGGCATGCGGGTCAAGAACGAGAACCCGGACAAGCCCGTCGTCCTGAAGAAGGGCACCAAGTTCCGCTCGCCGTCCGGCGTCGAGTACGTCAGCCGGTTCGACGTGACGGTCCCCAAGGCCGAGCGGGACTTCGAGATCACGTACTCCAAGTCGGGCGCGATGCAGCCCTGGAAGACGAAGGTCGTCGCGAGCGAGGCCCGGGTCTTCGTGGAGGCCGTCCGCGAGGGCGCCCCCTCGGTCACGGAGAAGTCGGCGCAGTACGAGATCGAGGGGCTGACCGGCAAGGAGGCCGACAACACGTACGGCATCGCCGAGAAGCTCACCATGGACAAGCAGGACTTCCAGGGCATCAAGGCCGCCTACGAGTTCGACCCGGTCGCGGAGAAGTACATCCCCGTGGAGCCGATGGACAAGGCCCGCTGGTACCCCACCCTGGTCGGCCTGGAGGACGGCCGGGTGCTCGCCGTGTCCGGGCTCGACGACGTCGGCGTCATCGACCCCGGCGACAACGAGATCTACGACCCGAAGACGAAGAAGTGGACCGACGGGCCCAAGCGCTACTTCCCCACCTACCCGGCGCTGTTCCTCACCAAGGGCGGCAAGCTCTTCTACCCCGCCTCCAACGCCGGTTACGGGCCCGCCAAGAAGGGCCGCGCGCCCGGCCTGTGGGACCTGAAGACCAACAAGTTCGAGAAGGTGCCAGGCCTCACCGACCTCGACCAGACCGAGACGTCGGCGTCCGTGCTGCTCCCGCCCGCCCAGGACCAGAAGGTGATGATCCTCGGCGGCGGCGGGGTCGGCGAGTCCGAGAAGTCCACCAAGCGCACCGCCGTCATCGACCTGAAGGAGGACAACCCCACCTTCCGGACCGGGCCCGAACTGCCCCAGGGCACGCGCTACCTGAACAGCGTCCTGATGCCGGACGACTCGGTGTTCACCACCAACGGCTCGACCGACTACCGCGGCCGCAGCGCGAGCAACATCTTCAAGGCCCAGTTCTACGATCCGAAGGCCAACGCGGGCCGGGGCGCCTTCCGCCCCGCCGCCGACCCCAAGGTCGGCCGCAACTACCACTCCGAGGCCCTGCTCCTGCCCGACGGGCGCGTCGCCACCTTCGGCTCCGACCCGCTCTTCGACGACGAGCAGAACACCAAGCTCGGCCACTTCGAGCAGCGCATGGAGATCTTCACGCCGCCGGCCCTGCACAAGTCCGGCAAGAACCGGCCCGTGCTCGGTGAGGGCCCCGGCGTGCTGCCCGCCGACGGCCGCGCGACCTTCCGCACCGCGCACCCGGAGAAGCTGGTCTCGGCCCGGCTCATGCGGCCGAGCGCCGTCACGCACACCACGGACGTGGAGCAGCGCTCGATCGCGCTCGGGCTCACCAAGGGGCCGGGCTCGGTGACGGTGGACGTGCCCCGTGAGGACGCGGCGCTGGTGCCGCCCGGCTGGTACATGCTGTTCGTGACGGACGCGGCCGGGGCGTCGTCGGAGGCGAAGTGGGTGCACGTGAAGTAGCGGCCCCCGCGGCGTGGGGGCGGGGTGGGACCGAGTGTCCCGCCCCGCCTCTTCACTTGGCCGCGACGAACGCCCCGTGCGTGAGCACCGGCACCACCGCGCACGCGTCCAGCTCCGTCGCGATGGCCACGTCCTCCGCGTAGCCGCCGTCGGCCAGCTCCCGGCCCGAGGAGCAGGACGCCACCGCGTCCCCCACGTCCACCGCCGCGACGAACGCCGAAGCGGCCGACGCGGCCTCCGGGGACAGCGCCGTGCCGCCGCGGTCCCGCAGCGCGGTGATCACGGCCCCCGCGCCGAGCAGGTCCTCCAGGGCGGGCCGCAGCGTGCCGTCCGGCCAGCGCTCGCCCGAGGCGATCACGCCGACGGGGTGCTCGGGGGTGCCGTGGCCCCGGTCCGCGAGCCACTGGCCGACGGCGGTCGCGTTGCGCAGCGACCCGGCGGCGATGTCCGCACCGCCCGCCGACGCGGCGATGGCCGAGCCGTTGGGCGAGGGCAGGACCAGGCGCGGGGCGAGCGGGGCGCGTCGCAGGGCGGCCGGGGACAGGGACCAGGGGCTGGCCTCGGTGACGGCCCTGCGGCCCACCGCGAGCCGGGCGTCCATCTGGCGGGCGAACGCCGTCGCGCTCTCGTCGCGCCACGGATACGGGAAGACCCGGGACCCGGACTCGACGGCGACCGACACCGACGTGGTGAACGACAGGACGTCGACGATCACCAGACTGGCGACGGCGGGCGCGAGGCGTTTCGCTCCGGCCGTGCCCCACTCGAACCGTACGCCGTAGCCCGCCTGCGAGAAGTCTTCACGCCCCATGCGCCCTCAGGCTGCCAGGTGGCCGGTGCCTTTGGCCAGCGTGGCCAAAGGCCTTTCCCGGTCCGCGAGTTGACCTCCACAGTCCGTCCACTCGATCATCAGATCGGCTACGCCTTCGCGTTGCGCACGAGCCCGAGCGCGTAGTCCGGCCACCACTGTCCTGCGGCGGGGCCGCCGCGGCAGGGCCCGTCGGAGTCGCCGGGCCGCTTGATCCACAGGTAGGCGTCGAGGAGCGGGTCGCCGGTGCGGTCGGTGGGCGGGGTGCCGAGGCCGCGTCCGGGCGGGTTGCACCAGGCGTCCTGGCGGTCCCCGGCGAGCGGGCCCTTGCCGTTGCGGCTGGTGTCCATCACGAAGTGCTTGCCGCCGACCGTGGCGGCGAGGGTGCGGCCGTAGGCGCTGGTCGTGCTGTCGCTCTGGAAGTTGGAGACGTTCAGCGAGAACCCGTCGGCCCTCTCGATGCCCGCCCGCTTCAGCGGCAGGGTGAGCTTGCGCGCGTCGTTGATCCAGCCGGGGTTGCCCGCGTCCAGGTAGACCTTGACGTTCGGCTGCCGCTTGAGGCGCTCGATCGCCTCCGACAGGAGCTCGTAGCGCTCCTCGTGGTACTGGGCGGGCGTGCAGCCGTCCACGATGTGCGGGATGGCGTCCGGCTCCAGGACCACGAGGGCCTTGCTGTTGCCGATGGCGTCGGCGAACGCGCCGAGCCACTGGCGGTAGTACGCCGCGTCCTGGGCGCCGCCCGCCGAGTGCTGGCCGCAGTCGCGGTGCGGGATGTTGTACGCCACGAGCACCGCCGTGCGGCCCTCGTCCGCCGCGCCCGCGGTGGCCTTCGCGATGTCGGGCGCCGGGTCGTCCCCGGCGGGCCACACCGCCATCGGCTGCTCGGCGATCCGGCGCAGCGCCTCGGCGTCCTGCGTACGGCCCTCCTGCTGCCACTGTCTGACCTGCCGCGCCGCCTCGCTCTGCGGGTCGACCCAGAAGCGGTGCTGCGCGGAGCGCGCCGCCTCGGGCCGGACGGCGGGCGTCCCCTCGTCCTTCTTCTTCTCCCCGTCCGGTTCCGACCCGGAGGAGCACCCCGCCGCGAGCCCTAGGACCGCGACGGCCGTGAGTGCCGTGAACGTACGGAGCAGCCGGTGCATCCAGACCCCTTGAGCGACGGTGTCGACGGTGACGGGCAGGCGAGTCGTGCGGCAATCGTGACATAAGGGATCAATCGTCCCCGTGTACGACACCGCGCGGCGCCGCCGCAGTCAGCCGCCCGCCGCGAGCGCGATCCCGAGCGGGGTCCGCTCGTACAGGACCTGGTGCCCGTACCGGCGCGAGGTGAGCAGGCCCGCGTCCCGCAGCGCCGTCAGGTGCGCCGACACCGACGACGGGGCCAGGGCCAGGCGGTGGGCGAGGGCCGACGTGCCCGCGGGCTCGGCGAGGGCGACGAGGACGGCGGCGCGATGGCGGCCGAGGAGGCGGGCGAGGGCGTCCGGGGCGTGGTCGGCCGGGGCGCGCCACAGTCCGGCGAGGCCCCGGGCCGGGTACACCAGCGTCGGCTGCCAGGGCGGGTCGTAGCCGCTGATCACGTCCGGCCAGCTGAACACGCTCGGCATCAGGACCAGGCCGCGCCCGTCCAGGTCCCGCACGTGCCGCCCGCGCCACTGCGCCGTCAGCGTCCCGGAGTCCCAGGCGAGGCGGCGGTCCAGCTCGGGCAGCAGGGCGCCGAGGCCGACCTCCGCGAGGCGCCGGGAGTGGTACGCCACGTCGGCTTCGAGCAGGGCGCGGAGCCGGGGCCAGTACGGCTCGACCAGCGCGTGCCAGGCGCACTCCAGGGCGTCCGCAAGCTCGCGCACCGCCCGCGCCGGGTCGTCGAGCAGATGCCGCCCGAGCGGGCTCGCCGCGGCCCCCGGAGTCTCCGCGAGCGCCTTCGCCATGTCGTCCCGCGCGGCCTCCGGGTCGGCCGCGCGCACCGCCGCGATCTCCTCGTCGAACCCCGTCGCCGGGCCGAGCGGCGGCGGCCCGAGGAAGTCCGGGCTGTGCCCGCGCGACGGCATCAACAGCCACACGGCCTCCAGGTCGAGCCCCGCCCCCGCCTCCTTGATCCGCCGCAGCCACCCCGGGTGGTACGCGTGCCGCTCGCGCCGCTTCAGCGTCCGCACCGCCTCCTGCGTCTCCCACAGGGGCGACACGGCGAACCGGCACCGCAGCAGATCGTCCTCCCCGAACCGCAGCTCGAAGGGCACGGCCCGTCCTCCCTCCCGTGTCATCGGCCACGTCGCCGTCGCCGTCGCCCGTCACCGTCACCGTCGATTCGGCTGGAGCCGAAACTTTAGGGACCGGTGCGGGGTGCCGCCAGGGTGAGCGCATGAGAGACGGAGACGGAGACGGGGCCGAGGCGGCGGGCGTGGGAGCAGGTGTGGGGGAGACGGCTGGGGCAGGGGGCGGGGCGGGGACGGGGG
>NZ_JNXT01000032.1 GCF_000716675.1 Streptomyces alboflavus
GGTCGTGGAATTCCGGAGCTTGAATGTCCGCCAGTGGGACGCGCTGGTAAGGGCCTGGACCGACGCGAACGACGAGGCGCTCGACGACGCCTGGGTGGAAAAGATCGTGGACCTGGGCAGCCAATGGGGGCAGTACGAGTACGTCACCAATGTGGGATTCGCCGCCTGAGAAAAGCGACGGTGATGTCGAAACTCGACGTGAGCGTCAGCGGCGCGCACGCCGCCCGGTGCGGCGAGAACGAGCGTGCCCGGAGCCTGACGCCGTCCCGCGCGCGCTCACGCCCTTGGCAGCGGCCTGCGTGATGTTGCGGGCCATGCCGCCGAAAACGACAGCGTGGAACGGCGCGACCGACCACCAATAGGCATGGCCCAACAGACCTCGCGGATGGAACAGAGCGCGCTGCCGATAACAGGTACGGCCCTCGTCATCCGTCTCCGCGTACATCTCCAACCAGGCGAGCCCCGGCAGCCGCATCTCCGCCCGCAGCCGCAACAACCGACCCGGCTCGACCTCCTCCACCCGCCAGAAATCCAACGAATCACCGACCCGCAGCCGTTCCGCGTCACGCCGACCGCGACGCAGCCCCACACCACCGACGAACCGGTCCAGCCAGCCCCGTACCGCCCAGGCGATCGGGAGCGAATACCAGCCGTTGTCACCCCCGACGCCTTCGATCACCCTCCACAGCGCCTGCCGGGACACATCGACCGGCAACCGCCGCTCGTCCTCATACAGACTGCCACCCGCCCAATCGGGATCCGTGGGCAGCGGATCGCTCGGCGCCCCCGGCACCGATGCGGACGACCAGCGCGTCGCGACCTGCGCCTCCCGCACCCTGCGCAACGCAAGGGCCAGCGCCTCGTCGAACGGCAGCGGACGGCCCGGCAGATCCGGCACGTACTGCGCGATGTCGTGCTCGTGGCAGACGACCTCATGGCGCAGCGACTCCGTGAGCGGCCGGGCGATCGAAGCGGGCACCGGAGTGACGAGCCCCACCCAGTGGCTGGAGAGCCCCGGAGTGAGGACAGGCACCGGCACGATGAGCCGTCGGCGCAACCCGGCGACCCTCGCGTACGCCCGCATCATCTCCCGGTACGTGAGCACATCAGGGCCCCCGATGTCGAACGCCCGGTCCACATCGGCCGGCATGACGGCCGATCCGACGAGATAGCGGAGCACATCACGGACCCCGATCGGCTGCGTACGCGTGCGCACCCACGAGGGTGTGACCATGACCGGCAACCGTTCGGTCAGATAGCGCAGCATCTCGAACGAAGCCGACCCCGAACCGATGACGACCGCGGCCCGCAGCACAGTGGCCGGGACGGGCCCGTCCAGAAAGATCCGCCCGACCTCGGCGCGCGAACGCAGGTGCGGGGACAGCTCCGCCTCGCGGACACCCCGGGGCGTGAGACCACCCAGATAGACGATGCGCCGCACACCGGCAGCGTGCGCCTGCTCGGCGAAGACGCGGGCCGCCCGGCGGTCGGTCTCCTCGAACCCGGAGCCGGAACCCAGCGCGTGCACCAGGTAGTACGCAACATCGACCCCGCGCATCGCCTCCGCGACGGCAAGGGCGTCCATGACGTCGCCCTCGGCCACCTCGGCGTCCCCGGCCCACGGATGGTCGCGGAGCTTGGCAGGCGACCGCGCCAGGCACCGCACCGCATGGCCCGCCTCCAGAAGCTCCGGCACCAGCCGCCCGCCGACGTAACCAGACGCTCCGGTGACCAGGCAGCGCAGGCGCTCCCCGTCCCGCTGTCCCTCCGTGCCCATGACCGCTCCTCCGCGCACTTGCTCCGACACCTACGTCACGACCACGGGAACAGGCCGACGAGACCGACCACGTGAAGCACGCGCCGTCCGGCCCGGCAGCAGGCGCCCCATACGGTCTGCGAGGACGATGCCACGGATGCGGCACCCGGCCGGGCACACCCGCGCCGCGACACCTCGAATGGCCCGGCGCGACGAGCGGACATCGGCCGGACCATTCATCAGGAGCACCCGTCGGCGTTACGCGAGTGCTCGGTGTCAGCTCTTCGGCATCAGGACCGTGTCGATGATGTAGACGTTCGCGTTCGCGGTCTTGACGTTGCCGCAGACCACGTCGGCCGAGTCGTTCACCTTGTACGACGTTCCGGAACCGGACGTCGTGAGCCTGGACTTCTCCAGCGTCTCGTAGGAGCCGCTCTCCAGGTCACCGGGGGCGAGCTTCTTGCCGACCACGTGGTAGGTGAGGATCTTCGTGAGCTGCGCCTTGTCGGCGAGCACCTTGTCGAGGTCCGCCTTGGGGATCTTCGCGAACGCGTCGTTGGTCGGCGCGAACACGGTGACGTCCTCGGCGTTGTTGAGCGTGTCCACCAGGCCGGCCTTCTTGACGGCGGTGACCAGCGTGGACAGGGCCGGGTTGTTCGAGGCCGCAGTCGCGACGGGGTCCTTGGCCATGCCGGCGAAGGAGCCCTTGCCGTCCTTGGGCACGGAGGCGCAGCCCGGACCGAACGGCTCCGCCATGCCGCCCATGTCGTCGGACGGGCTCTTCGGGGCCTTCTCCTCGGCGGCCGACGACCCCGACGAGTCGGACGAGGCGCTGTCCTTGCTGTCGTCCGAACAGGCCGTCAGACCCAGCGGCAGCAACGCGACGGAGGCGACGGCGAGAGCGGCACGGCGCACACGACGGGATGTGGTGTTCATGGATTTACTCCTCGGGGGACGGCCGCGACACAGTGCCGCAGCGGGAAGGTCAGGAAGGTCATGGGCGTACGGGGCTGAGACCTCGCGCACGCGTCCGAGCGGGGAGAGGGCGTCAGTCGACGGTGACCACCACCGAGTGCCGGCCGCTCGCCCCGTCGGGGATCGTGCGGGTGCGCCGCGCGGTCTGGACCGCGCCCGTGCGGTCGGTCGCCCGCACGGTGAGGGTGTGGCCGCCGGGGGTGGCCCGCCAGGGATACGACCACTGGCGCCAGGTGTCCCGGGTGTCCTCGGCGGCCAGGTCGGCCGACCGCCAGGGACCGTCGTCGACGCGCACCTCGACCTTGTCGATGCCGCGGTGCTGCGCCCAGGCCACCCCGGCGACCATCACCGTGCCCGCCTTCGGCCTGGCGAACGGCTTGGGGGTGTCGATACGGGACTGGGTCTTGACCGGCGCCCTGCGGGCCCAGTCGCGCTTCACCCAGTACGGGTCGTAGGCGTCGAACGTCGTCAGCTCGATGTCCTCGATCCACTTGCAGGCGGACACATAGCCGTACAGACCCGGCACCAGCATGCGGACCGGGAACCCGTGCGTGAACGGCAGCGGCCGCCCGTTCATCCCGAGCGCGAGCATCGCGTCGCGGCCGTCCATCACGTCGTCCACGGGTGTGCCGATGGTCATGCCGTCCACGGACCGGGCCACCAACTGGTCCGCGGGGCCTCCACGGGAAGGGGGCACGACCCCGCACTCGGTGAGCAGGTCCGCCAACCGCACCCCGAGCCAGCGGGCGTTGCCCACGTAAGGCCCGCCGACCTCGTTCGACACACAGGTCAGCGTGATGTCGCGCTCGATCAGCTCGCGCCCCAGCAGGTCCGCGAAGGACAGCCTGCTCGCGCGCGTGACACCCTCGCCGTGGATCCGCAGACTCCAGGTGTCGGCGTTCACCTTGGGTACGACCAGGGCGGTGTCCACCCGGTAGAAGTCCTTGTTGGACGTGATGAAGGAGCTGACTCCCGGCACGCGCACCTGCGCGCCGCCGGGCACGGCGCGGGCGGGCGAGGCCGGTGCAGGCAGTTCGACGGCTTCGCGGGAGGCGACGGCCTCCTTGCCCTGCGAGGCGTTGAGCGACCTCCCCAGGGCGCCGACCCCCGCGGAGGCGGCCGCCGCGACCGCGGCCGCGACGACGAAACCACGCCGGTTCCACTCGGCAGGCGCGCGCCGGTCCGCACCCGACACGTCCCCGGACGCAGGCGGCGCATCGGCTCGGTCCACGTCGGAGGCCGAGGCGGTGGCCAAACGGCCGCTGAGCCCGTACAACAGGCCCGCACCGACGACCGAGCCCGCCAACGACGGGAAGGCGTCACGGAACCCGGTCGCGTCGGGCCGACCGGTCGCCGCCAGCGCGCCGATCACACCGAAGAGCAGCACCCCGGCCGCCCCGACGAGGCGTCGCCGCAGGGCGACCAGGCCGAGCACCAGGGCCAGCAGAGCGAGCACGGCGAGAATGCCGAGCTGCAGGACGAGTTTGTCGTTGGTGCCGAACTCCCGGATGGCCCAGTCCTTCACCGGCGCGGGCGTGCGGTCGATCGCTGCCCCGCCGACCGCCACCACGGGGCCCGCCTCCGGCCGCACCGCGGCGGACACCAGCTCGGCGACGGCGAGTGCGGCGAACCCGGCCAGCAGTCCGCTCGTCGCACCTGCAAGGACCCGCCACCAGTCCGGCCGCCGTAGCCGCGCTCTTCGCTCTGTTCTCACGTGGGGTATCCGGTGCCGTCGGGCTCAAGGATTGGTCGATCCCTCGAAAGCGTGAGACCGGATGCGGCAGTTGACCCAAGGGCCGGGAGGGCGGGCTTCGCCGACGCGAAGCCCGGGAACTCCGCGGGCGGTTCAGGTGGGGAAGTCCATGAGCGCCACGGGCTCGCTGGTGGGCTGGTCCGAGCCTCCGGCCGGCTCCACCGTGAGCCCCATGCCGGTGGCCCGGCCGACGGGGCCGTCCATCAGCATCGCCTGCGTGCCCTGGCCGGGGCCGATGAGCCCTGCCCCGCGCATCGACCCGTCGTCGTTGAACCAGAGTTGGTAGACCTTGCCCGGCGGGGGCTCGGGCAGGTCCGCGGCGATGAACGCGGCCCGGTCGCGGCTGGCCGACACGACGACGGTGCCGCTGGCTCCGTCGGCGAACCTGCCGCTGCGTGACTTGGCGTCCGGGGCGCCGAGCACCGCGGCGAGTTCCCGTGACTGCTCCCGGGCTCGTTCCTCGGCCTGGCGGGCCTGATCGCGTGCGTCCCGGGCCTGCTGGTGCTGCCAGAGGGCGGCGCCGCCGAAGGCAGCGGCCGCGGCGACGCAGGCGGCGAGCGCCCACCGGGAGACGCGGCGGGCGCGAAGCGGTGTGCGGCGGGGGCCCGGGTCCGGTTCGGCGCGGGGGACGTCCTGGCGCACGGTGGCGATGCGACGGAGCACATCGTCGCGCATCCCCCGGCGAGGGGCGGTGGCCACCGCGAGGCCGAGGCGCGCGGCGGTCTCGGCGAGCTCGCGCACCTCCTGAGCGCACACCTCGCAGCGGGCCAGATGGTCCTCGACCTGCGCGCGTTCCTCGTCCTCCAGCGCGTGTGCGACATAGGCGCCGGTCAGCGTGTGCGGGTCGTCGGCGGACGTCATGTGCTCACCCCCAGGCAGTCGCGCAGGCGGATGAGCCCGTCGCGCAGGCGAGTCTTCACGGTGCCCAGGGGCAGGGCGAGGAGTTCGGCCACCTGTCGATAGGTGAGACCGCGGTAGTACGCCAGGGTCACGGACTGCCGCTGCAGTTCGGTCAGGGTGCGCAGGCACCGACGTACCTGCTCGCGTTCCAGGCGCGTCTCCACCTGCTCGCTGACCTCGTCGAACTCCGGGGTGTGTGCCAGGAGAGCGGCCTTGTGCTCGCGGGCGGCGGAGGCCTCCACGGAGCGCACGCGGTCCACCGCGCGGCGGTGGGCGAGGGTGAGGATCCAGTTCATGGCCGTGCCGAGGTCCGGGCGATAGCGGGGCGCGGTGCGCCAGACCTCCACCAGGACGTCCTGGGTGACCTCCTCGGACTGGGCGTGATCGCGCAGCACACCGCGTACGACGCCCAGGACGGGGCCCGCCACGGCGTCGTAGACACCCGCGAACGCCTCCTGCTCGCCGCGGGCCACCCGGGCGACGAGGTCTTGGAGATCCGGCCCCGGTCTCGACCGGGTTCCGATGTGCACGACTTCTTTCACGCGTGATCCTCCAGCACGAGTCGCCTTGTACCGATGATCCGTAGCCGAGGACGCTTCAGATTGGTCCGGCCCGCGCCCTGCCGCGGGCTTCACACATTCGCCACAGGCCGCCACGGCCGAGGGGCACCTGCCGCACGCAGTGCGTCGTGCGGCAGGTGCCTGGCGGAGGGGGCCGACGGGCGGGTCCGGGCGGAGGAGTCAGGGCGTCTCACATTCCACCGGGAGCGCTCAGATCGCCGACCGCGTCCGCGTGCGCGGGATCCCTCACGAACCCGACACAGGTGATCCGTGGCAGAGCGGGTGGTGGATTGGCCCGCACTTCTGTGGATCGGCCCTCACATCTTCGGCATCAGGACCGAGTCGATGAGGTACACCGTGGCGTTGGCGGTCTTGACGTCGCCGCACACGACCTTCGCGGTGTCGTTCACCTTGTACGACTCGCCGGAGCCCGAGGTCGTGAGGTCGCTGCCCGCCAGCGTCTTGTACGTGCCGTCGGAGAGCTTGTCGGGTGCGATCTTCTCGCCCACCACGTGGTACGTGAGGATCTTGGTGAGCTGCTTCTTGTCGGCGAGGACCTTGTCGAGGTCGGCCTTGGGAATCTTGGCGAAGGCGTCGTTCGTCGGCGCGAACACGGTCAGCTTCTCGGCGTTGTTGAGGGTGTCGACGAGCCCGGCCTTCTTGACGGCCGAGACCAGGGTCGACAGCTCCGGGTTGTTCGAGGCGGCGGTGGCGACGGGATCGTCGGCCATTCCGCTGAAGCTGCCCGCGCCGTCCTCGGGGACGGCCGAACAGCCCGGGCCGAACGGCTCCGACATGTCGTCGGCGTGGGCCATGGGCGCGAGCAGACCAAGCGAGAGAGGCAGGGCGAGCGCGGCCAGGGCCGAGACCGTGACGCGGCTGGTGCGGCGGACACTCATGATCGGTTCCTCCTCGGTGGAGGGAGACCCGGGAGTGGCACCCGGGGGAGGGGCGGCCGGGTGGCTGACCGCCGCGGCGGGCGCGGGGCGTCGATTGCGGTGCGGGGAGCACCGAACCGTCGGCGTCCGTCACATGGGTAATCCGGAGCCACAGGCGGTGCGGATTGCTGGCGCTTGTCCTCCCTGTGCGGGCTGTAATCCCGCGCATTCCGCACAGGGAGGGCCTCCCGCGTCAGGATTCACCTTCTGGTCCTGACGCTCAGGGTCGCCGCCGGGGGACCTCCCGGTGGCGACTGCAGACCGCGCGGCGGATCCCCGGCCGGCGGCTGATACGGCAACGGCCGTGCCTGTGTGGACAGTTCTCAGCAGGGTACGCGCGCATCAGCGAGACTCGCCTTGGAGGGAGTAAGACCGGTCTGTCTCCTACCGCATGCCTCACGTTGGCAGCGGCGAGTGCCGCCGTACAGCCCTATTCTGGACAGGCGATGCAGACAGAACTCCCGCCCCGTGAGCGGATCTTGGACGCGGCCTACGAGCTCTTCTCGCAACGGGGCATCCGCGATGTCGGAGTCGAAGAGGTCATGGTCCGCTCCCGGGTGGCCAAGGCCACGCTCTACCGGCATTTCCCGTCGAAGGACGCCCTGGTGCTCGCCTTCCTCGCCCGCCGGGAGCAGCGATGGACCCTGGGGATGGTGGAGGCCGGCGCCCGTGATCGTGGCCGTACCCCGGAGGAGCGGCTGCTCGCCCTCTTCGACGTGTTCGACGAGTGGTTCCACCGGGACGATTTCGACGGCTGTTCGTTCGTCAACGTCCTGCTGGAAATGCGGTGGGGTCACCCGCTGGGGCGGGCGAGTATCCAGTACCTGGAGAACATCCGGGCCATCGTGCGTTCCATGGCCGAGGAGGCGGGACTGCGCGACACGGACTCCTTCGCCCGCTCGTGGCACATCCTGATGAAAGGCTCGATCATCTCGGCCGCAGAAGGCGATGCCGACGCGGCCCGCCGGGCCCAGGCGATGGCCCGCGCCCTGATCGAGCAGCACCGCCGGCCGCAGAGCTAGGCGCGGGCCTTCGGCCTGCGGCGGGCCGGTTCGTATGCGGCGCAGTCGGGGTTGTGGCAAGGGCCTGGGCCCCAGAGCGGGACGAAGACCCCGAGGGTCTTGTGCCGCTTGATTTCCGTGGAAACGGGGTGCTTGCAGGCCGGGCAGGTGCTTTCGGCCTGCTTTCGGGTCTCACGCATTTTGCCGGTCATGCTTCTACGCTAAACGCGAGAAAGGTTTTGGGGAAGCTTTTACCTCTACTTTGTTTTTTCATTGTAGAAGTGTACGAATTCGATGGCGTCATGGGAGACGTCATTGGAAGCGGGTGCTTCAGGGCTCACCGGCAGGCCGCCGGATGCTCAGGACCACGGACACCGTGAGGACAAGGACGATCACCGCCAGGCTCACGGGGGAGGGGATCTCGGGCACGGATTCGCTGATCAGCTTGTGGCACGCCTGGAGGACGAGCTTGACGCCGATGAAGCCGAGGATGATCGCGAGCCCTTTGCTCAGGTAGTGGAAGCGGTCCAGCAGGCCCGAGAGCATGAAGTACAGGGCACGCAGGCCGAGGATGGCGAAGGCGTTGCTGGTGTACACGATGAAGGCGTCATCGCTGACGGCGAGCACGGCCGGCACGCTGTCCACTGCGAAGATCAGGTCGGCGGCCTCGATCGCGGCGACGACGGCGAGCAGCGGCGTCGCGACGTGCTTGCCCGCTTCCTTGACGAAGAACTTCGTACCCGCGTACGTGTCACGCACGGGGACGATCTTGCGCAGCAGCCGCACGGCGAAGCTCTTGCCCGGGTCGAAGCTCTCCTCCTCACCCTTGAGGATCTTGTAGACGCTGTAGAAGAGGATGGCGGCGAAGACGAACAGGACGGCGGTGAAGCGGCTGACCACCGCGACACCGGCCGCGAGGAAGATGCCGCGGAACACGAGGGCGCCGATGACGCCGAAGAACAGCACGCGGTGCTGATAGGCCCGGGGCACCTTGAAGTACGCGAAGATCAGGGCGAAGACGAAGAGGTTGTCGACCGAGAGGCTCTTCTCGAGGAGCCACGCGGTGGTGTACTCCGTGCCCGCCGTTCCGCCCAGGACGAGGAAGACCACCACGCCGAAGGTCAGGGCGAGCCCCACCCACAGGCCGCTCCACGCGGCCGCTTCCTTGAAGCCGATGACGTGAGCGCTGCGGTGGGCCAGCAGATCTATCGCCAGCGACACGACGACGGTCGCGGCGAACACTCCCCACAGCCAGATCGGCACAGCAAGCATGCGGGCCTCGCAATGAGCACCTGGAACGGGCCCCTACACCGAGTCTGCCGTACGAGGGTGGCGGCAGCACGCTCGAACGGCTCCTGCGGCTGTGGTGGTGGCGGTGGTCTGCTTGACGGTGCGGTTCACCGCGGTCTCGGCCCCCCGAATTCCGTTGCCGTTTCCGTGGTCACGGTGACGGGGAGTTGAGGGCCGTTGGCCGGCCGTCGAACACAGGCAGGCCGGCCACGACCTCGTCACCGGAAGAGTCCGAAGTCGGCTGGAAGCCCAGGGAGTCGTAGAGGCTCGCGGCCACGGCGTTGTCCGGGTGATACGAGAGGCGCAGCTCTCGGCAGCCCTCGCGTTCGGCCAACCACGCCATGAGGGTGCGCACCGCCGCGCGCCCGACCCCCTTGCCCTGCTCGGGGCCGTCGATCAACATCCCCCCGAGCCAGTACGAGCCGTCGTCGTCACGCCCCCACATGAGGTGACCCACCACCGTGTCGTCGGCGCAGACCGCCATGGAGTGCCAGACGCCCTCCCGCGACGACAGCAGCAAGTAGCGGGCCGCCAATGCGGGCACGTACGGGCGCTGGTCGTCCAGCGGTGCGACGTCCGCGACGGCACGCCAGTTCTCGTCGTCGACTTCACGCAGGACGACATGCCGACCCGCTCTGTCGGAAAGCTCAAGAGTGATCATGGCGATGAGGCTACGAACCAGCCACGCGATCCGCGAACCATTTGACCGCATGCCCCACCAGCACAGACTCCGCCAACGGCGCCCGCAGGCCATCAATTCCCGCGTGCGGAGCTGGCTCGGTGCTCGCCGCGCCCACAGTCGTCTCACCACGAGCGGACCCGCTCCACCTCGCTTGCGTCACGCGGCGAGCGCCGCTCGTTCCCCCAACTGCCCGGCCGCCGTGTGCCAGGCGGCTGTCACCGCGGCGTGGGCCTGCTCCGTCGGCGCGGTGCCGTCCCCGGTCAGCTCGAGCGGGCGCCCCACGTGTACGTGCAGCCCGGGCCGGCGCAGCGGTGCCGTGAGCAGGCCGGTGAGCTGTTTGGACACGCTGCCCGATGTGATCCGGCGCGCCCCGGCCTGTCCGAGGGGCACCACCGGCGCCCCCGTTCGCCGGGCGAGTCGGGACAAGCCGCTGCGGAAGGTGCCGGGTGCCGCTTCCGCGGCGTCCAGGCGGCGGGGGAGACCGCCCTCGGCGTAGATCAACACCAGGTGGCCTTGCCGGAGGGCCTCGGCGGCGGCGTCCAGGGCGTGCGCCGCGCGCCGGTCCCGGCGGTGGACGGGGATGTGGCCGTCGCGGGCGAGCGCGCGACCGAGCAGGGGGACGCGCCAGAGCCCGGCTGCCGCCATGACGACCGGCCGGGCCCCGAGGCGGTGCAGCGCGGCGAGCACGACGACGGGGTCGGCCAGTGATGTGTGATTGGCGACGACGATGCTGCCGGGGGCGAGTTCGGCGCCCGCGTCAGCGGTGATCGTGAGGCGGCCGACGGCGGGCGTCAGCGCGTCGGCGAGGCGGCTGAGCATGTTCGGTCTCCCGAGCTCGACGAGATGGATCTTCATCGTCGGCCGTCGAGGGCTGCCCGGGCGTGAGTAGGGGCACTCATGTTCGCGCCGTCCCGTACCCAGGAGCGGGCCGCGCGCCATAGCGACCGCGCGGATTCCGCAGAGCCCGCCCCCCTGCCCCACCAGCGCCTTGGAGCCGTACTCGTCGTCAGCCCAGCGCTGACGCCAGGGCCGTGTGGGAGAGCGCGCGGGCGACTTCGGCGGTGGACGAGCCGGTCTCGACCGGGGTGTAGCCGTCGCGCAGGGACGCGTCCTGGTCCTTCAGTCCATTGCCGGTGAGGGTGATGACGATCGTCTGGCCCGGGGTGAGCAGGCCGCGGTCGTGCCGGTCGAGGAGCCCGGCGACGCCCGCCGCCGATGCCGGTTCGACGAACACGCCGTCGGTGCGGGCCAGGAGCCGGTAGGCGTCGAAGATCTGCTCGTCGGTGACGGCGCCGATCAAGCCGTCGGACTCGTCGCGGGCGTCGACGGCGCCCTGCCAGGTCGCGGGATTGCCGACACGGATCGCGCTCGCCGCGGTCTGCGGCTCGGCGACGGGCTCCCCGTGTACGAGCGGGGCTGCTCCGGCGGCCTGGAAGCCCCACATCCGCGGCAGTCGGCCAAGGCGCCCAGAGGTGTGGAAGGTCCGGTATCCGCGCCAGGTCGCCGTGATGTTGCCGCCGTTGCCGACCGGCAGGCAGTGGATGTCGGGCGCGGCGCCGAGCGCGTCCACGGTCTCGTAGGCGACGGTCTGCTGACCGGACAGGCGCAGCTCGTTGCCGACGCTGTTGACGAGGGCGACCGGGTGGTGGTCGGCCAGGTCGCGGGCGATGCGCAGGCAGTCGTCGAACGTGCCGGCCACCTCGACGATCCGTGCGCCGTAGCGGACCGCCTGGCCCAGCTTGCCCAGTGCGACGCGGCCGACGGGGACCAGGACGGCGGAGGTGATGCCCGCCCGTGCCGCGTAGGCGGCGGCCGAGGCGCTGGTGTTGCCGGTGGAGGCGCAGAGGACGAGTTCCGCGCCGTCTTCGGCGGCCTTGCTGATCGCCACGGTCATCCCGCGGTCCTTGAAGGAGCCCGTGGGGTTGGCTCCCTCGACCTTGAGCCGGACGTCGCAGCCGGTGAGGTCCGACAGATGACGGGAGCGAAGGAGCGGGGTGTTGCCCTCGTTGAGGGAGACGGACGGAGTGCGGTCGGTGACCCGCAGCCAGCGCCGGTACTCGCTGTCGATCAGCCCTTGCCAGGTTTCCATGACCGGGAACGTAACATCTGTTTCACCTGATGCGTCAAGCCGCTTCTCATGTAACATCTGATGTCATGGATTCCGTGGTGTCCCGCATCGAAGCCGCCTACCCCAAGCTCCCTCCGGGCGAGCGCGCGGTCGCCCGGATCGTCCTCGACGACTACCCCTTCGCGGCCCTCGACTCGCTGCGCACACTCGCCGATCGGGCCGGGGTGAGCCCGCCGACCGCGTCCCGGCTGGTCGACCGGCTCGGCTTCGGCTCCTTCACCGAGTTCCAGGACACCGTCCGCGCGGGCGCGCAGGACCGGTCACGGCTGCGCGCGTTCGCAGCCCAGGCCTTGGACCCCGGCAGCGCGGCACGCGAGCTGCAGGACGGCCTGTCCAGCGCATTGGCCGCGGTGAACCCACCCCTGCTGGACTCGGCAGCCGACACCCTCGCGACAGCGCGGTCCGTCTGGGCGCTGGGCGGCCCCCTGAGCGAACTGGCCGCCGACTACCTGGTCCGGCAGCTGGGGGCGCTGCGGCCAGGAGCCCGACTTGTCCCGGGCCCCGCGCACGAACGAGCCCGAACGCTGCTCGACGTGACGTCCCAGGACCTCGTGGTCGCCTACGACTTCCGCCGGTACTCGGACCGGACGGCCGCCTTCGTCCGGGCGGCACGCGAACGCGGTGGACGGCTGCTGCTCGTCACGGACGCCTGGCAGTCCCCCCTGGCCGAGCACGCCCAGACCCTCATCCCCCTGCCTCGCGAGGCCGCCGGCCCCATCGCCCCGCTGACCCATCAGATCGCCGTGACCGAACTGCTCCTCGTGGCGACGGCGTCCCGTCTCGACGCCACGGCTCGCCTCGCCGAGCTGGACACGCTCACCGCCTCGCTCCAACAGGACGAGCCGTAAGCCCCGTCGGCCACCCCGGGCTGAAGCGAGCCGCCGTGCCCGACGTCATCGGAAGAGGTCGTTGACGGCCGGATAGCCCATGCGGACCGGCACACCGGGGGAGTACAGCACGCTCATGGGAGGTCCGGCACACGCCGATAGTCCTGCAGCAGACACCAGATCATCGTCGCAACGCAGAAGTTCAGCCCTGTGCAGTGGCCAACGCGGGTGACTGTTGGGCAGGTAGACCGACCGGCCGGAGAACGAATTGTGGATTCCCCAACGGGCGGTGAGGAAGTGTTCGAGGGGAGTCGGCTCCTCTATCCGCTCGCCAATCCGGACCTTGAGCCGACAGCCCGCTCCCCGAGGTCCCGGCCAGCGGCGACTGCTCGTATAAGTGATGGTGTCACGGTCGCGGTGAATCGCCATCCTCGCCCAGACGTAGGGGAGTTGAAAGGCGGCTCGGGCGATGGTCACCGGAAGCAGCCTGGCCGCCTCCAGCGAACGGAAGACGACGCCCCGCCGCCCCTCCCGGTCCACCGAATAGAGCCGCACATTCACTTCCGGGAAGGTTCCGAAGTACGGTATCCCTGGCGCCCTGAACCAGCCCACCCGGTGCATCCGGAATGCCACAAGGCCGACGTAAGTCAGCCCTTCGTATGTGTCCGGCACGGTTTCCACGGGCAGGAGCGGTGCCACGTCCGCAGGGTCGACAGCCCAGTGCAGAAAAGACAGGTCGAGCCAGGACTGGGTCAGCAACGTACTCGGCACCGTGCGTACCGGATCAGCAGTTACCGGTTCCGGCGAAGCAGCGAAACGCAACATCGGTGTACTTTCGCACAGCGGATGTCCAGGAAGCTGCCGAGGTGTTCAACACCACAGGAGCGAGTTCAACACCACCGGAGCGACGGGGAATTCGTCTCCAGCGCACATCCTGGCGTCCAACGCCAAGCAGCTGGCACGCGGTGCTATCCCCACGCACACGGCGTCCCGGAAGACTCGGGGCACAGTCTCGGCTGAGCGCTCGTTCGATGATCCGTCACCGAACGCGGTCGTGGTCGGTCCGCTCACGCGTCTTGAGCGGAAGGCCAGAGTGCCCCGGGGGCGCGAAGCGAGTGGCTCTGTCGGGAGCTTCCGGTGTTGACCACACCACCCGTGATGAGACAGGGGGAACACGTTGCGAAATCTCAAGATCGTTTCGTTGGCGGCATCTGCTGTGCTGCTCGGGGGCGGCATGACCGCCACCGCCGCGGCAGCAGCACCGGCCGAGGCGTCGGAGTCACCCATCAGTACAGCGCGGGCCTGTACGCAGAACGCGCCGCGCTTCACCAGCTGGCCGGGGAGCGGCGTCAACGACCCCGCGTTCTGGCCCGCCAGGGGGACCTACGCGACGACCACCACCAGGTGCAACGACATCAACGTGAAGCTGTCCAGCCGCCGCGAGGTGAGGACCTGCTTCAAGAGGGGAACGGGCTGGAGCTGCAACGGCTGGCAGTGGCTGCCCGCCAACCGCTGGGACGAGGCTGCCACGGACGTGCTTGACGGCACGAAGTTCTTCCTGCAGTTCAAGGGGACAGCACGCGCCTCGGGCCTGATCGACTACTGAGAACTCACGGCGCAGGGAGGGGCGGAGGCGTCCGGTCGCAGGCCGTGCCTTCAGGCCCAGTGCGCCGCGCAGTGCCCGCACGCCTCCGTGTCCGCAGGGGCACGGAGGCGTCCGGAGTGCGGTCGGCTCCCACAGTGACGCGCACAGCGTGTGTGCCTGTCGGTTACTGCTGAGCGCCGGGCCCCGCGCGCAGCGAGGCGTGCCGGTACTCGGTCGGGGTGGTGTCGTAGGCGGTACGGAAGGCGCGGGTGAAGTCGGCAGGGCGGGTGAAGCCCCAGCGGGCCGCTATGGCGTGGACGGGCCGTGCGGCCAGGTTCGGGTCGGCCAGGTCGCGGCGGGTGCGTTCGAGGCGTTGCCTCCTGATGTAGGAGGCGACGGTGGTTCCGTGGGCGTGACGATGGAAGAGGCGGTGCAGGCTGCGCAGCGAGAGGTGATGTGCGGCGGCGACGCTGCCGGGCGTCAGCTCGGCGCTGTGGAGGTGCCTGCGGATGAAGTCCTGGATCTGCAGGACCTGCACACGTTGGCCCGTCTCGCCCGCCGCCCCGTCTTCGGCTTCGATGACGTGGCAGAGCCATGCGGTGATCAGATCGGTGAGGACGTGGCCGAGACGTCCGGCGTCGGTGGGCCGGTGGGGGCCGGAGTCGGTGGCCGCGGTGGTGAGGAAGTTCGCGAGCAGCCGTCCCACCCCCTGTTGCCCGGGGACCCGGGAAGCCAGCAGGCGGTCCAGGCGGTCCGATGGCAGCGGCACCCGGGCCCGCGGGATCTGCGCCACCACGGAAGCCGCCGGGCCGCGCCGGACGTCGACCGCGCCTTCGTAGGGATGCGAGGTCGAGTACAGCACCAGGTCGCCGGCCCGGCAGGCCGCCTCGCAACGCTCCTGGAGGATCCCCTGCTGGCCCCGCACGATGAGCCCCACCGCGTACATCTCGGGGTCGGACCGCCGGATCAGCTGTCGTGTACGACGCATCTTCAGCGACGCGTACGTCATGGCCGTCACCTGGACCGCGCCCATCTCCGCAGCGCGTAACGACGCATGGAAGTCCGATGGGCGCTCGATGCTGAACTCGTTGGGGATCAGCGCGCTCGCCGTCACGGCGCGCCAGGCCTCGACGCGCTCCTCCGCAGGATGACCTTGGCTGTCGAACACGTGCAGCAGCATCACTCTCGTCCCCCCGTCTGCTCTGTACGGTCGAACCAACTCTTCCCGCGCGTGCCCGCGGGTGAGAAGAGGCCCCCTGGCCAGATTCGCCGGTGGCGAGTCGCGTCGGGACGGGGATCGTGCAGCAGAGGTGTCCGCTACAGGCTCTTGCCGGCTTGAGCCTTGGCGATGCGGTCGGCAAGGAGGGCGGACAGGCGGTGGATGCGGGTTCTCCGCTGCTCGGTCGGGTTGTTCGTGGTGTCCGTACCGTCCTGGTCGATGCCCTGGCTCTCATCGCCCCTCGGCTCCAGCTCCACCTTTCTGGACCCGGGATCGGCCTCCTCGGTGTCCTGCACGATGTCGACGTACGCCTTATGGGTCCGGAAGGACCTGGCGGACCGTGTCGGCCGTGGGCGGGAGGCCGGCCGCACGGTCGCCGGGGCGCGTTCACCGCCCGCCGCTTTCTATGATCACTGTGCGGGGAACCTGAAGCTGACCACCTTCGGAGGCGAACGAGCATGTCGGAACAGCGTGTTGTCCTGGTGACGGGCGGCGGAACGGGAATCGGGGCCGCCACCGCCCGGCTGCTGCGCTCGGAAGGGCACCAGGTCGTGATCTCCGGGCGGCGATCCGAGCCACTGCGCCGGGTGGCCGAGGAGACCGGAGCGCTGGCCCACCCTTCCGACACCGGGGACCCCGAGGCCGTGCGTGAGCTCGTCGAGGCGACGGTGACGGCCTACGGAAGGCTCGACGGCCTGGTGCTCAACGCCGGAATCGGGCGGGGCGGCGCGGTCGGCGACACCGACGTCGAGGACTGGGACGCGCTGATCCGCACCAACCTCACCGGCCCGTTCCTGCTGCTGCGTGCCGCGCTGCCGCATCTCCTGGAGGTCCGCGGCGCCGTGGTCGCGGTCGCCTCGGTCGCGGCGCTCCGCAACAGCGTCGGCAACGCCGCCTACGCGACGTCCAAGGCGGCCCTGCTCCACCTCTGCGGCTCCCTCGCTGTCGACTACGGGCCGCAAGGGCTGCGGGCCAACACAGTGTGCCCGGGCTGGGTGCGTACGGAGATGGCCGACCAGCGGATGGCGCGGTTCGCGGCGGAGGCGGGGCTCGCGGGCGGCGCCGAGGCGGCGTACGAGGAGGCGAACCGGCTGAACCCTGCCCGGCGGCCGGGTGATCCGGCGGAGGTCGCCGGAGCGATCGACTGGCTCCTTTCGCCCGCCGCGTCCTACGTCAACGGGGCCGTCCTGACCGTCGACGGCGGCGTGACCACGGTCGGTGTGGGCGGCGCCGCCTTCGACCACCGGATCGAGCCGCGCACCCCGCGTCGATAGCGGACTTCGCGCCCCGCACGAGTTGAGGCGAGACGACTCGTCTTGTTATGGTCGACGCATGGCTTTCCTTTTCTTCGTCTGAGTCCGGGCACGGCCCCTGTCGCCGTTTCCGCTGTCCGTGGACCCTTCGTATGCCCAGGGAAAGTCCTATGCGCGACCGCGCTCGCACCACCCTGCCCGCCACCGCCCCCGCCGTGGCGCAGCTGTCCGTCAAGTCCGTCACCAAGTCGTACGGCACCCGCGTCGTCCTCGACCAGGTCTCCTTCACCGTCCGGCCGGGCGAGAAGGCCGCCGTCATCGGTGAGAACGGCTCCGGCAAGTCCACCTTGCTGCGGCTGCTCGCCGCGGCCGAGACGCCGGACGCCGGGGAGGTCACCGTCGGCTTCCCCGGCGGCATCGGCCACCTCGCCCAGATCCTCGACCTCGACCCGGACCGCACCGTGCGGGACGCCGTCGACCTCGCCCTCGCCGAACTGCGCGACATGGAGCGCCGACTGCGCGCGTCGGAGCAGTGCCTCGGCGAGGCGTCGGAGGAGGAACTCGCCGCCTACGGCGAGCTGTTGACCGCGTACGAGGAACGCGGCGGATACGAGGCGGACGCCCGCGTGGACGCCGCCCTGCACGGGCTCGGCCTTGCCCGGATCACCCGGGACCGCCTGCTCGGCTCACTGTCCGGCGGCGAACAGTCGCGCCTCGCGCTCGCCTGCGTCCTGGCCGCCGCCCCCGAACTGCTCCTCCTGGACGAACCCACGAACCACCTCGACGCGGCGGCCGTGCGCTGGCTGGAGGAGCACCTGCGCGCACACCGCGGCACCGTCGTCGCGGTCACCCACGACCGCGGCTTCCTGGAACGCATCGCCACCACGATCCTCGAGGTCGACCGGGACGAGTGCGCCGTGCACCGGTACGGCGACGGCTGGGCCGGATACCGCGCCGCGAAGGCCGCCGCCCGGCGCGGAGCGGAGCAGCGGTACGCGGACTGGGTCGAGGAGGTGACCCGTACCGAGGCGGAGCTGGAGGCCGCGGGCAGGAGGCTCGCCACCACCGGCCGCGACCCGAAGCAGGGCTTCGGCAAGCACCGTCGCTCCAGCGAGGCGAAGCTCGGCGGGCAGGTGCGTGCGGTACGGGAGCGCCTGGACCGGCTGCGGCGCGACCCGGTGGCACCGCCCCCGGTACCGCTCCGGTTCACGACGGCGCTGCTGCCGGCAGCCGGTGGCCCGGTCCAGGGCACACTCGCCGAGCTCGACAACGTGCGGGTCGGGGAACGGCTCCGCCTGGACGGGCTGTTGGCGATCAAGCCGGGAGGGCGCCTCCTCGTCACGGGCGAGAACGGCGCGGGCAAGACGACGCTGCTTCGTGTCCTGGCGGGCGACCTGGATCCGGACGCGGGCACCGTGTGCCGCCCCGCCCGGATCGGCTACCTCGCCCAGGAACTGCCCGCGCGGCCCACGCACCTGCCGTTGCTCGCCGCGTTCGCCGCCGGGCAGCCCGGGCTGCCGGACGAGTACGCCGAACAGCTCCTGTCCCTGGGCCTGTTCCGCGAACACGACCTGCTCGTCCCGGTCACCGCCCTGTCCGTGGGACAGCGGCGGCGGCTGCAGATCGCGACCCTGGTGACCCGGCCCGCGGACCTCCTCGTCCTCGACGAGCCGACCAACCACATCGCACTCGACCTGGTCGAGGACCTGCAGGCGGCGCTCGCGGCGTACCCAGGGGCGGTCGTCGCGGTGTCGCACGATCGCGACTTCCGCGCGCGCTTCGAAGCCGAGCAGCTGGAACTGCGCGCCGGCCGCAGGCGCTGACTGGGCTGGGCCCGCCCCCCGACTCGCTCCGACTCGCTCCGAATCGCTTCGGAGTCCATCGACCCACTGGAACAAAGGACGATCCATGACCACCTTCCTGACGCCACAACAGCACGCCGACCGCACCTCCGCCGCCGTCGCGGCAGCCGTCGCCGCCGGGCGAGGGCTCGGCCTCAGCATCGCCGAGCCCACGGTGCTCCACGACGTCTTCTCGGTCGTCGTCCACCTGGCCCCCGCGCCGGTCGTGGCCCGGATTCCCACCGTCCTGCCCCGCCCGGTCGACCTCGCCGCGCTCGCGCACCGCCAGCAGGACGAGCTGGACGTCACACGGTGGCTGGCCGACCAGCAGATCCCCGTGATCGCGCCCAGCCCGCTCGTGCCGACCGAACCCGTGCAGCGCGACGGGTTCTCGATGACGTTCTGGCCGTTCGTGGAGGAGGTCCGGGACAAGGAACCCGACTACGTCGCGAACGCCGAGAGCGTCGCCGACCTGCACGCGGCCCTGCGCACGTACCCGGGCCGCCGTCTGGAGTTCCTGTCCGCGGCCGACCCACAGTTCATCGCGGACAGCCTCGCCAGGCTCGACCGGCACCCCGACCTGATCGGAGCGGCCGAGCTCGACCGGGCCCGCCGCGAATGGCACCTCCTCGAACCCCTCGTACGCACACGCGGCGCCTTCGAGGCCCGGTTCCCCGGCGTCGACGTCCAGCCCATCCACGGGGACTCCCCACCCGCGAACATCTTCCACGCGGTCGACGGCGACCTCTACGCCGACTTCGAACTGGTCACACTGGGGCCCGTCGAGTGGGACCTGGCGGCTCTCGGCCCCGAGCACGAAGCCGCCTACAACCGCGGCGCGCGACGCAACGGCACGAGGCCGCTCGACGAGGGGGTCCTCGCCTTCGTCAACGCCCTGGGCATGCTGCGGGTCGTCGCCACCCTCACGCTGGTCCCGCAACTGCCCGTACTGATGGAGTACCTCAAGCCCGCGGTCGACCACTGGCGGGCGACACCCTTCGCCGCGGGCATGAGCAACTGACTCCAACCGCCTCCCAGGGCGGCAGCCGTGCAGGCGCTATCGCCGGATCACGGACCGGATCCAGGAGAGCTGCTGGGAGACCTCCCCGGCCTCGGCGCCCTTCTCCCGGTCCGAGCCGTTGAAGACACCGATGAGCTTCTCGGTGCCCCGCGGGCCGACGGTCATCACGGGGCCGCCGGAGTCACCACCGGCGGGGATCCCGGACACCTTCTTCATGCAGAAGTCGGGACCGCCCGGTGCGGTGAGGCCCGCGCACCGGGGGTCGTTGGGCCGTACGACCTTCAGGTCCGACTGCTTGAGGACGTTGGACTGGCAGGAGCTCTCGTCCGTGGTGCAGGTGGCGCCCCATCCGTACTGCCGCACGGCCTGGCCGCGGTGGACGCCGACCTTGGACAGGCGTGCCGTGCGGACGTTCATCGGCGCGACCTTGATGAGCATCATGTCGGCGTGCGCGCTGCCCACACGCTTGTGGGGGATGGGGCGGACCGTCTTGCCCTTCCGCATGTCGAGATGGCCCACCCGGAAGGAGATCCGCTTGTCGGCGACCGGCCGCGCCTGCTCGTAGAAGCAGTGGGAGGCGGTGAGGATCCACTGGCGCGAGACCGCCGTCCCGGTGCACGCCGGTTTGCCGTCGACGAGCATCCGCACCGCCCACGGGCCGTAGGTGCTCTTCTTCCCGCCGATGACGGCGAAGGCCGGTGGCGATGTCATCACCGCGCCCGCGACCAGCGCCAGGGCGGTCAGCAGCAGGACACGAAGGCGACGGACCATGCAGAACAACTCCTCTTGAGGGGTACGGCTGTACGGATAGGGAGAGGTCCTGCTGGGCCATACCGTTCCACACGAGCCCTACGACATCAGGTCGGCAGAAGCACGGGAGGGAAGGTCGAGGACGCGGGCGAGGGCGGCCGTGACGGGAGCGCGGTGGCCCGGCAGGTGTCTGGAGGCCCAGTCGGCCGCCAGGGCGAGGAAGCCGGCCAGATCGCGTTCGACACCGGCGAGCAGGTCGCGGAGCTCGGTGATGGACAGCTCGATGACCGGACTGTCGCTCCGGTCGGCGTGGACGGTGAGCCGGACGGTGTCGTCGAAGCGCTCCGCGATCGGCGACGAGGGGTCGTGGCCGAATCCGAGCAGGCTGCCGCCGTCGAGGAACTGGTGCCAGTCGCGCCAGTCCTCCAGGCCGTCGCAGCAGCCAGGGAGGAAGGCCACGCCGGTGGAGTTGTCGGTGACCCGCAGGCCGCCGGCCGCGAAGAGGGGGTCGAAGGTCAGCAGTCCGTGGAGGAACGAGCCGAGTGCGTCGGCCGGGCGAGGTGGGTGCTCGCCGCCGGGGTCGACGTCGTTGCACAGGGCGATACGCATCACCGCCGACCCGACCTCCGCCGGTGAGAGTTCACCGCTGAGAGGCAGGAAGCCGAATGACTCGACCTCCGCGACAGGCCAGAGGTCGAAGCCGTCAGGTGTGCCCATCTCCAGGACGGGCTCCATCACGATCACCCGGCGAAGTGTCCCGCATCCCTTGCCCCTGCCGCCTCCCGATTGCGCTGAGCACGCTCACGCCTGTGGCGATCTTGTTCCTGGCAGACCGGTCGGCCGGCACGCGCGGAGGCGGCCTCGCTGCGGCACGAGGGGCTGCGCCAGGTGCGCGCCCCGACCGGCTGGAGCGATGACGCGCTGTCGGTCTACGGCGCGTTGGCGCTTGAACGGGGCCTCCGCTTCGAGGCTGTGTCTTCCTCGTCCAAGGGCGGCGGCTCGAAGCCGGAGGGCGGATCGGGCTCCGGTGACGCGAAGTCGGAGGCAGACGGCGAGAAGGCGGGTTCCGGCGGCGCCGCCAAGTCAGAGGCCGCGCCGAACGGTGGGACGAAGACCGGCGGCCAGGTCACGTTCTGCAGGACGGCGGACCTGGCCATCGACGCCGCGGACGCCGCGCCCGAAGAGACCTCCGGCAGGATCAACGTCACCATGGTCGACCGGGGTTCGACCACCTGCTCGGCCACGGGCTTCGCGGACGCCGACATCAAGGACGCCGACAACACCTCGAACCCCATCGAGCGGGTCCGGACCCAGCCGCGCGTCACCACGCTCAAGCCGACCCACACCACCGGCTAGAGGCCGTGCTCGCAGCCGACCTGGCGGCCGCCGACAGGCGCGCACCAAACTGAGAGCCGGGCTTGAGGCTGCCGCAGCGGAAGCCTCTACCGTCCTGAGCAGGGCCGGAGATTCCGGCCCGGTGAAGTACGCGTGCGGGAGGCGGCGATGGCCTGGCCGATCGCGGAGGTCGCCCGGATGTCGGGTGTGACCGCCCGGACTCTACGGCACTACGACGACGTCGGACTGCTGCCGCCGGCCTGGATCGGGGCCAACGGCCACCGCTACTACGAGGAGCGCCAACTGCTGCGGCTGCAGCAGGTTCTCGTGCTGCGGCAGCTGGGCCTGGGTCTGCCCGAGATCGGCCGGATCCTGGCCGCGCAGGTCGACGAGGTGGAGGCCCTGCGGGGTCATCACCGTCGGCTGCTCGCCGAGCGTGACCGGCTGGATGCCCTGGCCGCGACCGTCGCGCGCACGATCACCGAACTGGAGCAGTCCAGGAAGGACGGCACAGACATGATCAGCATCAGCCGGCCGGAGAACCTGTTCGAGGGCATCCGGTCCACCCAGTGCATGAAGGTCCTGACCGGGTTCCCGGAGCTGGTCGGGGCCGTCGAGCGGCACACCGCGGCGATGAGCGAGGTCGAGATCGAGGCCGACGAGCGCGAGCGCACGGCCCAGATGGTCCGACTGGCCGAGCTGATGGCCGCGGGCCTGCCCGCTGACGCCGACCCGGTGCAGGCCGAGATCGACGCCCAGTACCGGACGTTGGCCCAGAGCCGGGCGGCCACCGCCGAGGAGTACCTCGCGATCGGGCGTTGCTGTGTGGAGAACGAGCACTGGCGCGCGGCGTACGAGTCGATCGCGCCGGGCCTTGCCGCGTACCAGCGGGCCGCCATCGAGGCGTATGTCGCGACTCGGCTGCGCTGAGCCGGGACAGGGCCGCCGCCACGGGGGTGCGGCGGCCCTGTCGGGTGCTGCCGGTACGGATGCGGCCCAGCCGTCCGGTTTTACGCCGGGGTAGGCCACGTCGAGGTACGGGCGCCAGAGGGAGCGGCTGCCGAACGCGCCGTGTGCCTTGTGTGCCTTGCGTCCGGCCGGTTCTCCAGATCTTGTGGGGTTCGGCGGTCTGTGGATGTCGAGAACGGGTCGCCGGCTCCGTCCCAGGGGCACAGCGGCCACCACCGGCCGTACGAGGACGAAGGAGAAGCCAGCATGGCGATTCAGCGGATGGACAACGTGGGCATCGTCGTCGAGGACATGGACGCCGCCATCGCGTTCTTCGTGGAACTCGGAATGGAGCTCGAGGGCAGGGCGGTCGCCGAGGGACCCGTCGCCGACCAGTGCACCGGGCTCGACGGCGTCCGCTGCGACATCGCGATGGTGCGCACCCCGGACGGTCACAGCCGCCTCGAGCTGGCGAAGTACCACAGCCCCGCGGTGATCAGCGACGGGCCGCGCAACCGGCCGCACAACATCCTGGGCACGCACCGCGTCATGTTCGCCGTCGACGACCTCGAGGACACCGTGGCCCGCCTGCGCCCCCACGGCGCCGAACTCGTCGGCGAGATCGCCCGGTTCGAGGACAGCCACCTGCTCTGCTACGTCCGCGGTCCGGAGGGCATCATCGTCGGACTGGCCGAGCAACTGCGCTGAGCAGGGCGGACCGAACCGTGCCGTCGAGCGCGACCAGTCCCGCCGCCCCGCACCTCGACACCGGTACCGGGAGTCAGGCCGCGACGAGCACCTGCTCGCGGTCCGGCACCTTGACGTGGGGCGTCTTGTTCGGCAGCGAGAGCCGGAAGACCTTGCGCCACGCGGAGAACACCTGCTTGGGCAGCGGCCCGGTGACGTACTCCAGCTCGTACTTCTCGAACAGCGCGCGCACCTTCACCGCGACCTCGGCGTACCGGTTGCTCGGCAGGTCCGGGAACAGGTGGTGCTCGATCTGGTGCGACAGGTTGCCGGTCATGAAGTGCATGGCCTTGCTGCCGCTGATGTTCGCCGAGCCCATCATCTGGCGCAGGTACCACTGGCCGCGCGTCTCGCCCTCGATCGACCGGCGCTCGAAGACCTGCACGCCCTCCGGGAAGTGCCCGCACATGATCACCGAGTGGGACCAGACGTTGCGGACCAGATTCGCGGTGAACGTGGCGCCGAGCGTGCTGAGGAACGAGGGGCCCGAAAGGAGCGGGTGGATCACGTAGTCCTTGAGCACCTGCTTGCGGATCTTGCGGCCCACGGCCTTGGCCCGCTCGCGGAACTCCGGGTTCTTGCGGCGACGCTTGTGCAGGTTCTTGCCGAGCTCCAGGTCGTACGCCGCGATGCCGTACTCGAAGAAGCAGGCGTTGATGAAGTTCCACAGCGGCTGGCCGAGGTGGACCGGGTGCCACTTCTGGTCCTCGTCGACGCGCATGATGCCGTAGCCGAGGTCGTTGTCCTTGCCGATCACGTTGGTGTACGTGTGGTGCAGCTCGTTGTGCGAGTGCTTCCACTGGTCGGACGGCGAGACGTGATCCCACTCCCAGCTGGTGGAGTGGATCTTCGGGTCGCGCATCCAGTCCCACTGGCCGTGCAGGATGTTGTGACCGATCTCCATGTTGTCCATGATCTTCGCCACGGACAGACCCGCGGTGCCGAGCAGCCATGCGGGCGGGAAGGACGAGAACAGCAGCACGCCCCTGCTGGCCAGCTCGAGCTTGCGCTGTGCCGAGATGACCTTGCGGATGTACGCGGCGTCCTTCTCGCCGCGGTCGGCGATCACCTCGTCGCGGATCGCGTCCAGCTCGCGGCCAAGCTCCTCGATCTGCTCCGAGGTCAGGTGGGCGGTGGGGTCGATGGCGGTCAAGGTGTTCCTACCGTTCGATGTCGCAGGGGCCCGCCGCGGCGGACACACAGGTCTGGATGAGGACGCCCGGCTCGGCCTCGGTGATCTCGCCGGTGCGCAGGTCACGGACGGCGCCCGCCTTGAGCGGCGTGACGCAGCCGAAGCAGATGCCCATGCGGCACCCGGAGGGCAGCAGCACACCGGCCTCCTCGCCGACGTCGAGGAGCGGCGTGGCGCCGTCCGCGTCGACGGTCTTGCCGGTGGCGCTGAACGTGACCTCGCCGCCGTCGCCGGTGACCACGACGCCGGGGCGGAAGCGCTCGGTGTGCAGGCGCTCCTGGACGCCGTGTTCGCTCCAGTGCTCCTCGGCGGCGTCGAGCAGGCCGGCGGGCCCGCAGGCCCAGGTCTCGCGCTCGGCCCAGTCGGGCACGAGCGCGCCGATACGGGCGATGTCGAGCATGCCGTCCGTGTCGGTGTGCACCTCGGTGAGCCGCAGCTTCTTGTCCGCGACCAGGTCGTGGAGTTCGCTGCGGAAGATCACGTCCTGCGGCCGCGGCGCGCAGTGGACCATGACGACGTCGTCGAACTCGGTGTCGCGCAGCATGCCCATCACGGGCGTGATGCCGCTGCCGGCCGTCAGGTAGAGCACCTTGGCGGGCTTGGCCCGCGGCAGCACGAAGTCGCCGGTCGGCTGGTCGAGCTGGATCACCGTGCCCGGTTTGGCCCTGCGGACCAGGTGGTTGCTGACCTTGCCGTCCGGGATCGCCTTCACGGTGATCGTGACGCGGCCGTCCCTGCGGTCGGTCGGCGAGGTGAGGGAGTAGGCACGCCACAGGCGCACGCCGTCGACGTCGACCCCGATCCGCACGTACTGACCGGCCGTGTGGCCGCGCCAGGCCCGCCCCGGCCTGATCACGATGGTCGCGGCGTCACCCGTCTCGGGACGCACGGCCTCGATGCGCCCCCGCAGGTCGGCGCCCGCACGCAGTGGGCTGAACAGGTCGAGGTAGTCCGACGGCAGCAGCGGCGTCGTGACCATCTCCAGCAGATTCCACGCCCTGCTGCGGAGGGCTGCACTCGTCATGACCCCAGCTTGCTGCGCCTCAGGGCGTAAAGTCCTGACCGCACGATGTGAATCTGGTCGGCTGAATTGTTCGTAGGGAACAAAAACGTGAGCCATGCGATCCGGAGGGCCAGTGAGCTGGCCCTGGATGAGACGACGGTCACCGCACTTCGGGCCGCGCTGAAGGCGACTGCCGACGAGGTCGTCCAGGCGATCATCGACGAGGTCCCTTCGTACGCCAACGCCCTTTCGGGCCGGATGGGCGCCACCATCCGCCGAGCCGTCCGCACCGCGCTGGGGCACTATCTGGACCTCGCGAGCGGCAACGCCACCGGCGGCGACGCCGGTGACGCGGCCTACGAACTGGGCCGCGGCGAGGTGCGCGACGGCCGTTCGATGGACGCCCTGCTCAGCGCCTATCGCGTCGGCGCCCGCGTGGCCTGGCGATGCCTGGCAGCGGGTGCCGTACCCGCGGGTCTGCCCGCCGCCGAGGTCGCCAAGTTCGCCGAGCTGACCTTCGCCTACATCGACGAGCTCTCCGCCGCGAGCGCCGCGGGCCACGCCGACGAACTGGCCGCCCGGGGCAGGGCCCAGGAACGGCACCTGGAACACCTGGCCCGCGACCTCCTCGCCGGCGCGAGCCCGGACGTGCTGCTGGCCTCTGTCCAACGGGCCGGGTGGCAGCCCCCGGCCTCGCTGACCGCGGTCCTGCTGCCCGCGGACCAGGCCCGGCCCGCCTACCGCGCGCTCGACCCGAACACCCTCGTCCTCGACGACCTGCCGGACGCCACCGGTGTGCTCCTCGTCCCCGACGCCGACCGATCACATCTCCTGCGGCACCTGACCGACCGCACCGCCGTGGTCGGCCCGGCCCGGCCCTGGACGCGCGCCTCCGCCTCGTACGCACGAGCCGTACGCGCGCGCACCCTCTCCTCCGACATCCGCGACACCGAGGACCACCTGCCCGAGCTGGTGCTGAGCGCGGACGCGGACGCGTACGCGGACCTGCGTGCCCGAGCCCTCGCACCCTTGCGGACCTTGCCCGTCGGGACCGCACGACGCCTTGAGGAGACGTTGCGGGCGTGGCTGCTGCACCAGGGCAGGCGGGACGAGGTGGCGGCGGCGTTGTTCGTCCATCCCCAGACGGTCCGGTACCGGATGTCGCAGCTGCGTGAGCTGTTTCCGGATCTCGCATCGCCGCACCGGGTCCTTGAACTGACGCTGGCGGTCGGTCTTCGGGGCAGCTGACGCGCACAGGGATGATCGAGCCCTGCCGGGCGATGGACCTCGTCGTGGGCGACATCGCCGACCACTGCGCGGGCCGTCTGACGGCGGTCCGCGCCGACATCACGCGCTGTCCGGCAGCAACCGAGCGATACGGGGTCGCCGGAGCCCCCTCCTACGTCCTGCTGAAGGAGGGGGAGGCGGTGGCGCACGCCTCGGGGCCGATGACCGTCACCGAGATGCGGAGCTTCCTGGACGGCCACCTCTGAGCGGCCTCCGGCCTGCATTGCCGCCGGACCGCTCCGGGAGCGGCGGGCGCACCTCAGCTCTTGACGGCATCCGCGATCTGCTGAGCGGCCTGGTCGGGCGTGAGGTGCGTGGTGTCGACGACCTCGGCCGCTTCGTGCAGCCACGTGCGGGCTGCCTCGGCGTAGGGCTCGAGGTGCTGGAGCCGGAACGGGGAGTCGGGGCCGAGAACCGTGTCGCCCGCGATGCGCGCGCGGAGGGTGTCCTGGTCGGCGTGCAGGACGAAGTGCCGTACCGGAATGGCGTGTCGGGCGAGGCCGGAGCTGATCTCGCGCCAGTACTCCTCGACCAGGACCGTCATGGGCATCACCAGGGTGCCGCCGGTGTAGTCGAGCACGTGGCGGGCGGTCTCGACGACGAGCGGCCGCCACGGCGGCCAGTGCTGGAAGTTGCCTGTCCACGGCAGCACCGGTGTGATGTCCATGAGGGTCTCGCCGACTTTCTCGGCGTCGAACACCCGTGAATCCGGGATCAGCTTCTGCACGAGCGCGCTGGTCGTCGTCTTGCCTGCGCCATGGGTGCCGTTGAGCCATACGATCATGCGACCGACGCTACCGCTGTGCGGGCCGAGGGAACGGACACAGCCCGGTGGCTGATTCACGATTGGCTTGATCCATGGTCGGGTTCGGCGTCGGCTGTTGGTGACGGGCTCAGGTGGTGCTGCTAGGCATGTCCGCTTCCGCTTCCGCTTCCGCTTCCTCTTGCGCGCGTCGGGCGGCTGCGATCGCGCACGCCGCGCGCACGAAGGCGGCGACAGCCGGTGAGCGTGCGTCCTGGGGCCAGGCGACGAGCAGTCTGGCGTGCGGCAGGTCGCTGACCGGCCGATAGGCGACATCCGGTCGCGGGTTGCGCCGGGCGACCGAGGCGGGCGCGAAGAACACGACGCTGCCCGTCTCCACCAGGCTGAAGATCTCCGACAAGTTGGAGGCGGACCGTGTCGCCCGGGGCCGGGGCGGTGTGCTTTGGCCGTGGGCGGCCGGGGCGCCGTCGGGGAGGCTTCGCGCGGCCAGGTCGGCGAGGGACAGGTGGGTCCGGGCGGCCAGCGGGTCGGTGGCGGCCATGGCGACGAGGACCGGCTCGGTGAGCAGCGGCTCGCTGTCCAGGCCGCGGCCGTCCCAGGGGCAGAGCACGAGCGCCACGTCGGCGAGGCCGTCGCGCAGTGCCTGGGCCTGCTCGCCGAACCCTCCGAGGACCAGCTCGGGCGGCAGGGCCGCGGGGTCGGCGTGGTAGGCATCGAGGATCTGCGGCAGCAGCCCGCCGTCGATGTCGGCCTTGAGCGCGATCCGCAACCGGGGCGACGTGCTGCCTGCTTGCCGGGTCCGGTGGGCGGCGGCGGTGACCGCCTCGAGGGCTGTTCGGGCGTCGCGCAGCAGGACTTCTCCGGCGCCGGTCAGCCTCACCTGCCGGGTGGTCCGCTCGAACAGCGTCACACCGAGCTCCCGCTCGAGGTCGCGGATCGCTCGGGACAGAGGCGGCTGCGCCATGCCGAGCCGGGCCGCGGCGCGCCCGAAGTGCAATTCCTCGGCGACCGCGACGAAGTACCGGAGCTGCCGCACCTCGAGGTCTTTCATACCCCCAGGGTATCGATGGCGACCGAGCTGGTCCTTCACCTGCGCCGATGCGCCGGGTTGACTCGCGGCATCCGTCCGGCGCCCCCCGGGTGCGCCGTCGACCGTCCTTCACGGAGGTACTCATGATCGTCATTACCGCGCCGACCGGCGACATCGGCCGACAGGTCCTGGACCACCTCCTGGACAGAGGAGAGGCGGTCCGTGTGATCGCCCGCGACTCCTCCCGGCTGCCCGCGCGGGTGCTCTCGGACGCCGAGGTGGTGCAGGGCTCCCACGGTGACGCGGACACGATCGCGAAGGCACTGCGGGGCGCTGACCGGCTGTTCTGGCTCGTGCCCCCGGCCGGCTCCCAAGACGCCGACCGCGCCAGGCGCTACTACCTGGAGTTCACCCGGCCCGCCTCCCAGGAAGCCGCGAGCCGGGGCGTACGGATGGTGGGCATCACCTCCCTGGGCCTCGGGTACGAGGGCGAGGCCGGGCTCCTTTCGGCCGCGCTGGCCATGGACGAGCTGATCGAGGCCACCGGCGTGCCCTACCGGGCCCTGGCTCTGCCGTTCTTCATGGAGAACCTGCTCCGTCAGGCCCGGCCGATGGCGGAGCGCGGGACGTTCTCCCTGGCGAACACCGCGGACCGGCCACTGCTGACCGTCGCCACCCGGGACGTTGCCGCCGCCGCGGCGGCGCTCCTGCTGGACACCTCCTGGAACGGGCAGGCCCGCGTTCCTCTCGTCAGCCCCGACAGGCTGACCCCCGACGCCATGGCCGAGATCATCTCCGAGACCTTGGGACACGCGGTGCGCTACCAGCAGGTACCGCTCGCGGACTTCCGGGACCGCATGGTGCGGCGCGGCGCGAGCCCGGCGCTGGCACAGGACATGGCCGACATGGCCGCCGCACAGAACGACGGCATCTACGACGCGGAACCCCGCGACCCGGCCTCCGTCACCGCCACCGGCTTCCGCCAGTGGTGCCATGACGTACTGAAGGGTGGTGGACGTATGGCCCGCCAACCCGAGTGAGAGCCCGGACGGGTTGCCGGACCGCCGACCACCGACGGTCGACCGCCAACCCCCCACGGCCGACCGCCGCCCAGGAGACCGGAGCGGTCCGGCCCGCACATGCCAGGAGGGGCGGGCCGGACCGAACAACGGCCCGGCCCGCCCCTCCTGGGCGTTCGTTCGCTACGGAAGGCTGTGCACCTTCGGGCCGACCGCGTTCGACCAGGCGTGGCCCGCCGTGGCGTCCCAGTTCGTCGACCACGTCATGGCGCCGCGGAGCGACGGGTACGTCTTCGACGGCTTGAAGGAGCCGCAGCCGGTGCCGCGGGTCAGGCAGTCGAGGGCGTTGTTCACGATCGACGGGGCGACGTAACCGCTGCCCGCGCCGCGCGTCGACGCCGGGACGCCGATCCCGACCTGCGACGGGTCGAGGCCGCCCTCCAGCTGGATGCAGGCGAGCGCGGTCAGGAAGTCCACGCTGCCCTGGCTGTAGACCTTGCCGTCACAGCCGAGCATCGAACCGCTGTTGTAGTACTGCATGTTGACGACGGTGAGGATGTCCTTCACGTTCAGCGCCGTCTGGAAGTACCCCCCGGACGTGGACTGCATGTCGATGGTCTGCGGGGCCATCGTGAGGACCATCTTCGGGCCCGCCTTGGCCGAGAGCTGGCGCAGCGCCTTCGTCATGTAGGTGGGGTTGATGCCGTTCTCCAGGTCGATGTCGACGCCGTTGAACCCGTACTCCTGCATCAGCGCGTAGGCGCTGTTGGCGAACGCGGTCGCGGAGGCGTCGCTGTTGACGGAGATGGTGCCCTTCTCGCCGCCGACCGAGAGGATCACGGACTTGCCCGCGGCCTTCTTCGCGGCGATGTCCGCCTTGAAGTCGGCGGTGGAGGCGTAGCCGACGGCCGGGTCCAGGTTGAAGGTGATCTGGCCCGGAGTGGGGGTGGCGTCGGCGAACGACACGGCGATGATGTCGTACTGCGACGACACGTCCCGCAGCTTCTGCACGGTCGCGCCGTTGTTGAAGTTCTGCCAGTAGCCGGTCACCGCGTGCCGGGGCACGGTGCCGTCACCTCCACCGTCGCCCTTGGGGGTCTTCACGGACACCGCCGTCGACTTCGCCGACTCGCCCGCCGCGTTCGAGGCGCTCACCTGGAAGCTGTACGTGGTCTCCGGCGTGAGGCCGGTGACGGTCGTGGAGGCGCCACTGGACGAGGCGACCTTGGTGCCGTCGCGGTAGACGGTGTAGCCCGTCGCCGTGGACGACGGCGTCCAGGACAGCTCCACCGACGTGGGCGTCGCCGTGCCCGCCGCCAGACCGGCCGGGACCGGCGGTACTTCGACCGGGTCGGGGCCGCCGCCCCCGTCGGGCCCGAAGACGCTCACGTCGTCCACGTAGTACGCGCTCTGCCCGTACCAGCCGTGTGTGTACACGGTGACCGAGGTGGTGTTCGCGCCGGTGGTGAAGCTGGTGGAGAGCTGCTGCCAGGACGAGGTGCCCGGCGTCCAGGTCGACACGTCGGTGGTGCCGGTGCCGCGCGCGCCGAGGTAGGCGTAGCTGCCCTGCACCCAACTGCTCAGCGTGTAGGTCGAGTTCGGCTTCACCGCGACGATCTGGGAACACTCGGCGGTGCCCTGGCCGGACGGGGTGGCCTTGAGCGCCTTCGCGCCGCCGTGCACGGGGGACGTGACGGCCACGCCGCTGTTCGCGGCGCAGGTCCAGTTGTTCAGGTCCGCCTCGAACCCGGCGTTCTTGGCGACGTTGACGTCCGCCGCTCTGGTGCTCGCCGCCTCGGTGCCGGCCGCGTTGGTGTCGGCCGACTGCGCGGGCGCGGCGAGCGCGGTGACGGCGAGCGCGGCGGCCGCACCGACGGCCATCACCGCGCTGATTCTCCGGCGGACGCCGGGTCTGTCCTTGCGCACACGGTCCACGGGTGCCTCCTGGGAGAGAGGTGAAGCACGTGAGCGACGACGGTGGCCATCGCTGTTGCGCGCAAAGTTGGTCCAGACCAATAGAGTTGTCAAGACCTCTGGAGAGGAGAACCCGCAGCGGAGCGGTCGACGGCCGCGGCTGCCGCCGGCGCTATGACTCGCCGGTGATCCTGGCCGAGCCGATCGTCGCCGCGATGATCTCCCTGGCGGCGGTCCGGGTCGACGAGTTGGAGTTCAGGCGGCTCAACGACGGCTGGTCGAGGGCGTGGACGACGAACTCGTAGGTGTTCACCGTCGAGGGGGAGCACGGTCCCTGGTAGCCGTAGAGGCTCGCGCTGCCTCGGTAGTAGACCTGTCTGGCTCCCGCCGGGGTCGAGGGCCGGTAGGCGTGGTCGACGTTCTGGGGGAGTGAGGCCGCGCTCGCCGGGATGTCGTAGATGACCCAGTGGATGAGGTCGGAGTTGTCGAGGTCGCGCATCACGATCGCGTAGCTCTTGGCGGCGGTCGGCGCGCCCGCCCAGGTCAAGGGAGGGGATTCGTTCCTCTTGCCGGGGTCGCTCCCTCCGCCGCTGGTGCACTCGTGGACTTTGGGGATGACGCCGCCGTCGGCGAACGCGGTGCTGGACAGGGTGAACGCGCTCCGGTTCGCCGACGGTGTGGATGGCGTGGATGGCGTCGACGAGGTCGACGAGGTCGCTGAGGCGGTGGTCGGTGAGAGGCCGACGGCCCCGGTGATGAGCAGAGCGCAAAGCGCAGTTCGTGCACTTCTCACTGGACGCTCCCGAAGAAATGTGTGGTCGCTTAGGTGTCCGTGGCGCGTGAGTGGTGTTCGTGCGATGCGGTCAACGTATGCGTCGTGGATTCTGATGTCATGTCACTTATCGACCTGATCGATGTACTTCTCTCGCCTTCGGCTTGGCGTTTCGGACGGGCGGATTGAAGCCGACGGGTCGACCGGCCGCGTAGTCGGCGATGGCTTCCCGTCCGGGTGCTGAGCTGTGGCCGGACCGCCGCCGGTCCGCCCACGCACCAAGGTGTCGCCGAGGCGGGTGGCACCGTGCAGGAGGTGCTCCAGCGGTCCGCGCCGGAAGAAACGCGACCACACGGTGGCGAGCAGCACCGCGGCGGCGATGAAGGCGGGGAGCAGGAGCAGGGGCAGCCCGTCGAGGTCCTCGATGCCCAGGGCCCAGATCAGCACGATGTGCAGGACATAGGCGGTCAGGGACATGGAGCCCACGGCGATCACGGGCCGGGCCCACCTCGTGAGGCGCGGCAGCCGGTCGAGGGCGAAGACGCACGCGGTCAGCACCAGCAGCGCGACGCCGGTGTTGGCGACGATGGAGAGCGTCGTCTCGCTGTGCGGCGCGGCGACCCACAGCCAGGCGGTGCCCGACGTCTCCGACACACCGGCCACGTCGGACCACCACGACGCCATGACGGGCCCGTCCCAGGCGGCGTCCGCCGCGAGTGCGGCAGGCACGCCGGGCAGCAGGTGCAGGGCGAGCCAGGAGCCGCCGTGTCCGACGACGGCGAGCGCGGCCCCGGTGGCGGCGAGCCGGGCCCGCACCACGCGGGAGGCGAGGTCGAGGCGGGCCACGGCCATGCCCGCGAGAAGGAACGACAGCCAGGCCAGGGCCGGGTAGCTGCCGGTGACGAGCAGGTCAAGGAAGCCGTCCGTGCCACTGACGCGGGCCAGGGGGTCGTGGGCGATCACCGTTTCGCCCCAGGCGCCGTCATCGAGGGAGCGCAGCAGCAGATGGCGGACCTGGGGCAGGGTGAGGGCGGTGACGGCGGCGAGGACCGCCAGAGTGCGGGGACGCAGTCGGTACAGCGGCAGGAGCAGGGCGAAGAACAGCCCGTAGTAGGCCAGGATCACCTCGACCGGCGTGCCGGTCATCGTCAGCGCGGTGCCGAGGGCGAGGAGGACCACGGCACGTATCAGCACATGCAGCACGGCCTGGCGGCCGGCGCTTCCGGTCCGTGGCTTGCTGCGCCCGGTCAGGAGGATGAGCGAGAAGCCGGCGAGGAAGGCGAACAGGGCCGAGGAGCGGCCGTGGGACAGCTCCAGGAAGAAGCCGGTGACGCCACCGGCGTCCTCGGGGGCGGGGCCGACGTGGGCGGCGTACATGCCGAAGACCGCCAGGCCGCGGGCGAGGTCCACGCCGAGCAGCCGACCGGTCGTGGCACGGCCGTCACGGTGGGCAAGGGCGGGAGCGTCGGTCGCCGCAGGCGCCGTCGCGGACTTCCGTGGCTGCGATCTCATGCCAGCCAGACTCGAAGAAGCGCAGGTCAACTTGTATCCGTCGAGCCGCTGCCGGACCCCCGCCACCTGGCGGGAACCCACCCCCCGGCTGACGGGTGCGGCGGTGCCGCTTGCGGCGTCGAGCCGGTGCGCGATTACGCTCCGTTCAACAGACGCATGCGTACGACGGCGGGCAGCGGGATGGGGCAGATGTGATCCGGGTAGTGGTGGTGGACGACGAGGCGCTGGTCCGCTCGGGCTTCGAGCTGATCCTCAGCGCGGCGGACGACATCGACGTCGTCGCCACCGCGACCGGCGCTCAGGCCGTCGGGACCATCGTCCGGGTACGGCCCGACGTCGTGCTCCTCGACATCCGCATGCCCGACACCGACGGCCTGACCGTGCTGCGGGAGCTACGCGCCCTCGACGCCCCGCCCGTCGTGGCCATGCTCACCACCTTCGACTCCGACGAGTACATCCTGACCGCGCTGCGCTCCGGCGCCGCCGGGTTCATCCTCAAGGACACCGCACCCGAACAACTCGCCCACCTGGTCCGCACGCTGGACGCCGGGGGAGTGGTCCTCTCACCCAAGGCCTCATCCGCGATCGTCGACGGCGCGCACGGTGCCGTCGAGGACGATCCGCAGGTGCGACGCGTGGGACTGCTGACCGACCGCGAGCGCACGGTCCTCAGGCTCATCGCCGAAGGCCTGTCGAACGCCGACATCGCCGCCCGTCTGCACCTGAGCCCCGGCACCGTCAAGGACCACGCCAGCTCGATCCTCGGCAAGCTGCGGGTGTCGGGCCGCGTACAAGCGGCACTCCTCGCCCAACGCGCCGGCCTGCTCACGGCCAAGGGCACCGAACGACACCACCCCTCCCACGACACGGGCCCACGACCATGAACCAGCCGCACCGGCGGATGCCGTCCCGCGCCGAGGACGCCCGCCGACTCGCCGCGACCTGGGCAACCCCCGTGATCGTGCTGCTCGCGGCGGCCGACCTGTGGTGGAACGCCGAGGACGTCAAGACGTACGAGGTCGCCTGGGCCGCAGCGGCCTGCGCGGCGCTGGCGCTGCGCCGCCGCTTCCCGCTGACGGTGTTTCTCATCGGAGTGCCCGCCACCTTGTTCACCCCGCTCATGGTGGTGCCGTTCGCGAGCCTGTACGCCCTGGCGGCGGCGTCCCGCAACCGTCAGCTCCTCGCCGTGTGCGCACTGGTCTCGGCGGCCGCCGATGCCGCGCCCTGGCCACTGGGCGACTACGCCCACGACGGCGCGACCCGCACCCTCGTCGACTTCGCCTACCTCATCGCCACCGCCGCCGCCCCCGTCTTCCTCGGCCAGCTCGTCCAGGCCCGCCAGGACGCGGCGGAGCGCCTGCTCGAGGTGGAGGAGGCCCGGGACCACGAGCGGCAGCTCCACGCCCAGAACCTGCTGGCCCGCGAGCGCGCCCAACTCGCCCGGGAGATGCACGACGTGGTGTCCCACCAGGTGAGCCTGATCGCCGTCCAGGCCGGTGCCCTGCAGGTCAGCACCACCGAGCCCAGGGCGAAAGCCGCGGCCCACACCATCCGGGAGCTGAGCGTGACCACCCTGGACGAACTGCGGCACATGGTGACGCTCCTGCGCATGTCCGGCGGCGACGCCTCCGAGCTCGCACCCCAGCCCACCCTGGCCGACCTGCACCGGCTCGTGGACGGCAGCGGCATACACAGCACCCTCACCGGCGAACTGCCGGCCGACCTGCCCGCTCCCGTGCAACGCACCCTGTACCGCACGGTGCAGGAAGCACTCACCAACGCCCGCAAACACGCCCCCGGCTCCCGCGTCACCGTCCACCTGTGGCACGACCCGGACCGCATCGGCGTCACCGTCACCAACACGCCGCCCTCCCGGCCCGCCACCCCCCTGCCCGGCGCCCACCTCGGACTCATCGGGCTGCGCGAACGCGCCGACCTCCTGCACGGACACGTCGACTCCGGCCCCACCACCGAGGGCGGATTCACCGTCCGCCTCACCCTCCCGTACGCCCCGGAAGCACAGCCCTCCGGCCGGCGCCCGTCGCACCCGCGCGACTGAGCCCCTTGACCCTGGCGTGTCCGTGGCCCCGCCGGACCGCCCGGGCGACACGGAGCGCGGTGCGCCCTCAGCAGCCGGGCGGGATCTGGTCCTGCGGCCCCTCAGCCACCTCCGCCGCGCCGCAGATGCTCACGGGGCTGGAGGCCGCGGCGGCGAACCCGCAGGCTCAGGGCCCTCTCCGACACGGCCTCGACCAGCAGTCCGCCGTGGACATTGCCCACGCGGAGTCAGTGCGGGAACGTCCTCGGCGGACGCTGACGGGGCAGCGTCGTGCGGAACTCCTCGATCACCGAACTCACCTGCCGCATCAGCGCGGTCCGCTCCAGCAGGCCGAGGTAGAGATTGCGGCGGGCAAGACCGGGCAGGTCCACACAGAAGTACAGTGCCATCAGCGGGTTGACGAACAGGTGGCTGTCCTTGGTCCTGTCCGTGAACCGGACGTCGCCGAAGTCACCACGCACGGCGGCGGCCACGGATCCGTTCACGATGCTCGGACGGCTCGCGGTGTGGCGCTCGGCGTGCGCCACCGCGTCGAGATAGAGCGCACCCTCCCGCCCCGCCCCGAGCAGCGAGAACGCGCCCAGATAGGAGCCGTCCCGGTCCAGGGCGGCCAGGTTCTCCAGCACGAGCGAGTGGTTCACGCCGTGATAGGCGTCCACCCCGAAGCCGAGGCAGGCCACGAGGCGGTGCGGGACCTCGTCGAGTCCGCTCACGGCGGCCAGGCTCGCCATGTCCTCCTCCGGGGTACCGAGCCCGTGCTCGTCGCCGCGCATCAGGATGTCGGTACCGCCGTCCACCAGCACGACCGCGTCGACACCACCGAGATGCGCGATCAGCGTCCGGTAGGCGGCCCGCAGCGGACCGACCCCGATGCTCGGGAACGCGTACACGGTCGGCGGCAGATCCTGCGTCACAAGCCACTGGGCGAGCGTCCGTTCAGGAAAGTAGTCGCCGCGCTGGGGGGTCTCGGGCCCGACGGCTGCGACGTCCTCGCCCACCCACACATCGGGGCCCAGGCCGTACAGGTCGGCGAAGGACAGGTTGGCGAGGTGCACCTCCTTGCCCGCCGCCCGCAGCGCGAACGCGAGCGGCAGCCCGGCGTACACATCGAAGCCGCCGCCCGCACCGGCGATGAGCACCCGTCGCGTCTCGCGCAGCCGGGTGAAGAACGCGGGCTCCCCCAGAGAGATCACCGCGTGACGCTAGCAGGAGGGCGAGCCGGCCGACTCCACGGTCCCCCTCGAACGGTCAAGATCACTGCTAGTAGCCTCCCCGGATGACCGCAACAACCGCGACATTCGACGAAGCTGTCCGCGCCCGGCTTCAGGCCCCCAACATCTGGTACGTCGGCACCGTGTTCGCCGACGGAGCACCGCAGGTCAGCCCGATGTGGGTGGACCTGGAGGGGGAGGGGGAGCTGACGTTCAACACCTCGGTGGGGCGGGTGAAGGAGGAGAACCTGCGCCGCGACCCCCGTGTCTATCTCTCGCACGCGGACGCCACCGACCCCTTCGACCGAGTGCAGATCAGCGGCGTGGTGTCCCGCTTCGTCGAGGGCGAGGAAGCGCACGACCACATGGACCGGCTGGCCCGCAAGTACCTGGGCGGCGACTTCGAATGGATCATGCCGGGGGAGCAGCGAGTCGCGGTGATCGTGCGCCCGGTCAAGGTGCGGCACATCGTCGGGGTGGAGCGGTTCCGGCCCGGAGGCCCCACCCCCGCTGCCTGAGGGGATCGGGGAAGACGCCGGTTCAGCAGGTGGCGTCGGGGCGGATCTTCTTCAGCCCGATGAGGTAGGCGTCGACCTTCGACTCCACACAGGAGTTGCTGCGGCCGTACGCGGTGTGCCCCAGGCCCTCGTAGGTCAGCAGCATCCCGCCGGGGAACTGCTCGGCCAGGCTCATGGCTTCCTCGTACGGCGTGGCCGCGTCGCCCGTGGTGCCCACGACCAGGACCGGCGGGACGCCCTTCGCGTCGACCCGGTGCGGCTGCCGCTCGCCCGACGGCAGGTACGTGCAGGCGAGTTCGATGGTGACGCCCGAAGTGCCGTACACACCGGCGGCCTTGTCGGCGGGCGCGAGGGCGTCCCAGTACGCATGCGGGTCGCGGGCGTGCGGGGTGTCGAGGCAGTTGACGGCGAGCAGCGCGGCCTCCCCGTTGTCGGCGGGCGGCTCGTCGCCGGCGGCACCGGAGGTGTCGGAACCGTCAGAAGCCCCGGGATCCTCGGCCGGCTCCTCGGAGTCGTCGGTTCCGGGAGCCGGTTCCTCACCGGCGGCCAGCGCGGCCAGCTTCGTCCCGTCCCCGTCGCCCGCCTCGCGCAACGCCCGGGAGAGGCCCTTCCACTGCTGCTCCGGCGTGTACATCGCCATGGTGATCGCGGTGAGCACCATCGAGGCGTCGAGCCCGTACTCGTCCCCGTCGACCGGCAGCGGCTCGCGCCGCGTCGTCTCGTACAGCCCGTCGACCAGCGTGCGTATCCCTTCGGGTGTGTCGGCGGGGCAGTCGTCTCCGGCGACGTCGGCGCAGTACTCGGCGTAGTCGTCGACGGCCCGCTCGAAGCCCCTGGCCTGGCTGATGACGCGGTCCGACCATTTCAGCGACGGGTCGATGGCCCCGTCCAGGACCATCGCGCGCACGCGCTTCGGGAACTGCTCGGCGTACGACGTGCCCAGGCTCGTGCCGTACGACCAGCCGGTGTACGTCAGCTTCTCCTCGCCGAGCGCGGCGCGCAGTACGTCCATGTCGCGGGCCGCGTCCTCGGTTCCGACGTGCGGCAGGATGGCACCGCTGGCCTTCTTGCACGCGGCGGCCTCCTCCCGCGCCCCCGCGAGGGTGTCGGCACGCTCGGCGGCGGTCCGCGGATACAGCGGCGCCACGGCGCCCGCTTCCTGCGCCTCCCCCTCGTCCGCTCCACCTGCCTCCTTGCCCTTGGTGGTGCAGGTCAGGGCGGGCTTGCTGCCGGCGACGCCGCGCGGGTCGAAGGAGACGATGTCGAAGCGCTCGCGCATCTTCCTGCTGAAGTCGTCGGCCGCGCCGTCCTGGAGGAACTGCACGCCGGACTCACCGGGACCGCCCGGGTTGAACACCAGCGACCCGATGCGCTTGGCCGAACGCGCGGTGAGCGCCCGCGTCACCGGCAGGACGAACGTCTTGCCGTTGCCGGGGTGCGCGTAGTCCATGGGGACGGTCAGGTCGGCGCACTCGTACGCGTCACCGTCGCCGCAGGAGGTCCACTTCAGCTTCTGGCCGTAGAACGCCTTCAGCTCGGGACGGGTCGCGGGGTCCGCGGAGGCGCCCGAGGCCTTCGGCCGGTCGGCGGCCGCTCCCGCCGAGCAGGACGCGAGCGTGACGGAGCCGAGGACGGCGAGGGCGATGACGACGGTGTGGCGGCGGCGTATGGCGCGGTTCAACGCGGTGCTCCCATGGCGATCGGGTCGGGTCACGGAAGCATCGCTGGACGATGATGAGGTTTTGATGAGGCCCGGAGCCCGCCGGGAGGGCGGTCAGCCCCCAGTGGGCAGACGCAGCACGAAGCGGGCCCCGCCGCCCGCACCGCCCGCACCGCCCTCCCTGGGTTCCCCGCTCTCGGCGGTGAGGCTGCCGCCGTGCGCGTGGGCGACCCAGGAGGCGATGGACAGGCCGAGCCCCGTCGACCCCGACCCGCTGCGGAACCGCTCGAACAGGGCCCCCGCCACCTCGGGCGGCAGCCCGGGGCCCGCGTCGTCGACCGTCACGGCGCCGTCCTTCGTGACGGTGACGCGTACGTCGGCGGGCTCTCCGGGCGCGTGGCCGTGGGCGAGCGCGTTGCCCAGCAGATTGCCCACGGCTCGGCGCACGAGGCCCGGGTCGGCGACCACGACGGTCTCCTCGACCCGCACCTCCACCCGGTGGCCCTCGGTCTCGGTGTCCTCGACGACCGCCTCCACCAGCTGGTCGAGACGCAGCGGCTGGCGCGTGATCGCCGCCGTTCCGGACATGAGCCGGGCCCGGGTGAGCAGCCCGTCGACGAGGGAGCCCATGCCCTCCGCGAGCCGCAGTGTGCGCCGCAGCACCTCGGCGCGGTCCGCCTCACCGCGCAGCCCCGTTTCGGAGAGCGTCCGCAGGGAGGCGGCGGGGGTACGCAGGTCGTGCGCGACGTCGGCGAGGAACGCCTCCTGCTGCCCGAGCACCGTCAGCGCGGGCCGGATCGCGCGCCCGGACAGGACGTGCCCGACGCCGGCGGACAGCAGCACGAGCACGGCGCAGCCGCCCGTCACCATCCAGGCCAGCCTGCGGTGGTCGGCCCGCTGACCGGAGGCGTCGGCCATGGTGACGAGGGCGCCCTGCGCGTGCTCGCCCGCGGCGGCGTCCGGTGGATAGAACGGCATGGCGAACACCCGCACCGGTTCCCCCTTCGTCGTGCGCCGGTCGAAGGCGCGGGCGTCCCCGGCCCGCACCGCGGCCTTCGCCGCGTCCTGGACGACACCGGAGGTCACGGTCAGACACGGCTTGCGCGGCGCCACGGCGACGCGCAGACCCTCCTCCTTGTCACCACTGCCTCGGGGCCCCGTCAGGAGCACGGACAGAGGCGGGCAGGAGGTGCCCATGGTGTCGACGAGCACGCTGGTGACCAGCCGCCCTTCGCTGTCGGTCTCCAGCAGGCCGATCGCCCAGCTGATGTCGCCGTTCATGGACTGGTCCAGCTGCTCGCGCCACCGGGTGCCGTCGCTGTGCACCGCGAGGACGGCCATCGTGATGAGCCCCACGGCGCTGGTGAGGGCGAACAGCACGGTGATGCGGCGGCGAAGGCGAAGGACGCGCCCGGTGGGGGTGAGGGTCCGTGACCGGCGACGGAGGAGTCCGGAGCGGCCTTTCACCGCGATCCGCCGTCGGCGGCGAGCCGGTAGCCGACGCCGCGTACGGTGTGGATCAGCGGCGGGTCCCCGAGCTTGCGGCGGAGCTGGGAGATGAGCACGTCGAGGACGTTGGACTGGGGCTCGGCCATCTCGTCCCAGCAGCTCTCGATCAGTTCGGCCCGGGAGACGGCCTGGTCGCCGCGGGCCGCGAGGACCTCCAGGACCGCGAACTCCCGGCCGGTGAGGGTGAGCAGGACACCGTCCCGGCGCACCTGCCGCCGGGCCGTGTCGATCTCCACATCCCCGACCCGGTGCACGGGCGGGCGCACGACGGCGGCGCGCCGGCACAGGCTGCGCACCCGGGCGACCAGTTCCGGCACGGCGAACGGCTTGACCAGATAGTCGTCCCCACCGCTGGCGAAGCCCTCGACCCGGTCCTCGACGGTGTCACGCGCGGTGAGGAACAGCACCGGAACGGTACGGCCCTCGCCACGCAGCTTGTCCACGTAGGCGGCCGCGTCACCGGCAGGCAGCGTCCGGTCGAAGACGGCGCAGTCGTACGCGGTGACGAACAGCGCCTCATCGGCCTGAGGAAGATCCGCGGCCTCGTCGACCGCGAGCCCGGCGGCACGCAGCGCGGCGGCCACCCCGAAACGGAGATTCTCGTCGTCCTCGACCAGCAGCACTCGCACGCGGTCACCCTAGCTTGATCCACATCCGCTTCCCCTGAACAGCCCGCACTGGACAGATAGTTGACGTGTCATATAGAAAGATGACGCGTCAACCAAATTGGTTCGGGCGCGTCCCGCACTCCTTAAGGAGATCTCCATGAGCACGTCGCCGAAGGCCGGCCTCGAGGCCCTGCTGACCCCCGAGGAGAGCGTCCTGGTACTGATCGACCACCAGCCGTACCAGTTCGCCAACCTGCACAGCCACGAGCCGATGATGGTCACCAACAACGTCGTGGGCCTGGCCAAGGCGGCCAAGGGCTACGGCGTCCCGACGATCCTGACCACGGTCGTGGAAGACCGCGGGGGCCTGCTGATCCAGCCGTTGCAGGACGTCTTCCCGGACCAGAAGCCGATCAACAGGACCTTGATCAACACCTGGGAGGACCAGGTCGTGGTGGACGCCGTGAAGGCCACCGGACGCAAGAAGCTGATCATCGCCGGCCTGTGGACGGAGATCTGCGTGGCCATGCCCGCCATCCAGGCGGCGGGCGAGGGCTTCGATGTCCACGTCGTCACCGACGCCTCCGGAGGTGTGTCGGCCGAGGCGCACGACATGGCGGTGCGGCGCATGATCCAGGCCGGGGTCGTGCCGATCACCTGGCTGGCCGTGATGAGCGAGTGGCAGCGTGACTGGGCGAGGACGGACCGCATCGCACCGGAGGACCAGATGGCGGCCCTGGAGCACACGGGTGCCACCGGGATAGCGACGGTCTGGGAGCAGCAGCTCCTGAACACCCCGGTCGCCGAGACGGCCGGGGCGTAACGGCGGGGGCGGCGGGGCGGTCCCGGGGTCGGGGCCGCCCCTTGCCCTGGTCATCACGCGGCCGCCCAACCACACCAAACGGCCCGGCTGTTCAGTCCGTCGGAGATGAAGACGTCGCCCCGTCGCGCTGCGACGCCGGCACCCACACGCAGCCGGTCCGATGACGCGTCAACCAGTTCACTACACTCGACCGCGTGACTGACGGGGTGAACTGGCTGACGGCGGAGGAACAGCACGCGTGGAGGAGTTTCGTCCGCGTGCATGAGCGGCTGATGGGCCGCCTGTCACATCTGCTGCAGACGGAATCCCACTTGGCGGCCGCGGACTACGCGGTCCTGGTCAACCTGACGGATGTGCCGGAGGGCCGTCAGCGGTATCAGGACCTCGCGCGGGCACTGGAGTGGGAGAAGAGCCGGATGTCCCACCACATCGCGCGAATGATCAAGCGGGGACTGGTGGTGCGGGAGGACTGCGAGGAGGACGGGCGGGGCGCCTTCGCCGTGATCACGGAAGCGGGGCGCGAAGCCATCGCGGCGGCGGCCCCCCTGCACGTACAGGCCGTCCGATCCCTCTTCCTGGACCATCTCACCGCGGCGGAGCTCCGAACCCTGGCGGAGATCTCGGTCCGCGTGGTGGAGAAGCTGGACGACGACGCCTGAACGGTGAGCGCCGACAGCCCCGGCTGTCCACGCTGCACCGCTGGCCACGGAGAGCCCACTCGGCCGGGCGCCACCCTGTCGGCCGGCCGGTGACGACCAGACACCTGATCCAGCCCCCCCCGCGACGCAAGGCCATGGGCACGGCGACGACAACTGACACGACGTGACCAGCGGTTCCGCTCCAGAGCCTCGACGCGGGCGGCCTTCTTGGCTATGACTTCCCGCCGTCGCGTCAACTCGACCGGGCCGGACGGCCCGGCGAAGCGTTGGCCACTTCGTCCCGGGCGCGCACGGCGCACACGCCGCCCTGGTTCACCACCGAGCGCCCCACCACAGAATCGCACTGCCCCGCCGCCAGGCGCTCCTTCCCTGAAACGCTCGGTTCCACACGAGGCGAGAGGGACGGTAGGTACGGCATGCGCGGGCGAGAAGTCTGGACACGACGCAGGCTGTGGATCGGCGTCGGCTGCGCGGCGCTGGTCGTCCTGGCCGTCACCCTCCGCCGAGTCGGCGGCGAGCAAGGTCAGCAAGCCCAGTACGACGGCCCCGCGTTCGTCGTCTCCGTGGTCGGCGTCCTCGTGTCCGTCGCTGCCCTGCTCCTGGACGTCCTGCGCCGCACGGACGCGCCCCCGGAACCCGGCGTCGTGCTACGACAGACCGCCGACGCGCTCGCCGAGGCGGTACGGGTCCAATGGGCACAGGAGGCACGGCTGCGGCGCCTGCAAGACCCGAAACCACTCAACGTCCGCTGGAGGTGGGCCGACAGACTGCTCACGGACGACACACGGAACATTCGGCGTGGGCACCCGGTGCCCGAGCCCCGGCCCGGAGCCAACTGCCTGGCGTCGATCGCCACGACCTTCGAGGACGTACCGTCCGGGCGCATGGTCGTGCTCGGAAGCCCCGGTTCGGGCAAGAGCGTGCTCGCCGTGTGCTGCACGCTCGACCTTCTGAAGAAGCGCGCACCCGGCACAGCCGTACCCGTGATCTTCCCCCTGGCGGCCTGGGACCCGGGCACCACCACCCTGCGCGCCTGGCTCGTCGAACGGCTCGTGGCGGAATACCGGCCGCTCGCGGCCACCACCGACGGCACCGTACTGGCCGGGTCGCTGCTCGACGCCGGACTGATCACACCTGTCCTCGACGGCTTCGACGAACTGCCCCCGGCGTCGTACAGCACCGGGATGCGCAGGCTCAACGCCGAGCTGGACGACGGCATGCCGGTGCTCGTCACCTCGCGGACCACGGCCTGGCGCAGCACGGTCGAGTGCAGCGACGTGCTCACTGGTGCGGAGGTCCTCGAACTGCTGCCGCTGGACCTCGCCGAGGCGACGTCATACCTGGAACGCACCGCGCGCCCGCTGCGCGGCCCCCGCGATCGCCGCACGACGGTGTGGACCCCGGTGCTGGACTCCCTGCAGGAGGAGCCACACGGCCCGGCAGCCCGCGCACTCCTGCAGATCCTGACCAACCCGCTCATGGTGGCCCTGGCCCGCACGGTGTACGGCGACGTGTCCCGCGACCCCCAAGAGCTTCTCGACGACCCTCGTTTCGACACGACGGCCGGGATCGAAGAGCACCTCCTCGACGCGTTCGTACCAGCCGCGTTCGGCGACGGAGACGCCGACTCACGATGGCGCACCGCGGACGCCGAGCGCTGGCTGACCTGGCTCGCCCGCGAACTGGAACGGCGAGGCACCAAGCGGCTCGCCTGGTGGGAGCTGTACCTCAGCGTGCCGCGGGCGTTGCGGCTGGCCGCGCCCGCCCTGCTCGCGCAGGCACTCACGTTCGTCCTGGCCCTCCCCATCCTGCTCTCCAGCGTCGGCGGCGACGTCTTCGTCTCCGACGACAAGCCGTCGCTGGCAGCGAACCTGGTCGGCAACCTGATCGGATTCGCCGGTGGACTGGCCCTGCTCCTGCCCGTGTCGGCGGTGCGGCGCGAACGGCGCACGGCACTGCCCCGGCAGCTCACGGTCTGCATGGCGACGGCCGCCATCGCCACCCTCGGGTACACCCTCGCCGGAGGCTCCGTTCAGTTCGGGCTGCAGTTCGGCACGGTCACGGACGGCTGGGTGGCCGAGCTGTTCGGCGGCGCCGTCTTCGGCGTACTGATCGCCCTGTACTTCGGGGTGGCCGGGCTGACCCGGCACGCGGTGCCGCTCGGGCTGCCGTGGGCGGGCAGCCCTGCCGGTCGGCTCGCGGCACAGGCCGGGGGCGGCCTCCTCGCCCTGGCGGGGCTCGTCGTCATCAGGCCATGGCTGTTCGGGCACGACCTCGGCGTGTGGCCGACGGTGGCCGGCGCCCTGTGCTTCGCCGCGGCCCTGTGCCTGTGGGCGGCAGCGAGGCGACAGGGGGTGCGGACGGCCGTCTCCCATGCCGGTGAGGGCCGCATCGCCCGGCGTTTCGCGACCGGGCTTCTGCACGGCTGGGCCGTCTGCCTGCTCGTCGGAGTTGCGGCGGGCGCGACGGTGGGCGCCGTCGGCTACGCGCTCTCCGCGGTCGAGACGTCCAGGGCGCCCGACCTGGACGGCAGGCGGATCGGGACGTGGTCGCACCAGGAAACCCCCGACGGCGACCGCACCGTCGAGTCCGCGACGGAGATCGCCGGCGTCCTGGTGTACCCGCACGGAGGCTCCCGGCTCACCGCATATCCTCACGGCAGCCAACCGCCGAGCTGCGACCACAGGTGCGAATCGTTCGACGCACGTGTGACCTTCCGCGTAGCCCAGGGCGACCTGCGCATCCTCGTGGACGGACACAGCGCGGCCCATGCGGTGAACATGCTGCCGGAGCTACCCAAGCAGTCCCGGACCTGGCTCGCCCAGAGCGCCACCCGGCACCCACTCGACCGATTCCTGCTCCCCGGAGCCATGGGCGGAGTCCTGATCGCGCTGATCGGCGGCCCCGCATCTGGCCTCTATCGCGCGCTCAGCGCTCCCTCCGACCTCATCCGGGCGGCCAACCCGCACGTCACCCTGCGCACGGACCGCATGGCGTCGCTGTCCCGGTCCGGAGTCGTCGCGGTCATGACGGGCGGCGTATGCGCCCTCCTGGCCTGGGCATTCGCCTCACGAGGCGGGCTAGACCATGTAGCGGCACAGATGTGGGTGCCGATGGGCACCGCCGCACTCGCACTCACCGCATGGGGACAACTGGCCGTCGCCCGTACCTGGCTGGCCCTGACGAGGCGGCTGCCCTGGCGCCTCATGACATTCCTCGACGAAGCGCACCGCAGGGGAGTGCTACGGCAATCCGGCGCTCACTACGAGTTCCGCCATCTACGCATGCAGCAGCGACTCGCCTCGGCCACCGACGCCCCGCAGGAAACCCCCCGGACGACAGCGCCCACCGGATGACAGCCCAGACCGCATCTCGCCGAAGTCACGTGCCGAGGCGTCGATTCCACGACTCCGTGAGCGCCGCGAGCGGCCGTTGCCCACCCCCAGCCCGCGCCTGTCCACCGCGGCCGACCAGTACGCAGAATCGGGCGGACTCGGCTACCGCCCGCGCGGCCTGCTGGGAGTCCTGAGGGCCGCAGGACCACTCGCCAAAAAGCGGCGTGGCGGGCACGGATCTACGAATCCCGGCACCTGGGCGCGATCCGTCTGGAGCGCCGACGACTCGCGAACCCCGACGCGGTCGTGCAGAGCCACGAGGCCCTTGTCCGCGCTCGCTTCGGACCAACGGGCGACCCGACGCCGCTCACCCAGCCTTCCGGGGCCCACCCAGCCTCCGGGAACCTGGAGGTCGGCTTGATCGTTCTCCGTGTGCGCGGCGTACGCCGAAGTGCGCCTCGCCGGTACTCACGAGGAACGTGAAGGAGAGCGTGCATGGCCCCCACCCCCGCAGTACGACCCGCCACGGAACGGGACGTGCCCGGTGCCGTCCGGACACTCACCCGTGCCTTCGCCGACTATCCGTTCACCCGGCATGTCGTCGCGGCCGACGGGCACGACGAGCGGGTGCGCCGCTTCCAGGAGCTGTTCCTGACCCGGGTCGGCCTTCGGTACGGACGGACGTGGGTCACCGACGACGCACGCGCCGCGGCGGTGTGGACAACGCCCGAGCGGGACCCCGCGCCCGGATTCACCGAAGTGGGGCCGCTGATCGAGGAGTTGGCGGGCGACCGCGCGCCGGCCTTCGCCGCAGCGCAGCGCGCCCTCGATCCGCACCGGCCCAGCGAGCCGGTGTGGTTCCTCGCGACCGTCGGCGTGGCCCCGGACGCACAGGGCCAAGGGCTCGGCGGCGTGGTGGTCGCGGCCGGGCTCGAAGCCGCGGACCGCGCCGGGCACCCGGCGTTCCTGGAGACCTCGAGCGAGCGGAACGTGAGGTTCTATGAACGCCTGGGCTTCACCGTGACCGCGGAGGTCGAGCTGCCCGACGACGGCCCCCGCACGTGGTGCATGCGCCGCGAGCCCAGGACGCAGGGCTGACCGTCTCCCGCGTCAGGCGTCCTCAAGCGTCGCTGCGCCGCCCAGATCATGGTGATCCGCTGCCTGCCCAATGACGTTGAGCCATACGCTGGCGAGATGGGCACCGCCACACGCCGGGCCCGCCTCGGGGCCGAGGTCCCGCGCGAGGGGGTGGCAAAGTCGGTGACCGGTGACTTTCCCCGCCGGGCCCCCGACTCAGAAGCAACCTTCTCCTGACCGATCCCGACCGAGAGATGTACGCGTGGGGCAGTGAGCTGCCCCATCTGCCGGACGGCAGCCGAGGCTCTCCACAACCAGTTCCGTGTCTTTCTGCGTCTGGTTGTTCGTGTGCCTTCCCACTCGTGGCAGGGCGTGATCCGGCAGGTCCCGCAGTGCGAGGACGTGCAGGACATGCAGGACATGCCATGTCGCCGTCGCTCGCCCCGGGCAGCCGTGCTGCCGTCCGTTCCAAGGAGACGTTCGTGCCCGAGACCCCCTGCACCCTCGTCGGTCTGCCCCGGCCCGACGGCGCGCGCCTGGCTCTCTACCTGCATGGGCCGAACGACCCCGACCTGGTGATCGTCCTGGCCCACGGATGGCAGGCGACCTCTGCCATCTGGGACAAGACCGTGGCACAACTGAACCGCCCGTCCACCCTCATCGTGCGCTATGACCAGCGCGGACACGGCCGCTCCACCTCCGGCACCGCACGGCCGGCGATGTCCCTGCTGGCCGACGACATCCAGGCCGTCATCGCCGCCACCGCGCCCGGGGACGTCCCGGTCATCCTCGTCGGCCACTCCATGGGAGGCGCCGCGGTCCTCACGCTGGCCGCTTCCCGCCCCCGCCTCTTCGGGAAGAAAGTGATCGCGGCTCTGCTCGTGTCCACCAGCGGCGGCGGCCTCGACCTCGCTGCCGCCGGATTTCCGCTGCGGACACGGCTGGTCGGCGTACTGCGCCACGCCATGGCCAGCCTGTGCATTCACGCGCCCCGCGTGGCGCTGCGCCTGCACAACCTCTGGGAGCCGCGATTGAGCACACAGCCGCCCATGGATGTCGCCGGGCGGTGGTTCAAAGCACTGATGCGCCACGACGTCACCGAGCTGGGGGCCTTGCGGCGGATCCCGGTGCACATCCTGGTGGGGGAGGAGGACCCGACGGTTCCGCCCGTCCACTCACACCGCTTGGCCGAGCAGATCCCCACCGCTGAACTGCACGTCGTCCCGCGAGCCTGTCATCGTCTGCCCACCCGGCACTCGTCAGTCGTCGTCTCGGCGATCGAGCGCACCTGCTCCGATGCCCTCCAAGGGTCCGGCAGCCGACCGCCCGTGGACAAGACCGACGGCCCCGCGACCGGCCCGGACCCGGCCGCGGTCCACACACCGCTGGTGTGACAGGCGCTCGTTCGGCTTGTGCTTCTGGTGTGGGCGAGCCGGTAGGACTCGGCGCCGGTCTGGATGACCTCGGTACTGGCGGACTCTCGTCATCAACTGTCGCCAGCTGCCCGTGGAAGCCAACCTGCGGGATACGCAGGAAACGGGCCGCCGCCGGGGCCGGCTACGCGCTCCGGGTCGGGAGCCAGGCGTCGATGACCTCGGCGACGAGGGCGGCGCCGCGGCTGTTCTGATGGATGTGGTCGGTCGTGAGCACGAGACCCCGGCGCCGCGAGATCGTGTCGAGGCTACGGCGCAGCAAGGCGCGCCGGACGACGACGCCGACGCTCGCTGCGGGTGTCGGGTCCCGGTAGGGGATCGGTGGTGGGTCCGCCTGGCGTAGTGCCTCGGTCTGGCGTTCGTGGAGCGGGAGGTAGGCCGCCTTGTTGGTGGTGGCGACCTCGGCGATCATGCGGCTGTACGCCTGGGATGCCCGCGCCGCGGCTCCGTCGAGTTGTTGGCCGAGGACCGGGAGGGACAGCAGAGCGATCGTCGCGTCGGTCTGCGTGCGCAGCCGTTCGACGACGGCTCCCAGGCACTGCTGGAACCAGCCGGCCGACGGGCGCTCGGAGAGCTGTTTGCGCTTGATGGCCCGCTCGACGGGGTAGTCGGCGAGGCTCGCTCGGGCGTCGTTGGTCCCGATCAGCACGGTGATCACGTCGGGTGGGTCCGCTACGACGGCATCGAGGCGCTGTGAGAGGTTGTGGGCGAAGTCGCCGTTGACACCGAAACGGGCGAGCCGTACGTCGCCGGGGGGCCGACGTCGTTCGAGAAGGTCCAGGTAGTCGACGCTGAGCTGCGCGCGGGTGAGGCTGTCGCCGAGGCACGCGACACGGGTCGTCACGGTGTGCGCGGGCCGGACGTGCCGGCGTGCTCGGCCGGGCGGGCTTCGGTCCGGGGACGGTGGTCGGTGCCGAGGCCGGCGGTGATGGTCAGGATGGACGCCGGTCCCGCCATGTCGACCGCGTGCCATGTCCCGGCCGGGTTGACGGTCGCCTCGCCCGGCCCGAGCACAACCCGGTCGGGCACTCCGTCCACGTCACGGGTGACCGTCACCGACCCGCTGAGGCAGACGACCAGTTCGTCGCCGGCGGGGTGGCGCTCCCACTGGTCGTCGGGGCCGTTGCCGTCGAAGATCGTCACCATCCGGCCCTCGGCGCCGTCCGCCGCGACCGCGGCGCCGTAGGCATGGAGCACCTCCGGGTCCCAGGCGAAGCCCTCGACGGGTTTCGCTCGCGAGCCCAGCCCGAGGTGCACGGGGGTGGTCCGCAGGTCGATGGCGTTGGGTTCGTGATTGACGAGTCTCATGCCGATGATCGTCACAGGACAGCAAGAGGGGGGTCTTGAAGGAAAGGGAACGAAAAGTCGACGCGACGGACGGCCGGTCGGCGACTACGCGGTCCCGAGCAGGACTTCGCCGCGACGCCACGCTGTCGGTGACCGGCCCGTGAACTCGCTCCAGTCCCGGACGAGATGGGCCTGGTCGGCGTAGCCGGAGACGGTCGCCACCTCGGCCCAGGGAAGCGGGTCGGGCATGGTGGCCAGTTCGTGCGCGTGCTCGAAGCGCAGCACCCGGGCGAAGGTCTTCGGCGACAGGCCCACCTCACCGCGAAACCGCTCGGTGAGGTACCGACGGCTCCAGCCCAGTTCTGCGGCGACCTTCCCCACCTGGACGCGGCCCCGCGCGGCCAAGAGGCGGCGCCATGCCTCGGCCACCTCGGGGCGCACCCGGGACACGGGGTCGCCGCCGGCGCCGCGGTCGACGGCTCGCAGCAGCAACTCGTCCAGCGCGGAGAACCGCGCGGCCCATGTCGTCGCCGCACGGAGCCGGTCGACCAGCTCGACACCGAGCGCTCCGAGGAGCTCGTCGAGTGGGACCAGCCGGTCGGCGAGATCAGCGGCGGGCATGCCGTAGACGGCCCGGGCCCCGAGCGGTGTCAGCGACACCTGCACGCCTTCCTGGCGTCCGTCGTGGTGGATCGCCACGGACCGGCGCATCAGACCGCCGGCCACGCTGCGGAACCGGGTGACCGGTGACCCGTCGTCGACGCCCGCCGCCACCTCCAAAGGGCCGGACAGACTGATCACCGCAGTGAGCACGCGGCCCGGCGGACCGCAGTGCACCCCCGCCGGGAACCCACGAAGATCGAAACCGACATACGAGCCGACGTATCGCCGCAAGGCGGGCGCCGGGCGTGCATGGATCCTGGTGGCCGTATGGTCTTCCACCCTCGCAGTGTACGAACCGGCGGTCTACGTCACGGGGACACATGAACGCCGGCACGAGCCTCGCCCGCATCCAGATCAACCCGGACAGCCGCGAGGTCCAGCGCGATCTGCGCGACGCCACCCAGATGCACAAAACCCTCATGCGCGCGGTCCCCGACCACCTCGGCGCGCAGGCTGTCCCCTGTCCGCCCTGGTGTATCGCGGAGGGCGGGGAGCGGATCCGATGGGGCGCACGGGGGCGCTCGCACCGTGCGGCCGTGACCGGAACGTACGCCACCTCCGTCAGGGGCATGCGCCCGCGCACACTGTGTGACGATGCGCCCCTAAGTGCTCCCCCCTCGGGCTGGGTGGAGCCGCCCTGCGGGACTGTCGTTCGTGTCCGGGCGCACCGCAATTGACCCGCCCGTGTCAATGCCGCGGGCCTTGCTGAGGGCTCGCAGGCTCATGGATCCGGCCAACTGGTGTTCACCGGCTAGTTTTTCACGGGGTGAATCCGGGATCCATCGCTGGTCAGACGGGTTTTCGGTCACTTGTCCGCAGGGCAGAACGCGCCGTGTTCCGCAGGCGTGTGTTTGAGGGGGTGGCAGCCGGGCACTTGGGGCAGGCGGCGGCCCGGCCATGGCTGTCGTGCGAGGTTGAGGCCTCGCGGAAGCTACTCACCGGTTACTGCGCGCGGCAGCAAGAGCACTATCCGTTCAACTTTAGGGGGTTGCTATCCCGTGACCCACCGTGAAGACTGTGGCCGAGTTCCACCGGGACGAAGGTGGTTCGAGTGCGCACTGAGCAGAGCGTCGGACAGGCTCCGACAGGGTGTGCGCACCGCCTCACCCCGTTCCCGGGTATTCGGCCTCAGGGGGGCCGCCACCAGTTCGCAGGTGCATGGGGAAGCACGCGCGCAGCCAGCGGCGCGGAACGTTTCACTGGGGGATGAGTGATGTCGGCAAGGTTCGCACCACAGGTGCCGTCCTTCGTCCAGGGGTGGGCGAAGCACCGAAGTGCGCCGTGGCGGCTGTGTTGAGCCCAGCCAACACGGCCTCGTTGACGGACGGATGACAGCCGTACGACCCGGCGGGCACGCCACCAGCGCCTAGACCCGCGCAGGTGCCGGCCCGCACGACGTGCGCGCCCAACTGGCCCGCAAGCATGCCTGATCGAGCCCGCCGGTGCAGCGGAGGCAGGCATGCCCGGCCCTCGCCGTTCCCGTCCGCGCGCGTTGCCCGACCGACCGGAGGCGTACCACGCCCACGTCCGGCGCGCCCAACGCGACCGCCTCAGCCGCACCCCGCCCGTGGCCCCACCGCGCCCGCACGCGCCATTCAAGGGAGAGATGTGACCAGCAGCGAAACGATACAGCCGGACTTACCCTTCGCGGCCCTGACCGACCGCTGGCAGGCCCTGCGCGAAGGCGGGCCCGTCAGCTACGAGGAAGAGCAGGGCGTGTGGCGGGTCGTCGACCACCAAGGGGTCGCCGCCGTGCTCGCCGACCCGGCGACGTACTCCTCGGACATGACCCCGATCGCCCCCACCCAAGAGGATTTCGCCGCCTTCACCCAGGGCAACTTCGTCGGCATGGACCCGCCGGAGCACCGCAAGTTCCGCACCCTGGTGAGCCAGGCGTTCACCCCGCGCGTGGTGCAGGGCCTCGAACCCCGCATCGAAGCCGTGTGCAGGCGCCTGCTCGACACCGTGGCGGACCGGGACAGGTTCGACGTCGTCGACACCCTGGCCTACCCCCTGCCGATCATCGTGATCGCCGAGCTCCTCGGCATCCCGGCGGACGATCACCCGTTGTTCCAGGAGTGGGCCGCCACCCTCTTCGGCGGCGACCAGCTCAGCGAGGCGCCCGACGCGGCCGACCTGGAACGCGCGCTCGAAGCCATCGCGCCGACCGTGCGCGAGATGAACAGCTACGTCCTCGACCACATCCGGCACCGGCGCGCACACCCCGCCGACGACCTCATCAGCGAGCTCATCGCCGCCGAGGTGGACGGCGTGCGCCTCGAGGACCAAGAGATGGTCGGCTTCGTCGCCCTCCTCCTGGTGGCGGGCCACATCACCACCACCGCCCTCCTCGGCAACGCCCTGGTGGCCTTCGACCAGCAGCCCGGCACACTCACCGCCCTGCGCGCGGAACCCGACCGGCTGCCGGTCGCCGTCGAGGAGGTGCTGCGGCTCCTTCCGCCCTTCCCCGAACTGGGCCGCCGCATCACCAAGCCCGTGCGGCTCGGCGGCCATGAACTTCCCGTCAACTCCCTCGTGATGGCCCACCTGGGTGCCGCCAACCGCGACCCGAGCCGGTTCACCGCGCCCGACACCCTCGACATCGGCCGCAGCCCCAACAACCACCTGACGTTCGGCCACGGCATCCACTTCTGTTTCGGTGCGCCGCTGGCCCGACTGGAGGCCCGGATCGCGCTGCGCATGCTGCTCGACGACTTCCGCGATCTCGCGATCCCGTCGTACGCCGACGTCACGTACCAGAATCCCGCCGTCATCATCGGCGTACGTCACCTGCCGGTCGAGGTCAAAAGGCCCTAGCGGCCGCACCTCGGCGCGGCCGACCGCCGCCCGTCCCGCCCGGTCGGCGTGTCACCTTCCACGAGCCACAGCCCACGGGAGTTCCCTTCTCATGCCGTACCCCACAGCCGCCCCGGTCGCCGACCGGCAAGCACCGCTCCTGCGCCAGGAGTTACAGGACCGCCTCGACAGCCTCGCCCACGCCCACCGGGTGCCCGGAGCCCACCTCGCCGTGGACACCGGCACGGAACTCATCAGCGTCCACACCGGCACGGCCGACGCCGCCACCGGCCGCGCGTACACAGCCGACACGGCCGTCCCGCTGGGCTCCGTCACCAAGGTCTACACCGCCGCCGCCGTCCTCCTCCTGGCCGACGACGACGATCTCGACCTGGACGACCCAGTCGCCTCGTACGTCCCCGAACTGCGCGAGTTACCGGAGGTGACGATACGTCACCTGCTGGGCCACACCGCCGGGTTGCCCACCGGACCGGACTCGGACACGGCTGCCCGCACCACCGCGTCGCGCTATCTGTCCGGGCTCTGCACCGCACAGGACGCGCTGTTCGCACCCGGCACCGGCTTCTCCTACTCCAACGCCGGCTACATAGCCGCCGGCCGCCTCGTCGAGCTGGTGACCGGCATGACCTGGCAGGAAGCCGTCCAGGCGCTGCTCCTCGACCCCCTGGGCACCGAGCCCGCCTTCCTCGGCGAAACCGCTCCCGCCCGCTCCGGCGCCGTCGGCCACGCCGTGAACACGGCCACCGGCCGACCGCGCCCGACCCACCAGAACCTGGCCCCGGTGGAGGCACCGGCCGGCGCCCTCCTTGCCGGCGCGCTCGACCTGGTGGACATCGGACGAGCCCTGGCGGGCCGCTCCGCCGTACTGCCGCCCGACCTCGCCGCCCGCATGCGACGGCCCGAACCCGGCGCCACCCCGGGCGCCCTGGCCGACGGCTGGGGCCTCGGCGTCGCGCTGTTCGACCAGGACGGACAGAGGTGGTGCGGCCACGACGGCAACGCGCAGGGCACCTCCTGCCACCTGCGGGTGGAACCGGAAAGCGGTGTGGTCGTCGCCTTCACCGGCAACGCCGGCGGTGCCACCAAGCTCTGGCAGGACCTCGTCGACGACCTTCCCCGGCTCACCGGCGCGCGCGTGCCGACCGCTCCGGCGCCCGCTCACCGCGGCGACCCCATCGCCCTCCCCGAATGCGCGGGCGTCTACCACAACGGCCCGACCGAATACCTGATCACCCTCGACGCGGACGGCCGACCCACGCTGTCCGTCGACGGTGACGCCCCGCTGCCGCTGGTCTGCTACCCGGACCTGACGTGCGATCTCGTCGACCCCGCCACCGGCCGCCTCGAGCCCGGCGGCCGGTTCCACCGCGACCCCGCCACCGGCGTCATCGAGCACGTGCAGATATCGGGGCGCGCCGCCCGCCGCACTGGCACCGTCTGACGTACACCGCACCGCCGTCTTCCTGTGCCGTGCGGTCGCGGCACCCCCATGACTCCGCCGTCCGGGGGCGCCTCCCGCAGCGGCGCGCCCAGCACCGTCCCCGCACTGAAGGACTGCCCCCATGAACGAGCCGCACGACACATCCACTCCGGCGTCTTCGCAGCCGCGGCCCCCCGAGGCCGCCGCGGCCACGGGGACAGAGGGGACGGATCAGGCACCGCACCGGACGCTGGCCGAACTGTTCGGCGCGTGGGTGACGCGCACGCCCGAGGCGCCCGCGCTGACCGACGGCCGACGGACGTGGTCCTACCGTGAGCTGGCGGCCCGGAGCGGGCGGCTCGCCGCCGCACTCGTGCGGCGCGGGGCGGGCCCCGAACGGACCGTGGCCTTGGTCCTGCCGCGCTCCATGGAACTGATCGCCGCCGAACTGGCCGTGTCCCTGGCGGGCGCGGCCTTCCTGCCCGTGGACCCCGACTACCCCGCCGAGCGGCGCGCGTTGATGCTGGACGACGCCGGGCCCGCAGTGGTCCTGGACGACCTGCGCCGGGTCCGCGACGTGATGGAGACCGCGCAGAGTACGGACGATGCGCGGGGTGCGGGCGATGCGCGGGGTGCGGGCGATGCGCAGGGTACGGACGAGGCGCAGGGTATGGACGTCGCGGACGGCACGGACGCCGGGGGAGCGCACGCCGGAGTGCCGGGCGCGTCGGTCGGCGCCGACCATGCCGCCTACGTCATCTACACCTCCGGTTCGACCGGCAGACCCAAGGGCGTGACGGTCACCCACCTGGGCATCGCGGGCTTCGTCGAGGCCGCGGCGGAGCGGTACGCGGTGGGGCCGGGCGATCGCGTGCTCCAGTTCTCCTCACCCAGCTTCGACGCCTCCGTGCTCGAACTGTTCATCTCGGTGCTGACCGGCGCCACCCTCGTGGTCCCGCCGGACGGGCCGTGGCTCGGCGACGAACTCGCCGCGGTCCTGGACGAGTTCCGCATCAGCCACACCCTCATCCCGCCGGCCGCCCTCGCCACCCTGCCTCCCCCCGGCCCCGGCGGCGCGTCCCACCTGCGGACGCTCATCGTGGGCGCCGAGGCCTGCCCGGCGCACCTCGTCGACGCCTGGGCACCCGGCCGCCGGATGATCAACTCCTACGGTCCGACCGAGGCCACCATCGTCGCCTCCTGGACCGGACCCCTCGCCGCCGGATGCGGCACCCCCACGATCGGCGGCCCGCTGCCCGGCACCCGCGCCCACGTCCTGGACGCGGACATGCGGCCGGTGCCCCCCGGCGGTGACGGCGAACTGTTCGTGGGCGGCGACGGCGTGGCCCGCGGCTACCTCGACCGGCCAGGACTGACCGCGGGACGCTTCGTCGCCGACCCCTTCGGCCCGCCCGGCGCCCGCCTCTACCGCACCGGGGACCGGGCCCGCTGGACCGCCGACGGCGAACTGGAGTACCTCGGCCGGGTCGACCGCCAGGTGAAGGTGCGCGGCTTCCGCATCGAACCCGGCGAGGTCGAGGCGGCACTCCTTGCCCACACCGGCGTCCGCGAGGCCGTGGTCGTGGTGCGCGAGGACGAGCCGGGACGGCGCAGGCTCGTCGGCTACGTCACGAGGGCCGACGGCGGCGAACAGGCCCCGGGTCCGGCGGAGTTGCGGGCCTTCGTGGCCGCGGCGCTGCCCGCGCACATGACGCCCTCCGCAGTCGTCGTCCTCGACGAACTCCCGCTCACCCCGCAGCACAAGATCGACCGGCGTGCCCTGCCCGCCCCCGCGCATGCCCCCGCACCCGGCCGCGTTCTGCCGCGTACCCCCGAGGAGCAGGCCCTCGCGGACATCTGGGCCGACGTCCTCGCCGTCGAAGCCGTGGGCGTGGAGGACGACTTCTTCGACCTCGGCGGCGACTCGATCCTGGCGGCGCGGACCCTGTCCCGCATCCGTGACGAGCTGGGCGTCAGCCTCCTCGTACGGGACGTCTTCACCGCACGCAACGTCGCGGCGCTCGCACCCTTGCTCGGCGACCCGGCCGCCGCCGTGGCCCCGGATCCCATACCGGCCGCCCCGCACGACCGGCCGCTCCCGCTGTCGAGCGCGCAGCGGCGCCTGTGGTTCCTCGACGACCTCAGCGACGGCGGCACCGAGTACAACACCGGCGTGGCGGTGCGGCTGCGCGGAGACCTCGACACCGGGGCACTGCGCCGGGCCCTGGACCGTCTTGCCGCCCGCCACGCATCGCTGCGCACCACGTTCGCCACCGTCGACGGGCAGGGCGTACAGCGGGTGAGCCGCGAGTCCGTCCTGCCGCTGCGCACCGCCGACGTGCGGCACCTGCCCGCCGAGCAGCGCGCCGAGGCCGCGGAGCGGCTCCTCGCCGACGAGTTGAGCCGCCCCTACGACCTGGAGGCGGGGCCGCTGACCCGGGCGCTTGTCGTCCACCGCGCCGCCGCCGACCATCTGTTGCTGCTCGCCCAGCACCACATCGTCACCGACGGCTGGTCGGTGGGCATCCTGACCCGGGAACTGACCGCGCTGTACCACGCGGAGGTCGCCGGCACACCGGACACGCTGCCCGCGACGGGGGTGCAGTACCCCGACTTCGCCGTGTGGGAGCACGAGCGGTCCGGCGGCGACGGCCAAGCCGAGGACCTCGCGTACTGGAAGCGGCACCTGACGGGGATGCAGCAACTGGAGCTGCCCACCGACCGGCCGCGCCCCGCGGTGCGCACCACCGTGGGCGCCGCGCACCGCCACCGGCTCCCGGCCGGACTCATCGCCGATCTGCGGCGGCTCGCCGGAGGCCGCGGCACCACCGTCTTCACGCTGTTCGCCGGAGCGGCGGCCGTGCTGTTCTCCCGCTACTCCGGACAGCGCGACGTGGCGTTCGGCACCGTCACGAACGGCCGAGGCCGCCGGGACCTGGAGGAGGTCACCGGCTTCTTCGCCAACACCGTGGTGCTGCGCGAAGAGGTCGACGACACGATGACCGTCGACGGGTTCGTGGAAAGGATGCGCGCGACCGTCCTCGACGCGTTCGCTCACAACGGGGTGCCGTTCGACCGCGTCGTCGAGGAACTCGCGCCGCCCCGTGACCCGAGCCGCACCCCCTTGGTGCAGGCCCTCGTCGTCCAGCAGACCGCCGCGGACCTTCCCGCGGACTGCGGTGGGGTGCGCGTCGAGGAGCACCCGCTGCCGCGCCCGGCCGCGCGCTTCGACCTGGTCCTGGAGTTCTCGCCGAAGCCGGACGGCGGTTGCGAGCTGACGGTCGAGTACAACACCGACCTGTTCGGGGAGGCCACGGTCGCTCGCATGAGCGGTCATCTGCACCGCCTCCTCGAAGGCATGGTGGAGGGCCCGCACCGGACCCTGGCCAAGCTGCCGGTCCTGTCGGAGGACGAGCGGCGCACGCTGCTCGAATCCTGGAACCCGCCCACGCCCGCCGGTCAGGATCAGCGCGGTGACGGCACGCTGCCGTCACTGTTCGAGGCGCAGGTGGCGCGCACCCCCGACCGCACCGCCGTATGCTGCGGCGCGACGCGGCTGGACTACGCCGAGGTGAACCGGCGCGCAGGCCGGCTCGCCCGCCTCCTGGTCGCGCGCGGCGCCGGACCCGAGACGCTCGTGGCGATGTGCCTGCCCCGCACCGCCGAACTCCTGCCCGCCCTGTGGGCGGTCCTGAAGTCCGGTGCGGGCTATCTGCCCGTGGATCCCGCGTATCCGCGCGAGCGCATCTCCTTCATGCTCGACGACGCCGCGCCGGCCCTCGTGCTGGCCGCCCGGGAGACCGCGGACGCGCTGCCCGACGGATGCGCTCCGCTGATCATCGAGGAGTGCCTGGCCGACGCGACCCTGGACCCGGCCGACGCGGACCCCGGCGACGCGGATTCGACCGATGCCGACCTGACCGACGCCGACCGCCTGCGGCCCCTGCTCCCCGACCACCCCGCGTACGTCATCTACACCTCGGGCTCGACCGGCCGCCCCAAGGGAGTCGTGGTCACCCACCGCAGCGTCGCCGCGCTCGCCGACTGGGCGGGGGAGCGGTTCGGCGCCGACCGTCTCGCGCACGTGGTGGCCTCCACGTCCCTCAACTTCGACGTGTCCGTCTTCGAACTGCTCTGCCCGCTGCTCGCGGGCGGAAGCGTCGAGGTGGTCGCCGACCTGACGGCGCTGGCCGACGCCGACGGACCCGGGAGGGCCGGGCTCCTCAGCGGCGTGCCGTCGGTGGTCTCCCGGATGCTCACCGCGGGCGGCGCGTCCCTTGAGGCCGACACGGTCGTCCTCGCGGGCGAGGCGCTGCTCGCGCAGACCGTACGCGACCTGCGCGAGGCCATGCCGTCCTGCGAGGTGGCCAATATCTACGGCCCCACCGAGGCCACCGTCTACGCCACCGCCTGGTTCGCGGGCGAGGAGGTGCCCGGCCAGTCCCCGCCCATCGGCAGGCCCGTGGCCCGTACCCGCGCCTACGTCCTCGACCGTCTCCTTCGGCCCCAACCCCCGGGCGTGACGGGCGAGTTGTACCTGGGCGGCGGCGGCCTCGCGCGCGGCTACCTGGGGCGGCCCGGCCTGACCGCCGCCCGCTTCCTCGCCGACCCGTTCGCGCTGCCGGGGGAGCGCATGTACCGCACCGGGGACCTGGTGCGCTGGAGCGCCGACGGCGAGCTGGAGTACCTCGGGCGGATCGACCAGCAGGTCAAGGTGCGCGGGTTCCGCATCGAACTCGGCGAGGTCGAGGCGGCGTTGCGCGGTTGCGCGGGCGTGGCACAGAGCGCCGCCACCGTCGTGGAGAGCGACGGCCACCGGCGTCTGGCCGGCTACGTCGTCCCGGCTCCGGGGGCGCGTCCCGAACCGGAGGCGCTGCGCAGGACCCTCGGCCGCACCCTGCCCGACTACCTGGTCCCCGCGACCGTCACGGTGCTGTCCGCGCTGCCGCTGAACCCCAACGGCAAGCTGGACCGCGGCCGCCTCCCGGCACCGGCGCCCGCCGGGCACGTCACCCGCCACGTCGCGCCCCGCACCCCCACCGAGCGGGTACTCGCCGAGATCTGGGCCCACGTGCTGCGTGTGCAGCGGGTCGGCACCGACGACAACTTCTTCGCCCTCGGCGGCGACTCCATCCTCAGCATCCAAGTCGTGGCCCAGGCCCGGCAGGCGGGACTCACGGTGACCTCCCGTGACGTCTACCGGCACCAGACCGTCGCCGCCCTCGCCCGCTGCGCGGACGCCTCCGGACCCCGCAGAACCGCGGCCCCGGCCGTCGTGGCCGCCACCGGCACGGCACCGCTGACACCCATCCAGCGCTGGCTGTTCGACAGCGAGGGCGAACGCGCCGGGCACCTCACGACCGCGAGCGGGCGGGCTGGCCACTTCGCGCAGACCCTGTCCATGGAGCTGACCTGCACCGTCGACGCGGCGGCCCTGGAGCACGCCCTCAACGACGTCGTCGCCCACCACGACGCCCTGCGGTCCCGCTTCCCCGCCCCCGACGGGAAGCCGGGCGGCACCGGATGGCACATCGACGAAAGCACGCCCCGGCTGCGCCTCACCCACCACACCGGCCCCGGCACCGACACACCGCACCTCGGCCCCTTCGACCTCGACCACGGCCCCCTGGTGCGCGCCGCCCTGCACGACCGGGGTGATGGCCTGCCCACCGTCCTGCACCTGGCCGTCCACCACCTCGTGGTCGACGGCGTCTCCTGGCGCGTCCTCCTCGAGGACCTCGACCGGGCCTACCGCGCCCGCCGGGAGGCCCGCGACGGGATCGCGGCGCTGCCCGCCAAGACCTCGCCGCTGCGGCACTGGGCCCGACGCCTGACCGCCCACGCCGCCGAGGGCGGCTTCGACGACGAGGCGGCGTACTGGACCCGGGCCACCGCGGGCGCCGCGGGCGATCTGCCGCGGGACCTGACGGGCGCCGACACCTACGCCTCGGTGCGCTCGGTGACCGTACGCCTGACCGCCGAGGACACCGCCGCGCTGCTGCGTACGCTGCCGGACACCTATCGCACCGAGGTCAACGACGTGCTGCTGAGCGCGCTCGGCAGGGTGCTGTGCGCGTGGACCGGACACGAGCGCGTGCTCGTGGACGTCGAGGGGCACGGCCGTGAGGAGCTCTTCCCCGACGTCGACACCAGCCGCACGGTCGGCTGGTTCACCACCCGCCATCCCGTCGCCCTCGCCGTCGCGCCGGACGCGAGCTGGGACGCCGTGCTCAAGCAGGTGAAGGAACAGCTGCGCGCGGTGCCCCGGCACGGTCTTGGGCACGACGTCCTGCGGTACCTGGACAGGACCGGTGTGCTGCCGCCCGCGCCCGCCGCGCAGGTCAGCTTCAACTACCTCGGACGGTTCGATGCCGGTGACGAGCCGGACGGCCTCTACGGCGGTACGTTCCGTCCGCTGGAGCTGGACGCCGACCCGCTCGCCGCTCGCCCCCACCCGCTGGAGATCGTGGGCCAACTGGACGGTGAGGAGCTGGAGTTCACCTGGTTCTACTCCGCCGCACTGCACCAGGAGTCCACGGTCACCGGCCTCGCCGCGCGGTTCGCCGACGCGCTGGCCGACATCGCCCGGCACGCGGCCACCCCCGGCACCGGCGGGCGCACCCCGTCGGACTTCCCGCTGGTGGAGCTCGACCAGGCGGCCGTGGACCGGATCACGGGCGCCGACCCCCGCGCCGTGGAGGACGTCCACCCGCTCACACCCACCCAGGCGGGCATGCTCTTCCACGGTCTGTCGCAGGACGGCCGACGCGTCTACTTCCAGCAGTTGTCGTTCGTCCTGGACGGCGTGTCCGACCCAGAGGCGTTCGCAGCGGCCTGGCAGCAGGTCACGGACCGCACGCCCGTGCTCCGCGGCGACGTCGTGTGGCAGGACGTCCCCGAGCCGCTCTTCGTGGTGCGGCGGCACGCGACCGTCCCCGTCACCCACCTCGACTGGCGCGCGCTGAGCGAGGACGACCGGGAGACAAGGCTCCGGGACTTCCTCGACCAGGACCGCGAGCGCGGCGTCGACCTCACCCCGGCCCCGCTCCAGCGCCTGGCCCTCGCCCGGCTCTCCGACACCTCCGTGCGGGTGGTGTGGTCCTTCCACCACCTGATCCTCGACGGCTGGAGCCTCTTCCACGTCCTGTCCGACGTGTTCGCCGGCCACGCCAGGATCACCGGTGCTCCGGGCGCCGACGACTCCCTCACGGCGAGGCCCGACCGGCGTCCGTACCGCGACTACGTGGCCTGGCTGCGCGAGCGCGACACGGCGGAGGCCGAACAGCACTGGCGGGACCGCCTCTCGGGCCTGAGCGAGACCACCCCGCTGCCCTACGACCGCGAGCCGCGCGAGACCCACCGCGCCGAGTCCACGGACGCGGTCCGCGTCACCGTGCCCGAGGCCACGAGCCGGGCCCTCGAAGACCTCGCGAGAGCGGAAGGGCTGACCGTCAACACCCTTGTCCAGGGCGCGTGGGCGGTGCTCCTGAGCCGGCAGGCGGGCCGGGCCGACGTGGTGTTCGGCACCACCGTCTCCGGGCGGCCGCCCGAGCTGCCCGGCGCCGAGGACATGGCCGGACTTTTCATATCGACCCTGCCCACCCGGGTCGCCGTGGCGGGCGAGGGCACCCTCCTCGACTGGCTGCGCGACCTCCAGCGCGGCCAGAGCGAGGACCGCCGCTTCGACCACGTACCGCTCACGCGGATGAAGGCGCTCACCGAACTGCCCGAACGGGCCGCGCTGTTCGACAGCATCGTGGTCTTCGAGAACTATCCGGTCGACGACGACCTCGCCGCCGCCCACGGCCTGCGGCTGAGCGGGCTCGACGGCATCGAGACCACCAACTACCCGCTCAGCCTCGTGGCGTACCCCGGGACGGAACTGGCCCTGAGGGTCGGCTACGACCCCGAGCTGTTCGACGCCGCCACCGTCGCGCGGATGGCCGAGTACATGACCGTCCTCCTCGACGGCATGACGGCCGCGCCCCAGTGCGCGCCCGCGCGGCTGCCCCTGCTGACGCCCGCCCGCCGCCACCAGGTGCTCGAGTCGTGGAACGACACCGCCGCGCACACCCCGGACGTCACCGCGGCCGACCTGTTCGCCGCACAGGTGCGCCGCACGCCCGACGCCGTCGCCCTGGAAGCCGGGGACGAACGGCTCACCTACGGAGAGCTGGACGACCGGGCCGCGGCGCTCGCCACCCGGATCGTCGCGCTCGGCGTCACGCCGGAAGTCCCGGTGGGCGTCCTGATGGACCGTTCGGTCACCCTCGTCGTCGCGCAGCTCGCCCTCGCACGTACCGGCGGCGTGTACGTCCCGCTGGACGGCAGGGCACCGGACGAGCGGCTGCGGCGCATGCTCACCGACGTGGGCGCGGCGCTGCTGCTCACCGACGGCTCCTCGCAGGAGCGCGCGCGGGACGTGCTGCCGGACGGCACGGTGCTGCGTGTCGACGACGACCTCGACGCCGCCGGCGGGCCGGACACCCCCCTCGTGCACCCCGACAACGTCCAGTACGTGATGTTCACATCGGGCTCCACCGGCCTCCCCAAGGGCGTCGCCGTACGCCACCGGGACGTCGCCGCGCTCGCCCTCGACCGTGCCTTCGCCGGGCACGAGCGGGTCCTCGTGCACTCCCCGCACGCCTTCGACGCCTCGACGTACGAGCTGTGGGTGCCGCTGCTGCACGGCGGAACGGCGGTGCTCGCGCCGCCGGGCGACCTGGACGCCGCCGCCGTACGCCACGCGATCACCGAGCAGCGTGTGCGGTGCCTGTGGCTCACCGCCGGACTCTTCCGACTGCTCGCCCAGGAGGACCCGACCTGTCTGCGCGGTGCCACCGAGGTGTGGACCGGCGGTGAGGCCGTGCCCGGCGCGGTGGTCGCGCGGGTCCTTGAGGCCTGCCCCGGCCTGACCGTCGTCGACGGCTACGGCCCCACCGAGACCACCACGTTCGCCACCCGGCGCCCCTTCCGCGCGGGCGACCCACTGCCCGCGGTGCTGCCCATCGGACGACCCATGGACAACACCCGGGTGTACGTCCTCGACGACGCGCTGCAGCCCCAACCACCGGGCATTCCCGGTGAGTTGTACGTCGCAGGTGTCGGTCTCGCCCGCGGCTACGCCGGGCTGCCCGCGGCCACCGCCGCCCGCTATCTCGCCGACCCGTTCGGCCCGCCCGGCACCCGCATGTACCGCACCGGCGACATCGTGCGCTGGAGCGGGGACGGCGAACTGTACTTTGTGGGGCGCGCGGACGACCAGATCAAGATCCGTGGCTTCCGGGTCGAACCCGCCGAGATCGAGGCCCGCCTCACGGCACAGACAGCCGTCGTCGAAGCGGTCGTGTCCCTGTACGAGCAGGCCGGACGCAAACGCCTGGCCGCCCACCTCGTCCCGGCCCCGGGCGCGCCGGTTCCCGCCGCGGCCGAACTCCGCGCCCGGCTGTCCGCGGACCTGCCGGACTACATGCTGCCCGCCGCCTTCGTCACCGTGCCGGAACTGCCCCTGACAGCCAACGGCAAGGTGGACCGGCGCAGGCTGCCCGAGCCCGACTGGACCGCGACGGGCGACGCGGCCTACCGGGCGCCGCGCGCCGGTGCCGAGCAGACACTCAGCGAGATCTGGGCGGAACTGCTCGGCGTGGCACGTGTAGGCGCCGACGACAACTTCTTCATGCTGGGCGGCGATTCGATCCTCAGCATCCAGGTCGTCTCGCGTGCCCGCGCCGCCGGTCTCGCCCTCACCCCGCGCGACCTGTTCCGGCACCCCAGCATCGCCGCTCTCGCAGCCGCCTGCGGTACCGCCGCACCCGTCGCCGGTACCGACCCGGTGGCCGGGCAGGTCGCGCTCACACCCATCCAGCACTGGTTCCTGGATGCGGGGCCACACCGCCCGGAGTTCTTCAACCAGTCCGTCGTCGTCGAGACCGCCGACGACGTCGACGCCGACGCCCTGCGCCGCGCGCTCACCGCCCTCTGGACGCACCACGACGCCCTGCGCGCCACCTTCGGCAGGCAGGACGACGGCGCGTGGCGGCAGACCTGCGCCGACGCCGAAGCCGCCGCACCCGAACTGCTCGAAGTCCACGACTTGAGCGGCCTGGACGCGGCGGCGGCCGAGGACACCGAGTCCCGCCTCACGGCCGAGGCGCACGCCTCCTTCGGCCTCGACACCGGCCCGCTCCTCACCGCCCGCCTGTTCACCGCAGCCCGCCCACGGCTTCTCCTGACGGTGCACCACCTGGTGGTCGACGGCGTCTCCTGGCGCGTACTCCTGGAGGACCTGGACACCGCCTACCGGCAGGCGCGCGCCGGGGAAGGAGTACGACTCCCCGAGCGCACCACCTCCGTCCAGGAGTGGGCGCGCCGCCTGCGCGCGCACACCGCGTCCGGAGGCTTCGCCGCACAGCGCGCACACTGGCAGGACGTGTCCCGGCACTGCGCCGCACCGCTGCCCGTCGACCACCCGGACACCGGCGGCGACGGCAACACCATGGCCGACGTCCGCGAGGTCACCGTACGACTCGACAGGCAGCGCACCGACGCGCTGCTGCGCGAGGTCCCCGGCGCCTACCGCACGCGGATCGACGACGCCCTCCTTGCCGCCCTCGGCCGGGTCCTCGCCGGGTGGACCGGACGGGCGACCGTCGCCGTCGGCCTGGAGGGGCACGGCCGTGAGGACCAGCTGTTCGACGACGTCGACCTGTCGCGCACGGTCGGCTGGTTCACCTCCCTGTATCCGGTCGCGCTCGATGTGCCGGACGGGGACTGGGGCACCGCCCTGAAGGCCGTGAAGGAACAGCTGCGTTCGGTCCCCGACCGGGGCATCGGCTACGGCGCGCTGCGTCACCTGGACCCGGACGGGGGGCTCACCGGCGCCCCCGAGCCCGCCGTCAGCTTCAACTACCTGGGCCGGTTCGGCTGGAACAGCGGGGCCCGGGGCGATGACGACGGCGCGCTCGTGCGCTCCGTGCCCGGCGGGCTCGACGGCGCCGAGGCCCCCGAGTCGGTGCGCCCGCACCTGCTCGACGTGGTGGCCCGCGTCGAGGACGACCGCCTGGAGATCACCTGGTACTACAGCCACCGGACGCACCGCGAGGAGACCGTCGCGGGCCTCGCGTCCGGCATGCTCCACGCCCTGGAAGGCATCGTCGCCCACTGCGCCGAGCCCGGCGCCGGAGGCCGCACCCCGTCGGACTATCCCCTGGCACGCCTGGACCAGGCCGCCCTCGACCGGATCGTGGGGGACGGCCGCGCCGTCGCGGACCTCTACCCGCTGACGCCGATGCAGGCGGGCATGCTGTTCCACAGCCTCCTGGACCCCGACGGCCGCACCTATGTCAACCAGGTCCAGCTGGTGCTGCGCGGCGTCACCGACCCATACGCCCTGGCCGAGGCCTGGCAGCACACGGCGGACGCCAACCCGGTCCTCCGTACCCGCCTGGAGTGGCAGGAGACCGCCGAACCCCTCCAGGTCGTGCAGCGGCACGCCACCGTGCCCGTCACCCACCACGACTGGACGGAATGGTCCACCGAGCGCCGCGAGCAGGAGATGGACCGGCTGCTCGCCGCGGACCGCGCGGCCGGCGTCGACCTGGGGGCGGCACCGCTGATGCGGCTCACCCTCATCCACCTCTCGCCGGACCGGGTGCGGATGGTGTGGACGTTCCACCACGTGCTGCTCGACGGGTGGAGCGCGGCCCAGGTCTTCGACGAGGTCTGCGAGCGCTACGCCGCGCTGACCACCGGACGCCGCCCCGAGGTTCCCGACCGGGCGGCCTTCGCCGACTACCTGGGCTGGCTGGCCGACCAGGACCACGAGCAGGCCGAACAGTACTGGCGCACCGTCCTCGCCGGGTTCACCGCGCCCACGGAGCTGCCCCGGGACCACAGGACCGCCGAGGCGCACCGCGCCTCCTCGTCCGGTTCGGTCCGCGCGACGCTCGACGCCGACGTGTCGGCGCGGCTGCGGGACACCGCACAGCAGGCCGGTCTGACCGTCAACACCATGCTCCAGGGCGCCTGGTCGCTGCTGCTCTCCCGCTACGGCGGCGGTGACGACGTGGTGTTCGGCACGACTGTCTCCGGGCGCCCGGGCGACCTGCGGGGCGTGACCTCGATGGTCGGCCTGTTCATCAACACACTGCCGACCCGGGTACGCGTCGACGGACGGCGGCGCCTCCTCGACTGGCTCGGCGACCTCCAGGCCGCCCAGTCGGAGTCCCGGCGCCACGACTTCGTCTCCCTCGCCCAACTTCAGACCTGGAGCGACATTCCCGGCGGCACCAGCCTGTTCGACAGCATCGTGGTCTTCGAGAACTACCCGTTCGACGCGGACACCCTGGCCCGGCACGGCCTGGCCATCGACCAGGAACGCGACGTGCAGCCCACCAACTATCCGCTCACGGTGGCGATTTCGCCGGGGGAGCGGCTTTCCGTCGAACTCGGTTACGACCCCCGCTATTTCGAGGAGTCGACGGCTCGTTCTCTGGCTGATCAGCTGCTGCATACGTTGCGTGTGCTGGCGGATGCGACGGACAGCATGCGGCTGGATGCCGTCGATGTGCTGTCGCCCGAGGAGCGGTCGCGGTTGCTGGCCGGGCCTGCTCGCCCGCAGATCGATTCCGTGGCACCGGAGACTCTGCCTGCTCTGGTGGAGGCGGCGGTGGATCGTGCTCCGGGTGCTGTGGCGTTGGAGGCGGCGGGCTTGTCGTTGTCGTTCGCGGAGTTGGAGGCGCGGGCGAACGTGTTGGCGCATCGGCTGATCGGGCGGGGTGTGGGGCCTGGTGATCTCGTGGCCCTGGCTCTGCCGCGATCGGCGGAGATGGTCCTGGCCCAGCTCGCGGTCACCAAGGCGGGCGCGGCATTCGTGCCGGTCGATCCCGCATATCCGCAGGAGCGGATCGAGCTGATGCTGCGGGACGCGGCACCCGCACTGACCATCGGGGCCGAAGACGTCAGAGGCCTGCTCACCGGCGACCAGGATCGGGAAGCGCAGATCCGGCCCACGGATGCCGACAGGGTCCGTCCGCTGCGGCTCGATGATCCGGCGTACGTCATCTACACCTCGGGGTCGACCGGCACGCCGAAGGGTGTGGTCGTGACGCACCGGGGCCTCGCGGGCTTTGCTGCTGCCGAGGCCGCGCACTACCAGGTGAGCCCCGGTGACCGCGTTCTCGTCTTCGCCACGCCGAGCTTTGACGCCTCGGTGCTCGAACTGTGCATGTCGTTGCCGCAGGGGGCGAGCTTGGTGGTGCCTGCGCCGGGTCCGTTGTTGGGCGTGGAGTTGGCGCAGGTGCTGCGTGAGGGGCGGATCACGCACACGTTGCTGCCGCCTGCCGCGCTGGCCACGCTTCCGTCGGACACGCCGGGCACGCTGCCCGACCTGAAGACCCTGACGGTCGGTGCGGATGCGTGTGGGGCCGAACTGGTCGAGCGCTGGGCGCCGCACCACCGCCTGGTCAACTCCTACGGGCCCACGGAAGCCACGGTGGTCGCCACTTGGTCGGCCCCGCTGGAGCCGGACGGTACGGCGCCGCCGATCGGCAGGCGGCTGCCGGGCACCGGCATCTATGTGCTGGACACGCGGCTGCGTCCCGTCCCGGACGGGGTTGCTGGTGAATTGTGGCTCAGCGGGCCGTCGTTGGCGCGTGGTTACCTCAACCGGCCGGGCTTGACCGCCTCTCGTTTCACCGCCGATCCCTTCGGTGCGCCCGGTACCCGCATGTACCGCACCGGCGACCTCGTACGCCGCGACGCCGACGGCGAACTGCACTACCTCGGCCGCACCGACCACCAGGTGAAGCTGCGCGGCTTCCGCATCGAACTGGGGGAGGTGGAGTCCGCCGTCGCCCGGCACCCGCAGGTGTCCGCGGCCGCCGCCCAGGTGGTCGAACACGACGGCCACCAGCGCCTCGTGGCCTACGCGGTCCCCGACGGCGCCGACGTCCCGGACTCCGCCGAACTGCGCGACTTCCTCGCACGGACTCTGCCCGACCACCTGGTCCCGTCCGTGGTGGTGCCGCTGGAGCGGCTGCCGCTCGGCGCCACCGGCAAGCTGGACCGCAGCGCGCTGCCCGAACCGGTGTGGCCCGCCGGCGGCAACGGCGACGGGGACCACGCGCCGCGCACCGACGCCGAGAAGGCGCTCGCCACCATCTGGTCCGAGGTGCTCCGTGTGCCCGACGTGGGCGTGCGCGACAACTACTTCACCCTCGGCGGCGACTCCATCCTCGGCATCCAGATCGTCTCCGCCGCCCGCCGGGCCGGCCTGGCCCTCACGCCCCGGCACCTGTTCCAGCACCAGACGGTCGCGGACCTGGCCGCGGCGGCCGAGGACCTGCCGACCACGGCGATCCGGGCCGAACAGGGCCCGGTCGTGGGCGAGGCGCCACTGACCCCCGTACAGCATTATCTGTTCGACACCCTCACCGGCGACCCGGCGCGGCTCACCCAGGCGGCCTGCCACTACCTGGCCGCCGACACCGACGCGACACTGCTGCGCGGCGCGCTCACCGCGGTCATCGAACACCACGACGCCCTGCGGCTGCGCTGCGAGAGGGACGGCGGCGGGCGGTGGCGCCAGCACATCGCCGCCCCCGGCGCCGCGGCCCACCTGGAGGTGCACGATCTGCCGCGACGCACCCCCGAAGGCACCGACGCGGCGCTGCGCGAGCTGTCCGACCGCCTCAACGGCGGGTTCGACCTGACCGCTGGACCGCTGCTGAAGGCCGCGCTGTGCCGACCCGACGGCGACAAGCGGCCCGTCCTGCTGCTCGCCGCCCACCACTTGGTGGTCGACGCCGTGTCCTGGCACGTGATCCTGGAGGACCTGGACATCGCCTACCGCGCCCTGCGCGACGGGCATCCCGTGGACCTCGGGCCGAAGACCACGTCGTTCCGCGCGTGGGCGCACCGCCTCGCCGACCACACCGCCGAGGGCGGCTTCGACGACGAACTCGCCCACTGGGAGCGGGTGTCGGGGAGCGCCCCGCTGCCCGTCGATCTCCCCGGCGCCAACACCGTCGCCCACGAGGAGACGGTGACGGTCCGCCTGGACCGAGAGGACACCCGCAGACTCCTCCAGGATGTGCCCGACGCCTACCGCACCCGCGTCAACGACGTCCTGCTGTGCGCCCTCGGCCGGGTCGTGGCGCGCTGGACCGGACGGGACCGGGTGGAGGTCACGCTGGAGGGCCACGGCCGCGAGGAGCTGTTCGACGGCGTCGACCTGTCGCGTACGGTCGGGTGGTTCACGAGCGTGTACCCCGTCGCCCTCGACGTGCCCCGGGATGCCGACACCGGCTCCGCCCTGAAGTCCGTCAAGGAATGCCTGCGCGCCGTACCGCGCGGCGGACTGGGATACGGCGCCCTGCGCCATCTGCACGCCACGGCGGGGGACCGGCTTCCCGGACTGCCGCAGCTCGGCTTCAACTACCTCGGGCAGCAGGACGGCACCACCCCGGCGGGCGGTCTGCTGCACGCACCCCACGGCGGACTCGTCGGGGGCATGGACCGTACCGCCGAACGCCCGCACCTCATCGACGTCCTCGGCCATGTCACCGACAAACGCCTGGAGTTCACCTGGTCGTACTCGCGCGAGGTCTACCGGCGCGACACGATCGACCGCCTCGCCGCCGAACTGGCCGAGGAACTGCGCGCCATCGTGCGGCACTGCGCCGAGCCCGGCGCCGGGGGCCGCACCCCGTCGGACTTCCCCCTCGCCCCGCTGGACCAGGAGACCGTGGACCGCCTGGTGGGCACCGGCCACGACATCGTGGACGTCTACCCGCTCACCCCCACCCAGTCCGGCATGGTCGTCCACGGCATGGACGACCCCGGCGGGGGCGTGTACACCGAGCAGGTCACGTTCGTCATGGACGGAGTGCGCGACACCGGCCGGCTGACCGCCGCCTGGCAGCACGTCGTCGACCGCACCCCGATGCTGCGCACCGCCGTGGTCCTCAGCGGCGTACCCGTCCCGCTCCAAGCCGTGCACCGCGCGGCGACCCTGCCCGTCAGCGAGTACGACTGGAGCGCCCTGACGCCCGAGCGGCGCACGGCGGAACTGGAGCGGCTGCTCGCCGAGGACAAGGCCCGCGGCCTCGCCCTCGACGGCGTGCCGCTGCTGCGCGTCGCCCTGATCCGCCTTGCCCCGGACGAGGTACGCGTGGTGTGGACCTTCCACCACGTCCTGCTCGACGGCTGGAGCGTCTTCCACGTCCTGTCGGACGTCGCGGCCTGCCATGCGGCGCTCGCCGCGGGCGACGAGCCACGCCTGCCGGACCGCCGCCCGTTCGCGGACTACGCGGCCTGGCTCGCCGGCCGCGACACCGCCCGCGCCGAGGAGCACTGGCGCACCGCCCTCGCCGGACTCACCGCCCCCACCGCCCTGCCCTACGACCGCAGGCCCGCCCTGGGCGCCACGGCCTCCTCCGGCACCTGGCTGTCGCAGCGGCTCGGCGAGGACTCCACCCGACGGCTCCAGGAGTACGCCCGCCTGCACCGGCTGACCCTCAACACCGTGTTCGAGGGCGCCTGGGCGCTGCTCCTCTCCCGATGGAGCGGCGAGCCAGAGGTCTGCTACGGGACCACCGTCTCCGGGCGGCCCTCGGACCTGCCCGGCGCCGACACCATCACCGGCCTGTTCATCACCACGCTGCCCGCCCGGGCCACCGTGGACGGCGGAGAGACGTGCGACGCGTGGCTGCGCCGCACACAGGCCGCGCGGGCCGAGGACCGCCGCTTCGGCCACGTGGCGCTCACCCGTCTGCACGGCTTCAGTGACGTGCCCGCAGGGACACCCCTGTTCGACAGTCTCCTCGTCTTCGAGAACTACCCCGTCGACGACAGCACCGCGGGCGCCCACGGAGTGCGGATGCGGGACCTGGAAGCCCGCGAGGCCACCAACTATCCGCTCACAGTGGTGATTTCGCCCGGGGAGCGGCTTTCTGTCGAACTCGGCTACGACCCCCGCTATTTCGAGGAGTCGACGGCTCGTTCTCTGGCTGATCAGCTGCTGCACACGTTGCACGTGCTGGCGGCGGCGACGGACAGCACGCGGCTGGATGCCGTCGATGTGCTGCCGCCCGCGGAGCGGTCGCGGTTGCTGGCCGGGCCTGCTCGCCCGCAGATCGATTCCGTGGCACCGGTGACCTTGCCTGCTCTGGTGGAGGCGGCGGTGGATCGTGCTCCGGGTGCTGTGGCGTTGGAGGCGGCGGGCTTGTCGCTGTCGTTCGCGGAGTTGGAGGCGCGGGCGAATGTGTTGGCGCATCGGCTGATCGGGCGGGGTGTGGGGCCCGGTGATCTCGTGGCTCTGACTCTGCCGCGATCGGCGGAGATGGTCCTGGCCCAGCTTGGGGTCACCAAGGCGGGTGCCGCGTTCGTGCCGGTCGATCCCGGATATCCGCAGGAGCGGATCGCGCTGATGCTGCGGGACGCGGCGCCCACGCTGACCGTCGGGGCCGAAGACATCAGCGGCCTGCTCACCGGCGACCAGGATCGGGAAGCGCACACCCGGCCCACGGATGCCGACCGGGTCCGTCCGCTGCGGCTCGATGATCCGGCGTACGTCATCTACACGTCGGGGTCGACCGGCACGCCCAAGGGTGTGGTCGTGACGCACCGGGGCCTCGCGGGCTTCGCTGCTGCCGAGGCCGCGCACTACCAGGTGAGTCCCGGGGATCGGGTTTTGGCGTTTGCCACGCCGAGCTTTGACGCCTCAGTGCTCGAACTGTGCATGTCGTTGCCGCAGGGGGCGAGTCTGGTGGTGCCTGCGCCGGGTCCGTTGTTGGGCGTGGAGTTGGCGCAGGTGCTGCGCGAGGGGCGGATCACGCACACGTTGCTGCCGCCTGCCGCGCTGGCCACGCTTCCGTCGGACACGCCCGGCACGCTGCCCGACCTGAAGACCCTGACCGTGGGAGCCGATGCGTGCGGGGCGGAGTTGGTGGCGCGGTGGGCGCCGCACCACCGCCTGGTCAATTCCTATGGGCCGACCGAGGCCACGGTGGTGGCTACGTGGTCGGATGCGCTGGAGGCGGACGGCACGGCTCCGCCGATCGGCAGGCGGCTGCCGGGCACCGGCACCTATGTACTGGACGCGCGGCTGCGGCCTGTCCCCGTCGGGGTTGCCGGTGAACTGTGGCTCAGTGGGCCGTCGTTGGCGCGTGGCTACCTCGACCGGCCGGGCCTGACCGCCTCTCGCTTCACCGCCGACCCTTACGGTGCGCCCGGTACGCGCATGTACCGGACCGGCGACCTCGTACGCCGTGACGCCGTCGGCGAACTGCACTACCTCGGCCGCACCGACCACCAGCTCAAGCTGCGCGGCCATCGCATCGAAGCCGGCGAGGTCGAGGCGGTTCTCACGCGGCACCCCGCCGTCCTGGACGCCGTGGTGACCGTGCGGGAGGACGAACCGGACCTGCCGCGTCTGGTCGCCCATCTCCTGGTCCTGCCGGGCGCCGAGCCCCCCGCCCCGGCCGAGCTGCGCGTCCTGGCTGCGGGTGCCCTGCCAGGGCCGATGGTGCCCTCCGCGTACGTCGTCATGGAGCGCTTCCCGCTCACCGACAACGGCAAGACCGACCGGGCCGCGCTGCCCGCGCCCGCCGCGGACCTGGCGGAGACGGCCGGGCATGTCGCACCCCGTACTCCCACGGAAGAGGTCCTGGCCGACATCTGGGAGGAGGTCATGCAGGCGGCGGTGGGCGTGGAGGACGACTACCTCCTGCTCGGCGGTGACTCCCTGCGTGCCCTGCGCATCGTCTCGCGGGCCAACGACGCCTTCGGCGTGAGCCTCACCCCCCGCGACGTCCTGGTCCACCGCACGGTCGCCGCTCTGGCCGACCTGGTGGAGGAACAGGTGCTCAGCGAACTCGAAGACGCCGCGCGCGGCGACAGCGACCACGACGAACTGTAAGGACCCCCACGAACATGACGTCTTCGAAGCGAGACCGCGCCGAGGCCCTGCCCCAGGACCTTCAGGAAGCGCTGCGCCGCCGCCTTGCGGGGCGCGCCGGGGCAGCGGGCGCGAGAGCACGGGCCGGGGCACCGGACCCGGGCGCCCGGCGGGGCATCCCGCGCGCCGACCGCTCCCGGCCCCTGCCGCTGTCCTTCGCGCAGCAGCGGCTGTGGTTCCTGGACCGGCTCAGCCCCGGCGACGCCGGTTACAACAGCGCGGTCGCCCTGCGGCTCACCGGCCGGCTGGACCGCGCCGCCCTCTCCCGCGCCCTCGACACCCTGGTGGCCCGGCACGAGGCGCTGCGCACCGCGTTCGAGGAGAGCGACGGGCGGCCGGCCCAGACCGTGCGCCCGGCGGGCCCGGTGCCGCTGCCGATCCGGGACCTCACCGCGCCGGACGGCCACGCCCCCACCGCGCCGGACTGCCACGCCCCCACCGCGCCGGGCGCCGTCGACAGCGCCGTGCTGGACGCCGCGCTCCTCGCGGAGTACGAGCGCCCCTTCGACCTCGACGCCGACGCCCTGCTGCGCGCACTCCTGCTGCGGGAGTCGGACACCTCGCACATCCTGATGCTGACGGCCCATCACATCATCACCGACGGCTGGTCGATGGGCGTACTCCTGGAAGAGCTGTGCATCGCCTACGACGCCTTCGCCAGGAGCGCGGAGCCGGACCTGCCGCCGGTGGCGACGCAGTACCCGGACTTCGCGGTGTGGCAGCGCGAACAGCTGTCCGGGGCGCGCCTTGAACGTCAAATCGCCTACTGGAAAAAGCAGTTGACCGGATCCGTCGCGCCCGCGCTGCCGCTGGACCGGCCGCGCGGCGGGCAGGAGCCCGGGGCGGGTGCGATCCACCAGTTCACCGTGCCCGCCGACATCACGGCCAAGCTGCGTACCCTCGCGACGGAGCAGCACACCACCCTCTTCACTTCTCTGGTCGCCGGCTGCCAGGCGCTGCTCGCCCGCTGGTCCGGGCAGGACGACATCATCGTGGGCTCCCTGACACCGGGACGCCCCCGCACCGACCTGGAACGCGCTGTCGGCTTCTTCGCCCACACCGTCGTCCTGCGCACCCTCGTGGCGTCCGGCGGCTCCTTCCGCGACCTGCTCACGGCCGCGGCCGACACCGTCAACGAAGCCTTCGCGCACGGCGACACACCCTTCGAGCGCATGGTGGAGGCCGTCGGCGCGCCCCGTGAGCCCGGCCGCAACCCGCTGTTCGACGCCATGGTCCTGCTGCACCCGGACCCGCCCACGGCGCCCGCCCTGCACGGCCTGTCCGTCGCCCCGGTGACCGTGCCCCGCCAGGCAGCCGCGTTCGACCTGAGCGTGGAGTTCGTACCGGACGGCGAACAGCTCACCGGACTGCTCGAATACCGCACCGACCTGTTCGACACGGCCACCGCCGAGCGGATGGCGGACCAGTTGCTGCGGCTCCTGGACGGCGCCACCACGCAACCGGACCGGCCCCTGGACGCGCTGCCCCTGCTCTCCCCGGACGAGGCACGGCGCGTCACGGACGAGTGGAACGCGACCGCACGCCCCGTCCCCACCACCACCTGCCCCGAACTGTTCGCACGCCAGGCCGCGCGCACCCCGCACGCCACCGCCCTGGTGGCCGGGGGCGAGCGCCTCGACTACGCGACACTCGACGCCCGCGCCACCCGTCTCGCCCACCACCTCGTCGCCCGGGGCGCGGGCCCCGAACAGCTCGTCGCGCTGCGCCTGCCCCGCACCGCCGACATGGTCGTGGCGATCCTCGCCGTGTGGAAGTCCGGCGCGGGCTATCTGCCGCTCGACCTCGCGCTGCCCGAGGAGCGCGTACGGTACCTGCTCGACGACGCGCGACCGGCCCTCGTCCTCGACGAGGAGATGCTGCGGTCCCTGCCCGACGCGGCCACCCCCGTCCCCCTCACCGCACCCGACCCCGACACCACCGCCTACGTCATCTACACCTCCGGCTCCACCGGCCGCCCCAAGGGCGTCGCCGTGTCCCACCGCTCCGCGGCGAACCTCCTCGCGGGCCACCGCGAGGGATTCGTCGCCGACGCGGGCGGCGGGCCGCTGCGCGTGGCGCTGACCGCGTCGTTCTCCTTCGACACCTCGCTGGAGGGCGTGCTGCTGATGGCCGACGGCCACCCGCTGCACCTGGTCGACGAGACGACCCGGCTCGACGCCGCCGCTCTCGTCGAGTACGTCGTCGAACACCGCGTCGACTTCCTCGACCTGACGCCCTCCTACCTGCGCCAGCTGCTGCCCGCCGGGCTGCTCACCGACCCGCGGCACCGCCCCCGGGTGCTGATGCTCGGCGGCGAGGCCATCGGCCCCGGCCTGTGGCGCGAGCTGGCCGGGCACCGGGACGTGGCCGCGTACAACTTCTACGGCCCCACCGAGTGCACCGTCGACGCCCTGGCCTGCCGCATCGAGGGCGAGGACCGGCCACTGGTGGGCCGGCCGCTGCCGGGCGTGCGCGCCTACGTGCTCGACGCGGGCCTGCGGCCCGTGCCGCCCGGTGTCGGCGGTGAGCTGTACCTCGCGGGCGGGCAACTGGCCCGCGGCTACGCGGGACGGCCGGGCCTGAGCGCCGCGCGCTTCCTCGCCGACCCTTACGGCGCGCCCGGCACCCGCATGTACCGCACGGGGGACCTGGCCCGCTGGACCGCCGACGGGCGCCTGGACTACCTCGGGCGCGCCGACGACCAGGTGAAGGTGCGCGGCCACCGCATCGAGCCGGGCGAGATCGAGGCGGCGCTGCTCGACCTGCCGGAGATCACCGGCGCCGCGGTCGTCGCGGTGCCCGACACCCATGGCCACCTGCGCCTCGCCGCCTACCTCGTGCCCGCAGCGGGCGCACCCCGGCCCGCCGCGTCCGAACTGCGGGCCGCCTGCCGCCGGACGCTGCCCGACCACATGGTCCCGTCGTCCTTCACTCTGCTCGACGTGCTGCCCCTGACCACCAGCGGCAAGCTCGACCGCCGCGCCCTGCCCGCCCCCGACCTCGACGCCGCCCGAAGCGAGCGGGAGTTCGTCGCCCCGCGCACCGCGGACGAGCAGACGCTCGCCGACATCTGGGCCGACGTCCTCGGCATCGCCCAAGTCGGCGTCACGGACAACTTCTTCGAGCTGGGCGGCGACTCCATCCTCAGCATCCAGGCCGTCTCGCGCGCCCGCGCGACCGGACTCCAGCTGACCTCGCAGGACGTCTTCCGCCACCAGACCGTCGCCGACCTGGCTGCCGCCGCGTCCCGCAGGACCGCCGCGCCCTCGCGCCGGCCGGCGCGCACCGACGGACCCGCCCCGCTGACCCCCGTACAGGAGTGGTTCTTCGCCACGCACGGCGCGCTGCGGCACTTCAGCATGTCGATGCTCCTCGACCTGCCGCGCGACCTCGACGAGCGGGCACTCGAGCGGGCCCTGACCGCGCTCGCCGCGCACCACCCGGCGCTGCGCACCCGCTTCGCCCACAACGGCGACGCCTGGGAACAGCACCCCGGCGCCGTCCCGGTGTCCGGCCTGCTCACCCGCCACGACCTGGCCGCCGCCCCCGACCCCACGGCGGCCCGCACCGCGGCCGCGGACAGCGCCCGAGCCGCCCTCGACCCGGCCACCGGCACCCTGCTCCGCGCCGCCCTGCTGCTGCCCCCGTCCGGCGAGCGTCCCCAGCTCTTCCTGACCGCCCATCACCTGGCCGTCGACAGCGTCTCCTGGCGCATCCTCCTGTCCGACCTCGAACAGGCCTACCGGCAGGCGGCCACCGGTGAAGCCATCCAACTGGAGCCCACCACAGTCGAGTTCACCGACTGGGCCGCCCACCTGTCGGGCCGGGTGCGCGCGGGAGACTTCGACGGCGACCTGCCGTACTGGACGGCCGAGGCCGCCGAACCCCGTACACCGCTGCCCGTCGACCGGACCGGCACGCCGCTCGCCGGATCCGTGCGCACCGTCCGCACCCGCGTGGACCGCGCCACCACCGAGGCACTCCTGCGCCGGGTGCCCGGCGTCTACCGCACCCAGGTCAACGACGTGCTGCTCAGCGCCCTCGGGCGGGTGCTCGCCGACTGGACGGGCGCCGAGCGGGTGACCGTGGCCCTTGAGGGGCACGGCCGGGAGGACGACACGGTCGACGTGTCCCGCACGGTGGGCTGGTTCACCACCCAGTACCCCGTCACCCTCGTCCCCGCGGGACCGGCCGCCGCACCCGACTGGGGCGCGACCCTCAAGGCCGTCAAGGAGCGCCTGCGCGCCGTGCCCCGGCGCGGCCTGAGCCACGAGGCACTGGCCCGCCTCGGTTCACCCGACCCCTCCGCGCGGGCGCTGCGCGAACTGCCCCTGCCTCAGGTGTGCTTCAACTACCACGGCCAGTGGGACACCTCCGGCGGAGTCGAGTTCGCACCTGCCGCCGAGGTGCCCGGCCGTGACATGGCGGCCGACGAACCCCTGGACCACCTCCTGGACGTCTCGGCCGTGGTCGCCGACGGCGAACTGGAGATCATCTGGCACTACAGCGAGCGGACGCACGACGCCGACACCGTCCGCGGGCTCGCCGACGGCATGGTCCGGGCGCTCGGGGCGATCACCGAGCACTGCGCGCGGCCCGACGCGGGCGGCCGCACCCCCTCCGACTTCCCGCTCGCCCGCCTCGACCAGGCGGGCGTGGACCGCCTGGCCGGTGACGGGCGCGGCGTGGAGGACCTGCTGCCGCTGACGCCGCTTCAGGAAGGCATGCTCTTCCACCGCCTGGTCGGCGGCTCCGACGACGTGTATGTCGATCAGGCCGACCTGCTCCTGGAGGGCGTCGGTGACCCCGACGCCTTCGCCGCGGCCTGGCAGCGCGTGACGGACCGGACGCCCGCGCTGCGGACCTCGGTGGTCTGGGAGGACGTACCCCTGCCGCTCCAGGTCGTGCACCGCGACGTACGTGTGCCCGTCACCCACCTGGACTGGCGTGAGCTCGACGACGACGAGCGGTCCGCACGCCTCGACCGGTTCCGCGCTGACGACCTCGCCCGCGGCATCGACCTCGCCGCCGCCCCGCTGATGCGCCTCGCCCTGATCCGCCTGCCCGGCGCGCGCCTTCGCCTGCTGTGGACCTCCCACCACCTGATCCTGGACGGCTGGAGCCTCGCCCAGGTGCTGTCCGAGGTGTGCGACGAGTACGCGGCCCGCACCACGGGAAGCACCGCGCGGCCGGTGGTACGCCGCCCCTTCGCCGACTATGTGCGGTGGCTGGCCGAGCAGGACACCGACGCCGGGCGCGCCCACTGGAGCGCGGCCCTCGACGGGTTCGCCACGCCGACCCCGCTGCCCGTCGACCGCCCTCTGGGCGAGGCCCACCAGGCGCGCTCTGCCGGCGTCCACAAGGGCGGCCTGTCCGCCACGGACTCCGCGACGCTCGCCCGCACCGCCCGGCAGGCCGGACTCACCGTCAACACCGTGGTCCAGGGCGCCTGGGCGCTGCTGCTGTCCCGCTACAGCGCCGAGCAGGACGTGGTGTTCGGCACCACGGTGTCCGGCCGCCCCGACGACCTGCCGGGCGTCGAGTCCATGGTGGGCATGTTCATCAACACCGTGCCCACCCGCGTCCGCGTCGACAGCGGGGCCACCGCGAGCGCGTGGCTGCGCGAACTGCAGGAAAGCCAGGCCGAGTCGCGCCGCCACGCCGCCGTCTCCCTGGCCGAGCTGACCTCGCTGAGCGACGTGCCGTCCGGCACCCCGCTGTTCCACAGCATCGTCGCCTTCGAGAACTACCCCTTCGACGAGGCCCGCACGGCCGCGTCCGGCGTACGCCTGGCGGACGTCACCTCGCGCGACGCCACCAACTACCCGCTCGTCCTGCGCGCCCATCAGGGCGACCGCGTCGGCTTCGACCTCGCCTACGACCCCGGCCTGTTCGACATCGCTACGGTACGGGCGCTCGCCGACCGGCTGTGCCTGCTGCTCACCGAGATCGCCGCGGACCCCGACCGTCCGCTGCGGGCCCTTTCCTGGACGACCGCCGAGGAGCGCGAAGCCCTCGCCGGGGGCGACGTTGGCGAACACGCGCGCCCCACCGAGACATTGGTGGACCTCTTCGAGGCGCAGGCCGCCCGCACACCGGATGCCACCGCCGTCACCTGCGGCGACGACCGCCTCGACTACGCCACGCTCGACGCGGAGGCGAGCCGTCTCGCGCACCGCCTCGCCGAGGCCGGCGCCGGACCCGAGCACTACGTCGCCCTCGCCCTGCCCCGCTCCACCGACCTGGTCGTGGCCATCCTCGCCGTCCTGAAGTCGGGCGCCGCCTACCTGCCCGTCGACCCCAAGCTCCCCGCCGAACGCGTCGCCCACCTCCTCGGCGACGCGGCACCCGTGACGCTGGTGACGACCACGGACGCCGGCGTGCGGGCCGAGGGGACCGGTGTGCCCGTGCTGCTCCTCGACGACCCGACCGTGCGCGCCGACCTCGCCGGGCGCCCCACCACCCTTCCGGAGCCGGTCCGCCGTCCCCTGCCGGAGAGCCCCGCCTACGCCATCTACACCTCGGGCTCCACCGGCCGGCCCAAGGGCGTGGTCGTCCCGCACGCCAACGTCGTACGCCTGTTCACCCGCACCCGGCAGTGGTTCGGCTTCGACGAGCACGACGTGTGGACCCTGTTCCACTCCTACGCCTTCGACTTCTCCGTGTGGGAGCTGTGGGGGCCGCTGCTGCACGGCGGCCGGCTTGTCGTCGTCCCCGACGACACCGCCCGCTCCCCGGAGGACTTCCTGCGCCTGCTCGTCGACGAGCAGGTCACCGTCCTCAACCAGACACCGTCCGCGTTCTACCCGCTCGCCCGCGCCGACGCCGAACACCCCGGCCTCTCCGCGCGGTTGGCGCTGCGCACGGTCGTCTTCGGCGGCGAGGCACTGGACGTCGACCGGCTCGCCGACTGGTACACGCGCCACTCCGACGACGCCGTGCGCCTGGTCAACATGTACGGCATCACCGAGACCACCGTGCACGTCACCTACGCGCCCCTTGAGCACGCGATGGTGCGCACGGGCGCCGCGAGCCCCATCGGCACGGGCATCCCCGACCTGCGGGTCCATGTGCTCGACGGCGACCTCGCGCCGGTGCCGCCCGGCGCGATCGGTGAGATGTACGTCGCGGGGGACGGGCTTGCCCGCGGCTACCTGGGACGGCCGGGGCTGACGGCGGCCCGTTTCGTGGCCGACCCGTCAGGGCCGTCCGGCAGCCGCATGTACCGCACCGGTGACCGGGCCCGCCGCAGGGCCGACGGCACGTTGGAGTATCTGGGCCGCGCCGACCAGCAGGTGAAGATCCGCGGCTACCGCATCGAGCCCGGCGAGATCGAGGCCGCCCTGCACCGCCACCCGGGCGTGAGCGCTGCGACGGTCGGGGTGTACGAGGACGCTTCCGGGACGCGGCGCCTGGTCGCGCATGTCGTCGGGGCCGGGGCCGGACAGGACGGCGCTTCCGGGACCGGCGCGCACGGCAGTGGTCCGGACGGCGAACCCGGCTGCCCCGCGCCCGCGGTCGCGCCGTCCGTGGTCGTGCCGTCCGCCGCCGACCTGCGCGCCCACCTCGAGCGCCTGCTGCCCGCGCACATGGTCCCCGCCGCCTACGTACCGCTGGCGGCCCTGCCGCTCACCGTCAACGGCAAGCTCGACCGGCGTGCGCTGCCCGCCCCCGGCCCGGACGGCTTCGCCACCGGCACCGACCGCACCCCGCCGCGCACCCCCGCGGAACGCGCGGTCGCCGCCGCCTGGGCGGACGTGCTCGACACCGACGCCGTGGGCGCCGACGACGACTTCTTCGCGCTCGGCGGCGACTCCATCCTCGCCGTGCGCGTCACCTCCCGGCTGCGCACGGCCTTCGGCCAGGACGTCTCACCGCGGCTGCTCTTCACCCACCCCACCCTGTCCGCACTCGCGGCGGCCCTCGGTGAGCCCGTGGCCGACGGGGACACCGGAACCGACGTCATTCCGGCCGCGGACCCCGGCACTGCGCCTCCGCTGTCGTACGCCCAGCAGCGCCTGTGGTTCCTCGACCGGTTCGCGCCGGGCAGCACCGAGTACACGACGCTGTCCGTGCTGCGCCTGCGCGGCTGGCTCGACGAGGCCGCCCTGCGCGCGGCCCTCGACGGCCTGGTGGCCCGGCACGAGTCGCTGCGCACCACCTTCGCCGAACAGGACGGCCGGGCCCGGCAGGTCGTCCATCCGCCGTACGCGGTCGAGCTGCCCCTCGACGTCCTGTCGGGCGCCGACCGGGACGCACAGCTGGACGCCGTCCTCGACCGCGCCGCCGAGACCCCCTTCGACCTGTCCACCGGCCCGTTGCTGCGCGCCCGCCTCGTCCGCCCGGCCGACGGCGAGCACGTCCTGGTCCTTGCCGTGCACCACATCGTCACCGACGGCTGGTCCGGCGCCGTCCTCGGCCGCGATCTGAGCGAGCTGTACGCGGCGGCCCTGGAGGGGCGCGCCCCCGAGCTGCCCGCACTGCCCGTGCGGTACACCGACTACGCCGCCTGGCAGCGCGCCCGCACCGACATCGCCGACGAGCAACTCGCCCACTGGCGCGAGGTATTGGCCGACCTCGAACCCCTGGAGCTGCCCACCGACCGGCCGCGCCCCGCAGTGCGCACCCGTGACGGCGCCCTGGTGACCTTCCAGCTGCCCGCCGAGCTCACCGAGCGGCTCCGTGCCACGGCCCGGAGCGCCGACGCCACCCTCTACATGACGCTGCTCACGGCCTGCCAGGTCCTTCTGGCCCGCTGGGCCGACCAGGAGGACGTCGCGGTCGGCACCGTGACCGCGGGCCGGGAGCGCCGCGAACTCGACGACGTGGTCGGCATGTTCGTCAACACGCTCGTGCTGCGCGGCCGGGTCCGCCCCGACGCGTCGTTCCGTGAGCTGCTCACCGAGGCGCGCTCCACCGTCCTGGACGCGTTCGCCCACCAGGAGGTGCCCTTCGAGCGCCTGGTGGACGCCCTGGAGCCGGAGCGGGACACCAGCCGCACGCCGCTGTTCCAGGTCATGGTGGCCCTGCACAACCTGGGCGGCGAGGCGCCCCGCCTGCCCGGCCTCGACGTCGAGCCCGTGACACCGCCGGTGCGCAACGCCACCTTCGACCTCGCCTTCGACTTCGTGGAACACGGCGGCGGCGTCACCGGTCACCTGGAGTACAACACCGGCCTGTTCGACGCCGGTACCGCGGAACGCCTCGCCGCCCATCTGACGTCGCTCCTCGAAGCCGCCGCGGACGACCCGGACGAGCAGGCGGGCGCGCTGCCGCTGATGACCGCCGCCGAGCGCCGTCAGGTCGTCCGGGAGTGGCAGGGAGACCCGCTTCCGGCGGCGGACAGCGCCTTCCCCGCCCTGTTCGAGGCGCAGACGGCACGCACCCCGCACATCACCGCCCTGACGGCCCGCGACACCACGCTCGACTACGCGGCCCTCAACGACCGGGCCAACCGCCTCGCCCACCACCTCATCACCCTAGGCGTCGGCCCCGAGGACGTCGTCGCGGTCCGGCTGCCCCGCACCACGGACCTGTTCGTGACCGTGTTCGCCGTCATGAAGGCGGGCGGCACCCTGCTCTGCGTCGACCCCGGCCTGCCCGAGGAGCGCGTGACGTTCCTCCTCGCGGACGCGGCCCCGCGCACGCTCCTGACGGCCGAGGCGCTGCGCGAGGTGCCGTGGGACCGACTGCCCGCGCACGACCCGACCGACGCCGACCGCCGGGCGCCGCTGCGCCCCGACCACGGCGCCTACATCATCTACACCTCCGGCTCCACCGGGCGGCCCAAGGGCGTCGTCGTGGAACACCGGCACCTGGTCAACCTCTGCCACGACCACCGTGAAGGGCTCGTCGCTCCGCACGCCACCCACGGAGGTCGCCTGAAGGCCGCGCTGAGCGCCTCCTTCTCCTTCGACACCTCCTGGGAGGGCCCGCTGCTGCTCGCGCTCGGCCAGGAGGTGCACCTCGTCGACGAGGACGTACGCCTGGACCCGGAGGCGTTCTGTGCCCAGGTCGCGGACCGTGGACTGGATTTGGTGAACGTCACCCCGTCCTTCCTGCGGGAGCTCACCGCCGCCGGGCTCCTCGCCCCCGGCCGTCACCACCCGCGCGTCCTCCTGGTGGGCGGCGAGGCCGTCGGCACAGACGCCTGGCGCGAGCTGTGCGCGGCGGCGGACCTCGGCGTCACCGCGTACAACATGTACGGACCCACCGAGTGCACCGTCGACGCCGTGTACGGCCGCTGTACCGAACAGCCCGGACGCCCGGTCATCGGCCGCCCGGGACGCGGCCTGCGCGCCTACGTCCTGGACGGCGCGCTGCGGCCGGTGCCGGCGGGTGTGCCGGGCGAGCTGTACCTGGCGGGCGCCCAGGTGGCCCGCGGCTATCTGAACCGGCCCGGCCTGACCGCCGCCCGCTTCCTCGCCGACCCGTTCGGCGAGCCGGGGGAGCGGATGTACCGCACCGGGGACCGCGCCCGCTGGGACGCCCAGGGCCTCCTGGAATTCCTGGGCCGGGCCGACGACCAGGTGAAGATCCGCGGCTTCCGGGTCGAGCCCGGCGAGGTGGAGGCCGCGCTCCTCGCCGACGCGGCCGTCGCCGAGGCCGTGGTGACGGTTCGTGAACACGCGGGCCGGGCCATGCTCGTGGCCCATCTGGTGCCCGCGGGCGAACACCCCCCGTCGGCCGACGACCTGCGTATGCGGCTGCGGCGGACCCTGCCCGACCACATGGTGCCCGCGGCCTTCGTGCCGCTGGCGCGGATCCCGCGGACCAGCAGCGGCAAGACCGACCGGCGCGCGCTGCCCGCCCCGCCCGCGCAACCGGACAGCTCCACGCCGTACGTGGCCCCCCGGACCGGCGCCGAGGAGCGGCTCGCCGCCATCTGGGCGGAGGTTCTGGGCGTCGAACGGGTGGGCGCGCGCGACGACTTCTTCACCCTCGGCGGCGACTCGATCCTCAGCATCCAGATCGTCTCCCGCGCCCGGCAGGCCGGACTCGCCCTCACCACCAAGGACGTCTTCCGCCACCGCACGGTCGCTGAACTCGCCCTGTGCGCGAGGGAAGCCGCGCCCCGCCCCTCGGTGATGGGTGGCGTCGCACCCACCGAGGCGCCGCTCACACCCATCCAGCGCTGGTACCTCGACGGCCGCCGCCCCGGTGACCCCCTGCGCTTCACGATGACCCAGCGCCTCGAACTGGCCCCGGGCACCGACCTGTCCGCCCTGGCACAGGCCGCGGACACCGTCGTACGCCACCACGCCGCCCTGCGCACCCGATTCCGCCGCACGGACGACGGCTGGCGCCAGGAAGTCCTGCCGGAACCGCCCGACAAACTGGTCGCGCGCCATGACGTGACCGGTCTCGACGACCCACAGGTGGAGCGCGAGGTGCAGCGGGCGGCGGAGGCCGCCCAGGCCTCCCTTGATCCCACCGAAGGCCGGGTCGTCCGCGTCCTGCTCTTCGATCGCGGCCCGGCCCTGCCCGCCCAACTCCTGATCACCGTTCACCACTTGGTGATGGACGGCGTGTCCTGGCGCATCCTGCTCACCGACCTGGAGAGCGCCCACCGTGCCGCCACGGCGGGCCGGACCGTTGCCCTGCCCCCGGTGGGCACCGCCTACAGCCAGTGGGCCGCCCTGCTCGACCGACACACCCGCTCCGGCGGCCTGGACGCCGACCTGGCGTACTGGACCGACACCGCCACGCCCGCCGCCCTGCCCGCGGGCCGCACCGGGCCCAACACCTACGGCACCGCGGCCACCGTCGTCGTCACGCTGGCCCGCGAGGACACCGAGGCGCTGCTGCGTCGGGTCCCTGACGTTTACCGCAGCCAGGTGAATGATGTGCTGCTCAGTGCCTTTGCCTGCACGGTGGGCCGTTGGTGTGGCCATGGCACGGTGTTCATCGGTGTGGAGGGGCACGGCCGTGAAGACGTCTTCGACGGTGCCGGCGGCCCTGACGGCCCCGAGGGCCCTGGCGGCGGTGGCGGTCCTGACGGCGCTGTCGGTGCTGGTGGTGGTGGCGGCCTTGACGGGTGTGTGGATGCTGTCGGCGATGTCGATCTGTCGCGGACTATCGGGTGGTTCACTGCCGAGTACCCGCTCGTCCTGACCGTCGACCCGGACGCCGGGTGGCGCGACACCCTGCGCTCCGTCAAGGAACAGCTGCGCGCCGTCCCGCACCACGGGCTCAGCCACGGCGCCCTGCGCCGACTGCTCCCGGACAGCCCGCTCGCCGGTGCCCCGGCTCCGCAGATCGGATTCAACTACCACGGGCAGTGGGACACGGACACCGGCAGTGGCAGCGGTGGCGCCGGCGCCGGTGGTGGTGGCGGTGCAGGCGCACGTTCCGGTACGGGTACTGGTCTGTACGTCGGTTCGCTCCCGTCGGCCGGGTGTGACACTGACCCCGGCGAGCCCCGCCCCTACGTCCTGGACCTCACCGGCGTGGTCCAGGACGGCCGGCTCGAACTCGGTCTGACCTACCCGGCTGCCGTGTACGACGAGTCCACCGTCCGCCGCCTCGCCGAGGAGACCTGCGCGGCGCTGCGCGACATCGTGGACCACTGCGCCCGGCCGGACGCGGGCGGCCGCACCCCCTCCGACTTCCCGCTCGCGGACCTCACCCAGGAAGAGCTCGACCAGTTGGTGGGCGACGGCCGGCACGTGGCGGACGTGCTGCCCCTGACACCTCTGCAGGCCGGGATGCTCTTCCACGGCCTCGTCGACGACGCGGGCGCGTACTTCGACCGGACCGCGGTACGGCTGACCGGAGTGGCCGACCCGCGGGCGTTCGCGGACGCCTGGCAGCAGGTGGCCGACCGTACCCCGGCGCTGCGTACCAGCGTCCACTGGCGGCAGCTGCCGCACCCGGTACAGGTGGTGCACCACCACGCGGACCTGCCTGTCACCCATCTCGACTGGCGCGGCCTGACGCCCGGGCAGCGCGAGTCGGCCACCGGGCGGCTGCTCGCGGAGGAACGTGACGCGGGCATGGAGCTGACAGCCGCGCCGCTGACCCGGATCACGCTCGCCGCCCTCCCCGGCGACGAGGTCCTGCTTTTGTGGTCTTCGCATCATCTGGTCCTGGACGGGTGGAGCACCGGGCAGCTGCTCACCGAGGTGTGTGAGCGCTATGCCGCGTTGACCGGGGGTGCGGACGTGGCGGCGCCGTTGCGGCGGCCGTTCGCGGACTTCGTACGCTGGCTGCGCGAGCGGGACGAGGGTGCGGCCGAACGGTTCTGGACCGGTGCGCTCGCCGGTTTCCCGGCCGCGACGCCGCTGCCGTACGACCGAGCCCCCGCCGGGGCCCACCGCGCCCGCTCCGGCGACGCCGTCCGCCACGAACTGGATGTGGCCGTGTCACGGCGGCTGCGGGAGGCGGCCGCTCACGCCGGGCTGACTGTCAATACCGTGGTGCAGGCCGCCTGGGCTCTGCTGCTCGCCCGCTACAGCGGCCGCCGCGACGTCGTGTTCGGCACGACCGTGTCGGGCCGCCCGGCCGAACTGCCCGGTGTGGAGTCCATGGTGGGCATGTTCATCAACACCGTGCCGACACGCGTGCGGCTGCCCGGGGGCGGTGTGCTGTCCTGGCTGCGCGGCCTGCAGGACGAGCAGAGTGAGGCCCGGCGGCACGACTTCATGGCGCTGTCGCGTATCCAGGCGCTCAGTGACGTCCCTGCGGGTCAGGCTTTGTTCGACAGCATGGTGGTGTTCGAGAACTATCCCGTCGACGAGGCGGCTGCCGCCCGTACGGGTGTGGGTGTGGCGGAGGTGCGTGCCGATGACGCCACGACGTTCCCGCTGTGCCTGCGCGCTCACGTGAGCGACCGGCTCGGTTTCGACCTGGCCTACGACGCGGCCCTCTTCGACCGCGCCACCGTGGCACGCGCGGCGGCCCGGCTCGCCGCGCTCCTGACCCGGCTTGCCGACGGGTTCTCCGGTGCGGTCGACGACCTCGGCCTGCTCACCGCTGCCGACCGTGACCTGCTGCGCCGGTGGAACACCACCGCCCGCCAAGTGGCGCCGTGCAGCCCTGTGGACCTGTTCGCCGGGCAGGCGCGCCGCACCCCGGATGCGGTCGCCGTGCACGAGGGCCGGCGTGAGCTGACGTATCGTCAGCTCGATGCTTGGTCGGACCGTGTGGCGTCCGGGCTGCTCGCCGGCGGCCTGCGGCCGGAGGACCGGGTGGCGCTCCTGATGGACCGCTCCGCGGAACTCGTGGTGGCGCAGCTCGCGGTCCTGAAGGCGGGCGGCGCCTATGTGCCCGTCGACACCCGGGCCCCCGACGAACGCCGCCGCACTCTGCTCGACCGGGCGGGTGTCTCGGCACGGCTCACCGCCGCGGACGTCACCGCCGCCTGCACCGCGCCCGGCCAGACGCTGACGGCCCCGGCAGCGGATCCCGACCGGCTCGCCTATGTGATGTTCACGTCCGGCTCGACCGGCGAGCCGAAGGCCGTCGCCGTACGCCACCGCGATGTGGCGTCGCTCGCCACCGACAGCCGCTTCGCCGGCGGTGTCTGCGACCGCGTCCTGCTGCACTCACCGGTCGCTTTCGACGCCGCGACCTTCGAGGTGTGGGCGCCGCTGCTGACCGGCGGCTGCGTCGTGGTGGCCGCGGGCGAGACGGTGGACGCGGCGCTGCTGCGCCGCCTGGCCCGCCCCGAAGCCCGCCCCGAAGCCCGCCCCGAAGCCGGAGGCGGTGCTGGTGTCGGTGCTGGTGCCGGAGCCGAAGCCGGTGCCGGAGTCGGTGCTGATGTCGGTGCTGGTGCTGGTGCTCGTGCTCGTGCTGATGGTGGTGGTGGGCTGACTGCGTTGTGGCTGACAGCCGGTGTCTTCCGGCTCCTCGCCCAGGACGCCCCCGACTGCTTCGCGGGCCTGCGCCAGGTGTGGACCGGCGGTGACGTCGTCCCCGCCGCCGCCGTGCGCCGTGTCCTGGCCGCCTGCCCCGGACTGACCGTGGTGGACGGCTACGGCCCGACCGAAACCACGACCTTCGCCACCTCCCACGCCCTGACGGACGCGCAAGGTGTCCCCGACACCGTGCCCGTGGGCCGCCCGCTGGACGACAAGCGCGTCCACGTGCTCGACGCCCGCCTGAACCCCGTACCGCCGGGCTGCGTCGGCGAGTTGTTCGTGGCGGGCGAGGGCCTGGCGCGCGGCTACCTGGGCCGCCCGGCCGAGACCGCGGCCCGTTTCCTCGCCGACCCCTACGGCCCGCCCGGCACCCGGATGTACCGCACCGGTGATCTGGCCCGGCGGCAACCGGACGGCACGGTGGAGTTCCTGGGCCGCGCCGACGACCAGGTGAAGATCCGCGGGTTCCGGGTCGAGCCCGGTGAGGTGGAGGCCGTCCTCGCCGGCCGTCCGGGGGTGGGGGACGTGGCGGTGGTGGCCCGTGAGGACCGGCCGGGTGCCCGGCGCCTGGTCGCCTACCTCGTCGGCCCCGCCTGCCAGG
>NZ_JNXT01000033.1 GCF_000716675.1 Streptomyces alboflavus
TGGAAACGGGCGGGCGGGCGGGAGAGCAACCGCCGCGGCAGCGGCGGAAAAGCACCCACCCGCCCGCAGCCGCCGACGACGAACCACCCCCACAGGCGGCATCCACCCGCCGGTCGGGTGGAAACGGGCGGGCGGGCGGGAGAGCAACCGCCGCGGCAGCGGCGGGAAGGGGTCCGCGACCCGCGGACGCCGACGGCGAAGCTGTCCCGCAGGCGGCGTCCACCGGCCGGTCGACCAGAAGCGGGCGGGCGGGACAGCTGAGCCCCGACCAGAAACAGCCGCGGGCGCAGCCTCGTGGTGGGATTGCCCCCATGCAGACCGCGAGACGCGTGCTGATCGTGGCGTACGACAACGTCCAGATTCTGGACATCGCCTGTCCGAGCGGCGCCCTGGACATAGCCAACCGCTTCGGCGCGAACCCCCCGTACCGGATCGACCTGGGAACGGTGGGCCGCCGCCCGGCCCGCAGCTCGGCGGGCATAGCCCTGGCGGCGGGTCAGCAACTGGAGGCGGTGACGGGTGAGTTGGACACCCTCATGGTGGTGGGAGGCGCGGGCTACGAGGAGGCGGCCGCCGACCCCCGCCTGGTCGCCCAGGTCCACCGCCTCGCGGAACGCAGCCGCCGCGTGGCAAGCGTGTGCACGGGCGCGTACGTCCTGGCGGCCGCGGGCCTCCTGGACCACCGCCGGGCGACGACGCACTGGGGCTACGGGGAGCGTCTGGCGGCCCGCCACCCCACGGTGGCGGTGGACGTGGCCCCGCTGTACGTGCGCGACGGCAACGTGTACACCTCCGCGGGCGTCACCAGCGCCCTGGACCTCACCCTCGCCCTGATCGAGGACGACCACGGCCCGACCCTGGCCCGCGCGGTGGCCCGCGAGCTGGTCTCGTATCTGCACCGCCCGGCGGACCAGGCGCAGATCAGCATGTTCCTGGCGGCCCCGCCCCCGGGCGACCGCCTGGTCCGCGACCTGTCGGGCCACATCAGCGCGCACCTGGCGGACGACCTGTCCCCGAGGGCGCTGGCCGCCCGCGCGGGCGTGAGCACCCGGCATCTGACGCGGCTGTTCTCGGCCCACTTGGGCACGACTCCGGCGCGCGCGGTCCGGGCGGCCCGCACGGAGGCGGCGGCGCACCTGGTGCGCTCCAGCGAACTCCCGTTGGCGGCGATAGCGCGCCGCTGCGGCTTCGGCTCGGCGCAGACGTTACGACAGGCGTTCCTCGACCACTACGGCATGGGCGGGGACAGGATTCGCAGGATGCCGGACATGCCCCGCCCGCGAACGCCGGGGGGCGCGGAGACTCCCGTGCCATGACACCTCGGACACCCCAGGCCGACCCGACGTCCTCAACCCGCCGCACCCTCCTCCGCGGCACAGCAGCCGCAGCCACCGCCGCGCTGGCCACGGCGGCCCTCGCCCCGACGGCCCACGCGGCCGACACCACCCCGTACCCCTCGAAGAACCCCTCAAGGGCCCGAACCGGCACCCCGCCCCGAGGCCCCCGGATCGGCATCCTCCTCTACGACGGCTACAGCCTCCTCGACCCCACGGGCCCCGCCGAGATCCTGTCCCGCGTCCCCGGCGCGAGCGTCACGATGGTCGCCGAGCGCCGCGGCCCCGTGCGGACCGACACCGGGGACGTGGCCGTGATGGCGGAGCGTTCGCTGGACGAGGCGGGCCGCCTGGACGTGCTGCTTGTGCCGGGCGCGGGCAACCGCGGTGTCGTCGCGGCGATGGGGAACCGGACGCTTCTGCAGTGGATCCGGCACACCGACCGCCGGACCCGTTTCACCACGTCCGTGTGCACGGGATCGCTGGTCCTGGCCGCGACGGGCCTCCTGGACGGCCATCGCGCGACGACGTACTGGGCGTCGGCGCCGTACCTGGAGAAGACCTTCGACGTCACGTACGTGCCCGAACGGTACGTGGAGTCGGGGAAGTTCATCACGGCGGCGGGCGTCTCCGCGGGCCTGGACATGGCCCTGTACCTGGCGGCGCGGCTGACCGACGAGGACACGGCGAGGGCGATCCAGCTCGCCGTGGAGTACGACCCGAGGCCGCCGTTCGACGCGGGGAACGCGCAGGAGGCGAGCGAGGAGCTGAAGGCGCGGGCCCTGAAGATCGTGGAGGACTCGCAGCGTTGAGCCGCACGGGCCTGAACCGGGGTCCGGACGGGGGTCGGGCCCGGGTCCGGTGACAGCGGGGCTCAGGCGCGTGGGTAGCGGGCGAGCCACCCGGGCGCCGCGCCAGCCGGGCTGTGCAGGGCGGGCCCCTGCGTCATCTCCATGGCGAAGTCGTCGGCGATCTCGAGGACGGTCGCGCGGCCCTCCAGTTCGGTGAGCCAGCCCGGGGGCAGCGCGGTCTCGCCGTGGAGGGCGCCGAGGAGCGCCCCGCACAGCGCGCCGGACGCGGCGGACGCCCCGCTGTGGTTGACGGCGAGCCGCAGGCCGTGGCGGATGTCCTCGCCGACGAGGGCGCAGTACACGGCGGCGGCGAGCGCCCCGACGGCCTCGCCCTCGCCGACGAGTTCCTCCACACGCCCGGCGGTGGGCATGCCCTGGCGGACAGCGCCGAGCGCGTGCCGCAGGGCGTCGGTGACGGGCTGGTGGCCCGGCCGGGCGGCGAGCAGGGCGAGGGTGCGCTGGATGGCGCCGTCCAGGGACTCGCCGCGGGCGAGGCCGTGCACGAGGACGGTGTGGGCACCGGCGGTGAGGTAGGCGACGGGGTGGCCGTGGGTCTGCACGGCGCACTCGACGGCGAGCTGCAGCACGAGCTGCGGTTCCCAGCCGACGAGGAGCCCGAAGGGCGCGGACCGGGTGGCGGCCTCCGGCCCTTGGTCGCCGGGGTTCTTCGGTACGTCGAGGGTGCCCATGCGGTCGTCGGCGAGCCCGGTGAGGCAGGCGCGGGCGGGCCCGCGGCGGGCGTACAGCCACTCCTCGCGGGCCAGCCACCCGTCTTCCTTGCGGCGCTCGTCGGGCCCCCAGTCGCGCTGGGTGGCGGCCCAGCGGCGGTAGGCGCGGTGCAGGTCGGTCGGCGGGTGCCAGGCCCCGGTGTCGCGGCGGACCTGTGCGCGTATGAGCCCGTCGACGGTGAACAGCGTCAGCTGCGTGGCGGCGGTGACGGTGCCGCGTCCGCCGCCGTGGGACGCGGCGAGCTCGGTGAGGCCCTCGGCGCCGTGCGCCTCGCGGATCGCGCCGAGGCCGAGGCCGTCGACGGGCGCGCCGAGCGCGTCACCGACGGCGGCGCCGAGCAGCGTCCCGCGCACCCGGCTGCGGAAGTCCTGCTGCTCGGTGCGGCCCCACACACCGGTGGCTGCTGCAGTGCTCACCGAACCCCCTTTCCCGTGCCCTGGCGTCCGACTCCGCAGCACTGTAATCGAACGGGAACGGTGGGTTCAGGGGCCCAATTGGTTTGTCCGGAGGTGCCCTTTCTCTAACTCCCGTCAGGGGTTGGCCGGTGTTCGACGTACTCGATGACGGTGCCGTCGGGGTGCCGTGCGGTGAAGCCGGTGCCGGTGGGGACGCGGTGCGCCGGTACCAGGATCTCCGTGCCCTCCTCGGCGGCGAGCCGGGTCAGATAGGCGTCGGCGGAGTCGACGAGCAGCGTCCCGTCGGTGGCCCGAAACGGCTCAAGGACCTCCTCGGTGGCCTCGACGAGCAGAAAACTTCCGACGACGGCGAGGGTGAGTTCCCTGGCGGGATACGTGAAGTACATGTCCCGTTCCACACCGAGCAGCCGCTCGTAGAAGGCGGTGACGGAGTCCAGGGTGCCGGGCGGGGTGTAGACGCGGATGAGGGTGCGGGGTTCGGTGAGGTGGGAGGAGTCGTTGTGGCGGCGGATGACGACGGGCTGGTCGGTCGTGGTGCCGGTCGGCTGGTCGGTCGTGGTTTCGCTCATGGGGTCAGCCTCGCCGGGGGAATGGGGGCCTGCCAGGCGGGTGTTCATGGGGGTGAGCGGAGGTCACAGGATGACGGACACGGCCCAGCGGGCACGGGGTGCGCTGCGGCGCGAGCTGGGCGGTTTCCTGCGCGCGCACCGGGATCTTGTCGCCCCGGCGGACGTGGGTCTTCCGCGCACCCCTCGGCGGCGCACGTCCGGGCTGCGGCGCGAGGAGGTCGCGGCGCTCGCGGGGGTGTCGGTGGCCTGGTACACGTGGCTGGAGCAGGGGCGCGTGGACACGTCCCGGCAGGTGCTCGACGCGGTGGCGCGGGCGCTGCGGATGGACGGTGCGGCGCGGGAGCACGCGCTCGCGCTCGCGGGGTTCGCCCCGGACGGCCTCCAAGCCCCGGACGCACCCGACACACCGGACGCCGCAGAGGTCGACCACCAACCCCTCCTGGACAGTTGGCCGACCACCCCCGCCCTCCTCCTCGGCCCCGCCCTGGACCTCCTCGCCTGGAACACCGCGTACGCCACCCTCTGGCCGGACCCCGCAGCCGTACCCCCCGACCGCCGCAACCTGCTGCTCCTCCTGACCGGCGACCCCCACCACCAGCGCCTCCTGCCCGCGTGGCAGCCGCTGGCGATGGACCTCTACCGCCACTTCCGCACCCGCGCGGACCGCGACCCGCTGTCGGCGCGCTTCCAGGGGCTGACGGCCCGGCTGCGCGCCGAGCGGCCCGATCTGGAGGAGTGGTGGGACTGCCGGTCGGTGGGGGACTTCACCCCGCGCACCGTTGAACTGGCCGTAGCGGACGGCCAGTTGGCGCGCTACGGCGTGACGCTGCTGCTCACTCCTGAGCCTCGGGGCGGAGCGGTGCTGGTGCAGACTCCGGCTCGCACGCGCTGAACAGGTCGGCGTACCGGGCGCGGACGGCGTCCCTGGCGGCGATCACGCGGGCGAGGCGCGGGCCGAGGCGGGCGCGGTCGGCGCCGGGGGCGCGCACCAGGGCGTCGAGGTCGTCGGCGAGGTCGGCCAGGTCGGACCACGGGATGCCGGGGGCGTCGGCGTCGGCGAGGTAGCGGCCGAGGCGGGCGTCCAGGGCGGCCCAGTCGGCCAGGCCCGCGGCGACCAGGATGTGCAGGTGGTCGTGGAACGAGGAGGGTTCGCCGCCGGTGCGGGTGAGGCGGGCGGCCCGCTGCCACAGGGGGCGGGCCGCGTCGACGCCCTCGGCGGCGCCGGCGACGAGGGCGAGCAGGTGCAGGCCGTAGGCCTCGTCCGCGTCGCATTCGGCGAGGGCGGCGCGGCGGGCGCGGTCCCACTGCCCGGTCATGCGGTACGCCTTGCTCAGCTGCTCGGCGGAGTCGCTGTCGCCGCGCGCGAAGTCGTCGGCGTCGGGCGCCAGTTGCGCGAGCGCGAGCTCGGGGCGACCGCACCAGAGGTGGACCTCGGCGGTCACGCGCCGCGCCCACTCGGGGTCCGCGCCGGTTTCGAGGTAGCGGGCGAGGTCGGCGAGGGCTTCGTCCGTGCGGCCCATGGCGATGTGGAGGAAGGCTCGCTGCCGGTTGGCCCAGGAGTACTCCGGGTCGAGCTGGACGGCCAGGTTCAGGTCGGCGAGCGCGTCGCGGCAGCGGTCGAGTGCGGCAAGGACGGCACCGCGCAGCGTCAGGGCGTGCACGTCCTGCGGGTCCAGCTCAAGGAGCCGGTCCAGGTCGACGCGGGCTTCTTCGGGGCGGTCCAGCTCGTACAGCCTGCAGGCGCGCTCGTAGAGGACCCACTCGTCGTCCGGGAGGAGGGCCTTGGCGCGGTCGGCGTCGGCGAGTGCCCGCTCGCCGTCGCCCAGGGCCAGGTGCACCGAGGACCGGTGGATCAGCGCCCAGATGTAGTCCGGGCGCAGCTCGACGGCCCGGTCGAGGTCCGCGAGGGCGCCGGTGTTCCGGCGGAGGTGGTGCAGGCTGAGGCCTCGGCTGGCGTACGCCGACGCGTACGCGGGGTTCTGCTGGAGCGCGCGGTCGTAGTCGGCGAGGGAGTCCTCGTGGCGTCCGGCGATCCGCAGGGCGTCGCCGCGCTCGCAGGCCACCCAGGCCGAGTCCGGGGCCAGTTCCACGCAGCGGTCCAGGTCGGCGATGACCGCCTCGTGTTCGTCGCGGTCGCGTCGTACGCGTGCTCTGCGGACCCTGGCCCACAGGTACTCCGGGCTGATCCGCAGCGCGCGGTCCAGACAGGTCAGGGCTTCGTCCTGCTGCCCGAGGGCGTTGTGGGTCTCGCCGAGCTCGGCCCAGCTCCCCGCGTGGTCCGGCACGCGCTCGACGGCCCGGGTCAGGTCGGCGAGCGCCGCCTCGTGGGAGCCCAGGAGCCGGTGGACCCTGCCGCGCAGGGACAGGACGAGGTCGTCGTCGGGGGCGAGTTCGCCGGCGCGGTTCAGGTCGGCGAGCGCCAGGTCGTAGGCGCCCGTGAAGACCCGGGTGTAGGCCCTGCCGTAGTACGCGCGCACCAGCGTCGGGTCGGCCGCGAGCGCCAGGTCGTACTCCGTGACCGAGGCCGGGTAGTCCCGGTCGACGCGCAGGTCACGCCCCCGGACGGCGTACGCGAGGGCGCGCGTCCCGGAGTCGAGCCCGGCCCGGTCGAGCAGCACCTCTAGCGCACCCGGCAACCCCCCGTCCTCGAAGGCCCGCAGCAACTCCCGCCCCCACCCCCCGACATCCGGCGCGTCCGTGTCCTCCCCGGCCGCGACCAGCACATCGGCACATCTCCGCGCGGCCTCCTCGTCCCAGCCGCCCGCCTCGACGACGGCCCGCAGGGCGTCGGCCGGCGCACCCCGCTCCCCCGAGCACAGCAGGTGGTAGACCTCCGCGAGCCGCAGCTCCCGCCACCGCTCGTCGCCCCAGAGGCCTTCGGGGTCGAGTCCGGTCCCGGCCTCGGCGCGCCACTCGCCGTACGCGTCCGCCAGCTGCCGGTGCGTACCGGCCCACCAGCGGGGTGACCGGCACCGCTGGAGCCGCAGCATCGGGGCCCGTACGACGTCGTGGTACTGGAGCCGGTTGCCGCGTTCACTCACGAACGGCAGCCCCCGCAGCCACCCGAAGAGCTCCGCCGTGTCGCTCTGCGCGCACACGCCCGAGACGGCGGCCTCGAAGACGTCGGCGTCGAGCCTGCGGGGCAGGGCGCAGGCGAGGGCGGCGGCCTGCCGGACGGGGTCCTGTTCCCACTTCAGGAACCGTTCGACGGCGGAGGCGCAGGGGTCGCCGACGTCGTCGACGCTCTCGGGCCGGTTCTCGGCGAGGGTGGACACGAGGACGGGAAGCCCGCCGGAGAGCCGGAGCACTTCCTCGACGACGGCTTCGGCCACGACGCCCTTGCCCGCGAGGAGCCCGCGCGCTTCCAGTTCGGTGAACGGTTCGAGCGGTACGTCGACCATGAAGTCGGCGAAGTCGCCCCACCGGGCGGTGTCGAACCCGTGCTGGCCCGCGGTCACGGCGACGACGTTCGCGGGCAGCTGCCCGTACCGCTCACTGGTCATGAGGTCGCACAGCCACGCGTCGAGGAAGGGGGCGGTCCGCTCGTACGTGTCGAAGAAGAGCACGATCCAGGGCGCCGACGCCGCCATGTCGCCCAGCTCCTTCAGGAACACGGGCGTCAGGACCCGCTCCGGGGAGAGGACCAGCTGCACGTCGTCCTGATTCCGCAAGCGCGCGCCGAGCCCGGCACGCAACCGGTCGGCGCCGTAGGCGAGTTGGGTGGGGTCGACGGCCCCAGCGAGCATCCCCACCCCCGGCAGCAGCCCGAGCCCGGCGAGGCCGGCGCGGGCGGCAGCCATGCTTCCGCCGGAGGGCTGGGACGGCTGGCCGGGCTGGCCTGCCTGCTCCTCCTGCGGCCCGCCGAGTGCCGCGAGGGCCGCCGCCTCGGCCTCGTACCGACGCTCCCGATGCGCGACAAGCAGCCGGTCAAGATCCTTGAACTTGCCGCCCTGCCGCACGAACTCCGCACTGAGAACCCCCAGCACGTCCGCGACACTCCCCACGGACTCATCCACATAGGCGGTCACGGCGCCCCGTTCATCGGCGAGTTGCCGCATCTCCCGCACGAGGGAGGTCTTGCCGACGCCCGCGTTGCCACGGACGTGGAAGAGGAAGCGGTGCCGCTCGTGCTCCGGCGGCAGGTCGAAGTTCCCTCTGAACGCGGCGAGTTCCTGCCGCCGCCCCACGAATCCGGCACGCCTGCGCAGCCGGATCAGCTCCTGCATGGACGGTTGCCTGCCCGCGTCCGACGCCATCGGCTCCACTCCCGCATGGTGCGCGTTCCCGTGCGGGCAAGTGTTCCACGGAGAGGGTGAGAGCCCGGCGTGTCACGGTGATCCCGTTCTCCGTCAGTGCAGGATCTCGGCGCGCAGCCTCTCCTGCGGCGTGTTGATGTCCCAGTAGCGAACGCTGCCCCGGGCGTCCTTGAAGGCGCCCGTGCCGCCGGTGATGGCCATGTCGACCGAACTCGCCTCTTCCGGCCGCAGCGACTGCATCGTCAGAGAGCCACGCTTGAGCTCTATCGTGATCACGGCCTGCGAGGTGACTTTCCCACCGCGCGCGGACACGACATGTGACGTCCCTGCTCCCTGTCCGACGTTGCGGCCGTTCTCCACCGCGGTGGCGCAGTAGACGGTCATGTCGCCCAGGCTCGGCCCCGGTTTTCCGAGATCGAAGGACTCGTACTCAAGGTCCTTGAGCTGGAGTTCGATGACCTCGACCCGCCTCTTCTTCGAGGCGTCGGCGTTCGCGCCCCCCGCGGCGAAGACGCCGACCGCCAGGGTGGCCAGCGACAGGGCGGCGATTCTCTTGAACAGGGGCCGGTTGCTGTTGTTCCCCATGGTGGACTCCTCGTTGCGAACTGCGTGTGCGACAACTTGACGCTATGGCGGGTGCGTTGAGGCGTCCAAGACCGACATCATCATGACGTCATAGCGCTGGCGGCATCATCAGGACCCGCCGGGGAACGCAACGCCCGCCGTTCGCGCGCGCACTCGGCGCGAAGCTCGCGCAAGACCGCCCGAGGGACGACGAAGGCCCCCTCGTCGCTGACGAGGGGGCCTTCGTTCTGCTGGAGCGCCCGGCAGGCCTTGCACCTACATTTCCCATCGGATGATGGGCGTCTTTCCTTGGACCACAGACGCGTGACTTCCGTGCGCCGCACCGAAGTTACGTATTGATCGTACACCCTCGTGAGGGTCCGTCATGCCACGTCCCGGCCTCGGGACCGGGAGGGCCCGCCGCCGAGGCCCGGTATCAGGACCGCCGCCACCGCCAGGTGCATCAGGGCGAGGGTCGCCCGGGTGCCGCCGTCCATTCCGTCGCCGATGAACGGCAGGAAGGACACGGCCAGTCCGGCACCGGCGAGGCCGGTCCAGACGGCACGGGCGCGGTGCGGCGCGAAGCGTTCCAGGGCGGCGAGGAGGGCCCAGCCGGAGAGCGACGCGAGCAGCGCGACGGCTGTCACTGGCACGGCGCCGATGTCGAGCGTCTGCTCGCCGTCGGCGATCCGCGGCCGGTGCCCCAGCAGCGGGTCCGCGACCAGCCACACCAGGACGGGGGCCAGGACGGCCAGCACCGTCACCCCCAGGCGCCTTCTCCGCGTGCTCACTCGGCGTCCGCCGAGACCGCCCCGTGCAGAAAGACCTCCACCAGCTCCCGCGGGGTCAGGTCGGGCTCGTCCTCCGTGCGCGGCTGGGTGAAGAGCAGCCCGAAGAAGAGCGCCGCGATCTGCTCCGGCGGCCTGCGCAGCGCGGCCTTGTCGGGCTCCAGCAGATCCGCGAGGGCCGCGCGGATGCGCGCCGTCGACTCCTCGCGGCCCGCACCCCGCACCGTGCCGGGATGCTTGCCGCCGCCGTGCCCCAGCGAGCCGAGGATCGCGCCCATCCTGGACATGTGCGCCTGCAGCGCCTCGGCCGCCTCCGCGAGCCGGTCGGGCAGCGGCTGCGACGCGTCGATCGCGTCCAGCTCGCGGACCGCGTGCTCGGGGGAGAGCGCCTCGGCCACGCAGGCCTGCAGCAGTTCGTCCTTGTCGGCGAAGACCCGGAAGATCGTGCCCTCCCCGATGCCCCCGGCGCGGGCGATCTTCGCGGTCGTCACGGCGGCCCCGTATTCAGCGATCAGGGGGATCGCGGTCTGGATGATCATTTCGCGGCGCCGTTCCGGCGACATGGCGGGGGCGCGGCGGCGGGCGGTCTGGTTCTCCTCGGCTGCTGTCATGAGTGGAGCGTACGGAGTGAGTCCTCACTCCGTCAATGAGTGAGGACTCACTCCGTTCATTTCCCGCCCCCCTCCTACGCCGCCGTTCGGCTCGGGCGGCAGTCCCTGCACCGGCCCGGCCGCTCCCCTCGGAAGGCGCGTTCGCATCCGTCGCAGTTCTGCATGGGGAGGGGACGCGCGGCCGCACTCCGCGGCTTCGGCTCCCCCGGCAGGGGTGGCGGCATCCGCTCCGTGAGCCGGTGCGCGAGGAGGGCGGCGGGTCGGCGGAGCAGGTCCTGGGGGAGGTCGCTGGTCAGGGCATGCCGTACGACGGCGGCCGGGACACCGCGCGCCAGCCAGGCCGTGACGGCGGGGGCCAGGCGTTGGACGTCGTGTTCGGTGAGGAGGAGGCGGGGGTCGTGGGCGCGGAGGCTTGCGAGGAGGGTGGTGGCGGGGGTGGGGTGGCTTGGCGCCGCCGGGGCCGGGGGTGGCGTAGGGGCCGGGGGCGGCGTGGGGGCCGGTTTCCGCTCCGGAGGCGGGAGCGGCTGTGCCGGGGCCTGCGACCGGACGCACGCCCGCGGCATGTTGTACGAGACCGTGCGCGTGACGATGCGGCCGGAGGGGAGGCGTTCCTTGACCCGGGCCAGGTAGCCGTGCGCCTCCAGCTCCCGAAGCGCGGCCGCGATGCGCATCTCGCCCTCGGGGAAACGCCGGGCCAGCGCCTTGACCCCGACCGTGGATCCGGCGGGCAGCGACTGGATGTGGACCGCCAAGCCGATGGCCGTCAGGGACAGTTCGTGGTGCTGGGAGAGGTGGTTGCCGACCACGGTGTAGCGGTCCGGGTGGCGTTCGGTGACGTGTTGGAGTCCGGCGACGCCGGAACGTCCGGACGCGGGGCGTGCGGGCGCGCTAGGCTGCTGTGCAGTCATCAGGAAGGTCTCTTCTTCCTCGGTGAACAGGCCCTCGCACTGGGATGCCAGTCCCGGCGAGGGCCGTTTCATGTCTTGGGTTGTCGTCGCTGACGCTGCACCATCGACTGCCGTATATGCCACCCGAGTTGGCCATGTTCACCCGCGCGAGTGAGCGACGGGACGGGTGGGGTGGGGTAGGTAATTTCCCCGGTTCTTTTCTTTTGGCGTCGGGCCCTACCGGGTCGCGGATACTCACGATCCGGTCAGGGTCTGTCCGGGTCGCGGGCGGGCGCGATCCGGTGGGAGTGGGCGGAAGGGTGGGGCACATGGAGGACGAGGAAGCCGCGGCCGTACTCAAGGCGGTGGGCCGCCAGATCAGGGCGTGGCGCGAGGCGGCGGGCATGCGCCGGTCGGAACTCGGCGCGGCCATCGGGTACGGCGAGGAGATGGTGTCCTCGGTGGAGCGGGGTCGGCGGATCCCGAAGCCGGAGTTCCTGGACAACGCGGACGAGGCGTTGGGGGCGGACGGGAAGATCTCGGCGATGAAGCGGGATGTGGAGGAGGCCCGGTACCCGAAGAATGTGCGGGACTTGGCGAAGTTGGAGGCGGCGGCCGTGGAGCTGGGCGCGTACGCCAGCCTGCACATCCACGGGCTTCTGCAGACTCCGGGTGCTGCCCGTCAGGAAGATCGCGGGCATCGCGCTGGCGGTGCTGGGCCGTGACCAGCTGCCCGGCGACCTGGCCGGCGGGAACGGGATACACCGCGCCAACGTCACGCCTGGGTGCGCGGGGTCGTCCACCTGCTGGCCAGCCGCGGTCCGAGCCTGGACCGGGCACTGAAGAAGATCGCCCGCAAGGACAGCGGCATCGCGCCGCTGGGCGGTACCCTCATCCGCACCCGACGGCGCACCGGGAGCGAGAACCGGAGGAACTACTCGGGCAAGAGCAGGTGCCATGGCCTGCTCGTTATCGCACTCACAGACGAGAGCGGCCAACTGATGTGGCTCTCCGCGATGCCGCCCAGACGCACATCGGAGATCACTGCCTGCCGCGATCACTGCCTGCCGTCACGACAAGCTCACCGCTCACCTGTGGCGGCCGGGCTTGGCGCCATCGCCGACCTGGGGTTCGTCGGCCTAGACGACAGCGGCCGGGACACTGACCCGGCAGTAATCACCGGCTACAAGGAGGCCTGGAACCGCTCCCTGACGTGCGAACAGAAGCTGCCCGACGTGCACTCGCCGCGGTGCGTACACCCATCGAGCACAGCTTCAGCTTCCACTTCCTACGAAGCGGTTCTGCGAGCAGCAGCCTAAGCTGCCGCGCCGAACAGGTTCAGCCAACCTGCACCACATGGTGCGAATGAACGGTCAGCCCAACTCTGGTCCCCCCATGGCAATTTCACAGTTGCTTCACCACTCATTCTCAGACACTCCTGTGAAGAGGGACCTCAGAGACACCTCAAGCAGCGACGCGGAGTCAGGTATTCCGTGATCTAGTCCCTCTCGGCGCCTCGGTCGATCACCGGGCGCAGACCAATCTGGGAGGGGAACCAGTAATGAGTCGTACACACCTGAGAAGGACCGCTGGCGCTGGAGTTGCGGCGGCTATCATCGCGGCCGGGCTAATGGGGGCTCCCGCCGCCCACGCGGAGGAAGCGCCCCAGCCTCCGACGGCCCAAGAGTACGTCGCATGGCTGAAGACTCAGAATGACCCGGGAGCCAAGGAGACGGAAGCGCAGTTCAAAGCGCTCTCCTCGGCGAACCAGCAGAAATTCCTCAAGTACCTCGTCGACCCTGAGGTCCTGAAGGGCCTGGTGGCCGCAGAGGGCACTGCGGGCGGGGCCAGTCCTGCGCGGGCCCAACTGGCAGAGGGTGACGTCGTCGTTGAGACATCTGGCGGCATCGCCCCCGAGCCCCCCATCGGTGTCGCAGCAATGGCCAAGGCATCCAGCGGCGATTGGAGTTGCTGGTACAACGCCAAACAGAAGATTCTGGGCGTGACCATCACGAGCCTCAACTTCAAGCAGTGGTACCGCTCGTCATCGAAGAAGGTGACCAAGGTCTACAACGCCTCCGCGTCACATAAGAACTACAACCCGGGCGTCTCCATCAGCCACGAGCCCGAGGAACAGTGGATCTCCGCTGCTGGCAACGCCCTTGCCTACGTGACGTGGCACGGCTCCATCGTCTACAAGGGCTTCGGCATCAACCTCGACAAGCGTCACCACCTGCGCTGCGACGAGACCGGGTTGAGGTACTACTACCTGAAGAACGTCTAGCTCCGCCCAGCCGCGGGCCGATCAAGAGGAGATACCGATGGCGCGCCCTGTCACCACCATCATACTGAGCATCATCGCCGCGATTGTGATCATTGGGATCGTGGGGGGCGTCCTGTGGAGCGCCCTGTAAAGATCAGGAGTTCGCGGGCATGCTGGGTCTCATGCCCAGGTTCCAGAGCTCTCGGGATCCACTGAACAAGTTCCCTGAAAGGTGACTTGATGAGTAGCCACGCAAACACAGGTTCTGCCCTAGCTCCTCAGCAGAGTCGCGAGGCAGCTTCGACGAACGCCCTCTTTGCTTGGGCGATGCTCATCGTGCTGTCTCAGATCGTCCTTGCCAGCATTCCCGTCTCAGTGTTGCTTGCGATGACGCGGCTCAAGACAGAGCGCCCCTCAGTCCGACTTGGGTTCGTCGCTCTGGGCCTCGCGGTGACGGTGCTGTTCCTGCTCGCAGCCCAGACGCAGGGAGTGAGCGGGGCTAGCGTCAGCGACTGAACGTCGGAGAATAGTCCGCCGTGAGGGTATCTCTCAGGGTTGGAGAGATACCCTCACACTGGATGTGCTGAGTCCGTGCCCTCCAGGCGTACGTGAGGGCCTTGGCCTGTGAGGTGGGAGGACCCGCAGCGAAGGTCGTTGTCACCGTGGTAGCGTCCGCCTGGCCGCGTTGATGATGTTGTGCGCGTCGGTGCCGTACACGGCGGACTTCTTGAGGGTGTCCCAGACGCGTAGGTAAATGACGATGCTGTCCGCGTCGTCGATCCACAACTCCGCGTGCCAGTCCTCAACAACCACGAGCCGTTGGTCGTAAACCCAGAAGCTGTTTCCTGGGAAGATCTTCAGCGAGGCATCAAAGGGGATGATGCCCAGATCGACGGTGTCCAGCCCAATGGCGCCGGCGAGATGGTGCAGTTGCGCCGACAGCACGGACGGTGGGCAGACGAGCGAGCGCAGCGCCCCTTCCCACATCATGATCCGGTACTTCCTGCCCGGCTGGTACAGACCCTCTTGCCGCTGAATCCGGGCGCGTACGGCGTCCTCGGTGTCTCGCTTGGTGCGCATGAGGTCGGCGTGCCGGACGAAGACGTGCCTCGCGTAGTCCGGGATCTGGAGCATCCCGGGAATGAGGCAGTTCTCCCAGATCGTAAGGACGCGGGACCTGTCGTGCTCGGGCGTGACGGCGTCCTGCACGGCCTTGTGTCCTGAGGCCAACTGGCGGCGCCATGATCGGATGTGGGACTCGAACCCCCGAAGCCTGGCCAGGAGTTCGTCGTAGGTATCAGGCTGACCGGTCCCCTGCGCCCACGCCCAGAGGTCTTCGGGAGTCGCCGTCTGCTTGCCGTTCTCCAGCTTGCTGACCTTGACCTTGGTCCAGCCGGACCCGATCCGGTCGGCGAGCTGGGTGCCGGTGAGTCGGCCCTCAGGGGCCCTGAGCCGAAGCTCTCGGAGCCGGACTCCAAGATCCTCGCGCGCCTTCTGATAGTCCGTCCCCACCGGTCACCTGCTTCTGCTACTCCTTCATGGTCAGCTGCGCCACGAAGTCCCCGTACGGGATGGCGTGGTGCTGCGCGATGTCACGCAGCCGGTTGTACTGGTTGACGCGTGCGGGCTCCGAGATCAGCTCAGCGCCGACCAGGTCGTCGTCCTCACCCCAGATACACAGGGCGACGATGTGCGAGTCGAAGATCCAGAAGTCCTCGTCCGGGAGGTTGGCGCGCTCAGCTTCCGCGCGCCACATGTTGCGGACGTCCTCACCGATTGCTGCGTTGTGCTCGGCATGCGCGAGAAGGTACCGCTGCCCCTCGGTCGGCGGGTCGTCGACGATACGGACGCGCCCGACGTAAGCGCCGTCCTGCGTCTTGGCACCGATGGTGCGGGCCCACGAGCCGTTCATGTCCCATGTCGGGGCCTCACCGCGAGTGAACTGAGCGTACGTGTCCGTTGCCTCGTCGACCGCGTAGCGTGTGCGCATCTCCAGGTGCCAGGCACTGTGCTGGAAGTTCTCGAAGAGCCGGGCGAACGTGTCCGGTGCGAGGATGCGCGGCTCTTCATCGCGGCTCTTCGGGCCGAAGTCGATCAGCGTGTTGCGCGGAACGACGATCGGGATCTCGTCTTCCTCGATGTGCTGGAGCTGCGCGAGAGTCTGGGGGTCAGTGACCCGTGGGCCGTGGATGATGATCTCACCCGAGTCCAGATCTTCGTGGATCGCGGGACAGGATCCACCACCGGAGCCGGTGCCGTTGAAGCGAAGTCGTCGCACCATGGTCTTTCCCTTGGCTGGGGGAATTGGTCTGCCCAGCATCACGGAGGACATTGCCCGGCGCACGGGATTCCGCTTCCTCTCGTGGATAACATCGCGCAACTCCGCCAGGGCGTCAAGAAACTTCGAGCAACCTCCATGGCGCCGCCTGACTTCCGGTCCCTACCGTCCAGTTCATGGCCACACCTGAAGTCGCAAGGCGAGGATGTCGTGAGTCATGAACGCGAGAGCGACGTATCCGATCAACGCCCTGGTCATGGACACTCAGCGCAACAAACTCGGCCGCGTCATGGGGCACTTCGGCACCTGCCTTCAGCTCCGTGCGCCCGGCGGCGGCCGCGAGTGGGACGCGGACCCCGACTGCGTCCGGACACCGACCCCGAACGAATGCCTCCACGCGGAAATCGTTGAGAAGTGCGCGCGTCCGGCGCCCGGGAGGCGGTCGCCGTGAGCAGGGCGGTGGTCCTGTCCCCCGAGTGCCAGTTGGGCGAGTGCGGACTCTGTCCCGGCAATGGCATCCCGATCTACGCGCCGGGGAACCGGCGTCCCGGCGAGAAGCCTTTGTGGATCATCCGTTGTGATCACGCTTGCCGGCACCCCGGTGAGGCGGCGATCCCTCCCCGCATACGCGGGGAGATCGAGCCAACCCGTACGGTTCCGGCCGCTGTCCGTCGTGAGTTGTCCGCGTAGTTCCTCGGAATTGTCCGTGATCTGTAACAGCGGGATCCTCCGCCCCGCGTGCCTCATCCTGCCTGGTGGTCGGGGAGCGACCGGGTCGCACTGAGGGACTTCGCGAAGGGGCGGGCAATGGCACGGCACAGCGGCGGGCGGGGCTGGTACGGCAAGATCGTGGGGGCGGCGCTCGGAGTGGTGCTGCTCGCCACCGGTGCGTCCGTGTGGACCGCGCAGGCCGGTGCCACGGACGAGCCGTCGCCGCGGAAGCCGAGTGTGCCGAGTGTGCCGAGCGGCAAGCTGAAGCCGGTCGAGGACACGATCGTGCACGCCTCCGACGCGGGCAAGCGCGGCGTGAACATCACCATCGACGACGGCCCCGACCCCAAGTGGACCCCGCAGATGCTGGACCTGCTGCGGCAGTACAAGGTCAAGGCCACGTTCTGCATGGTCGGCACGCAGGCGCAGGCCCACCCCGACCTCGTCAAGAAGGTCGTCGCCGCCGGGCACCGGCTGTGCGACCACTCGGTGTCCCACAACACCGCCATGGACAAGGAGTCCGCCGCCTACCGGAAGAAGCAGATCCTCGACGCCGAGCGCATGATCACCAAGGCGTCCGGTGGCGTACGGCCGATGTACTACCGGGCGCCCGGCGGCGCCTTCACCCCCGACAGCCGCAAGCTCGCCGCCTCCCGTGGCATGCGCCCGCTCGGCTGGAACGTGGACAGCAAGGACTTCGAACTCCCCGGTACGAACGCCATCGTCTCCACCGTCCAGCGGGAGCTCGCCAACGGCCCGACGGTGCTGTTCCACGACGCGGGCGGCGAGCGCGGCCAGACCGTCGAGGCGTTGCGTCAGCTCCTGCCCTGGATGAAGCAGCAGGGGTACTCGTTCGGGTTCCCGGTGCGTTGAGGTCCCGTGGCCCCAGCCACGTTCAGCCCCAGGTGCGTTCGCACAGGACCAGGCGGTAGCCGTCCGGGTCCTCGACCGTCACCCCGTACTCGTCCCAGTAGGGGTTGTGCGCGGCCACGCGCGTTCCGCCGTTGGCCGTCAGGCGGGTCACCAACTCCTCGTCCACCGGGGCCCCGAGGTACACCACGAACAGGTCGTCCACCGTCGGGGTCGGGTCCAGCGGGGCCTCGGGGTCGTTCGTCAGCTCGAAGTGCCAGGTGCCTCCGCGCGGGCCGACCATGACGAGGTCGTGCTTGCCGGGCACGCGCTCGGTGGTCCGCCACAGGACGTCGAGGCCGAGGCCGTCCACGTAGAAGCGTTCGGCGGCCGCGATGTCGCGGGAGGGGCGGGCCACGCGGATGTGGGTGGTGGGGGTGATCACTTCGCGGCCTCCGCCTTCGCCGACTCCAGCGCCGCACGCCACACCGGGCTGTCCACGTAGTGGTTGTCGAAGCGCTCCGACGACTCCGCGATCTCCTTCGGGTCCGCCTCGCCGCGCAGCACCCGGCCGAGCAGACGCAGATAGTCGAAGCGGTCCATGCCCGGCGTGAACACGAACATGACGTCCGCCTCGCAACCGGGGGCCGCGGCGAAGGCGTGCGGGGTGTGCGGCGGCACCGCCAGGAAGTCGCCCGCGTTCAGGACGGTGACCTCCTCGCCGACGAGGACCTGGAGCGAGCCGCTGATGACGAAGAAGAGTTCCGTCGCCTTGGTGTGGAAGTGGGCCGGCGCGCCCACCGCGCCCGTCGCGAAGGTCGACCGGTAGCTCGTGAAGCCGCCGGTGCCGGACGACTCGCCGAGCAGGGTCATGACGCTGCTCGGGTCGGCGCAGGTCTCGGCCTCCGCGCTGCGGGTCAGGAGGGCGTTGCCCCTGGTGGTCGTGGTCTCGTTCGCGTTCTTGTCCGTGTTCATGACCATGACTCTATGCGCCGGAGTGACCCTTCAGAGAGGTCACTTGGCGGGCAGAATCATGGGTCAATTCACGGTCTGTCGCCACCTCCGACGCGGACATCAGCGTCGGGCGGCCGGGCGGGAGAGAGCCCGTCGTGGGGGTCCCCCCTGCTCCTTAAGAGCTTGGGGGAGATTGAGGACGAGGCGCGGAGCGCCGATACAGGGGTGGGCTGTCCCACCCGAACGGGACACCCACCCCGGGCGGTCCAGACGCCCCCGCCAGGCCTATGCGTCGAGCACCGGCAGCAGCTCCGGCAGATGCCCGTCCGACGCCGCGGCCGCGCGCACGCGCTCCTCGGGCACCTCCCCGTACAACGTGGTCCGGGGCCGCGAAGGCCGCCCCGCCGCCTCCGCGATGGAGACGAGGTCGGCCACCGACCGGTAGGAGCCGTAACTGGAGCCCGCCATCCGGGAGATGGTCTCCTCCATCAGCGTGCCGCCGAGGTCGTTCGCCCCGGAACGCAGCATCTCCGCGGCCCCCTCCGCCCCGAGCTTCACCCAGCTGGTCTGGATGTGGGGGATGTGAGGGTGGAGCAGGAGCCGGGCCATGGCCGTCACCGCGCGGTTGTCGCGGGTGGTGGGTCCTGGCCGGGCGATCCCGGCGAGGTAGACCGGGGCGTTGGTGTGGATGAAGGGGAGCGTCACGAACTCCGTGAAGCCGCCGGTCTCCTGCTGGATCGCGGCGAGCGTACGGAAGTGCCCGAGCCAGTGGCGCGGCTGGTCCACATGGCCGTACATCATCGTGGAGGAGGAGCGCAGGCCCAGCTCGTGAGCCGTCTTCACGACCTCGATCCACGTCGCGGCCGGCAGCTTGCCCTTCGTGAGGATCCAGCGGACCTCGTCGTCGAGGATCTCGGCGGCCGTGCCGGGGATGGAGTCGAGGCCCGACTCCTTGGCGCGGCTCAGCCACTCACGTATCGAAAGCCCCGTGCGCGTCGCGCCGTTGACGACCTCCATCGGCGAGAAGGCGTGCACGTGGATGCCGGGCACGCGCTCCTTCACGGCGCGGGCGATGTCGAAGTACGCCGTGCCGGGCAGGTCCGGGTGGATGCCGCCCTGCATGCACACCTCGACCGCGCCGACGTCCCAGGCCTGCGCGGCGCGGTCGGCGACCTGGTCCAGGGAGAGGGTGTAGGCGTCCGCGTCGGTGCGGCGCTGGGCGAAGGCGCAGAAGCGGCAGCCCGTGTAGCAGACGTTGGTGAAGTTGATGTTCCGCGTGACGATGTACGTGACGTCGTCGCCGACGACGGACTTGCGGACGTCGTCGGCGACGGAGCAGAGGGCGTCCAGGGCGGGGCCGTCCGCGTGCAGGAGGGCGAGGGCCTCGTCGTCCGTCAACCGAGTGGGGTCGTCGGCGGCCGTGGCGAGGGCGGCGCGGACGTCGCCGTCGATGCGGGAGGGCACCATGCCGGGCGCGGCCTGCTCGCGCAGCGCCTCCCAGTCGCCGTACACCTCGTCGAAGTCGTCGCGCCGGTCGGCGGTCCGGCCCGTGGTGTCGATGGTGCGGTGCAGGTCGGTGCGGCCCGATGACGCCACGTACCCCTCGTCGGGCTCCTGCCAGGGCAGGCCGCGGACCTCGGCGTCCGGGTTCGCGAGCCCCGTCTCGGGGTCGGCGAGGGCGCGCACGTGCGGAAGGAGCCGGGGGTCGAGCCACGGCTCGCCGCGGCGCACGAACTCCGGGTACACGCACAGCCGTTCCGCGAGCCGGAAGCCCTCCGCCTCGGACCGCGCCGCCAGCTCCTCGATCCGCGGCCAGGGCTTCTCGGGGTTGACGTGGTCGATGGTGATCGGCGAGACCCCGCCCCAGTCGTCGATCCCGGCGCGGATGAGGCGCCCGTACTCCCCGTCGACGAGGTTCGGCGGAGCCTGGATGCAGCCGGCGGGGCCCATGATGTGCCGGGCCACGGCGACCGTCGCCACCAGGTCGTCCATCTCGGCGTCCGGCGTCCCGCGCATCGCCGTGTCCGGCTTGGCGCGGAAGTTCTGGATGATCAGCTCCTGCACGCCGTGGTAGGACCGGGCCACCCTGCGCAGCGCGAACAGCGACTCGGCCCGCTCCTCGTACGTCTCCCCGATGCCGATGAGCAGCCCGCTGGTGAACGGCACGGACGAACGGCCCGCGTCCTCAAGAACCCGCAGGCGCACGGCGGGCTCCTTGTCCGGTGAGCCGTGGTGCGGCCCGCCCGGCTCGCTCCACAGCCGCTCCGCCGTCGTCTCCAGCATCATCCCCATGCTGGGCGCGACCGGCTTGAGACGCTGGAAGTCGGTCCAGCTCATGACCCCGGGGTTGAGGTGCGGAAGCAGGCCGGTCTCCTCCAGGATCCGGATGGAGATGGCCCGTACGTACGCGATCGTGTCGTCGTACCCCGCCGCCTCCAGCCACTCCCGGGCCTCGGGCCAGCGGTCCTCCGGCTTGTCGCCGAGCGTGATGAGGGCTTCCTTGCAGCCAAGGTCGGCGCCCCGGCGCGCGATGTCGAGGACCTCGTCGGGCGACATGAACATCCCGTGCCCGTCCCGGCGCAGCTTCCCGGGGACGGTCACGAACGTGCAGTAGTGGCACTTGTCCCGGCACAGCCGCGTCAGCGGGATGAACACGCTCTTCGAGTACGTGATGACGCCCGCGCGTCCCTCGGCCGCGAGCCCCGCGTCCCGCACCCGCCCCGCCGAAGCGGCCAGGTCCTCCAGGTCCGCCCCCCGCGCCTGGAGGAGCACCGCGGCCTCCGCCACGTCGAGGGCGACCCCGTCCCTGGCTCGGCGGAGCGCCCGCCGCATGGCGTTGGCGGTGGGCCGGGCCGCTGCCCGGTCGGGATCCTGCGGGGCGCTGTTGGTCATGCCACCGAGCATACGAGCGGCATCCGACAGCCAGTGGGGCCGGTGGCCGGAACACCGGGGCACCGCGCGGGGCCGCCACCCCGGCACCGCCCCCCACGGCCCGTCCCGACGACTGCGCGCAACCCCCCGACCCTCTTCCCTTACAAGGGAGTTCACGGCTCAATACCAGAGTTGCACGCACCACCCGCGCCACGCAGTCACCGTCGGGCACCGCTCGACGCCGTCGACGCCGACCTCTGGGGAGCCGCAGCATGTGCGAGGACGAAAGCCACCTGAACAGACGCGCGCTGCTCGTGACGGGGGCGGCCACCGCCCTTACGTTGGGCAGTGTGACCTTCGCCAGCAGCGCCGGCGCCGAGGAACGGCGGACCGGCAAGGAGACGAAGACGGTCAAGGGCACGCTGCCCACCGGCTCGCCCGACTTCGTGTATCTGCCGGTCGAGATCCCGCGCGGGGTCCAGCAGATCCACGTCTCGTACACCTACGAGAGGGTGACGGTGCCGCCCGGGACCGTCGGCAACGCCCTCGACATCGGCATCTTCGACGAGCGCGGCACGGCCCTCGGGGGGAAGGGGTTCCGTGGGTGGTCGGGCGGGGCTCGCACGGAGTTCTTCATCCGGGCCGACGACGCGACGCCCGGCTACATCCCGGGGCCCGTGCGCGCCGGGACCTGGAACATCGCCCTCGGGCCCTACACCGTGGCCCCGCAGGGCCTGCCGTACGAGGTGACCATCACCCTCACGTACGGAGCGCCCGGGAGCACGCCGAAGCCGAAGTACCCGCCGGAGCGCGCCAAGGGGCGCGGCCGCGCCTGGTACCGGGGCGACTGCCATCTGCACACCTGGTACTCCGACGGCCGCCGCACGCCCGCCGAGATCGGCGCCCTCGCCCGCGCCGCCGGGCTCGACTTCATCAACTCCTCCGAGCACAACACCCAGTCCGCGCACGCCCACTGGTCCGAGGTCGCGGGTGACGACCTGCTCGTCCTGCTCGGCGAGGAGATCACCACCCGCAACGGCCACGTCCTCGCCCTCGGCACCGACCCCGGGACCTTCGTCGACTGGCGCTACCGCGCCCGCGACAACCGCTTCGGCCACTACGCCCGCCAGATCCGCCGCTCCGGCGGCCTGGTCGTGCCCGCGCACCCGCACGCCACCTGCGTCGGCTGCAACTGGAAGTTCGGCTTCGGTGAGGCCGACGCGGTCGAGGTGTGGAACGGCGCGTTCTCGCCGGAGGACGAGGTGGCGATCTCCGAGTGGGACAACGCGCTCGTCGCCGCCGCGCGGGGCGGCCGCCGCTGGACCCCGGCGATGGGCAACAGCGACGCCCACCGCGACCCCGACCCCGTCGGCCGCCCCCAGACCGTCGTCCTCGCCGACGACCTGACCCGCGAGGCCATCCAGGAGGGCATCCGCGCGGGCCGCTCCTACCTCACGGAGTCCAAGGCCATCGAGCTGACCTTCGGCGCGTCCGGCGGCAAGGGGCGGCACGCGGGCATCGGCGAGCGGCTGCGCGTCGACGCCGACGACCCGGTGACGGTCAGGCTCGACGTGAAGGGCGTGCCCGGCTGCACGATCCGGTTCATCACGGACCAGGGCGTGCTGTTCACCAGCCCGGTGATTCCCGAGTCGGGGACGGGGTCCGCTCAGTGGCGCACGACGGCCTCGTACGCGGCGTACGTCCGCGCGGAGGTGCGGGGGGCGGCGGTGGCGCCGCCGCTCCCGGGGCCGATGAAGGCGCTCACGAATCCGATCTTCCTGGGGCGTTGAGCGACGCGGGGGCGGCCCTCGTCGCGCTCGTCGCGGCGGCCGCGGGGCCTTCGGCCGCCGCCGGGGTCGCCCCCGCTCCGCCGTCCACCGTGCGGGTCGCCCGGGAGCCCGGCGGCTCGGGCGGGCCGTCCGGCCGGGAGAACCTGCTGTCGCTGCGCCGTGAGGACCTGGACGCGCGGTATCCGGGGTTGCTGGAGGCGGTGCTCGCGGGGTCCCGGGCGGACGAGGGGCTCTCGACGAGCGCGACGGGCTCGACCGGCGCGACGGGCGCGACGGGCTCCACCGGCTCCACCGGCGCGTAAACGGCCTCGCCGGTCTGCCGGGCGAACGGCTAGGCTCCCTCATATGAGCCGACGACGACATTGACCTTCACGAAGCACGGCGGGTGGCCGTCTGACGGCGGCCCTGTACGCGTACTCCTTCCTGGACGACTGCGTCCTGCTCTACCCCGTGTACGCGCTCCTGTTCAGCGACGCGGACCTCTCCGTCACGCAGATCTCGTCCCTCTTCGTCCTCTGGTCCCTGACCGGCATCCTTCTTGAGGTCCCCTCCGGAGCCCTGGCCGACGCGGTCTCCCGCCGCCTGCTCCTGTGGACCGGCCCCCTCCTCACCGCCGCGGGCTTCGCCCTGTGGGTCCTCGCCCCCTCGTACTGGACGTTCGCACTCGGCTTCGTGCTGTGGGGAGCGAAGGGGGCCTTCGGCTCCGGCGCGCTGGAGGCCCTCGTGTACGAGGATTTGGCGCACCTGGACGCGGCGGACAGCTACGCCCGGGTCATGGGCCGCGCCCGCGCGGCCTCCCTCGCGGGCGTGATGACGGCGACGGCCCTGGCGGGCCCGGCCCTGGCGGTGGGCGGGTACGGCCTGGTGGGCGCGGCGAGCGTGGCGGCCTGCGTGCTGACGGCGGGGGTGGCCTTGGGGTTGCCGGAGCATCGGGGGGCAGGGGCTGGGGGCGAGGGCGACGGCGGCGGTGCGGGCTGGTGGGGTGCCCTGCGGGCCGGTGTCGCCGAGGCCAGGGGCGACCGGGCGGTGCGCGGGGCGCTGCTGCTCGTACCGGCGGTGACGGCGGTGTGGGGCGCGCTGGACGAGTACACGCCGCTGCTCGTGCGGGAGGCGGGGGCGGGGGACGCGGAGGTGCCGTGGTGGCTGCTCGTGATCTGGGTGGGGGCGACGGTGGGCAGCCTGCTCGCGGGGGCGGTGCGGGGCGTGGGCGCGGGGGGCCTCGCGGGGCTCCTCGCGGGCGCGGGCCTGGCGCTGGCGGCGGGCACGGCACTCCCGCCGCACGGGCTCCCGCTCCCGGCGGGCATCACCCTCGTCGCCCTGGCCTTCTGCGCCTTCCAGCTCACCACGGTCCTGGCCGACGCCCGCCTCCAGGCATCCGTCAGGCGCCCGAGCCGGGCGACGGTGACGTCCCTGGCGGGCGCGGCGACGGAGCTGACGACGGTGGCGGTGTACGCGACGTACGGCCTCCTGGCCCCGCAGACGTCCCACGGCACGACGTTCGCGCTGTTCGCGACACCGTACGTACTGACGGCCCTGGCGATGAGAAAGCGCCGCCGCGGCAGTCACCACTACGGACCCTGCCGACACGACCGGCGCGACGACACCACACCTGACTAGCCCAGGGAGAAGGCGGCCCCCATGCGCGACTTGATCATCACCCAGAACATCACGCTGGACGGCGTCATCGACGCGACGGACGGCTGGTTCGACCCGGCGAGCGACGACGCGGACCAGTCGGACCTCAACGAAGCCCTGCACGAGCAGGCGGCAGCGGCGGACGCGTTCCTGGTCGGCCGGGTGACGTTCGAGGACATGCGCGGCTACTGGCCGCAGCAGACGAACGACACGACAGGCGTCACCGACTACCTGAACAAGGTCCAGAAGTACGTGGTCTCCACGACCCTGCGGGACCCCCGCTGGGCCAACACCACCATCCTCGCCGGCGACCTGAAGGAGGAGATCACCACCCTCAAGTCCCAGCCCGGCAAGGACATCGTCACCACGGGCAGCATCCGCCTGACCCACGCCCTCATCGAGTCCGACCTGGTCGACGAGTTCCGCCTCTTCGTCTACCCCGTCGTCCTGGGCCACGGCGCCCGCCTCTTCGACCGCCACAAGGCGAGTCTCCACCTGGTGGAGACCCGCCCCTTCACGTCCGGCGTGGCCCTGCTGCGCTACCGCGTGGCGTGACCCACCCCGGAGCACCGAGACCGGTCACCCCTCGACGAACAACTCCTCGGCGGCCACCACCGTCAACGACCGGTCGAACCAGACCCCGAGGGTGTCGAGGTCGTCGCACCCGACGACCTGCTGCCGCACATGCTCGGGCACCTCGATGCCCCTCCGTTGAAGGACCCTCAGCACGGCCTCCGCGCGCTCTTCCGCACGACCCTCCGTACGCCCCTCGTCACGGAGCTTCATCGCCCTCTCCGAGCGGAAAAATGCAGTGTCGACGGCCATCAGTTCCCTCCAGATTTTGAGGGCCGGACTGTTGGCCAGGCCCTGTTCGGTCAGTTCGGAGAAGATGTCCGCGTCTTCTCGGTCGATGGTCCTCAGGGCGTCGGCCAGTGCACTCAGTATGGCACCGGCATTCGCGTCCTTACCATGTGTGATCGCGGACAGGGTGGCGAGCGGAATGTCCGATGCGGCGGCCCGTGCGTCGGTGATGACCGGGACGTTGTGGGGGCCGAGGACGAGGGGGCGGATCGTGAGCATGGGCCAGTGGACCGGGCCGATGCTGAAGGGACCCGCGGCCCAGACTGCCGTCGACTTCTCCTGGCAGGTGACGAGCAGGACGGTCGGGAGCCGGTACTTCGCGTGCAGGTAGGAGGTGTAATAGGCCCAGCTGGCGGGCTTCGTGTCCTCCTTGCGGCTCTGGGCCTCGACGGCCACGAGACAGCTCCCCTGCTTCTCCGTGTCGAAGCGCAGCAGCGTGTCCACCCGCCGCTCAAGGGGAGCCGTCTCGGTCAGGTCGTTGGGTAACAGGGACACCGCGATCGGTTCCGGGAACGGTAGGTCGAGTGCCCGGAACGCGCGGCCGAAGACGCCGGGCTCCTTCTGGAAGATGCGGTGCATCGCTTCGTGGGATGAACTCACCATGTGCGGAACGCTAGGGGGAGTTCGGCACATGCCTGTGGAATATGGCCGTGCGTCACTCGGTCGAGCGGTGCGGCACCACCTGGAGGCCGAAGTCGTAGGAGCCGAGTGCTCCCGCTATGCCCATGAAGAGGAGTGCGAAGTGTTCCTGGCCGCGGGCGGTTTCGATGCCGCCCAGGTCCAGGTGGGCGGACTCGGGCCAGCCGAGGTCGGTGAGGAGGGTGGCCGTCGTCTGCTTGGCCTGGGGGTCGTTGCCCGAGAGGAAGACGGTGGAGGGGCCCGTCAGGTCGCCGGGGGCCGTCATGACGATGGCGTCCATCGTGGAGAAGGTCTTGACCACCCGGGCCTCGGGGAACGCCTCCTGGATCTCCTCGCCGAGGGACACCCCGGGGTGCGAGAGGGCCAGGCCGTGCGGCTCCTCGGTGAAGCCGACGGCTATGTCGATGAGCAGCTTGCCCGCGAGGGCCGCGGCGCCCGCCGTGCGGAGGGTGGCCACCGACTCCGTCCCGGGGGTCGCGTTCACCACGGCCTCCCCGTGCTCCGCCGCCGCCGCGAGCCCGACGACCGGCACGCCCAGCTCCTTGGCCAGGTCCTCCTTCGCCGCGGGGTCGCGGGAGCCGAGCACGACGTCGTGGCCGGCCGCGGCCCAGGCCTTGGCGAGGGCGCGGCCGACGTTTCCTGTTCCGATCAGTGCTATTCGCATGGTGGGGACGGTAGTTGGGGCGGCACAGCGGTCGTATCGGTCGTGGGGACCAAGGGGTGGCCGTCCCCGGGACTAGGGCGGAAGGTCCGTACGGCGTCAGGCGGCCCGGGTCAGCCGGGTCAGGAGCCGCTCCCCGCGGGCGGCCAGGTCCGCGGCCGCCCGGACGCAGCCTGCTACGCCGCGGGCGAGCAACGGGTGCCCGACGTCGGGGAGCAGCTTGCCGACGGCGGTGCGCAGGGCCTCCTCGGAGGTGGCCGCGGCGGCGAGGAGGTCGCGTACGGCGTCCTCGGTGAGTCGTCGCAGCCCCGCCGATCCCGCGGGGTCGCGCGGGGCGAGGAAGTGCCAGAACGCGGGCGGCGGTATGAGCCGCGTCCCCGCGGCCATCGCGTCGGGCTCCGTGGAGGTCCAGCCGTCGTTCTTCAACTCGGCGTGCCAGTACGGCTCCCCGGTCTCGGCGTCGCGGGCGACCACCGGGTCGTACCGGCCGACGCCGCCGCTGAGCACCAGCCGCCGGTCCGCCCCCGGTAGGTCGAGCACGCCCCAGACGGCGGTGCTCCCGGATCCGTCGAGCACGCCGTGGACCCCGTCGACCCGGTGGTAGCGGACCTGCCCGGTCACCTCGTCCTGGGCGACCCGCAGGCCGACCCGCCTGCCGTCGCTGCCCAGCGGTGACTCCTTCACGCCGTACGGAAGGGGCGCCAGGGAGGAGGACGTGAAGTGCCAGCGTTCGTGCTCGCCGAGGTGGGACGGGTCGAAGAAGTCGGGCAGGGCCGCGCCGGGGGCGGCGAGGTCGCCCGTCGTCAGGTCGATGCGGCGCACCCGTGGCTCGCCCGCGTCCTCGGTGAGCCACCAGAAGTCCCCGCCGTCGTGGAACATGTGGCCGTTCGGCCCGACCCGCTCCTCGCGGGGGTCGAGGACCCGGTGGCCCATGAACCTGCGTCCGCTCGGCGCCATGAACGTGTACCCGGGCCGCGCCGGTTCGTGGTGGAGCGACTCCCAGAGCCCCGGCCGCACGTCGAACAGCTCGTCCGGCGCGTCCGACCAGTAGTGGCTCTGCCTGCCGTTGACGTAGTGGAGGACGAGGAACTGGCCGTCGGAGAAGTACGCGTGGGGGGTGTGGTCGAAGCGGGAGGCCTCGCTCGGCACCCGCAGGCGGTGTTCCGCGATCCGGCCGCCGGGGTCGATCGCGACGGCCTTGCCGCGGTCGTGGACGGTCAGGACGGGCCAGCTCGCCCGGCACCAGAACCTGCCGCCCTTCATCTCGGCGGCGGCCTCGTCCAGCGCGGCCCAGCCCAGCTCGTCCAGGATGCCCGCGCGCAGCGTGCGGGCCAGCGGTGTCACCAGGTCGAGCCCCGTGAGGCGGGCGGCCAGGTCGGGCCTGTCGGTCAGCATGTCCGACCGGAGGTTGTCCTCCAGCCAGCGCAGCGCGTGGCCGGCGGCCGTCAGTCCACCGGACCGCGCCCGCAGGACGTTGCCGTCGACGATCTCCCGCAGGACCGGCCGCAGGGCCTGCCTCCCCCACAGCCCACGGAACTCCTCGTGGTCGTAGGCACCCTGCGGGACGGACCGGGCGAGGACAGGACCGAACCGTTCGTCCGCGAGCAGCGCCCGCAGCCCCGCGTCGTCGAACCCCTCCCAGTTCCGCAGCTCCGCCCCCGGCCCCGGGTCCGCCACCGGCACCCCCGCCTCCAGGCAGCTCACCAGCGCCACGGCGTCGATCCCGCAGTAGTCCCCGGGCGCCCCGGAACCGAACCGCACCGGCGCCCCGCCGTCGGGGATCCGGTCCGCCAACAGGCCGGGCAGGCACAGCAGTTCCCCGGGCACGGCCGGAGCCGAGGCGTCGCCGTACCGGCACAGCAGCGCGGACAGCCACTTGCCCGCGGCCCCGGCCCCCGCCCCGCCACCCAGCCCGTCCAGCGCCCCCGTCTCCACGAGCAGGCCGCACCACCAGGCGTCCAGATCCGACGGCGGTACGTCGACCAGCCGCCACAGCAGCCGCTGTCGCAGCACCGCCGACGCGGTGACCGCCGGCACGAGGAGCTTGCGCTGCGTCGTCCAGAAGGTGTCCGCCGCCCGCCACAGGGCGGGTGTGTCCACCAAGTCCTCCAGGACCAGGCGGTGTTCGGTGGTGACGTCGAGGCCCGCGGACTTGGCGAGCCTGCCGAGCTGCTTGAGCATCTCGGGCCAGGGCGGGAGCCCGCCCGTGGTCCTGCGCACGGCGAGATCCCGCAGCTCGCGGTAAGCCGCCAGCGGGTCGGGCCCTTGGGCCAGCTCCGCCACGTACGCCTTGATGTCCTTGGCCGAGAGGGCCCCCGCCAGCGCGAACTCCAGGAACACCGCGCGCCGCCGGGCCGGGTCGGCGCCCGCGGTGGTGTGCCGGTCGGCGGCCCGCGCCCTGCCGAACATCAGCGCGCCCTGCTTGTCCCGTCCGGCGGCGACGAACATCCGGCCGACCTCCTCCCAGTACAGGGGGAGGTGGTCGAGCGGCAGCGTCGCCGCGATCCGCTGGAAGTCGTCGAGGGCGGGTCCTGGGCGCCGCCCGACCAGGCGTCCGGCGCGCGCCATCTCGACGCCCGCCGTCAGCGCGGCCTCGGCGTGCGCGGGGTCGTGGACCAGCGCCCAGGCGGGATAGCGCAGTTCGGGGAGGTGTCCGGCCGCCACGGGGTCCCCCGCGTCGGGCGCGGCATAGCCGAGGTCGGCCAGGAGCCGGTCCTCGACCGGGGCGAGGGGCCGCGCGGTCAGCCGGACCACGGGGCGTGCGCCCAGGTAGGGGTGGCCGTACCGCCGGGCGGTGATGTCCTCGCCGCCGGGGGTTCCAGGCGGGGCGAGGCCCGCCGCAAGGGCTGCCGCCGACCCGCCGCCGTCGCTCTGTACGCCCCGTGTCTGCATGTCCCGCGTCATCGCTCTTCGTTCTCCCGTGCGTCCAGCTCGCCGTACACCAGTTCCGCCATCCGTCGGCCCTCGGACCAGGCCACCGGCCCCACCTCACCGACCGGCAGCGGCCGTTCCGCCCCGTCGACCCAGAGCAGCCGCCCGGCCTCCCCGGACCCCCCGGTCTCCTCGCTCCCCAGCCAGCACCGCACCTCGACCGCGGCGCCCCGCTCTCTCACCCCCAGGACCGCGAACCCGCCCCGCACCGCGAACCCGTGCTCCACGGCCCGCCTCCGCGCGGCCCCGGCCACCGCCGCGTACGCGTACGCGCCCCCGGACACCTCCACCCCGACGCCCTCGGGCCCCCGCCCGGCCCGCCGCCGGTGCACCCGCCGGTCCACCTGCTCGACCCCCTGGGCACCCCCGTGCCCGGCCAGCAGCAGCCGCCACCCGTCCGGATCGTCGAGCAGCACCGGATGCACGAGCGTCACCGCGGCCCCGGCCGACGCCTCGTACAGCGTGCCGTCCGCCTCTCTGGCGCTCACCCGCCCGCCCCCGGACACGTCGTCGAGCAGCCCGAGCCGCCCTTCGACCCGCACGACCAGGTGCCGCAGGCAGGCGCGCCAGCCGGTGTCGTCCCACACGCGGGCGAGGAGCGGGCCGGGCACCGGCGCGTCGCCGAGCAGCCAGGACTCGACGGTGGCCCGGCACTCCCGCTCGTGCCGGAGCACCTGCTCCCGCAGCGCCTCGAAGCGCTCACCGACAGGGCTTTCGCGCACGGCGGCGGGCACGGATCTCAGGACCTTGCCGCCGTGCTTCCGGCATCTCAGGTCCGTCCCGTCCAGTGCCAGCTCATGGCCCTGATGCGCGTGCACCCACGCGAGTGGAGTCGTCATGCGGCCGACTATGACATCCCCCACTGACAATGCCCCGGCCGCCCCGGTGCGGGTCAACTCACCAGGCGATGCTGGCAAGTTGACCCGTAAGGGATCTACGCAGATATCACGTAGGGGATGTGGAGGACACCCCGGAAGGGGCGCGCCTCCGCGGGCAACGCGCACCCCGCGAGTGGCACGCGCACCCCGCCGGGGGCCCTCACCCCGCCCACACCACCGCCTGCGTCTCGCTGTACGCGTGCAGGGCGTACGACCCGCAGTCGCGCCCCACCCCGCTCTGCTTGAAGCCGCCGAAGGGGGCCTCCATGTTACGGCCGATGGTGTTCACGCCGACGCCGCCCGCGCGCAGCCGGGCCGCGACGCGGAAGGCGCGGGCCGTGTCGGCCGACCAGACGTAGTCGATGAGGCCGTAGTCGCTGTCGTCGGCGAGGGCGACGGCGGTGTCCTCGACGGACTCGGCGGACCCGGCCGTCCCGCCCGTGCCGTCGAAGGGCACGACCACGACGACGGGCCCGAAGATCTCCTCGCGGACCACCCGCATCTCGGGCGCGCAGTCGGCCAGGAGCGCCGGGGCCACGTAGAAACCCTTGTCGAGGCCGGGCCCCGGACGCTCGCCGCCGACCACGACCCGCGCGCCCTCCTTGCGCCCCAACTCCACGTAGGACTCCACGCGTTCGCGGTGCGCGGCCGAGATGAGCGGTCCGACGACCGTGTCCCGGTCGCGCGGGTCGCCCACCTTCAGGTGGCCCGCGTACCGGACGAGCCGCTCCACCAGCGGCTCGTACACCTCCCGTTGGACGAGGACCCGCGTGGGCGCCGTGCAGATCTGCCCGCTGTAGAACGAGAAGGTCGTGCCGATGCCCGCGGCCGCCGCATCCAGGTCGGCGTCCGCGAAGACGATCGCGGCGCCCTTCCCGCCCAACTCCATGAGCTGGCGTTTCATGCCGCGCCCGCACACCTCGCCGATGCGCTGCCCGATCGCCGTGGAGCCGGTGAAGCTCACCATGTCGACGTCCGGCGAGTCGACGGCGGCCTCGCCCACGTCCACGGAGGTGCCGGAGACGACGTTGACGACGCCAGGCGGGGCGCCCGCCTCCTCCAGGGCAGCCGCGAGACGGTAGACGGACAGCGGGTCCTGGGGCGCGGGCTTGACGAGGACGGTGTTGCCCATGGCCAGAGCCGGGGCGACCTTGCCCGCCGGGTTCGCCCAGGGGTTGTTGTAGGAGGTGATGCAGGTGACCACGCCGACGGGGCGGCGCACGGCGACGGCGCCGAGTGCCGCGGCGCGGCCGAGCGGGCCCGCCTCGTTGATCTGGGGCGGGATGCCGGTCTCGACGGGTTCGAGGGCGCCGCGCGCGTACCGCCGGAAGCGGGCCACGGCCACCGCCACCTGCATGCCGCGCGCGGTCGCCGTGGTCGCGCCGGTCTCCGCGCGGGCCAGCTCCACGTGGCTCGCGAAGTCGCGTTGCAGCAGGTCGGCGGTCCGGTCGAGGATGGCGGCGCGCTCCTGCGGCGACGTACGCGACCACGTCCCGAAGGCCTCCCGGGCAGCCGCGGCGGCCTGCCACACCTGGGCGCGGCTCGCCTCCGGGGCGAGGCCGACGACGTCCTCGGTCGCCGGGTCGATCACTTCGTGGTGCCCGCCGTCCGGCTCGACCCACTCGCCGCCGACGAAGAGCCGCTGCGGACCCCCGGCCGGACCAGCCGAACCAACCCGACCAGCCGAACCGACCCGACCGGCCGAACCCACCCGACCGGCCGGACCCGCCTCGCCCCCGCTCACCTCGTGCTCACCGTCCTGGTGTCGCGCCCGGACCGCAGCACCGTCCCCGGCACCGCCCCGGTCACCACGTCGTCGCGGATCACCTCGACGCCGTTGACCCACACGGCGTTCACGCCGATCGCCTTGGAGTCGAGGCGTGGGCTGTCGCCGGGCAGGTCGTGCACGAGGGTGGCCTTGCCCGCGTCGATCCGCTCGGGGTCGAAGAGGACGAGGTCGGCGTGGAAGCCCTCGGCGACGCGGCCGCGCTCGCGCAGGCCGAACAGGCGCGCCGGGTCGTCGGTGAGCATCTTCACGGCCTGCTCAAGGCCGACCAGCTTCCGGCCGCGCAGACAGTCCCCGAGGAAACGCGTGGTGTACGGGGCGCCGCACATGCGGTCCAGGTGGGCGCCCGCGTCGGAGCCGCCGAGCAGGACGTCCTCGTGGGCCCAGGTCTCGGCGCGCAGGGCCCAGGAGTCCGGGTCGTTGTCGGTCGGCATGGGCCACAGGACCGTGCGCATCCGGTCGTTGGCGCAGATCTCGACGATGCACTCGAAGGGCTCCTGGCCCCGCTCGGCGGCGATGTCCCGCACCACCCGCCCGGTCAGGCCCTCGTTCTCGGCGGAGTAGGTGTCCCCGATGACGTACCGCCCGAAGTGCGTGAGGCGGCGGAAGACCCCGGCCTCCTTGCTGCCCGCGCGCCGCAGCATCTCCGCGCGGACGTCCGGGTCGCGGAGCTTCGCGATGCGCTCGGGTACGGGCAGGCCGAGGACGTCGCCCCAGCCGGGGATGAGGTTGAGCGCGCAGAACGTGCCGAGCGACATGTTCATGGGCGTGAGGATGGGCATGGTGAGGGCGACGACGCGGCCGCCCGCCTTGCGGGCGCATTCGCTGGGGACCAGCTGGCGCGGGACCCGCTCGGGCACGGCGGCGTCGATGGTGAGGACGTTCCAGTTCAGGGGCCGGCCGGCTGCCGCGCTCATCTCCACGAACAGGTCGATCTCGGCGTCGTCGAACTGGTCGAGGCACCCGGCGACGATCGCCTCGAGCTGCGTGCCCTCGTGGTCGGCGACGGCCCGCGACAGGGCGAGCAGTTCGTCGGGCCCGGCGTGCCGCGATGCCACCGGCTGCCCGTCCCCGTCGGAGTGCGTGGACGACTGCGTGGTGGAGAGCCCCCAGGCGCCCGCGTCCATCGCCTCGTGGAACAGCGCGAGCATCCGCTCCAGCTGCTCGGCCGACGGCTGCCCGCCGACGGCGTCGGCCCCCATGACGTACCGCCGCAGCGCGCAGTGCCCCACCATGAACCCGGCGTTGACGGCGATGCGTCCCTCAAGCGCGTCCAGGTACTCCCCGAAGGAGTGCCACGACCAGGGCGCCCCCTCCTCCAGGGCGACCAGGGACATCCCCTCGACCTTGGACATCATCCGCCGCGTGTAGTCGGCGTCCTCGGGCCGGTCCGGGTGCAGCGGGGCCAGCGTGAAACCGCAGTTCCCGCCCGCGACGGTCGTCACGCCGTGGTTCAGGGACGGCGTCGCGTACGGGTCCCAGAAGAGCTGCGCGTCGTAGTGGGTGTGCGGATCGACGAACCCGGGCGCGAGGACCAGGCCGTGGGCCTCTTCCTGGGTACGGGCCTCCTCCGTGACGGAGGCCGCGACGACGGCGATGCGACCGTCCCTGATCCCGACGTCGGCGACGCGGGCAGCGCCCCCCGTCCCGTCGACGACGGTCACCCCCTTGATGAGGTGGTCGAGCATGGCGAACTACCCCTTTCCTTGGGGCTTTCGGGCTCGCCGCGCGTCCGGGCGAGCAGTTTCGCTCACCGCGTGTCCGGGCGAGCAGTTTCAGCCCGTCCGGCGTTTGAGGACGAGCCCGAAGGGCGATCGGCGGCCACCACACCCCGGGGCGAGGCTCAGTCGGCAGCGTTCCGCATACGACTGGTCCGGTGGACAGGGTCGGTGTCGATCTTGGGGATGACATGCTCCCCGATCAGCCGGATGGTCCGCTTCGTGTCCTCGGGCGAGATCCCGATGGGCAGCCCGAACGACAGCTGATCGGCCCCGGCCTGCTCCCACCGCTTGCACTGCCGGGTCACCTCGTCCGGATCCCCGCAGATCATCAGCTCCTCGGCGATGAGCAGCTCGATGATCTCCTCGGTGTAGTCGGGAAGCACCTCGGGCCACTCGGGAATCCCCTCGGGCCGGGGGAAGGTGTCGTGGTAGCGGAACACCAGCGACTGCAGGTAGTTGAGCCCGCCGTTCACGGCGATCTCGACGGCCTTCTCGTGCGTCTCCGCGCAGATGGCCGTGGACGTCACCATGACGTTGTCGTTGACGAAGTCCCCGACGGGCTCGGCGTCCCGGATCGCGGTCTTGTACTGCTCCAGGACCCACTCCATGTCGGAGACCTTCTGCACGCTGAAGCCGAGGACCCCGAGCCCCTTCTTCGCGGCCATGGCGTACGAGGACGGGGACCCGGCGGCGTACCACATGGCCGGGTGCGAGGCGCCGTACGGCTTGGGGAAGACCTTGCGCGGCGGCAGCTGCCAGTGCTTGCCCTGGAACCCCTCGTACTCCTCCTGGAGCCACATCTTGGGGAACTCCGCGATGGTCTCCTCCCAGATCTCCTTGGTGTGGTTCATGTCGGTGATGCCCGGCAGGAAGCCGAGGATCTCGTGCGACCCGGCACCGCGCCCGCTGCCGAACTCGAAGCGGCCCTCCGACAGATGGTCGAGCATGGCGACCTTCTCGGCGACCTTGACCGGGTGGTTGACCTGGGCCAGGGGGTTGAAGATCCCCGAGCCGAGGTGGATCCGCTCCGTCGCGTGGGCGAGGTAGCCGAGGAAGACGTCGTTGGCGGAGAGGTGCGAGTACTCCTCCAGGAAGTGGTGCTCGGACGCCCAGGCGTACTTGAAGCCCGACGTGTCCGCCTCGATGACGTACTCGGTCTCCTCCATCAGCGCCTTGTGCTCGGCGAGAGGGTCGGTCTCGGCCCGCTTGCCCACGTATCCCTGTACAAAGAGCCCGAATTCCAAGGCGGTTCACCGTCCTCGTGAGTTTCTGACAGACCGTCAGATTCGCTGGTCCGACTGTTCCACCGCACCCCGGGAGCGTCAAGACCCGCACCCGCTCCCGCCTGACGATCCGTCAGAGAGTGCTGACCCCGGCGAGCCAGCCGCCGTCGATCACGAACGGCTGCCCGGTGATGTACGCCGAGTCCTCCGCCGCGGTGAGGAACAGCGCGAGCCGCGCCACCTCCTCGGCCCTGCCCACCCGGCCGAGCGGCACGAGCTTGCGGTACAGCGCGTCCAGGCCGCGCGAGGCCTTCGCCACGTCCGCGTCCGGGTCGAGGTGTGCCGGATTGCTCATGGCGGTGTCGATGGCTCCGGGGCAGATCGCGTTCACGCGGATGTGCCGCTTGGCCAGCTCCAGGGCGGCGACCCGGGTGAGGCCGATGACGGCGTGCTTGGTCGCGCTGTACGCCCCGATGTACGCCATGCCCGTCATCCCCGCGTACGAGGCGGTGTTGACGATCGAACCGCCGCCCGCCGCCGCGATCTCGGGCGCGGTCGCCTTGATACCTAGGAAGACGCCGGTCTGGTTGACGCGGACGATCCGCTCGAACTCCTCCAGGGGCGTCTTCACCAGCTCGTTGAAGCGCAGGATGCCCGCGTTGTTGACCAGGCCGTCGACCGCGCCGAAGGCGTCCTTGGTGGCGGTGACGGCGGCGGCCCAGTCCGCCTCCTCGCCGACGTCCAGGTGGACGTACCGGGCTCTTTCGTGACCCAGCTCCTTCGCCAAGGCCTCCCCCTGCTCGTCCAGGACATCGCCCACGACCACCCGCGCGCCCTCGGCGACGAAGAGCCGCGCCTCCTGCTCTCCCTGACCGCGCGCGCCACCCGTCACGATGACGACGCGCCCGTCCAGCTTCCCCATGCCGACCTCCTAGGTGGGCAGGTCCAGGTGCGGAGCGACCTCCGCGCCGAACGCCGCCATCTGATCGGTGAGTTCGGCGCGGCCCCGGCTGCGGAACCGCACCTGGATCTGGTCGACCCCCATCGCCGCGTACGCGCGCAGCGACTCCGCGAGGGCGTCGGGCTTCCCGCTGAGCGCCCGCCGCCCCACCGGCCAGGAGGGCTCGCCCACGTACAGCGGCTCGGTGATGGCCCCGATGGTGACGGGCGCCTCGACGCCCGCGTCGGCCCGCAGCCGCCGCAGCTTCGCGATCTGCGCGGGCAGCCGGTCGCGCGGGTCGCCCTGCGGCAGCCAGCCGTCGCCGCGGGTCGCGGCCCTGCGGACGGCGGCGGGCGAGGAGCCGCCGACCCAGATCGGCACCCGCTCCTGGGCGGGCCTGGGCCGCTGCCCGAGGTCCTCGAAGGCGAAGCGCTCGCCGTGGTGCTCGGGGAACTCCTCAGGACCGAGCGCGGCCCGCAGCGCGTCCACGGTCTCGTCGAGCAGCGGGCCGCGCCCCGCGAAGTCGGCGCCGAGGACGTCGAACTCCTCCGCCACGTGCCCGGCGCCGACACCGAGGATCAGGCGGCCGCCGCTGAGGTGGTCGAGGGTGGCGTAGCTCTTGGCGGTCAGGAGCGGGTGGCGCAGGCCGACGATCGCGACATGACTGAGCAGGCGGACGCGTTCGGTGACCCCGGCCAGGAAGGAGAGCGTGGCCACGGGGTCGTACCAGGTGGTGCCCATCGCGTCCGCGAGCCGCCGCGGGATGGCCACGTGGTCGCAGGCGGCGAGGTAGGCGAAGCCCGCGCGGTCGGCCGTGCGGGCGATCTCGACCAGGTCGCCGGGGTCCGCGTCGGCCTCCCACGGCTCGGCGAACACCGCGCTCTGGGCCTGCACCGGAAGCTGCATCCCGTACGCGAGCCGCCCCGCCGGGAAGTGCTCCGCCATGGCGGTCAGGCCCCCGGTCCCGGCCACAGGCCGTCCTTCGTGAGGCCGAGCAGGTCGATGGCGTTGCCGCGCACGATCCGCTCCACGACGTCCGGGGCCAGGTGCCCCATCTGCTCCTCGCCGACCTGGCGGGACTTGGGCCAGGTGGAGTCGGAGTGCGGGTAGTCGGTCTCGTACAGGACGTTGCCGACGCCGATCGCGTCGAGGTTGCGCAGGCCGAAGGCGTCGTCGAAGAAGCAGCCGAAGACGTGGTCGGCGAACAGCTCGGACGGCGGGCGGTGCACCTTGTCGGCGACGCCGCCCCAGCCCCGGTTCTCCTCCCAGACGACGTCGGCGCGCTCCAGGATGTAGGGGATCCAGCCGATCTGCCCCTCGGCGTACATCACGCGGACGTGGGGGAAGCGCTCGAACTTGCCGCTCATCAGCCAGTCGACCATCGAGAAGCAGCAGTTCGCGAACGTGATCGTGGAGCCGACGGCGGGTGGTGCATCGGCGGAGGTCGACGGCATCTTGCTGGACGACCCGATGTGCATCGCCACCACCGTGCCCGTCTCGTCACAGGCGGCGAGGAACGGGTCCCAGTAGTCCGTGTGGATCGAAGGAAGTCCGAGATGTGGCGGGATTTCCGAAAAGGCGACGGCCCGCACCCCGCGCGCCGCGTTGCGCCGCACCTCGGCGGCCGCAAGCTCGGCGTCCCAGAGGGGGATGAGGGTGAGCGGTATCAGCCGACCTTGCGCGGCGGGGCCGCACCACTCGTCCACCATCCAGTCGTTGTACGCCCGCACGGCGAGAAGCCCCAGGTCACGGTCGGGGGCCTCGGTGAACGTCTGGCCGCAGAAGCGCGGGAAGGTGGGGAAGCACAGGGCGGACTGGACGTGGTTGACGTCCATGTCGGCGAGGCGGTCGGGGACGCTGAAGGAGCCGCGCCGCATCTGCTCGTACGTGATCACTTCGAGCTTGATCTCGTCGCGGTCGTAGCCGACGGCGGTGTCGAGGCGGGTCAGCGGGCGGTGCAACTCCTCGTACACCCACCAGTCCCCTATGGGGCCATCATCCCCTTTCTCCCCCATCACAGGGGCGAACTTACCGCCCAAAAAGGTCATTTCCTTGAGGGGGGCGCGGACGATGCGGGGTCCTCGGTCCTGGTACTTCGCCGGGAGGCGGTCCCGCCAGACGTGCGGCGGCTCCACCGTGTGGTCGTCCACCGAGATGATCCTCGGGAACGGCGGCTCGGCGGGGGCGGTCTCCCGAGTGCTCTCCCTGGTGCTCTCCCTTGTCTCCATGAGCCTCACGGTAGCGCGCATCTGACGATCCGTCAGTTGTCCGGATTCAGTCACTGGTGCGGGAACCCTGTGAGAGCCGTCTCCCACGGCTGACGCATCCGCTCCGGACAAGGCAAACTGTGCACCGCAGCAAGCCGCACGGGCAGGGCAGGTCCGAGGCGGGCACAAACCAGGCACAGCCGGGCACAGTTGGGCGTATTTGAGAAGACTTCAGCAACTGCGTACGGCAGGGCAGCAGGGGGAGCGATGGACGGACTACCGCGAGTGCCGGAGCAGCGGCGTTCGGCGGCGGAAAGCGACCCTGGCACGACGGCGCGGGTGTCGCGGACGGTGGAGACGGCTGACGGGGAGGCGCGGAGCGTGTCTTCGGGTGCGCTCGGGGACGACGGGCCCGCGCCCGTGGACGGCGCCGGCGTCGCCGAGAGGCAGGCCGACGGGCAGCCCGCCGCCCGCTTCAGCGTGCTCGGGCCCGTCCGTGCCTGGCTCGGCGAGGAGCCCCTGCCCACCGGCTCCCCCCAGCAGCGCGCCCTGCTCGCGGCCCTGCTCCTCCGCGACGGACGCACCGCCACCGCCTCCGAACTCATCGACGCCATCTGGGGCGAGGACCCGCCCTCGCAGGCGCTCGCCGCGATCCGTACGTACGCGTCCCGGCTGCGCAAGGTGCTGCCTTCCGGCGCCCTCGTCAGCGAGTCCGGCGGCTATGCCGTGCGGGCCGCCGACGGCGTGCTCGACCTCGCCGAGGCGGAGCAGCTGTGGTCGGCGGCCGAGCGGGCGCGCGGGCTCGGCGATCTGCACCAGGCCCGCTCCCTGGTCAAGGAGGCCCTGTCCCTGTGGGACGGCGAGCCCCTCGCCAACGTGCCCGGGCCCTACGCGGACGCCCAGCGCACCCGCCTTGAGGAATGGCGCCTGCAACTCCTCGAAGCCCGCCTCGACATGGACCTGGAACAGGGCCGCCACGCCGAGTCCGTCTCCGAGCTGACCGCCCTCACCGCCGCGCACCCCCTGCGGGAGCGGCTGCGCGAACTCCTGATGCTCGCCCTCTACCGCTCAGGGCGCCAGGCCGAGGCCCTCGCCGTCTACGCCGACACCCGCCGCCTCCTCGCCGACGAACTCGGCGTCGACCCGCGCCCCGGCCTCCAGGAACTCCAGCAGCGCATCCTCCAGGCCGACCCGGCCCTCGCCGAGCCCTCCGCCCCCGCGACGGAGCCCGCCGCGGGCGTCGTCCGCCCGGCCCAGCTGCCCGCCACCGTCCAGGACTTCACCGGCCGCGTCTCCTTCGTCAAGGAACTCAGCGACATCCTGTCGACGGCGGAGGGGCGCGTGATGGCCGTCTCCGCGCTGGCGGGGATCGGGGGTGTGGGGAAGACGACGCTCGCGGTGCATGTCGCGCATGCGGCGCGGGCGCACTTCCCCGACGGGCAGTTGTACGTCGACCTCCAGGGCGCCGGGCCGCGCGCCGCCGAGCCCGAGACGGTGCTCGGCGCGTTCCTGCGGGGCCTCGGCACGGCGGACGACGCCATCCCGGAGACGCTGGAGGAGCGGGCCGCGCTGTTCCGCTCCGTCCTCGACGGCCGGCCTGTGCTCGTCCTGCTCGACAACGCCCGCGACGCCGCGCAGGTGCGGCCGCTGCTGCCCGGCATGGAGGGGTGCGCGGCGCTCGTCACCAGCCGGATGCGGATGGTGGACCTCGCCGGGGCGCACCTCGTCGACCTCGACGTCATGTCTCCCGACGAGGCCCTGCAGCTCTTCACGAAGATCATCGGCGAGGAGCGGGTGGTGTCCGAGCGCGAGGCGGCGCTCGACGTGGTCGCCGCGTGCGGATTCCTGCCCCTCGCGATCCGGATCGCGGCGTCCCGTCTCGCCGCGCGCCGCACCTGGACCGTCGCCACGCTCGCCGCCAAGCTCGCCGACGAGCGGCGGCGCCTCGACGAGCTCCAGGCGGGCGACCTCGCGGTCGAGGCCACGTTCGAGCTGGGCTACGGCCAGCTGGAGCCCGCCCAGGCCCGCGCCTTCCGCCTGCTCGGCCTCGCCGACGGCCCCGACATCTCCCTGACGGCCGCCGCCGCGATGCTCGACCTCCCGGTGGAGGACGCCGAGGACCTCCTGGAGTCGCTCGTCGACACCTCCCTCCTGGAGTCCGCCGCACCCGGCCGCTACCGCTACCACGACCTCGTACGGCTCTACGCCCGCGCGTGCGCGGAACGGGACGAGCTGCCGCCGGGTCTGCGGGACGCGGCGCTGTCGCGGTTGCTGGACTTCTATCTGGCATCGGCGGCGCGGGTGTACGCGATCGAGCGTCCCGGAGACAGGACCGTGGATCACCTGGAGGTGACGGGCGGGACCGGTCTCGACTTCACCGGCGAGTCCACGGCTCTGGACTGGCTGCACGCGGAGGCCGCGTGCATCCTGGCCTGCGTACAGCAGTCCTTGATTCCGGGCTCGCTGCGGCGGGCGGTGGACCTGCTCCTGGCCGCCAAGGACCTGGCGGAATCGGGTGCGAGTTCGCTCCGGTACGAGTCCGCGGCGATCGCGGCCCGCGACGCCGCCGCGGACTGCGGGGACGCCTGGGCGGAGGGTCGCGCGCGTGTGAGTCTCGCGCAAGTCCTCAGCAAGGTGGGGCACTTCCGCGTGGCGGCAGGTGAACTGGAACGCGCCGCCGCGTTGGCACTCACCTCCGGTGACCCCTGGGCCGGCGGGAACGCGCCGAACGAGCAGGGGATCATCAGCAACTGCATCAACGAACCCGCGGCGAGCGAGATCTACCTCCGCCGGGCTATCAAGGCGTTCCAGGCGGACGGCAATCGTTCCGGCGAGGCCAGCGCCCTGTGCAATCTCGCGCGCGCCCTCATGGACATGGGACGGACCTCGCAGGCGATCGAGCTGTCCCAGCGGGGCATGACCCTGTACGACGAGCTGGGGCTCACGTTCCGGCTCGCCAACGCCCAGTACACCTTCGGCGTCGTTCTCGGCCAAGCGGGCCGTCACGACGAGGCACTGACACAGCTGACCGCCGCGCACCAGGTGTTCGCGGACAACCGTCAGCGCCTGTGGGAAGGGGCAACGCAGTACCGTATCTCCGAGGTGCACCTGGCTGCCCGGCGACCAGCCGCCGCCGCCCGCCATGCCGAGCAGGCACTGGCCACCGGCTTCGTCGGCGGCGACTGGATGAAGGCCAACGTCCTGACGGTGCTCGGCGAGGCCCTGGACGCCCTCGGGCAGCTGGACCGCGCCCGGGCGTGCTGGCACAAGGCGCAGGCCATCCATGAGGCGGCCGGGGCTCCCGAGGCCGCTCACGTGCGAAAGCTCCTCGGCCCCCTCACCGCCGCCTGAGCGTCAACCGAGGGCGTTCATCGAACGTTTATGAGCGCGTGTCACTCTCATGGAGTCGATCCGTCGCGTCGGGGGGCAGACGGGTCGCGCGGGCCCCGCGGATATCGTGAGCGGCCGTGATGCGCCCGCTCGGCGACCCTCGGGGGAGTTGCCGAGCGGGCCTTGCTCCCGATCACAGCACTGAACCTAGGAGTCCCGGTCATGAGCGACACCGCAAAGCCCAAGCAGGCGCCCAAGGGCGACGGACACACGCCGGCCCCGCCGGTGGACGACGCCACCACGCTGGGCGACGGACACACGCCCGTCCCGCCGAAGAAGGACAAGACCGTGGCGCTGGGCGACGGCCACACGCCCGCTCCGCCTCAGCGGGGTGCCTGACAACTACTGCCATTCCGACGGGGATCGGCCGCGGCGGCGCGGAGGGGGAGCCGCCGCGGCCGAGGCATATCTGGAGCAAGACATTTCGGCCAACTTGCCGAAACTTAGCGGGACTTGTTCGAACATAACGTGCGAAATGCGGCTAGAGTCGACAGTTGAATGCCGGCCCCCTCCAAGGAGTTGGAATGACTCGAACCAGAAAAGCTCTTGTGACTCTCGCCGTGCTGGCCGCGGCCACCGCCGGGGCATCCGCCCCGGCCCTCGCCGACAGCCACTCCCCGGCCCCGGCCGGGGACGGTCACCAGCCGGTCGGCCCGCTCGGGGACGGGCACCAGCCCGCCCCGCCCGGTGACGGACACCAGCCGACGCTGTTCGGCGACGGCCACCAGCCGGCACCTCCCGGCGACGGCCACCAGCCGACAGCTCCGCAGCACTGATCATCCGGGGCCGAGCCGCCGCTCGGCCCCGGCCTGCCGCATGAGCGGGAACCCCCTCACCCGAGAGCAATTCGTTGGACCCGCCCCACCCCCCTGCCCGATAGTGCGCCCATGACAACTCTCGTGCGCCACATCACCTTCGACTGCTCCGACGCCTACAAGCTCGGGTCGTTCTGGGCCGAGGTCCTGGAGGGCTCGATCTCCGACGAGGACTCTCCGGGGGACCCGGAGGCGCTGGTGAGTACGCCGGGCGGGCCGACGCTGCTGTTCGTGACCGTGCCGGACGAGAAGACCGTGAAGAACCGCGTGCACTTCGACCTGCAGCCGCAGGACCGCACGCGGGACGAGGAGGTCGAGCGCGTGACCGCCCTCGGCGCGACCCTCGTGGCCGACCACCGGCTGCCGGACGGACGCGGCTGGGTGACCCTCGCCGACATCGAGGGCAACGAGTTCTGCGTGGAGCGCAGCGCGGGAGAGCGGACCGCGACGGCCTGAGCGCGTCGCGTCACGGTGACGCGCCCTCCAAGTACCCCGTGCGGGCTTCCGCACGGGCCGCGCCACCGCAGTACGGTGGACACCACGACACCATGTGAGAAGGGGACCGACGTGAGCGCGCAGCCGGTCGAACCGCACCCGCCCGCAGCGACCGCCACCTACGATCAGCTCCGTGTCCTGGCCGACGAGTTCATCGACGCCGCCGACCGGCACGGAAACCGGGTACGGGCCGACATCGGGAACCAGGAGATCACCGTCCACATGATGTCTCCCTCCAACCCGCACGGGCTCATCGTCAGCCGCCTGATCGTCCAGATCGCGGGCCAGGACGACCGCGCGCTCACTCTCGCGGAGAACCGCGTGCACCACCCTCAGATCGGTCTTTGCCGCACGGCGGACCTGCTGATCGTGACCGGCGAGGCGTACGACCGCCAGGACGACGACTTCGCCGTGTTCGCCCGTGACGTGTCCGTCGCGGTCGAGGTCGTGTCCCCTTCGAACCCTGGCAACGACTACATCACCAAGCTCCGCGACTACCCTCGCATGGGCGTCCCGGTCTACGCGATCATCGACCCCCGTGACGGCACGGTCGCCGTCCACTCCGGCCCCGACACCGCAAGCGGCGAACCGCAGTACCGAGACACCCCGAGCCGGTACAAGTTCGGCGACACCGTGCGGCTCGGGGAGTGGACCATCGACACGAGCGTGTTCCCCCGGTACCGCTCAACGTGATCGCGGCATGCAGGTGCAGTGCGCCGTACATGCCCCGGAGATCGTTCGTGCCGTTGTCGAGCCGGGGGCGGATTGCCTCCGCGGCCTCGCCCGCGACGCACCGCTCACCCAGGCGGCAGCAGCCGTCAGAGCTCGATCCGTGTGCGCAGGTCGATGTCGACCGGGAACGGCACGTCCGTGGTGAGCTTGCCGGTGTGCGTGGGCTGCTCGGGGCTGGGGGCGTAGACCCCGGCCTCGTGGTGGCGCCAGAACTCGTGCACGACGGGGACGTCGTCCTCGCCGCGTTCGACGCGCCAGTGACAGTGGAATGCGGCGCACGCCTCGCGAGCTGCAGCTGACAGAGCAGCGCACCCCGCACGTACTGATGCCATACCTCCGCCCTCCCGCGCACCACGATGTTCCCATCCACGAGATCCCAGCCGAATGGGACATCCAGCTCCTGGACCTGGCCCCAGGTCCAGCCGTCGCTCGGCGGGTACATCCAGTTCCCGGAGTTGGCCGACGCCTGCTGATCGCCGTGTGACGACGCGGCCATGCCTGCCTTCATGGAGGTCATCATGCGAGAGGGACGCCCTGCCCGGTCCGTGTGGCGGAATCGCCACTCGTTCGGGTGCGGCCTGGTCAAAGCAGCCTGCGCAGCTCCCCCTTCACCACCTTCCCGCTAGCGTTCCGCGGCAGCTCCGGCACGAACTCCACCTCGCGCGGCACCTTGTAGTTGGCCATCTCGCGCCGGGACCAGGCGATCACGTCGTCGGCCGTAAGGGTGGAGCCCGGTCGTCGGACGACGTACGCCTTGCCGACCTCGCCGAGGCGGGCGTCGGGGACGCCGATGACGGCGGCGTCGGCGACCTCGGGGTGGGTGCCGAGGAGCTGTTCGATCTCGGCGGGGTAGGCGTTGAAGCCGCCGACGATGAACATGTCCTTGATCCGGTCGGTGATGCGCAGGTTGCCCGCCGCGTCCAGGACGCCGATGTCGCCGGTGCGCAGCCAGCCGTCGGGGGTGCGGACCTTGCGGGTCTCGGCGGGGTCCTCGAAGTAGCCGCTCATGACGTGGTGGCCGCGGACGAGGATCTCGCCGGGGGTGCCGGGGGGCAGCGGGTCACCGGCGGGCGACACCACCTTCACCTCCGTGTCCGGGATCGCCCGGCCCGACGTCGACGCGATGACCTCGGCGGGGTCGCCCCTGCGGCACATGGTGACGATGCCGCTGGCCTCGGAGAGTCCGTACGCCGTCAGGACGGTGGCGATGTGGAGCTCGGCGCGGAGGCGTTCGACCAGGCGCAGGGGGACCACCGCCGCGCCGGTCACGACCAGGCGCAGGGCCGAGAGGTCGTGGGCGTCCCGGGACGGGTGGTCGAGGAGGGACTGGTGGAGGGTGGGCGGGCCGGGGAGGACGGAGACGCGTTCGGCGGCGATGTTCGCGAGGACGGTGTCGACGTTGAAGACCGGCTGGGGCACCATCGTGGCGCCGCGCATCAGACAGGCGATGATCCCGGCCTTGTAGCCGAAGGTGTGGAAGAACGGGTTCACGATCAGATAGCGGTCGCCTTCGCGGAGCCCGGCGAGGTCGCTCCAGATCTCGTAGCAGCGCAGGGTCTGGGCGTGGGTGATGACGGCGCCCTTTGGGCGTCCCGTGGTGCCCGAGGTGAAGACGATGTCGGAGGGGCTGTCGGCGGTGACGGCGGCTGCGCGGGCGCGTACGGCCTCGCGCGTGATCCGGTCGCCGCCGGCGAGGAAGTCCTTCCAGGTGCGGAAGTCCTCGGGGGCGTCGTCGGCGAGGACGACGACCTGTTCGAGGTGCGGGAGCCCCGGCAGCGGCCCCGCGCCGGGCGCCGTCTCCCCGGCGCCGAACTCCGGCGGCTCCCCCGCCGCCCGCCGCAGCGACGCCACGTACGACGTCCCCAGGAACGTACCGGTGACGAAGAGCAGCCTGGCCCGGGACCGGGCGAGGACGTACGCCGCCTCGGTGCCCTTGAAGCGGGTGTTGAGGGGGACGAGGACGGCGCCCGCGCCGACCGCGCCGAGGGCGGAGACGATCCAGTCGAGGGTGTTGGGCGCCCAGACGGCGACGCGGTCGCCCGGTTCGACGCCGGTGGCCATGCAGGCGGCGGTGGCCCGGTCGATCCGGTCGCCGAGTTCGCGGTACGTCACCCGGGTGCGGCCCTCGACGACCGCCTCCCGGTCCGCGTACCGCTGTGCCGCCGCCCGGACCAGGCCCGGCACGCTGCCCCACTCCAGGTCGCCGCGCATGGCCGCCCCTCCCGCCGTCGCCCACTAGCTGACTATCCGTCAGATTAGCGGTAGCCTGACGCGCTGTCAGCAGCGAGGGCTCGCCCACGACGCGCGCGGAGGTGTGCAAGCCATGGCCTCACTCAAGGACGCCACAGCGATAGCCGGTATCGGACAGACCCCCTTCGCCAGACAACTCCCCGAGAGCGAGAAGACGTTGGCCTGCCGGGCCGTCCTCGCCGCGCTCGACGACGCGGGGATAGCCCCGTCCGAGGTCGACGCGTTCGCCTCGTACACGATGGAGGAGACCGACGAGGTCGAGGTCGCCAAGGCGATCGGCGCGGGTGACGTCACGTTCTTCAGCAAGGTCGGGTACGGGGGCGGGGGTTCCTGCGCCACGGTCGCGCACCTGGCGTCCGCGATCGCCACCGGGCAGGCGAGCGTCGGCGTCGCCTGGCGCTCCCGCAAACGCGGCAGCGGGCCCCGGCCGTGGCGCAACACCACCGCCCAACTCCCCACCCCCGCCCAGTGGACACGTCCCTTCGGCCTGCTCCGCCCCGCCGACGAGATCGCGATGCTGACGCGCCGCTATCTGCACGAGTACGGCGCGACCCGCGACCACCTCTTCAACGTCGCCCTCGCCTGCCGCAACCGCGCCAACCAGAACCCGGCCGCGATGATGTACGAACGCCCGCTGACCCGCGACATGTATATGACCTCGCGCTGGATCAGCGAGCCGCTCTGCCTCTTCGACAACTGCCTGGAGACGGACGGCGCGCTGGCCTGCGTCGTCGTCTCCGCCGAGCGCGCCCGCGACTGCCGCCGGCAGCCCGTCTACGTCCACTCCGCCGCCCAGGGCCTGCCCGCCCAGCACCACGGCATGGTCAACTACTGGAACGACGACCCGCTCTCGGGCCCCGCCTGGACGGCCGCCCGACAGCTCTGGAAACAGGCCGACTTCGGCCCCCACGACGTCGACGTGGCCCAGATCTACGACGCCTTCACCCCCCTCATCCCGCTCTCCCTGGAGGGCTACGGCTTCTGCGACCGGGGCGAGGGCGGCGCGTTCACGGAGGGCGGCGCCCTGGAGATCGGCGGCCGCCTCCCCCTCAACACGGGCGGCGGCGGCCTCAGCGAGGCCTACGTGCACGGCTTCAACCTGATCAACGAGGGCGTGAAGCAACTGCGGGGCACGAGCACAGCCCAGGTCCCGGGGGCGACGACGTGCCTGGTGACGGCGGGCGAGGGAGTCCCGACATCGGCATTGCTGCTGCGGACCCAGTAAGGGGGCACCCGTATGCGCCGAGGAACCCACGCCCCCCAAGGGGCGCGGGGAACTGCGCGAGCAACCACGAACCATCCCGCACCCGCGAAGGGACACCGACATGGCAGACGCGAAGGCACCCCCCGAACCCCTGCTGACCCCGGTCGTGGACGACGACGGCGCCCCCTTCTGGGACCACGCCGCCCGAGGCGAACTCCGCATCCAGGCCTGCGCCGACAAAACCTGCGGAGCACTCCGCTGGCCGCCAAGGCCCTGCTGCCCCCACTGCCACTCCTTCGCCACCGAATGGCGCCGCATGACCGGCAAGGGCAGGATCTGGTCCTACGTGATCCCCCACCCCCCGCTCCTCCCGGCCTACGCCGCCCTCTCCCCGTACAACGCGATCCTCGTGGAACTCACCGACGCCCCCAAGATCCGCCTGGTGGGCAACCTCGTCGCCAGGGCGGGCGCACCCCCGAACTCCGTCCCACAGGAACGCCTCCGCATCGGGGCCCGCGTGCAGGTGGTCTTCGCCGAGCGCGGCGGCATCGTGCTGCCGCAGTGGGTCCTGGAGCGGTCATGACGGACCCGGAGGCGGTGGCGGCCGGGGTGCGGGTGGAGCGGGACGCGGCGCCCGGGGTCGTCGTGGTGACCCTGGACCGGCCGGAGCGGCACAACGCGCTGACTCCGGAGACGGCGGCCGAACTCGCCTGGCTGTGGCGGCAGTTCCGGGGCGACGACACGGTCCGGGCGGTCGTCCTCACCGGCGCCGGTGACCGGGCCTTCTGCACCGGGATCGACCGCACCGCCGAGGTCCCGCAGCCGTCGTCCCCGTACTCGGTCGAGGACCCGCTCCTCACCGTCGGCCCGAAGGCCAACGACCTGTGGAAGCCGGTCGTCGCCGCCGTGAACGGCATGGCGTGCGGCGGGGCGTTCTACCTCGTCGGCGAGTGCGAGTTCGTGGTCGCGGCGGAGCACGCCACGTTCTTCGACCCGCACACGACGTACGGGATGGTGAGCGCGTACGAGGCCATCGCCATGGCGCAGCGGATGCCGTTCGGGGAGGTGGCGCGGATGTCCCTGATGGGGACGGCGGAGCGGGTGTCGGCGCGGCGGGCGTACGAGATCGGCCTGGTGTCGGAGGTGGTGCCGGGCGAGGAGGTGGTGGCCGCGGCGGTGCGGGCCGCCGCCACGATCGCCGCCTTGCCGACGGAGGCCGTGCAGGGCACGGTGCGCGCCGTGTGGTCCGCCAAGGAGGCCGCCCGTACGCAGGCCATGGCGCAGGCCCAGCACCTCGTCGCCCTCGGCAACGCGGACGCCGCACGGCAGGCGGAGCTGTTCGCGGCACGCGGCCGGGGCGACGGCTTCCGGACCCGGTAGAGCACCCCCGCGCCGAGGCTCAGCGCGAGGTCGCCGTGCCCCGCTCCGCGTCGAGGGCGTACACGCAGCGGTCCTTGCTGCACGCGTACACCACGCCGTCCCTGACCACCGGGGCGCCGGTGATCTCGCCGCCGGTGGCGAGCTTCCAGCGGAGGCGGCCGTCGTCGGCCTTGAGGGTGTAGAGGAGGTGGTCGGTGGCGCCGAAGTGGATGCGCCGGTCGGCGACGACCGGGGAGCCGACGACCTCGCCGCCCGCCTGGAAGCGCCACTTGGGGGTGCCGGTGACGGCGTCGAGGGTGTAGAGGCCCTTGCCGCTGCCCACGTGGACGTGGCCGTCGGCGACGAGGACGGGGTCGACGGAGGAGCGGGCCTCGGTGGCGATGCGCCAGCGGTCGCGGCCGTCGGTGGCGTCGAGGGCGTACACGGTGCCGAGGTAGTCGGCGAGGTACACACCGCCGCCGGTGACGGCGGGTCCGGGGGCGAAGGCGGGCGGACAGAGGAACGCGGCGGGCGCCTCGAAGTGCCAGCGGACGTGCCCGGCGGCCACGTCGACGGCGAGGACGCGGCTGCCCGCGGCGATGTACGCGTACCCGTCGGGTGCCTGGGTGACCCGGACCGGCACGCCGCCGCAGGACGCGGCGTCGCCGACGGGGTAGGACCAGCGCTCGATGCCGGTGCGGGCCTCGACGGCGCGAAGACGGGCGTCCTTCCAGACGTACACGGTGCCGTCGACGATGACGGGCGCGGCCTCGGGCGTCTCGAACTCGGTCTGGGCGTTCGTGATCTCCCAGAGCTTCTCGCCGTTCGCGGCCTCCCAGCCCTGCACGCCGCCGCCGCGGGTCGCGGTGACGACGGTGCCCCGGTCGGCCTGCAGGGCGTACACCCAGGCGTCGGTCTGGATCCGCCACAGGTCGGAGCCGTCGGTGCCGTCGAGGGCGTAGAGGGTGGGGCCGTCGGAGGCGTGGATGCGGCCGTCTGCGACGGCCATGGACCAGGCGACGTCGCGGGTCTTGAAGCTGCGCCGTCCGGTGCTCACGTCGAGGGCGTGCACCTCGAAGGACGTGACGTACACGAGGTTCCCGGCGACGGCGGGTGTCCCCCAGACGTCGTTGGACATGCGGAACCGCCAGGGCCGCCAGGACGCGGGGGCGCCGGAGCCCGGTGCCGGGGCACCCGCCGCCGCGCCGCCGGTGACGCCCGCGTCGACGCCGTTGGCCCCGTTGGCCGCGTGCGGCCCGGACCGCCCGGCCCCGGGCGCCCGCGCCGACCGCGACCACGACCCGGCGAGCCCGGAGTCGACGGGCGCCGCGGCACCGCGGGCCTCGGCGACGCGCGGCCCGGGCCCGATCGGCACCTGCGCCCCGGCGAGCTGCACGGGTCCGGCGTCGGGCGCGGCGTGGCCGGGCGCGTGGAAGGGCTGGGAGGCGCCGGGCGGCGCGTGGAAGGGCTGGGAGGCCCCGGAGGACGGCACGGACGGCACCTGGGAGGGCAGGCCGGGGGCGTGCGAGGGCACAGCGGGGGCCTGCCGGGGCGGCGGCGGGACGGCGGAGACGGGCGCGGCCGAGGCCCCGGCGGCGGCGCTGCCGCGTGCTCCCCGGCCCGCGGAGCCTCCGGTGGCGGCGGCGCGCGCGGGCGGGCGTCCGCCCCGGCGCGCCTCGATGAGCGCGACGGCCCGCTCGGGCAGCCAGGCGGAGGCGGTGCCGCTGTCGTCGCCGTTGCCCTCGGAGGCGAAGAGGTGCGGGGCGAGCTGGGCCTGGAGGTCGCCGGGCGTGGGCCTGCGCGCGGCCTCCATCTGCATGCAGGACTCGATGAGGGGCCGCAGCTCGTCGGGCAGGCCCTCCAGGTCGGGGCCCTCGCGCAGGAGCATGAAGACGGTCTCGACGGGGTTGGCGCCGTGGAAGGGGGCGTGCCCGGTGGCGGCGAAGACGAGGGTGGAGCCGAGGGAGAAGACGTCGCTGGCGCCGGTGACGCTGCGGGAGTCCTTGGCCTGCTCGGGCGACATGTAGGCGGGGGTGCCGACGGCGACGTTGGTCATGGTCAGGCGGGTGTTGGAGACGCCCGACGCGATGCCGAAGTCGATGACGCGGGGACCGTCCTCGACGACGAGCACGTTGGACGGCTTCAGGTCGCGGTGGACGAGCCCGGCGCCGTGGATGGACTCCAGGGCCTCGGCGACGCCCGCGGCCAGCCAGCGCACGGCCTGGGTGGGCAGCGGCCCGTGCTCGTTCACTATTTCCTCGAGCGAGGGCGCGGGCACGTACGCGGTGGCGAGCCAGGGCACGGCGGCGCGCGGGTCGGCGTCGACCACGGCGGCCGTGTAGAAGCCGGACACGGCGCGGGCCGCCTCGACCTCGCGCGTGAAGCGGACGCGGAACAGCTGGTCCTCGGCGAGCTCGGTTCTGACCGTCTTGATCGCCACGCGTCGCCCGGAGGCCGAGCGCGCGAGATAGACGAGTCCCATGCCACCGGCGCCGAGCCGTCCAAGGACCTCGAACGGGCCGATCCGCCGCGGATCGTGCTGCGTCAGCTGGTCCACCACTTGCCTGCCACCTCCCCGTACGCGCGGCCGCCGCCTAGAGCAGCCCCGTGCAGCGTCTCACCACCGAGCCGCTACGGCGGCACGCACCCTGATTCTTCCTGGCTCGGGCCACGGTTGCGAACCCGGGGCAAGATCGGGCCGTTTCGGGACAAAGGTGACGTACTGGTACATCAAATGGGGTGATGCCCTCCGATACCCCTCGCGTACGCTCCCGCACCGCTCCTGGTTCACATCCGGTTCTTCCGGTTCACACCCGTTCCCACCCGGCCCGGTTCACATCTGGCCCGGCTCCTGGAGGACGGCGAAAGCGGCGCCCTGGTTGTCCACCAGGGTGCAGATGCGGCCGTACGGCGTGTCCTGCGGCTCGTCGCGCACGCGGCCCCCGAGGTGGCGGGCGGTGGCGGCGGCCGCGTCGCAGTCGGCGACGACGAAGTAGTTGAGGAAGTGCGGGGGCATCTCGGCGGGGAAGGACCCGCCCATCAGCGCCCGGCCGCCGATCGCGGTCTCGGGCCCCGGCCGCGCCCCGGCGGGCGACCAGATCCGGAAGTCCTCGCCCGCGTCGTCCAGATCCTGGCCCCCGTAGCCGAAGACGCCCTCGTAGAAGGGGTCGACCGTCTCCTTGGCCCGGGCGTACACCTCGGTCCAGCAGAAGGCGCCGGGCTCACGCTGAACCCCGAAGCCCACGTGCGTGCCCGCCTGCCAGAGGCCGAAGACGGCGCCCTCGGGGTCGGCCGCGAGCCCCGTCGTGCCGAACGGCCCGACCGGCATCGGGTCCATGATCATCTGCCCTCCCGCACCCTTGATCCGCGCGGCGAGGGCGGCCGCGTCCGGCGTCGCCAGGTAGACCGTCCAGGACGTGGGCATGCGCCCGTCCGGCTTGGGGGCGAGCGCGGCGACGGGCTCACCGGCGAGGAACGCCTGGGTGTAGTTCCCGTACTCCGCTCCGGCGCCGTCGTCGAAGGTCCAGCCGAAGAGCTCGCCGTAGAAGCGCTTGCCGCCCTCGACGTCGGGGAGCATCGCGTCCACCCAGCAGGGGACGCCTTCCGCGAATTCCATGAGCCCGTTCCCTCGATTCGCCCGCGGAGGGCCGCCCTGTGGCCTCCGTCACAGTCAAGCTAGCCGCACGCCGACGGGCCCGCAGCACTTCGATTCGAACACTTGGCCAATTCCGGCACGGCGGCCGAGCGGCCGGAGCCGGGCGGCCACGCACTCCTGGACGATCATTTCCGGCCGGAGCGCGGCACCCGCCCCGGGCGCCCCCACCCCGCTCCCCACCCCCCTCCCGTCACCCCAGTGCACCCCTCCGACACCCCTCTGGCACCCCTTCAACCCCATTTGCACTCGGCCGAATCGCGCTCCGATCACCCCTCGGTAAGCTGACGGCATGACAGGACAGGTACGTACCGTCGACGGCCGTGTGGCCGGTCGGCGTGGTCAGGCGACACGTCAGAAACTGCTCGACTGCCTGAGCGAGATGCTCAGCTCCTCGCCCTACCGGGACGTCAAAGTCATCGACGTCGCCCGGAAGGCGGGCACTTCACCGGCGACGTTCTACCAGTACTTCCCGGACGTCGAGGGCGCCGTCCTGGAGATCGCCGAGCAAATGGCCGCCGAGGGCGCGCAGTTGACGCAGCTCCTGGAGGGCCGCTCCTGGGTCGGCAAGGCCGCCCTGCAGACCTCGCAGGACCTGGTCGACGGGTTCCTCGACTTCTGGCGGAAGAACGACGCGATCCTCCGGGTGGTCGACCTCGGCGCGGCCGAGGGCGACAAGCGGTTCTACAAAATCCGGATGAAGATCCTCAATTCGGTGAACAACTCCCTTACGGACACCGTCAAGGAGCTCCAGTCCAAGGGCAAGGTCGACAAGGACGTGAGCCCGGCGGCGATGGCCGGCTCCCTGGTCGCGATGCTCGCCGCGGTCGCCTCGCACCAGCGCGGCTTCCAGACCTGGGGCGTCAAGCAGGCGGAACTGAAGCCGAACCTCGCGCTGTTGGTGCACCTGGGCGTGACGGGCAAGAAGCCGACGAAGTAGGCGCCCGGCACCGGAGTCCTGTCACCACGGCGGCGGATCACTGTCTGTGATCCGCCGCCGTGCTCTCCGCATGACCCCGCCGCGACGACTCTCCGCATGACCCGCCGCCGTGCTCCCGCATGACCCGGTGCGACCCGGCCCGGCCCTCCCCGCGTGCCCCCGTTCGGGTGCGCTACCTCCGTTCCAGCCGGAACAGCCGGATCTCCCGCTCCACCCGCGCCTGGTACGTCGCGTACGGCGGCCAGAACGCCAGCGCCGTCTCCCAGGCCGCAGCCCGCTCCGCCCCCGCCAACAGCCGTGCCCGCACCGGGATGTCGACCCCGCGCCAGTTGATCGAGGCGTCCGGACCCGCCAGCAGGTTCGCGGTCCACGCCGGATGCGCGGGCCGCCCGAAGTTCGACCCGACCAGCAGCCAGCTCCCGCCCTCCTCCGGCACGCACGCCAGCGGAGTACGCCGGTCGAGCCCGCTCCGCGCACCCCGCACCGTCAAGATCACACCGGGCAGCATCCGGGCGCTGAGCAGCACCTTTCCGCGCGTGAGCCGGTGCACACCCCGATCCATGGCGGGCACGACCCGAGGGGCCACACGGGCGAAGGCCCGGGTCGCGGACACCTTGCGCATCAGACGCAGCCCGACCCCGGCGGCCATCAGCGGCCCGCCCCGCCGGCCGACCGCCCCGGGCCCGCCCCGACCACCCGAACGGCGGGCGCGCCCCGCTCCGGCGCACGCGCGGCCGCCGCCCCCTCTGCCCGGTCCGCCCCCTCCCCCGCGAACAACCCGGCGCGCTCGGCCGCGTGCGCCCGCAGCCGGTGCACCGGCCCGAACAGCAGCTCGTCCCCGGACGCCCGCTTGAGGTAGAGGTGGGCGTCGTGCTCCCAGGTGAAGCCGATGCCGCCGTGCAGCTGGACGGCCTCGGCAGCGGCGGTGCGCAGGGCTTCGAGACCCTGCGCGAGGGCGAGCCCACCGGCCCGCTCGCCGCCCTCGCCGCCCTCGCCGTCCCCGTCGACCCTGCCGTCCCCGCTGCGGGCATCCGCCGCCCACGCCGCGTAGTACGCCGCCGACCTGGCCGCCTGCACCCGTACGTACACGTCGGCGAGCCGGTGCTTCACGGCCTGGAAGGAGCCGATCGCGCGCCCGAACTGCTCGCGCTCCTTGACATAGGAGACGGTGCGGGCGAGCGCGCGGTCGGCGGCGCCGACGGCCTCGGCGGCGAGCAGGACGGCGACGCGCTCGCCGGTCCCGGCCAGCGCGGCCCCCACGTCCGGACCCGTGCCCGCTTCCGCGTCGCCCAGCAACTCGCCCTCCACGTCCCGCAGTTCGAGCAGGGCGCGCGGCCGGGTCTCGTCGAGCGCGGTCTGCCGGACGCGTACGAGACCGGGGGCGTCACCGCGTACGAGGAAGAGCAGCGCACGCGACCGGGCGAACCCGCCGGTGTGCGCGGCGACGAGGAGCAGCTCCGCACTGTGGCCGTCGAGGACCTGGTCGACCTGTCCGTAGAGGCGCCAGACGCCGTCGGCCGTCCGCGCCTGCACGCCGCCCGCGCGGCCGCCGCCCGCCCAGTGGTCGCGGTGGGCCCGGTGGTCGCGGTCGTCTTCGTGGTCGCCGACGAGGCCGAGGGCGGTGGCGAGTGCGGCGCCGGGGACGGCGAGGGCGGCGGTCAGCTCGCCGGTGGCGACGCGGGGCAGCAGCTCGGCGTGGCGGCGGGGGGTGCCGAGGGCGAGCAGCAGCGGCGTGGCGAGACCGGCGGTGGCGATGAGCGGTGAGGGGGCGAGGCCCTGGCCCAGCTCCTCGCAGGCCAGGGCGAGTTCGAGGGTGCCGCAGCCGGTGCCGCCGTGCCGCTCGGGCAGGGCGAGGCCGGGCAGGCCGAGCTGTCCGGCGAGGGCGGCCCACAGCCCGGCGTCGTACCCGGCGGGGGTGCGGACGGCGGCCTTGACGTCGTCGGGGCCGCAGCGTTTGGTGACGATCTCGCGCAGGGTGCGGCGGATCTCGTCCTGTTCCGCGGTGAGGGCGGCGTCCATCGGCGGGCTCCTCTCCAGGGCCCAGCGGACCCGGATCTGACGAACCGTCACATACATTGACGGGCCGACATGCTAGGACTCCGGGGCGTGGTTGCCCAGGGCCGTGCGCCCTCCCGCGCGACGCGAGATCTGATGTACCGTCAGCTCCATGGCCGCTGACGCTGGTGCACGTGGTTCCGGAGGCTCGCGCAGGGCCGTTCGCAGGGGTGGTTCGGGAGGTGCGCGCGGCTTCGCGGGCGGGCGAGGCCCCGGACGCCGGAAGGTCGCCGTCGTAGGGGTGGCGCTCTCGGACTGCGGGCGGGTCGACGACGCGACGGCGTACGCGCTGCACGCGCAGGCGGCCCGGCGCGCGCTCGCGGACTCCGGGCTCGGCCGTGAGGTCGTCGACGGGATCGCGTCGGCGGGCCTCGGGACGCTCGCGCCCGTGGAGGTGGCCGAGTATCTGGGCCTGCGGCCCCGCTGGGTGGACTCCACGTCCGTGGGCGGCGCGACCTGGGAGGTCATGGCGGCGCACGCGGCCGACGCGATCGCCGCGGGGCACGCCGACGCCGTCCTGCTCGTGTACGGCTCCACGGCCCGCGCCGACCTCAAGGCGCGGCGGCGCACGGCGAACCTGTCGTTCGGCGCGCGCGGCCCGCTCCAGTTCGAGGTCCCCTACGGGCACACCCTGGTCGCCAAGTACGCGATGGCGGCGCGCCGCCACATGCACGAGTACGGGACGACCCTTGAGCAGTTGGCGCAGGTCGCCGTGCAGGCGCGGGCGAACGCGGCGACGAACCCCGAGGCGATGTACCGCGAGCCGATCACCGTGGACGACGTCCTGACCGGCCCGATGATCGCGGACCCCTTCACCAAGCTGCACTGCTGCCTGCGCTCCGACGGCGGCTGCGCGGTGCTGCTCGCCGCCGAGGAGTACGTGGCGGACTGCGCGTCCACGCCGGTGTGGGTCCTCGGCTCCGGCGAGCACGTCTCGCACACCACGATGTCCGAGTGGGAGGACTTCACGGTGTCCCCGGCGGCGGTCAGCGGGCGGCTCGCCTTCGAACGGGCCGGCGTCGGCCCGGCGGACGTGGACATCGCCGAGATCTACGACGCCTTCACGTACATGACCCTGGTGACCCTGGAGGACCTGGGCTTCTGCGCCAAGGGCGAGGGGGGCGCGTTCGTGGAGAAGGGCCGCCTCCTGCGGGACGGCGAGCTGCCGACCAACACCGACGGCGGCGGCCTCTCCGCCCAGCACCCCGGGATGCGGGGCCTGTTCCTGATCGTGGAGGCGGTACGGCAGCTGCGCGGCGACGCGGGCGAGGCACGGCAGGTGCGGCGGGGCGGGGGGCGGCTGCCGGAGGTGGCGGTGGTGTCGGGGACGGGTGGGTGGTTCTGCTCTTCGGGGACGGTGGTGTTGGGGAGGTAGGTGGGGTGGGGTACGCCGGTGGGGGGCGTGCGTCTGGCGTGGTCCGTAGGTCGGCCGGGGCCCACAGGTCGGCCGGGGCCCGCAGGTCGGCCGGGGCCCGCAGGTCGGCCGGGGCCCGTGCAATTCCCTTGCCCTAAGGGGTGTTTCAGGGTCGGGTCAGGGCTGTCCCTGATCACTGCGGGGGCGGATCGGCGGAGCCTTGAGGCATGGCTGCTTCTCCTGTTGGTCCGTGTTCCTCGTCCGCTCCTCCCCCGACGTCCGCTCCTCCCCCGACCGCTTCCCCGTCCGCAGCGGGGCTCCGGCCCTCCCGCAGAGCCCTCGTCCGGGGCGCGGTCGCCGGGGGCGTGCTCGCGGCGACGGCCGGGACGGCGGTGACGGGATCGGCCTTCGCGGCCGGGCGGACGGGGCGGGCCCCGCGTGGGGGTGGGGACCTGGCGCCGCTGGACCCGGCGGCGCTGCGGGCGGCCATAGCGGACCTGTCCCACCCGAGGGCCACGGCGGCGCACTTGCGTGTGGCCGACACGGGAGCGGCGGGCGGAGCAAGGGGCTCGGGCACTTCCTGGTACGGGACTTCGGGCGTCGCCGACCTCACGACGGGCCGGAAGGTGGGCCGCCACGACCGCTTCCGGATCGGCAGCATCACGAAGGTGTTCGTGGCGACGGTCGTGCTGCAACTGGCGCACGAGGGCAGAGTCCACCTGCACGCGCCGGTCCAGCGCTACCTGCCGGGCCTGCTCCCCGACACATACGCGCCGGTGCGGATCACGCACCTCCTGACGCACACCAGCGGCCTGCCGAGCGAGAGCGGCCCGGACGTTCCTGACCTGTCCACGCCGGAGGCGACAGACGCGCACCGCCACGACCGCTGGACCCCGGAGCGCCTGCTCGCGACGGTCACGCGCGAGCCCCGGACGAAGTTCCGCCCGGGCAGCGCGCAGGAGTACCGCGGCATGAACTACGTCCTCCTGGCCCTGCTGATCCGCGAACTCACGGGCCGCTCGCACGGAGCGGAGATCCACCGCCGCGTCGCCCGTCCCCTGGGCCTGACGGAGGTCACGTCGCCGGGCCACGACCCCCGCGTCCACGGCCCGCACGTCCGTGGCTACTTGAAGATGGCCGACGGCCGCCTCAAGGACTTCACCGAGTACGACCAGTCCTACTCGTGGGGCGAGGGCGAGCTGATATCCACCGGCGACGACCTGGACCGCTTCCTGGCCGCGCTGTTCGCGGGCCGCCTGCTCCCGCCGCACCTGCTCCGGCTCATGCACACGCTGCCGCCGAAAGAGGTGCGGATGCTGGACGGCTCCCCGGCGAGGTACGGCGCGGGCCTGCAGACGGCCACCGTCAACGGCGTGGAGCTGTGGGGCAAGACGGGCGAGCAGTACGGCTACGCGTCGGCGGCGTTCTCGACGGTGGACGGCCGGCGCAGGTTCGTCCTGGCGTACAACCCCGTCGAGGCGAGCGCGGCCGGGCAGCCGACGATGACGCAGCGGGTCGCGGAGGTGGTGACGCGGCGCCGTGCGTGAGGGAGCCCCCGCTCCCCCACACACGTCCGGGACGGGTCAGTCCTGGTGGAGTTCGTTGCGGCCGGAGCCGCCCTTGAGCGTGTCGGTGCCGGTGCCGCCCCACAGGACGTCGTCGCCGCTGTTGCCCCAGAGCGTGTCGTTGCCGGCCTCGCCGTACAGCTTGTCGTTGCCCTTGCCGCCGTAGAGGGTGTCGGCGCCCGACTTGCCGCGCAGGACGTCGTTGCCGTCGTCGCCGTGCAGGTTGTTCTCCTCGCGGTTGCCGGAGAGCGAGTCGTCGCCGGTGCCGCCGAAGCAGTCCTGGCCGCAGTTGACGAGGGTGTCGTTCCCGGAGCCGCCGTAGGAGCCGAAGCCCTTGGGACCGCCGCCGCCGTCGAGGTGGTCCTTGCCGGCGTCGCCGTGCAGCATGGCGTTGGCGGAGCCCTTGAGGCGGTCGTCACCCGTGCCGCCGTGGACCCGGCCCCACGCCTCGCCGTCCGCGGGCAGGGTCGCGGTGTCGTCACGGTCGCCGAGGTCGACCTGGTAGGTGTCCGAGTCGTCGGAGCCCAGGGGGACTTCGAAGGCACAGCGGACGACGGTGCGGTCGCCCGGCGAGGGGTAGGCGCACTCGTCCCACTCCGCCGCGGCGGCGCTGATGGTGATGGCGGCGCGGTCGCGGAAGGTGACTTCGTGGTACTGCTCGAACTCGCCGCGGCTGACGATCTTCTCGTCGACCTTCAGCTGGTTCTTCTGGCCGGGGGTGGCCTTGTAGACGAGTTCGTCGCCGTCGTGGACGACCGCGGCCGAGGTGGCCGGGGCGGCCTGGGCGGCGGGCGCCGCGAGGGCGGCTCCGCCGAGGGCGAGCACGAGGGAAGCGGTGGCGGTGAGGGTCCTGTAGGTGCGCATACGGAAGTGCCCTTCGGGATGTCGGTGCGCTGTGGTGCTTTCGGTACATCCCGTTAGACCAGAGGCATATGAAGGGAGTTGTGTAGTTGATCATGAACATAGGCGGTCCACGCCGTTGCCGGGATGTGGACGCGGTGGCGGGGCGTGCGGCGGGCACGGGGGCGGGCGGGACGACAATGCCCCTATGACGACACCCACGCCCGAGTCCGAGTCCCCTGCCGCGCCCGCGTCGGAGTTCAGGCGGCTGCTGCGCGCCCAGAAGGTGTGGGACGTCCGGCTGCCGGAGTTCGAGGAGCTGCTGCCGGGGTTCGACCCCGAGAAGGCGCCGCCCGCCCCGGTGGGCCTGTTCCACAGCTGGTTCGCGGAGGCCGCGCGGGCGGGTCAGCCGGAGCCGCACACGATGGGCCTGGCGACGGTGGACGCGGCGGGCGACCCGGACGTGCGGACGGTGATGCTGCACGACGTCGACGACGAGGGCTGGCACTTCGGGACACATGCGACGAGCGTCAAGGGCCGACAGCTCGCGGCGCACCCGTACGGGGCACTGCACTTCTACTGGCCGGCCCGAGGGCGCCAGGTCAGGGTGCGTGGCCCGGTGCGGACGGCCCCGCACGCCGAGGCCCTGGCCGACCTGCACGCGAGGTCGGCGGGGGCGCTCGCGGCGGCGCTCGTGGGGCGGCAGAGCGAAGCCCTCACGGCGTACGCGGAGTTGGAGCGGGCCTCGGACGCGGCGTGGGAGCGGGCCGCGCGGGAACCGGACGCCGACGCGCCGAGCTGGACGCTGTACGTGCTGACGCCCCAAGAGGTGGAATTCTTCCAGGGTGACGCGCGGAGGCGGCATGTGCGGCTGCGCTACCGTGCGGCTGGAAACGGGGGCTGGGCAAGGGAGTTGATGTGGCCGTGACGACCCACGAGGAACCCGTGGTGGAACTGCGCCCCGCGACACCGGCCGATGTGGCGGCCATCGCTCGGATCTGGCACGAGGGCTGGGCCGACGGCCACCTCGGCAACGTACCGGCGGCGCTGGTGGCGGTGCGCACGGCGCAGTCGTTCGGCATGCGGGCGCCGCAGCGGGTCACGGACACGGCCGTGGCGACGGTCGGCGGCGAGGTGGCCGGTTTCGTGATGGTGGTCGACGACGAGGTGGAGCAGGTGTACGTCGACGCGCACCACCGGGGCACGGAAGTGGCCCGCGCGCTCCTCGCCGAGGCGGAGCGCCGGGTGGCGGCGAAGGGCCACACCCGCGCGTGGCTCGCGGTGGTCAACGGCAACGCGCGTGCCCGCAGGTTCTACGAGCGCAACGGCTGGACCGACGAGGGCCTGTTCGAGTACCTGGCGGCGAGCGACAGCGGCCCGATCCATGTGCCGTGCCATCGGTATGTGAAGCGGGTCGCCGACTCCTGACCGGTCGACCAGGCAGGACACGGCCGGACGGGCACCACAGCCGGAACGGTCACAACGGGCACGACGATCACACGGCCACGACGGTCACGGCTTCCTCCAGGCCCTTGAAGTCCTCCATGTTGCGCGTGAAGAGTGGAACTTCCTGAACCGAGGCGATCGCGGCGATCATCAGGTCGAGCCTGCGCGGGCGGGGATTCCGGCGGGCCGCGAGGACCAGGGCCACGAGCGTTCCGTACCGTGTGGCCGCGGCGCCGTCGAACGGCAGTGGGTCGAAAGCCGAGACGGCGTCCGCGAGCCTCTCCGTGCGTCGCGCCCGCTCGCCGGGGTCCTTGGCCATGGCGACACCCTGCTGAAGCTCCGCCATGGTCACCGCTGTGAGCCTCGGCCTGGCGGGCAGGCACCCGGGGTCGAGGTCCGCGAGATCGACATACACACACGTGTCGAGGACGCCGATGGGGTGCCGATCAGCCACGGGTGGACTCCCAGGGGTCCTCGTCGCCGACACGGTCCTCGCCGCCGAAGAATTCGTCGGCCTCACTTCGCATCTGCCTGTGGTCGACACGTGGCAGCTTGCGGGCACGGGCGACGAGTTCTTCCGCGCTCAGCTCTCGCCGACGGGAGAGGGGGCGTAGTTCCGCGACCTCTATGCCGCTACGAGTGATGTGATACGTCTCGCCCGCCTCGACCGCGTCCATGACGGCGGCGGAGTTGTTGCGGAACTCACGCTGCGTGATGGTCTTCATGGAGCGAGCGTAGCACTGCGAGACACAGCGTGCTACGCATTCACGCACGGCCGGAACACCGGTACCGTCACGCCCTCGGTGAGCTCCCGGAACGTGACCTGGAGAGGGAGGCCGGGGCGCGGGGCGACGCGGGGGCCGTCGTCGGGGGCGACGAGTTCCGTCATCATGCGGGGGCCTTCGGCGAGGTCGACGACGGCGGCCGTGTAGGGGACGCGGGTGCCGAAGGGCGGCAGGTCGTTCCGGTGGACCACGGACCAGGTGTAGAGGGTGGCGCGGCCGCTCGCGCGCTCCCAGGTGACGTGCTCGCTCCAGCAGTGCGGGCAGAACTCACGGGGGTAGTGGTGGGCGCGGCCGCAGGCGGGGGCGTGGCAGCGGCGGACGAGGAGGTGCCCCTCGGCGGCGGCGTCCCAGTACGGGCGGGTGAAGGGGTCGGGTTCGGGGAGGTCGAAGCGCGCGCCCGGGACCTCCACCCCGCTCACCGGAACACCCCGCACCCGCGCCCGGCCGCGACACCCGCACCCTCGGCGCACCCCGCACCCCCGGCACACCCGGCGCCCTCGCCGCACCCCACGCCCCCAGCACCCCCCGCACCCCCGTCGAACCAGCCCTTCTCCCCCACACGCCACCCGCCCGCCGACCACCGCACCCCCTGCCCGATACCGGGCACAGCCGACCGTCCACCGCCACCGCCGAGCCGGATCCTGTCCATGCCACGACCTCCCCAGTGCTCCACAGTTCCGCACGACAACACCCGCCGATCCCCGCCCCTTCGCACCGCATACACCCCACAGAGGGACGCAACGGACGGGAACCAAGCCTTTCTGACGGTACGTCAGTTCAGCGCGCCCGGCGGCGGGGCGCAAGACGGGGGCGCGGAGGGGGCCGGGGGCGCGTGATCGGATCGCAACCGGTTTCGGACTTGTCCGTCACCCATCAAGTGACGGCGTGGTTACTCTCCAGAACATGGCCGACTCCACCACCCCCCAAGCGCGCCGCAGCCAGCGCCCCGCGCCCGGCCGCCCGGCCGACGACCATCCGGTGTACGTCATCGGCGGCGGCCCCGGCGGACTCTCCGTGGCGGCCGCCCTGCGCGCACGCGGCGTACGCGCCGTCGTCCTGGAGAAGTCCGACCGCGTGGGCGCCTCCTGGCGCGGCCACTACGACCGGCTGCGCCTGCACACCACGCGCCGCCTGTCCGCCCTGCCCGGCCTCGCGATGCCGCGCTCCTTCGGCAGGTGGGTCGCGCGCGACAACGTGCTGCGCTACCTGGAGAAGTACGCGGAGTACCACGAGCTTGAGGTCGTCACCGGCGTCGAGGTCTCCCGCCTCGAGCGCACCGCCGACGGCGCGGGCTGGCTGCTGCACGCCACCGGCGGCCGCGAACTGACCGGCAGCGCGGTCGTCGTCGCCACCGGCTACAACCACACCCCGCACCTGCCGGACTGGCCGGGCCGCACCGCGTACACCGGCGAGCTGCTGCACGCGAGCGACTACCGCGAGCCCTCCCCGTACGCGGGCAAGGACGTGCTCGTCGTCGGCGTCGGCAACACCGGCGCCGAGATAGCCGTCGACCTGGCCGAGGGCGGCGCGGCGCGGGTGCGGCTCGCGGTGCGCACGGCGCCGCACATCGTGCGCCGCTCCACCGCCGGCTGGCCCGCGCAGCGCTCCGGCATCCTGTGCCGCAGGCTCCCGGTGCCCGTGGTCGACCGCCTGGGCCGCGCCATCGCCAAGGTGAGCGTGCCCGACCTGTCCGCGCACGGGCTGCCGCGACCGGACACGGGCCTCTACACGCGGGTCCGCCAGGGCGCCATCCCGGTGCAGGACGTCGGCCTGATCGACGCCGTCCGCAAGGGGCTCGTCGAGCCCGTCGCGGCCGTCGAGTCCTTCGACGACGACAAGGTGGTCCTCGCGGACGGCACCCGCGTCGGCCCGGACACCGTCGTCGCCGCCACCGGCTACGTCCGCGCCCTGGAGCCCCTGCTCGGCCACCTCGGCGTGCTCGACGGCCGGGGCCGACCCCGCGTGCACGGCCCGCGCACCGCCCCCGAGGCCCCCGACCTGTACTTCACCGGCTTCACCAACCCCATCAGCGGGATGCTGCGCGAGCTGGCCAGGGACGCGGGGAAGATCGCGGGCGCGGTGGCGAAGCGCCGTAAGTAACCGGCCAGTTCGCCTCCGCACCCTTGGCACGGGCGGGCTTCTGCGGTTCCGTGGTGGTACCGGTGTTACCGGGCGTACGCCCCGATCGCACCCGCCCCGACAGCACCACCCACCCTGACGGCACCACCCACCCCGACGACACCACACACCCGCGACTCACCGCACCCGCGACTCACCACACCCCGCGATTCACCGCACCAAGGCAGCAGCTCCCGTGCCACGGCAAGCCGGCCTCCCCCGCGCCGTCGTACAAAACCCGCAGCCCCATTCCTGACACAGCGTCAGTTCAGTAATCTGACTATGCGTCAGTTATGTTGCTGTCACACAGGAGCGGGCGGACCGATGCTTGGATCGACATACGGCACCTTCACCTCCGACCCCCGCCGCGCCCGCGCGGTGGCCTGCGGCAACCTCCCCGCCGCCACCGTGCACGGCCGCGCGGCGGCGACCGGCGACCTGGACGTCGGCGGCCGGCCGCTGGCCGCCGACGTGCCCGACCTCGACCGCTTCTTCCGCCCCGAGTCGGTCGCCGTGATCGGCGCGTCGGACGCGGAGGGGCGCCCGAACACCGGCATCACGCGCCAGCTCGTGGCGTGGGCGGAGCGCGTCGGAGCCCGGCTGCACCCGGTGCACCCCACCCGCGCGACGGTGTTCGACAGGCCCTGCTTCCCGTCCGTCGCCGACCTGCCCGAGCCGATCGACCTCGCCGTGCTCCTGGTCGGCGACCCGCTCCCCGTCATCAAGGAACTGGCCGAGGCGAAAGTGAAGTTCGCGGTGGCGTTCGCGTCCGGCTTCGCGGAGACCGGCGAGGCGGGCGCGCTCGCGCAGGAGCGCCTCGCGGCGGCCGTCAGCCGCTCGGGCATGCGTCTGCTCGGCCCGAACACCAACCTCAACGCCTTCGAGCGGTTCCGCGACGACCTCGAAGGCCCGGCCATCGCCCTCATCACCCAGTCCGGCCACCAGGGCCGCCCCGTCTTCACGCTCCAGGAGCTGGGCGTACGCCTCTCGCACTGGGCGCCGACGGGCAACGAGGCGGATCTGGAGACGGCGGACTTCCTCTCGTACTTCGCGGAGCGGCCCGAGGTGGGCGCCATCGCCTGCTACGTGGAGGGGCTCAAGGACGGCCGCTCGTTCCTGCTCGCGGCCGACCGGGCGGCGCGGCGCGGTGTGCCGGTGGTCGCCGTCAAGGTCGGGCGGACGGAGACGGGGGCGCGCACGGCGGCCTCGCACACCGGGAAGCTGACCGGGGCGGACGCGGTGGTGGACGCGGCGATGCGGCAGTACGGGGTGATCCGCGTCGACGGCCTCGACGAACTCCAGGACACAGCGACGCTGTTGGCGCGGGCGCGGCCGCCGCGGGCCGACGGGGTGGTCGTGTACTCCATCTCCGGCGGCACCGGCGCGCACTTCGCCGACCTCGCCACCGAGGCGGGCCTGAACCTGCCGACGCTCTCCACCGCCAAACAGGCCGAACTCCACGACTGGATCCCGCACTACCTGAACGTCGCCAACCCCGTCGACAACGGCGGCCACCCCGTGGGCGACTGGCGCGGCCGGAAGATCATCGACGCGATCCTCGCGGACCCGGAGGTCGGCGTCCTCATCTGCCCCATCACGGGCCCCTTCCCGCCGATGAGCGACAAGCTGGCGAAGGACCTGGTGGCGGCGGCCGAGCAGACGGACAAGCTGGTGTGCGTGGTGTGGGGTTCACCGCTGGGTACGGAGGCGGCGTACCGCGAGACGCTGCTCGGCTCGTCCCGCGTGGCCACGTTCCGCACCTTCGCGAACTGCATCGGCGCCGTGCGCGCCTACCTCGACCACCACCGTTTCACCGCCTCCTACCGCTCCCCCTTCGACGAGGCGCCACGCGCGGTCTCCCCCTCCTACCGCAAGGCGCAGGCCCTGCTGCGCCCCGGCCAGCGGCTCAGCGAACACGCGGCGAAGCAGCTGCTCCGGGCGTACGGGATCCGGGTGCCGCGCGAGCAGTTGGTGACCAGCGCGGCGGCGTCGGTCCGGGCGGCGGGCCTCGTCGGCTACCCCGTCGTCATGAAGGCGTCCGGCACCCGCATCGCCCACAAGACCGAACTCGGCCTGGTCAAGGTCGGCCTCACCTCCGCCAGCCAGGTCCGCGACGCCTACCGCGACCTCACCGACATCGCCCGCTACGAAGGCGTCGACCTCGACGGCGTCCTGGTCTGCCAGATGGTCGAACGCGGCGTCGAGATGGTCGTCGGCGTCTCCCCCGACCCCCTCTTCGGCCCCACCGTCACCGTCGGCCTCGGCGGTGTCCTGGTGGAGGTCCTGCGGGACGTGGCGGTGGGCGTGCCCCCGTTCGGCGAGGAGGAGGCCCGCCGCATGCTGTCCTCCCTGCGCGGCCGCGCCCTCCTCGACGGGGTCCGGGGCGCCCCACCGGCCGACCTGGACGCCCTGGTCGAGGTGGTCCTACGCGTCCAGCGCATGTCCCTCGAACTGGGCGACACCCTGGCCGAACTGGACATCAACCCCCTCCTGGTCCTGCCCCGGGGCCAGGGAGCGGTGGCGCTGGACGCGCTGGCGGTGTGCCACTGATGCCCACACCTCCGCAGCCGCCGCCTCCCCCGCCCGTCCTCCACACCCTCACCCCCAACGGCGTCTCCTGGATCACCCTCAACCGCCCCGAGGTCCTGAACGCGATCACGGCGGAGCAGCGCGACCACGTGATCAACCTCCTGGACGAGGCCACAACAACCCCCACCACCCGGGCGGTGGTCCTCACTGCCACAGGCAAGGGCTTCTGCACGGGCGCCGACCTGCGCGGCACCGGCACGCCCCCGCAGGACGCCGCCGACCGCACGGCGGGCGACATCTCCCGCACCCTCCGCCAAGGCGCCCAACGCCTCATCACAGCGATCCTCGACTGCGAGAAGCCCGTCCTCGCGGCGGTGAACGGCACCGCGGCGGGCCTCGGCGCCCACCTCGCCCTCGCCTGCGACCTGGTCCTCGCCGCCGAGTCCGCCCGCTTCATAGAGATCTTCGTACGCCGCGGCCTGGTCCCCGACGCCGCCGGCGCCTACCTCCTCCCCCGCCTGATCGGCCCCCAACGCACCAAGGAACTCATGTTCTTCGGCGACGCACTCCCCGCGGCGGAGGCGGAACGCCTGGGCCTGGTGAACCGGGTGGTCCCCGACGCGGACCTGGAGAAGACGGCCCAGTCCTGGGCGGACCGCCTGGCCACGTCCCCAACGCGGGCCCTGGCCCTCACCAAGCAGCTGGTCAACGCGTCCCTGGACACGGACCGCGCGGCTGCGCTGGCGGCGGAGGCCGCGGCGCAGGAGATCAACATGACGTCGGCGGACGCGAAGGAGGGGGTGGCGGCGTTTGTGGAGCGGAGGGGGGCTGTGTTTCGGGGGAGGTGAGGGGGTGCCTTGTCGGGGGAAGTGAGGGGGTGCCGCCTCATTGGAGGGCTTCGATCGCCCTGAGGATCAGGGCACGCGCCTCGGCCCCATAGACCGCCATGCCCCTCAGCTCCTCAAAAGCCTTCAAGTACAGGGTGATCTCCGAAGGCTGGGTGATCTTCACCTCCGCCGAGAGGAACTCCACGGACACGAGAGTGTCGTCGTACACGTGGAACGTCTCCACGGGCCACTGCCTTCGCTGCCGTGTCGCCATGGGCACGATGCCGAGCGACACCTGCGGGAGCGCGCCGGCGGTGAGGAGGTGGCCGAGCTGGGCGGCCATCGCGTCCTCGTCGCCCAGCTGGGCGTACAGGACGGCCTCCTCGATGAGCATCACGAATCGATGGCCCGGTTCGTGGATGACCCGGGACCGCTCGACGCGGGCGGCCGCGGCCTCCGCGCCGTCGTTGAAGGGGATGCCGCGGAAGTCGGCGATGCGGCTCAGCAGCGCGGCCGCGTATCCCTCGGTCTGCAACAGTCCCGGCACCATCGTCGAGGAGTAGATCCGGAACAGCCGGGTGTCATGGAAGAACTGCACCATGCTGTCCTGCAGTTGCTTCATGCCGCGCCGCACCTGATGGCGCCACTCGGTGTACATCGACTCGGCGTTCAGTGACTGGGTGACGATGTCTTCGGCCTGATCAGCCGCCCCGCACGCGGCCGTCCAGGCCCGTATGTCCGTGGCGGAGGGAGCGGTGACGGCGTTCTCGACGCGCGATGTCTTCGAGTGGTGCCAGCCGCACCGGTCAGCCAGCTCAACGACCGTCAACCCGGCGGCCTTTCGAAGGTCACGCAGCCGGAGAGCGACAACCTGGCGTGCGGCCTGGGCAGACGAAGACGGGGAGATGGGCATGAACTGGCCTGTCCGGTACGTACTGTCGGTGTCGTGGTGGTGTCGGCGTCGTGTCTCCTTCGGCGCCGGTATCGGTGACGTCAGTGGATCTCGTACTGATCGTGCGGGGTGGCGCGTGCCCACACCGCCTCGAACGCTTCGGCGCACAGTTTCGCAGAGTCCGGTGCGTCGGTTACTTCCTCGCCGGTCGAGGAGCCGTCACCGGCGAAGTGGTTCCAGTGGACCCAACGGCCGTCGAACAGCCAGAAGTCGTTGCCCGGCAGGGCGATGGCGCCGGTACGACGGCGAGGCAGCCACCGCACCTGTTCACCGGCGGCGACGTTGGTGAAGGTCCCGTCGTACAGGAAGCGGGTGTACTCGCTGACGGGCTCCGACACGATCCGGGCTCGGCGGACGGTGACGCCCCGACCCACGGTGTCCTGGATCAGGTCGAGCCACGGCCGCCACCAAGAGGCCCGCTCGGCGGTCGGATCGTGGCGAAAGCCCTTCTTCCAGTCGGCGAACGGGCCTTTCTCGTAGTCGACGGCGTACACGTCGCGCATCTCCAGATGCACGGCGGAGCGGGTGCAGTCCGCCATCAGTTCATCGAAGGTCGGAACGCTCGACGGCATCGCACGCCTCCCTGATCATATGCGTCATCCTGGCCGGGATACGAACCACGCTCTCGCCCTCCGGGATGCCCCAGGCATGGCCGGGAACCTCGAACGCGGCGCATTCCGACGCGAGTTCAGGCGTCGGCTTCCAGCCCTGGAAGACGATTTCCTGCTTCGCCTGGTCGACCCACACGGTGGGGCTCTGTTTGTCCCCGGTCTCGGGGTCGATTCCGATGAACAGCAGCGACATGACTGCCTCCTCTGCATGTGCGCTTGTGTGCACTAATTTCGCAGGACGCGGGTGGTGCAGCAGGGGCGCGAAGTAGCCATCACACTGGGCTAATTGAGCTCTGTGGACATAAATGCACATCGCTGGTGGCGCGGCCCTGCGCACTCGTACGGTCGGCGGATACGACGACCCCCGAGTCCGTACGACCGGCTCCGGGGCGCGACCGCTCGCGAAGGAGCCGACATGGTCGACATGAGCGCAGCGGTGGGCTCCGGGGCGGCGCCCGGTGCGCGGGACGATCGCGCAGCCGCGGTCTGGTTCGCGAAGGCGCACCCGCTGCCACGGCAGGTGGAGTCCGAGTGGGCGCTTCACGGTGTCGCGCTCCTGCCTCTCGGCGTACGTTTCGACGCCGTACGCGTCCCCGCTCAGCGCATCCACGACGCGGTGGGCAGCTCCGAGCCCAAGACGGTGGCGGAGGTCCTGGCCGCGCGGCTGCGTGGGCCCGTCATCCGTGCCACGCGCACCGGCAGCGGCTTCTACTACGCCCTCGTGGCGCCGGACGCCCCCTGGCCGGGAGCGGAGGACCGACTCGGGACCGGCACCTACCTGGCGGTGCCCCGCATCGGCCCACCGGTGTCCCCCGTCACGTACTGGTCCGTGCCCCCGCCCCGCCGGGGCAGCCTGTGCGCCCCCGCGCCCCTCTCCGCGCTCCTGGCCGTCGCGCCTGCCCCGGGAACGGAGGGACAGTGACCACCACCGACCACCTCGCGTCGCGCGCGGACGAGCTGTACCGGATCCACCTCCGCCACCTCGACGCCTGCCTGGTGTGCTGTGTCAGCGCCGAGTGCGGCGAGAGCGTGCGCCTGCGCCGAGCCGTACGTGCGGCTCGGCTTGCCGCCGACAAGGGGTGGCCGCGGCCGACGTGACCGACGTGGCCGTGGCCGCACGAGCCTTCCTCGCACCCGCGACGGACGTCCTACTGACGGGCGCCGATGAGGCAACGTCCGCGTCGGCCCCCCCCCAGATACGATCTGGCCGGGCCAGGGCGTGAGCCTCGACGGCATCTACGGCTCTCTCTCCCCAGACACACACGCACTTGCCCACCGTGCCACAAGGCCCCAGGCGCGGCTCCGACCGCGGCGGAGTGCGCGCTCTGCCAGACGGGCCCATGCGAGACGACTCCGACGATGAAGCACGAGGCCCTGCAGGCGCGTTGAGCGAGCGGTTGGCTCGGGACGTCTCGCACAGCACTTCCCTCGTGCAGTACTTGCCTCGCGCACACCGGCCCGGGCGCGCTGCCCCAGGGACCCGGGCTTGGTGGACGAATGACGACCGGCGGAGCGGCGCGAACGATAGAAATAGGCCTGCCTCAGCTGAAATGCTTACGACAATTCCGGGCGGCTGAGTGGCGTGTGCCTTATGCGCACAGGGTGTACGGATTTGCGACTTCAGGAGCGAAATACCGGTATCACAAGAAGCGAAGAGAAACGGGCTAGCAGCCACATAAAGCCGCAGGTCGCGGCCTGTGGTCCCCGCGCGTGCGGGGGTGGTCCCGCGGCGGCCTTCATCGTGATGCAGTCGACCAGGTGGTCCCCGCGCGTGCGGGGTGGTCCCGTCGTCTTCCCCACCCTGCCCTTCAGCCCACCGTGGTCCCGGGTGCGGGGGTGGCCCAAGCACGATCACCGGGTGGGCGAAATCCGTCATGTGGTCCCCGCGCGTGCGGGGGTGGTCCCGCCGGGCAGTGGCACGGAGTCTCCTCCGAGTCGTGGTCCCCGCGCATGCGGGGATACCAGCCCCACCCCGCCTCCAAACGAACCAGCCCCAGCAAGCTGACAAGATGGACGGATGTCAGCGAAACCCGGGGAACCCCCAGCTCCCGGCCCCCACCCGTCCGCCCCCTGGGCCGCCCTCGGCCCTCTCCACGACGATCTCCTCGCCGCCAGGGCGCTCCTCTACGACCCCCTCGGCTTCACCTGTTCCCAGCCGGTGCCCGAGGCCGAGAGTGCCGAGTACGGGGCGCACACGTTCACCTTGGACGGGCTGGACGTGCGGTTCCGTGTCGCCAAGACGACGCCCACCAAGGTGGGCCAGTTCGTCACCGTGTGGCAGCGGTCCGAGGAAGGGCCCATCCGGCCCTTCGACGAGGCGGACCCCGTCGACCTGTTCGTCGTCAGCACCCGCGACGGCGAACAGGTCGACGGGGAGCACTTCGGGCAGTTCGTGTTCACTCGTGACGTGCTCCGCGCACGCGGCATCGTGTCCAAGGGCGGGGTGGGCGGGAAGCGGGCCTTCCGCGTCTACCCGCCGTGGGTCGTCACCACCAGCCGTCAGGCTGAGCGCACTCAGGCCTGGCAGCGGGAGTGGTTCCTGGCGGTGCCCGAGGGCGGGGGCCTCGACGCCGGGCGCGCCCGGAAGCTGTACCACCCCTAGGCGCGGGGCAGTTCCACGTACCGTACCTGCGGGGGTTCCGATCTGACGGGGCGTCAGGTTCAATGGTTCCATGATGGGACACGCAGGGATGGCCGCCACCGTCGTCCGGTACCTCCGGTCGGTCGGGGCCCCGACCACCGCCGCCCAGCCGGTCGAGGCCCTGCCTCGGCCCCATCTGCGGGCCGTCCGCGAGGACGAGCGCGCACCGGTCGACGCGGCCGAATTCCGCCGGGTACTCGGGCACTTCGCGACCGGCGTGACGGTGGTGACGGCCCCGGCGACCCCGTCGGCCCCGTCGACCGCTTCGGCTCCGGCGGGCACCGCAGGGACCACCGCGGCAACCGCAGCCCCCTCGGCCCCGCCGACCCCACCGCTCCCCGCGCCCCCGGCGGGCCCCGCAGGCTTCGCCTGTCAGTCCTTCGCCTCCCTCTCCCTCAACCCGCCCCTCGTCTCCTTCATGGTCGCCCGCACCTCCACCACCTGGCCCCGCATCGCCCGCGCGGGCGTCTTCTGCGTGAACGTCCTGGGGGCCGGGCAGGGCGACCTGTGCCGGGCCTTCGCGGTCAGCGGGGCGGACAAGTTCGCGGGGGTCGAGTACGACGCCGCCCCGGCCACCGGGTCGCCCCGGCTCGCGGGCGCCCCGGCTTGGATCGACTGCGTGGTGCACGCCGTGCACACCGGCGGCGACCACCTCATCGTCGTCGGCCGTGTCGAGGCGCTCGGCACGGCCGAGGGAAGCGGCGAGGGCGAGGGCGCACCCCTCCTCTTCCACCGCGGCGCGTTCGGCGACTTCACGCCCCACGGAGGGAAGTAGGCCGCCTCACGCCACCAGCTCCGCCTCCCCCACCCCCCGCCGCCGGATCACCAGCACCATCAGCGCCGCCGCACACAGCGCCCCGGACGCGTACCAGACCACGTCGTAGCTCCCGAAGACGTCCCGCGCCACCCCGCCCAGGAACGCCACCACCGCCGCGCCGACCTGGTGCGACGCCAGGACCCAGCCGAAGACAATCGCGCTGTCCTCGCCGTAGTGCTCGCGGCACAGCGCCAGCGTCGGCGGGACCGTGGCGACCCAGTCGAGGCCGTAGAAGATGATGAAGAAGACCATCGGCGGGTGCACGGTCGGCGCGAGCAGCATCGGCAGGAAGAGCAGGGAGATGCCGCGCAGGCCGTAGTACACCGCGAGGAGGCGGCGGGACTCGAAGCGGTCCGTCAGCCAGCCGGACGCGATCGTGCCGATCACGTCGAAGATCCCGATGACGGCCAGCAGCGAGGCCGCCGCCGTGATCTGCATGCCGTGGTCGTGCGCCGACGGTACGAAGTGCGTGCGGATCAGGCCGTTCGTCGAGGCGCCGCAGATCGCGAACGAGCCCGCCAGGAGCCAGAAGGGGCCTGTCCGGGCCGCGTCCGCGAGCACCCGCAGCGTCCGCCGCGCCGCGCCGCGCGTGGGCGGCGGCTTCGGCGTGAACTCCCCTCCGTACGGCGCGAGTCCGACGTCCGCCGGATGGTCCCGCAGCAGCAGCCACACGAACGGCACCACGACCAGCGCCGCCAGCGCGACCGTCACCGACGCCGGGCGCCACCCGTGCTCGTCCACGATCCAAGCGCACAGCGGCAGGAACACCAGTTGGCCGGAGGCGCCCGCCGCCGTCAGGATGCCCGTCACCAGGCCCCGCCGCGCCACGAACCAGCGGTTGGTGACGGTCGCCGAGAAGGCGAGGGCCATCGATCCGGTGCCGAGGCCCACGAGCAGGCCCCAGTAGAGCATCAGCTGCCAGCTCGCCGTCATCCATACGCTGAGCAGCGCGCCCGCCGCGACCAGGCTCAGCGCCGTCACCACGACCTTGCGGATGCCGAAGCGGTCCATCAGCGCGGCGGCGAACGGCGCGGTCAGGCCGTACAGCGCCATGTCGATCGAGACCGCGAAGCCGATCTCGCCGCGCGACCAGGCGAACTCCTCGTGCAGCGGGTCGATGAGCAGGCCCGGCAGGGAGTTGAAGGCGGCGCCGCCGATGATCGTCACGAAGGCGACGGCGGCGACGAACCAGGCCCGGTGGATCCGGAACATCCGCCTCCGGCCGCCACCGTCCCGCTCCCGCGGCTCCCGCGGCTCCCCCGGACCCCCCGGGCCCCCTGGCTCCCCCGGCCCCCCGGGCTGCGGCGCGTGCGGCGACCGCGCCTGCGCCTGCTTCTGCGGCGACTTCGACAGCTCAGGCCGAGCCGCCCCGGCACTCCGCACCCGCGGATCGGTTGTCTCGTTCACGTCACACAGCATCCGCAGTCGCGGCCACCGCCATCGAGTGGCCCGAAGGACAGCATTCGCTAGGATCGGGCCATGACCATGGCCAAGGTCCAGGAGCAGGGCGCGCCCGCGCGGCCCGCACGGGCGCGGCGCCACCGCGTCGTCGTCCTCGCCCTCGACGGCGTCATCCCCTTCGAGCTCGGCATTCCGCAGCGGATCTTCGGGCGGGCGCGGAACGCCGCGGGCGAGCAGCTGTACGACGTCGTGACCTGCTCCGTCCGGCCGCCGGGCCCCGTCCGCACGGACGCGGACTACGCGATCCTCGTCCAGCACGGCCCGGAGGCGCTGGCCGATGCGGACACCCTCGTTGTCTCCGCCTCGTACGAGCTGGGGCCCGTGTACGAGCACGGCCGCCTCACCGACGAGCTGGCCGCCGCCCTCGCCCGGCTGCGGCCCGGCGCCCGCCTCGTCTCCATCTGCACCGGCGGCTACGTCCTCGCCGCCGCGGGCTGGCTGGACGGGCGGCCCGCGACCACGCACTGGTCGTCGGCGGACCACTTCCAGCGTCTCTTCCCGCGGATCAAGGTCGACGCGGACGTGCTGTTCATCGACGACGGCGACGTGCTGACCTCGGCGGGGGTCGCTGCGGGGATCGACCTGTGTCTGCATCTGGTACGCCGTGACCACGGCACCGCCGTCGCCAACGAGGTGGCCCGGCGCACCGTCGTACCGCCGCACCGCGACGGCGGACAGGCCCAGTACATCCAACGGCCCATCCCCGAGCCCCAGTTGGCGACGACCAGCCGGGCGCGGGCGTGGGCGCTCGGGCGCCTGGACGAGCCGATCCAGCTGCGGGACATGGCCGAGCAGGAGGCGATGTCCGTGCGCACCTTCACGCGGCGCTTCCGCGAGGAGGTCGGGGTCAGCCCCGGGCAGTGGCTGACCCGGCAGCGGGTGGAGCGGGCGCGGCATCTGCTTGAGGACAGCGACCTGTCGGTCGACCAGGTCGCGCGGGACGCGGGGTTCGGTACGGCGCAGTCGATGCGGCAGCACTTGCAGGCGGCGCTCGGGGTGACGCCGACGGCGTACCGGCGGACGTTCCGGGCGGAGGACGCGCGCCCCTAGCGGAGGACGCGCGCCGATAATGGGGACACGAGGGAAACAGGGAAGCAAGGATCACGGGGAGGGTACCGAGCATGTTCGCGATATCCCTGGGTGCCGACGGCGCGGAGCTGCGTCCGTTGGAGCCCTGGCAGGCCGAGGAGTTCCTGGCCCACATCGACCGGGGGCGGGAGTTCATCGGGCGGCACAACGGCCTCCCGGACGTCGTCCACGACCTGGCCTCCAGCCGGGCCTACCTCCAGGCGTACGCCGACAAGGCCGCCGCCGACACCGGCCGGATCTGCGGCATCCACCTGGACGGCGAGCTGGTCGGCGCGGTCATCCTGCGCACCATGGACGTGGCCAACGGCACCGCCGAGGCGGGCTGCTGGCTGGAGCCCGCGGCGGCCGGCAAGGGCCTGGTGACCCGGGCCGCCCGCACCCTCATCGACTGGGCCGTCGAGCACCGCGGCATCCACCGCGTGGACTGGTGGGTCTCCTCGGCCAACGCCCCCAGCATCGCCGTCGCCCGCCGCCTCGGCATGACCCGCGACGGCGTCCTCCGGGAGAGCCATCTGTACCGGGGGCAGCGGCACGACGAGGAGATCTGGTCGGTCCTCGCCCCGGAGTGGCGGGCGGCGAAGTCGGAGGCGGCGTCGGCGGGTTGAGCCCCGGGGCTGGGTTCCCCTGGTCCCCGCGCGGTGCGGGGGTGATCCCGTCTTGAGCCGCGGCTCGTCGGCCAGGATGTTGTGGTCCCCGCTGCCTGCGGGGGTGGTCCCGGCCGTATCCAGGTCCGTGCCAACCCGGACGAGTGGTCCCCGCGCGTGCGGGAGTGGCCCCAGGTGCCACTTCTTGTCCGGCGGGCAGGTGGCGTGGTCCCCGCACGTGCGGGGGTGGTCCCGTTAAGGACTTCGTCAAGGGGCTGATCCCGGGGCGGTCCCCGCTGCCTGCGGGGGTGGTCCGATGACGCCCTTCGAGATGCTGGGCCGGATCGGGTGGTCCCCGCGTGTGCGGGGGTGGTCCCCCGTTGCCGTAGTGCCCGACATAACACTCGGCGTGGTCCCCGCACGTGCGGGGGTGTTCCACCCAACAAGCCGAAGGGCACCGCGTGGGAGTAGTGGTCCCTGCGCACGCAGGCGTGCTCCCCGAGCGGTTCGCCGAGCAGACCTCCGCACGAGGTGGTCCCCGCGCGCGGGGGTGATCCTGCCGGTAAGGGCACCAACCGCACGGCCTGCGTGTGGCCCCTGCGAACCGCAGGGGTGGCCCCGACCCGTGCAACGCCTGCACGGAGGTCAACATCTAGTCCCCGCACAGCGGGGGTGATCCCCGGCTCTGCACCTCCACGCTCAAGCGCGACGAGCGGTCCCCGCACCCGCGGGGCAACGGGCCGGGCCGGGCCGCACCGCCGACCGAGCACACAGGCGAACTGCCGCCACACACACCGAGCCGAGCCCGGCGACCTCCCCGGGACGGGGCCTCAGCACCGCCGCTCCGACCCCGGCCTCTCCGCCTCCACCACGCCGTCCACCTCGCCCTCGCCCCCGCCCTCGACCGCCACCTTCGCCGCCACCGAACCCACGGCGCCACCCCCCGAAGCCGCCGCGAGCCCCCCACCGCCCACCGGCCCCGGCCGCACTTCCGCCAACGTCCCCACCAGCGTCAGGACCACCGTCAACGCGACCCCCGCCAGGATCGCCGTCGACGGAGTCGTGACGCTGAGGAGGGCCCCGGCCATGGACCCGCTGACGGCGTACCCCGCCCCCACCGCCGCGTACATCAGGGAATAGCCCGCCGCGAGCGCGCTCGGGGGCAGGACCTCGCGCAGGGTCAGGTTGCGGGTGAGCATCGAGCCCGCCTGGAGAAAACCGGCGCAGGCCAGGCCGACGGCCAGCCAGGCGGCTGTGGGCAGGACGGCGACGGCGGCGAGGCAGCCGCTGACGCCGAGCATGCACACCAGGCTCTGCGTCCGAAGACGGCCGGGCCACCTCCGCAGCCCGTACACGAACGAACCGGCCGCCGAGCTCACCGCGAGCCCGGCGAGCAGCGGCCCCGACATGCCGACGGATATCTCGCGCTGCTCCAGGAGCGCGGGCAGCACCAGCTCCGCGAGGGCGAGCAGCGACAGGCCGGCCGCCCCCGTCACGTACACCGGCCAGGCGCGGGCCAGGATGCGCAGCATCGGCTCACCGTCCCGGTCGGACTCGTCCGCCTTCCAGCCGGCGGGCAGCAGCCAGAGCCCGGCCACGGAGAGCCCCATCAGGGCGGCGGCCAGGAGCAGCGGCAGGCCGGGCGCCACACCGAGCGCGAGGCCCGTGACGGCCGCGGGCGCGATCGCCCATATGCCGAAGACCAGGACGGACTCGGCGGACATGGCCTGCGCCACGGCCCGCTCGGGCACCAGGCTGTTGAGGATCGCGCGCAGCCCGCCGGGCGCCGCACCGGGCGCACCGCCCGCCACGAACGCGCAGGCCGCGAGCACCACGGCGGGCGCGTCCGGCAGCGCGCCCAGCGCCGCGAAGCCCGCCGTGCCCACCCCGAGGCCGACGGCCAGCTGCGGCCGCGCCCGCTCGGGCCGCATCCGCATCCCCAGGAGCGCCGCCCCCACGATCTCGCCGATCACGTACACCGCGGCCAGGATCGCGCCCAGCGCGTACCCGCCCTCTCGCTCGCGCACCAGGAACACCACGGCGAGGGGCGCCATGGCCACGGGCATCCGGGCGCCCACGGCCACGACGGCCCAGGTGAGGGTCCCCCGTGACGCGATCTCGCGATAGCTCATGCGTACGAAGGTAGGGCACCCCACTGACATCGCCCCACGGCTTTTCCCGCGAGCGAAAGAGGGAGCTGATGAGGGAGCTGATGAGGGTCGGAACTCGGTGGCGGGGCCGGTCGTTCAGAAGACAAGGACCCCCCGCGCCACCTTCCCCGCCTCCGCGTCCGCCCGCGCCGCCGCGAACTCCGCCACCGGATACGTCCGCGTCACCAGCTCGTCCAGGAGCAGCCGCCCGGACAGGTACAGGTCGGCGTACAGCGCGAAGTCGCGCTGCGGGCGCGCCGAGCCGTAGCGGCAGCCGAGGATCGACTTGTCCAGGAACAGGGACGAGACGAGGAACGACGCCTCGGCCGTGGCGGGCGGCACGCCGAGCAGGACGGCCTGGCCGTGCCGGTCGAGGAGGTCGACGGCCTGGCGGATCAGCTCGACGCGGCCGACGCACTCGAAGGCGTGGTCGGCGCCGTTCGGCAGGATGTCCGGCACGCCCTTTGCCGACGACAAGAAGTGCGTGGCGCCGAACTGCCGCGCCACCGCCTCCTTCTCGGGGTTGGCGTCGACGGCGACGACGGTCGTGGCTCCGGCGATGCGCGCGCCCTGGAGGACGTTGAGGCCGATGCCGCCCGTGCCGATGACGACGACGGAGTCCCCGTACGCGACCCGCGCGCGGTTGAGCGCGGCGCCGACGCCGGTGACGACGCCGCAGCCGATGAGGGCGGCCGAGGTCAGCGGGATCTCCTTGGGGATGCGGACGGCCTGCACGGCCTTGACGAGGGTGCGTTCGGCGAACGCCGAGTTCGCGGCGAACTGGTAGAGCGGCTTGCCCGCGCGCGAGAACGGCTGCTGGGGCATGCCGATGGCCTTGCGGCACATGGTGGGGCGGCCCCGGTGGCAGTGCGCGCAGGCCCCGCAGTTGGCGATGGTGGACAGGGCCACGTGGTCGCCGGGCGCGACGTGCTCGACGCCCGCGCCGACCGCCTCGACGACGCCCGCGCCCTCGTGCCCGAGCACCACGGGCGGCGGGAACGGGATGGTGCCGTCGATCACCGACAGGTCGCTGTGGCACAGCCCGGCGGCCGCGACGGCGACCAGGACCTCCCCGGGTCCCGGGTCGCGTATCTCCAGGTCGTCGACGACCTCGACCCGCGCCCCGTCGAACACCACGCCTCTCATGGCGTACCCCTCACCGGCCCCTTGGCCTCTCTCGGCAGTCCGAGCACCCGCTCGGCGATGATGTTCCGCTGGATCTCGTCCGAACCCCCGTAGATCGTGTCGGCGCGCGAGAACAGGAACAGGCGCTGGAGCGCGTCCAGTTCGTACGGGGAATCGGTGCTCCAGTCCGTCGGCCCGACGGCGGCGGCGCTCCCCCGCACGGCCATCGCGAGCTCGCCGAGCCGCTGGTGCCAGCCGCCCCACAGCAGCTTCGCGACGCTGGGCGCACCCGCGACCCCGCCGCCGTTCCCCAGCGTCCGCAGCGCGTTCCACCGCATCACCCGCAGCTCCGCCCACTGCCGCACGAGCCGGTCCCGCAGCACCGGGTCCGCCGCCGCCGTCCCGGCCCCGAGCGCTTCCTGTACGACCCGTCCCAACTCCTCGGTGAAGCCGATCTGCTGGGCCAGCGTGGACACCCCGCGCTCGAAGCCGAGCAGCCCCATGGCGACCCGCCAGCCGTTGCCCTCGCCACCGACGACGTGGGCGGCGCGCGCGTGTGCCCCGTCGAAGAACACCTCGTTGAACTCGCTCGTGCCGGTCAGCTGCCGGATCGGACGCACCTCGATCCGGCCGGGCTGGTCCATGGGCAGGAGCAGGAAGGACAGGCCGTGGTGGCGGCGCGATCCCGGCTCGGTGCGCGCCAGGACGAAGCACCAGTCCGCCTCGTGCGCGAGGGACGTCCAGATCTTCTGTCCGGTGACGCGGTACGTCCCGTCGGCGTCCCGCACGGCCGTGGTGCGCAGGCCCGCCAGGTCGGATCCGGCGCCGGGCTCGCTGTATCCCTGGCACCACAGGGTCTCGCCGCGGGCGATGCCCGGCAGGAACTCGTCCTGCTGCTCCTTGCTGCCGTGCGCGAGGAGGGTGGGCGCGAGCAGGTTCTCGCCGATGTGGCCGCAGCGGCCCGGCGCGCGCACGCGCGCGTACTCCTCGGCCCAGACGACCTGTTGGGTCAGCGTGGCCCGCCGGACGCCGTACGCGGCCCGGTCGACGCCCCGGCCCGTGTCCCGGCCCGCGCCCTGGTCGGCACTCCGGCCCGTGTCCCGGCCCGTGCCCCGGTCGGCACTCCGGCCCGTGTCCCAGCCGATGCCGATCCACCCGCCACGCCCCAGCTCCCGCTCCCACGCCCGCCGCACGTCCCCGCGCTCGTGCTCGCTGCCGGGCCCACCGCGCCCCGCGGCCCCCGCGAACTCCCCGGTCAGCCGCTCCTGGAGCCACGCCCGCGCCTGACGCCTGAACGCCTCGTCCGCGGTCCCGAACTCGAAGTCCACGGCGCGGCCTAGGCGTCGGGCCGGGAGGAGGACGCGGGGGCGGCACCGGGTCCGGAGCCCGTACCGGGACCAGCGCCCGCACCTGGGACGGAGGCCGAGCCGGAAGCCGTACCGCCGCCCGAGCCGGAAGCCGTACCAGCCCCCGAGCCAGAAGCCGTACCGCCGCCCGAGCCGGAAGCCGTACCAGCCCCCGGGCCGGAGGCCGTCCCCGCCCCGGAGCCCGCGGCACCCGGCCTGCCCCCCGGCGGAGCCCCCGCGTTGGGCCGCTCCTTGGCCGCCGCCGCCCGCGCCATCTCCTCCAGCTTCGTCAGGAGCGGCATCGGGTCCGTGCCGACCGTCCCGGGCAGGAACTCCGCGATCCGCTCCGGCGTCCAGCCGCCCTCGGCGTACCCGGCGCGCAGCTCGCGCGGCTGCGCCCAGACGGCGATCTTCGGGCCCGCGATCGTGTACACCTGGCCGGTGATCCGCTCCTGGCGCGCGCGGTCGCTGAGCAGGTAGACGACGAGCGCGGCCACGTCCTCGGGGTCGCCGATCTCCGTCAGCACCATGGGGACGTTCGCGGACATCCGGGTGCGGGCGACGGGGGCGACGGCGTTGGCGGTGATGCCGTACTTGTGCAGGCCGAGGGCGGCGCTGCGGACCAGGGAGATGATGCCGCCCTTGGCGGCGCTGTAGTTGGCCTGGGCGACGGAGCCCTGGTGGTTGCCGCTGGTGAAGCCGACGAGGGTGCCGTGGCCCTGTTTGCGCATGACGGCGGACGCGGCCCTGAAGGCGGTGAAGGTGCCCTTCAGATGGGTGGCGAGGACGGGGTCCCACTCCTCCTCCGCCATGTTGAACAGCATGCGTTCGCGCAGGATCCCGGCCACGCACACGACGCCGTCGACGCGCCCGTAGCGGGCGAGCGCCACGTCCACGATCCGCTGGCCGCCCGCCATCGTGGAGATGTCGTCCGCGACGGCCACGGCGTCGCCGCCCGCCGCCTCGATCTCCTTGACGACGGCCGCGGCGACCTCGCTGGTGGGCTCGGCGCCCTCGACGGACACCCCGTAGTCGTTGACGACGACCTTCGCGCCCTCGGCCGCCGCGGCGAGCGCGACCGCCCTGCCGATGCCCCGTCCGGCGCCGGTGACGGCGACCACCTTGCCTGCCAAGAAGTTCCCCACACCGGCCCCTTCCCGCGGTTTCTGACGGACCGTTAGATTTTATGACCCGTCAGACACCGGAAGACAAGCCCCGGGGAGCACTCATGTCAGCGCCGTCCGACCCCGCGGCCGCCCCGGCCGCGCCCTCCGCCCCGTCCATGCCGCCCGAGTTCGCCGACATCGCCGAGCGCGTCAACAACTGGGGCCGCTGGGGCGCCGACGACGAGATCGGCACCCTGAACCTGATCACCGACGCGGTGGTGCGCGTGGCGGCCGCCACGGTCCGCTCGGGCCGCCGGGTGCCGCTCGCGCTGCCGCTGCGCCGGGACGGCGTGCAGACCGGATCGATCCCGGGCCGCGTCAATCCGCTGCACACGATGGTGCAGATCAACCAGCCGCTCTTCGGGCCCGGTTCGGTCGCGACCAGCGACGACACCGTCACGATGGGCCTGCAGGCGGCTACGCACTGGGACGCCCTGCCGCACGTCTCGCACTCGGGCGTGATCTACAACGGCCGCCCGGCGGACACGATCACCGCACACGGGGGCGCCCGCTTCAGCGGCATCGGGACGGCCGCGTCCGTCGTGTCGCGGGGCGTCCTGCTCGACGTGGCCCGCGCCAAGGGCGTCGACCGGCTGCCCGCGGCGCACGCGGTGACTCCCGAAGACCTGGACGAGGCGGCGGAGTTCGGGGGCGTCACCGTCGGCGCCGGGGACGTCGTCCTCGTACGGACGGGGCACGTCCGGGCGTATCTGGCGGGTGACCGGCGCGGTTACGGTTATCCGTCGCCGGGTCTCTCGGTGCGGACGCCGGAGTGGTTCCACGCGCGGGACGTGGCGGCCGTCGCCAACGACACGCTCACCTTCGAGATCTTCCCGCCGGAGATCGAGAACCTGTGGCTGCCGGTGCACGCCCTGGACCTGGTCGAGATGGGCATGCCGCAGGGGCAGAACTGGAATCTCGAAGAGTTGTCCACAGCCTGTGGAGAAGAGCGCCGCCACAACTTCCTGCTGTCGGCGACGCCGGAGCCCTTCACGGGCGCGACAGGCGGACCGGTGGCGCCGGTCGCGATCTTCTGAGCCGTGACCCTCGGGCACCCGGGTCCGAGCATGGACCTCCGGGTCGGAGTTCGGGTGGCGGCGCGTCGGCGCCCGCCCCGAGCGCTGTACCGCGCGCCGCCATCCGGCTCCGGCGTACGAGCCCCCGCCCCCCTTCTGCCCTGAAGGAGCGCCACGCCGAATCACGACCCGCACCTCGCCAAGGACCGGGCCACAGGCGCCAGCGCCCCTCGGCGTCCCCTCGCGGCGAATCGCTGCACACAAGCGTGATCAATTGGTCACGGTACGTCAACACCGAGTCGGGGATTTATGGGGTTTGCGGCTTTTACCCCTGCCCGCGCACGGCCGCGCATCGGGGCACGGAACGGCGCATGCGACGGCACACCGGGCGGCGCGGGCGCGCGGGGCGGCGGGCGGAGGCGGAGCGGGGCAGACGGGGAGCGGGGGCGGCCGGGGGTGACACGGTTCCGCCCCTGGGGTCACACGGGTTCGTACGCGGGGTCACGCGGGTTCGCGGGTGAGCTCGTACGGTTTCGTACGCGAGGCCCCTCGGGTTCGCAGCAGGGTCACGCGGGTTCCCGCGCGGCCGGTGCGGGCGCGCTACACCGCTTCGTACGCGACGTCCTCGTGGGTGGTTCCGTCGAAGGTGACGGCGGGGGTGCCCGCCTCGCACCGGTCGACCTCGCACCAGATGCTCTTGCCGGTGCCCTCGTGCCGCCAGCCCCAGCGGTCGGCGAGCCCGTCGACCAGCTCCAGGCCGCGGCCGTTGGTGTCGTCGCCCTCGGCGTGCCGGGGGCGGGGCGGGCGGGTGCTGCGGTCGGCGACCTCGACGCGGACGGTGCCGGGCTCGTCGGCGGGGACTCCGGGCAGCAGCATGCGCAGGACCGCCGGACAGCCGGTGTGCACAACGGCGTTGGTGACCAGCTCCGAGATCAGCAGGATCAGCGTCTCGGCCACCGGCTCGTCGGCAGCTATACCCGACCCGGCGAGCCGTGACCGGGCCCATCTGCGGGCCCGGCCCACTTCCGCGGGATCGGGACCGACTTCCAGCTGAACTTGAAGCACCTGCACCGCTCACACCATCCGAACCGGCGGACACATCGCCTCGTGACTCCACAAGGTCACAGAACGTGAAACCCTTGAGAGACAGCATGGTTGACGTTCAGTCACCCCAACAAGCGCTTCGGGCATATTCCAGCGTGAAGGAGTACGCGTGCGGCATACTGTGCGACGCGCGCCGCAGGGTGTCGAACAGGCGGGCGCTCGGCCTCGTCCTGCGCGGCGAGAGGAGCGCGTTACCAGGCACGGAGTTGCCTCAGGGGCAACACCGGCACAGCCCGGCCTCAGGACCTCTCGCATCTGACACAAGGTACCGGAGCCGGGCGCCGACTCCGCGTCGTGACGAGTCACGCCTAGGACACAACCCGATATCGACGCTCGGTGCGACGCTAAGTAGCCTTACCGCCTTTTCCCGGCCGCACAAGTCGATCATGAAACCAGCCCCGTGGCGCACCCCCGTCCGCCCGCACCGGACCCCTCACAGCGCCGCCGCCAGCGCCTCCTCGGCCTCCGCCGCGCCCCCGCCGAGCCCCGCCCGCACCCACGCCCGCTTCAGATGCAGATGGACGTCGGACTCCCAGGTGAACCCCATGCCACCGTGCGCTTGCAGACAGTCACGGGCGTTGCGTACGGCGGCGTCGTCGGCGAGCAGCCGGGCCCCGACGGCTTCGAGGGGGTCGCCGGTGACGGCGGCGGCGTACACGGCGACGCGGGCCAGCTCCGCGCGGACCAGCATGTCGGCGCACAGGTGCTGCACGGCCTGGAAGCGGCCGACGGGGCCGCCGAACTGTTCTCGTTGCCGGGCGTGTTGGACGGCGAGTTCGCCGGTGCGGGCGGCGGAGCCGAGCTGTTCGGCGGCGCGCAGGAGGACGGCACGGGGGCCCTGGGCCTCCCCGCCGGGCAGGTCCCGCGCGTCCCCGCCCGGCGCGCGTTCCGGTACCCGGTGCAGCGGCGTCAGCGGGTCGACGGACCGCAGGGCCACCGCCCCCGCCGCGTCCCCGAGCACCACGTCGGCCTCCTCAAGACACGGCACGAACGGCCCGGCGACGGCGGTGACGACCGTCTTCCCCTCGGCGGCGCCCGCGACCTCACCGGCCGCGAGGAACGTCGCCACGGCGGGCCCGGGCAGCAGCACCCGGCCCGCCTCCTCGAAGGCCAACACGGCCTCGGGAAGGCCAAGTCCGACGCCGCCCGCGTCCTCGGGCAGGCAGAGCGCGAAGAACCCGGCGTCGCCGAGCGCCCGCCACAGCTCCCGGTCGAGGCGGGGCGCGTCGACGGCGGCCCGCAGCGCGTCCCGCCCGAACCGCCCTTCGAGCACGTCCCGCAGCCCGCGCCGCAACGCCCGCTGGTCCTCGTCGAGTTGGAAGTCCATGCGCCGCTCACCGGCCCTTCGGCAGGCCGAGGATCCGCTCGGCGACGATGTTCCGCTGGATCTGCGAGGTCCCGGCGGCGATGGTGTACGACAGCGAGGAGAGGCGCTCGCGCGTCCAGGGCTCGTCGAGGTCGAGGGCGCCGGGGCCGAGCACCTGGGCCGCCGTGTCGTACAGCTCCTGGCGGGCGTGCGAGTAGCGCAGCTTGAAGACCGAGCCGCCGACGCCGGGCACCCCGCCGGTGCGCTGGGCCTCGCTGACGTTCCACTGGGTGAGCCGCCACAGGGCGGCGAACTCGGCGCTGAGGCGCCCGAGCCCGCGCCGAAGGACCGGGTCGTCCCAGCGTCCGTTGGCGCGCGCCGCGCGGGCGAGGTCGCCGAGCAGCCTGCGGCAGGCCACGACCTCCCCCACGAAGGCCGTGCCCCGCTCGAACGACAGGGTCACCATGGTCACGCGCCACCCGTCGTTCTCGGCGCCCACGCGGTTCGCGACGGGCACCCGCACCTCGTCGAGGAACACCTCGGCGAACTCGGCGGAGCCCGCGAGGGTCCGCAGCGGGCGCACGGTGATCCCGGCCGCGTCCATGGGCAGCGCGAGCCAGGTGATGCCCCGGTGCTTGGGCACGTCCGCGCTCACGGGGGTGGTCCGCACCAGGAGTTCGCACCAGTCGGCGACCTCCGCGTGCGAGGTCCAGATCTTCGAACCGCTCACTACGTAGTCGTCGCCGTCCCTCCACGCGCGCGTGCGCAGCGACGCGAGGTCGGATCCGGCGTCCGGTTCGCTGAAGCCCTGGCACCACACCTCGTCGCCGCGCAGCATCGGCGGCAGCCACCGCTCGCGCTGCTCGGCGGTGCCTTCGGAGGCGATGGTGGGTCCTGCGTGCAGCAGGCCGACGAAGTTGGCGCCGACATAGGGGGCGCCCGCCTTCTCCGTCTCCTCCAGGAAGATCAGCCGTCGGGTCGGGGACGCGTCCCAGTGCACCTCTCCGTAGCCAGCGTCGTACAGCGTCCGCTGCCACGCGGTGTCGTACGCCCGCCGTCCCGGCCAGTCGTCGGGCGACGGCTTCCCGGGGAGCTTCGGCAGCACCTCGGCGAGCCAGGCCCGCAGCCCGGCCCGGAAGTCTTCCTCTTCCTCCGTGTACGTCAGGTCCATCGAGGTCCCCTCACCCGACCATTTCTGACGGATCGTCAGGAGCAGGCTAGCCCCGCACCTCTGGACCGACAAGGAGCGGGGCTCTACGCTCACGGCACTATCTGACAACCCGTCAGAACTACTGTCCCGGGCACCAACGCGACCACGAGGGGGCCGCCGTGCACGACGACACCGCCCACGCCCTGAGCGACTGCGGAACGCTCTGGGAGCTGATCGAACGCCGCGCCGCCCTCACCCCGGACACCCCCGCCCTCATCCAGGCCGCCGCCGACCCCGTCGCCGACCGCGTCCTCACCTTCGGCGGACTGCGGGACACCTGCGAGCGGGTGGCGGCGGGCCTGTACGGGATGGGGGTGCGGCCCGGGACGGTCGTCGCCTGGCAGTTGCCGACGCGGATCGAGACCGCCGTCCTGTCCTTCGCGCTCGCCCGCGTCGGCGCCGTCCAGTCGCCCGTGATCCCCTTCTACCGGGACCGCGAGGTCGGCTTCGCGCTGCGGGAGTCGAAGGCCGCGTACTTCGCCGTGCCGGGGGTGTGGCGCGGCTTCGACCACACCGCTCTCGCCCGGCGGCTCGGCGCGCGCGGCGTGTTCACCGCGTACGACGAACTCCCCGAAGGCGACCCCGGCATCCTGCCCCCGCCGCCCACCGACGGCCGCGCGGTGCGCTGGATCTACTGGACCTCGGGGACGACGTCCGACCCCAAGGGCGTCCTGCACACCGACCGCTCCCTGATCGCGGGCGGCTCCTGCCTCGCGCACGCGCTGCGCCTCACCCCCGCCGACGTCGGCTCGATGGCCTTCCCCTTCGCGCACATCGCGGGCCCCGACTACACGGTGATGCTGCTCCTGTACGGCTTCCCGGCCGTCATGTTCGAGCACTTCGCGCTGCCGGACGCGCTGGCCGGCTACCGGCGGCACGGGGTGACGGTCGCGGGCGGCTCCACCGCGTTCTACTCGATGTTCCTCACCCAGCAGCGCGCGCGGCCCGCCGAACCGCTGATCCCCACGCTCCGCCTGCTCGCGGGCGGCGGCGCCCCCAAGCCGCCCGACATCTACCACGCCGTCGTGACCGAACTCGGCTGCCAACTGACGCACGGCTACGGCATGACCGAAGTCCCGATGATCACGATGGGCGACCCCGACGACAGCGCCGAGCACCTGGCCACCACGGAGGGGCGCCCGCCCGCCGGGATGGAGATCCGCATCACCGACGCCGACGGCAAGGAGCTGCCGGCCGGCACCGACGGCGAGGTGCGGCTGCGCGGCGAGGCCGTCTGCGCGGGCTATCTGGACGCGGCCGCCACCCGGGCCGCCTTCGACGCGGACGGGTTCCTGATCACCGGGGACCTCGGGCACGTACGGGAGTCGGGGCACCTGGTACTCACGGGCCGCGCCAAGGACATCATCATCCGCAAGGGCGAGAACATCTCCGCCAAGGAGATCGAGGACCTGCTGCACACCCACCCGGCGGTGGCCGACGTGGCCGTGATCGGCCTGCCGGACGCCGAGCGCGGCGAGCGGGTGTGCGCGGTCGTGGAACGGGCCCCGGACGCCCCCGCGTTGACGCTCCCGGAGGCCACCGCGTACCTGCGCGGCCAGGGCCTGTCCGTGCACAAGCTGCCGGAGCGCCTGGAGCTGGTGACGGCGCTGCCCCGCAACGAGGCGTTGAGGAAGGTCCTCAAGTACAAGTTGCGGGAGCGCTATGCGGAGTGACTCGGGATGAGGTGAGGGGCACGCGCGCGGGTGCGCGCGTGCCCCTCGGGAACCGTGGTCGTACGTCCTGCCCGGGCTACTCGGGAACCGTGAAGTACGAGGCGAAGGCGCTGACCGCCTGGTCCTCGGTGACCGTGCCCAGGTCGGCGGCGGCCTGCGCGGCGACGCCCGGCTGCACGCCGAGGACCCGGAGGACCCGCTCGACCTCCGCGCCGGTGACCGAGCCGTCGGCGTCGCCGTCCGCCAGGGCGATCAGCGCGTGCAGGAACGGCCGGGCGATCTCCGCGAACCGCGCGGAGTTGTCCCGCAGCCGCTTCACGGCGCCGCCGACGAACTCCTCCCGCGTGATCCGCTGGTCGCCGTCCCGGTCGGCGATGCCCGCCATGCCCTGCCAGAACGCCTCGGCCCCGCTGTAGAGGGCCTGGCCCTTCTCGGACCGCGCCGTCACCCCGAACTCCGCGAGCAGCGCCTTGGCCGCCGTGCTGAAGTCCTCACGGGAGATGTAGCCGTTGCCGTCCTGGTCGAAGGTGGCGAAACGGGCCGCGATCCTGCGTTCGTACTCGGCACTGTCCATGGTCTTCGGGCCGCCTCACTTCTCATGCGGTTGGGGGGGTCGGCCGCCGCGACCTGGGCCGGGCGGCCGTACTACAGGTATCTGTCCAGGAGCGTACGACGCCGCCGCCCGCCGGGAGGCGGAAAAGCGACGCCTGTGCCAAGACCGCTGGAATTCCGGGACACAGGTGTGTCACGGGCGCGATCCCGCCGCGGCGCGCGCCGGTCGGGGCATCCGCTCGGGACGGTTGTATCAGCATCGCGATCTTGACCGGGACGTGGGGCTCCGTTGCCCTCCGCTTGTCCTCCGGCCCGGCCGCGCGGACCTACGCGGTCAGCGGCGCGGCGCTGTCGTCGACGGCCGACTCGGCGTCCGGATACACCTCGAAGAGGCGGCGTACGCCGAGGGCGGCGAGGACGCGGTTCACGTGCGAGCCGTCGACGGCGCCCTGGGCGGGCAGGATCAGGCGCAGCCGGCCGCGGCAGGAGCGCATCAGACGGCGCGTGGTGATCAGCACGCCGACGCCGCTGGAGTCGCAGAAGAACACGTCGGACAGGTCGAGGACCAGACTGCGGCGGCCCTCGGCCACGGCGTCGTGCACGCGCTGGCGCAGCACGGGTGACGCCAGGAGGTCCATCTCCCCCGACACCCGCAGCACGACCCAGTCGCCCTGCTCGCCCACGGCCACCTTCAGCGCCACGCGTCAGCCTCTCGTCCGTGGATCCGACTCTCGTCGACTGCTGCCGACCGATGCCGACTGATCCGGAAGCAGCTCCTTCGGTTCCTCTTTCGCGGCTGCCCCACGGCTCTTCCATGAAACACCAGAGCCCCACACGCCCCGGAAGCGGGCCGGTGACGGCGGCCGAGTTCAATATCATCCACGGCCCCGCCGGGGCCCGCATTGCCGCAAAGAACGGGAAAGCGCGGGGAAAGGGCGGTGCGCTGTCAGTGCCGCCGACTACATTCGATGTAACGGTGAGGGTGAGGGACTGAAGACGGCGAGCGCACGAGGGGGCCGCATGCCGAAGGACGCGCCGCGTCGCTGGGACCGCCGCATGCAGCAGCGCCTGGCGCACGGAGAGGCAGCCGCGCTCGGGGAGCTGTACGACCACTTCGCGTCGCTGGTGCACGGCCTCGCGCACCGCGTCCTCGGCGACGTGGCGGCGGCCGACCGCATCACGCGCGAGGTCTTCACCCACGTCTGGGAGAACCCCGAGGCGTACGACCCCAAGCAGGGCCCGCTGCGCTCCTGGATCGCCATGCTCGCCCACCAGCAGGCCGTGCGCCGGCTGCGCCAGACCGAGTCCGCGGCGCTCGCCCGGGGCGGCGAGGGCACCACCGAGGACCTGGAGCGCACGGTCCGCCGCGCCTCCGCCGCCGCCCGCGCCGACTACATCGTCACGGCCATGCCCGCCCCGCTGCGTGCCGCCCTGGAGTTGGCCTATTTCCAGCGCCGGGACTATCGCCAGACCGCCGCGGACCTCGGCGTCACCGAGGACGAGGCCCGCCGCAGGCTCCGCCTCGGCCTCCAGCTCCTCTCCACCGCACACGACATCGCGCCCACCGACGAGCCCACCGACACCGGAGCCCACGGCTACGGGAGAGCACTGTGACCAGGCCCGACCAGCCGGACCCGTACGAGGACGACAACACGGGCCGCCCGGACGGCGAGGAGCCCCCGGGGGCAGCGGGACGCACCGGCGGTGGCGCACCACGCATACCCGCGCCGCGGGTGTCGGTGGAGGACGGCGGGGGGCCGCTGCCGGAGGGGTGGGGGTTCCCTGGGCGGGGGGCCGGGGCGGACCTGGAGGCCGACGCGGGCTCGGGGGCTGGGTCGGGCTCGGGGGCCGACGCGGGCTCGAAGGCCGACACGGGCTCGGGAGCCAGCTCGGTCTCGGGGGCCGACGCGAGCTCGGGGGCCGACGCGAGCTCGGGGGCCGGTGCGGACCCGGAGGCCGGTGCAGACCCGGAGGCCGGTGCAGACCCGGAGGCCGGTGCAGACCCGGAGGCCGGTGCAGACCCGGAGGCCGGTGCAGACCC
>NZ_JNXT01000034.1 GCF_000716675.1 Streptomyces alboflavus
ACTTTTGGCACGCTGTTGAGTTCTCAAGGAACGGACGCTTCCTTTGTACTCACCCACAGAACATTCTCTGGGGCTTTCCTCCGGGCGCTTCCCTTCGGTATTTCGTGTTTCCAACCTTACCAGATCTTTTTTCCGTTCCGTTCCCGGTTCGGATTTCAATTCCGGTGGCCGTTGGAGGGCCTTGCCTTTCGGCGTGTTCACTACGTTAGCGGATTTCCCTGGTAACTCATAATCGAGCTTCGCGGATTCGAATTTCGGCATGAGGGCATGCGAAACAGGACCCCGCTGAAGGGAAGTCGTAGGTAGTGGTTGGCCGCTTCCGGCTGCTGGCTGAATGCCGTACCCGGGTCAAGCGGCTCGGGCTACATTACGGAACCACCAACGCCGCGTCAAGTTCTGGGGCGTCGAGGTGTATGGGCCCGATAAGGGCTCACCGTAGGGTCGTTGGCCGTCCAGAAGCGCCACGGGTGCACGCTTCCCTCGCCGCCGACTCCCGTGCGCGGACCGTTCCTGACCTGGTCGGGGTCTATAGGAGTGCCGGTGAGGACGTTCAGGGGCGCGCCGGGGCCCGCGCAGACGTCGGTGCCGTCGAGGCGTCGGTCCACGTCGAGGGCGGTGGCCAGGCGGGCGGGGCCTTTGGCCAGTTCCTTGTCGTTGCGGGCCGAGAGTCGACGTACCCGAGCGAGTTCCGCGCCCTCGGTGATCTCGCCGGCCCGCAGCAGGACTCCGCTCGCCATCCCCTCCGGACCGCACACCAGGTTGAGGCAGTGCCACATGCCGTAGGTGAAGTAGACGTACGCGTGCCCGGGCGGGCCGAACATCACGCCGTTGCGGGCCGTGCGGCCGCGATAGGCGTGGGAGCCGGGGTCCACCTCCCCCGCGTAGGCCTCGACCTCCGTGAGGCGCAGCTCGATCGGGCCGTCCGGGGTCTCGCGCACCAGGACGCGGCCGAGCAGGTCGGGCGCCACCTCCAGGACGGGGCGGTCGAAGAAGTCTCGGGGCAGGGGCGTACGGTCGGGGGCCGCGATCATGCCGTAGGAGCGTAGTGCACCGAACGTGTACGGGTTTGGCGTGGAGGGTGGCCCTGGAGCCGTCGCGCAGGAAGGGTGTGGCGCGAGGCACCGGTGCGGAACCGCGCGCGGGCCGTTTGCGTTCGTACGTAGTCGAAGGTCGATCGGCGATCAGCAAGGTCGACGATCAGTCGATCCAGTCCACACCACAGGCGGGGCCTGGGGAGGAGAGTCATGGGGTTCAAGAAGCTGCTGGCGAGTCTGGGTGCCGGTGGGGCCTCCGTCGAGACGGTGCTGACCGAGGCCAACGTCGTGCCGGGCGGTGTCGTCCAGGGCGAGGTGCGCATCCAGGGCGGAAACGTCGACCAGCAGATCGAGGCGCTGTCCGTGGGCCTGCAGGCGCGCGTCGAGGTCGAGGGCAACGACCAGGAGGTCAAGCAGGACATCGAGTTCATCAAGCAGCGGCTCGGCGGTGCCTTCGAGCTGAAGGCGAACGCGGTGCACGCGGTGCCGTTCGGGCTTGACATCCCCTGGGAGACGCCCATCACCCACTTCGCCGGGCGGCAGCTGCACGGCATGAACATCGGTGTGACCACGGAGCTGGAGATCGCCCGCGCGGTCGACTCCGGTGACCTGGACCCGGTGAACGTGCACCCGCTGCCGGCGCAGCAGGCGATCCTCGACGCCTTCGGCCAGCTCGGCTTCCGCTTCAAGAGCGCGGACATGGAGCGCGGCCACATCCGGGGCACCCGGCAGAAGCTGCCGTTCTACCAGGAGATCGAGTTCTTCCCGCCGGAGCAGTACCGGGGTCTGAACCAGGTCGAGCTGACCTTCGTCGCGGACGACCGCGAGATGGACGTCGTCCTGGAGATGGACAAGAAGCCGGGTCTGTTCAGCGAGGGCAGCGACTCGTACAAGTCCTTCAAGGTCGGGCTGAACGACTTCCAGGGCACGGACTGGGCGGCGTACCTCAACGAGTGGCTGTCCCACGTCGGCAGCAAGCGCAACTGGTTCTAGGCTCGTCGGCGGCGAGCGATCGCCGTACAAGGAACCGAACCGGAACCGATCAGGAGGTGCCTACGTGACCGAGGTCAAGAGGCCGCCGCTGCCCCATGACTTCCACCCGCCCGTGCCGTCGTTCACGGTCGTGAGCGCGGACTTCGAGCCGGGCGCGGTGCTCAAGGACGCCCAGGTGTACGCGGCCGGGAACACCTCGCCGCACCTGCGGTGGGAGGGCTTCCCGCCGGAGACCAAGAGCTTCGCCGTGACCTGCTTCGACCCGGACGCCCCGACGGGGAGCGGGTTCTGGCACTGGTCGGTGTTCGACATCCCGGCCTCGGTGACGGAGCTGCCCGTCGGCGCCGGCAGCGGCAAGTTCGAAGGCCTCCCTGAGAGCGCGGTGCAGGTGCGCAACGACTACGGGACGAAGGACTTCGGTGGCGCCGCCCCGCCGCCCGGTGACCCGGCGCACCGCTACGTGTTCACCGTGTACGCGGTCGACCAGGAGAAGCTCGGCCCGGACTCGGACGCGTCACCGGCCGTCGTCGGCTTCAACCTGCGGTTCCACACGCTGGCCCGCGCTTCCGTGGTCGCGGAGTACGCGGCGGTCGCCGACAGTTAGTCACGCGACGGTCGCCGATGGTGAATCGCTGCCCGGCGTGAACCGTCCGCGCTCACATCAGCTCAGCGTTCATTGAACGTTTGCCCGCCCCTGGTCTTGGAAGTGATCAGGGGCGGGCATCTTTTATTGCGTTGTCCTACCCGGCGTGCCCGGCCAGAGTTGATCCAAGCCCGCCACGGGGTGGGCCGGTGCACACGGGAGGTGGGCGAGATGCGGGACACGCTGGTGCTGAACGCGAGCTTCGAACCGCTGTCGACGGTGACGCTGAATCGCGCCGTCGTACTGGTGCTGCAGGACAAGGCCGTTGTCGAGCAGGCCCACCCCGCGCTGCGCGTGCGCGCCGCCGCCGTCGAGCTTCCGGTGCCGCGGGTGATCAGGTTGTGCAGGTATGTACGGGTGCCCTTCCGAAGACGGGCTCCGTGGTCGCGGCGCGGAGTCCTGGTGCGGGACCAGCACCGGTGCGCCTACTGCGGCAGACGCGCGACGACCGTGGACCACGTGGTGCCGCGTTCCCAGGGCGGCGCGGACTCGTGGATGAACACGGTGGCGTCGTGCGCGGTGGACAACCACCGCAAGGCCGACCGCACCCCTGAGCAGGCCGGGATGCCGCTGCTCCGGCAGCCCTTCGAGCCGACCCCGGCGGACGCGATGCTGCTCACCCTCGGGCGGGACGGGTACGAGGCCCTGCCGGACTGGCTGGCGCAGCCCGCCGCGTGAGCGGTGCGCCGCTGATGCGTCCCGTGTGTACGACTGTGGTGTGTACGACTGTGGGGCCGCCCTCCTCCGGGAGGGCGGCCCCACAGTCGTACGTCCAGGCAGTCGCTGTCAGTCGATCGGCGGCTGTTCGCGGCGCTCCACGCCGCCGGAGCTCTTCACGGCTCCCCCGCCGCCGGAGCCGCCGCCCGAGAGCGGACCGAAGTTGCCGAGCGCGCCGCCGAGGCCCTTGAGGGCGTCGCCGATCTCGCTGGGCACGATCCAGAGCTTGTTGGCGTCGCCCTCGGCGATCTTCGGGAGCATCTGGAGGTACTGGTAGGAGAGGAGCTTCTGGTCCGGGTCGCCCGCGTGGATGGACTCGAAGACCGTGCGGATCGCCTGGGCCTCGCCCTCGGCGCGCAGGGCCGCGGCGCGTGCCTCACCTTCGGCGCGCAGGATCGCGGACTGCTTCTCGCCCTCGGCGCGCAGGATCTCGGACTGGCGGACACCCTCGGCCTGGAGGATCGCGGCGCGCTTGTCACGGTCGGCGCGCATCTGCTTCTCCATCGAGTCCTGGATGGAGGTGGGCGGCTCGATCGCCTTCAGCTCGACGCGGTTGACGCGGATGCCCCACTTGCCGGTGGCCTCGTCGAGGACTCCGCGCAGGGCCGCGTTGATCTCCTCACGGGAGGTCAGGGTCCGCTCCAGGTCCATGCCACCGATGATGTTGCGCAGGGTGGTGACGGTGAGTTGTTCGATCGCCTGGATGTAGCTGGCGACCTCGTAGGTCGCGGCGCGGGCGTCGGTGACCTGGTAGTAGATGACCGTGTCGATGTTCACGACCAGGTTGTCCTGGGTGATCACCGGCTGGGGCGGGAAGGGGACGACCTGCTCGCGCAGGTCGATGCGGTTGCGGATGGAGTCGATGAACGGGACGACGATGTTCAGGCCCGCGTTCAGGGTGCGGGTGTAGCGGCCGAAGCGCTCCACGATGGCGGCGCTGGCCTGCGGGATGACCTGGATCGTCTTGATCAGGGCGATGAAGACCAGCACCACCAGAATGATCAGGACGATGATGATTGGTTCCATCGTGGTTCCCCGTGCCCTTCTTGCTTCGGTGTTCGCGGATTGCCGCGGTGTTCGCGGATTGCTGCGGGTCCCGGAAGATCTTGGGATCTCGCCGGTCGAGTCTGTCAGAACGGCGCGCGGCCCGTGGGCCGTTCGGATCACCTGCCGTCAGGAGCCGTCACTTCAACGGCAGTTGGGACCCGGAGTCGGCGCCCCGACCGCGCGCAGCTGACCCATGGTCAGATGACCACGGCCGTCGCTCCGTCGATCTCGACCACGTCCACCTCCTGGCCCGCCTCGAAGCTCTGCTCGGTGTCGAGCGGCCGCGCCGACCAGATCTCCCCCGCCAGCTTGATGCGCCCGCCGGAGGCGTCGACGCGCTCCATGACGACGGCCGATCTGCCCTTCAACGCCTCGACCCCGCTGACGAGTTCGGGCCGCTGGGAGCGGTGCCGGGCGGCGATCGGGCGTACCACCGCGATGAGCGCGACCGACACGACGGCGAAGACCACGGCCTGCAGGGCCACTCCGCCGCCTAGGCCCGCGGTCACGGCGGCGGCGACCGCCCCGACGGCGAGCATGCCGAACTCCGGCATCGCGGTTATTACCAGCGGGATTCCGAGGGCGACCGCGCCGATCAGCCACCACACCCATGCGTCCATGTCCACATGGTCATGGTAGGACCGCGGGTCCCTCCACCGACAGGGCGTGCGCGATCAGCTGAGCGGCAGGCCCTGGGCCGACCAGCGGTCGCCGCGCTGCTCGACGACCAGCGGCAGGCCGAAGCAGAGGGAGAGGTTGCGCGAGGTGAGCTCGAGCTCCAGCGGTCCCGCGGCCATGACCTTGCCCTGGCGGATCATCAGGACGTGCGTGAAGCCCGGGGCGATCTCCTCGACGTGGTGCGTGACCATGATCATGGAGGGGGCGATGGGGTCGCGGGCGAGCCGGCCGAGGCGGCGGACAAGGTCCTCGCGGCCGCCGAGGTCGAGGCCCGCGGCGGGCTCGTCGAGGAGCAGCAGCTCGGGGTCGGTCATCAGGGCGCGGGCGATCAGCGTGCGCTTGCGCTCGCCCTCGGAGAGGGTGCCGAAGCGACGGTCCAGGTACTCGCTCATGCCGAGGCGGTCGAGGAAGGCGCGGGCGCGCTGCTCGTCGATGTCCTCGTAGTCCTCGTGCCACCCGGCGGTCATGCCGTACGCCGCGGTGAGGACCGTCTGCAGGACGGTCTGGCCCTTGGGGAGCTTGTCGGCCATGGCGATGCCGGCCATGCCGATGCGCGGGCGCAGCTCGAAGACGTCGACCTTGCCGAGCCGCTCGCCGAGGATGGTGGCGGTGCCCTTGCTCGGGAAGAGGTAGCTGGACGCGACATTGAGGAGGGTGGTCTTGCCGGCGCCGTTCGGGCCGAGGATGACCCAGCGCTCCCCCTCCTTGACCGACCAGGAGACCTGGTCCACCAGAGCCCGGCCCTCTCGGACCACGGATGCGTCCTTAAGCTCCAGTACATCGCTCATGAGCGCGTTGTCTCCCATTGCAGTCTCGGTGTCGCTCGCGTGTGCCCGCGTCTGTGGACGCGGCCCCCGGATAAAACCTACGCCACCGGCCGACCGTTCCCGTGCCGAGCCCGGTCCTTAGGCTGTGTGCATGCTCTCGGAACCACGTTCAGGACGCTTGGCCGCATGGGGGAACGCCCTTTTGGCCGGACTTGTTTCACCCGATGACGCGGTGCACGCGATCGTGGGCGACGACGCGGTGCACCGGGTCGACGGCCTGCCCGGCGAGTCGGCTCCGGTCGGCTGGACGCTCGCGCTCGGCCGGTTGCGCGCGCTCGGCGTGACCGGGTTCCGGGTGGCGCTGCCCGCGCCGGGCCATCCGCTCGGCCTGAGCGGGCCGCCCGCCTTCAACGAGCGTGCTCTGGAGGCCGAGGAGGCGGTGGTCGCGACGGGCGCTCCGTACGGCTTGGTGCCGGAGGTGACCGAGGCGGGGCCCGGGGGTGCCGCGGATGCCGCGGACGTCCATGTGGAGGTCGTGTGGCACTGCCTGCCGGTGCGGGAGGCGCCGCCCGCGGACGTGCCGTCGCTGGGTGAGGCGGAGCGGGAGCTGGCGGACGCGCTGCGGGAGGCCACGGAGGTCCTCGCGCGGCTTGACGTGGCGGCTTCGGGGCCGGTCGCGGAGGCCGCGATCGACGCGTACCGGGCGCGGGCGGAGCGGGGGCGCGAGGCGCTCGCCCCGGGGTATCCGCCGCGTGCGGTGCGGGTGTTGGAGCTGGCGCAGCGGGTCGGGCTGCTGATCTCGGTGGCGTACGAGAACGGGCACGGCGGGGCGGTGAGCGCGTCGCAGATGGGGGCGCGGGCGGAGGCGCTGCGGCCGGTGGAGCGGGTGGCACGGCGGGCGCAGGTGGCCGCGTACAACGCTTACGTCGAGGAGCGGGAGCGGGGCGAGGGGCGGTAGGCCCTGCCGGGGGCCGGTGTGCCGGAGGGCCCCGCGGACCGGGTGGTCCGCGGGGCCCTCTGCCCGTGGGGCGGGGTGTGCCCGGCCCCGGGGGCGGCTAGCCCAGGGGGCTCGGTGTCACTTGTTGACCGTCTCGTTGGCGAAGGCCGGGTTCAGGATGCCGACCACGTTCACGCTGTTGCCGGAGGCGTTCACCGGGACGTGCACCGGCACCTGGACCAGGTTGCCGGAGCCGACGCCCGGGGACTTGGTGGTGGCGCCGTTGGCGTCGGCACCGGAGGTGGCGACGGCGGCTCCGGCGGAGGCGCCCGCGGCGATACCGGCGACGGCGACGGCCAGGGCGGCCTTCTTGGCGATGTTCATGGGTGTGTTCCTTCTGATGACGGGGTGACCCCGGCTGCGGGGTCAGGGGGTGTGCGTCGTGGCAGCGGGGGTGCCGGGGATCCGGTGGAGTCCGGGGGTCCCGGGGACGCGGAGGGCGCCTGGACGACGGCGGAGGGCGAGAACGCGACCGGCCCTGCGTGCGGGGTGCGTGCGGGGCCGGTCGGCCGCGGCGGCGGTCACGTGACCGCCGGATCGCGCGGGTGCGATCAGATGTTCTCGCAGACGTTCCCGAACGTCGGGTTCAGGATGCCGACGACGGAGACGCTGTTGCCGCAGGCGTTCACCGGGACGTGGACCGGGGCCTGGACCAGGTTGCCGGAGCCGACGCCGGGGGAGTTCTTCGCCGCACCGTTGGCGTCGGAGCCACCGTGGGCGGAGGCGATGCCGGCACCGGCGGCGACGAGGCCACCCGCCACCATCGTGACAGCGGCGGCCTTCTTGAGGTTCTTCACTTCTTGGATCCTCCTGAGCGGAAGCTGCGGCCAGCCGCCGCAGCACGCACTGGAGAACGCCGGGGCGCCGATCGGGATGCGCCGAACGGGGGACATCCACACGACGGTATGAATCTCAGCCCGGAACGCGACGATCCGTGCTGACTCGGCGCGCGCCGCGAGGACCTGCGGGGATCAGCCCCGAGGACCTGCGGGATCAGCCCGCGACACCGTGGCGCACGGCCCACAGGGCGGCCTGGGTGCGGTCGGCGAGGTCCAGCTTCATGAGGATGTTCGAGACATGTGTCTTGACGGTCTTCTCGGACAGGACGAGCGCGCGGGCGATCTCGCGGTTCGAGCGGCCGTCCGCGATCAGGCCGAGCACCTCCCGCTCCCGCTCGGTGAGGGAGCCGCCCCTGCCCTGCGAGCTGTTCGCCTCCTCCTGGGACAGCAGGGCGCCCGCCACCTCCGGCTGGAGCAGCACATGCCCCGCGTGCACGGAGCGGATGGCTCCGGCGAGGGCGTCGGGGTCCACGTCCTTGTACACATAGCCCGCCGCGCCCGCGCGCAGGGCCGGGACGACCGTGCGCTGCTCGGTGAAGCTCGTGACGATCAGCACGCGCGCGGGGTTGTCCAGCTCGCGCAGCTTCCGGAGCGCCTCGACGCCGTCCATGCCGGGCATCTTGACGTCCATCAGGACGACGTCCGGTTTCAGCTCCTGTGCGGCCGCGACGCCCTCGGCGCCGTCGGAGGCCTCGCCGACGACCTCGATGTCCTCCTGGATCTCCAGGAACGTGCGCAGGCCGCGGCGGACGACCTGGTGGTCGTCGACCAGCAGCACCCGGATCCCTGCCTTCGAATTGAGCGCGGCGTCAGCCACCGGGGACCTCCATCTCGATCGTCGTGCCCTTGCCGGGCTCCGACTCCACGGTCAGCCGTCCGCCGACCCCGCCCGCCCGGTCCCGCATGGAGACCAGGCCCAAGTGCCGCCCGGCGCGCCGGATGGCTCGCGGGTCGAACCCCTTGCCGTCGTCCGTGATCCGCAGCACCGCGCCGGGGCCGCGTTTCTCCAGGGCGACGGCGACGTGCTCCGCCTCCGCGTGCCGCAGGGCGTTGTGCAGGGCCTCCTGGGCGACCCGGAGCATGGCCTCCTCCTGGGAGGCGGGCAGGGCGCGCACGCCGCCGCTCTCGAAGGTGACGGTGGCGGAGTGGGCGCGGTCAAGGACCTGGATGTGGGTCCGCAGGGTCGCCACCAGGCCGTCCTCGTCGAGGGCGGCGGGGCGCAGCTCCACGACGGCGGCGCGCAGCTCGTCGGCGGCCTCCGCGGCGAGTTGGGCGACCTGCTGGAGCTCGCCCTTCGCGCGCGTGGGGTCGCGGTCCACCAGGGCGGCCGCGGCCTGGGCGGTCAGGCGCAGGGAGAAGAGCTTCTGGCTGACGGCGTCGTGCAGCTCGTGGGCGAGGCGGGAGCGCTCCTCGGCGATGGTCAGCTCGCGGCTGCGTTCGTAGAGCCTGGCGTTGGTCAGGGCGATGGCGGCGTGCTGGGCGAGGATCGAGAGGAGTTCCTCGTCGTCCGCGTCGAAGCCGCAGCCGCCTGTGGGCTTGGCGCATTTCTTGTTCGCCAGGAACAGGGCGCCGAGGGTCTCGTCGCCGTACCGGATGGGCAGGCCGAGGAAGTCGGACATGTCCGGGTGGGCGGACGGCCAGCCCTCGAAGCGGGGGTCCTCGCGCACGTCCGCGAGGCGCTCGGGCTCGGCCTTGCAGAGCATCGCGGCGAGGATGCCGTGCTGGCGCGGGAGCGGGCCGATGGCCTTCCACTGCTCGTCGCTGACGCCGTCGACGACGAACTGGGCGAAGCCGCCGTGGTCGTCGGGGACCCCCAGCGCCGCGTACTCGGCGTCGAGCAGCTCGCGGGCGGAGGCGACGATCGTCTTGAGGACGTCGCGCACCTCCAGCTGGCTGCTCATCGCGAGCAGGGCCGAGCTGACCGCGTACAGCCCGGATCGGGGTCCTTGACTCATGGGTCAACCGTACCGGCGGGGTGTGACAGTGCGTATCCGACCTGTGGCGGCCGGGCTCTAGGACCTGGGCCCTAGGCCCTGCGGCCGGTGGGCCCCCGAGCTGCGGGATCCGGGCGGAGGCGTTATTACACGCGCGGGCGGGCGGGCACGCGAGAGGTATCGGGAGGTATACGGAGGGCCGGGGCCGTGCGGGGAGACCCGGGCGGTACGTCCCCTCTGCCTGTGGCATGAGGGCCGCGGCGCGAACGTCCTACCCGCGGAGGAGTTTGCTCACTGACTGCATTGCTCTCGCAACTGATGGTGAGACTGTTACGCGCCCGATGTGAGCCCGCGCATAGGACGCACATCACGTACGAAGCCCCCTAGTGGACGCCCAGGCCCCGTAAAGGAGGGCTAAGTGCGGACATTGAGGCCGTCGGCGGACCCCCTGATCCACTATCGGGCTTCGTACGTCACTCCTTTGCCACAGAATTTTGCGCCCGCTAAGAATTGCTCCCGTCGCTCGGCGCCGCGGTCCTCGCACCGCGGCGTTTTGCCGGAAGCAACCTGTCCCCACCGGTTCAGAGCGGCCTCCCGATTTACGAAGAGGTCCACCTGCCATGTCCCAGCACGCCCCCTCTGGTCATAGTCGCTCCACGCTGACCAAGAACCAGAAGTTCTCGATCGCCGGTGTCGCCACCCTCGGTGCCGCCGCCCTCGCCTTCTCGATCGTGCCGGGCAGCTCCGACGACGCCCGGACCGCGCAGACCGAGGCCCTCGGCGCCCGCTCCGCCGCCTGGGCCGCGCCGGCCGACGCCCACGCGAGCGTCAGCAAGCAGCAGGCCAACGCCAGCAAGCGGGCCAAGGACGCCGCCGCGAAGGCCGCGGCCGACAAGAAGGCGGCCGACGAGGCCGCGGCGAAGAAGAAGGCCGAGGACGAGCGCAAGGTCAAGCAGGCCGCGAGCCGCTCCGCCGCCCGCAAGCCCGTCTACGCCAACAACCTCGACGGCTGGATCCGCCAGTCCCTGGACATCATGAAGTCCAAGGGCATCCCCGGCTCGTACGAGGGCCTGCACCGCAACATCATGCGGGAGTCCACGGGCAACCCGAACGCCAAGAACGGCTGGGACATCAACGCCCAGAACGGCACCCCGTCGATCGGCCTGCTCCAGGTCATCCAGCCGACGTTCAACGCGTACCACGTGGACGGCACCTCCACGAACATCTACGACCCGGTCGCCAACATCACGGCCGCGGCCAACTACGCCGCCGACCGCTACGGCTCGATCGACAACGTGAACGGCGCCTACTGAGTCGTACCCCCCGGACCTCTTCAGCCGAGGCTCACAGACGCCGAAGGGCGGCACCCCGTGCGGGGTGCCGCCCTTCTTCGCGTCCGGCTCGCGCCGGGAGCGACTACTTGCGCATGACCTCCGGCTCGTGGCGGCGCAGGAAGCGGGCCACGAGGAAGCCGCAGAACGCGCCGAGGGCGAGCAGGGCGGCCATGTCCATCATGTAGGCGCCCGCCTCGTGGTCCCACAGCGGGTCGGTGGCGCCCGGGTCGTCCGGGTTGGGGCTGATCCTGTTGAAGTCCAGCGTGGCGCCGGAGGCCGCGACCGCCCAGCGCGACGGCATCAGGAACGAGAACTGATTGACGCCGACCGTGCCGTGCAGGATGAACAGACAGCCGGTGAACACGACCTGGATGATCGCGAACATGACCAGCAGCGGCATGGTCTTCTCCGCGGTCTTCACCAGGGCGGAGATGATCAGGCCGAACATCATCGAGGTGAAGCCGAGGGCCATGATCGGCAGGGAGAGCTCAAGGAGCACCTGACTGCCGAGCACCAGGCCCTCCTTCGGGATCTCACGGGTGGAGAAGCCGATCACGCCGACGAGCCCGCCCTGGAGCACGGTGATCGCGCCGAGGACGATGACCTTGGACATCAGGTACGCGGACCGGGACAGACCGGTCGCGCGCTCCCGTTCGTAGATCACCCGTTCCTTGATCAGCTCACGGACCGAGTTGGCGGCGCCCGCGAAACAGGCGCCGACCGCGAGGATCAACAGGACCGTGGTGGCCGTGCCGTTCGGGATGATCTTGCCGGTTCTCGGGTTCACCACCGGCAGCAGGCCCTTGTCCGGGTCGATGAGCAGGCTCACCGCGCCGAGCACCGCGGGCAGGATCACCATCAGCGCCAGGAAGCCCCGGTCGGAGGCGATCACCGACACATAGCGGCGGATCAGGGTGAGCAGCTGCGAGCCCCAGCCCTGCGGCTTGGGCGGCGCGATCGCCTGCGGCGGCGGCATGTGCACGGACTGCGCGGCGACGGCGTCGATGTCCGCGGCGTACATCTGGTAGTGCTGCGAGCCCTTCCAGCGGCCCGCCCAGTCGTAGTCGCGGTAGTTCTCGAAGGCGGAGAAGACGTCGGCCCAGGTGCTGTAGCCGAAGAAGTTCAGGGCCTCTTCGGGCGGGCCGAAGTACGCCACCGAGCCGCCCGGCGCCATCACCAGGAGCTTGTCGCAGATGGCCAGCTCGGCCACCGAGTGCGTGACGACGAGGACCGTGCGGCCGTCGTCGGCGAGGCCGCGCAGGAGCTGCATGACGTCGCGGTCCATGCCCGGGTCGAGGCCGGAGGTCGGCTCGTCCAGGAAGATCAGCGACGGCTTGGTGAGCAGCTCCAGGGCCACCGACACGCGCTTGCGCTGGCCACCGGAGAGGGAGGTGACCTTCTTCTCCTTGTGGATGTCCAGCTTCAGCTCGCGCAGCACCTCGTCTATGCGCTGCGCGCGCTCCTGCTCGCTGGTGTCGGCGGGGAAGCGGAGCTTCGCCGCGTACTTCAGCGCCTTCTTGACGGTCAGCTCCTTGTGCAGGATGTCGTCCTGCGGGACCAGACCGATGCGCTGGCGCAGCTCGGCGAACTGCTTGTACAGGTTCCGGTTGTCGTAGAGGACGTCGCCCTCGTTGGCGGGCCGGTAGCCGGTGAGCGCCTTGAGGAGGGTCGACTTGCCGGAGCCCGAGGGGCCGATGACCGCGATGAGCGACTTCTCCGGGACGCCGAAGGAGACGTCCTTGAGGATCTGCTTGCCGCCGTCGACCGTGACGGTCAGGTGGCGCGCGGAGAAGGAGACGTCACCGGTGTCGACGAACTCCTCGAGGCGGTCGCCGACGACGCGGAACGTCGAGTGGCCGACGCCGACGATGTCGTTCGGGCCGATGAGGACCGTGGACGACTTCGCGATCGGCATGCCGTTGACGTACGTGCCGTTGTGCGAGCCGAGGTCGCGCAGCTCGAAGCGGCCGTCGGGCGTCGACGTGAACTCCGCGTGGTGCCGTGACACCTGGAGGTCGGAGACCACCAGCTCGTTCTCCAGGGCACGACCGATGGTCATCTTTCGGCCAAGCGAGAACTGGTGGTACGTCGTCGGGCTGCGGTCGCCGTAGACCGGTGGGGCCCCCGCCGCACCGCCGGATCCCACGCCCGCGCCCGGGCCCTGCTGCTGCGGCACCTGCTGCGGTGCCTGGTGCTGCGCCTGCTGGTGCTGCGCCGGTGCCTGGCCCTGCTGCTGCCAGGCCTGTTGCTGCGGCATCTGCTGCTGCGGCTGCTGCTGGGGCGCCTGATACTGCTGCGGCGCCTGGTGCTGCGGCTGCTGCTGCCCGGCCCAGCCCGGCGCCTCCTGCTGCCCCGGCTGGCCGGCGGCGTGCTGCGGCGGCGCGTACTGCCCCTGCTGCTGCGCGCCCGGCGCCGACACCGCGGCGGCGGCGCCCGCGGCGCCACCGGAGAGGATCAGCTGCGGACCGTCCGTCGCGTTGCCCAGATGGACGGCCGAGCCAGGACCGATCTCCATCTGATGGATCCGCTGCCCCTGCACGAAGGTGCCGTTGGTGGAGCCGTGGTCCTCAATGACCCAACTGCGGCCGCCCCAGCTGATCGTCGCGTGCCGCCAGGAGACCCTGGCGTCGTCCAGCGCGATGTCACCCTGTGGATCGCGTCCAAGGGTGTACGGCCTGGACGAATCGAGCGTCCAGGTCCTGCCATTCAATTCCAGTACGAGTTCCGGCACTCCATGCCCCACTGAGTTGTCCCCCGAGTTGCCCCCATCATGGGGAGTCTAGGGATGTCGAACATCGGGAGGAACTATTTCAGGCGGAGGCCTCTGACCGAAAGTCGGGCCTTGTGAAGACTGCGTACGAGCCACTATGACTGCCCCGTTGACGGGGCAGATACCGCCCCGGAAAGTAGTAAGGGCTCTCAGCGAGTGCGGATCGCGTGCATACCGCGCATGCCACTCATGTCAGTGATGCCTGGAATGACGGGTATGCGCTCGACACCTGTCCTCCCGGCGCCCACTGCCGTCCGTGCCATGCCCGTCGTGCGCCTCACGGGTTCCCCGGCGCGTCCTCCGTACGAGGAGGGCGACGCGCTGCGAGCTCGGGGGGTCCCATGGAGACCGGCGGACACAAGGACGTACGGCGGGGTGTGCCCTGGGTTGACGTCCTGCTCTCCGCGCTCGCCGCGGTCAGCTGGGCGCTGATCGGCATGGCGGGCACGGCGGCGCTCGGCCTGCATCTGCTCGGGGCGGACTCCGCGGGGTCGCTCGGACCGATGACGGCCGCGGCGATCGCACTCGGCGTGGGCGGTTCCGTCACGCCGTCCGGTGACGTGTCGGCCTTCGGCCTCAAGGGCGCGGAGGCGACCACGGCCATCGAGGTCACCCCTCTGGGTGTCGGCCTCGTGGGCGCCGTACTGCTCTCCTACTTCTTCTTGCGTTCCCTGCGCGGCGCGGGAGTTGTGATCTCGCCCGCCGAACTCGTGGCCCGCGCGGGCGCGGTGATCGTGCTATTCCTCGGCATGCTCGGCGGTCTCGCCTGGGCGGGACACGATGTCATCACGATCGACGGCAAACAGCTCGGTATCGACAAGGGAATGGACAAAGGCCTCGACAAAGGTCTGGACAATCTTCCCGACGGTATCGCCGACCGGATTCCCGACGGCCTCAAGGACATCGGCGGCATCGGGGACATCGGCGGACTCCTGCCCGACCGGCTCGGCGACCTCGTCGAGGCGGAGGCCGCGGTGGGCTTCACGGTCGACACCGGGGCCACCCTGCTCGGCGGCGGGATCTGGGTCGTCGCCGTGCTGCTCATCGCCCTCCTCGCCTCCCGCCGCACTCCCCTGCCGCCCGGCCTCGGCGCCCTCCACCGGCTGCTCCGGCCCGCCGCGTCGGCGCTGGTCACCGTGATCCTGATGGCTGTGGTCGCGGGGCTCACGGCGGCGGCGTACGCGATGATCGGCGACGACAACCCGAAGCGGGTCGCCGGCGGTGCGCTGCTCGGCACGCCGAACGGTGTGTTCCTCGGCCTGCCCGTGGGGCTCTTCGTCCCCTACGACGGCGAGGTGAAGGGGCCCCTGGCGCGCTTCCTGCCGGACCCGGTGGACGACCTGCTGCGCAGCGACAGCAGCAAGTCCCTGACCGTGGGACGGCTCGCCGAGCTGGACAACCGGGTGTGGCTGCTCGCGGTCGCGGCGATCGTGATGATGCTGTTCGCCGGGGTCCTCACCGCCGTCCGCACCCCCCTGGGGCCGGACGCCACCACGGCACGGGACGTCGGCGCCGTCGGCTTCGCCGCCCGCTGCGCCCTGTGGCTCGGGCTCGTCACGGCGGTCGCGCTGCCCCTGATGGCCTGGCTGTCGGGGGTGTCCGCCGACGCCTCGGTGTCGGTGCTCGGCTTCGACGGCTTCGGCGCTGGGCTCGAACTGCACGGCAAGCTCGGCATGGCGCTGCTCCTGGGTGCCGTGTGGGGTGTGGCCGCCGGGGCCGCCGGTGCACTCCTCGCCCGGGCCACCGGGGCGGCCGGGGGCCGTGCGGCGCCGCTGGCGCTCACGGGCGGCGAGGCGGAGGAGGGTGTGCCCGGGGCCGGGCAGCAGCAGCTGGTGCCCGGGGCACACGCGGCGGGGCCCTATCGGGCGAGCACGCCTTATCGGCCGCCTCGGGCGGAGACCAACCCGTATTTGCGGGTGCCGGAGGAGTTGCGGGATCGGGAGCCGGAGGCGGGGTCGGGGGCGGGGTCCCGGTCGGGGCAGAGGTGGGACCCGGGGTCGGGTGCTGGTGCTGGTGCTGGTGCTGGTGATGGCGGTGCCCCCGCCGGGGGTGGGGTGCCTCCGTCTGCGGGCCGAGGGGCGCCGTCGGCGGGTGGACGTTCGCCGCGGGCCGGTGGGCCTCCGCCCCGGGGTGGCGGGGTGCCTCCGCCGGTGAGCGGGGCGCCCACGGTCGCGGGTCCTGTGGTGCCGCCGGCGGGTGGGGGGTCCGGGCGGGGGCGCCGGGGCGAGGAGGAGTGGCCGCCTCCCCCGCCTCCGCCGCCACCTCCGCCTCCGCCGCCGTCGGGTAGGGGGCCGAGGAAGCGTTAGGGCCGCTGGGCTGTGGGGTGGGGGTGGGGTGTCTGGGGTGGGGGTGTTGTGGGGTGTTGCGGGGCGAGGGCCAACGTGACCTGGGGCCGCCGCAGGGCCCGTGCCGCCCCGAGGCGCCCCGACGCGGGAGCAGTCGTGTGCTGCTGCCGGGCCGGGCTGTGCACGGCGCCCTGGGCCGCCGTCAGGACAAGGCGCCCTGGGACACCGCGCCCCAGGACCAGGCCCCCACCGCCCACAGGTGAACACACGACAGCCCGCCCGGGACCCCCAGGCAAAGGGACCGCCAGCGTCCGGGGTAGCGCCGTCCGAGGGCCGGACAGCCCCGCCACCAGGCCGACCCGGCCAGATACCGTGGGGATCACCATGAGTGCCTCGACGCCCCCGCCGACCTCCGGCGAGCCCACCGCAGCAGGTCCCGGCGCCTCCGCCGACCTCCCCACCCTTCTGGTCAAGATCTTCGGCAAGGACCGCCCAGGCATCACCGCCGGACTCTTCGACACCCTCGCCGCGTACTCCGTCGATGTCGTCGACATCGAGCAGGTCGTGACCCGTGGCCGGATAGTGCTGTGCGCCCTGGTCACCGCACCGCCGCCCGGCATGGAGGGCGACCTGCGGGCCACCGTCCACAGCTGGGCGGAGTCCGTGAAGCTCCAGGCCGAGATCATCTCGGGCCACGGCGACAACCGCCCGCGCGGCCTCGGCCGCTCCCTGGTGACGGTGCTCGGCCACCCCCTCACCGCGGAGTCGACGGCCGCGATCGCCGCCTGCATCACGGGCACGGGCGGCAACATCGACCGTGTCTTCCGCCTCGCCAAGTACCCGGTGACGGCGGTGGAGTTCGCCGTCTCCGGCACGGAGACCGAGCCGCTGCGCACCGCCCTCGCGACGGAGGCGCACGCCCTCGGCGTGGACATCGCGGTCGTGGCGGCGGGCCTGCACCGCCGTGCCCAGCGCCTGGTCGTGATGGACGTCGACTCGACCCTCATCCAGGACGAGGTGATCGAGCTCTTCGCCGCGCACGCGGGCTGCGAGGAGGAGGTCGCCGCCGTGACCACCGCGGCCATGCGCGGCGAGCTGGACTTCGAGGAGTCGCTGCACGCCCGCGTCGCGCTGCTCAAGGACCTGGACGTGTCCGCCGTGGACAAGGTGAGGACCGAGGTCCGGCTGACCCCCGGCGCCCGTACGCTCATCCGCACCCTCAAGCGCCTCGGCTATCAAGTCGGCGTCGTCTCGGGCGGCTTCACCCAGGTCACCGATGACCTGAAGGAACGTCTCGGCCTGGACTTCGCGCACGCCAACACCCTGGAGATCGTCGACGGCAGGCTCACCGGCAGGGTGACCGGCGAGATCGTCGACCGCGCGGGCAAGGCCCGGCTCCTTCGCCGCTTCGCCGCCGAGGCGGGCGTGCCGCTGGAGCAGACCGTGGCGATCGGCGACGGCGCCAACGACCTGGACATGCTCAACGCCGCCGGCCTGGGCGTCGCCTTCAACGCCAAGCCGATGGTCCGCGAGGCCGCCCACACCGCGGTGAACGTCCCCTTCCTCGACACCGTCCTGTATCTCCTCGGCATCACCCGCGAAGAGGTCGAGGCCGCGGACATGCACTTGGACCAGGACTAAGACCAGACCAGACCGGACCGGACCGACGGTCGCGCCTCCCGCACGCCACACCGGAGCCGACGGGCCCGGCGTCCTTCGACGCCGGGCCCTTCTCGTGGGTCGGATCAGGTGGGAGTGGGGTGCCGCTACTCCGACGGCGCCCAGTAGTCCACCAGGGTCGCCGTCCCCGGCTCCAGGCTCTTCCACGACCCGGTGTACGTCAGGACGGCGAACGCCGACGTCGGGAAGCCGCGGCGGTTCATCCGCACCTGGGCGTCGCCCTCGGCCTCGCCGCTGAGGACGTCGGCGAGGCCGTGGACGCCGGGGTTGTGGCCGATCAGGATCAGGTCCCGGACGTCGTCCGGGGTTTCGTTGAGCACGGCGATCAGCTCGCCGGGGGACGCCTCGTAGACCCGGTCCTCGTAGACCGTCCGGGGGCGCTGGGTGAGCTCCGGGACGGCGAGCTTCCAGGTCTCACGGGTCCTGGCGGCGGTCGAGCAGAGGGCGAGGTCGAAGGCGATGCCGCTCTCGGCCAGTCTGCGACCGGCCACGGGGGCGTCCCTGCGGCCGCGCTCGGCGAGCGGGCGCTCGTGGTCGGACACTTGGGGCCAGTCGGCCTTCGCATGCCGGAAGAGGACAATCCTGCGGGGATCTGCGACGCTCATGCGTCCCAGCTTCGCATGAAACACGCCAACGGGCGCAGGGAGTTGACGGGCTCCGTCAGCACGGGTGACAGGGCTTTCGGGGGGTGACCCACGAGGTCAGGGGCGGTGCGGAGGTGTCACGCCGCGATGCGCAGCATGTCCCGCAGGCGCTCCAGGATATCCGTGACCGCGGGCTCGCTGCTCGCCGCGTGGGCGTCCGCCGGGTTCAGTATCAGCAGGAGCAGGGCCGCGAAGGCGATCGCGGGGAGGGCGATGGACCACCAGGGCAGCTGGATCTCGATGCCGGCCGGCTTCGCCTGGTCCGCCGGGTCGCGTCGAGTGTGCGAACGGGCCGACATGCCGCCTCCATGGTCTTCGAGTGCTCCGTGCCGCGTCTTCGCGGCCACATCTCGAAGGTACGGAGTCCGGCGCCCTCAACCCATCCGGTGATCCACCCAGTTAACCCTGACACTGGCCCCCTAGGGGATGGTGGTGCTAGCCCCACCATCCGGCGACGCAGGGGCCCCGCGTCGCCTGCTGAAGGATCGTCAGGGAGAGGCCACCGTCGCGACGATTCCGATGATCACGGTGATGGCCAGCATCGCGCCGAGCACGAGGAGCAGCTTCTTCTGGCCGTTCTGGGGGTTCGGGTCGAGCACTGGCATGGGGCAAGTCTCGCACCCCTCGGGCGGTCCCTGCTCCCCGGGGGTCCCTGGGCCCGAGGTCCCCGAAGTCCCCCGGGGTCCCCGGGGTCAGGCCGTCGCCCCCGCAGCCGCCGCCCGCTGCGCCACCTCGTCCTCGATGGTGCGGTCGCGGCCCGCGAGGACGCCGACGGCGATCTGCGGCACCATCAGGCCCGCCATGAGCGCGATCGGCAGGCCCCAGCCGCCGCTGTGCTGGTAGAGGACGCCGACGAGCAGCGGTCCCGGGATCGAGATCAGATAGCCGGTGCTCTGGGCGAAGGCGGACAGCTTGGCCACACCCGCACTGCTCTTGGCGCGCATGCCGACCATCGTGAGGGCCAGCGGGAAGGCGCAGTTGGAGATGCCGCACAGCAGCGCCCAGGCCCAGGCGCCGCCCGCCGGGGCGAAGTACAGGCCCGCGTACCCGGCGAGCCCGCAGGTGCCGAGGGCGACCACCACGGGACCCTGGTGGGTGAGGCGCGTCGCCACGCGCGGGATGACGAAGGCGAGGGGCACGCCCATGGCCATCGTGACGGCGAGCAGCACACCGGCCTCACCGGCGGGCACGCCCGCGTCCCGGAAGATCTGCGGCAGCCAGCCCATCGTGATGTACGCGGCGGTGGCCTGGAGGCCGAAGAAGCAGGCCAGCGCCCAGGCGGTGCGGCTGTGGGTGATGCGCAGGCCCTCGTCCTGCTGCCGGACGGCCGCGGGCACCCGCTCGGAACCGGCGGCGTTCCCGCGGTCGCGCACCAGCGGGATCCACGGCACGACGGCCACGACGGCCACCGCCGCCCAGATGGCGAGGCCCGCGCGCCAGCTGCCGCCGAGCGCGTCGGTCACCGGCACGGTGACCGCGGCGGCAGCTGAGGTGCCGAGCGCGAGGGCCATGGAGTACAGGCCGGTCATCGAGCCGACGCGGTCCGGGAACCAGCGCTTGACGATCACCGGCATCAGGACGTTGCTGACGGCGATGCCCATCAGCGCGAGCGCGCTCGCGGCCAGGAAGCCGACGGTGCCGCCCAGGAAGGGACGTATCAGCAGGCCCGTGGCGATGGCCACCATGCCGCCGCACACCACCGCGCCCGCGCCGAAGCGCCGGGCGAAGCGGGGCGCGAGGCTGCCGAAGGCCGCGAAGCACAGCGGCGGCACGGAGGTGAGGAGTCCTGCGAGCGTGCCGCTCATGCCGAGCCCGTCGCGCACCTCTTCGAGGAGGGCGCCGAGGCTGGTGATGGCGGGCCGCAGGTTGAGGGCCGCGAGGACGATGCCGACGATCACGAGACGCGTCGTCCACGCGCGCGTGGGCTGCTGTTTCACGGCCGCCGCCGCGGCTCGCGCGGGTCCGGCCCCGCCGGTCGCGTCGGTGCCGCCGGTGCCGCTCGTGCGTCCAGTGAGTACCTTCGGTGCCGTCGTCGCCGTACCAGTCGCCGTACCCGCCGCAGGACTCGTCGTCTTCGCTTCCTCACTCGCCATGAGAGCCATCATAGAATCATGGGATGATTGGTTGTCCAATCCGTTCACGATGCAAGCACCACCGGGCACCCGCCCGCCTCCTGCCCGCCCCTCCGTCCGACCGCTCGCCCGAAGGAACGCCATGCCCCTGACCACGCCGCGCCGCTCGGCGCTCTCCGAGCAGGTCATCTCCGAGCTGCGCAACCAGATCTCGTCCGGCGAGTGGCCGGTGGGCTCCCGCATCCCCACCGAACCCGAGCTGGTCGAGCAGCTCGGCGTGGCCAGGAACACGGTGCGCGAGGCGGTCCGCGCCCTCGCCCACAACGGCCTGCTCGACATCCGCCAGGGCTCGGGCACCTATGTGGTCGCGACCAGCGAGCTCGCGGGCGTGATGCAGCGCAGGTTCGCCGACGCCCACCCGCGGCACATCGCGGAGCTGCGCGCCACGCTGGAGTCGAGCGCCGCGAAGCTGGCCGCCGAGCGGCGCACCGAGCGGGATCTGCGGCAGCTGGACACGCTGCTCGCGCGCCGCGAGGAGGCCTGGGCCTCGGGCGACGCCGAGGCGTTCGTGACGGCCGACTCGACGCTGCACCTCGCGGTGGTGGCCGCGTCGCACAACGACGTCATGACGGCCATGTACGCGGACCTGGGCGAGGTGCTGCGGGACTGGCTGCGCGAGGACATCGGCCGGGAGCTGAGCCCGGAGACCTACATGGACCACGGGCGCCTGGTCGAGGCGATCCGGGCGGGGGACGCCGAGGCCGCGGCGGCGGAGGCGGCCAGCTATCCCTACCTGTGCCGCCCGGAGCGCCTCGCGGCCGACGCCTGACGTCCGACCGCCCCGCCGCCCGGCCTCACCGCTGGTGGCTGACCCACACCGAGCGGATCTCCTTCCAGCACCGCCCGGTGAGCCGCACCGTCCCGGCCGGTCCCGCGGCCACCGGAGCGCTGTCGCTGTCGACGTCCCACCACCGGTCGCACTCGATGTGCAGCCGGACCCGGTCGGTCTCGGGGTAGGGGTTGTGGCAGTACGCGACGGCCGTCGACCCCTGCACGCTGCTGCGGCACTCCGCGCCGAACGGCCGGTCCTCGCGGGCCGGTCGAGCGGCCCCGCCCCGGTCACCGCCGTCGGCCGCGCGGGTCACCGCTCCCCCGGCCGTGTGGGACGCGGCGTCATAGGGGAGGGCGACGAGCAGGGCGAGGGCGGCGAGCACCGCACCAGGTGACCAGCGCACACTTCAGGGTGCGCGGTCCGGGCCCGGGCGCGCCCGGTCAGGCGGCCGAACGGGCGACGCCCCGCCCCCGCGCGCTGCGGGAGACGGGGCGTCGGCCACGTACGAATGGCACGTACGGATACGTACGAGGACCTGCTCAGGCACCCATCATGTGGACGCCGCCGTCGACGTGCACGACCTCGCCCGTCGTCTTCGGGAAGAAGTCCGACAGGAGGCCGACGACGCCGCGGCCCGCGGGCTCCGGGTCGGTGAGGTCCCAGCCGATGGGGGCGCGGTGGTTCCACACGTCCGCGAGCTCCTCGAAGCCCGGGATGGACTTGGCGGCCATGGACTTGATCGGTCCGGCCGAGACCATGTTGACGCGGACGTTGCGGCCGCCGAGGTCACGCGCCAGGTAGCGCCCGGTGGACTCCAGAGCGGCCTTGGCGACGCCCATCCAGTCGTACTTCGGCCAGGCGATGGAGCCGTCGAAGGTGATGCCGACGACCGAGCCGCCGCCGCGCTTCTCCATCAGCGGGAGCAGCGCCATGGTGAGCGACTTCAGGGAGTACGCCGAGACCTGGAGGGCCGTCGAGACGTCCGCCCAGTCCGCCTCGAGGAAGTTGAAGGCGCCCTGCGGGCCGAAGGCGATCGAGTGGACGACGCCGTCGATGCCCTCGTCGTCGCCGAAGTACTCGTTGACCTTGGCGGCCAGCGAGTCCAGGTGCTCCTGGTCGGTCACGTCCATCTCGATGACCGTGGTGGGCTTGGGCAGCCGCTTGGCGATGCGCTCCACGAGCGTGACCCGGCCGAAGCCGGTGAGGACGACCTCGGCGCCCTGCTCCTGGGCGACCTTCGCCGCGTGGAAGGCGATGGAGCCCTCCGTGAGGACGCCCGTGACGAGGATGCGCTTGCCGTCGAGAATTCCGCTCATGGTGATCAGTGACCCATGCCCAATCCGCCGTCAACCGGGATGACGGCTCCAGTGATGTACGAGGCGTCGTCCGACGCGAGGAACTTCACCGTCGCGGCGATCTCCTCGGGCTTGGCGTAACGGCCGAGCGGCACCTGCGACACGATGTTCGCGCGCTGCTCGTCCGTCAGCACCTGGGTCATGTCGGTGTCGACAAAACCGGGCGCGACGACGTTGAAGGTGAGGTTGCGCGAGCCCAGCTCCCGGGCGAGCGAACGCGCGAAGCCGACCAGGCCCGCCTTGGAGGCGGCGTAGTTGGCCTGCCCGGGACCGCCGTAGAGGCCGACCACCGAGGAGATGAGGACGACGCGGCCCTTCCTGGCGCGCAGCATGCCGCGGTTGGCCCGCTTCACGACGCGGAAGGTGCCGGTGAGGTTGGTGTCGAGGACGGACGTGAAGTCCTCCTCGGACATGCGCATCAGGAGCTGGTCCTTGGTGATGCCCGCGTTGGCCACCAGGACCTCGACGGCTCCGTGCTTCTCCTCGATCTCCTTGTAGGCCTGCTCCACCATCTCGGTGTCGGTGATGTCGCACTTGACGGCGAGGACGCCGGCCGCGGTGAGGTCCTTGGGCGGCTCACCCGAGCGGTAGGTGATCGCGACCTTGTCGCCCGCGTCGGCGAACGCGCGGGCGATGGCGAGGCCGATGCCCCGGTTTCCTCCAGTGACGAGAACCGAGCGGCTCAACGGATCACCCTTTCCTTGGCTGTGTGGTCTTTCGAAAACCTATCGGTACCGTGCGCGATACGGAGAATCGGCGACCGACAGTGGCGCGGAAGAGTCGCTGTTGGATCCCTACAGAAAAGTGTGGCCACCGTCCGGTTCGCACGCCATGATCGGACGTGGCCGGTGCCGGGAGGCGGCCGTGACCGTGCCGGGGCGAGCAGGCCCACCACAGGCGACAGCAGGGAGACATTCCGTGCCTCATTCCATCGATGAAGCCTTCACGGCGTTGCCGTTGCGGGCGCTCGCCGACGCCGCGCTCGCCCGCGCGCGGGCGCTTGGCGCCCAGCACGCAGACTTCCGGCTCGAGCGGGTGCGCAGCGCGTCCTGGCGGCTGCGGGACGCCAAGCCGGCCGGGTCGTCCGACACCACGGACCTGGGATACGCGGTGCGGGTGGTGCACGACGGGGCGTGGGGGTTCGCCTCGGGCGTCGATCTGACGATGGACGCGGCGGCCCGGGTCGCCTCGCAGGCCGTCGCGATGGCGAAGCTGTCGGCGCAGGTGATCAAGGCGGCGGGGTCGGACGAGCGCGTGGAGCTGGCCGCCGAGCCGGTGCACGCGGACCGGACCTGGGTGTCCGCGTACGAGATCGACCCCTTCTCCGTGCCGGACGCGGAGAAGACGGGGCTGCTCGCACAGTGGAGCGCGCGGCTGCTCGGCGCCGCCGGCGTCGCGCACGTGGACGCCTCGCTGCTCACCGTGCACGAGAACAAGTTCTACGCGGACACGGCGGGCACGGTGACGACCCAGCAGCGGGTGCGGCTGCATCCGCAGCTGACCGCTGTCGCCGTCGACGAGTCCAGCGGCGAGTTCGACTCGATGCGCACCATCGCCCCGCCGGTCGGCCGCGGCTGGGAGTACCTCACCGGGAACACCTGGGACTGGGCGGGCGAGCTCGACCGCATCCCGGAGCAGTTGGCGGAGAAGATGCGGGCGCCGAGCGTCGAGGCGGGCCGCTACGACCTCGTCGTCGACCCCTCGAACCTGTGGCTGACGATCCACGAGTCCATCGGCCACGCCACGGAGCTGGACCGCGCCCTCGGCTACGAGGCGGCGTACGCGGGCACCTCCTTCGCGACCTTCGACCAGCTCGGCAAGCTGGCGTACGGCTCGTCGCTGATGAACGTGACGGGTGACCGCACGGCCGAGCACGGGCTCGCGACCATCGGCTACGACGACGAGGGCGTGGCCGCGCAGTCGTGGGACCTGGTCAAGGACGGCACCCTCGTCGGCTACCAGCTGGACCGGCGGATCGCGAGGCTCACCGGCTTCGAGCGGTCCAACGGCTGCGCGTACGCCGACTCCCCCGGGCACGTCCCGGTGCAGCGCATGGCGAACGTCTCGCTCCAGCCGGATCCCGGCGGGCTCTCCACGGAGGACCTGATCAGCGGCGTCGACCGGGGCATCTACGTGGTCGGCGACCGGTCCTGGTCCATCGACATGCAGCGCTACAACTTCCAGTTCACCGGACAGCGCTTCTACAGGATCGAGAACGGGCGGCTCACCGGGCAGCTGCGCGATGTCGCCTACCAGGCGACGACCACCGACTTCTGGGGCTCGATGACGGCGATCGGCGGCCCGCAGACGTACGTCCTCGGCGGCGCCTTCAACTGCGGCAAGGCCCAGCCGGGCCAGGTCGCGGCCGTGTCGCACGGCTGCCCCTCCGCCCTCTTCTCGGGCGTCAACATCCTCAACACGACGCAGGAGGCCGGGCGATGAGCCGTACCACCAAGCCGCACGAGATCGTCGAGCGTGCCCTGGAGCTGTCCACCGCCGACGGCTGCGTGGTGATCGCCGACGAGGAGTCGACCGCGAACCTGCGCTGGGCCGGCAACGCGCTCACCACGAACGGCGTCACCCGCGGCCGCACCCTCACCGTCATCGCCACGGTCGACGGCAAGGAGGGCACCGCCTCCGGCGTGGTCTCGCGGTCCGCGGTGACCGCCGCCGACCTGGAGCCGCTGGTGCGGGCCGCCGAGGCCGCGGCCCGCACGGGCGGGCCCGCGGAGGACGCGCAGCCGCTGGTGGCCGACGCCCCGGCCTCGCCGGACTTCACGGACGCGCCCGCCGAGACGTCGTCGGCGGTCTTCGTGGACTTCGCGCCCGCGCTCGGCGAGGCCTTCGCCCGCGCCCGGGCGGGCGGCCGCGAGCTGTACGGCTTCGCCAACCACGAGCTGACCTCCACCTACCTCGGCACGTCGACGGGGCTGCGGCTGCGCCACGACCAGCCGAGCGGCACCCTGGAGCTGAACGCGAAGTCCCCGGACCGCACCCGCTCGGCGTGGGCGGGCCGGGCCACCCGGGACTTCAAGGACGTCGACCCCGGCGCCCTGGACGAGGAGCTGGCGCGCCGCCTGACCTGGGCGGAGCGGCGGGTGGAGCTGCCCGCCGGGCGGTACGAGACGCTGCTCCCGCCGACCGCCGTCGCGGACCTGCTGGTCTACCAGCTGTGGTCGTCGGCGGGCCGGGACGCGGCGGAGGGCCGCACGGTGTTCTCCAAGCCGGGCGGCGGCACCCGGGTCGGCGAGCGGATCTCGGAGCTGCCGCTGACGCTGCGCAGCGACCCGAACGAGCCGGGCCTGGAGTCGGCGCCCTTCGTGCTCGCGCACGCCTCCGGCGACGACGCGTCGGTGTTCGACAACGGACTGCCGCTGCGGCCCACCGAGTGGCTGCGCGGGGGCGAGCTGGCGCAGCTCACGACGACCCGGCACAGCGCGGCGCTGACGGGCCTGCCGGTGGCCCCGGTGATCGACAACCTGATCCTCGACGGCGGCTCGGACCGCTCCCTCGACGACATGGTCGCGGCCACCGAGCGCGGCCTGCTCCTGACCTGCCTGTGGTACATCCGCGAGGTGGACCCGGCGACGCTGCTGCTCACCGGCCTGACCAGGGACGGCGTGTACCTGGTGGAGAACGGCGAGGTGGTGGGCGAGGTGAACAACTTCCGGTTCAACGAGTCGCCGGTGGACCTGCTGTCGCGGGCCGGTGAGGCGGGCCGTACGGAGAAGACGCTGCCGCGCGAGTGGGGCGACTGGTTCACCCGGGCCGCGATGCCCGCGCTGCGGGTCCCCGATTTCAATATGAGCTCTGTCAGCCAGGGCGTATAACCTCGGAGACCGCACCCGCGGTACGCCGGGGTGCACGCATCCTCTGACACCGCACCCCCGAGGTGCGTGGTCGAAGCACACCCAAGGAGACACGAGACCCGTGACGGACATCGTCGACGAGCTGAAGTGGCGGGGGCTGTTCTCGCAGTCCACCGACGAAGAAGCACTGCGCAAGGCGCTCGCGGACGGTCCCGTCACGTTCTATTGCGGCTTCGACCCGACGGCGGCCAGCCTGCACGTCGGGCATCTGGTGCAGGTCCTGACCGTGCGCCGCCTGCAGCAGGCGGGCCACCGCCCGCTCGCCCTGGTGGGCGGCGCCACGGGCCAGATCGGCGACCCGCGGCCGACCGCGGAGCGCACCCTGAACGACCCGGAGACGGTCGCGAACTGGGTGTCCCGGCTGCGCTCGCAGATCGAGCCGTTCCTGTCCTTCGAGGGCGAGAACGCCGCGGTCATGGTCAACAACCTGGACTGGACCGCGGGGATGTCCGCGATCGAGTTCCTGCGGGACATCGGCAAGCACTTCCGCGTGAACAAGATGCTCACCAAGGACTCGGTCGCCCGCCGCCTGGAGTCGCAGGAGGGCATCAGCTACACGGAGTTCAGCTACCAGCTGCTCCAGGGCATGGACTTCCTGGAGCTCTACCGCCGCCACGGCTGCACCCTGCAGCAGGGCGGCAGCGACCAGTGGGGCAACCTCACGGCGGGCATCGACCTGATCCACCGCCTGGAGCCGGACGCGACCGTGCACGCGCTCGCGACGCCCCTGATGACCAAGTCCGACGGCACCAAGTTCGGAAAGACCGAGGGCGGCGCCGTCTGGCTCGACCCGGAGATGACGACGCCGTACGCGTTCTACCAGTTCTGGCTGAACGTGGACGACCGGGACATCTCGCCGTACCTGCGCATCCTGAGCTTCCGCTCCCGCGAGGAACTGGAAGAGCTGGAGAAGCAGACCGAGGAGCGCCCGCAGGCGCGCGCCGCACAGCGCGCGCTCGCCGAGGAGCTGACCACCCTGGTGCACGGCGCCGACCAGTGCGCGGCCGTGATCGCCGCGTCGAAGGCGCTGTTCGGCCAGGGCGATCTGGTCGACCTGGACGAGGCGACGCTGGCGGCGGCGCTGTCCGAGCTGCCGCACATCCAGGTCGCCGAGCTGGGCCCGGTCGTGGACCTGTTCGCGGAGGTCGGCCTGGTGGCGAGCAAGTCGGCCGCGCGCCGCACGGTGAAGGAGGGCGGCGCGTACGTGAACAACACGAAGGTCGCCGCCGAGGACGCCGTGGCGGACCGCGCGGACCTGCTGCACGGGCGCTGGCTGGTGCTGCGGCGCGGCAAGAAGAACCTGGCGGCGGTCGAGGTCACGGGCTGACGGCCCGGATCAGCGCCGCGGCCTGACCGTCAGGCACAGCACGGCAGTGGGGCCGGTCCGCACGGACCGGCCCCACTGCTTCTCCCCGCCGTCAGGCTCGTCTCCCCGCCACTAGGCCGTCCGTTTGCCGCCCTTGATCATCTTGTACGCGGCGTCGCCGAGGCCCACCACCACGAGCGCCGCGGCCAGCTGGAGGGCGTGCCGCCCCCAGTCGATGCCCTTGGTCTCGTCGATGCCGAAGCCCGCGGCCATCCAGTTGCCGAGCACGGCGCCGATGATGCCGAAGATGGTCGTCAGCCAGAGCGGACTGTGCTGCTTGCCCGGCAGGATCGCCTTGGCGATGAGACCCAGCACGAATCCCACGATGATCGCCCACAACCAGCCCATAACTGCCTCCTCAGACGGCTCGACATGAGCATTACGCTCAGTGTCGGCCCATCCGCCATACGGCGCATGTCGGGCACCTCCATACGTGGCGCGACGCAGCCCCCACCAGGAGCCGAGCCGCCCCCCGGTCTACGCGTCGGCGCAGGCGCGGCGTAACGTGGTGGAGCGTCCAGGCCGGGGAGAGCCTGGCATGACGGGCAGGCGGTGGAACGTGATGCGGAAGCAGAGCAGCGCCCAGGTCTTCCGGATCACAGGGGCCCGGCAGGGCCTCGCGGACGACATCAAGGGCCGGCAGCGACGGTATGTGATCTCGATGTCGGTCCGTACTGTTTCAGTCATTGCCGCCGCGGTGCTCTGGAACGTCGAGCGGCACGTCGCTCTGGTCGCGCTGGTACTCGGAGTACTGCTTCCGTACGTCGCCGTGGTGATCGCCAACGCGGGCCGCGAGAACGCTCCGTCGCTGCCGTCAACCTTCGTACCGGCACCGTCGCGGCCGATGCTGCCGCCGACGGCGACCCGTGAACGGGCCGCGGAACCCGTCCCGGAAGATGTGACCGGGGTCACGCACGAGGACGTGAAGGCACGGTCGGGCGAACAGAGTTGACCGTCGACCTTACGCCAAGCTCACGAAAAGCTCAGATCAATCATGTAGTTCCAGTGCCAGGCGGCAGGTTCCCCGTGACATACTTCGTACGCGCTCCGCATCCCCCGTCGGAGCGACAGACCGACGCCGGGCAGCTCCCCCCGTGGCTGCTCGGCGTCGCCTTGTTTGGGATGAGTACGTGAGCGACGAAACACCGATCTGTTCCGCCAAGGGCTGCCGCGTCGCCGCGGTCTGGGTGCTCGCCTGGAACAACCCGAAGATCCACACTCCGGAGCGTCGCAAGACCTGGGTCGCGTGCGACGAGCACCGCGAGCACCTGTCCCAATTCCTGGGCGTACGAGGCTTCTTGAAGGACGTCGTGCCGCTCGCCGAGTGGGAGCAGCCCGAGGGCTCCACCGGCTGACCCGGCTGATCCGACGCCCCGGCGACTAGCCGCCGATCGCCGACATCGGGCGGTCGGGCTGGAGGAACGACGGGTCGTCGAGGCCGGAGCCCGCCTTCTTGCCCCACATCGCGAGCTTCCAGATGCGGGCGATCTCCTCGTCGTCGCTGCTCTCCGCGCGCAGCGCCGCCCTGAGGTCGGTCTCCTCGCTGGCGAACAGGCAGGTGCGCACCTGGCCGTCGGCCGTGAGCCGGGTGCGGTCGCAGGCGGAGCAGAACGGGCGCGTGACCGAGGCGATCACGCCGACGCGGTGCGGGCCGCCGTCGACGACCCAGCGCTCGGCCGGGGCGGAGCCGCGCTCCTCGGAGCCCTCCTCGGTGAGGGTGAAGCGGGTGCGCAGCGAGGTCAGGATGTCACCGGCCGTGATCATGCCGTCGCGCTTCCAGCCGTGCTGGGCGTCCAGGGGCATCTGCTCGATGAAGCGCAGTTCGTAGTCGTTCTCCACGGCCCAGGCGAGGAGGTCCGGGGCCTCGTCGTCGTTCAGGCCCGGCATCAGGACGGAGTTGACCTTGACCGGGGTCAGGCCCGCCTCGCGGGCGGCTTCGAGGCCTTCGAGGACGTCGCGGTGGCGGTCGCGGCGGGTGAGGGTCTTGAAGACGTCCGGGCGCAGGGTATCCAGGGAGACGTTGACCCGGTCGAGGCCCGCTTCCTTCAGGGCCTTGGCGGTGCGCTTGAGGCCGATGCCGTTCGTCGTCAGGGACATCTTGGGGCGCGGCTCCAGGGCGGCGCAGCGCTCGACGATGCCGACGAGGCCGGGGCGCAGCAGGGGCTCGCCGCCGGTGAAGCGGACTTCCTCGATGCCGAGGCGCGTGACGGCTATGCGGATGAGCCGGACGATCTCGTCGTCCGTGAGCAGGTCCGGCTTGGCCAGCCACTGCAGGCCCTCTTCCGGCATGCAGTACGTGCACCGCAGATTGCACCGGTCGGTCAGTGAAACCCGCAGATCGGTGGCCACTCGGCCGTACGTGTCGATGAGCACGTGGGCCCCCTCCCCGGTCCGGATCGGCAGTGTGGCGTCGTGACGCCCTTTGAGTACGAGCCTACGTGACGGTGCTGACATCGAAGAGGGGCATGATCCAACAGGAGCGGCGCGACCGCGTCGTAGAGATCTACGACGATCTCGGCGGCGCGGCCGCGCCGGGGTGCCCCGAGCGGGCCCGCGGTGGGCGGGCCCGGTCGGCTCAGTGCGCTCCGGTGCCGGTCAGGGACCGGACCTCCAGCTCCGCGTACTTCTCCTTGTCGGGCTCCTCCTTCGACAGGACGGTGCCGAGCCAGCCGAGCAGGAAGCCGACCGGGATGGAGATCAGGCCCGGGTTCTCCAGCGGGAACCAGTGGAAGTCGACGCCCTTGAACATGGACGTCTTCTCGTTGCCGGAGACGACGGGCGAGAACAGCACCAGGACGACGGCGGTGGTGAGGCCGCCGTAGATCGACCACAGCGCGCCCTGGGTGGTGAACCGCTTCCAGAAGAGGCTGTAGAGGATCGTCGGCAGGTTCGCGGACGCGGCCACGGCGAAGGCGAGGGCCACCAGGCCGGCCACGTTCAGGTCGCGGGCGAGGGCGCCGAGGCCGATGGAGACGAGGCCGATGAAGACGGTCGCCCAGCGCGCGGCCTTGACCTCCTGCTTCTCGCTGGCCTTGCCCTTCTTGATGACGTTGGCGTAGATGTCGTGCGCGAACGACGAGGACGAGGCGAGGGTGAGGCCCGCGACGACCGCGAGGATCGTGGCGAACGCGACGGCGGAGATCGTCGCCAGCAGGATGGCGCCCCAGTTGGAGTCCACTCCCCCCAGATGGAGGGCGAGCAGGGGCGCCGCGGTGTTGCCCGCCGGATTGGAGTCGGTGATCTCCTTGGGCGAGATCAGCGCGGCGGCGCCGAAGCCCAGTGCGATCGTCATCAGGTAGAAGGCGCCGATGATGCCGATGGCCCAGTTCACTGACTTCCGGGCGGCCTTGGCCGTCGGCACCGTGTAGAAGCGGATGAGGATGTGCGGCAGGCCCGCGGTGCCGAGCACCAGGGCGATGCCGAGCGAGATGAAGTCCAGCTTGGACGTCGCCGTCGCGCCGTACTTCAGTCCTGGCTCCAGGAACGGCGCGCCCTTGCCGCTGTTCTCGGCGGCGCTGCCGAGCAGGTCGGAGATGTTGAAGTCGAACTTCAGGAGCACCAGGAAGGTCAGCAGGAGAGCGCCCGCGATCAGCAGCACGGCCTTGACCATCTGCACCCAGGTGGTGCCCTTCATGCCGCCGATGGTGACGTACACGATCATCAGGACGCCGACGAGCGCGACGATGGCGACCTTGCCGCCGTCACTGGTGATGCCGAGGAGCAGCGAGACCAGGACGCCCGCGCCCGCCATCTGCGCGAGCAGGTAGAAGATCGAGACGACGATGGTGGAGGTGCCCGCGGCGGTGCGCACGGGGCGCTGGCGCATGCGGTACGCCAGGACGTCGCCCATGGTGTAGCGGCCGGAGTTGCGCAGCGGCTCGGCGACCAGGAGCAGCGCCACCAGCCAGGCGACCAGGAAGCCGATGGAGTACAGGAAGCCGTCGTAGCCGAACAGGGCGATGGCGCCCGCGATGCCGAGGAAGGACGCGGCGGACATGTAGTCGCCGGAGACGGCGAGGCCGTTCTGGAAGCCGGTGAACTGCCGTCCGCCGGCGTAGAAGTCGGCGGCGCTCTTGGTCTGCCGGCCGGCCCACACGGTGATGACGAGGGTGGCGACGACGAAGACCGCGAACAGTGTGATGATCAGCGGCCGGTGCTCGCTGGCCTCGTTCGCGGCCAGCACGGTGCTCTGCGCCGAGTGGAGCTGAAGGGTGCTCACGCGCCGCCCTCCATCCGGGACTTGATGGCCTCTGCCTTGGGGTCGAGCTTGCTGGCGGCGTGGCGGGAGTACCACCAGGCGATGAGGAACGTGGTCAGGAACTGGGCGAGGCCGAGGACCAGGGCCACGTTGATGTTGCCGAGCACCTTGGTGCCCATGAAGTCGCCCGCGTAGTTCGAGAGCAGGACGTACACCAGGTACCAGGCGATGAACGCGATGGTCAGCGGGAACGCGAACGAGCGGTGGGCGGTGCGCAGTTCGCCGAACTCCGCGCTCTGCTGCACCGCGACGAACTCCTCCGTGGAGGGCGTGACGGGGGTGGGTTCTGAGCCGCCCTTCGATGGTGGCGGTACGTCGGTGGCCACGGAGTCTCCTCGTGGGACGGGGGTGGTGGGGAGGTGTGGTGCCGGGGCGGGGGGTTCGGGGAGGTGGGGGGAGTCGGAGGTGGTGCGGTGCATGGGGGTCTGCGTTCTCTGCTCTCGGGCCGTCGTGGGTGGCACGGATAGTGACACGGATCACGTGGCCGCGGATGGTGATGCTAAGCCCCGGGGACGTGATCCGACAGGGGGTCGATATTGGTTCTGTCCGCTGTTCAACGTCTCGGCGGCGCGCCCGAAGCGGTCGAACTCACGCTTTTCCCGCTTTCTTCGGGAAGCCATTGCTGGCCTGGGAGTTCGGGGGATAACTTCACCCTGCACCACTCGTCATGCACCTGCCCGAGCACCAGCAGTGTTCGGGCAGTTCCGTATCCGGATGATGTGGAGATCCCATGGCTCATCTGCGCTCGTCACGCACGTCGCGCTCCAGACGCCTGGCGCTCGCGCTGCCGCTCGGTGTCGTGCTCGCCGCAGCGGTCGGCTTCGCGCCCGGCGCCGCGACCGCCGCCCCGCTCGACCCTCCCGGCTCCAGCACGGCGCGGGCCGCGGACACCGACGCGGCCGGCAAGCTGGCGTACGTCGTCAACACCAGGTCGGACGCCAAGACCTTGGCGCGGGTGAAGAAGGCGATAGCCGAGGCCGACGGCACGGTCGTCGTCACGTACGCGAAAATAGGCGTGATCGTCGCCCACTCGGCCAATCCGGACTTCGGCAAGACGCTGCGCGACGTGCGCGGTGTCCACTCCGCGGGCGCCACCCGCACCTCGCCGCTCACCCCGGCCGCCACGACGCAGGAGGGCGCGCCGACCTTCGTGTCGAAGGAGCGGGCCAAGGCGCTCAAGCAGCGGGCCGCGGCGGGCAAGGGCGGCGCCGCCGCCCAGGAGCCGCTGGAAGCCGACCAGTGGGATCTGCGGGCCATCGGCGCCGACAAGGCGGCGCAGATCAACCCGGGCAGCAAGAAGGTCACCGTCGGCGTCATCGACACCGGTGTGGACGACACCCACCCCGACCTCGCGCCCAACTTCTCGGCCAAGCAGTCCGCGAGCTGTGTCGGCGGCAAGGCCGACACCTCCCCCGGCGCCTGGCGCCCGGAGAAGCCCGAGCACTACCACGGCACCCATGTGGCGGGCGAGGTCGCCGCCGCGCGCAACAACGTCGGCGTCGCGGGTGTCGCGCCCGGCGTGAAGGTCGCGGGCATCAAGGTGGCCGACCCGGTCAGCGAGCTGTTCTTCCCGGAGAGCGTGGTCTGCGCCTTCGTGTTCGCCGCCGACAACGGCATCGAGATCACCAACAACAGCTACTACGTGGACCCGTGGCTGTACAACTGCAAGGACGACCCGGACCAGCGGGCCATCCTCGACGCGGTCAACCGCGCCCAGCTGTACGCCCAGCGCAAGGGCACCCTGAACCTCGCCTCCGCGGGCAACTCCAACCACGACCTGGACGCGGACGAGATCCTCGACGAGTCGAGCCCCGACGACTCCACGCCGGTCCCCCGCACCATCGACCCGCACGAGTGCCTCGACATCCCGACCCAGCTCCCGGGCGTCGTGACGGTCAGCGCGACGGGCGTGTACAAGGCCAAGTCGTACTACTCGACGTACGGCAACGGCGTCGTCGACATCGCGGCCCCCGGCGGCGACCGGCGCTACCAGAAGCCGACCGACACCCCCTCCAAGGACGGCGGCATCCTCTCCACGATGCCGGGCGGCCAGTACGCGTGGCTGCAGGGCACGTCCATGGCGTCCCCGCACGCGGCCGGTGTCGCCGCGCTCCTGAAGTCCACGCACCCGAAGGCGGGTCCGGCGGAGCTGCAGCGGCTGCTCAAGCGGCAGGCCGACAACCCGGGCTGCCCGACGAAGCCGTACGACCCCGACGGCGACGGCAAGGTCGACGCCGTCTGCAAGGGCGGCAAGAACAGGAACGGCTTCTACGGCCACGGGATCGTCGACGCGCTCGACGCCGTGAAGAAGTAAGGGGAACGGCACCTTGAGCAGCAAGCACACCAGCGGGACCGGCCGGGCCGGACGCCGCGCCGTCGCCCTTCCCCTCGGCGTCGCGGTGATCTCCGCGCTCGCCTTCCTGCCGGGCACCGCGTCCGCGCGGAGCGACGCCCCGGCGGCGCCCTCGGCGCCCGCAGCACCCGGCGTCGGCGTCCTCGCCGCGGCCGCGGACGGTTCGACGATGAGCTATGTCGTCAACGTCCGCACCGGGCAGGGCGGTTGGGCGGCCAAGTACGTCAAGAAGGCCATCGCCAAGGCCGACGGCAAGGTCGTGATCTCGTACGACAAGATCGGTGTGATCGTCGTCCACTCCGCGAACCCCGACTTCGCGAAGACGATCCGCAAGGTCAAGGGCGTGCAATCGGCCGGTGCCACGCGCACCGCGCCGCTGTCGGCGCAGTCCAGCGACGACATCGACGCCGCGCGTCCGCTGTCCGCCAAGGAGGCCGAGGCCGCCGCGGGCAAGGCGGGGGCCGGGCAGGACGAGTTCGAGCCGCTGCAGTGGGACCTGCCCGCCATGAAGGCGGACCAGGCCCACAAGGTGTCCCTCGGCAGCCCGAAGGTGACCGTCGGCGTCCTCGACTCCGGCGTCGACGACACCCACCCGGACATCGCGCCGAACTTCGACAGGCGCGCCTCGGCGAGCTGTCTGGGCGGCGTGCCCACGCAGAAGGACAACGCGTGGCGTCCGGTGGCCAAGGAGAGCGACCACGGCATGCACGTGGCGGGCACCATCGCCGCCGCGAAGAACGGCACCGGTGTCACGGGTGTCGCGCCGGGCGTGAAGGTCGCGAGCCTGAAGGTGGCCGAGCCAGCGACCGGCATGTACTACACGGAGGCCGTCGTCTGCGGCTTCATGTGGGCGGCCGACCACGGCGTGGACGTCACGAACAGCAGCTACTACACCGACCCGTGGCTGTTCAACTGCCGTACCGACGCCGACCAGAAGGCACTGGTCGACGCGGTCGGGCGGGCGACCAGGTACGCGGAGCGCAAGGGCGCGGTGAACGTCGCCGCGGCCGGCAACGCGGAGACGGACCTCGCCCAGGACGAGATCGTCGACGAGTCGAGCCCGGACGACACGACGCCCGTCAAGCGGACCATCAAGACCGCGGACTGCCTCGACATACCGTCGCAGCTCCCGGGCGTGGTGACGGTGTCGTCGACGGGCGCGAAGGGCATCAAGTCGTCGTTCTCGAACTACGGCAAGGGCGTCATCGACATCGCGGCGCCGGGCGGCGACTCCACCGCCTTCCAGAAGCCGCAGCCGCCCGCCACCAGCGGGCTGATCCTGTCGACGCTGCCGGGCGGCAAGTTCGGCTACAAGGCCGGTACGTCGATGGCCTCGCCGCACACCGCGGGCGTGGCCGCGCTCATCAAGTCGACGCACCCGAAGGCCTCCGCGGCCCGGGTGAAGGCCCTGCTGTACCGCCAGGCCGACGCGATGGCGTGCACCGACCCCTACGACATCGACGGCGACGGCAAGGTCGACGCGGTGTGCGCGGGCGGGAAGAACAAGAACGGCTTCTACGGCGTGGGCATGTCCGACGCGCTGGACGCCGTGCGCAAGTAACGCCTCAGTGAGGTGGTGAGGGCCGGGCGGTGTGCGGACCGCCCGGCCCTTCGCGAGAGGATGCATGGCATGTACGCGTACCAGGACTCGACGTTCGTCTACGAAGGGCAGCAGCAGTGGCGGGCCGAACCTGACCGCCCCGGATGGCAGTTGTGGCTCCGGTTCGTGCTGACCGTGCTGGTCCTGCCGGTGTGGTGGCTGCTGCTCCTCGCCTTCGCGCTCGTCATGATCGTGGTCGCGATGTTCGCCGAGATCCTGACCGTCATCCCGGGCTTCGAGCGCGGCGCCGAGCGCGCCATGGACTCCGTCATCGGCAAGATCTCCCTCTGGCCGCGCTGGGCCGTGACCTGGCCCGAGCTGAACCACGAGGGCGACACCGCCTTCCACGCCGCGCGGGTCGACGCGTACCTGGACAAGTGGACGAAGCGCGCGGCCAGGCCCAAGGCCCCGAAGAAGCCCGCGCCCCCGACGGAGTGCGAGGTGCCGTGGCGCACGTACCGGGGCGTCGGCGGCGCGTACGTCGTCGAGGCGGCGGCGCGGCGCGGCTGGGAGCTGCGGCCGTCCGACCCGGCGCAGGAGATCCGGCTGTGGTGGTCGGCGGCTTCGGCGGCGGGGGCCACGGGGCCGGGGGTCGCGGGGCCGGGCGCTGGTGGGCCAGGGGCCCCGGGGCCGGGGGCTTTTGGTCCTGCGACGGGGTACCCGCCCGCGGGCACGGCATAGTGACTGTATGACGCAATCACCCTTGGACGGCGCCGCGGTCGCCTGGGACGCGCTCGGGGGCGACCCCGCGCTCCTGTCCCGCCTCTCCCCCGTCGTACGCGAGGACACCCTGCCCGCGCGGCTCCCGGTGCGGGCGCTCGCGCGGTCCTGTGTGGGCGTCTGCGCGCTCGCCGCCGCCGAGTTGGCGGCCCTGCGCACGGGGCGGGACGTGCCGCACGCGCGCGTGGACGACGGTTCGGTGGCCGCCGCGTTCGCCAGTGAACGGCACCTCCTCGTGAACGGGCGCGCGCCGGAGTCGTTCGCGCCCCTGTCGCGCTTCTGGCGCACCGCCGACGGCTGGGTGCGCACGCACGCCAACTACCCGCACCACCGGGCCCGCCTGCTCGCCGCGCTGGGTCTCGGCGACGGCGAGGCGTCCGTGGAGCGCGTCGGCGCCCGCCTCGCGGAGCTGCCCGCCGCCGAGGCCGAGGAGGCGGTGTACGCCGCCGGGGGCCTGGCCGTCGCCCTGCGCACGCCGCAGGAGTGGGCCGCGCATCCCCAGGGGGTCGCAGTGGCCGGGCTCCCCCTCGTGGGCCGGGAGCGGCTCGGTGACGGCGCCCCGCCCGCGACGGCGCCCCTCCGGGCCGCGGCCACGGACCCGCTCCTGCCCGCCGCCGGGCTGCGCGTCCTCGACCTCACGCGCGTCATCGCCGGACCGGTCGCCACCCGTACGCTCGCCCTGCTCGGCGCCGACGTGCTGCGCGTCGACCCGCCGCACCTGCCCGAACTCCCCGACCAGCACGCCGACACGGGCTTCGGCAAGCGCTCCGCCACCCTCGACCTCGGCGCCCCCGCGGACCGGCGCGCCTTCGAGGACCTGCTCGCCCGGGCCGACGTGGTCGTGACCGGCTACCGGCCCGGCACCCTCGATCGGTTCGGGCTCGCCCCCGAGGCGCTGGCCGAGCGGCGGCCCGGCCTCGTCGTGGCGCAGCTCTCGGCGTGGGGCACGAGCGGCCCGTGGTCCGGCCGCCGCGGCTTCGACAGCCTGGTGCAGGTGGCCACGGGCATCGCGGTGGCCGAGGGCGCGCCGGACGCGCCCGGTGCGCTGCCCGCGCAGGCGCTGGACCACGGCACGGGGTATCTGCTGGCCGCGGCGGTGCTGCGGGCGCTGTCGGAGCGGCTGGGGGGAACCGCCGACGGCACGGGTGGCACGCCGGTGGTGCGGCTCGCTCTCGCGCGGACGGCGGCGTGGCTCACGGGCTGGCCTACGTACGCGGCGGATCCCTGGCTCACCGGGACGGACGGTCCGCTGGGTCTGCTGCGGCACGCCCTCCCGCCGGTGTCCTTCGACGGCGGGCCCGTGAACTGGGGGCGGCCGCCGGGCGGTTGGGGCGGGGATGCCCCTGTGTGGCGGTGAGCGGGGCCGGACGGTCGGAATGACATTCCGCCAGTTGTTTGCCCGGACTTGCCCGGGAGTGCGACGACTGGTGAAGATCTTGTGGTGAGCTCCATACGACCGCCAGGGGACCCGGGTGGCGAGGCCACGGCCGGGACGGCCGCCTCCTCGTCGCACCCGGGGTATTCGGCCCCGCCGCACCGTCCGGGGGACGCGGGCCCGGCCGGCGCGCACGCGGCTCCGGCCGACACGACGCGTCCGGCCGTGCCCGACACGGCGTATCCGGACCCGGCCGACACGCTGCACCTCACCGTGCGGCGCACTCCGGACCCTGCCGACACCTTGCGCCTCACCGTGCGGCGCACGGAGCACCCCTCCGCGCCGCCCGCCGCTGCCCCGACCTCCCGAACCACCGCGCCCCGCCGCCCGTCCTCCCGCCGTGCCGTCGCCGTGCTCGTCCTCGTGGCCGTCGCGGCCGTGGTGCCGCTCTTCGGGCCCGCCGCCGTCCTGGACGGCACCGGTGAGGCCGAGGCGCCGGGCACGCCGGGCATCACGTTCCTGCGGACGGTGCTGTTCGCCGCGCTGTGCGTGCAGGTGGGCGAGGTGTTCGTGCGGCGGCTCGCGCGCCGGGTGCCGGGGGCGCCGCTCGCGTCGGCGCCGCCGGGGTGGGGGTGGTGGGCGGCCGTCGCGGGCGGTGTCGCCGCGCTCGGCCTGGCCTCGATCGTGGCCAGCGGCAACCTGGTGCCGCACCAGCCGTCCGACCTGGACGTCGGCGGCCTGTACCAGTCGCGGGACGGCCGCCTCGCGCTCCTCGAGGTCAACGCCTTCGTCGTGGCCGCCCTGTGCGCCCGCTCGCGCCGCCCGGACAGCGCGGTCCTGCCGCTGGCCGCCGTGATCGTGGCGGAGGCGCTGCGCGCCCACCCGCCGACGGAGGAGGCCGCGCTCGTCGGCTCGGGGCTGACCCTGGTGCACCTGACGTGCGCGGCGCTGTGGGCGGGCGGCCTGCTGTACGCGCTGCGTACGCTGCGGAGCTGGCGAAGGACCGCCCCGGAGGCGGGCGTTGCCGTGCTCGGCCGCTACGCGCGCGTGGCCGCCGTCCTGTTCGCCGCCATCACCGCGAGCGGAATCGTCAGCACGCTGCGCCGGATGCCGCCGGACACCGTGGCGGACCAGCTGACGGACACCGCCTACGGCCGCACCCTGCTCGCCAAGGTGCTGCTCGTGGCCGTCGTCGCCGTCCTCGCGCTGCTCTCCCGGCGCCGGCTGAAGCGGTCGCCCCGGGCCACGCTCAGCACGTACGCGCCCGCGCGCGCCGAGGTGATGGCACTCGGGGCCGTGGTCGCGGTGTCGGCGCTGCTCACCGTCGTTCCGGTGCCGATCCGTTGGTGAGGGTGGCGGTGAGCACGCCCCGGGTCAGGAGGGCCTGGGCGGCCAGGTAGGTCAGCATGATCCAGAAGTCGGGGCGGGGTGCCTGCGCCCAGTCGGCGACGTCCGTGGCGATGAGGGTGTCCGACAGGAGGAAGAGGCCGCCGCCCGCCGCGGCGGTCAGGCCGAGGGTGGTCGCGCCGAAGGCCATGGCGGTCAGGAGCAGGCTGTAGCCCGCCACCGGGATCCGCATGTCCGACGGCAGGTCGGGCCACAGGAGCGCCACGGTGACGATCAGGGCGCAGGCGTAGGTGGCCACGACGAAGGTGCCCCGGGCCGGGGCGTGGTGCTCGCCGTGTCTGCGGAACAGGGCCAGGTAGCAGAGGTGGCCGACGGCGAAGGAGCCCATGCCCGCGAGGAAGAGCGGGTCGGCGTCGCCGAGGAGGAGGACGTCGCCGCCCCAGCCGAAGAGGAGGGCCGCCACCAGGAGGGGCGGGCCCTGGCGGAGGACCGCGTAGGCCGCGAGCAGGGGCATCAGGAGCGGCTTCAGGACGGTGTGGCCCGTGTCGGCCCCCAGGGCGAGGGCCGAGAGGTCGCCGGCCGCCACGAGGGCGAAGGCCGCGAGGACCACCGTGCCGTAGCCGTGCCTCCTGGACGTCGGCGGATCGGCGCCCGGCGCCGGGGGTGGTGCCGCGAGCGTCGGCTCGCCCGGCTCCGCGCGGGTCACGCCGCGGGCTCCGTCGTGCGCTCCTGCGTCGGCACCGGCACCGCCGTCGCCTCCGGTGGCCGGGACGGCTGCCAGCCCGGGCCCCGGAAGACCCGGCCCGCCCGCTCGCCCCAGCTGGAGGCGCTCTTCAGGTCCCTGGCGATCGCCGCGTACTCGTGGGTGGCGACGCGCAGCGGGTTGTACGTCGTGATGTTCTTCGTGAGGCCGTAGACCGGGCGGTCAGTCTCGGGGACCCAGGAGCGGAACAGGCGGTCCCAGACGATCAGGATGCCGCCGAAGTTGCGGTCCAGGTAGCCGCCCTGCGAGGCGTGGTGGACGCGGTGGTGGGAGGGCGTGTTGAAGACGTACTCGATGGGCCGGGGCAGCTTGCCGATGCGTTCGGTGTGGATCCAGAACTGGTAGACGAGGTTCGTCGCCGAACAGAAGGCGAGGGCGGCAGGGTGCACGCCGAGGGCGATCAGCGGCAGGTAGAACGGCCACACCGTGAGGCTCGTCCAGGGCTGGCGGAGCGCGGTGGTGAAGTTGAACTTCTCGCTGGAGTGGTGCACCACGTGGCAGGCCCACAGGACGCGGATCACGTGGTGGCCGCGGTGCGACCAGTAGTAGAAGAAGTCCTGCGCGAGCAGCATCAGCGGAATCGTCCACCACAGGACGGGCACGCGCAGCGGCGTCAGCGCGTACACCCCGGAGTAGACGGCGACGATCGGGATCTTCCAGAGGAAGTCGAAGACCAGGCTGCCGAGCCCCATGGTGATGCTGGTGGCGGCGTCCTTGGTCTCGTACCCGGCGGCGTCCTCGTCGGGGTGGACCCGGTGGCTGATGATCTCGACGACCGTGAGCACCACGAAGGCGGGGATGGACCACAGCACGACATCGGGCAGGTTCGGGGACATGCGTGCACGGTAGAACGGCCTCTGGGCTGCCGCTAGGGGTTGTTACCGATAAGTATTACCGCGGGTACGGCCCTGGTTTTTGGTGATCTCCGCCAATGCGGGGCGCAGGTCCGTACCACCGCCTCACACCCCGGCCGCGCCGAGCAGCGCCCCCGCCCCGTACGTCACCGCCATCGCGAGCGCCCCGCCCGCCACGTTCCGCACGACGGCGGGCCGCACCGCCGCGGCGCCGAGCCGGGCGCTGCTGAGGCCGGTGAGGGCGAGCGCGCCGAGCACCGAGAGGACAGTGACGCCAAGGCGCCAATCGGCGGGCGGGAGCACCATGGCGAGCAGCGGGAGCAGCGCGCCCGCGGTGAACGCGAGGAAGCTCGCCCACGCGGCGTGCCAGGGGTTGGTCAGCTCGTCGGGGTCGATGCCGAGCTCCACGCGCGCGTGGGCGCGCAGGGCGTCCCGCTCGGTGAGCTGCACGGCGGCCTCGCGGGCCACGTCACGGCTGAGCCCTCGCTCTTCGAGGAGGTCGGTCAGCTCGGCGAGTTCGGCCTCGGGCTGCTCGCGCAGTTCGCGCTTCTCCATGGCCAGGGCGGCCTTCTCGGAGTCGCGCTGGGTGGACACGGAGACGTACTCGCCCGCGGCCATCGACATCGACCCGGCGAGCAGTCCGGCGAGGCCCGCCGTCAGGATCGTGGCGCGCTCGTCGGTGGCACCGGCGACACCGACGACGAGGCCCGCGGTGGACACGATGCCGTCGTTGGCGCCGAGGACCGCGGCCCGCAGCCAGTTGAGGCGGGTGCCGAGCGCCCCGCCGTGGGCCTCGTCGTGGTCGGGGGCGGGCGCGGAATCGCTCATCCGGGGAGGGTCTCACCCGGTGCGCCGCCCGCACGGCAGCGGCGCACCGGGGGCTCACCAGACCCTGGTCTGCCCGCCGGGCGCGAACACCGGGCTCGTCGCCCCGGCCGGGGCCTTCTCCAGGGGTTCGGCGAGCTCCTGGACGGTGGGCCCGACCTGCGCCGCGATCGCGTCGAGCCGCCCCAGGTCGAAGCCGTAGACACGGGCCGCGTTGCCGCCCGCCATGGCCGCGACCTCGGCCGGGGGCAGGCCCGCGTAGGCGGCGCGCAGGCCCTCGCGCGAGAAGGGGTGGGTGCCCTCGTCGTGCGGGTAGTCGCTGCCCCACATGATCTTGTCGAGGCCGACGCGGTCGCGCACCGCCGCCTCGTGCGGACGCATGAAGCTGGCGCCCACGAAGCAGTTGTCCCGCCACACCTCGGAGGGTCCCTTGCCCATGGCCTCGGAGAGCCCGGCGCCGAACTTGGCCTCGGCGGTGTCCCGGCGCGCGACGGCCGCGACGAGCCGCCCGTGGTAGTAGTCCAGCATGGCGAGCACGCCCGGGATCCAGCCGGAGCCCTGCTCGGTGAGGACCAGCTTCAGCTCGGGGTGGCGCCGGAACGCGCCGCCGAACATCAGGTGCCACAGCGCCCGGTGGGAGAACCACGTCGTCTCCACCATGAACACCGCGCGCGCGGCGGGCTCGTCGCCGAGCGGCGGCGAGGCCGAGCCCGCGTGGTGGTTCACGGGCACGCCCAGCTCCGCGCAGACCGCCCACAGCGGGTCGTACGTCTGCGAGTACAGCTCGGGCAGGCCGGACCCCGGCGGCGTGCCGGGCACGAGGACCCCGCCGGTGAGGCCCGCGTCGACGCACCGGCGGACCTCCCTGACGGCCTCCTCGACGTCGTTGAGCAGGATCTGGAAGACGCCCGCCCGGCGCCCGGGTGCCGCCGCGCAGAAGTCCGCGAGCCAGCGGTTGTGGGCGCGCAGTCCGGCCCAGCGCTGCTCGTACTCCTGCCGGGTCGGCGCCGGGGCCATCAGGGACGCCGACGGGAAGAACGGCGGGATGGTGTTGGGGAACACCACTTCGGCGACGATGCCGTCGGCCTCCAGCTCGGCGACACGGCGCTCGGAGTTCCAGTTGCGGTCGGCGGTGTCGGCGAGCAGGTCCTCGTACGGATTGACGTAGGTGGCCGCCCAGGCGTCGAAGGCGTCGTGGTGGCGGGCGGCCAGGTAGGGCCTGTAGTCGAGGAGGTCGGCGCCCGCGTGGCAGTCGGCGGAGATGACGGTGTAGCGGTCGGTGTCGGCGTACGTCCTTGCGTCGGTCATGGGGTCACCCCGAGCGTCGGGAAGTCGTGGCCGGTCAGCCAGTGGCGGCCCGTCTCGCGCGAGCGGGCCCAGGAGGCCTCGACGGCGCACTGGTCGGGGTCCTGGCCGAGGTCGGCGGGGGTCGGGCCGATGCGGCGGGCCAGCGGGGCGAGCTTCGCCGTGTCGAAGCCGAAGACCTCTGCGGCGGCGAGGCCCAGCATGCGGCGGGTCTCGGCGACGGGGATGTCGTGGAAGGTCCTCGCGAGCCATCCGCGGGTGTCGGGCCAGGTGCCCTCGGGGTGCGGGAAGTCGCTGCCCCAGAGGATGTTGTCGACGCCGATCTCGTAGCGCTGGGCCAGCTCGCGGCGCTTGGTGTTGGTGGCGCAGACGAAGATCTGCCGGTCCAGGTACTCGTGCGGCGGGCGCTTCAGCTCGGCGAACGGCGACAGCTTCTTGCCGCCGTGCGCGCCCAGGTAGAGCCGGTCCATGAACCACAGCAGGTTCGGCAGCCACCAGCAGCCCGACTCCGCGACCCCGAACCTCAGCCCCGGGTGCCGCTCGAAGACCCCGGACCAGAGCAGGAACCACAGGGGGCGTGCGGGCCACCAGGTCACTTCGGAGACGTAGATGCCGAGGTGGTCGCCGTACTCGTCGCGCGGCGCCGCCCCGGAGTGGGTGAGCACGGGCATCGCGCACTCGGCGGCCGCGGCCCATACGGGGTCGTAACGCCGGTCGTGGTAGGGCGCCTTGTCGACCCACATGGAGGGGATCATCAGGGCGCCGAGGCCCGACTCCTTGGCGCGGTGGATCTCGGCGACGACCCGGTCGACCTCGCCGGTGACGGGCAGCAGGGCGACGCCGCAGTGCCGTTCGGGGTTCCCCGACACGAAGTCGGCGAGCCAGCGGTTGTGCGCCTGGGCGCCCGCCATGCCGAGTGCGGGGTCCTGGTCCCCGGAGAGGCCGAGGCCCACTCCGAAGGGCGCGGCGGTGCGGCTGTCCACGGCGTCGGCGTCCGGGAAGACGACCTCCGCGGCCACCCCGTCGCCGTCCAGCTCCTTGAGCCGCTGCGCGGGGTCCCAGCCGCCCTTCAGGCCTTCCTCGTTGTCGCTGAACCAGCGGTCGGCGAAGGCCTCGTTGCGGATGCCGAGCCGGGTCATCTCCTCGCGGCGCCGCTCGCGCCCGCCGAGGAACTCGTCGAAGTCCCGGTGGAACCGGGCGTCCAGGTAGGGCCGGTACTCCTCGGTGGGCAGACCGGCGTGGCAGTCGGAGGAGACGATCAAGTAGGGCTCTTCGAAGCCCTGTCGGGGTTCTTCGGTGTCGTGCGGGTCCGTCATGGCGGCTCCCTCAGTCCAGGATGAAGCTCTCCAGGTACGACGGGTCGGTCCGGCCGAGCATCGACTGCGCGCGGGCCCGGATCTGCCGGTCGCTGTGCTCGCTCGCGGGCAGCAGCCAGAAGCGGCCCGCGACGACGCCCTCGGCCACCAGGTCCGCGACGTCCTCCACGGGCGTGAACGCGACCTCCTGCCCGGCCTCGCGCATGGCCGCCTCCCACTGGCCGAGGGTGCGGTAGGGCGTCCTGCGGGGGCGGGACTTGGCGTACCGCTCGGGGCGGTTGCGGTGCGACTCCCACAGGCCGGTGCGCAGCATGTGCGGCCCGGGGAAGAGCACGGAGGCGCCCACGCGCGCGCGTGCGGCCTTCAGGTGCGCGTACAGGGACTCCGTCATCGTCACGACGGCCGCCTTGGTGACCGCGTACACGGACGCCGTCGGCAGCGGCGCGATACCGCCGTCCCCGGAGGAGGTGTTGACGACGTGGCCCTCCTCGCCGCCCGCGAGCATGCGTGGCACGAACGCCTGGATGCCGTGGAAGACGCCCCACACGTTGACTTCGAAGGCCCACTTCCAGTCGTTCGGATCGTGCTCCCACATCCGGCCCTCCGCGCCGGAGCCGACCCCGGCGTTGTTGCACAGGACGTGCACGGCGCCGAACCGGTCGTACGTGTCGTCGGCGAGCGCGACGACCTGCTCGCGCACGCCGACGTCGACCACGCGCGCGTGCACGCGCGCGCCGTCGGCACGCAGTCCGGCCGCCGCCTTCTCCAGGGCGTCCGCCTCGACGTCGGCGAGCACGACGGTGAGTCCGTCCGCCGCGAACCGCCGTGCGAGGGCGAGCCCGACGCCGCTCGCCGCACCCGTGACGACGGCGACCTGCCCCCGGCGCAGCTCCATGTCAGACGCTCCCCTCGGGCGGGCCGTCCAGGATCTGCCGCGGGTCGTCGTAGCGCTGGTGGATGTAGGGCAGCAGGGCCTGCGCGTCGACGCGCTCCACCACCCTGCCCCGCTGGTCGCTGGTCTTCTCGCCGATGGTCAGCTCCACCAGGCGGCGCACGGGCAGGTCCGCCACCGGGTCGTACATCGACTCGCGAAGCACCACGTCCCCGGTGACGCTCTCCAGCCTGCGGACCCGCTCCTCGCGCACGCAGTGCACGAGCACCGGGTCCGCGTCGAAGCCCGAACCGTCCACCGCGGGCAGGAACTTGAAGTAGAAGTCGGTCTTCCGCGCGGGCTCCGGCAGCGGCAGGCTCCCGCTCACGGCGCCGCGCACCTCCACGAACGCGATGCCGTGCCGGGCCATGGCGGCCCGCACCACCAGGCCGTCGCGCTCGACGGTGACGTCGCCCAGCTTCTTGGGCTCGCCGAAGACCTCACGGCCGCCGGTCAGGGCGCGCTCGTGCGTCATCGGCATCACCAGCGGATACCAGCCCGCCACGCCGCCGTGCTCCGCCGCGACGGCCACCGAACCCGCGCCCAGCGGATACCCGGCGAGCTCGACCCTGCTGATGTTGGCCCGCACCAGGGGGCGGCCCGCGGGCTTCAGGGGCGGTGGCAGGACCGCCGCCACCACGTCCGGGTCGCTCTCCCACACGGCCACCACTCCCGTGGACCAGATGTCGGGGAGCCTGGTGTGCGCGGTGCGCGTCGCGGCCATTTCGGCCTCGGTGCGCGCGCCGTAGCGTACGCGTGCCATGCCGTACCACCCTTCGCCGACGGACTGTCAGATACTTGCGGCGGTTCTGTAACACAGTTACAACAGGAGCCGTGAAGGGTAAAGAGACGCGTGCGCATCTGGACCGGGAACAGGTCCTCGCCGCCGCCGCGGGCCTCGTCAAGCAGCACGGCCCCGACGCCCTGACCATGCGCAAGCTCGCGGCCGAGCTCGGCACGGCCGTCACCTCGATCTACTGGCACGTCGGCAACCGCGAGCAGCTCCTGGACGCCCTCGTCGAGCGCACCGTCGCCGACCTCGGCGAGATCCGCCCCACCGGCGCCACGCCCGCCCGGCGCATCACGTCCGTGGCGCGCGCCCTGCGCCGCCTCCTTCGCGACCATCCGCACCTCATCGCGATGGTCCACGAACGCGGCCTGACGGAGCGGATGTTCCTGCCCGCGCAGCGGGCCCTGGTGCACGAGGTGCACGCGGCCGGGCTGCGCGGCGCCCGGGCCGCCGACGCCGTGCGCGCCGTCCAGGTCCATGTCGTCGGTCACGTCCTGGTCGAGCGCAACCGCGAGCGGGCGCCGGTGCAGCGCCCCGGCGAGCAGGAGCTGTGGGACGCGCGGGCCGCCGAGCAGGACCCGGCCCTCGCCCGCGCCCTCGCCCGGCCGCCGGACACGGAGCGGCTGTTCACGCTGTCGGTGCGGGCGCTGGTGGCGGGGTTGCTCGAACCCTCCGCCGGGGACTGCCCGAACCCCCCTCCGTCGGCTGACGGTCCGTCGCCGTCCTGAAAGGTGGCTGATTCCGCCCCTCGAAGGTGACTGCCCCCCGGCCCTGGGACCTGACTGTCAGTCGCGGCCCGTATCCTCATGGACCATGCTCGAAGACCGCACGACCGCATCGCCGACGGCGCCGACCGTCCCTTCGGCGACTCCGGCGACGCACGCGACTCCGGCGCCGACCGCCGCGACCGCGCCGGGGTCCGAGACCCCCTGGCCGACGGCCTACCCCTCCGGGTACGCGGTCGTCGACGTCGAGACCACCGGCCTGTCCAGAGACGACCGGATCATCTCGGCCGCGGTCTACCGCCTGGACGCCCGCGGCGAGGTCGAGGACCACTGGTACACGCTGGTGAACCCGCAGCGCGACCCCGGCCCGGTCTGGATCCACGGTCTGACGAGCGACAAGCTGGCCGACGCCCCGCTCTTCGCGGACATCGCCGAGGAGTTCGCGACCCGCCTCGCGGACCGCGTCCTCGTCGCGCACAACGCCGTCTTCGACTGGTCGATGATCGCCAGGGAGTACGCCCGCGCGGAGCGCACCGCCCCCGTCCGGCAGCGCCTGTGCACCATCGCGCTCTCCAAGGAGCTCGGCCTGCCGCTGCCCAACCACAAGCTGGAGTCCCTCGCCGCCCACTTCGGCGTGGTCCAGCGCCAGGCCCACCACGCCCTCGACGACGCCCGGGTCCTCGCCGAGGCGTTCCGGCCGAGCCTGCGCGCGGCGGCGAGCGACGGGGTGCGGCTGCCGCTCCTGGAGTGCCGCCCGCTCACCGAGTGGTCGGACGGCGGCGCCCGCGTCGGCCGCCAGGGCGGGCCCGCCACCGGCTCCTCCACATCGTCGTTCTCGGCGTACTCCTCGTACCAGTCCGGCAGTTGGCGCCCCTCCCGCAAGCGCCCCGCCTGCCCGTTCCCGAACCCCGGGCGGTGGGAGGACGGCAAGCCGCTCAAGCAAGGCATGCGCGTCGCCTTCTCCGGGGACACCTCCGTGGACCGCGAGCTCCTGGAGGACCGGGCGTTCGAGGCGGGCCTGCACATCGCGACGAGCGTGTCGCGGCTGACGAGCCTCCTCGTCACGAACGACCCGGACTCCGGCACGTCGAAGACGACGAAGGCCCGGGCGTACGGCACTCCGGTCATCGACGAGGCGGCCTTCGGCCAGCTCCTCCAGGACGTGGCCCCGGCGGAGACCCCGGCAGGAACCCCGGGAGAAAGGTGACCGCCACACGGTCCGCGTCAGACGGGTGATTGCCGGGCGACTCGCCCGTCCGCCGCTCGCCGCGCGCCGCCGCCGCGTCCCACTCTGTGGCGCATGGCACGTTGTGAGGTCTGCGGAAACGACTACGGCATGTCCTTCGAGGTGCACGCGCAGGGCGCGGTGCACGTCTTCGGCTGCTTCGCCTGCGCCATCCACCGCATGGCGCCCATCTGCGAGCACTGCCGGTGCCGCATCATCGGGCAGGGCGTCGAGGTCGAGGGCCACTGGTACTGCGGGGCGCACTGCGCCCGCGCGGAGGGGCGGGTGGGGATCGTCGACAGGGTGTGAGCGGGGGCCCTCCCGTCGGGGGCTTTCCCGCGCGGGGTAACGTCGAAGCCGTGTACCGCTTCCTCCTGACCCGCCAATGGGTGATCCTCACCCTCGTCGGCCTCGTCCTCATCCCCGTGATGATCGAGCTGGGCTTCTGGCAGCTGCACCGCCACGAGAAGCGCGTGGCGCACAACGGGAAGATCAGCAGGGCGCTGGACGCCGCGCCGGTCCCCGCCGAGCGGCTGACCGCCCCGGGCCGTGACGTACCGGACTCCGCGGTCTACCGCCGGGTGACGGCCAAGGGCACCTTCGCCCCCGAGGACGAGGTCGTCGTGCGCCGCCGCACCAACTCCGACGACGAGGTCGGCTTCCACGTCCTGACCCCGTTCGTCCTCGACGACGGCAAGGTGCTGCTCGTCAACCGCGGCTGGATCCCGGCGGACGGCCCCCAGACCGCCTTCCCGAAGATCCCCGCGCCGCCCCGCGGCGAGATCACCGTCACCGGCCGCCTCATGGGCGACGAGACGTCCGCGGCCAGCGGCATCAAGGACGTCCGCGGGCTGCCCGACCGCCAGATCATGCTGATCAGCAGCGGGCAGCAGGCACACGCCCTGGGCAAGAAGGTGCTCGGCGGCTACGTCGAGCTGACCGCGCCGCGCCACGGCGACTCCCCCCAACTCCTCGCCGAGCCCGACCACAGCGGGATCGGCGCGCACATGGCGTACGCCGTGCAGTGGTGGCTGTTCGCCGCCGGGGTGCCCGCGGGCTGGATCGTGCTGGTCCGGCGCGAGCGCAAGGACCGCATCGAGACGGCGGCGCGGGCGGCGGCGGAGGAGTCCGAGAAGCCCGACCAGGGCGAGACGGCCGACCAGGCTTCCCCCGCGACGGCCTGAGCCGCGGTCCCACCGCGCGGCCCGCCCGGTGCGGCAGAGGCAGCACCGCGTCCGGGCCGCCCCGTCCCCCCGGTCCCGGATTGCCACACCACCGAACCGGGAAACCGTCACCCGTGTCACAACGACCGCGCCGCCCCATCGAGGACTACGCCCTGATCGGCGACCACCAGACGGCCGCCCTTGTCTCCCGCACCGGATCCGTGGACTGGCTGTGCCTGCCGCGCTTCGACTCCGGGGCCTGTTTCGCCGCGCTCCTGGGCGACGACGGGCACGGCCACTGGCGCGTCGCGCCGAAGGACGCCGACGACTGCACCCGCCGCGCCTACCGCCCGGACACCCTCGTCCTCGACACCGAGTGGGACACCCCGGACGGCTCGGTCCGCGTGACCGACTTCATGCCGCAGCGCGACCGCGCCCCCGACCTCGTCCGCGTCGTCGAGGGCCTCAAGGGCGAAGTGACCATGAGCAGCACGCTCCGGCTCCGCTTCGACTACGGCTCGATCGTGCCGTGGATGCGCCGCGCCGACGGCCACCGGGTGGCGGTCGCTGGCCCCGACTCCGTATGGCTGCGCAGCGACCCGGAGGTCCACACCGAGGGCCGCGACTTCACCACGTACTCCGAGTTCACCGTGGCCGCCGGGGAACGCGTGACGTTCGTCCTCACCTGGCACCCCTCGCACGAACCGGCCCCGAAGGCCCTCGACGCCGAACAGGCGCTGCGCGACAGCGTCGAGGACTGGCAGGCCTGGGCGGCCCACTGCCGCTACGAAGGCCCGCACCGCGACGCGGTCGTGCGCTCCCTCATCACGCTCAAGGCCCTCACCTACGCCCCGACCGGCGGCATCGTCGCCGCCCCCACCACCTCGCTGCCCGAGGAGATCGGCGGCGTCCGCAACTGGGACTACCGCTACTGCTGGCTGCGCGACTCCACTCTCACGCTCGGCGCGCTGCTCGCCGCGGGCTATCTGGAGGAGGCCGAGGCGTGGCGCGACTGGCTGCTGCGCGCGGCGGCGGGCGACCCCGCCGACCTCCAGATCATGTACGGCCTCGCGGGTGAGCGGCGGCTGCCCGAGTACGAGGCGGGGTGGCTGCCCGGGTACGAGGGCTCGGCGCCCGTGCGCATCGGCAACCGGGCGGTCAGCCAGCGCCAACTCGACGTCTACGGAGAGGTCGTCGACTCCCTCACCCTGGCCCGCCGCTCCGGCCTCGCCACCCGCCCGCACGGCTGGCGGCTGCAACTCGCGCTCATGGAGTTCCTGCGGCACTGCTGGCGCGAGAAGGACGAGGGCCTGTGGGAGGTACGCGGCCCGCGCCGGCACTTCGTGCACTCCAAGGTGATGGCGTGGGTCGCCGCGGACCGCACCGTGCGCGCGATGGAGGACGACCCGGCGCTGCCCGGCGACGTGGCGCACTGGCGGCGCCTGCGCGACGACATCCACGCGGAGGTCTGCGCCCGCGGCTACGACGCGGAGCGCCGCACCTTCACGCAGTCGTACGGCTCGCGCGAGCTCGACGCCGCGCTGCTCCTGATCCCACGCGTGGGGTTCCTGCCGCCGGACGACCCGCGGGTGATCGGCACGATCGAGGCGGTGCAGGAGGAACTGGGCACGCGGGAGGGACTGCTGCGGCGGTATTCGGTCGGTGGTGCCGTGGTGGACGACGCCGTCCCCGCGGCCACGGCCACCGTGGACGGCCTGCCCGGCGGCGAGGGAACCTTCCTCGTCTGCTCCTTCTGGCTCGCCGACGCGCTGCACCTCACCGGCCGCACCAAGGAGGCCCGCGACCTCTTCGAGCGGCTGCTCGCGCTCCGCAACGACGTGGGGCTGCTCGCGGAGGAGTACGACCCCGTGGCCGCGCGCCAGTTGGGCAACTTCCCGCAGGCCTTCAGCCATGTGGGCCTTGTGGGCACCGCCCTCGCCCTCTACGGCCCGGACGCGGCAGGATAGGACCATGGATCTTGGACTGAACAACCGTGTGTACGTCGTCACCGGCGCCACCCGTGGCCTCGGCAACGCCGCCGCCCGTGAGCTGGTCGCGGACGGCGCGAAGGTCGTCCTCACCGGCCGCGACGAGAAGACGGCCGCCGCGGCGGCCGCGGAGCTCGGCCCGAACGCGGTGGGCATCGGCGCGGACAACGCCGATCCGGGCGTCGCGGACCGCCTCGTGGCGGCGGCGCGCGAGCACTTCGGCGGCTTCGACGGCATCCTCGTCAGCGTCGGCGGGCCGCCGCCCGGCTTCGTCGCCGACAACACCGACGAGCAGTGGCAGGCCGCGTTCGACTCCGTCTTCCTCGGTGCCGTACGCCTCGCGCGCACCGCCGCGGCGGAGCTGGGCGAGGGCGGTGTCATCGGCTTCGTCCTCTCCGCGTCCGTGCACGAGCCGATCCCGGGCCTCACCGTCTCCAACGGCCTGCGCCCCGGCCTCGCGGGCTTCGCCAAGTCCCTCGCCGACGAGTTGGGGCCGCGCGGCATCCGCGTGGTCGGCCTCCTCCCGGCCCGCATCGACACCGACCGCGTCCGCGAACTCGACGGCTTCTCCGCCGACCCGGAGGCGACCCGCGCGGCCCACGAGTCCCGCATCCCGCTGCGCCGCTACGGCACCCCCCAGGAGTTCGGCCGCACCGCCGCGTTCCTCCTCTCTCCCGCGGCGTCGTACCTCACCGGCGTGATGCTGCCCGTGGACGGCGGGGCACGACACGGTTTCTAGCCTGCGGCTCAGTGGGGGTGCCCGCCGCTACCGCGGCGGGTTCCTCCCACCCGCCCACCCGTTTGCTGTGGGACGGGGGGGTTGGGGCCCGGGGTGAGGTGGATGGGGGGATCCGGGGTGCCGGGTGCTCCGGGGTGCCGGGGCCCGAGGTGCCGAGGCCCGGGGTGCCGGGGCCCGAGGTGCCGGGGCCCGAGGTGCCGAGGGCGCAGGCGCTCAGGGGCCGACGCCCGGGGGCGCGGCGGCGCTGGGCGCGTCTGTCGGAGGGGTGGGGGCGAGGGCGGGGTCGGGGTGAGTTCGGCCTCGGGGCGAGCTCGGGCTCAGGGCGAGGGCGGGATCGGTCCAGGACGGTGGACGGAAGCCGCCGGGGGTGAGGCGGGCCCCAGAGTTCCGGGTGGGTGGGTGGGAAAGGCCGCCGCGCAGCGGCGGTGGGGCTGCCGTCCACGGCGAGGTGGCGCGCGGGGACGGGGCGAAGGTGGCCGGCCTGAGCCGCCCAGGAGTGAGGCGGGCCCCAGAGTTCCGGGCGGGTGGGTGGGAGAAGCCGCCGCGCAGCGGCGGTGGGGCTGCCGCCCACGGCGAGGTGGCGCACGGGGGGACGGGGCGAGGGTGGCCGGCCCAAGCCGCCCAGGGGCGAGACGGGCGTCAGCTGACGCGTTCGGCGCGGTGCTTCACGGCACGCAGCAGCACCGTGGCCGGCAGCCGCCCCAGCCCGGCGGAGTCCCGCGCATGCGCCAACGCCTCCTCGCAGGTGCGATGCAACGCCTCCGCGGGCACGGCGTCGGCACCGAGGACGAGCCCGACCCGCGCCTCGGGGGCATTGCGCCGCCCGGTGAGCCGCACCCGGGCCCGCTCGACGCCGTCGAGCGCCGCGGCCTCGGTCTCGAGGACGCTCTCCATGGCCCGCCCCCGCAGCAGCGCGCCCTCCCCGTCCCCGGTCTCGACGAGGACCTCCGCGAGGCGCCGCCGCCGCAGTTGGGCGGTGAGCCACCACAGGGCGAGCAGCACGACGACGGCGAGCACGCCGATGACGGTGGGCCACCACCAGCCGTCGTCCCGCCACCGCGCCCGGTCGGCGTCACTGAGCAGCACGTCGTCGCGGGAGTCGTGCACCCACCACGAGGGCGGCTCGACGCCGAGCCCGACCGCGAGGACGGACCCGCCGAGCAGGACGAGGGCGAGGCCGAGGAGGCCGAGGAGCACGCGGTTCACGGTCCGCAGCATGGCGCGGTCACCCCTTCCGGCCCGGCCGGGCCACGTGCACGGAGAGACCGGGCGGGTGGCCGAGCCCGAGGTCGTGGATGGCGGCGGCGAGGGCGGCGTCCAAGTCGCCGCGTACGTCGTCGAGTTCACGGAAGTGCGACACGGCCCGCACGTCGACCTTGGAGCGGCTCATGCGGACGCGTACCGACCGTACGCCCGACACGTCCATGGCCCGGTCCCGCAGCGCCGTCGCGGCGGCACCCCGGTCGAGCCCGGCGCGCACGTCGGCGTGGGTGCGCCGCATCGGGAGGAGGGAGCGAAGGCCGGGCGTCACGGCGAGGACGAGGAGCCACAGGCCGGCGGCGAGCGCCGCCGCGGCCCCGGCGAGCACCGCCGTGCTGTCGAGGGGCCGTTCGGCCAGCTCACGGGCGAGGTCGCGGCGCCACCGCATCGCGGGGTGGTCGGCGCGCACGGCCACGATGTCGTACAGGAGCAGCCCGGCGCCGCCGAGGACCAGCAGGGCGAGCAACCCGGCGGGCACCCGTCGCGCCGACCAGAAGCGGGGGGAGCCGTCCTCGTCGCCGAGGGTGGGCGGCGGCTGGTAGGCGGCCGCGGACGCGGACTGGTCGAGTTCGGGTGCGGACGCGGCACGCTCGATGACGGGCACGGCCTCGCCCGGTTTGGTCAGGTCGGTTCCGCCGGCCTGCCGGGGTTCGCTCATCGGGTCCTCCCCTGCGCCGCGTCCCGCGCCTGCGCCGAGTGCAGCCGCTCCACCTGGACCGCCACTTCGGGCACTTCCATGCCCGCCAACGCCTTTACCCGTTCGGCGACCCGGTGACGCACGGCGCCGCACTGGCGGCCGATGTCGCTGGGGTAGTCCAGTTCGACGCTGACGCGGACGCGCGCGCTGCCGTGCGGGGCATCGCCCGGCCCGGCGGAGCCCCCGGCGGGGGGCCGCACGCTCACGGTGGCGTGCGGCGGCGCCGCCTCGTCGGGCAGCGCGGGCAGCGCCTCACGTGCCGCGCGCGCGGCGATCTTCGCGACGACGCGGTCGGCGATCCGGGTCGCGCCGCGCTCGCCGGGCGGTACCTGCCCCACGACGTCGGCGGCCACCGCTCAGCGCCGCCGGTCGCCGCGGGGACGGAAGAATTCCCCGGGCTCCAGGTCCCCTTCCAGGAACCGCCCGGCCACGAACCCGATGGCACCCAGGGCCGCCACCAGGAGGAAGGCCCCGAACCCGCCGAAGTACCCGGCGAATCCGAGAGCCATTCCGGCGATCATGCCGATCACGGCAAAGCTCATCGTGCGCTCCTTCGCTCCTGCGCGCCTCATGCTCCCGGCCGTCCGCGCCCGCCGCCGCGCACGTCCCGTGCTTCTCCTCTACCCAGGTCGCGCGGCGGGGCCGCCTCCACCCGCGGGTGCGGAACGCCGGACGGTCCGAGCCGTCGTCTCTGACGGTCCGAGCCGTCGCCCCTATTGAAGCCGCGACGGCTGCTCGTCGTCCTCGTCGTCCGGCAGCTTCACATCGCTCACCGCGATGTTCACCTCGACGACCTCCAAGCCCGTCATCCGCTCGACGGCGGCGACGACGTTCTCCCGTACGTCCCGCGCGACATCGGCGATCGAGACTCCGTAGTCAACGACGATCTCCAGGTCGAGGGCCGTCTGCACCTCGCCGACCTCGGCCTTCACGCCACGTGTGACGGCCTTCGAGCTGCCGGGCACCCGGTCCCGCACGGCCCCGAAGGTCCGCGCGAGGCCGCCGCCCATCGCGTGCACGCCGACCACGTCGCGGGCGGCGAGGCCCGCGATCTTCTCGACCACACCGTCGGCGATGCTGGTGCGCCCGCGCGTCGCGGGGTCGCCTCCCCCACGCCGTGCCGTGCCGCCCGTCCTGGCCTCGTCGGGTGACTCCTTCGCGAGCGTCTGGGACGTCGTGCGCTCTCCGGTGTCGCTCATCGTGTGGTCCTTTTCGGCAGGGGATCTGCTCTTTCGTCCACATTAAGCGCGGCCCGGGACCCGCGCGCCCGGGATGGGGCAGGCTGGAGCCATGACGGGTGACGGGTGGACCTCTGCGGTACGGCGTCAACTGGGCCTCGGCCGGATGCTCCCACTGGGCGGCCCGGGTGACGGCGCCTGGCTCGCGGAGTCGGCGGCGCGTTCGGTGCTGTGCGGCTCGGCCGCGCGGGTGGCGGGGGTCCGCGTGACCCGCCTGCGGGTGTCCCTCGTGGAGCGGGGCGCCGCACCGCTGTCCCCGGACGCGTACGTCGTCGCGGTGCCGTCGCCGCCGAGCGCACTGCCGCCGGGGCCGCTGCGGATCAGCGCGGAGTTCCAGGCCGCGACGACCGAGCCGCTGGCCACGGCCGCGGACCGACTGCGCACGGCGCTCGGCTCGGCCGCGGCGGAGCGGCTGGGTCTGGTGGTGACGGAGGTGGACCTGCGGGTGACGGGGCTGATGGAGGGGGGCGGGGGCCTCGGGGGTGCGGTCCCGGGGGATGCGTCACCCATGGGTGCGGTGTCCGGGGGTTCGGCGCCTGGGAATGCGGCGCCCACGGGTGCGGTCCCGGGGGATGCGATCCCTGGGAGTGCGGCCCTCGTGGGTGCGGTGTCCGAGGCTTCGACGCCGAGGGATGGGGTCCCCGAGGACACGGTGTCCGAGGACGCGGCCCCGGCAGATGCCCCCTCGGCGGATGCCCCTTCAACCGACGGCGACATCGCCGACGTACCGTCCGGCCCCCTCCCCGGGTACGAGGACGAGCCCGGCGACGAGGGGCGCGTGGCGCGGGCCGCCCTCGCGGTGCCCGGCGTGACGCGGATGGCGGGGGTCCTCGGCGGCCTGGCCCGGGCCGTCCACATCGAGGAGCAGGGGGCGACGCTCACGCTGCCGCGCCGCCATGTCCGGGTGGACCTCGCGGTGGACGCGCGGCACCGCACCCTGGACGTGGCGCGCGCGGTCCGCGCGGCCGTCGCCGCGTCCCTGCCGGACCGGCCGTCGGTGGCGGTCCTGGTCACGACGGTGGACTGACCGCCCCCGCCGACTGTCCCGGCCAGCTGTTTCCGCCGACCGCCCCCGCTGGCCGACCCGCCGACCGTCCCCGTCGGCGATCCCCGCCGACCAGAGCCAGCGGCCGCCCCGGACTTCCTCAGTCCCCGGCGTACCGCCCGAACGTCCCCCAGTCCCCGACGGCCGCCCGAACCTCCCTCAATCCCCGACGGCCGCCCGAACCCCCTCAGTCCCCAATGCCCGCCAGGTCCCGCAGCCTGCGTGCCTGCGCGGCCCGCTCGGCGCGGCGCTGCTCCTCGTACGAACGCCCCACCGCACCCTGAAGCAGCGCCTTGGTCTCGATGACCGCGTCGCGCGGCGCGGCGAGCAGCGCGGCGGCCAAGTCCTGTGCGGCGGCGTCGAGCTGGTCGCCGGGCACGACGAGGTTGGCGAGGCCGATGCGCTCGGCCTCGGCTGCCTGGACGAAGCGGCCCGTGGCGCAGATCTCCAGGGCACGGGCGTACCCGACGAGGGAGACCAGCGGGTGGGTGCCGGTGAGGTCGGGCACCAGACCGAGGCTGGTCTCGCGCATGGCGAACTGCGCGTCGTCGGCGGCGACCCGCAGGTCGCAGGCGAGGGCGAGCTGGAACCCGGCGCCGATCGCATGCCCCTGGACGGCGGCGATGGACACGAGGTCGCCGCGCCGCCACCAGGTGAAGGCGTCCTGGTACTCGGCGATGGCCGCGTCGAGCTCGTCGTCCGCGCCGCGCGCCAGGTCGATGAAGGACGGTTCGCCGTCGAAGCCCTCGGGCGTGAACGCCTGCCGGTCGAGGCCGGCGGAGAAAGACTTGCCCTCTCCGCGCAGCAGCACCACGCGGACGCTGCCGGGCAGCACCCGGCCGGCCTCGGTCAACGCCCGCCACAGCGCGGGAGATTGGGCGTTGCGCTTGGCCGCGTTGGTCAGCGTCACCGTGGCGACGGCCTCGTCGACCGTGAGGCGTACGCCGTCCCGGTCGAGGACCGGCGCCGTTGTGCTTGCGACGCTCGGGCCGCTCTCGGGCGAACCGCTGTCGGGCGAAGCCATCAGTGCCTCCGGGTGGGTGCAGTCATGGTGGACGCACGCCGGTCAGCGCCCTGGCGGACGCGTGTCGGCGCGCCCTGCGGGCACTGGTGCGCCCACAAGTGACTGCACAGTAACCACCCGGTCGATCAGCCGATCGACCGGGTGGCCACACCGGACCACCCGGAGTCGGACGGCCGCGGGAAGTCGGCTAGCTGGAAGCGGCCTTCTTGCCTCGCGTTGCCCCGCCGCGTCCCCGCAGCGTGACTCCGGACTCACTGAGCATCCGGTGGACGAACCCGTAGCTGCGGCCGGTCTCTTCGGCCAACGCCCGGATGCTCGCACCGCCGTCGTACTTCTTCTTCAGGTCTGCCGCGAGCTTGTCGCGCGCGGCGCCGGTAACCCGGCTGCCCTTCTTCAGAGTCTCGGCCACCCGTGCCTCCTCATGGGAAGTGCGCTCTGGACTTCTCATGATCACCCCTTCCGAGCGTCCTGGCCACCCATTCGGCAAGGTCCATGCGACTTGATTCGCCTGGAGTCAAGCGGCCGTCACGAGCGGAATTAACGATTCCGCACGTCGCGGGACGTACCGCCGAATGGGTTCTGCGAGGAAGCGGCAGGTCAGCGCCGTGCCGGGGAAAGACGGGCCTGCGGGTCCCGTGGGACGCAAAAATCCGTGTATGCCACACCTCGGTACGAGGACGTCTCACACAGATGAAGGATCACGGCTCGGCCGAATGATCCATACGCAGTGGATCAGTCATTCGATCAAGCCCGGTGGACCCCGGACAGGGGTCCGACCGGGGAATCGTCAGGCGAGGGCCACCAGGTCCGCGTAGTCCGCGCCCCACAGGTCCTCGACGCCGTCGGGGAGCAGAATGATCCGCTCCGGCTGCAGCGCCTCGACGGCGCCCTCGTCGTGCGTGACGAGGACGACGGCGCCCTTGTAGGTGCGCAGGGCGCCCAGGATCTCCTCGCGGCTCGCCGGGTCGAGGTTGTTCGTCGGCTCGTCGAGGAGCAGGACGTTGGCAGAGGAGACGACCAGGGTCGCGAGCGCGAGCCGGGTCTTCTCGCCGCCGGAGAGCACACCCGCGGGCTTGTCGACGTCGTCTCCGGAGAAGAGGAACGAGCCGAGCGTCTTGCGGACCTCGACGAGGTCCAGGTCGGGCGCGGCCGAGCGCATGTTCTCCAGGACCGTGCGCTCCGGGTCGAGGGTCTCGTGCTCCTGGGCGTAGTAGCCGAGCTTGAGGCCGTGGCCCTCGATGACCTGACCGGTGTCGGGCTTCTCGGCGCCGCCGAGGAGCCGCAGCAGGGTGGTCTTGCCCGCGCCGTTGAGGCCGAGGATGACGACGCGCGAGCCCTTGTCGATGGCCAGGTCGACGTCGGTGAAGATCTCCAGGGAGCCGTACGACTTCGAGAGCCCCTCGGCCATCAGCGGCGTCTTGCCGCACGGCGAGGGCTCGGGGAAGCGCAGCTTGGCGACCTTGTCGCTCTGGCGCACCTCGTCCAGGCCCGCGAGGAGCTTGTCGGCGCGGCGGGCCATGTTCTGGGCGGCGACGGTCTTGGTGGCCTTGGCGCGCATCTTGTCGGCCTGCGAGTGCAGGGCCGCGGCCTTCTTCTCGGCGTTCTGGCGCTCGCGCTTGCGGCGCTTCTCGTCGGACTCGCGCTGCTGCTGGTAGAGCTTCCAGCCCATGTTGTAGACGTCGATCGCGGAGCGGTTGGCGTCCAGGTAGAAGACCTTGTTGACGACCGTCTCGACCAGGTCGACGTCGTGGGAGATCACGATGAAGCCGCCGCGGTACGTCTTCAGGTAGTCGCGCAGCCAGACGATCGAGTCGGCGTCGAGGTGGTTGGTCGGCTCGTCCAGGAGGAGCGTGTCGGCGTCCGAGAAGAGGATGCGGGCCAGCTCGATGCGGCGGCGCTGACCGCCGGAGAGCGTGTGCAGGGGCTGGCCGAGCACGCGGTCCGGGAGGTTCAGGGCGGCGGCGATGGTGGCGGCCTCGGCCTCGGCGGCGTACCCGCCCTTGGTGAGGAACTCCGTCTCCTGGCGCTCGTACTGCTTGAGTGCCTTCTCGCGCGTGGAGCCCTGGCCGCTCGCGATCCGGTGTTCGTTCTCGCGCATCTTGCGGATGAGGACGTCGAGGCCGCGCGCCGAAAGGACGCGGTCGCGGGCGAGGACGTCGAGGTCGCCCGTGCGCGGGTCCTGCGGGAGGTAGCCGACCTCTCCGGAGCGGCTGATCGTGCCGCCCGCGGGGGTGCCCTCACCGGCCAGGCACTTGGTGAGCGTCGTCTTGCCCGCGCCGTTGCGGCCGACGAGGCCGATGCGGTCGCCCTTGGCGATGCGGAACGAGGCGTTCTCGATGAGGATGCGGGCGCCGGCACGCAGCTCGATACCGGAGGCGGTGATCACGGTCAGACTCCTGGACAGGGGATATGGACGGCGGGAGGGAGGCAAGGACGATGCACGATGCGTTGTCGCGCGGAGCGCGCCGCTCAGCCGTCTAATGCAGCAGGAGGATGGCCATGGGCCAATTCTAACGGGGTGCCGCAACCGCTTTTTCCGGCGCGGCCCTCGGCAGCGCTCCCGGGGCGCCGCCGGGCCGTGGGGTAGCCCGTTCGGACCTCCGTCCGGCGCCGGGTGGTGCGGGGCGTACCAGGATGAGGTGGCCGGGGTCCGGCGCGGGCGGCGGAGCGTCGTCCCGGAGGTGAGGCAGCGCGGCTCGTACGCGAGGCAGAGGGTGGTGCGCCCATGCAGTTCGACGACGACGCGAATCTCGACTCCTCCGAGGTGCAGGATGTGCGCGGCAGCCGCGTCCCCGGCGGCAAGGCGACCATCGGCGGCGGTGTCGCCGGTCTGATCGCGCTGCTCCTCGGTCTCTTCTTCGGGGTGGGTCCCGACCAGCTCGGTCTGACGGACGGCGGCGAGGAGCCCGCCGCCTCGTCCTCGTCGCTCGCGGAGGTCAAGCGGAGCTGCCACACCGGAAAGGACGCGAACGCCCGCGAGGACTGCCGGATCCTGGCGGTGGTCAACAGCGTCCAGGACTACTGGCGCCAGGAGTTCCCGCGCCGCCAGGGCCAGTACGCGTCCGCGCAGACCGTCTTCTTCACCGGCCGCGTCGGCACGGCGTGCGGCGCGGCGTCGTCGGCGGTCGGGCCCTTCTACTGCCCCGGCGACCGCAGGGTCTACCTGGACCTGGGGTTCTTCGAGGAGCTGCGGACGAAGTTCGGCTCCACCGGCGGCCCGTTCGCGCAGGCGTACGTCGTGGCGCACGAGTACGGCCACCACGTGCAGAACCTGATGGGCACGCTGAGCCGGGCGCAGGACGGCCGGACCGGCGAGGGCAGCAACGCCGTACGCGTCGAGCTGCAGGCCGACTGCTACGCGGGGGTGTGGGCGCACCACGCCACGCGGACGCCCGACGAGGAGGGCAGGCCCGTGATCAAGCAGCTCACGGATGACGACATCCGCGACGGCCTGGACGCGGCGGCGGCGGTCGGCGACGACCGGATCCAGGAGCGCTTCCAGGGCCGGGTGACCCCCGAGTCCTGGACGCACGGCTCGGCGAAGCAGCGGCAGGACTGGTTCTACCAGGGCTTCCGTACCGGTGACATGGCGCAGTGCAACACCTTCCGCTGAGCCTCGCGGATCGGCCCGGCGGGCGCTCCCGGGCCGTTGTCAGACCCCGGTGCCAGACTGTGGAACAGGTCACGTCGAACGAAGGAGTGATCGCCATGGCAGGCGCTGTCAGGGGACGTCCGAGCATCTTCCCGACGTTGTTGTACGCGGACGCCAAGGCCGCTATCAAGCAGCTCACGGAGGCCTTCGGCTTCACGGAGACGAGTGTGTACGAGAGCGAGGACGGCACGGTCCTGCACGCCGAACTCGCGTACGGCAACGGCGCGGTGATGCTGGGTTCCAAGGGCCGCGGCGGCCTCTTCGCCGAGACGATGAAGGACGCGGGCCCGACCGCGACGTACATCGTGGTGGACGACGTCGACGCCCACCACGAGCGGGCCGTGGAGCACGGCGCGGACATCCTGATGCCCCCGACGGACCAGGACTACGGCTCGCGGGACTACATGGCACGGGACGCGGAGGGCAACATCTGGAGCTTCGGTACGTACGCCCCGGAGATACCCGCCTGACCCGCCCCGGGCCCCGGGGCGGGCGCGGCTCTCACATGCCGCCGGTGTGCACCTGGAACGCCGCCCGGCGCACGGCCTTCGCGAGCGCCGGGTCCGGGTGGGCCGCGGCGAGCGCGACGAGGACCTGCACGGTGCGCGGATGGCCGACGGTGCGCACCTCGTCGATGAGCGCGGGCACGGTGGGCTGCGGCGCCGACTCCAGGTGACGCACGAGCAGTTCGGCCTCGCCGTGGTCGGCGACGGCCGCCGCGGTGTCGACCCACAGCCAGGTGGACTCCGCCCGGGTCAGGACGAGATGGACGTCCTCGGGGTCGGTGCCCTCGTGCTCGGCGAGCCACAGCAGGGCGTAGGGCCGCAGCGAGGTCTCGTCGACGACGGCGCGGACGTCCGGCTCGGCCGGGGCGCCGACGACCCGCAGGGCCTCGAAGGCGAGGCCGCGCAGCAGGGCGTCCTCGCCCCGGGCGGCGTCGAGGAGTTCGGTGACGGCGGTGCCCACGTCCCGGGCGGCGAGCCAGGCGCGGTACTCGGCGCGGGCCGCGTTGGGCCGCAGCCGGGCGCACCCCCGGAGCATGTCCTCGGCGGACTGCTCGATGTGCCCCGCCGGGCTCTGCGCGGCCACGCAGATCTGCTCCAGCTTGACCCACACCGCCCAGCTGCCCAGCGGGGTGAGGGTGGCCTGGCTGTCGGCGCAGGTGAGGGCGCCGACGGCGGACAGGGCCTGCAACGCCCAGTCGAGCAGGGCGGGAAGCGGGGGCTGGGTCGCGCAGTCGTCGGGCTCCGTGGGGCCGGCCGGGGCGGTGGCGGCCTGGGGCGGGGCGGCGTCGGCGCGGGCGGGGACAGCGGTGACCGGGGCCGCGGAGGCCGGGGCGGCGGAGGCCGGGGGCGGCACCGCCTCCCGGTGCGGTGCGGGCCGGGACGGGGGCTCGGGCTCCGCCTGCGGGCCGTACGGGATCTCGCAGCGCTCGGTGCGCAGTTCCCGGACGCGCTGGTCCAGGAGGTCCAGGAGTTGCGGCACGGGCACGGGGCCCGCCGACAGCTGGAGGAAGGAGAGGAGCTGGGGGACGGCCTCGACGGCCTCCGCGACGGTGGCGGGCGGAAGTTCGGCGGGGGCGGGGTGGACGAGCGACCAGGCGTCGAACAGGGCGACCCAGCCGCGCAGGACCGCGGCGTCGTCCCGGTCCCAGGCGCGCAGCCGCCAGCCGGGGCGTGCGGTGCCGCCGTGCACCTCGACGAGTCCGGCCAGGCGGGCGGTGTCCCAGTCGGCACGGACCTGGTGGACCGTCATGTCGAGTGCGGCGGCCGCGCGTTCGGCGGTCGCGTCGGAGAGGGCGCCGCCGGTCGAGGCGTTGGGCCCGGTGTCAGCCCTGCCCTTGCCCGCCGCGCGCAGGGGGCCGGTGTCGGGGCGCAGGGCCTGGTCGGCCCAGCGGGCGACGCGTACGGCGCTCGCCAGGCCCGCGCGGGCCATGCGGGCCAGCTCGGCGGGCGCGGGGGTGCCCTCCGGCGGCGGGGGCGCGGGACGGCGCGAGCGGCGCTGGGTCACCGCGCCGGGGGCGCCGAGGGGGCCGCGCGCTCGGCCGCGCTCCGCCTCCGCTCGCCTTTCGGCCCTCGGGGACGGTGTGCGGACGAGGTGGAGCCGGGAGTCGCGCGGGATACGGGACGTCACGGGAGCAGTCTTCCTGTTGACGGTCCGAAAACCCAAACGGAATCCCGTCGGGGGCCTGGAAAGCGGACCCCAGAGCGGTCGCGGAGCGTCAGGCCCAGAGGTGGGAAGGGGGTCGCATCGGCTACATCAAGGGGGTGAGGAAGCGGCGCAGCGCCTCTTCGTACCGTGCGGAGTCGGCGTTCCACATGGCGCCGTGGGGCGCATCCGGAACGGCGTGCAGGGTGACGAGGTCAGGGCGTTTTCCGGCCAGTGCCCGGGAGAGCTCCCAGGGTGCGACGGTGTCGCCGGGGCCGTGCAGGACGAGGGTCGGAACCCGCAGGGCGGCGGGGTCGGCGGCGTCGGGGAGGCGGTCGCCGCGCAGACCGGTGCGGCCCTGGGCGGCGCGCACGGCCAGCGGGAGCAGCGCGCCGGGGGTGCGGCGGGCGGTGGCCAGGGCGCGCAGCGTGGTCTCCCAGTCGAGCACCGGCGAGTCCAGGACCAGGCCCTTGACGCGGTCGCGCAGGGCGGAGCGGGCGGCGGCGTGCAGGGCCATCGAGGCGCCGGTGGACCAGCCGTACAGGACGACGTCGCGGGCTCCGTAGCGCACGGCGTAGCGGATGGCGGCGTCCAGGTCGCGCCATTCGGTCTCGCCGAGGTGGCCGAGACCGTCCGGTGGCCGGGGCGCGCCCAGGTCACCGCGGTAGGCGAGGTCGAGCACCGGCAGCTGCTGGCGGCGCAGGAAGTCCATGACGACCATCGGGTGCTCGCGGGTGGTGCCGAGGCCGTGCACGGTGATCACCCAGGTGTCGCGGGCGCCGGGCACGAACCAGGCGGGCAGCGGACCCAGTTCGCCGGGGACGTCGACGTCGGCGTGGTGGATGCCGAGCGCCCCGCGCGGGTCGCCGATGTGGACCTGTGGCGTGAGCCGGACCCGGGCGCCGGGCTCCAGGGTGCCGTGGGTGACGCGTTCGAGGCGGCGCACGACGGTGTCGGCCTCGTGCGGGGCGGCGTCGAGGACCGGGCCGACGACGGCGTGGCAGCCGTCGCCGCTCAGGCCGTACAGGCCGGGGCGCCGGGAGGCCAGGGATCGGGTGAGGGCGATCTGTCCTGCGGCCGTGGAGTGCACGGTCAGACGTGGTTCCGTCGGCAGGGGGCGGCCCGCGGGGGCCTTCAGGGCGGCGTCGCTGGCGTAGCGCCCGGCCGCGATGGCGAGGGCGGTGGCGCCTAGGACGGCGGTTGCGGTGGTGACGGCGGCGGTCGTCGCTTTGGCAGGGCGCACCCCAACAGTGTCTGCGGGGTCGGGGAACGCGGCCAGTGGGCGGCGGCGCGGGAGTGCACTCCGCGCGGGGGCACCGACCGGTCCCGGCCGCCACCGGCACCTGGTCCCGGCCGCCACGCGCACCCCGGTCCCGGCCGCCACGCGCACCCGGCCGCTACCCCGCACCGCGCTCCCGGCCCGTACTCGCCCGGCCCGCCGAGCCGACCCCCGACCATGAGCCACCCCCGCCCCGCCTCGGGGCCGCGGTCAGCCTCCGTCCACCCTGTCCGCCCCGGCGGTCCCATTCGCCCTGCCGGACCCGTCCGCCCCAGCAGACCCGTTCGCCCCGCCGGGCCCGTCCATCCCAGCGGACCCGTCCACCCCGCCAGACCCGTCCGTCCCGCCGGACCCGTCCACCCCCGCCCCCCGCTGCCCGTACCCCTTCAGCTTCCGCCCCGCCTCGCTCACCCGTTCCGCGGACAGGATGCTCGGCGTGCGGCCGGGCACCGAGGTCGCGGTGAGCCAGAGGTGGCACATCCACTCCAATTGGGCGGTGCGGTCGAAGGCCTGGGAGAGGGAGTCCCCGTAGGCGACCGTGCCGTGGTTCTGGAGCAGGCAGGCCGTGCGGTCGCGCAGGGCGTGGAGCATGTGCTCGGCCAGCTCGTCGGTGCCGTACAGGGCGTACGGGGCGACGCGGACGGGGCCGCCGAGGGCGCCGGTCATGTAGTGGATGGGCGGGAGTTCCGGTACCAGGGTGGAGACGGCGGTGGCGTGCACGGCGTGGGTGTGGACGACGGCCCCGGCGTCGGTGGCGCGGTAGATCGCCAGGTGCATGGGCAGTTCGCTGGTGGGGCCGAGCGTGCCGAGGAGCCGCTCGCCGTCCAGGCCGACGCCGAGGATGTCCGCGGGCGTCAGCCGGTCGTAGGGGACGCCGCTCGGGGTGACGAGGACGGTGTCGCCGACGCGCACGGAGACGTTGCCGGAGGTGCCGACGACCAGGCCGTCCGTCACGGTCCTGCGGGCGGTCGCGACCAGCTCGTCCCAGGCCCGCGCGAGCGCCTCGCGCCCCGCACCCGCAGTGGTGTCGTGCCGCTGCTCAGTCATGCGGTGATCCTGCCAGAGGGCGCGGCCGCGGGGGCCGGGCGAGCGCGGCGTCCGGACATCGGGGCGAGCCATGGAATGGAATGGGGGGAGTCCGTGGAGCCTTGGAACACGGCACCGCCACACGGCCGGAGGTTTGAGACCTGTGGGCGGTCGGACGGCGGCGCCGGTCACGGCAGGTGATCAGGATCTCTTCTGCGGCTCGACGGCCCAGCTCAGCGGTTCGAACGGGGGTCGCCCGAAAGGACCACGGACGGCCTAATTCCGGGCCTCCCACGGGCCCTCGCCCTCACCCCGCCGCCCGAGTGGGTGTATGCCGGAAGGATGTGGAGTGACGGCACCCCGGTTCGAGTCACCGTGCGGCCCAACCCAGTTCACTTTCCGTTCATCCAGGTTGCCTACGTTCCACGAGCCACTGACGTCCAACAGAAGCCTGGGTAAATGGAACACATCACGCTTCTCCTCGGGATCGTGATCGTTACCGCTCTCGTGTTCGATTTCACGAACGGTTTCCACGACACAGCCAACGCGATGGCGACGACCATCTCGACCGGCGCTCTCAAGCCCAAGACGGCGGTGGCCATGTCCGCCGTGCTGAACCTCGTCGGAGCGTTCCTCTCCGTCGAAGTCGCCAAGACCATCTCCGGCGGCATCATCAATGAAGACGGTCTCAAGACCGAAGTGATCTTCGCGGCCCTGGTGGGCGCGATCCTCTGGAACCTGTTGACCTGGCTGCTCGGCCTGCCGTCCAGCTCCTCCCACGCCCTGTTCGGCGGCCTCATCGGCGCCGCCGTGATGTCGATGGGCTGGTCGTCGGTCAACGGCGGCACGGTCGTCACCAAGGTGCTGCTCCCCGCGGTCGCCGCCCCGCTCGTCGCCGGTATCGCGGCGACGCTCGCCACCCGGCTCACGTACAGGATCAGCAGCCGTACGGACGAGAAGGCGACCTCGAAGGGCTACCGCGCCGGGCAGATCGCCTCGGCCGGGCTCGTCTCGCTCGCCCACGGCACGAACGACGCCCAGAAGACGATGGGCATCATCACGCTGGCCCTGATCACCGGCGGCGTGCTCAACCCGGGCGCCAACCCCCCGATGTGGGTCATCGTCTCGGCCGGTGTCGCCATCGCGCTCGGCACGTACCTGGGCGGCTGGCGCATCATCCGCACCATGGGCAAGGGCCTCACCGAGCTGGCGCCGCCGCAGGGCTTCGCGGCGCAGACGTCCGCCGCGACGGCGATCCTCGCCTCCTCGCACATCGGCTTCTCCCTCTCCACCACCCAGGTCTGCTCCGGCGCCGTGATGGGCGCGGGCCTCGGCCGCAAGGGCGGCGTGGTCCGCTGGTCCACGGCGACGCGGATGTTCGTGGCGTGGGGCCTGACGCTCCCGGCCGCCGGTCTGGTCGGCGCGGGCGCCGAGCTCCTCACCAAGCAGGGCACCTGGGGCATCGCCACCACGGCCGCGCTCCTGGTCGGCGGCTCCGCCCTCATCTGGTCCCTTTCGCGCCGCCAGCCGGTCGACCACACGAACGTCACGGCCGACGAGATCGGCACCCCCGGCGCCGGCACCGCCGAACCCGCGGGCGTCGTGACCACGGCCATCGCCGCCGTCACCCCGCCCCCGGCGGGCCCGGTGACCACCGGCACCGGGACCTCCGCGGTCGAAGGCGCCGCGCCCGCCCCGTCCGTGGCGGACTCCGCCCGGCCCGCCACGGTGTAAGGAAGCAGCAGCATGAAGATCGACTGGGCAGCTCTCGGCTCCGTCTTCGGAGTCAGCCTCGTGGTGACCGTCGCCCTCGTGGGCCTGTTCACCCTTGGGATCGTCGGCCTCTCCAAGCACGAGCAGGCGCGGGCTGCCGGAGGCGGCACCGCCGCGATACCGGCGCGCCTGGGGGCGTACGCCTGCTTCGCGCTCTGCGCGGCGGCGGTCGCGTACGGGATCTCTCTGATCGTCGTCTGACGGCGCGGGCGCCGCAGCGCCCCGTCCGCAGAGCCCTGAGGGGCGGCCGAACCGGCCGCCCCTCAGGGCTTTTCGGCGTTCCGGCGCCTGGCCAGGAGGCCCGCGGACCGCGCGGGCGGCACGCGTTAGCGATCATCCTCGATCAGGCCACGCTGCGACTCGCTCATGTTCGATTAGACATGTGGCATACTGGGTAGCAGCACTCTGCTAGGGTCGGGCGCACATATGTCAGACAGAGCGGCTGCGCTGCGCTGCACGGCGGAGGGCCAGTCTGCGTTAGGCATACCTTCGTATCGCTGCCCTTCGTACGGCTTCATGGCGAGCTGACTCCTGGTCGTAGTGAAGGAGCCTCATGCCCAGCGAACTGGACCCGAGCCTGAACCGCCGTAAGCTCCGCATCGCCCTGCGCAAGGCCCGTGAGGACGCCGGGCAGACCCAGGGTGAGGCGGCGAACGAACTCGAATGGTCACTGTCGAAGCTGAACCGCATCGAGAAGGGCACCGTCAGTGTCTCGGTGACGGACCTGAGGGCGCTGCTGCGCCAGTACGGCGTGGACGACGAGGAGAAGGTGACGGAGCTCGTCAACGCCGCTCGGGGCTCGAAGGGCCAGTCGTGGTGGACGCAGTGGTCGGACGTCGCCAATCCCCGGTTCTCCGAATATCTGGGGTTCGAGGCCGCGGCGGTCTCCCTGCGCACTTACCAGCCCATCGTCGTCCCCGGCCTGCTGCACACCGAGGAGTACGCCGACGCCCTGGCCACCCCCGAGGTCAGCGACACGAACACGCGCCGCCGCCTGGTGGAGTTCCGCACCGCGCGCCAGGAGCGGGTCTTCGACCAGGACAACGGCATCGAGGACCTGCACTTCATCGTGGACGAGGCGGCGCTGCGCCGCCGGATCGGCACCCCGGCGGTGATGCGCGGCCAATTGCAGCGGCTCCTGGAGGTGGCGGAGCATCCGAACGCCACCCTCCAGGTGCTGCCGTTCACCGCCGGGGCGCTGCTGAGCACCCAGACCCCGTTCGCGCTCCTCGGCTTCAAGGACGACGACGACCTGATCTACGTGGAGTTCTCGCAGGCCGTCATCGCGACCCGGGAGAACTACGAGCTGGTCGCCAACTTCCAGGACTGCTTCGAGCAGTTGCAGGAGATCGCGTACAGCGGAAGCCAGGCGATCGACCTGATCAGCGAGGTCAGGGAAGGCTTCGCAGACTGATTCTCGGAGCCGTCCGCTCCGGGACGAGGGGAGGTCTCGCGCCATGTGGGTCGTCATGTTGGCACGGTGGCTGTGGCACCACCTGACGGCCGCGCAAGCCGCAGCCCCAGACGGCTCCCCCGGCTCCCCCGGCGCCCCTGGGGTCCCTGCCCCCGCGGGCGCCGACGGAGCGGGCGAGGCGGACCCGCCGCCGGGCCAGGACCTCACGGCACCCCCCGCCCCCACCCACGTCAACGACCTCATCCGGGAGGGCATGAAGGACCCCGACTTCGCCCGCGAGCTGGACCGGCTCCTCGACCACGAGCACCGGCGCAGCCTGCACTCCCAGGAACTGCAGACGCTCAGCTTCCTCGCCAAGACGGGCTGCGTCTCGCTGTGCCTGGCCGTCGTGGTCGTGACGATCGCACCCGCCGTGATCATCGGCCGGAGCGTCGTCGCGCACTACGACATCAGCCCCTGGCACTTCGCCGTCGTCCTCAGCGGCGTCTGCGGACTGCTCACCGCCGCCGTGGGCTGGGTCGTACGGACCCTCAGACGCGGCCGCCGCCAGGACCCCGCCGCTCCGGCCGAGCCCCGCCCGCCGGCCGACGGGGCGTCCGCGGACGGGCCCGCTCCACGGGCGGGCGCGGGATGAGTGACGCACGGCCCCACACGACACCGGCGGCGACCGCCACGGCGGCGGACGTCGCCAGCCACACGACGAGCCGTAACGGCACGCCCTCGACGAGGAGGGAGGCGAGCGCGCCCGTCAGGGCGGCGACGCAGCCGCAGAGTCCGCAGTACACCACCAGGGCGAGCCGCCTGGTGGACGGCGGGACATGCCTGCTCAGTGGCAGCTGCCTGCTCTCAACCCCCATGGTCTCCAGCCTTCCGTGCGCACGCTGGGACAGGTCACTCCACCCCGACTCTCCCCGAGGCCACCGCCCTCACAAACGCACGCCACGCCGGTGGCGTCACGGCCAGGTGCGTCTCGCCGCGGCGGTTGGAGTCACGCACCCACACCCGATCGCCGGGACGGGCCACTTCCACACAATCGCCGCCCGCCGTGGCGGTGTAACTGCTCTTGAACCACTGCGCTGCCGGTAAGTACGCGTCGGCCACACCGCCCCCTTGCCCCGTGCGCTCACAAGAGTCGGCGTCGCCCGAGCGGGTCCGCATGCCGCGCCGCTCTCCTGCTGTCAGGTTCAAGTTTACGAACGGGCGTTGCTCCCGCCTAGCCGTAAACCGGCCCCCGGAACCTTCCGTGTGGACCTCCGCACACTCTCCCGTCGCAGGTCAACAGCGAGTTGACGGGCGTCGTGGGCCGTGGTGGACTGCCGGAGCCATTTACGGCGGCAGGAGAGGAAGCCGGTGCGAATCCGGCGCGGTCCCGCCACTGTCACCGGGCGATCCGACGCGATCCCCGGGAGCCAGGAACTCTCGCCGCCGGTCTCGTCGAACCAGGGCGCGGAAACCCTGAGTGAGGACATATCGCCATGCGCGGCCGCCCGTTGCCGTCCCCTGCCCCGCCCGGGGCCCCGTGGCGGCCGAGATCGCTCCGCCGCGTGTCGGCGGGCTGACCCCCATGTGTGCCGATCGCGACTTCGCGTACGGCGCCGCCGCCGGACTCCTCGGTGACCTGCTGCTCGGCGATCCTCGCCGCGGGCATCCGGTCGCCGCGTTCGGGCGTGCGGCGGGGGCCGTCGAGCGGGTGCTGTGGCGCGACCACCGCGGGTGGGGCGCGCTGCACACCCTGGTGTGCGCCGGGGGCGCCGCCGGCGCCGGTGCGCTCGCTTCTTTCGCCGTACGCCGCTCGCGTGCCGCTTCCGTCGGGCTGACCGCCGCCGCGGCCTGGGCCGTCGTCGGCGGGACCTCCCTCGCGCGGGAGGCGCGCGCCATCGGGGGCGCCCTCGCCGCGGGGGACGTGGACGTCGCCCGGGAGCGGCTGCCCCATCTGTGCGGGCGTGATCCCGCGGCGCTCGACGCCGACGGGATCGCCCGGGCCGTCGTCGAGTCCGTCGCCGAGAACACGTCCGACGCCGTCGTGGGGGCGTTGGTGTGGGGGGCCGCCGCGGGGGTGCCGGGGCTGCTCGGGTTCCGGGCCGTCAACACGCTCGACGCGATGGTCGGGCACAGGTCCGCCAAGTACCGGCGCTACGGGTGGGCTTCCGCCCGGCTCGACGACGTCCTCGGGTGGCCGGGCGCCCGCCTCACCGCCGCGCTGGCCGTGGTCGCCGGGGACTCCCCACGGGGGGCGGTGCGGGCATGGCGCGCCGACGCCTCGAAGCACCCCAGCCCCAACGCGGGCGTCGTCGAGGCGTCCTTCGCAGGGGCGTTGGGGGTGCGGCTCGGGGGGACTCTCTCGTACGGGGGGCGGGTCGAGCATCGCCCTGTTCTCCACGGCGAGGGGCGTGCTGTCGAGGTGAGGGACATCGAACGGGCCGTCAGGCTGTCCCGGCGGGTCGGGTGGCTCGCCCTGGGTGTCGCGGTGGCCCTGGCCCCGCGGCGACGGAGGCGGTGCGCGTGAGCGGCGGGCTGCTGGTCGCCGGGACCACCTCCGACGCCGGGAAGAGCGTCGTCACCGCCGGGATCTGCCGGTGGCTCGCCCGCAAGGGGGTGTCCGTCGCGCCGTTCAAGGCGCAGAACATGTCGCTGAACTCGTTCGTCACGCGCGAGGGTGCCGAGATCGGGCGGGCGCAGGCCATGCAGGCGCAGGCCGCGCGGGTGGAGCCCAGCGCGCTGATGAATCCCGTGCTGCTCAAGCCGGGGAGCGACCGGTCCAGTCAGGTCGTGCTCATGGGCAAGCCGGTGGGCGAGATGAGCGCCCGGGGCTACCACGGGGGGCGGCAGGAGGCGCTGCTCGACACCGTCGTGGGATGCCTGGAGGAGCTTCGGGGCACGTATGACGCCGTGATCTGCGAAGGGGCGGGGAGTCCCGCCGAGATCAACCTCCGGCGCACCGACATCGTGAACATGGGGATCGCGCGGGCCGCCCGCTTCCCGGTCGTCGTGGTCGGGGACATCGACCGCGGGGGTGTGTTCGCCTCGTTCTTCGGGACCGTGGCGCTGCTCTCCCCCGCCGACCAGGAGCTGGTCGCGGGCTTCCTCGTCAACAAGTTCCGCGGGGACGTGTCGCTGCTCGAACCCGGGCTCGACATGCTGCGCGACCTCACCGGACGCGACACGTTCGGCGTGCTGCCGTTCCGGCACGGGCTCGGCATCGACGAGGAGGACGGTCTTCGGGTCTCGTTGCGCGGGGCGGTGCGGGAGTCCGTCGTGGCGGCGCCCGTCGGCGCGGACGTGCTGCGGGTCGCCGTGTGCGCGGTGCCGCTGATGTCCAACTTCACCGACGTGGACGCGCTCGCCGCCGAACCCGGCGTCGTGGTGCGGTTCGTGGACCGGGCCGAGGAACTCGTCGACGCGGACCTCGTCGTCGTACCGGGAACACGAGGGACCGTGCGCGCCCTTCAGTGGCTGCGGGAGCGCGGGCTCGCGGACGCGCTCGTGCGGCGGGCCGCCGAGAGGCTGCCCGTCCTCGGGATCTGCGGCGGCTTCCAGGTGCTCGGGGAGCGGATCGAGGACGACGTCGAGTCACGGGCCGGAACCGTGGACGGGCTCGGGCTGCTGCCCGTACGCGTCACGTTCCAGCGCGAGAAGACGCTCGCACGGCCCGTCGGCGAGGCGCTCGGCGAGCCGGTCGAGGGGTACGAGATCCACCACGGCGTCGCCGACGTCCTGGGCGGGGAACCCTTCCTGGACGGCTGCCGGGTCGGGGCCGTGTGGGGCACGCACTGGCACGGGTCGCTGGAGAGCGACGCGTTCCGGCGCCGCTTCCTCACCGAGGTCGCGCGCGCCGCGGGCCGCCGCTTCGTGCCCGCGCCCGACACCAGCTTCGCCGCCCTGCGCGAGGAACAGCTCGACCTCCTCGGCGACCTCATCGAAGAACACGCGGACACCGACGCGCTGCTGCGCCTGATCGAGACCGGCGCTCCGTCCGGTCTCCCCTTCATCGCACCGGGGGCACCCTCATGACCGTCCTTCTCCTGTCCACCGCCGACACGGACCTGCTCGCCGCCCGCGCCTCCGACGCGCCCTACCGCATCGCCAACCCGACCCGCGTCGACGTGCGCGAGGAACTGCCCGCGCTCCTCGACGGCGCGGACATCGCCGTCGTACGCCTCCTCGGTGGCAAGCGCGCCTGGGAGGACGGGCTCGCCGCGCTGAAGGCGGCCGGGATCCCGACCGTGCTGCTCGGCGGCGAGTCCGTGCCCGACGCCGAGCTGATGGCCGAGTCGTCGGTGCCCGCCGGCGTCGTCGCCGAGGCGCTGCGCTATCTCGTCGAGGGCGGCCCCGCCAACTTCGTGGAGCTGGAGCGGTTCCTGTCGGACACCGTGCTCCTGACCGGCCACGGCTTCGCCGAGCCGGTGAAGATGCCCGAGTACGGGGTGCACGGGGAGCGCGCGCACGTGGAGGGGCGCCCGACCGTCGGCGTGCTCTTCTACCGCGCGCACCAGCTGTCGGGGAACACCGCCTTCGTGGACACGCTGTGCGACGCCATCGAGGGCAAGGGCGCCAACGCCCTCGCCGTGTACTGCGGTTCGCTGCGCGGTGCCGACCCCGGCCTGTACGAGATCCTCGGGCGCGCCGACGCCCTCGTCGCCACCGTCCTCGCCGCGGGCGGCACGCACGCCTCCGACGCGAGCGCGGGCGGGGACGAGGAGGCCTGGGACATCGGGGCGCTCGCCGACCTCGACATCCCGGTCCTGCAAGGCCTGTGCCTCACCTCCTCCCGCGCCGCCTGGGACGAGTCCGACGCGGCGCTCTCCCCCATGGACGCCGCGATGCAGGTGGCCATCCCCGAGTTCGACGGCCGCGTCATCACCGTGCCGTTCAGCTTCAAGGAGCAGGGCCCCGACGACGTCCCCGTGTACGTCGCCGACCCCGAGCGGGCCGCCCGCGTCGCCGGAATCGCCGTCCGCCACGGCGCGCTGCGGCACAAGCCCAACGCCGAGAAGCGCCTCGGCCTGGTCTTCACCGCGTACCCGACCAAGCACAGCCGGGTCGGCAACGCCGTCGGCCTCGACACCCCCGCCTCCGCCGTGCGCGTCCTGGACGCCCTGCGGGACGCGGGCTACGTCGTCGAGGGCCACCCCGACAACGGCGACGAGCTGATCCACACCCTCATCAACGCCGGTGGCCACGACGTCGAATGGCTCACCGAGGAGCAGCTGGCCGCCGCCCCCGCGCGCGTGCCGCTGGCCGACTACCAGGCGTGGTTCAGCGCCCTCGACCCCGAGCTGCGCGACGGCATGCTGGAGGCCTGGGGCGAGCCGCCGGGCAGCCTCTACGTCGACGGCGGCGACATCGTGCTCGCCTCGCTCCGGTTCGGGAACGTCGTCGTGATGATCCAGCCGCCGCGCGGCTTCGGCGAGAACCCCATCGCGATCTACCACGACCCGGACATGCCGCCGTCCCACCACTACATGGCCGCGTACCGCTGGCTCGACCGCACTTTCGGCGCCGACGCCATCGTGCACATGGGCAAGCACGGCACCATGGAGTGGCTGCCCGGCAAGGGCCTCGGGCTCAGCGGTGGCTGCGCGCCGGACGCCGTGCTCGGCGACCTGCCGCTCGTCTACCCCTTCATCGTGAACGACCCCGGCGAGGGCACCCAGGCCAAGCGGCGCGGGCACGCCACCGTCGTGGACCACCTGGTGCCGCCGATGGCGCGCGCGGACACGTACGGGGACCTGGCCAAGCTGGAGCAACTCCTCGACGAGTACGCCCTGGTGAGCGACCTCGACCCGGTCAAGGCACCGGCCGTGCGGGCGCAGATCTGGACGCTGGTGAAGGCCGCGGAGCTGCACCACGACCTGCACGTCGACGACCAGCCGGACGACGACGCGTTCGACGAGTTCGTCATGCACATCGACGGCTATCTGTGCGAGATCAAGGACGTGCAGATCCGCGACGGGCTGCACATCCTCGGCGGCGGGCCCGTCGGCGAGGCGCGCGTCAACCTCGTCCTCGCGGTGCTTCGCGCCTCGCAGGTGTGGGGCGGTGCCGCCAACGCGCTGCCGGGGCTTCGGGCCTGTCTCGCGGAGCACTTCGGCCTGGACGAGAAGGAACTCCTCGGCGAGCCCGGTGCGGCGGTGAAGGTCGCCGACGGTCTCACGGCTCTGGTGGACGGGCCCGCCCGGACCGCCGCCGACGCCATCGATCTGCTCGAACAGCTCTGCCGCCGCCTCGCCGAGGGCATGGAGGAGCGCGGCTGGGACCTCGCCGCCGTGCGCGGGCTCGTCCGTGACGTCGTCGGCGTCGAACTGCCGCCCGCCGTCGCCGTCCTCGGCTTCGCCTGCGAGGAGGTCGTGCCCCGGCTCGCCCGCACCACCGACGAGATCGGGCACATCCTGCGCGCCCTCAACGGCGGCTACGTCCCCGCGGGCCCGTCGGGCTCCCCCACGCGCGGCCTCGTCAACGTCCTGCCGACCGGCCGCAACTTCTACTCCGTCGACCCCAAGGCCATCCCGTCCAGGCTGAGCTGGGAGGTCGGACAGTCCCTCGCCGACTCGCTCATCGCGCGCTATCTGGCCGACACCGGCGCGTACCCGAAGTCCGTGGGCCTGACCGTGTGGGGCACCTCCGCCATGCGCACCCAGGGCGACGACATCGCCGAGATCCTCGCGCTGCTCGGCTGCCGGCCCGTGTGGGACGACGCGTCGCGCCGCGTCACGGGCTTCGAGATCGTGCCCGTCGCGGAGCTGGGGCGGCCCCGCATCGACGTGACCGTCCGCATCTCCGGCTTCTTCCGCGACGCGTTCCCGCACGTCGTGGGGCTGATCGACGACGCCGTCCGCGCGGTCGCCGAGTTGGACGAGGCTCCGGACCAGAACTATGTACGCGCCCACGTCGACGAGGACGCCGCCGAGCACGGCGACCGGCGGCGCGCCACCGCCCGCATCTTCGGCTCCAAGCCCGGCGCGTACGGGGCGGGGCTGCTGCCGCTCATCGACGCCCGCAACTGGCGCTCCGACGCCGATCTGGCCGAGGTGTACGCGGTGTGGGGCGGCTACGCCTACGGGCGGGGGCTCGACGGGCGGGCCGCCCGGGGGGACATGGAGACGGCGTTCCGGCGGATCGCTGTGGCGGCGAAGAACGTCGACACGCGTGAGCACGATCTTGTCGACGCCGACGACTACTTCCAGTACCACGGTGGGATGGTCGCCATGGTGCGGCATCTGACCGGTGAGTCGCCCGAGGCGTACGTCGGGGACTCGGCCGTGCCCGATCAGGTGAAGACGCGGACGTTGGGGGAAGAGACCCACCGGGTCTTCCGGGCTCGCGTCGTCAATCCGCGGTGGATGGCCGCGATGCGGCGGCACGGGTACAAGGGGGCCTTCGAGATGGCGGCCACCGTGGACTATCTGTTCGGGTACGACGCGACCGCGGGTGTCGTGGACGACTGGATGTACGAGAAGTTGTCGGCGGAGTACGTGTTCGACCCGGAGAACCGGGCCTTCATGGAGAAGTCCAACCCGTGGGCGCTGCGGGGGATTTCCGAGCGGTTGCTGGAGGCGGCGGAGCGGGGGCTCTGGGCGGAGCCGGACGCGGAGACGTTGGAGCGGTTGCGGGCCACTTATCTGGAGCTTGAGGGGCAGCTTGAAGGGGGTGCGGAGTGAGGCCCTGCGGGGCTTTCCCCAGTCCCGCCCCTTCCCGAAACCGGGGGCTCCGCCCCCGGACCCCCGTATCGCCGCTGCGCGGCTCGTCCTCAAACGCCGGACGGGCTGAATCGTCGCCGGAAGCCCGGAAAACGCTGGAGGTCGTCGCGTGAGCACCCCCTACCCCTTCACCGCCCTCGTCGGACAGGACGACCTGCGGCTTGCCCTGTTGCTCAACGCCGTCTCCCCCGCCGTCGGTGGCGTATTGGTTCGGGGGGAGAAAGGGACGGCCAAGTCCACCGCCGTGCGGGCGCTCTCGGCACTGCTGCCCGAGGTGGACGTCGTGCCGGGCTGCCGGTTCTCGTGTGCTCCGGGGGCGCCCGATCCCGCCTGCCCGGACGGGCCGCACGAAGCCGGGGGCGGGGTCGCTCGGGCCGCGCGCATGGTGGAGTTGCCCGTCGGGGCGTCCGAGGACCGGCTCGTGGGGGCGCTCGACATCGAGCGGGCGCTCGCCGAGGGCGTGAAGGCCTTCGAGCCGGGGCTGCTCGCCGACGCGCACCGGGGGATCCTGTACGTCGACGAGGTCAACCTGCTGCACGACCACCTGGTCGACCTGCTGCTCGACGCCGCCGCCATGGGCGCCTCGTACGTCGAGCGCGAAGGCGTCTCCGTACGGCATGCCGCGCGGTTCCTGCTCGTCGGGACCATGAACCCCGAAGAGGGCGAACTGCGGCCGCAGTTGCTCGACCGGTTCGGGCTCACCGTCGAGGTCTCCGCGTCCCGCGAGCCCGACCAGCGCGTCGAAGTCGTGCGGCGGCGGCTCGCCTACGACGACGACCCGGACGGGTTCGCGGCGCGCTGGGGCGATGAGGAGGGTGCCGTACGCGGACGTATCGTCGCCGCCCGCGCGCTGCTGCCACGCGTGCGGCTCGGGGACGGGGCGCTGCGGCAGATCGCGGCGACCTGCGCGGCCTTCGAGGTGGACGGCATGCGCGCCGACATCGTGATGGCGCGCACCGCGACCGCCCTCGCCGCCTGGGCCGGGCGTGAGGACGTGCTCGCCGAGGACGTGCGGCAGGCCGCGCTGCTCGCGCTGCCGCACCGGCGGCGGCGCAACCCCTTCGACGCGCCGGGGCTCGACGAGGACAAGCTGGACGAGACCCTTGAGGAGTTCGGGGAGAACGACGGGGACGACGAGCCCGACCCCGACGGTGGCGGGCCCGACGGCGGGGGCGGGCAGCCGCCCCAGGACTCCGGGCCCGAGCAGTCCGGGGACGGCGCCGCCGCGACGCCCGAGGCCGCCGACGACGGGCAGCCGGGGGCCGGGGGCGCGGGCGAGCAGCAGGCCGTGCGCGCCGGTGAGCCGTTCCGGACGAAGGTCCTGAGCGTGCCGGGGCTCGGCGAGGGCGCGGCGGGGCGGCGGTCGCGGGCGCGCACCGAGCACGGCCGTACGACGGGTGCGCGGCGGCCCCGAGGGGCGCTCACGAAGCTGCACCTGGCGGCGACCGTGCAGGCCGCCGCGCCCCATCAGCGGGCGCGCGGGCGGTCCGGGCGCGGGCTCGTGGTGCGGCGTGACGATCTGCGGCAGGCCACGCGGGAGGGGCGCGAGGGGAACCTCGTGCTGTTCGTCGTGGACGCGTCGGGGTCGATGGCGGCGCGGCAGCGGATGAGTGCGGTGAAGGGCGCGGTGCTTTCGCTGCTGCTCGACGCCTATCAGCGGCGGGACAAGGTGGGGCTCGTGACGTTCCGGGGGGCGGGGGCGGAGGTGGCGTTGCCGCCCACGTCGTCCGTGGACGCGGCGGCGGTGCGCCTGGAGTCGCTGCCCACCGGCGGGCGTACGCCGATCGCGGCCGGGCTGCTGCGCGCCCACGAGGTGCTGCGGGTGGAGCGGCTGCGGGATCCCGCGCGGCGGCCGCTGGTGATCGTGGTGACCGACGGCCGGGCCACCGGCGGTGTGGAGCCGGTCGCGCAGGCCGGGCGTGCCGCGCGGCTCTTCGCCGCCGAGGGGCAGGCGTCGGTGGTCGTGGACTGCGAGTCGGGTCCGGTGCGGCTCGGGCTCGCGGGGCAGCTGGCCGGGGAGCTCGGCGGGACCGCGGTGACGCTCGACGAGCTGCGGGCCGACTCGATCGCCGGTCTCGTGAAGGACGTCCGGGAGTCGTACGGCTCCGCGAGGAGGGTCGCCTGATGCCTCAGGGACAGCCGAGTGTCGTGCCCGACGACGGGCTCACCACGCGTCAGCGGCGCAATCGGCCGCTCGTCGTCGTGCACACCGGGATCGGCAAGGGCAAGTCGACGGCCGCCTTCGGGCTCGCGCTGCGGGCCTGGAATCAGGGGTGGCCCATCGGCGTGTTCCAGTTCGTGAAGTCGGCGAAGTGGAAGGTCGGCGAGGAGAACGCGCTGCGGGTGCTCGGCGCCAGCGGGCAGGGCGGGTCCGTCGACTGGCACAAGATGGGTGAGGGGTGGTCCTGGATCCAGCGTGCCCCGGCCGACGGCGAGATGAGCAACGAGGACAAGGCCCGTGAGGGGTGGGAGCAGGTCAAGCGGGACCTTGCCGCCGAGACGTACCAGCTGTACGTCCTCGACGAGTTCGCCTACCCCATGCACTGGGGGTGGATCGACGTCGAGGAGGTCGTCGCCGTGCTGAAGGCCCGGCCCGGGACCCAGCATGTCGTGATCACCGGGCGCAACGCGCCGGACGCGCTCGTGGAGTACGCCGACCTCGTCACCGACATGTCCAAGGTCAAGCACCCCATGGACGCCGGTCAGAAGGGGCAGCGGGGCATCGAGTGGTAGCACGTGTCGTTGTCGCCGCGCCGTCCTCCGGGAGTGGGAAGACGACCGTCGCGACCGGGCTGATGGCCGCCTTCACGGAGGCCGGGCTCGCCGTGTCCCCGCACAAGGTCGGGCCCGACTACATCGACCCCGGATACCACTCGCTGGCCACGGGCCGCCCGGGGCGGAACCTGGACGCGTATCTGTGCGGGCCCGACCTGGTCGCCCCGCTGTTCGCGCATGGCTCCGCCGGGTGTGATCTGGCCGTTGTCGAGGGTGTGATGGGGCTGTACGACGGGGCCGCCGGGCAGGGGGAGCTGGCCTCCACCGCGCATGTCGCCAAGTTGCTGCGGGCTCCTGTCGTGCTGGTCGTCGACGCGTCGTCGCAGTCCCGGTCCGTGGCCGCGCTCGTGCATGGGTTCGCCTCTTGGGATCCGGAGGTTCGGGTCGGTGGGGTGATTCTCAACAAGGTGGGGTCGGAGCGGCACGAGGAGTTGTTGCGGGAGGCGTTGGACTCTTCCGGGGTGCCGGTGCTGGGTGCCTTGCGGCGGGCTCCGCAGGTTCGGGCGCCCTCGCGGCATCTGGGGCTCGTGCCCGTTGCCGAGCGGCGGGGGGAGGCTCTTGCGGCTGTGGCCGCGTTGGCCTCGCAGGTGCGGGGCGGGGTTGACCTTGAGGCGGTGCTTGCGTTGGCTCGCAGTGCGCCGGAGTTGTCGGGTGCGGGGTGGTCGCCCTGCGGGGCATTCCCCAGTCCCGCCCCTTCCCGAAACCGGGGCTCCGCCCCGGACCCCGGGGGTGGGTCTCCCGTGCGGGTAGGACATGCCGCCGCCGAATCGGCGCTTCGCGCCTCGTCCTCAAACGCCGGACGGGCTGAGATCAGCTCCCCGGACGGACAGGGGCCGCCAGACGACTCCGACGGGCGGAAGCCGCCCGTCGTCGCCCTTGCCGGAGGCGCCGCGTTCTCCTTCTCCTACGCCGAGCACGCCGAGCTGCTCGCCGCCGCCGGGGCCGAGGTCGTGACCTTCGATCCGCTGCACGACGAGGAGTTGCCCCCCGGCACCCGAGGGCTCGTCATCGGTGGTGGGTTTCCCGAGGTGTACGCGCCGGAGTTGTCCGCCAACGAGCCCTTGCGGAAGGCCGTGGCGGAACTTGCCGGGAGCGGCGCGCCCGTCGCCGCCGAGTGTGCGGGGCTGCTCTATCTGGCGCGGGAGTTGGACGGGAAGCCGATGTGCGGGGTCCTGGACGCGACCGCGCGGATGTCGGAGCGGCTGACGTTGGGGTATCGCGAGGCCGTCGCCGTGTCGGACAGTGCGCTCGTGGGCGTGGGCACGCGGATGCGCGGGCACGAGTTCCACCGCACGGTCGTGGAGCCGGGCGCGGGGGCGGCTCCCGCCTGGGGGCTGCACGCTCCTGAACGGCGCGTCGAAGGTTTCGTACAACGGGGTGTGCACGCGAGTTATCTGCACACGCACTGGGCCGCCGAGCCCGGGATCGCCCGTCGGTTCGTGGAGAGGTGCAAGGCATGAGTGGCAGCGGCAGCAGGCTGATCGGCGTGGGGGTCGGCCCCGGCGATCCCGAGCTTGTGACCGTCAAGGGCGTGAACGCGCTGCGTGGCGCCGACGTCGTCGTCGTACCCGTGATGGACACCGGCGAGCGCGGCCGCGCCGAGGCCACGGTGCTGCACTATGTGCCGGAGGACCGTGTCGTACGCGTCGTGTTCGCGCTGAACGAGCGCACCGACCGGGCGCGGCGCGAGGCGGCCTGGGACGCCGCCGGGGAGCGCGTCGCCGAACTGCTGCGGGAGCGCGGCACGGTGGCGTTCGCGACGATCGGCGACCCCAATGTGTACTCGACGTTCACCTATCTCGCGCAGACGATCGAGGGACTTGTGCCGGGGGTCGCTGTCGAGACCGTGCCCGGGATCACCGCCATGCAGGACCTCGCGGCGCGCAGCGGAGCCGTCCTCACCGAGGGCACCGAGCCGTTGACGCTGGTGCCGGTGACGGCCGGGGCCGCCGTCCTGAAGGACGCGCTCGCCGGGCCGGGGACCGTGGTGGCGTACAAGTTCGGGCGACTCGCGCACGAGGTCGCGGCGGCGCTGCGGGAGACCGGGCGGACCGAGGACGCGGTGTGGGGGTCGGCGCTCGGGCTGCCCGAGGAGTCCATCCGGGGCGCCGAGGAACTGGGCGACGGGCCGCTGCCGTACCTGTCGACGCTCATCGCGCCCGCGCGGCGCGAGAGCGGGCGGGGCGGGAAGCTGTGACCTTCGACCGGGGGCGCGGCTCACTCGGCGATGCCCACCACCAGCCAGATGAACGCCGCCCCCGCCACCGTGCAGAGCAGCGTCGAGCGCGCCGGGTGGTCGTGGTGGGCCTCGGGCAGGATCTCGGCGGCGGCGAGGTAGAGCAGGGCGCCGCCGAAGAAGCCGAGATAGCCGCCGAGCAGTTGCTCCGGAATGGTGAAGGCCAGCGTGGTCGCCGCGCCCACGACCGGGGCGGCCGCGTCGGCGAACAGCATCGCGACGGCCTTGCGGCGCGCGTTCCCGTACAGCCGGGTGATCGTGTACGTGTTGAAGCCGTCCGCGAAGTCGTGGGCGATGACGGCGACCGCCACCGCCACGCCCATGCCGCCGCCCACCTGGAACGCGGCGCCGATCGCGACCCCGTCCATCACGCTGTGGCCGACCATCGCCGCGGCCGCCGTCAGGCCGACCTCCGGGACCCGGCCGCCCGGGTGCTCGTCGGCCCCGTGCGCCGACCGGCGCAGCGCGAGCAGCCGCTCCACGACGTGCGCGAACAGGAAGCCCGCGACGGCCAGGAGCAGCGCCGCCGGTACGCCGAAGACCGGTCCTCCGGCCGCCTCCAGGGCCTCGGGGAGCAGATCGAGGCCGACCACGCCGAGCATCAGGCCGCCCGCGAGGCCGAGCACCAGATGGCGCCGGTCGGTGACCCGCCCGGCGGTCCAGCCGCCGACGAGTGTCATCACGAACGCGCCGAGCGCCACGAACACCGCCATGCGCTCTTGCTAGCCGATTGAGCCCGCGCCCGCATCGCGCACCCGCCCCCTGGCCCCACCGGCCACTCCCCCGGCCCCGTCCCCGGGCCGCATGTCTTCGTCAGTCCCCGTTCTGCACGAGTCCGTACGAGTCAGTACGAGCCCGTACGAGTCTGTATGAGAGGAACCTCCTCATGGCCGACGCCGCCCCCACCGGCAAGGTGACCTTCGTCGGGGCCGGTCCCGGCGCCGCCGATCTGCTGACGTTCCGGGCCGCCCGGGCCATCGCGGACGCCGACGTGGTGATCTGGGCCGCGAGCCTGGTGCAGGCCGACGTCCTGGAGCACGCCCGCGAGGGCGCCGAGATCCTGGACTCGGCGGTGATGTCCCTGGAGGACGTCGTGGCCGTGTACGAGCGGGCCGCGCGGGACGGCCTGAAGGTCGCCAGGATCCACTCCGGTGACCCGGCGCTGTGGGGCGGCACGCAGGAGCAGTTCGACCGGTGCGCCGAGCTCGGCGTCGAGACGGAGATCGTGCCGGGTGTCTCGTCGTTCTCGGCGGTCGCCGCCATCGCCGGGCGCGAGCTGACCATTCCCGAGGTCGCCCAGTCCGTGATCCTGACCCGGCTCGGCGGCGGCAAGACGCCGATGCCGCCCGGTGAGGAGGTGCGGGAGTTCGCGCGGCACGGCACGACGATGGCGCTGTTCCTGTCGGCGGCGCGCAGCGGCCAGCTCGTGCGGGAGCTCCTCGAAGGCGGCTATCCGACGACCACGCCCGTCGTCGTCGCGTACCAGGCCACCTGGCCGGAGGAGCTCGTCCTGACCTGCACCATCGAGACGCTCGAGGAGACGGTCAAGGAACACCGGCTGTGGAAGCACACCCTGTTCCTGGTCGGCCCCGCCCTCGGCGCCCACGGCACCCGCTCGCACCTCTACCACCCCGGCCACTTCCACGGCTTCCGCAAGGCCGACCCCGAGGCCCGCGCGGCCCTGCGCGCCGAGAGGTCCGAACGGTGATCACGGTCTTCGGTACGGGGACGGGCGCCCCGTTGGACGCGGCGGCACGGGCTGCGGTGCGGGGCGCCACCCTGGTGGTGGGCGGCCGCCGTCACCTGGAGGCGGCGGCTGTACCGGAGGGGGTGGAGCGGGTCGTACTGGGCCCACTGGCACCGGCCCTGGACGCGATCGAGCGGCATCTTCAGGCCGACGGTGGTGACGTATCAGCCCGTCGTGGGGGTCCCTCCCTGCTCATTGAGAGCTTGGGGGAGTTTGAGGACGAGGCCGAAGGCCGATCGGCGGGACCATGTGAGGAGCACGCCGACACCGACGGCAGCAGCCCACGCGTGGTCGTCCTCGCCTCCGGGGACCCCGGCTTCTTCGGCATCGCGCGCGCCCTAGCGACCCGCTTCGGGCCGAACGCCCTCGACGTCAGGCCCGGCGTCTCCTCCGTGGCGACGGCGTTCGCCCGGGTCGGCCTCCCCTGGGACGACGCGGTCGTGGTCAGCGCCCACGGCCGCGACCTCCGTACGGCCGTGAACGCCTGCCGAGCCCACCCGAAGGTGGCCGTCCTGACGGGCCCGGGAAGCGGCCCCGCCGAACTGGGCGCCGAACTGGCCCGCCGCACGGAGAACCGCACCCTGGTGGTGGCCGCCGCCCTGGGCGACCCCGCCAGAGAACACGTGGAAAGGGTCACCCCCGCCGAAGCCGCCGCCCGCGACTGGGGCACCTCGGTCAGCGTCGTGCTCTGCCTCGACGAGGAGCGCGCGGTCACCGCGGCCGCCCGTACCGTCGCGGGGCCGCGGACCGGGCCCGGCCGGTGGGCCCTGGCCGAGGAGGAGTTCAGCCACCGGGACTCGATGATCACCAAGTTCGAGGTGCGGGCCCTCGCGCTCGCCCGGCTCGGGCCGCGCGTGGGCGACCTGGTGTGGGACATCGGCGCGGGGTCCGGCTCCGTCGCCGTGGAGTGCGCGCGGCTCGGCGCCGCCGTGACCGCCGTGGAGAAGACCGCCGACGGCGTCGAGCGCGTCCGCGCGAACGCCGCCGCGCACGGCGTCGACGTCCTCGCCGTGCACGGGGCCGCGCCCACCGTGCTCTCCGACCTGTCCGACCCCGACGCCGTGTTCGTCGGGGGCGGCGGGCGCGAGCTGCCCGCCATCGTCACCGCGTGCGCGCGGCGGGCGCGGCGGGCCGTGGTGGTGTCCCTCGCCGCGGTCGACCGGGTGCCCGCGGTGCGGGCCGCGCTGCTCGGGGCCGGGTTCGACTGTGACGGGGTGCTGTTGCAGTCCTCGCGGCTCGCGCCGCTGCCGGGTGAGGTCACGCGGCTCGCGGCGACCAATCCGGTGTTTCTGCTGTGGGGTACGCGGGGCGGGTCCGGGGCGGCGGCACCTGAGCCATCACCCCCCTCTACGACATCAAATCCCTTGAACGAAGGAGCAGTTCAGTGATCGGCGTCATCTCCGCCACGGAGTCGGGTGGGCGTGCGGGTGCGCGGCTCGCCGCTGCCTGGCCCGCGCGTACGCGGGTGTACGAGGGTCCCGTGCGGGAGGCGTTCGAGCGGGCCTTCCGCGAGTGCGAGCAGGTGGTGTGCTTTCTCGCCGCGGGCGCCGTGGTGCGGTTGGCCGCGCCGCTGCTCGCGGGGAAGGGGGTCGACCCCGGGGTCGTGTGTGTCGATGAGGGTGGGCGGTTCGCCGTCGCCCTCCTGGGCGGGCACGGCGGGGGCGCGAACGCGTTGGCGCGGGATGTCGGGGAAGTCCTCGGCGCCGAGCCGGTGATCACCACCGCCACGGACGCGGTGTCCGTTCCCGGGCTCGACACGCTGGGGTTCCCCGTGGAGGGGGATGTCGCGGGGGTGACCCGGGCCATGCTGGACGGCGAACCCGTCGCCCTGGAGGCGGAGTTGGCGTGGCCGCTCCCCGCCCTTCCGTCGAATGTCGGCGCGCCGGGGGCCGGGGCATCGGCGGGGGCGCAGCTGCGGGTCACCGACCGCACCCTGGAGCCCGCCCTGCGGGAAGCCGTGCTGCGGCCGCCCTCGCTCGTCGTGGGGGTCGGGGCCAGCAAGGGGGCGCCCGTCGACGAGGTCCTCGGCCTGGTGCGGGAGTCGCTGCGCGCGGCCGGTCTTTCCGCGCCCTGTGTGCGGGAGCTGGCGACCGTCGACGCCAAGCGGGACGAGCCCGGGATCGTGGAGGCGGCCGGGCGGCTCGGGGTGCCGCTGGTGACGTACACCGCCGAGGAGCTGGCAGACGTCGTCGTGCCGAATCCCTCCGATGCGCCGCTCGCCGCCGTCGGGACGCCGTCGGTCGCGGAGGCCGCGGCGCTGCGCGGCGGCGGTGAACTCGTCGTGCCGAAGCGGAAGTCGGAGCGCGCCGACGGCAGGCCCGCCATGGCCACGTGTGCCGTGGTGCGGCGGCCCGCGCGGGGGCGGCTCGCCGTCGTGGGGCTCGGGCCCGGTGCCCGGGACCTGCTCACGCCCCGCGCCCGCGACGAACTGCGGCGCGCCGCCGTACTCGTGGGCCTCGACCAGTACGTCGACCAGATCCGGGATCTGCTGCGGCCGGGGACGCGGGTGATCGAGTCGGGGCTCGGCGCCGAGGAGGAGCGGGCCCGTACCGCCGTCGCCGAGGCCCGCGAGGGCCGGGCGGTGGCGCTGATCGGGTCGGGCGACGCGGGCGTGTACGCGATGGCGTCGCCCGCGCTCGCCGAGGCCGGGGACGACATCGACGTCGTCGGCGTACCGGGAGTGACCGCCGCGCTGGCCGCCGGTGCGCTGCTCGGCGCGCCCCTCGGCCACGACCACGTGTCGATCAGCCTGTCCGACCTGCACACGCCGTGGGAGGTCATCGAGCGCCGGGTGCGCGCGGCGGCCGAGGCGGACCTGGTCGTGACGTTCTACAACCCGCGCAGCCGCGGCCGTGACTGGCAGCTGCCCAAGTCCCTGGCGCTGCTCGCCGAGCACCGGGCGGCCTCGACGCCCGTCGGTGTCGTGCGCAACGCCTCGCGCCCCGACGAGAGCGTGCGCCTGACCACGCTGGCCGCGCTCGACCCGGACAGCGTCGACATGATGACCGTCGTGACCGTCGGCAACACCGCGACCCGCGCCATCGCGGGCCGCATGGTGACGCCGCGCGGCTACCGCTGGCAGGGGGTGTGACCGCGATGAGCGCTGCGGAACGGATCGTTCATCCCATCGAGCAGGAGTCGTTCCGGCGGCTGCGCTCCCGGCTCGACACCTCGCACTTCGCACCCCTGACGCGCGCCGTCGTGGAGCGCGTCATCCACTCCGCGGCGGACCTGGAGTACGCGCGGGACCTGGTGACGGACGAGGAGTCGCTGGTACGCGGCCACGCCGCCCTGCACGCGGGCGCGCCCGTCGTCGTGGACGTGGAGATGGTCGCGGCCGGGATCACACGGCGCGAGACGGTGTGCCGCCTGAAGGACGCCACGTCCGGTCCCGACCTGACGCGTTCGGCGCACGCGGTGCGGCTCGCGTACGAGCAGGTCGGCCCCGGCGCGCTCTGGGTGATCGGGTGCGCGCCCACCGCCCTGGAGGAACTGCTGCTGCTCGACGCCAGGCCCGCGCTCGTGATCGGCCTGCCGGTCGGCTTCGTGGGCGCCGTCGAGTCCAAGGAGGCGCTGCGCGCCAGCGGGCTTCCCGCCGTCAGCAACGTGTCCGAGAAGGGGGGTTCGGCGGTCGCGTCGGCCGCTCTGAACGCCCTGCTGTACCACCCCCCGGCGCCGGGCGCCGGGGTCCGACCCGAGGAGAACAAGTGACCACCCCGCCCGCACTGCTCATCGCCGGCCACGGCACCCGCGACGACGCCGGGGCCGCCGCGTTCCGCGACTTCGTCGCGGAGCTGGCGCGCCGCAACCCCGAACTGCCCGTCGCGGGCGGCTTCATCGAGCTGTCGCCGCCGCCGCTCGGCGAAGCCGTGACCGAACTCGTCGAACGGGGCGTCAAACGGTTCGCGGCGGTGCCGCTCATGCTGGTGTCCGCGGGGCACGCCAAGGGCGACATCCCGGCCGCGCTGACCCGCGAGAAGGAGCGCCACCCCGGCATCTCGTACTCCTACGGCCGTCCGCTCGGCCCGCATCCCTCGATCCTGAAGGTCCTGGAGCGGCGGCTCGACGAGGCGCTCGGCGGCACGGCGCGCACGCCGGAGGACCGGGCGGACGTCACGGTTCTCCTGGTGGGGCGCGGCTCGACGGACCCCGACGCCAACTCCGAGGTGTTCAAGGCGGCGCGGCTGCTGTGGGAGGGGCGCGGGTACGCGGGCGTGGAGACGGCGTTCGTGTCGCTCGCGGCGCCCGACGTGCCGTCGGGGCTCGACCGGTGCGTGGCGCTGGGCGCGCGGCGCATCGTGGTCCTGCCGTACTTCCTGTTCACCGGCATCCTGCCGGACCGGGTGCGGCAGCAGACCGACGGCTGGGCGTCCGCGCACCCCGACGTGGAGGTGCTTTCCGCCGATGTGATCGGCCCCGAGGAGGAGCTGGTCGAGCTGGTCATGGAGCGGTACCGGGAGGCCGTGGGCGGGGACCTGCGGATGAACTGCGACACCTGTGTGTACCGGGTGGCGCTGCCGGGCTTCGAGGACAAGGTGGGCCTGCCGCAGCAGCCGCACTTCCACCCCGACGACGACGGCCACCATCACCACGGGCACGACCACGGCCACCACGGAAGCCATGCGCACTCCCACTGAGGCCGGGGTCGCCGACAGTCCGGCGGCGGGCGTCGCCGGGCCCGACGTCGACCTGCGGCACCACGGGGACGTGGAGGTGCGGGGCGGCGGCGATCTGGTCGACCTGGCCGTCAACGTCCGTGCCGGTACGCCGCCGGCGTGGCTGAAGAGTCGCGTGGCCGCGTCCCTCGACGGCCTCGCCGCCTACCCCGACGGGCGGGCGGCGCGGGCCGCGGTGGCGGCGCGGCACGGGGTCCCGGCGGAGCGGGTGCTCCTGACCGCGGGGGCCGCCGAGGCGTTCGTGCTGCTCGCGCGGGCGCTGCGGGTGCGGCGGCCCGTCGTGGTGCATCCCCAGTTCACCGAGCCCGAGGCCGCGCTGCGGGATGCCGGGCACGCGGTGGGGCGGGTGCTGTTGCGGGCCGAGGACGGGTTCCGGCTCGATCCCGGGCTCGTGCCCGAGGACGCCGACCTCGTCGTGGTCGGCAATCCCACGAACCCCACCTCCGTGCTGCATCCCGCCACGGACCTCGTCCGGCTGGCCCGGCCGGGGCGGGTCCTCGTGGTGGACGAGGCGTTCATGGACGCGGTGCCGGGCGAGCGCGAGGCCCTCGCCGGGCGGGTCGACGTGCCGGGGCTCGTGGTGCTGCGGAGCCTCACCAAGACGTGGGGGCTCGCCGGTCTTCGCATCGGCTACGTCCTCGCCGACCCGGCGGTCGTCGCCGAGCTGTCGCGCGCGCAGCCGCTGTGGCCGGTGTCGTCGCCCGCCCTCGCCGCGGCGGAGGCGTGCGTGTCGCCGCGCGCCCTCGCGGAGGCGGGGCATGTGGCCCACCGGGTCGCCGCCGAGCGGCGGTATCTCCTGGACGGGCTCGGCGAGTTGCCGGGGGTGTCGGTGGCCGGTCCCGCGGAGGGGCCGTTCGTGCTGCTGCGGGTCTCCGACGGGCTCGGGGTGCGGGAGCGGTTGCGGGAGCGGGGGTTCGCCGTGCGGCGGGGCGATACGTTTCCGGGGCTCGGGGCGGAGTGGCTGCGGGTGGCGGTGCGGGACCGGGGGACGGCGGGGGCGTTTCTGGGG
>NZ_JNXT01000035.1 GCF_000716675.1 Streptomyces alboflavus
GGGTGGGAGAGAGCCTGTCCGGCGCTTGAGGACGAGCGCGGAGCGCGATACGGGGGTGACCCCTTCGGGGCTGGGGGTGCCGGGCTGCTGGGCTGCAGGGTGCGAGTTCGGGCGGGTGGGTGGGCTACAGGGGGACCACGGAGACCTCTGTCGCCTTCACGCTCGTCCAGACGGCGGCCCCGTCCACCAGGGCGAGCTCAGCCGCAGCGGCAGGCGTGATCTCGGCGACGAGGTCGGGGGCGTCCGGCGACGTGACGAGGACGCGGAGACGGCTGCCGGCCGTGGTGATCTCACGGACGGTCCCGGCCCACACGTTGCGCGGGCTGCCCGCGGGCTTCTCCCGGTGCACGGACACCGCCTCGGGCGCGATGACGGCGAGCGCCCGCACCCCGGCGTCGAGGGGATCGGCGACGACGAGCCGCCCGCCCCCGGCGAGGGCGAGCGTACCGTCGGAGGCCACCGCGCCAGGCCACGCGTTGCGCCCGAGCATCCGCGCCACCCACGGCGACCGCGGATGCCGCGTGACCTCGGCGGGCGGCGCGTCCTGCACGGCCCGCCCGTCGTCGAGCACGAGGACCCGGTCGGCGAGGGACACGGCCTCGACCGGGTCGTGCGTGACGATGAGGCAGACACCCCCGAAGCCGTCGAGGTGCCCCCGCAGGGTGTGCCGCACGTGCGCCCGCGTGGTCTGGTCGAGCGCGGCGAGCGGCTCGTCGAGGAGCAGCAGCCGGGGCCGCGCGGCGAGGGCCCGGGCGAGGGCGACCCGCCCGGCCTGCCCACCGGACAGCTGCGCGGGCCTGCGGTGCGCGAGGTGCCCGACGCCGAGCCGGTCGAGCCACGCCTGTGCGGCCCGCCGGGCCTCCGCGCGCGGTACACCCTGGGCCCGCAGCCCGTACGCCGTGTTGCCGAGGGCGGTCAGATGCGGGAAGAGGGCGCCGTCCTGGGGCACCCAGGCGACCCCTCGCCGGTGCGGCGCGAGCGCGGTGACGTCGGCGTCGCCGAGGCGCAGGGCGGCGTGGGCGCGGGGCGTCAGGCCGAGGAGGGCGCGCAGGAGGGTGGTCTTGCCGGCGCCGTTGGGCCCGACGACGGCGATGGTGGTGCCGGGTTCGGCGTCGAGGACGAGCCGGGTGAACCCGGTGACGTCCGCGTGCAACGCCCAGCTCCCGCCGGACTCGGGCACCTTGGCGAGGCCATCGACGACCGGACGGTCCCGCCCGGGATCGGCGCCCTGCCCCCGGAGGGCATCGGCACGCGCCCCGCCCACGCCACCGGCACCCGGCTCCCGTACAACATCGCCACCCGCCCCGCGCAACGCATCGACACCCGCCCCACGCACGCCACCGGCGCCCGCCCCCCTCGCCGCACCGGCAAGCGACCCTCGTACGGCATCAGCATCGGCACCGGCCTCTGCCCCGCCCAGAGCCCCCTCGACACCCCCGTCGTCCACACCGCCCCCGGCGGACCTCCGCCCCCGGTCCACCGCCCCCGCAACGCGACCAGCACCGCCATCGCGATGGCGAGCAGCAGCAGCGACACCGAGGTGGCCGCCTCCGGCGAGTCCTGGAGCAGCAGGTACACTTGGAGCGGGAGCGTCTGCGTCGTCCCGGGCAGGTTCCCCGCGAACGTGATCGTCGCGCCGAACTCGCCCAGCGCCCGCGCCCAGGTGAGCGCGGCCCCGGCGGCGAGTCCGGGCGCGACCATGGGCAGCGTGACGGTGCGGAACACCCGCGCCGGGGACGCGCCGAGGGACGCGGCCGTCTCCTCGTAGCTGGGCCGCAGCCCGGCGATCGCGCCTTCCAGGCTGATGACGAGGAACGGCATGGAGACGAACGTCGCCGCGACGACGGCACCGGAGGTGTGGAAGGGCAGGACGACGCCGAAGGTGTCCTCCTGCCAGGGCCCGAGCAGCCCGCGCCGCCCGAAGCCGAGCAGGAGTGCGACCCCGCCGACGGTCGGCGGCAGCACCATCGGCAGCAGGACGAGGGACCGGACGAGCGCCTTCCCGGGGAACGGGACCCGCGCGAGCAGCCAGGCCAGCGGCACGCCGAGCAGCAGGGAGAGCCCGAGCGTCCAGAAGGAGACGACGAGCGACAGCTTGAGCGCCTCGGTCACCCCGGGGCTGCTCAGGTGGTCGCCGAGCTGCCCCCACTCCGTACGGGCCAGGACCCCCACGAGGGGCATCAGCAGGAACGCGACGGCGAGCAGCGCCGGTACCGCGAGCACGAACGGCGCGCGGACACGGCCCCCGCCCGGCCGCGGCGGTCGGCTGCGGAAGCGGTTCATCGGAGGGTCCTGACGTACGGGGCGGATCTGGCGTTCAGGGGTTCACGTCACGGCTTCTGGAAGCCCGCGTCCCGAAGAATCTTCTGCGCCTCGGGCGTGCCGAGCCACTTCACGAAGGCGTCCGCGGCCTCCTTGTGGCCGGACTCCTTGAGCGTGGCGGCCGGGTAGGACGCCACCGCGTTCTGCGCGTCGGGGATGGTGACGGCGTCGACCTTGTCGGGGGCGGTCGCGGCGTCCGTCTTGTAGACGATGCCCGCGTCGGCCTCGCCCAGCTCGACCTTGCTGAGCACCCCGCGCACGCTCGTCTCCTGCGAGACGGGCTCGACCTTGAGCTTCTGGGCGTCGAGCACCTGCTGGCTGTAGCGCCCGACGGGCACCTCGGGGGCGGCGAGGACGACCTTCAGACCGCTGTCGGTGAGGTCCTCGAGGCTTTTGATCTTCTTGGGGTTGCCGTCGCGGGTGGCGATGACGAGGCGGTTCTTGGCGATGATGTTCGGCGACCCGACGTCGGACTTCAGGCCGTCCATGGTCTTGGTGTCTGCGGTGACCAGGGCGTCGGCGGGCGAGCCCTGCTTGACCTGCGCGGCCAGCTCCTGCGAACCGGCGAAGGAGAAGGTGAGCTTCGTGCCCGGGTGCTGCTCCTCGTACGTCGTCTCGATGGTCTTGAACACGTCGGTGAGCGACGCGGCGGCGAGCACGGTCAGGTCGGCCTTGGGCACGCCGCCGCCCTTGCCTCCCTTGCCGCCCTTGTCCTTCTTGCCGCCGCCGTCGTCGTCACCGCCGCAGGCGGCGAGCGGCAGGAGCAGCGCTGCGGCGGCCACCGCGGCGGCGGCGCGGCGCCTGCTCCGCGGGGAACGCACGGCGCGGGACAGGGGCGAGGCAGGGGAGACGGGGGGCATGAGCGGGACTCCTAGGGTGCGTTCGAGGGTTCAGACGCGGTCGATGTGCACGCTGGTGGACTTCACCCGGGCGGTGGCCTCCATGCCGACCTCCAGGCCGAGTTCCTCCACCGCCTCGCGGGTGAGCAGCGAGACCAGGCGGTGCGGGCCCGCCTGGATCTCGACCTGCGCGGCCACGTCGCCGAGCTTCACGGCCGTGACGATGCCGGGGAAGGCGTTGCGCGCGGACGTGTACGTGTCCTCGCCCTCGGTGGCGCCGCCCGCCTGGGCCAGCTCCACGGAGAACGCCGCCAGGTCGCGGCCGTCGATGACGCGGCGCCCGGCGTCGTCCCGCCGGGTGGCGACCCGCCCGGCGTCCGCCCAGCGGCGGGCGGTGTCGGGGCTGACGCCGAGGAGCCGGGCGGCCTGACCGATGGTGTAGGACTGCATGTGCAGCACGATAAGCCCGTTTGCCTGGCAGTTGTAAAAGTTCGGGCGAACCTACATCGCAGATGCGAGGTGCCGTTCCACCTGCTGGACGATGCGCCAAGGCGGCCGGGAAGCGCGGTCCGGCGAGTCCGGTCCAGTGAGTCCGTCACCGCGCCTCCCCGTCCCGCCCGGGGCGGCCCGCTAGCGCGCCTCCGTGCTCCGTACCGTCAGGATCCGCACCGTCCGCTCCCCCGTGTGCCCGTCCCGCCCGTGCCAGCAGCGGTAGTTGTCGAGTACGAGGATGTCGCCCGCGCCGAGCCAAAAGCGCGGCAGCGCGTCCTCCAGGCCGTGCACGGCCCGGGTGAAGCGGTCCAGCATCGCCGTGATGTGCTCGGCCTGCGGATCGCGGTGCAGGGGAACCGCGCCGTCGGTGCGCCGCACGATCCGGCGCCCGGTGCGCGTCCACTCCACGTGCCGTCCGACGTGCGGCGTCGCGGGCAGCCCGCGCAGGCCCGCCCACGCCCCGTACAGGTCCACGTCGCATCCCGTCAGGAAGTCCGCGAGCTCGGGGTCGGCCGCCGCGAGCCCGTCCACGAACCGGCCCGCGTCCACCGCGAAGGAGTGCCCGCCGGACGGCGCCGGGCGCTCGCAGCGCACGAAGACGTGGTCCTCGTCGGGGTGGCGGCGCCTGCCGGGGACGCCGCCCACGTCCACCCGCACGTCGAAGCTGTCCGCGTGCAGGTGGACGGGGCCGCCGTCCCGCGAGGTCCGCAGCCGCTGCGGGTACAGCTCGCGCAGCCGGGCGCCGAGCACCCGCGCGGCGGCGAGGGTGAGGGGGTCGGCGCCGCCCGCCTCGTACGCGGACAGCACGACGGCGCCGTGCTCGGTGAGCAGCGCGGGGGCGTCGTCGACGCGCTCGGGCGGGACGCGGGGCGGCACGATGCCGGGGCCGGGGCCGGGGTCGGGCACGGCGTCCGGCAGGCACCCGTCGGCCGACGGGTGGCCCCCGTCCGGCAGATGCCCTCCGTCCGACCGGCGAGCTCCGTCCAACCGGAGGTCACTCATCCCGTACGCCTCCCTCACTCCCCGCACGCCCCGCACGACCCTCGTGCTCCTCCCCCCGCTCCCGCCGCGCGAACCCCCGCGCGCTCGGCACCAGCGCCGCCGCCGCGGGCGCCGCGAAGCACAGCACCGCGCACACCGCGAGCACGGGCCGGGGCCCGAACTGCTCGATGGCCGGGGCGATCAGGGCGAGCCCGGCCGGCGCGAGGCCGTAGGACAGCATGAAGTCGAGAGACGACACCCGGGCCAGCTTGTCGGGGGCCACCTCGCGCTGCGTCGCCGTGAACCAGGGCACGTTGAACAGCTCGATGCCGATGCCCGCCACCGCGTACGCGGCCACGACGACCACCCAGTGCACGGGAAGCAGCAGGCTCAGCGGCGCGAAGCCGTACAGGCCGAGGCCCGCGAGCGCGGCCCAGCCCTGTGCGCGCGGGCGCCAGCGGGCGACGACGACGGCCCCGCCGAGCGCGCCGAGGGTGTACGCGGTCATGGCGGCGGCGAGGACGAAGCCGGTGTCGTACTTGTCGCGGCTGACCAGCGGGAGCGCGACGCCGGTCGCGGAGTAGCCGGTGCTGATGACGACGGTGAGCGCGCCGAGCCCGGCGAGGAACCAGGGGTGGCGCCGCGCCTCCCGCAGCCCCTCGGCGAACTCCCCGAAGAACGAAGGCCGTCGGCGGGCACCGTCACGGTCCGCGCCGTCGTCGTCCACGCCGTCGGCGTCGGCGCCCTCGGCCGCGGCGGCCCCGGGCCGCCCCGCCCCCGGCCCCGGCATCAGCGCCGCCACCAGCCACAGCACCCCGATCCCGAGCAGCAGCGTCCAGGTGTCGAGGGCGACGGCGAGCAGCGCCGTCAGGGACGGTCCGGCGAGGGTGGTGGCCCGTACCGACAGGGTCATCGCGGCGTTCGCGGCCTGGCGGCGGTCCTCGTCGACGACTTCGGCGGTGAGCGCCTGGAAGGCGGGGCGGCAGGCACCCTGGCCCGCGCCCGCGACCACGGCGGCGGCGAGCATCAGCGGGAGCGACCGCCCGAGGCCCAGGGCGAGGAGCGGGGTCGCGGCCGCGGCGGCGAGGCCCGCCCAGAGGACGACGCCGCGCCGCGAGTACCGGTCGGCGAGGACACCGCCGACGGCGACGGCCACGAGGAAGCCCGCGGTACGGGCGGCAAGGAGCAGGCCGAGCGTCGCCGCGCCGATGGTCCGGTCGAGGACGGCGAGCCCGAGCACGAAGGGCAGCGCCCAGGTCGCGAGCCCGGACGCGGTGGTCCCGCACCAGAGCCGCAGGAACGCCAGGTCCCGCAGCACACCCGGCCCCCGGCCGGTCCCCCCGGCCTCGCCTGCGCTCGTGGCCTCGTCGGCACTCTTGGCCTTCGCGGCCCCGTCCACCCCCTCGGCCGCCTCGGCCTCCTCGGCCCCGCCGGCCCCGTCGGCCCCGTCGGCCTCCGTCCGTATCGGCGTAGTCGCCACGTCACGCACTCCCTCTCCTGATCGTCCGCACGGGCAGCCCATGGCCCTCGTACGGATCTCGTACGGATCTCGAAATCGTTATGCGGTCCGGCACCGGCACCCAACTGACCTGCGAAAAGCGGCAGTTGAGGCGGACCGATGGCGCGCCGCCGACCGGCGGAGGCCACCCCGGGACCCATTAATGAAAATGATTGCCATTACAGTACCCTTATCGCGTCCCACCCGAGACCGGAGGTCCCATGCGCCACCGCCACCCCGCCCGCTTCGGCATAGCCGCCCTTACGCTCGCCCTCACGGCCGTCGGCTGTTCGTCCTCCGACGGCGGCGGCTCCGCGTCCGAGGACAGGGCGGGCGGCAAGGAGACGACCGTCACGAGCTGCGGCCGGAAGCTGAGCTTCGACGGGCCGCCCGAGCGCACCGTCGCCCTCGACCAGTCCTCCACGGAGGTCCTGCTCGAACTCGGCCTCCAGGACCGCATGGCCGGTACGTCCAACCTGAAGACGAAGATCGCGCCCGAGTACAGGAAGGCGTACGACAAGGTCGACGTGCTCAGCCCGAAGATCCTGACCAGCGAGCAACTGCGCGCCGCGACCCCGGACTTCACCACCGGCGGCTTCACCGACTACTTCACCAAGGACCGCGTCGGCACCCGCGAGGAGCTCGCCGACCTCGGCCTGCCGTCGTTCGTGAGCGCCGTGGACTGCCCGAAGCAGAACGCCGCCAAGGGCACGAAGTCACCGTTCGAGCTGCTCTTCCAGGACTACCGGGACCTCGGCCGGATCTTCGGCGTCGAGAAGCGGGCCGCGAAGCTGGTCGAGAAGCAGCGCGCCACGCTCACCGCGGCGGCGCGGACCAAGGACCGGGTCAAGGGCGAGCCGACCGTGGTCTGGCTGTACTCCGTCTACGGCGACACCCCGTACGTCGCGGGCAAGAGCGCGATCCCCAGCGAGATGAGCAGGACCGTCGGCGCGAAGAACGCCTTCGACGACATCGACGAGGACTGGCCCACCGTCACCTGGGAGCAGATCGCCGAGCGCGACCCTGACTTCATCGTGATCGGCGACCTCTCGGAACGCGGCAAGCCCGGCGACAGCGCGGCCGACAAGCTCAAGGCGATCCGCGCGAACCCGGTGACGGCGAAGCTCGACGCCGTCGAGAAGAAGCGGTTCATCGAGATCCCGGGCACGGAGATGGACCCGTCGGTCCGCACGGTCGGCGCGCTGCCGCGCCTCACCGCCGGGATGAAGGACCTCGGGTATGCCCGCTAGGCCGGGCGCCCCGGACCTGCTGCACCCCTCGGCCCGGGAGGCCGCGGCGCCCCCGGCCCCGGCGGCCCCCGCCCCCGGGCGGACGGCACGCCGGTCCGCGCCGTCCGCGTCGGCCCTCCACCTCCTCGCGGGACTCGCCCTCGCCGTCTCCCTCGTCGCGTCCGTCCGGATCGGCACCACCGACGTGTCGTACGCCGACGTGGTGCGCACCGCCGGGTTCCACCTGGGCCTGGACGTCGAGCCGTTGCCGCGCCTGGTGGACTCCCTGATCTGGGAGCTGCGGGTGCCGCGGGTGGTGATGGCGGCGCTGGTGGGCGCCTCGCTCGCGGTGTGCGGCGCGGCGCTCCAGGCGATCACGCGCAACGCGCTCGCCGACCCGTATCTGCTCGGCATCTCCTCGGGGGCGTCGACGGGCGCGGTCGCGGTGGTGGTGCTCGGGCTCGGGTCCGCCTCGCTCGGGGTGACCGGCGGCGCGTTCGTCGGCGCGATGGTGTCGTTCGGGCTGCTGATGCTGCTGCTCAGGAAGGGCGGCCTCGACTCGGTCCGGGTGGTCCTCACCGGTGTGGTCGTGTCGCAGCTCTTCACGGCGCTGACCTCGCTCGTCCTGATGGCGTCGGGCGACTCCGAGGCGATCCGGGCGATCACGCAGTGGCTGCTCGGCTCGATGGCCCCGGCGCGCTGGGACACCACGGCGGTGACGGCCGCGGTGACGGCGGTGGGCCTGCTCGTCCTGTGGCTCAACTCGGCCGCCCTGGACGGGTTCTCGTTCGGCACGGACACGGCGTCGTCGCTCGGCGTGGACGTCCGTACGACGCGCTGGGTGCTGCTGATCGTGACGTCGCTGATGACGGCGGTGGCGGTGGCGTCCGTGGGCGCCATCGGGTTCGTCGGCCTGATCGTGCCGCACGGCGTGCGGTTCCTGGTCGGGCCGCGGCACCGGACGCTGCTTCCGCTGTCGGCGCTCGTGGGCGCGGTGTTCCTGGTGTGGACGGACGCGCTCGCGCGGGTCGCGTTCGCGCCGCAGGAGGTGCCCGTCGGCGTGTTCACGGCGCTGCTCGGTGTGCCCCTCTTCCTGCTGGTCCTGCGCAAGCGGGGGGAGCTGTGAGGATCACCGCCGAAGGCCTCGCCTGGTCCGTGGCGGGCAAGAGCGTCCTGGCCGGCGTCGACCTGGACATCGCGCCGGGCGAGACGGTCGGCCTCATCGGCCCCAACGGCTCCGGCAAGTCCACCCTGCTGCGCTGCCTCGCGGGGCTGCGCACCCCGACGTCCGGCTCGGTCGCGTACGACAAGGAGCCGATCCGGCTCTGGAGCGCGCGCCGGACCGCCCGCCATGTGGCGTTCGTGGAGCAGGCCGCCGACACCGACAGCGATCTGCGGGTCGAGGACGTGGTGACGCTCGGCCGCACGCCCTTCGGCGACCGGTGGCGGGGCTTCAGCGCGCGGGACCGGGCCGTCGTCGCCGCGGCCCTCGCCCGCCTCGGCCTCACCGAGCTGCGCGAGCGTCCCTGGAAGGCGCTGTCCGGCGGCGAGCGCCAGCGCGCCCACATCGCGCGGGCCCTGGCGCAGCAGCCGTACGCGATCCTGCTCGACGAGCCGACCAACCACCTCGACGTGAAGCACCAGTTGGAGCTGCTCGGCCTGCTCGCGGCCACCGACCAGACCGTCCTCGTCGCGCTGCACGACCTGTCCCTCGCCGCCCGCTACTGCGACCGGCTGCTCCTGCTGCACGGCGGCCGCCTCGTCGCCGAAGGGCCGCCGCGGGACGTCCTGACGCCACGGCTGCTCGCCGAGGTGTTCGAGGTGGACGCGGTGACCGGGCCCGACCCGCTGGGGCACCTCGCGGTCGCGTACCGGGGTGTCGCCGCGCCGCCCGCCACCGGGGACGCGGTCGCCCCCGCCACCGAGGACCCGGTCGTCCTCGCGTCCCCCAGGTCCGCCACGGACCACCCCACCCCCGAACTCGTCGACTCCCCCACCCCGAAGGAGACCTGATGGACAGCACGGCCACCGGAGCCGCCCTGCTCGACCAGTTGCCGCCGCCGCTGCCCGCCGCGCGCGTCATCGCCCTCAACCAGCCGAAGGCGGACCTGCACACCCCCCGTTCCTACACCTGGAACGGCTGGTCCTTCGACGTGCCGCCCGGCGTGTTCATACCCGGCTGGACCAGCCGCCTCGTCCACGAGCGGCTGCTCGACGGCCGCATCGAGACGCGCTTTCGCCGGTACGCGGCCATGGGCGCCGGGCTCGGCGTGGAGGCGGTCGCGGCAGGCGTGCGCGGGGCGCGGGAGATCTACGCTCTCGACGTGCACCCGGAGAGCGTCGCCACGGCGGCCCGGCACTACGCCCGCCTGGTCGGCGAGCGCCCCGACACCCGCCTCGTCCCCGTCGTCGGCGACGTCTTCGACGCGCTGCCCGCGGGCGTCAAGCTCGACGTCGTGACGTTCAACCCGCCCGCGGTCAGCCAGCCGGTCAGCGAGGACCCCGACGTCGTACGCAACGTGTGCGTGGGCGCTCCGCTGCTCGCACGGTTCTTCGCGCAGCTCGCCGAGCGTGACCTGCTCGCGCCGGGCGGCGAGGTGTACGTGATCGTGTCGAACACGGCCGATCTGCGCACCATCGTCGGGGACGCGCTGGACAGGGGTTTCACCGCGGAGATCGACCATCTGCACGACTGGCAGGACGGCGTCCTGACGTTCCTCCTCAAGTTCCAGCGAGCACCGAAGTCCATGACCCAGCCGATCCGCGGAGGCCTCGCGTGAAGACCGTCGACGAACTCCTCTCCGCCGTGCTCGCCGGTGAACTCGGCCCCGACCCGGCCGAGTTGACGGCCACCAGCGTGTTCTGGATCCACCACGGCACGCGCCTCGCGGGCGGCGACGTCACCTACCTCAACCAGTACGTCCTCGTGCGCGTCGGCGGCGCGTTCGGCGGCTGCGCCTTCGAGGCGGGCGAGATCGACCCGGCCATCTGCCGGGACGCGTCCGGCAGTTCGCTGGCCACGCTGCTCACGGAGGCGCCGCGGGCGCTGCGCACGGCCGCGCTCGACGCCTACCTGGCCGCCGTCGCGCCGCACCGCGAGGCCCCCGGCGCCGAGCCCGTGACGCTGCCCGCGGGTCCGCCGGAGGTCCGCGCGGTGGCCCGGGACACGGCCATCGCGGGCCTCCTCGACATCGAGCCCGGCGCCAAGGTCGCCCTCATCGGCGTCGTCAACCCGCTGGTCGCGGCCATCCGCGAGCGCGGCGGCGACCCGCTGCCCTGCGACCTCAACCTGCGCACGACCCAGTGGGGCGACCCCGTCAGCGACGACATGCACGAGGTCCTCGCCGCGGCCGACGCCGTCGTCGCCACCGGCATGACCCTCAGCAACGGCACCTTCGACACGATCCTCGCCCGCTGCCGCGAACGCGACGTGCCGCTGATCGTGTACGCCCAGTCGGGCAGCGCGGTGGCCCGGGCGTTCCTGGGCGCGGGGGTGACCGCGCTGTCCGCGGAGCCGTTCCCGTTCTCCCAGTTCAGCGCCGAGCCGACGGCCCTGTACCGGTACCGGGCCGCACCGCGCGCGAAGGGCGGGTCGTGACGAACGCGGCGCCACAGGACGGGCCCGGGACGGGGGCGGGGACGGGGACGGGGACGGGGACGGGCACACGCGCGGCCCCTCACACCGCCACCGCCACCGCCACCGCCACCGCCACCAGCACTGCCACCGCCACCGGCACCGGCACCGGCACCGGGCACGCCGCCTGTCACCACGGCGAGATCCTCCAGGGCGTCTTCCTCGACGAGCGCGGGCGGCGCCGCGCGGGCCTGGTCACCCTCCCGATGCCTGCCCTCGGCACCCGCGCGGAGTTCGTACGCCGCCCCGGCGCCGAGGACGTGACGGTGGTGCCCGCCGACCGCACCAAGGCGCTGCGGGCCGCCACCTACGCGATGGCGGAGTGCGCGACACAGTGTCAGGAATCTTTGTGCGGCGGTGAGTTGCGGCTCACCGGTGCCGTGCCTGTGGGCCTCGGCATGGGCTCGTCGAGCAGCGACGTGATCGCGGCGGTGCGCGCGGTCGCGGACGCGTTCGGGGTGCTCCTCACGCCGGAGGCCATCGCGCGGCTCGCGGTGCGCGCCGAGCGGGCGTCGGACCCGCTGATGCTGGACGGCCGCCCGCTCCTGTTCGCCCAGCGGGAGGGCCGGGTCCTGGAGGAGCTGGGCGCCGCGCTGCCGCCCGCGGTCGTCGTCGGCTGCGCGCTCGGCGGCGGACGGCCCGTGGACACCCTGGCGCTGCCGACGCGCGGGTACGACGACGAGGACGTGCGCGCGTACGAGCGGCTGCGCGCCCTGCTGCGGCGGGCCGTCGCCACCGCCGACCCGGTGCTGCTCGGGCACGTCGCGACCGAGAGCGCCCGGCGCGGTCAACGCGTCCTCGCGCACGAGGAGTTCGGGGAGCTGACGGCCATCGCGGGCCGCGTCGGCGCGGTGGGCGTGCAGGTCGCGCACAGCGGCAACGTGGCGGGCCTGCTCTTCGACCCGGCGGCACCGGACCTGCGGGGGCGGCTGCGCCGCTGCTCGCAGGCGCTCGCGGCGGCGGGCATCCCGGCCACGTACACCTTCACGACGACCTCGCGGAGCTCCACCCCACACGCCCCGCACACCCCCTGCACGAGTTCACCCACCAGCGAGGAGGCCCCACATGGCCGAGACGGACGAGCACATCGCGGAGGCGATCGGCCGCCCCGACCTGATACGTGTCGACGAGGGACTCATCTGCCTGCGCTTTGAGACCATGAAGGTCGTGTCGGCGCTCGCGGCGGTCCGCCATCTGCTCGACACGGGCGCCGTACGCCGCGGCGACACCCTCCTCGACAGCTCCAGCGGCATCTACGCGTACGCCCTCGCCCTGGCCTGCCACCGCTACGGCATGCGCTGCCACATCATCGGCTCCACCACCGTCGACCACACCCTGCGCACCCAACTCGGCATCCTGGGCGCCCACTTGGAGCAGATGCCGCCCAGCTCCGACCTGAAGCTGGACCAGAAGCGGCGGGTCGCCCGGGTGCACGAGATCCTGGACGCGCACCCCGAGTACCACTGGATGCGGCAGTACCACGACGACATCCACTACCTCGGCTACCGCGCGATCGCCGACCGCGTCCGCGCGGCGGCCCCCGCGGACGGCTCGCCGCTCACCCTGGTCGGCGGCGTCGGCTCGGGCGCGTCCACCGGCGCCCTGGCCCGCTACCTGCGCGCGGACGGCGCGGGCCCGGTGCGGCTCGCGGGCGTGCAGCCCTTCGGCAGCGTCACGTTCGGCAGCGAGCACGTGGCCGACCCGGAGATCATCATCGCCGGGATCGGCAGCTCGATCCCGTTCGCCAACGTGTCGCACACGGCGTACGACACCGTCCACTGGCTGTCGTTCGACACCGCCCTCGCCGGGAGCGTCGACCTGCTGCGCCGCCATGCCGTCTTCGCGGGCCTGTCCACCGGCGCGAGCTATGCGGCGGCCCGCTGGGAGCACGCCCACGTCCCGGGCGGCACCACGGTGTTCATCGCGGCCGACACCGGCCACCGCTACGTCGACACGGTCTTCGCCCGCCACGCCGAAGCCGCCGACCTCGACGGCCTCGCGCCCCGCACGGTGTCCTCCCTGGCGGAACTGGCCCTGCCCTGGTCGCGGATGGAGTGGGCCGGAGCGGGGGCGCCCGCCCGGGCGGAGGCGACGGCCGGGGCGGCGCGCGGTCCGGCGCGGGCGGCCTTCCCGGACCCGGCCCGCGGTTTGGCATGATCAAGGGAGGGCCTGGCGGGGGCCGGTGGGGTGGGGAGGCTGGGCGTGGGCGCGGACATCGGCGGGGGGGCGGGCCCGGACTTGGGCCCTTGCGCGGGCTCGGCCTCCTGGGCGGGCGCGGATCTGTGCGCGGGCATGGACCTGGGCGCGGGTGCGGACCCGTGCACGGACGTGAGCCTGGGCGCGGGTGCTGACCTGCGTGTGGGCGTGGGCGTCCGTGACCGGCACGGAGGACGGCGCGGACTGCGCGGACGGCGCGGACGGCCTTCGCTCGGTGCCCTCCGTGCCGTCACCCGGCGGCTGATCGGCCTGGACTCCGCCGGCGGCGGGGCCACCGCCGTCCCCCTCGCACGGGCGGTCGTGCGCGCGGTGCCCGAGGTGACCGCTGACCCCGCCGCCCTCGCGGGCGCGGAAAGCGACCGGCTCGCCGTGCTCGCGGAGCTGTGCGAGGTGATCGGGTGGATCCTCTTCGACGCGGGACACCACGGGGCCGCCCACCGGATGAACGCCCGCGCGCTCGCCCTCGCCGAGCTGTGCGGCGACCGCTGGACGGCCCGCCTCACGCTGCTCAACGACAGCATGCTCCTGACCCACGCCGGGCACCCCCGGGCCGCCCTCGCCGCCGCCGCCCGGTCCCGGGGCCCCCGCCCGCTGCCGCCGCGCGTCGCGGCCCTCGTCCTGATCCGCGAGGCGCACGCGACGGCGATGCTGGGCGCACGCCGCGAGCCGGTGGACCTCATGGCCCGCGCCGACAGCCTGTTCCTCGACGGCGGCTCGCGGCACGACCCGGCGTGGGCCTGGTGGCTCGACGAGCGGGAACTGACCGGCCACCGGGGCTGGGTCGCCGCCCGCCTGCGGGACTTCGACCGCGCCGTCCCGCTGCTGCGCCGCGCGGCCACGGCACCCGGCGACCCGTCCTACCGCCACCTGTTCTCGGCCCACCTCCTGGCCGCCCTGACCGGCGCCGGGGCGTGGAGCGACGCGGAACGACTCGTCGTGGACCTCGCCCCGCGCGCCGCGGACCTCGGCTCGGCGCGCACCACCGAGAGCCTGCGGGGCACCGCGCGCCGCCTGCTGCACGGACCCGGCCGCGTCCCGTCGTCCGTGCGGGACGCGGCGGTGTTCCTCCTGGAGTCGCTGGCGCCTGCCTCTAGTCGGCGCCCCTGACATCAGCCGTACCGCCTTCACCCGCAGTCGTACCCGCCCCCTCCCCGCAGTCCTCCCCGTCGTCGTCCATCAGGCACAGGTCCGGCGGGACGAGGGTCGTCGACTCGACCAGCCCCCGCAGCAGGTTGTGCAGGAGGCTGTTGTCGGAGGGGCGGCCGACGGAGTTGTCGTGCAGGAGCGGGTGCGGGAAGCCGCTGTCGTGCAGCCTGCGCCGGACGGCCTCGACGCGGTACTCGATCCTGCGCTCGTTCCAGTTCTTGCCGGGCCGCAGGTACGCGAGCTGCTGTGCGGCCCTGCTGTACGTCAGGGGGCGCGGCCCCTCCTCGTACAGCAGGTACTCCTGTCCGAGGACGACGAGCAGCAGCCGCTCGTCGTCGTCGAGCGACCAGCGCCTGGGCGGCAGGGTCTCCGCGCCGCGGCGCGCCACCGGACCGGGGTCGTCGGGGCCCGAGACGTACAGCTCGACCAGGTGCTCCCGGTAGCCGGAGCCGCGGACGAACAGCGGGGTGTAGCCGGTGGCGAGCGGCACCGGGTCGGTGCTCGCGTGCAGCATCCGGCCGCGCGGCAGCCGGACGAGCTGCTGCCCGGTGTTGCGCAGCCACCACTGGTGCCCGCGGTACGTCAGCTCCCCGTGCCTGCGGCTCACCATCAGGTCGTGCTCGCCGACGGCCAGGGCGACCTCCGGCAGCTCCCCGCGCCCGAACGCCACGGTCAGGCCGGGGCGCGGGGTCACCCTGACGGCGCCCGTCACCGAGCGGGCGTGCAGGGTGCCGGGGCGCGCGGGGGCGACTCCGCGCGCGAGGCTGGTCTGTGGCGCGAGGGGGGTGCGGCGGCTGTTCGTGGCTCGGCCGCCGTCGGCCTGACCGGCCCTGGCACGGCTGTCCTTGGCCCGGTCGTCCGTAGCCCGGCTGTCCGCGGCTCGGCTGTCCCCGGCCTGACTGGCCCCCTGGCTGTCCTTGCCCTTGTCGGTCATGGTCGGTCTCCCGTCGGCCGCGCGGTCGGTGCTCCGGGTGCGCGTCCCCTGCCTCCCCCGCGCCCTCCCGCCAGTGTGCGGCGCCGGTCCGGGACCCCTCCCGAAGCGGCGCGGCGGGCCCCTGGAGCCGTGCGGCGGTACGCGGCCCGGCCCGTCGGTCGTGTCGGCTTCCTCGGCTTCGCCTCAGCCGGCGCGGAGTTCGGCCTCCGCCTTGCCCGCGAAGGAGGTGGCGAGGCGGCGCAGCTTCTTGTCGGACGGGTCGCCGCCGACGGTGACGTTCACCGTCTCGACCGCGTCGTCGCCGCCCGGGTCCGTGTACGTGCGGTGGACGACGCGGACGAGGCAGGTCCGCGGGCCCTCCGCGTCCGGCTGGACGACGGCACGACGGCCGCCGACGCGGGTGAGGATGCCGTCGTCGCCGGTCGGTGGCTGGCCGCGGTCGAAGCGGACCTCCAGCCACAGGTCGCCGGTGGTGCTCGCCCACTTGCAGTCCCAGCCTCCGAAGCTGACGTCGGGGTCCTTCGCGTCGACGCCGGGCACGGCTTCGAGGTCCTTGGGGTCGAGCAGCGCGCACGCGTCCTCGTGCACGAGGGAGTGGGCGGGCGCGGGCGAACGGCGGGCGATGCGGCCCTCGTTGAGCACGTCGACGGCCTTGGCCGCGGCGGCGTCGGCCATGGGGCAGAGCGGCGCGGTGCCCTCGTCCTGCTTCGCGACGACGGAGATGTTCACGTCGGGGTCCCCCGCGGGCAGCAGCGTGCGCACACAGGCGTCGCTGTCCTCGGCCTCCTTCACCACGCGGACGGCGCCCTCGGTGCGCTGCGGCGCGGGCAGGTCGGAGGCGCCGCCGGTGTCGAAGTGCACCTCGACGTCGACGGGTTCGTCGTCGCCGGTGTCCACGATGACGTCGCAGCGGTCGAAGTTGCCGTAGTCCCGGTCGAGGTCGGCCTGGCCGAACCGTTTGAGCACGGCGGGGTCGGCGAGGGCGCAGGGGTCGGCGGTGCGATGGTCGCCGACGACGGACCGCCCGGACCCGCCCGAAGCGCCGGTCCGGCCGCCCGCCTTGCCGTCCGGGTCCCCGCCGTCGTCGTCCGACGCGAGCCGGGGGACGAGGAGGGCGGCGGCGAGTACGAGGACGACGGCTCCCCCGACCGCGCCCACGAGCCGGGCCCGGCCCCGCAGCACCTGCCCGAGCGGCCCGGCTCCCGGGCGGCTTCGGGCTGCGCCCGGGCGGGGGTCCGCGTGGCCGTGGCGGTCTGCGTGGCCGTGGCGGTCCGCGCCTCCGCGGCCGTCCGCAGCGCTCCCCTGGCCGCCGATCACCCCGCCCTCGGCCCTTGTTCCCGCGGCCTCGTCCAGCCCGGGGCCCGCGCCCGCCCCGCTCCCCTCCGCATCCCTCTCGGTCTCCGGTAACTCCTGCGTGGACGCGGACAACTCCGCCGTGGCAGCGAGCCCGCCGTGCCCTTCCTCCACGCCGAACGCGAGTGCCCCCGCACCCGACTCCCGGGCGGGAAGGGGCTCCTGGCGGCCCGCGTGCGCCTCCAGGAGCCGCACCGCCTCCGCCGCGTCCGGGCGGCCGGCCGGGTCCGGGGCGAGCATCGGCGGCAGGACGTCGGCGAGCGCGCCGATGTCACCGTCGAGGACGACCTCGCCGCGGGCGGCCTGCCGTTCGGCGACGTAGGGGTCGATGCCGCGTCCGGCGTGCGGACGGGGCGGGCGGCCGGTGACGACGTCGTACAGGAGGGCGGCGAGGGAGAAAACGTCGGAGGCCGGTTCGGGGTGGCCGCGGACGACCTCGGGGGCGGCGTAGTCCGGGGTGTAGCCGACCATGCCGGGCGGGGTGATGGTCTCCTGGCCGCCGTAGCGGTACGCGGCGCCGAAGTCCGCGAGCTTGGCGAGGCCTTCGGGGGTGACGACGACGTTGGCGGGCTTCACGTCGCCGTGCACGATGCCCCGGGCGTGCAGGGCGGCCAGGGCGTCGGCGATCTGGGCGCCGACGCGGGCGGCGCGCGCCGGACCGAGCGGCGGCCGCCGGTCGAGGCTGCCCCCGGAGACGTACTCCATGACGAGCCAGAACGCCGAAGGACCGGCTGTGGCGGCGCCCGAACCCGCGCCCGGTCCCGCGCCCCGTCCCGCGTCCGGCTCGGCTGCGGGACCGGCGGCCGGGACCGTGAGGACGTCGTGCAGCGTGACGACGTGCGGATGGCTGAAGCGGGCCAGCGCGCGGGCCTCCGACTCCAGGCGGCCGACGGCGGCCCCGGGCTCGTCGGCGGCGTGCATCCGCTTGAGTACGACATCGCGCGGCAGCCGCAGATCGCGGGCCAGCCACACCTCGCCCATGCCCCCGCGCAGGGGCCCTCTCAGTAACCGGTAGCGCCCTCCGACGGTAGTGCCCAGGCGCACTCCGACTCCCCCTCACCCATGTCACCCATGGCCCGAACCCCGCTGCCTGCCGAGCGGGATCCGAACCTACTGGGTGCACCGGGCGCCCCACACGTCCTTCACGGGATGTTCGCGCCCCGCCCGCCTCTCCTGCGAACCACTTCGGCCACGGCGACGACGGCGGCGCAGACCACCCCCGGCACCACCATGATCATCACGGGGGACGGCAGGGCGGCCGCGGGCCCGTCGAGGTCGTCGAGGGCGCCGCCGAGCAGCAGCGCGAAGAAGGCGACGGCGGTGACGACCATCGCGGCCAGGCCGGCCGCGACGCCGCGCAGCCAGGCGGTGCTGCGGTCGGCGGAGCGCCGGGCCCGCGCGATCCGTGCGGCGGCCTCGGGCCGGGCCCGCCAGTCGGCGCCGCGCCGCAGCTCCCACAGGTCGCGCAGTTCGCGTACGTCCTCGTGGAAGGCGAAGAGGTTGCGACTGTTGAGGTGCGGCAGCAGGATCCGGTGACCCTGGTGGTCGTAGAGGTAGACGAACTCCCGGACCACGCCGGCGTCGACGGTCGCGGTCGGGTTGCCCTCGACCTCGATGGCCTGCACGTCCCGCCAGGCGACGAAGCGCCCGCCGAACGGCCCGCGCGCCTCGACGCCCTCGGGCCCGGTGAGGGTGGCACTGCGCCGGAACGCGACGCGCATCAGGGCGTACAGGACCACGAGCAGCGCGGGCAGCCCGAGGAGCACCCACAGCGGCGCCCCGCTGCGCGCGAGCTGCGCGAGCCCCGCGGTGATCCCCACGAGCCCGAGCCCCGAGACGCCGAGCCCCGGCGCCCCCGGCTCGGCCCGGTACTCGGGATAGCGGGGACCCTCGCCCGGCGCCTCGTCCCCGCCACCCGGCACCTCGTCCCCGCCGCCCGGCACGTGGTCGCCACCGCCCGGCACCTCGTCACCCCTGCCCGGCGCCTCGCCCCCCGCACCCGGCCTGCCGCCCGGGCCCCGCCCGCTGTCCGGGCCCCACCCGCTGTCCGCCGTCGATCCCACCCGCCGACCTCACCCTCGCCTCGAACCGCTCGCTGCGGACGGCACGTTAGAGGGGGCGGCCCGGGACGGGTCCCGGTGGCCGGGGTGCGGCGCGGCCGGCCGCCGGCCACAGCCGCGGTGGCCCTCGCACGCGCAGGAAGGCCCCGCCCCCGAGGGCAGGGCCTTTCAGGTGAAACGTGCGCTTAACGCCTTGTCGTAGCAGCCGAAGCCGCCCCCGAGCGGCCCACAGTTGACGCGTCCTCAGGTCCCCTCGTGGTCGGAAGTGCCGTGGTCCCCATCGCCCACCGGTACCGTCGCGCGCTCGTCGCCGCGGTGGCCGTGCTCGTCGCCGCCCTCGCGGCGCTCGCCCTCGTGCCCCACGCCAGCGAGGCCCGCGCCGACCCCCGGATGAGCGTCCGGCTCGACCCGGGCACGTCGCCGGTGCCCGCGGGCGACCACGTCACGTACAACGGGTTCATCCAGTGCTCGATCCCGGGCGACTGCCGGGCGGTGACCGTCACCTTCACGCCTCCGCCCGGCGCCTCCGGCAAGGGGGTGGTGTCGCAGCCCCACCCGCCGGGCGTCACCGGCGTGACCTCGGACGACGACGGCACCGTGACCGTCACGTACAGCTCCGTCGCCAGCGGGCAGAGCTCCCAGCTCACCGTCAGCTGGCCCACCGAGGACTACTGGACGCCGCCGGGCGGCCAGCGGGCGCAGATGTCGGCGACCGCCGCCAACGGCGACGGCACCCCGAGCGCCGACGACGCCGTCGTCGAGGTGACCGCCGAGCCGAACCCGGCGATCCGCAAGGAGGGCCCCTCCCGCGCCCGGCCCGGCGAGACGATCACGTACAAGGTCACCGCCACCAACGACCCCCGCAACGCCAACCGCCCGCGCGGCAACCTCGCCCTGGAGAACGCCGTCCTCACCGACGTGCTCCCCGAGGGCGTCGACCTCGTCGACGCCACCCCCGCGGGCTACACCTACGACGCGGCGACGCGCACCGTCACCTGGCCCGTCGACACCGAACCCGACCGGCCCGGCGACCAGTTGGCGCAGGTGAAGAGCTACCCCTACGGCGTCGTGCACGAGATCCGCGTGAAGGTCCGCGACGGCGTCGCCGACGGCACCACCCTCACCGACACCGCGTCCGTCACCGGCGACCCGTTCGGGCCCGGGACCGGGAAGGTCACGGAGTCCGACACGGCCGACACCGTCGTCGGCTCCGGCGGCGGCGAGGTGTCCGGCACCCTCGACAAGTCCGTCGACCCGCCGCTCGCCGCGAACGGCCAGCGCGTCTCGTACGTCCTGCGCTTCGCCAACACCGGCACCGACGCCGCCGACGCCCGCCTCAGTGACACCCTGCCCGCCGGGTTCGACCCGCAGACCCTCCGTCTGTCCACGCCGTCCGGCGGGGCCTACGGCGGCGACTGGTCGGTGGTCGTGACCCGGCGCGACGGCAGCACCGAGACCATCACGCCGTCCGGGCAGACCGCCGACCTCGGCGGCGCGGGCGACCTCGTCGCCGTACGCGTCGACGTGCCGCGCCTGCCCGCGGGCAGCGACCTCGTCGTGCAGATCTCCGGCCACGCCGACGGCTCCGAGGTCCCCGGCGGCAGCGGCGACATCGACAACTGCGCCCGCCTCGGCCTCACCGGCGGCAGCGGCACCGCCGAGGAAGAGTCCTGCGCCGGCTTCCACATCGAGCCCGAGGTGTCCCAGCCCGAGCTGTCCAAGTCCACCGAACCGGCGCCCGTCGGCCCCGGCGGCGGCCACACCTGGACCGTGACCCTCACCAACGACCGCTACCGCACCGGCTCCTCACCGCTGCGCCCCCGCTTCGTGGACCTCGTGCCCCGCCAGCTCGCCTATGTGAAGGGCTCCTGGACCCTCGCCGACAGCCAGCCCGCCTACTGCCCCGCGGGCGACCGCTTCACCGAGACGGTCACCGACGGACCCGCGATCCCCGGCGGCCGCACCCGCGTCGAGCTGACCGCCGAGCCCGGCGCCGAGATCCCCGCCGACGACTCCGCCTGCGTCTACACCTTCCGTACGACCGTCGAGCCCGGCGTCGCCAGCGGCACCTACGGCGGCTCACCGGGCGACGCCGACTACGCGGGCAACCGCGCCGGGCTCTACGACGCCGAGCGGCCGATCAACACCCGCACCACCGACCGGCACGACATCGACGGCGACGGCGACACCGGCGAGAACGTCGCCGAGGCCACCGACGACTTCGCCGTCGCCGAGTCCTCCGCGCTGTTCGTCACCAAGGAGGTCAAGGGCGACGAGGACGACGCGTTCAAGGGCTCCGCGGAGGTCCCCGGCAAGGAGGACGAGGTCGGCCGGTCGACGGTCGGCGGCACCGTCGAGTACCGCACAGTCCTCGGCAACATGGGCAACACCGCCCTCACCAACGTCGTCGCCTACGACCTGCTGCCCGCCCCCGGCACCACCGGCGTCACCAGTGGCCGGTACGGGGACGACGTCACCAGCGAGTGGCGGCCCCGGCTCACCGGGCCGATCGACGCGGGCTCGGCACCCGTGACCCTCACCTACTCGGAGCAGGCCGACCCGTGCCGCCCCGAGATGGACAACACCCCGGACGACAGCGCCCCCTTCCAGTGCGACGGACGCCCCGACCCGTCCTTCGCGCCCGCGGGCCAGGTCACCGACTGGAGCCGGATCCGCTCGGTCCGCTTCGACTTCGGCGACCATGTGTTCTCGGCGGGCGAGCGCTATACGCTCCGCTGGTCCATGGACGTGCCCGAGCGCGGCCCCGACGGGCCCTTCGAGGGCGGCGAGCGCACCTGGAACAAGATCGCCATCGCCGGCGACCGCCACCGGCCCGACGGCACGACGCGCCGCCTGCTGGCGACGGAGGCCCCGTGGGTGGTGAACGAGGTCAGCCCCGCCCCGTCCCCTTCACCCTCGGACTCCCCGTCCCCGTCCCCTTCACCCTCGGACTCCCCCTCGCCGTCACCCTCGCCGTCGGACTCCCCGTCCCCATCACCCTCACCGTCGGACTCCCCCTCACCGTCGGACTCCCCCTCACCGTCGGACTCCGCTTCGCCGTCCCCGTCCCCGTCCCCGTCGGACTCCCCGTCCCCTTCTCCGTCGGACTCCCCGTCCCCCTCACCCTCACCGTCGGAGACGACCCCCACGCCGCCGCTGCCGGACACCGGGTCCGGGGGCGTGTGGATGGCATCGGGGATCGCTGCGGCGCTGCTCGCGGCGGGGACGTTGCTCGCGGCGATCGCGCACAGGCGGCGAGAGGCGCGCGACGAGCTGTGAGGTGAGCCCTCCCGGGGCGGGTGGCACTCGAACCTAAGGGCCTCCTCCCCACGGCTGTGCCCTGACGAAGCACCTTCACCCGGCCGTCTCGCGCCCGCTCTTGAGCGGACCCAACGTCAACAACCCGCACCCATAAGCCTTGGCCGGACCGATGCCGTTCAGCAGGTGGTGGGTCAGCGCCTCAGCGTTGGTGACCTGGAGGCGTCCCTCGAAGGTGACCATGTTGACGATGACCCTTGGTCCTCTGCCGTTCTTCGTGAAGCTGCGCCGGTGGCGGGACGTGATGCGCACCTCTTGGGGGGCCGAGTCGATCCGGCCCGGGAACGTCTGTACGGCCGTAGGGCCCGACCCGGTGGGAGCCGCGGCGTGTACGGCTTCCAGGCCGGGCGCCGGTGGGTCCGTGCGCGATTGGGGGACGGCGAAGCCCCAGCGGTCGGTTCGCTCGAGAAACCAGCGGAGCTGTTCCGCGGCCGTGCGGTGGGCCATCCGGAAGCCGCGCCGACGGGCGGGGTCCTGTTCGGCGGCGATGCGCTTGCGCTGTGCGGCAGTGGGAGACGTGGGCGTCGGGGAGTTCTGCACAGGGTTCGCCGTGAGGCGGAAGGCGAACTCGCGCCCCGGCTCGATGAGCGCGAGCAGGGGCGCGTAGTCGCGTACCAGGGCGTGTTCTCCGGCCGCGTCCGGCCAGCCCGCCCGCTCGACGATGTGCGACCAGTCGGGTCGGGTACGGGTGAGGACGATCAGGTGCGGGCGGTGCGGATCGTCGGAGTCGATCCTCCACAGCGGCCGCTCGTCGCTCGTGGAGGCCGGCAGGCCGCCCATGACCGCACCGTGCACGGCACGCGGGCTCTCCAGGTAGCGGCGGCTCTCCGCGCGGAGTGGGTTGATGCGGATGCGCGACAGGTACGGCATGTGTTCACCGGCCCAGGAGTTCGAAGGGGTCGTGTATGTCGTCGCCTGCCTCGATCTCCGTGGCGGCGTCGGGGTCGGGGAAGCCGGTGGGAATCCGGAGCCATTCGTGGCGTACCCGGCGGCCCAGGAACGCGCGGTCGTGCGGGTCGAAGGAGAGCGGTACGTCCTGGAGGACGTCGTCGCCGTCATCGTCTTCAAGTGTCACCGAGCACGGCACGGTCGCGGGCCGGAACGGGCCGTCGAGGCCGCGTCTGTGCCCCAGTTTGTAGGCGTAGCTCTCCTTCGCCCGCTCCGATGCCTGCCAAGGCAGTTCGTGCAGTACGCCTTCCAGGTTTCCTTCCTCTACGCCGAGGGCGAGTGGCTGTGTCGGTGGACACGATCGGCGGCCGAGAGCGAGGGAGAAGTGAGGCGCGCGCACCGCTTCGTCGAGTCGGACGAGCAGGTCGCGCGGGCCCTCAAGGGCGGCGACGAACAGCGCGTCCTGGAGGTAGTACCGCGAGGTGACGTGCGTGTACTTGGCGGGGGCAGTGGGTCTCTGGACGCCCTTGGCCGAGACGCCGGACTGGGGCAGCGGTTTGCCGCGGAAGTCGCTGACGACGTGGTAGTCCCGCAGCAGCGAACCCGGGACGTCCGCCCGGACTCCCATGCGGAGGGTGAGCAGTTCGTCCAGGGGGGCCTCGCGCGGGAGGCCCAGGGCTGCCGCCAGGAGCCCGGTCACACCGGACTTGGTGGGTTCGGGCTTGGTGTCCCGTACGTTGAACGCCCCCTGCGCTCCCCAGGACTGGAGGGGCGCGGCCAGTCGTAGGACGAGAACGGCCCGGTCGCCGGGCTCGGTTCGCGGCGGCCCGTCCGGTGCGGCAGGCGTCATCGACCGGCCTCGGCGATCGCAGTGGACAGGTGCTCGCCGAGGCCGCTGAGCAGTTCGGGGAAGGTGGTCGCGGGTCCGAACGCCGCTTCCAGCTGCTGCGCCGTCTCGTCCCGGAAGGCGTGGCAGACCGCGCTGAAGGCAGGGGTGTCGCCCCACGCCTCGACGGCGGTGCGGTGTTCGGCGGCCAGGCGTCGGGCGGATTCCGCGGCGATTCCGGAGGAGGGGGTGACCGGCTCCTCGTAGGCGGTGACGAGATTGACCGGTTGGTCGGTGCGCACGGCGACGGACACCAGGCTGGGCAGCGTCTGGTGGGCGAAGGAGTTGCGGTATCCGCTGGGCACGGAGCGGGCGAAGGAGGTGATGAACTTCCGTACGCCCTCGACGGCGGCCGCGTCGTCGCCGAGGTTCTCCCGGAGCTGGTGGAGGCCGACGGTGGCGTACCGGTAGAGCGTCGCCGAGTTGAAGCCGATGGTGCCGATCATTCCGGCGCCGGTCTCCTGCTCCTCCTGGGTGCGGTCGTCGACGGCGGTGAAGTAGTCGAACTCCAGGGTCGCGGAGTGGGTGGAGAGGGCGTGGGCCACTTGGACCGCGGCGTCCACGCGCAGCGCGGCGATGTCGGCCACCATGCGGCCGAAGAGGGCCACGTCCAGGGAGTGACCGGTGCTGAACTGTTCCTCCACGGGCAACTGCTCGATCTCGGCCCGCAGTTCCTTGTCGTCGAGGGCGATGAGTTCGGCGGCGCGGTCGCTGACGAGTGCCGCGACGTTGTCGAGCTGGCGGCGTCCGTAGAAGAGCAGGTAGGCGGTGTCGCCCTTCTTCCGGCCCACGCTGATTTTCAGGGGTGCCAGCAGAGCGTCCGCGAGCCTGCCCGCGGGTTCCTCGGCCAGCCCGGTGCGTTCCCTGAGGTTGCCGGTCAGGGCGCTAGCGACGCGGCGCGTCCGGGTGGCGAGGTCGTGCGCGGGCATGTGCTCGGTGAAGTGCATGCGGGTGGCGCGCTTCCAGGCCTGTGACGAGACCCGGGAGCGGCGTGTGCCTCCGTAGTAGGCCTCCTTGGGGTTGCCCTGGTCGTCTCGGTTGAGATTGGCCGGAGGCACGGTCTGCAGGATGTGCACGTCGACGTACAGACGAGGCGGGAGAAACGTCACGGGGGCTCCGGTCAGGTCGAACAGTTCGGTGGTTGTCAGGTTCCGGACGGCACTTCGGTGGGGCCGTCTGGGGTGCTTCCCGCCGCCGCGGCTCCGTTGTTGTCGGCGCTGTTTTGATCGCCGCGCGCGTAGTAGGCGAGGCCCCACCTGCGGCGCACCCACTGCCGTCGCTCCGGGTGCGACCACTGGCGCAGGTCGCGCGTGAGCTGGTCGTAGTCCAACGGGATGCTCTGCCCCCGCAGTTGGGTGATCAGGCCACGGAGGCGGTACAACAGGGCGGGGACGGAGGTGGTGGTCGCTGCGGCCTCCACCCGGCGGTCCAGGGCGCTGTCGAGGAACTTCTCGCTGTCACGGAGTCTGCGCAGGGCCCGGCCGAGGTTGACGTGCTTGCGGTGCATGGGGCGGTTCTGGCCCTGCTGGTGCAGGCCGTAGAGGGTCACCGCGCCGTGCTCGGCGTGGAGTTCGGGGGTGAGCACGCCGTCCGTCTCCGTGGCGTAGTACGGCCACAGCGCCATGACCGATCCGGCGGGCTGGCCGAGGCCCGACCGCAGGTCTGCCAGTTCCTCACCGGGAGGGCCGTTGTGCTCGACCGAGGGGAGCCAGGTGCCGTCAGCCCGGAGGTAGCGGCGCCAGTACGGGACTCGGCGCGGTTCGGTGCTCTCCGGTCCGGGGAGCGGAGGGTTGGTCACGGTGGTCACTGCTCCGTGGTCGTGGAGTTGTCGGTGGTGGGCGGCTGGCCCTGACGGCAAGCGGTGCGGCGGAACAGGATCTTGCGGAGGTTGGCCCTGAAGAAGGCCTCCGCGGTGCTCTCCCGCGCGATCCGCGTCTGGCCCTCCTTGCCCTTCACCTCCCGGCCGGAGAACGCTGACGCCGCGCCGGTGGCCGAGAGCAGGTCGTCGGCGATCTTCCACGCTTCCCGGTGGGCCCTCTCCTCCCAGGCCAGGAGGCCCTGCTCAGTGCGGTCGAAGTCCTCGTCGCCGACTTCGCGCAGCCCGACCAGGAGCCGTCGCACCAGGGGGTCGAGGGCGTGCAGCAGCGTCTCGCCCGGGTACTGCCAGGTCCCGATGGGCGGGGGTGATGCTCCGACCGCTCGGCGCAGCTCGGCGGAGAGGGCGTTGACGGCCCTGGCGAGTTCTTCGGCCTGTTCGACGACGCCGAGGAGGGCGCCGCGCATGTCGCTGTCGGGGTGCAGGGCGGTGAGCGGCAGCGGGATCTCGTCGTGGTACGTGTCCTCGATGGTGCCGAGCTTCTTTCCGTAGCGGATGCCGGTCAGCTCCACCTGGGCGCCGTACCCGCCGGGCAGGTGATCGCCGACGTCGACGAGCTGGCTCAGCAGGACGCTGGTGTGGAAGCCGTCGGCCTGCACCGTGGCGTGCTCCTCCACGGAGGACTTGCGCACGGCCAGCAGAGCGTCGAGTCCGCGCCAGGCGGCTCGCCCGGTCCTGTGGCGTACGGGACGGAAGTGCGCTTCCCCGCCGGGCCGGTTGTCGCGTCGCGCGGACCGTCCGGCGCGGGCCTGGGCGCTGTCGACGTGCCATGCGGTGTGCGGCTCGTGGTCCATGTCGAGGAGCAGCCGGTCTCCGGCGGCGACGACGGCTCGGGACACCCGCAGTTCGCCGTGGGCGGTGTGTTCGGGCACGAGGCGTACGCGGCGTGACTGCCAGGTCCACACGTCGAGCAGCCCTCGGCCTGCCCGGCTGGTCCAGGCGGGCGTCGCGCACGAGAGCGTCTCCGCCACCTCGCCGCCCTTGGCGCGGCGCTGCCATTGAGGGAGATCGTCCTTGAGGGCCTTCCTGCCGTACGGGATGTTGAGCAGGAGGGTCTCGTACACCGTGGTGCCCAGGGGCATGACGACCCCGAGCTGTCCGAGGGGCCCGACGGGATTGCCTGTCGTCTTCCCCGCCTTCATGTTCGGGTCCCCCGTCGCCCCCGTCTTGATCGCGCCGGTGTCCCAGCAGTGGACGTGCAAAAGCCACCGGGCCGCCTGTGCCGGAGTCAGCTCCGGTGGGTCGCCCTCGGTGCGGGAGGAGAACAGCGGCACGTTGTTCCCCAGGGCCGCGGTGGCGACCAGGACGGCGGCGCTCTTCGTGGCGTCACCGGACGTGGTCAGATCGGCGACCTGGGCGAAGGGGTCGTCGGGTGCGAAGAGGTCGAAGAGATGGTGGTGGGCATCGAGATAGGCAGCCAGCCGTTCGCGCTCCTCGTCGCGGAATCGACCGGCGGTGAACCTGCGCCCCCACTCGGCGGCGTCCGCGGGGAAGCCCAGGGCGTCCACCACCAGGGGCAACAGCAACTGCCGGTAGATCGCGGGTCGTTGGGTGGGGGCGTCGACGAGGAGTTCGGCGTGCAGATGGGAATCGAGCAACAGCTCGCGGACGCAAAGCTCGCGAGGACGTGCGGACCGGTGGCCCACCGGCTGGCTGCCGCCCGGGCGGGCACGCACAGGTAACCACGGCTCATCCAGCAGGTTCCACAACTCGCATCCCCCTCGACACGGCCATCTCCGCCCTGTCCGACCTGTCCGAACTCCGGATCCGGCGCCAGCTTTTCACAACGGAATCACACGCATAGGGCAAACAAGCGATTTCCCGGCGACGCCGCACACCGTGGGGAAGGAGGTGAGGCAGCCCGGGCGACGCACTTCCGCGATGCCCAGGGTTCGGCCCTACGATCCGCCCACGACGCCCTCGTCGACCAGGCCCAGCTCGGCGTCGTACCGCAGGCGACGGCCCTCCAGCACGACCTGGTACTGCGCGTCGAGCACCAATGCCCGACGGATGCTGAGCCGTGGATCCCGCGGCTTCTGGTCCCATGCGGGGAGCGGGTGGAGGACGGGCGGGTGCAAAGGGGCGTAGTCGGCGGGGAGTTCCATCGTGTGGGTGAGCAGGTCATCGATCTGGGCAGCGGGCAGCTGTCCGCCCTCGCCGAGCCGAAGCCCCGACATGGTGCGGTAGCCGCGGGCGTCCCGCACCACCACCACGGCCTCGGCCGAGGGCTCCTCGCCGCGTACGAGCGCCGACAGGTCACGACCGCCCGGCAGGACGCGGGCCGCCACGTAGTGCAGCCCGGCCAGGGTGGCGCCCTCTCCGCCGCCGCGCCGTGACAGCAGCAGGCGGCGCGCCTGGTCGGCACGGGCCCGCCGTACGTCCAGCCACTCCCGTCGGGCGGCCTCCGCACCGTCGCGCCACGCGGCGGGGAGGGTCAGCGGGTCGCCGTACGCGGCGGCCACCAGCGCCGGGATGCGGCGGGGCAGCACCCACGGCTCCCCCGCGCCGGTGACGGCTTCCAGGACCAAATGGGCGGCGACCAGCAGCGGGTAGCGCCCGTACCGCTGCTCGCACGAGCCCAGGAAGCCGGGCGTGCTCGGGACGCCACTCGTGGTGCTGGCCCCTGCGTCACCGGTGGCCATGCCGGTGATCAGGATCCGAGGCGCGCCCAAGCGAGCGGGGCGCCGCCGGAGGGGGTTGCGGTGCAGTCGGCCTGCCCTCTGCAGCAGCAGGTCGACGGGGGCGGGGTCCGTGACCAGCAGGTCGACGTCCACGTCGAAGGCCTCCTCCGCGACCCTCGTGGCGACGACCACCAGCCGACGCGGCCTGTGGCTGCCGTCGCGCGAAGAGAGAGCGCGCAGGCAGAGGTCCGTGCGCAGCGTGCGGTCCCGCGCGGTCATGTGCTCGTGCAGCAGCACCACGTCATCCGGGCCGAAGCGTTCCCGAAGGGCCCGGTAGAGACTCTGGGCGCGGGGCGTCGTGTCGCGTATCGCCAGCGCGCAGCCGCCGTTCTCCAGTTCCTCCGCGAGCCGCGCGGTGAGTGCCGCGTCGGCGGGCTCGGGGCTCGAACGGAGCACGTCCTCGGGCAACACCTCGAAGGTGTAGGGGCGGTCCGGGCTGAAGCTCCCGCATGCCCGTGCCACCGGGGTCGCGGGAGTCGTCCCTCCGTCGAGAGGAGGGCAGATCGCGGTGACCCGGGCAGGGCCCTCCGGGGCGGCCGTCGAGTCACCGTCGTACTCGTCCCGGCCGGTCACTCCGGTCAGGTACGCCTCCGCCACTTGTCGGCGCTGTCCGGGCGCCAGCGTCGCCGACAGCAGCACCACCGGCACGCGGGCCTGGCCGAGCCAGCGCAGTGCTTCCTGGAGGAACTGGGAGCCATGAACGTCCGTCGCGTGGACCTCGTCCAGGACGACCACCTTGCCCAGCAGCCCAGCCATCCGCATCGACGCCCAGTTGCTGCGCGCGGCCGCGTACAGCAGCTCGTCGAGCGAGCTGACGACGAACGGGCACAGCAGTCCACGCCCGGCGCTGAAGAAGAACTCCGACGGACTCTGATCCCCGGTGCGCTCCTGCCGTTGGGTGTCCGCGTCCTCCCCACAGTGGCCGAGGGCCTCCGTGCGCTGCTCGGGCGTCGCGTCATGCAGGGCCGTCCAGTCGGGAGAGAGGTTCTGCCACAGGTGCAGCAGAGCGACGTGTGCGCCGAGCCCGTCCTGTGTGGCCTCCGCCCACTCCTTGACCTCACGGAACATGGGGTCGGCCGTCGACCAGCGCGGCATGCCGACGAACACCCCGTCGTAGCCGAAGCGGGCCGCCAGGATCTCCGCCACCACCAGCCCCGCCCGGGTCTTCCCCTCACCCATGGGAGCCTCGATGATCAGCATTCCGGGGGCGGGCATCGTGCGGGCTGTCTCGGCCGCCAGTCGCTGCACGGGGCGGGGCGGGTCCCCGTAGCGGCGCTCGAACACCCCGTCGTCGGGTACGGGCAGCCGCCCCCACCCTCGGCGCAGGCCCAGCGCCGTCCATGACGTGTCGGCGCGCTCACGGGCACCGGCGAGGGTCACCTTCGCGGGGTCGTCGACACCACCGAAGTACTCCTTGGCGCTGGCCATCTGGTCGGCCATCGCGATCAGCCCGGCGAGGTGCAACTGCTGGGCCCGTGAAGGGACTTCGGCTGGAACCTGCCGTGCCGCCGGGCGTAGTTCCAGAAGTCCGCCCACCTTGTGGAAGAGGGCTCGTTGGACCTCACCCCACCCTTGACGCCCCTCCGCCTGCCCCCGGGCGGGCGGAGGCGGCTTGATCCCGGCGGCCAGCGGAAAGAACCCGTGGTGCCCGGCGATCAGCGGCCAGACCCACTCCACGTGCTCCGGCGGCCACCCCTCCTCTCGCAGGAAGCGCCGCACGAGATACCCACCGGCGTGCTGGTGCGACCATCCGTACCGCTCGACGGTCGGTGCGTGCCAAGTGAGCCCGGCTTCCCGGCCCGCCTTCGCCGTCTCCGGATACTTGCCCTGCCATGCGGGCGTCGCCTTGCCCAGGTCGTGCAGGGCCGCAAGCCACATGAGCAGCTCGCGCCCCCGGCCGGGGCCTCCCGCCATGCGGTCCAGCGTGCCGCGGGTGGCGTGGGCGAGGTAGTCCTCCCAGATGCGCTCCGCCACCGCCGCCGTGTCGAGCATGTGGGACAGAAGCAGATTCGGGGTTCCGTCCGCGTACTTGGCGGTCTTGCCGATCAGCGCCCACACTTGCCGCTCGATGCGCTCGTCACGCTCGCAGTCCGCCTCGCTCCCCACAACTCCCCCTCACCCGGACGACATTGGGCTCACGTTCGAAATCCGTCGGTACGACATCCGTCGGTACGATCCGCCTTCTGAGACCTGTGTCATCCTGCCGCCATGACGGACGACGCACCCCCAAGAGCACATGCATGGTCCGCTGCGTTCGACTCGGACCTGCTCACCGACTACGTGCCCGACGCACTCGGGGCCGCCGACGTCAGCCGCCAACTGGCCCTAGGTCAGCCACTCGACGACGGGCCGCTCCGCGTGGGCCGGATGCGCGTGCCGCTCGCCCGGCGGACGGAGAGCATCCCGATCCTCCCCTGCGTCGAGCGGGCTCGCATGTTCCTGCTCACCGAGCAGGCCCTGACCGTTCATGCGCCACGTTCCGAGGTGTTCAGCTACCGCTCCCTGACATGGCGGTACCGGCCCGCCTACCAAGCGCGGCAACGCCACCTCCAGGCGTTGGCCGCCCGATCCGACCTGCCGCTCGCCCTCGTGCTCGACGTCCACCGATTCGGCCAGTCCCTGCCGCTGAACACCCTGATCCGCGCCCCCTGGATGACCGAACACCTCGCCGGAGCACTCACCGCCCTGCGAACAGCGGCCGGCCGCACACTCCTGCCCGGCCATCGCTGGTCCAATCGGCTCGGCACAGCGGCGCTTGCTCCGCTGGACGACACGGTGGCCGCACTCGCACCAGGCCGCTGGGCGCGCTGGGGCGACGACCTCCACGTGCTCGTGCGGGACCGGGCCGAGGCCGACGAGATCCGCTCCGCCGTGGTGGTGGCGCTCCAGCAACTCGGGCTGAGCCTGTCGCAGGAGAAGTGCACCGTGGCACCAGCCGCCTCCGTCCTGACCGGTCCCGCCCGCGTCATCGACGGCCGACCCGAAGAGGTCTGGCGTACAGGTCTGGCGAACGGCGACGTCAAGGCCCTCCGGTACGGGCTGTCCCGCTCCCCACCGGACGAAAGGGTCACCCGGACGCTCGTCGCCGCCGTCCAGAACCGTCCTGCCCTCCTGCCCCGGGCAGTCCACTATCTCGACCGCGCGGCGCACACACCCGTCGGGCAGGCCGCCACCAAGGAACTGCTGCACACCGTAGAGGCCGACGCGTTCACCGCCGCACGCCTGCTGGCCCTTGCCGCTCGCCATCCAGAGCTCGCCCCCGAAGTCCCCGCCGAGATGTTGGCGGCGGCGGACAACTCCGGGATCGCCCCGCTGCTCGAACTCGCCTTCCGCGTCGATGTGCTGCGTGGGCGCCTTCGCGCGCGTCCGCCCACGTCACGCATGCGGGAGTGGCTGGCCTCGGGCGCCCACCCCCACCATCAACTACCCCAGGTCACTACGCTGTTGTGACATGGAGACTGGAGAGTCGGGCACAGGTTCGTCGAGCCCGCCCGGCTCCCCCCTCGGCGACGGCTGGTACGCCCCCGCCCGGCCCCTCGCGGTCCGCCACCATCTCGAGGCCGCCGCGATCACCCTGCACGCCTTCCAGCGAGCACTCGCCCCGGCCGCCTGGTACCTCAAGGGCTCCGCGGCGCTGGCAGCCTGGATCGGTCCGGCGGCCCGCCTGCCCAAGGACCTCGACCTCGTCGTACCGGACGAAGCCGGCCGCCAGTTCCTGGGCTCGGGCACACTGCCGCCCGGCCCTCGTGGAGAGTCACTGCGTGTGACACGCCACGAGCCGGTGACCTTCAGCTCAGGAACAGCGCCCACGGTGTACCGGGCGCTGGTGGACATCGAGGGGCCGCAGATGCTGCCACCCGTACTCCTTGGACTCCAACTCGTACCGGAATCTGCCCCGGAGGGCTACGAGCGCACCACACTTCTCGACTTTCCCGGCCCGGTGGGAGCGGTCACCGTGCCGTCGGTCACGGGATACCGGTTCCTCACGCAGAAGCTGGTGCGGTACACGCGGCGACGCAGTGGCGGCCGCGTCAACACCCACTGGCAGGATCTGACCGACATGCTCCTCGCCGCGGCCCACCCCTCCTATCCGACCCTGCGCCTCGGGGCACTGCGCCGGGACCTGGCGATCGAGATGCGGGAGCACGGCCGCGCCCTGCCGACGTGTCTCCCGGCTCCGCCTGTCGAGTGGCTCGACTTCTGGGACACGGCGACCTTCGTCCGGGGACTGCCGTTCGGACGGCTGCCCGAGGCAGCGGAGCGCCTCACCCGCTTCTGGGAGCCCGTACTGCGGGACCCGGAGCGCGCGGCGGCGGAGGGCGATGACGCCCTGGCCCCGGTGTGGCAACCGGGCACATGGGACTGGATCACTCCCTGATCCGCCCTCGCACTTGCTGTCGCACGGGCGTGTGGGGCTTTCACAGGCGTACGAAGGCCGCGCGAGCCGAAGACGGCAGGTGCTCCAACCACCAGTCACGCCACCGCCGGGCGTGGAGCAGGTGGTGGTGTCCGGGCTGCCCGGCTCCCGCGCGGGCGAGACCCCTGAGGTAGTCCACCGCGTACGCCGCGCTCTCGGTGTCCAGCGGCTTTCCGAACTCGTGCAGTGCCGCCTCCGGACACGCGGTCCCCTTGAGCGTCTTCGTCACGTGCAGGCTGAAGTAGGCGCGCTCACGTGCCGCGGGGAACTCCAGGGAGGACAGAGGCGTCACCCCGACACCGCTGTGCATGCGCCCCTCGGTACGCCGGTTGGCGGCCGTGACCGCTGCCCGCATGACCGTCCCGTCCGGCACCAGTCCGCTGAGCCCGTCGCCCAAGGTCGCGTGCAGTTGGCCGGTCGGCCGTACGGCTTCGCTCAGCGTGCGCAGGTGCTCCACCAGGGCGTGCTCTCTGGCCAGGCGGAGCCGGTACGTCTCCCTCAGCACCTCGGCCGTGCTCGACCTGCCGGCCAACCAGGCCTCTGCCGTCGGCAGGAGTTCGTGCGCGTTGCCTTCGGCGAGGCGTGCTCCGCCCGTGCGGCTCAGCGTGCCCCACTCGATGTCATGCACGTCCGTGACCGCGTAGAAGTCCGTGGCGGTGCGCCCCTCCACGGTCTTGGTCCAGCCGTCGGCCGACGGGACGCCGGGCATGCGCGGGTCCTCGTCGGGCGCGGCACCTCGTACGCCGTCTCCCCCGCCAAGGGGCCGCACCAGCACACCGGCCAGCAGCGACGCCGCCTGCGCCACCCCCAGGACGTGCGGGGCCCCGCCGATCACCGGGGCGGAGCGAGTCTCCTGGATGCCCGGCCGGTCACGCCTCAGCCGGGCGGCCATCGACACCTCATAACAGGCGAACAACAGGGACTCGCGCCGCTGGGCCTTGCTCCCGCCAAGCTGCACGCGACCCCATGCCCACCCGTGCCGCACCCCGTCGGCGAACCGCATCCGAGGGGGATCCGCCGCGCCAGGACGGATCAGGACCAGGTCCTTGCCGTAGTACGAAGCCGACCATCGGCCGCAGTCCGTACCGCTCGCCACCAGGACCAGGCTGTCGCGCACCGTGCGCAGTCCGGCGTCATGGTCCCCGGCCTCCTCCACACTGGCCCGCAGCGCACTGGTCACCACGATCATGGTGACCTCGCGCCCAGCCGTCTCGGCCATCCGGCCCAGGACGTCCCCGGCGTCCGCGCAGCCCGGCGGAAAGCCTGGCGCGTGCCGTGGCGGCCAGACGAACGCGGCACTCACCGTTGCCTCCTGCGGCGGCGGAAGAGGGTGACGAACAGGCGCCGCAGTCCAGGGAAGGAACTCGTCAGCAGCACCGTGACCAGACAGGTGATCCCCAGCGTCCGGTACAGGGAAGCCACGTCCGCCTGCGGCAGTCCCTGCCAGATCGCCAGGCCGGTTGCCAGCGGAAGACCGATCGCGGCCAGCAGGCCCAGAATGGCGTTGGTCGTCTCGGTTTCCGCCGCCTGGACCTGCCGGGACAGCTCACCCAGGTCACTGACCAGGCTTTGCAGCGCCTCGGGCAGACCGCATCCCCGCTGGAAGTTCCGCATGATCGCCGTACACACGGCCTGCCGTCCGAAGTCCGCGGCCCAGTAGCTGCGGCGGAAGACGAGAAGGTCCCGCTCCAACTGGCCCACCTTGCGCCGCAGCGGCTCGTGCTCCCCCATGCGTGCCACCTCCTGACCGAAGGCGTCAAGGACGATCCGCTGCAGGCAAGCCAGTGCCAGAGCGTCACTCTGCAAGGTCGCCAAGTGGAAGCCGGAGGCGTCGTAGTACTGGTAGTTCGGGGGCTGTTCCGGGTTGGGATCGACCGAGGTCCCCACGAGGGACAGTCCGCGGGCTCCGGCCACCCCCTGTATGGCGTTCGGGAGCCGCAGACGCAGCTCCCGCAGCTCCTCCCCGGCCTCGCGCGGAGGCGGGTACTCCGTCGCGTACAACATCTTCCACAGCCACTGCTCCGCAGCGGAGAGGTCCAACCCTTCGTGGAATGTGGACAGTTCACGCCGTGCGGTGACGAGCACACCGTGCACCATCTCGCGCTCCGTCTCGGCGATGCGACAGCCACGCGGCAACTGCTGCGCCACCCAGTGGCGTTGCTCGCCCTGACGATGGTGCACGTCGATGCTCGCGCAGAACTGCAACGCCTTGGGCAGATCCGCGGGCCTGACGGCCGGGAGTACGCCGTGCAGCAGGACCACACCGTTCGCCGCCGCAGGTGTGTCCATGTCGGTGAGCGCGGCCTCCGTCGGTGCGCCGAGCCTGATCAGCTCGATGGCACTCAGCTGGAAGCCGGCCGGGGACACGGCCTCTTCCTCGTACCGCTTGTGCCATCTGACGTCAGGTGCCCACAGCAGCGGGACAAGCTGTGGGCTGGTGTACGAGGAGCGCCGTGCGGCGTCCGACACCACCTCGTTCGGGCGCCCGACGCGCCAGCGCCGTTCGAGAGGCCCCGGAGCGAAGGATTCGTCCGGTGCTCGCTCGACTCGTACGGCGGCGACCAGCACCACCTGACGGCGGTGGAGCGTGTCCGGATCACCCAGGCCGGGACCGAACGAACCTTGAGGACCTGCGAGCGGCCCACTCATCCCAACGCCTCCAACGCGTCGCGCAGGTGCTGCCGCCTCTCGACTGCGTCAAGCGGCCTCCACGGCTTCATCACCGGCGTCGACGTCTCGTCGTCCAGCAGCACGCGAGCGTAGGGCCGCTGCGGAAGCCCTCTGGCCACAAAGGTCATGGCACCGGCCAGGGCATGCGCCCGATGGAAGACGAACGCCTCCATGCCGTAGCGCCGCCCAGCCGGGAAGACGTGCGTACGCCGATGATTGACAACGGCCCTCTCCCGGCGGGAGACATCGAAACAGTGTGTGCCGACCCCGGGTCGGTAACGCGCCACGGCGAACGCACCCGTGAGGCGCTCGTCCCGGCCCCGGCCCCGGCCCCTTTCCCGGCCCCTGCCTCCGGCGGAACCGGGAGTGACGGTCACGTCCATCAAAGTGTGGGACAGCTCGCCTCGCAGCACGGCGGAGGCAAAGGCCCACCGATGATCATGTACGTCGGCGTCGGCACTGCCCGCCTGCCAGACGTGCAGGAAGAGCCGTGCGGCACCGCCCGCTGTCCGCGCCAGAGGCAACTTGACGAACCCATTGGGGTGGATGATGGCCTGCGGCTCCAAGGGCGGGCGGAGGTCATCGGCGAAACGTTGCTCCAAGGCCGCCAGCAGCGCCGCACCGACCAGTTCGTCACTCACGGCTGGAACACCGGACGTCACCCTCGAACCGACGTGCCGTCCAACAACCTCACCTGCTGACGCCTGCTCCATCGAGCCCCCTCAACCTGCGGCCTGTGTCCCCCACATCATCATCGGCCATGGCTGGAGGACCAGGATGATCGCCGCGTGTGCAGGACGTCGCCGGCGGCATCGTCGGGATCTGGAGCGCGGTCGCGTGGCCCCCGTGCGTGCGGGGGTCAGACGGTGAGGCTGAGGATCAGCAGGGCGGTGGCGACGAGGGTGGTGATGGCGGCGGGCGCGAGGGCCTGTGCGGAGTCGCGGGCCTTGAGGTGGGAGCCCGCGGCGCCGATCATGAGCAGGCAGATCGCGGCCGCGGTCACGGTGGCGAGGGGCGTGACCACGATTCCGGCGAGCAGGCCGATGACGGCGGCGAGTTCGGCGATGCCTATGAGTCGGCTCAGTGGTGTGCTGATGCCCAGGTGGGTGGCGTTCTTGCGGGCGGTGGCGGTGTGGAGCGCCTTGGTGGTTCCGGTGAGGGCGAACAGGACGGCCAGCAGGACGGTGAGGGTGATGTAGGTGGCGTGCATGGGGTGTTCCTAGGCTTTGGGTCGTGGGGTGGTGCAGCGGTTGCGCAGTTCGCCGAGTCCGGTGATGGTCGAGCGCAGTGTGCTGCCGGGCGTGAGGTAGCGGGCGGGGGTCCGGGCGTAGCCGACGCCGGAGGGGGTGCCGGTGAAGATGAGGTCTGCGGGGCGCAGTTCGCACACCGCGGACAGGTGGCTGATCAGGGTGGGGATGTCGAAGATGAGGTCGCGGGTGCGGCCCCGCTGGACGGTGTCGCCGTCGAGGGTGCAGGTCAGGGTGAGGTCGGCGGGGTCGTGGAGTTCGTCGAGGGTGGTGATCCAGGGGCCGATCGGAGTGAAGGCCGGATGGCTCTTGGCGAGGCTGAACTGCGGTGGTGTGCCCGCCAGTTGGCTGGTGCGCTCGGAGATGTCCTGGCCGACGCAGAATCCGGCGACATGGTCCAGGGCCTGATCGACGGGGATGTCACGGCCGCCGTCGGCGAGGACGACGACGAGTTCGACTTCCCAGTCGCAGGTGGCGGTGGGCAGGGGGATGTCTGCTGCGGGGCCGGCCAGGCTGGAGGGGAACTTGGTGAAGACGAGTGGCGCATCGGGCAGGGCCAGGCCGGTCTCGGTGCCGTGGTCGCGGTAGTTGAGGCCGATGGCGAAGATTTGTGAGGGGGCGGTCACCGGCGGGCCGAGGCGGGTGGCGTCGGCCTGAAGGGCGGCCAGGGTCGCCGTCGGGTCCGTGACGGGCCGGTCGGCGGCGAGCCAGTCGCGTATCTGCGTGAGGTGCGCGACGCAGGCGTCGGGGAAGGAGGGGAAGCGGCCGTCGGAGGCGGCCGCCACGTCGATCACGCCTTCTTCGGTGATGACGACGGCCCGTCCGTCGAGGTTGGCGAGTTTCATCAGGGGACTCTCTGGGTGCGCGAACGCCTGCGGCGGTGCGTGAGTGGCCGGGGGCCGGGACAGGACGGTCAGTCGTGCGGTGTGACGGGGGGCGTGGTGTCGCTGAGCATCGCGCGGACCTGTTCGTCGGAGGCGGTGGCGAGGATCTCGTAGATCTCGTCGGGGAAGTTGAGGTGTGGTTTGCCGCGGTCGAGGGCGGGCTGGGCGACCGGTGTGCCGGGCCGCCGATAGGGCGCCGGGTCGCGGTAGCGGGCCAGTTCGTGCGGGGTGATCCCGGCCAGGGCGACGACTTCCGGGTCGATCCACGCCTGGTCGTCGATGGCCTCGCCGGTGGTGAGTTCCAGGGCGAGTCCTTCGGGTCCGCCGAAGTAGAGGGACTGGCAGAAGCCGTGGTCGACGGGGCCGATGACCATGACGCCGCGGCTGCGGATCCGGTCCCGCAGGGCCAGCAGGTCCTCGACGCTCTCCAGGTCGAAGGCGACGTGCTGCATGGCACCCGCGGCGACCGGCCCGGTGGGGGTGCCGGAGTGGGTGAGCCCCCACGTCAGCGTGTCCGGGTTGTCGGGGTGCTGGACGAAGGCGATGTAGGAGTGCGGGTTGAGTTCCAGGAAGGCGTGCCAGGCGCCCTCGGCGCCGTGCATCCAGTACAGGGCCTTGAGCTCGCAGCCCAGGACGTCGGTGAAGAAGTCGATCTGGGTCTTGATGTCGCGGGTGGCGATGGCCAGATGGTTGACTCCGCGCGGGTGGACGGTCATGACTGCGCCTCCTTGGACGAGGTGGAGAGGGTGGTGCGGCACCACGTGCTGACCACGCGGGCGTAGTCGGCGGTGTGGAAGAGCATCAGCTGGTGGACCCCGCCGGGGTGGACGTACAGCTCCACCGGTCCGGCCGTGGCGGCGGCGGTGGCGCGGGCGATCTCGGGGGTGAAGACCGGGTCCTTCTCGCCGACGGTGAACAGCAGGGGCTTGGTGTTGGCCGCGAGCGGGACGGCGGGGTCGTAGCGCATCAGCGATCCCACGGAGGCCAGGTCGTAGGACCAGGTGTTGAGCGGGTCCTGGCGCTTTTGCCGGTCGGCGCCGGCGTAGCCGTAGTCGGTGTCGAAGTCGTAGAAACGGCCGATGTCGAACCGCAGAGCATCCCCGAACTGCTCGGTCATGCGCTCGAAGGCGGGCGTGCGGAACGGGTTGTCGGCGGGAACCAGCGGCGCGGACGGGATCATGTAGCCCATCAGCACCGCCCCGGTGAAGACATCGCTGGCGGCATGGGCGCAGTACGCGGCCGCCGCCCCCAGCGAGGATCCCTTGACGAACACCGGCAGACCGGTCTCGGCCGCAATGTGCTCACCGGCCTCGATGGCGGCAGCCACCCATTCCTGCAGGGTGAAGCGGCCCGCCGGGCGGGTCGTGCGGGAGTGGCCGTGGCCGGGTGCGTCCATGCACCAGACCTCGGCGCCGAGGCCGGCGTAGGCGGCGGCGAAGGTGTCGTAGATCCCGCCATGGCCGCCGATGCCGTGCTGGACAAGGAGTACGTGATCGGCCCTCGGGTGAGCGAACCGGTAGGCGAAGGTCTCACCGATCACATGGTTCTCGCGTCTCATGACGTCCTCCGACGGCTGACTCCGGCGGTGGGCCGGGTGCACCACCAACGATGTTGACGACTATCAATTAAAAATTGATGCATGTCAACATCGTGCTAGGGTGAGCCCATGAGCACGGAGATGACCCGCCCCGCCCGACGCGGGCGCCCCGCAGCCCAGCTGGCCCCCGCCACGCTGGAGCAGATCCTCGGCGCCGCGCTGCGGATGTTCGCCGACAAGGGCTACGACGGGGCCTCGATCGCGGCGCTCAACCGTGAGCTCGGCGTCAGCCACAACCTGCTCCACCAGCGCTTCGGCTCCAAGGAGAAGCTCTGGTACGCCACCGTCGACTGGGCCTTCTCCGGCATCGGCGCGCAGCTGGCGCCGGAGCTGAAGGACACCGCCGGGGGGCCGCTGGAGCAGACCCGCCGCATCATCCGCCGCTTCGTCCTCGTGCACGCCGACCAGCCCGAGGTGCTACGGCTTGTCACCGTCGAAGGCGTCGCGGACACCCCGCGCCTCGCCTACCTGTACGAGCGTCACGTCGAGCCGATGCTCACCGCGCTCACCGCGCCCCTGCGCCGGCTGATCGACCAGGGGAAGATCGCCCCGGTGCCCGTGCGCACGCTGCATTTCCTCATCGCGCACGGCGCGAGCGCCCCCTTCAGCCTGCTCGGCCTGGCCCGCCGCATCGGCCCCGGAGATCCGCTCGCCCCGCAGGCCGTCCTCGAGCACGCCGACGCGGTCGCCGACCTTGTCCTGGCCGGACTCACCCACCGCACGCCCCCGGCCCCGGGCACGGCATGAAGGTCACGCTTTCCTTCGACAACGGCCCGACCGCCGCCGTCACTTCCCACGTCCTGGACACCCTCGCCCAGCACCGGGCCAAGGCCACGTTCTTCCTCGTCGCCGAGAACCTGACGAACCCGGCCAACCGCGCCGTGGCCGAACGCGCCGCCGAAGAAGGCCACTGGATCGGCAACCACACCCTCACCCACTCGACCCAACTCGGCGACAGCGACGACCCCCACCTGGCCGAGCGAGAGATCGGGCAAGCGCAGCAGCTCATCGGCGACCTCGCCTCACGGGACCTGCTGTTCCGCCCCTACGGCCGGGGCGGCGTCCTGGACCGCAGACTCCTCAGCCGCCCCAGCCTCACCTACCTCCAACAGCACGCCTACACCTGCGTGCTGTGGAACTGTGTCCCCCGCGACTGGGAGCAGCCCGACACCTGGGTCGACCGCTGCCTGGCCGACCTCACCACCCGGGACTGGAGCCTCGTCGTCCTGCACGATCTGCCCACCGGCGCCATGCGCCACCTCCCGCGCTTCCTCGACAGCCTCACCGAACTGGGCGCCGACCTGGTCCAGGACTTCCCGCCCGACTGCGTCCCCATCCGGCAAGGACACCTCCACCGGCCCATCGGCCACCTCCTGGCCCGCTAGGAACCGCACGTGCGCGGCTGGTCCCGGCTCTTCCGCCTGCCGGCGATGAAGGGTCACCGCCGGCAGGGGCCGGTGCCTGCTAGCGCTTGCCGTCCACGAACCACTTCGGCTGGCACTTCGCCTTGCCCCTGTTCGTGGTGACGCAGACGCGGACCGCGTGGCTGTGCGTGCCGTTCTTCCGGAGCCGCACGGCACTCGTCTGGATGTGGTCCATGACATTCGCCTCGTACCAGTTCGCGGTGTCGTGGCAGCCGCGTTTGCCGCCGCTGGGGTTCTTGATGTAGCGGTGCTTCTCGTACATCTCGTAGGTCTTCTTGGTGCGCCACACCGTCACCCGGTCGCCCTTGGCGACGTCCCACGCCGCACCCAGGGCCTTCTCGTCCCAGTGGGCCTCGGTGCGCAGCCGGGCGGTCCTGCCCTTGTAACGCACATCCTTGGCCGTCTTGAGGTAGGTGCCCACGCCCTGGGACTTGCACCAACTCGCCTTGCCCTGCGTCGACAGGGTCGAGCCGCCGCCGACCTGGACGCGGTCGCCCGTCCGCGCGGCCACAGGGCGAAACACCGGCCGGACCTTCCGGCAGGACACACCCCAGCACGGCTTCGCTCCGGCGCCGCCAGCTACAGCTGTCCCGGCAGATCGCCGGGCACCCTTACTGGCAGACCTCTGCGGGTGCCCCGGTGGCCCGCGTGGCTCTCAAGGAGCGAGCCCTCACGCTGGCCGCAGCGGCACGACGATGACGCGCACCTCCCCGCTCCCCACTCCCCGACGCCCCGACGCCCCGACGCCGACCTCTCCAGGGCCTAGCGATCAGCCGTGTGCGTGGGCACCAAGTCGGACGAATCCAGCAGCGGTCCGGCCCCCATCACCTCTGCCACCGCATCGCGGTCGTGGTCGGCCGTGGACGCTGCTGATGGCGCACCCCCGGTCAGCCACGCTTTCGCGTCGGGCAGCGGCCGCGCGAGGGGCCCTTGTCCTGCCGACCGTCGCGGGACTCCGTGCATGAATCTGACTGCGCGGCCCCCGAGTCGGGGCTCCAGCACCTGCTTCAGGACAGGGACCAGTTTCGGCACTTCGGAGTCCGTGATGTCGTCGGTCCCTGCCACCGACAGCGCGATGAATCCGCCCGGGTACGCGTCGTTCCCGCGGCGAAAGGAGCGAGCCTCGATGCCTTCACGGGCCAAGACTTCGCCCAGGCCGGTCGATGCGACGACCTCGTACCAGGCACGTCGAACGGCCCTCGCTCCGGCGGGGCGTTGCTGTCGCCGAAGGGTGGACGCGCCTTGGCGGGCGGCCTGCTGGAGATGTGGAGTCACCGGCTGCGGCAGGCCGAGCCGAGTGGGCACGTGTTGGCGGGCGCGCCGCCGAGCGATCACTACCACCCAGCTCAGGAGATAGAGAGTCAGGGCAATCCACGGGAGCGCCTCCTTCCCGGTCCACCCGTGCACCGACGGTAGCGGCGGGACCCTGCGGGGGGCGTCGGCGGGCGTGGTGCGCTGGAGCCCGCCGCTGGCCGCGAGGCCGAGGACGGTCAGGACCGCCACAACAGCGGCGGCGATGGCGGCGCGCAGCAGCAGCACGGCACGCGTGCAGTGACGGGCCACGGTGCCAGGGTGCTTGTCCATCAGGACGGCCGTCTCACCCCGGGTGTAGTCCAAGGCGCACGTCGCCCACACCGCGGTGCGCTGCGGCACCGTCAGTTCCTGCACGGCGCGGTGAACCGCTTCCCGGTTGTCCACCAGCGCGGTGAAGTCGGCGGCCACCGGCGGCGGGAGGCAGGACCGCAGGGTGGCGGCGTGCTCTTTCTCCAGTCGGTGGTGCTCGGCCTGTCGGCGGGCCAGGAAGGCCACTTCGGTGCGGATCACCTTGTGCAGGTAGGCGCGGGGCTCACGCACCGCAGCGGGCTCCCGAAGCGCCCGGTGGAAGGCCGTGCTGACGATGTCGTCGGCATCGGCCACGGACTCGGGCACCCCGGCCGCGTGCAGCAGCTTGCGGGCCTTGCCCGACATCTCCCCCTGGTACTCCGCGAACACCGCACCCAGGCGCTCGGCGCTCACCACCTCCGGCTCAGCCACCCATCCTCCCTTTGCCGCGCACCCGCCCGCTCCTGGCCCTCCGCTCCGGTGCAACACGGCGTGTGGATTCCCTCTCCGGCTCAACGCCGCGTTCGGCCCGGATGATCTCGGCCTTGCCCTTGGCCCGATTCCGGTACGCCGCGCTGTCGATCAGCTTCCTGACGCTCGGGACCAAGAGCACCACCACCAGTACCAGAATGCCGACGAGCTCCACGGCCAACCTCCCTTTCAGCATGCGGCCCTTGAGCACTCCGGGACGGAGGCGGCGACCGATCACCCTGTAGAGGCGCGAGCCCGACGTTCTGATGACACCGATCCCGAGATTCTTCGAGAAGGGCCCGGCGCTCGGCCGAGGCGGTGATCGACTCGTGCCCGAGCCTTCCCTGTACGCCGGGCAGCGGGACCGTCCTGGCGATCAACCACGACGCGTGCGTGCGGCAGAGGTCGTGGACACGCGACCTCCCCGTCAGGCCGACGGCATTGGCGGTGTCCAGGACAGGCCTCCACCGGTGGGCGAAGAAACAGCCGGAGTACCAGGCCCCTCCCCCGGGAGCCGTGAAGATCAGGTCCTGCGGCTGCTTGCCTCGGCAGGCACGCCGGAACAGCCTCACTTGATCAGGGGCGAGGACCAGGGTGCGCCGGGACTTCTCCGGCCACGCTCCCGCGCCCTCGTCGCCCTTTCGGCAGTCGCGTGTGGCAGGGGCTCGGGTCGCGCGAGGACGGATCAGCGGCAACGGCAACCTGGAGGACCGTGAAGAGCAGCCCATGAAAGGTGGTGGCCACGGTCTTCGGCGCGTGACTCCGTCGCGCAGTGACAGGTTCGTGGTGCGTCCATGTACGCCCGGACATATCCGTGAGCAGCCGGACGTACTCGCGAGCGCGAGTGGGGAACAGATCTTCAGAGGAGCACATGGGCCCGTCCGGCTCGACGAGCCCCTCCCCATGATCCAACTCGGCGGCCACCGCCGTCCACGACCGCTCACCAGGTCGCGGAAACGTCGCGCCACCACAAGGAGGCCACATGGGATAACCCCAGCCCCATACGGGACAACCTTTAGGGCGGCTGGCTGACGCCGAGATACGTGAGCAGGCCATCCGCCACGGATGAGGAGCATCCAGTGCCAGCCCCACCTCATCGGACGTAAAAGCGGAGCAATTCCCTCCAGCACCGCAAGAAAATATGTAGGCCACAGACTCCATATATCTCCGACTCAACCACCGCCAGCCCATTGCCAGCCAATTGGCATGAGAGGTTAATCTCAGTCACCTGCACCGGGAAGACTTGCCTCGAACCTTGTGAGTGTTATTACCTGTAGCAGCCATCTTCACTTACAGAGCGGGGGAATTTTGCCCGCAACGGCAGCTTAAGGAATGGGTATGATCAGGCAGAAAATTGCAGCGACGGCACTCGCCGGCGCATCAGCGACTGGATTGTTGCTCGGATTCACCGCAGAAGTACATGCCAACGAGGAACCCGGACCCGCCACCACATGGATTGACGCCGGAATGATGGAAGACGGCACTCCAGTCGCAGAAGCTGAGCGAGCCCGTGCCGAATGCAAGCGGTGGGTAACAGGCTACACTGGACACAGTAAATGCTGGGGCAATGCCGGTGCAACCGCAAGACATCGCGCCCTGGTCACGTGCATTCGCCCCAATGGAACCAAGTTTGTTGTCCATGGAGAATGGAAGCGCATAAAGAACGCTCAGACCTCCAGCGCGGTATGCTCTCCTCATGGCGAAGCTGGCGTATACAAGGTTATAACCGACCGCAGCCATCACGGGTAGCGACTAGGGGCATCACACGCCGCCCGATCGCCCGCGCAAGGTAAGCATGCTGTCGACTCCGAACCTTCTGGATTCGAAGTCGGCAGCATATCTTCACGAGGTGACAGATACTAACCAGACGGTTTTTCCTCACTGAAGAGCCACGCATCGAAGAGCCGGGTCAGATCTTTCCCTGCCTTCGCCTCACATAGAGCGATGAATTCTTTCGTGTCGACGTTCTCAAAGCGGTGCTTTTTGGTCCAGGACCGGAGGATGTCGAAGAAGGTCTTGTCGCCAACGGCCTCGCGCACCTTGTGCAGCGTCATGGCACCTCGACCGTAGACTGGCGAGTCGGAAACTCTGCTGGCACTGGGCGGATCAATCGGCGGGAAGTCCCAAATTCCTTCGCTCTCGGGGTGGGCGCCGTCGTAGAAGGACTTGAAGATCTCCTGGGCACTCTTGCCTCCGTGGTCCTCCTGCCACAGCCATTCCGCGTATGTGGCGAAGCCTTCGTTCAGCCACATGTCCTTCCACTGGCGTGGGGTGACCGAGTTGCCAAACCACTGGTGTGCGAGCTCGTGGACCAGCAGCGTGTCTTCAGGAGCCGAGTCGAAGTATGGCTTGGTCTGGGTCTCCAGCGCGTAGCCGAGGTCAGGAAGGTGATCGACGACGGCACCGACGGAGGAGAAGGGGTACGGCCCGAAGCGCTCGCCGGCCCAGTCGGTGATCTCGGGCACCAGGTCCTTGACCTCTTCGGCGTCTTCGGACTCGTCAGGGTCAACGGCAACGTAGACGGGCAGGTCGTCGGAGGTCCAGCCTTCGTGGATCTCGAAGTACCCGACGGCCACATGGGCGAGGTAGCTTGCCATGGGTTCGTCGCTGCTCCACTTTCTGGTGACGCGACGGCCTGTGTCCTCTTCCTTCTTCAACTCCCCGTTGCTCACCACGTCGTACGGATCACCGTCTTCGTCCTTGGGCACACTGACCGTGATGTCGTACGTGGCTTTGTCGGAGGGGTGATGGTTGCCCGGGAACCAGGTCATGGAGCCGTTGGGCTCGCCGAGGGCGGTCGCGCCGTCGTCCGTCTCGATCCAGCCCTCGGTGCCTCCGTCGGAGCCCGCGATCATCTTGGGTGTGCCGTCGTACTTGATGGTGACCTTGAAGATCTCACCGTTCTTGATCGCCCTCGTGGGCGTGAGGATCAGCTCGTTCTTCTTCCGTGTAAAGCGGGCGTCCGTGCCGTTCACCGTGACGTTGCGGACCGTGAGTCCCGCCAGGTCGAGATTGAACCGGCTGAGGCCTTGGGCAGCACGCGCGGTGACGGTCGCGGTGCCTTTCAGATGGTTGGCCTCGGGGATGTAGTCGAGGGCGAGAGCGTAGTGGGAGACGTCGTACCCCCCGTTGCCCAGCGCCGGGAAGAGGGCATCACCGACTCCGGCCGCCCCGGGCTTCGCAGTTCGCGACGACGAGCCGGTGGCGTGGGGTGCGGAACCCGTGCAGGCCGTGGTCATGGCCGCGAGCAGCGCGGCGGTAAGCATCCAGCCTGCGCGGCGGGGAATGACCGGAAGTTCTCTCACAGCGACTGGACAGCGATGCGTCGGTTGTGTCCATCGAGAATGAGGACACTCCTCGCGACGCCGCGGCCGTCATCACCGTCCCACCAGTCCGCGAAAGCGCGGGCGAAGCTCTTGGCCTGACTCCGCGAGGTGTAGTCGGTGCGCACTTCGACGTCGTAGTCGGATCCGGTGAGCTTGACAGTGAAGAGTTGGTCCGCGTGTCGGCCCAGCGCCCCGTCCCCCTCGGCGCGCGCCCATGCACGAAAGTCCTTCAGCAGCGAGGGGTTTGCTTCCTTCTTGCTCATCGCACGAGCCGGTGGCTCCTTCGGTGCATCCTGCACGGCGTCCTGGCAACCCTTGACCCAGGAGCCGCGATCCTTCTCAGCACGGGCCCCCGCGTCCAAGGCTCGGCGGGCGCAGCCACCGTGCACGACTTCCCGTACTGCCGCGCCCTTGCCTCCCTCGTCGTAGACCTTGCGGCCCTCCTCGTAGCCGGCGGCGTAGGCGCGCCTGTAGTCAGGGGTCTTGTCGCTGGGCTGCCCGGGCGAGTTGGAAGCACGTTGCTCCGTCGGCTGCGGCGCACTGTCGGTTCCGCACGCCGAGACACCCAGCATTCCCGCGGTCACGACTGCTGCGGCCGCATACCGCCGCCCTCGCCACTTACCCCCACGTGGGCTCATTCCCGTGCTCTCCAATCGATCGTGCGACGCGAAGAAGTAGAACCCCACGCTCCCTGCCAGGTTGCCTCACGGAACGTAAAAGAATCTTTACTCACGATCACATCGACATGGGGGCACGACGTGATTAATGATCTTGAACTTCGTGGGCCTGTCGACAAAGGCCCGTATGTCCGTACGAGGGGGGAAACTTGAGGCTGAGACACAGCCTGACCGTCGTGGCTGTCATGGCAGCCACCATCACCATCCACACGCCCGCGTGGGCTGACCCCACGCCGAGCCCGACCCGTCCCGCACCGGAAGTCAGTAGTCCGGACCCATCAACCAGTCCCGCGAAGACGCCCTCCGCCAGCCCGCCGAGCCCTACACCACCTGCCGGGCAAACCGGCCTCCCGTCTCCTTCCGCTCCCGCGCCCTCCGAGTCCGCGACGGACGAGCCGACTACGGATGAAGCCAGCGAGCTGGAGAAATTCTGGACACCGGAGCGCATGGACGAGGCCGACCCGGTCGAGGAGCAGCAGGCCCGCGAGGCACAACTGCCCCAAGCCACACGCAAGAAGATGCTGCGCTCCCCCTCGCACCCGTTCAAGGGCATCAAGGAAGTGGGCACCTTCTACTGGGCCGAGCGCGACGACAACGGCGACCTCTTCTACCGCTTCTGCGGTGGCACGGTCGTGCCGTCGCCGGGGAAGAACATGGTGCTCACCGCCGCGCACTGCTTCGACAGCAGTGACCGGCAGGAGAAGCTCGTGTTCGTCCCGCAGCACAGCAAGAGCAAGCCTCAGCCCCACGGCATCTTCCCCATCGCCAAGGGTCAGATCTACGCCGACCCCCGTTACATGCGCCGGGGCGGCGACAAGGACTACACGGGGCTGGACTTCGCCTTCCTCAAGACGAGCACCCGCAGCGACGGCAAGAAGCTCCAGGACGTCGTCGGCGCCATCAAGATCGGCTACGGCACCGGCTTCGACCACCCCAAGACCCGTGTGATCGGCTACCCGGGGTTCAAGCCCAAGCAGGACCCGCTGGACTGCATCTCGCCCATGAAGAAGTTCACCACCGGCAGTGCGGACGGCTGGAAGGGCGGCACCTTCTCACAGATCGACTGCGACGGATACGTCTCCGGCACCTCCGGCGGGCCGTTCATCACGGCGGGTAGCGAAGAGCCCCGGGTCATCGGGGTGACGGGTGGCTGGAAGACCGGGGGGCACAGCCCGAACACCTCGTACTCGTCCTACTTCGACAACGACCTCAAGAACATCTATGAAGCGGCCGCGGCCGGGAAGAAGCCGACGCCCATCGTGCTGCCGTCGGCGTCGACGTGGAAGCACGCCTCGGACATCGCCTCGGGCTACTTCGCCTTGAACGGGCCTGTTCCAGAAGACCGCATGGACATGTTCGTCAAGTGGACCGACGGCGAGCTGACCGTGTATCGGGGCGCGGACAAAGGCCTGAACTACTTCGACAAGGAGTTCAGGGTCATGAAGCCCAACAAGCTGTGGGCCGACCACGCGAAGCAAGTCGTCGCGGGCGACTTCACCGGCGACAATGGCTCCGATCTCATCGTCCGCTGGTCCGACGGCGAGGTCACCCTCTACCCGTCGGTGGACGAGAAGGGCTTCCACGGCGAGATCCAGCTGGTCGCGCCCAATAGCACCTGGAAGCACGCCGAAGCGATCACAGCCGGTCGCTACGGCGGCAACAAATGGCAGGACGACCTCGTGGTCCGGTGGTCCGACGGAGAGCTGACCCTGTACCAGAACACCGGTGACGGCAAGAAGCTCGGCAAGGAGATCAAGGTCGTCAACCCCGGCAAACTGTGGAAGCACGCCGTCGAGATCGGCTCCGGCGACTACACCCAAGGGAATACCTGGGATCTCGTCGTGCGCTGGTCCGATGGCGAACTCACCCTCTACGACGACTTCACCGGCACGGGCAACACATGGGGCGAGCACCAGTGGAAGGCACCCAACCAACTCTGGACCCACGCCAAACTCGTCACCGGCGGCGACTTCAGCTCTAACCCTTGGCCGGACGACACAGTCGTCCGCTGGTCCGACGGAGAGCTCAGCCTCTACACCGAAGGCAACGCCTCCGGCATCGGCAAGGAAAATCAGCTCGTCGCGCCGTAGGGCCCGCGTGATCCCCATACCGGTTCGAACGAAGGTGGAAGTATGCGTTCTCTTCGACTCGCCGCTGCAGCGAGCGTCGCTGTCATGGCGTTGATGTCAGGAACATTCACGACAAGCCCGGCTGAGGCGATGAGTGTTCCCAAGTGCAAGATGTGGAAGTCGAAGGGCAGCCACAAGGCGAACGCCAAGTGCGGCTACACCAATAATCCGGACTTCTACAAGTATCGGGTGGTTGCCGTGTGCCCTGGCAAGGGCTTCATCTACGGCAAGTGGGTGTCCCCGATCCCCAGGAACAAGTATGGCAAGACGTCGAGTGCCAAATGTTCCGGGAGTGTACAGAGCCTCGAGCGCGAGTTCGCCCGGGCCCACTGAGCTTGAACACGTGAAGTCGCTGGGATGAGGGCGATTCGGTTCCAGCAAGGCATCCGTCAATAAGGCGGGCCGGTACTGGATCTTCCTCATCTCGTGGCGGATGGTCTGGGTCAGTTGCTCGGGCGTGGAGGCAGTGTTGGACAGACAGCCACGCCGTAGCAGGGAGGCGCCCGTCCAAGGGCCCCTCGTGCCGGCGACCGCCGCGGTAGCCATCCGCCACACTGCGGTGTTCGTGAACCAAAGGGTTCGATGCCACCACTCGAACCCCATCGTCGGAGCCACATCCGGTCCACAGCCACCGAATACGCCTACGCAATCGACAGGAGCGCCTTCGGCGCAGCCCCTGTCGCAGTACCGCGCACCGTCGGCACCTGCGTTGTTGCGATGAAAGGAGCGGGGCCTCCCGCTCCTGCCGGTCGTGCAGGACGCTCGCTCGGCGATGAGGCACGAGTGACCCGCCGGAGACGAATGCAGGGCTGCGGGCCGGAATCATGGGACGTCGCACGCCGTTGGCCAGGGCCTGTCGGTGACTTCGAGGCGGCACACGGTGTCGTCGAAGGCTGTGGCGCGGAGCCAGATGCCGTCGAAGGGTTCCTGCGTGCCGACCCTGGCGTCGGCCCAGACGTCTACGGCGGGGGTGGAGAACCTCACACGGTGCCCCATCTCACCTGCGCTTTTACCGGGGAACCGGACATGTCCGCATGACTCGACCCCACCAAGTCCGGCCCGGTCCCGCTCAATCCGGGGTGGTGAGGCAATTCCCTCACCGGCTCCACGGGCCCGGGCGGGGCACGGTGGCCTGCTGGGAGTAGCGGGGGCTTCTGCTGACACCCGCATGGTCGCATCCCAGGGAGCGACCGCAACAGCTGCTGAAATCGGCCCAGTTGCGCCTACGAAGAGTAGCGACCCGGCAGGAACGTTGTGCGCCGCTTGACGCGGTAGCGCCGAATACGTCGTGGTGGCGGCAGAAACGCGCCGAGGGGAATCATCTGCGACACAGGGACACACTCAGCCCCGCTGATGACGCCCAACCAAGGCTCACGCGGACGTGTCTCTACAGTCGTGGCTCCAGCGCGAGTTCGTCGCCGGGATGCTGTGGCTGGGGAGGGGTTTGCGGCGCATGACGGCTGTTCATGAACATCAGGATGAAATGCCGCTTTCCCAAGAGTAAGGGGAAATCCACTGTCGACCGCGTAGAGCCGCAGGTCGCCCCTGTGGTACCCGCGCGTGCGGGGGTGACCCCACCATGTGGCTCACGGCATGGGTCGCGGTGCAGTGGTCCCCGCCCGTGCGGGGGTGATCCCGCGACATCGAGCCGGGCCAGCAGGTCGACCGCGGTGGTCCCCGCCGGAGGCCTAACTGCTCGTTTCAGAATGAGGGCCGCAAGCGGCTTGTCCGTGCCGCACCTGGCCCGCAGCCACGCCCGATGCTGGCCGACTTCCGGCCGTCTCGTCGGCCCTTGTTCTCCGCTTGCTGAAGGACAGGTGCGACTGAAGCGGGCCCTCAGGGGGCGGGGTGCGTCGAATAATGCGTTGACAGGCCCGGAAGGCGTCCTGTTAGCCTGAACGGGTCGTTCTGATTCGTTCTGGGCCTGCGTGCCCTAGAAAAGGGTGTTTGATGTCCCGGCCCGCGCCGAGTGCGCCTCGCCACACCGCGTAACCGTCTGTCGCTTTGCGCTGCCCGTTTCCCCGGGCTGCTGCCGGACGTGTTCTCCGGTGCTCTGATCTGCCTGTCCTCCGCCGTCCCGCGGCGTCATCGGGCTGCCCTCTGACGAGGCCACTCGGCCTGCTCTTGCTGTCTTGACCACTTCCCAGCAAGGAGCACCCGGGTGTCCAGCCACACCACCACCAACACTCTCAGCCTCAGCACCTTCGCCTGCGCATGGTGCGGCCTGACCGTGTCCGCGCACGCCGCCGACGGCGCGCCGCGCAACCACTGCCCGTCCTGCCTGCACTCCCGGCACGTCCGCGACCGCGTCGAGGATGGTCCCAGCGACTGCGAGGGCCGGATGTCCCCGATCGCCATCGCCGTGCTCCGCACCGGTGACTGGATGGTGATCCACCGCTGCGTGCGCTGCGACGAGCTCACCTCGAACCCGGTGTGCGTGGACGACAACCAGCTCATCCTGATGCGCATGGCGGTCCGCCCGCTGGCCCAACCGCCTTTCCCGCTCGAAGCGTTCGGAACCCTCTGACGCCCGATAGGAAAGGAGCACCGCCATGTCACGCAACCACAGCGGTCGCGGGCAGCGCCGGCGCCGTCCGCAGCGGCACAAGGACGTCCTGCACACCCAGGGCGGCCACCGGGCGAACGACTTCCGGTGTGCGTCCTGCCGGCTCGACGTGTCCCTGAACGCACCCGGGACTGCGCACCGCAACCACTGCCCCAACTGCCTGGCCAGCCTGCACGTCGACCGGAAGATCCCGGGCGACCGCGACGCGGACTGCCGCGGCCGGATGGAGGCGCTGGGCATGTCCGTCCGCACCGACGGCGAGTGGATGATCATCCACCAGTGCGCCACGTGCGGCGAGCTCAGCGCCAACCGCATCGCCGGCGACGACAACCCGCTCGCCCTGGTCCGCCTCGCACTCAGACCCCTCGCCGACCCCAAGCAGGCCAGCCGCGCCCTCCTCACCCTGTGACCCGGGCGCGGCGGCGACGAGCGGGGCACGTCCGGAGCCGTGCCCCGCCCCGCGGCCCCACCCCCGACCACGACTTCAAACACCACAGAAACGGAGAATCCCCGCAGTGAAGATCAGGACCGAGACCCTCCACGACACCGACCGCGTACGCGAGGTCATCACCGCCGCCTTCGGCTCGCCCGAGGACGCCGACCTCGTCGATGCCCTGCGCGCCGACGCGTGCTGGATCCCCGAACTCTCCCTCGTCGCCGAGGACGAGAACGGAACCGTCATCGCGCACATCCTGTTCACCCGCGCCGGCATCGGCGGCGTCCCGGGGCTGACCCTGGCCCCCGTCTCCGTCGACCCCACCCACCAGGGCACCGGCATCGGCAGCGCCCTCGTCCGCGCCGGCCTCGACGCCGCCCGCGCCCTGGGTGAACACACCGTCGCCGTCCTCGGACACCCCACCTACTACCCGCGGTTCGGCTTCGAACGCGCGGACGCCCACCAGGTCACCTGCACCCTCAGTGCCGGCCCCGACGAGGCCAAGATGGTCCTCTCCCTCGACGGCAGCCCGATCCCGTCCGGTGACATGACCTTCGGCAAGCCCATGGCTGACGCGATCAGCGCCTACCAGCCGGAATAGCCGAAGCAGCGAAACCCCAGGTCTCTGGCCTGGGGTTTCGCCATGAAGCGCATGACGGGAACCGAACCCGCCCCGTCAGCTTGGGAACCACCCGGCACTCGGCAGTGATCAGACACCTGAGCGCAAGAACATCTCTACTGATCATCTCAGGGCGAGCCTCGCAAGCAGCGGTGGCATATGAGGCTGCAGGCGAGTTCGAGCAGGCCCTGGTGGAGATCGGCGCGTCGCTCGTAGCGAGTGCGGAGCCGTTTGAACTGGTGCAGCCAGGCGAATGCGCGCTCGACAACCCAACGGACCTTGCCCAGACCGGAACCGTGGGCGACGCCGCGTCGGGCGATCACGGGTTTGATGCCGCGCTTCCACAGCAGGCGCCGGTATTTGTCGAAGTCGTAGCCCCGGTCCGCGCAGTAAGCCCGGCAGCCGGGGCCCGTGGTCCCCGCGCGTGCGGGGGTGGTCCGCGGCACCGCCCATGGGGCTTCCGCGACGCCTCGCCATTCCACCGGTACGTCGCGATTCAACCTGTCACCCCACAGGTCAACGGTCCCACCTCTGCAAGATCTAATGAGACGGGACACCAGGCCCTAATTCTGAGCGAGTCTCGCGAGCAAGGAGAGCGAGTTCTTCCAGGCCACGGCGCTGGTCTCGGCATTGTCCAGCGTGCCGCTCTCGGTGATCCGCACCAGCGTTCCGGCGCCTGCCGGCGTGAGAGTGATCTCGACGAGATCACCAGGGTCCGGTAGCCATCTGAACGCGAAGCGGTGGCCGGGCTCCACGGCCTCCACTCTGGCCGGAAAGCCGCCGTGCTCATCCCAGCGCAGGAGCATCGCGCCTCCGGGCACCAACTCGATGTCGGCGCCTCCGAACGCGTACCACTGTTGGACGTGCCGAGGTTCGGTGACAAGGCGCCAGGTGTGCTCCGGGTCGGCTGGGATGACGGCCTGTTCGGAGAGCTCCATGCCTCGACGGTAGCGGCCCGGGCGGCAGTCGCACGGAGCCACGGCGGCGGCTCATCGCTCAACCTTTGGATAAGACTGCTGAAGGTTCGGTGACCTGCGATCAGCGAGACGAACTCGCTTCCGGGTGAGCGTGGCTGCCCCGTCTCGAAGGACCTGGCCTCCGTCTCAAGTGACCTGGTCTGATACGTCGTTGATCTCAGTTGATCTGGTTCGTCACCCTGATCGCTGCACTACTCTGTCGGGCCATGAAGGCGGACCGCTGGTTGGCAGACACCCGGACCTCCTACGACACGGTCGCGGTCAGCTACGCCGACCAACTGCGCGAGGCTCTGGCCGGGGCGCCGTATCTTCGGGCGGCTCTGGCGCTGTTCGCCGACTTGGTGCACGCCGCCGGCGGTGGACCGGTGGCGGACGTGGGCTGCGGACCTGGACACGTCACCGCTCACCTGCACGAGCTGGATGTGGACGCATTCGGCATCGATCTTTCATCCGCGATGATCGACGTGGCCCGACGTGACCACCCCCGCCTGCGGTTCGAGGTGGGCTCGATGACCGACCTCGACCTCGCCGATGCTTCAGTCGTTGGCCTGCTCGCATTTTGGTCGTTGATTCATGTCCCCGACGAAGCAGTACCCACGGTCTTCGGCCACTTCCGGCGCGTGTTGCGTCCCCGCGGACCACTGCTGCTCGGCTTTCACGTCGGCGACGAGTCGAGGCTCAAGACGCAGGGCTACGGCGGCCACCCGATGAACGTCCACGTTCACCGCCGCCAGCCCGACCAAGTGACGTCCTGGCTACGCGATGCCGGGTTCACCGTCGAGGCTCAGATGCTGATCAACCCCGGCGACAACGTCCCAGGTGCGGTCCTCTTCGCACGCCGTCAGTCCTAGCTACGCCAGCGGTCCGGTGACGGCCGACCGCACGGCAAGGTCGGACCACCTCTACTGGGTCCGCCTCCAGTATCCGATCGCCCGCGACCTGCGCACTTAACCTTCGCTGAGGCGAACTGCGATCCATCAAGATCCAATGAGAATCACTCAAGGTTCGCCGCGACGGGACTGTCCTGTGACAGCGAACCTTGAGCGTGTGCCATCGAACTTTGAGTGATCCGCCGGTTAGTTGCAGCAGTCGCAGCCGGGACGGCAGCCGCAGGTGTCCGTCCCGGCGTTGGCGGGCGACGCCGCCGCAGCCGTGGGTGCGCAACAGCCCTTGCCCTGCCAGGCGTCGCGCCCCTCCTTCACTGCGATGGCCGCGATGACGAGGGCGGCGATCGGGTCGGCCCAGGACCAGCCGAGCGTGGCGTTGAGGACCAAGCCCACCAGCAGCACGGCGGAGAGGTAGGTACACAGCAGCGTCTGCTTCGAGTCGGCGACCGCGCTGGCGGAGCCCAGTTCGCGCCCGGTCTTGCGCTGGGCGGCGGACAGGAACGGCATCACGGCCAGGGAGAGGGCGGCTATGACGATGCCCGGGATCGACCGTTCGGCATCGCCAGTGCCGACCAGCGCCCGGATCGCGTCGACGGTGACGTACGCGGCGAGTGCGAAGAAGGAGACGGCGATGATCCGCAGGGTGGTCTTCTCGCGGGCCTCACGCACGGCGTGCTCACGGGCAGAGAACTGCCAGGCTACCGCCGCGGCGGAGGAGACCTCGATGACCGAGTCGAGGCCGAAACCGATCAGAGCCGTGGAGGAGGCGATCGTGCCGGCGGTGATGGCGATGATCGCCTCGATCACGTTGTAAGTGATGGTCGCGGCGACCAGCAGGCGTATCCGGCGGGCCAGCACCTCGCGGCGGGCCGGGCTGGAGCCGAGGGAGATGGATATGTCCGCGGTCATCAGCAGCAGCCCTTCGTCTCGGCGTCCACGCAGGTGCGGTCGGTCTCGACGGCGACCACTGCGGTGCGCAGGTCGTCCAGCGCGTGGACGAGGCGTTCGTCGGCGAGCTCGTAGCGAGTGCGGCGCCCCTCCGGGACAGTGACGACCAAGCCGCAGTCGCGCAGGCACGCCAGGTGATTCGACAGCCGGGTCCGCGAGACGCCTAGGGCGTCGGCGAGGTTGGCGGGATAGGCCGGGGCCTCACGCAGGGTGAGCAGGATTCGGCAGCGGATCGGGTCAGCGAGCGCGCGGCCGAAGCGGGCCAGCACCTCGATGTCGGAGGCAACAGTCAGCACACCATGAAGGTACACGTACTCCTGAATTCAGGAAACCATGGATTCAGGATGCCGCAACAAGCGATCACCTCCCGCACACCCTCCTGACCCCTGACCTGCGCGCTCAATCTTCGGTGGCGCGAACTCGCGACCATCAAAGCCGGATGGCGCACGCTCAAGGTTCGATGACACAGGATGGGGACGACTCGCGGCTAGGTCAGCCGGACTGTCACCTTGCCCCTAAATTCGAACATGCGATCTAATCTCAGGCATGCACCGGCACCGATTCCCCAATGACCTCCTGGAGGCCCAAACCGCCTGGTACGTCACGTACAGAGGTCTCGCGACTGCTCCGGCCGCCAGCACGACTTCGCTCCGGCGCCGACTGCTGCGGCTGTCCCGGCTGATCGCGGGGCACCCGTACTGGCAGACCTCCGCGGGCACCCCGGCGGCTCGCGTCGCCCTCAAGGAGCAAGCCCTCACCCTGGCCACGGCGACGCGACCATGACGCTCACCGACCGCCAGACGCGGATCACGCGCATCGCACGCGAGTGGATCGCCGAGCACGGCGAGACCCCGAACGTTCGCGACCTCGCCCAAGCCGCAGGACTCTCTTCCGACTTCCTCCGTCCACTACCAGTTGGCGCGTCTCCGCGAGCAAGGGATTGCCGTTGAGACCCGCGGCCGCCGCAGCGGGCGGTGTCCGTACTGCGGCCACTGAGAACCTGATCGCGAAGCCAACATGCAGGCGGCTTCGAAGTCAGGCGCCTCAGGGCGTCCGCGAAGATGGGCGCGGCAGAGGTGGGCGCCGAGGTCAAGCAGGAGCTTTCGGCAACGCCACTCCCCCGGACCCCATGGCCCATTCCACGGCTGCCACCACCTCGTCGTCCGCGGAGTCCAGGAGGTGGCCGTATCGGTCGACGGTCGTGGTGGTCGACTGGGTCCTGCTGCTTGCCTCGGCAGGCGCGCTGGAACAGCCTCACTTGATCAGGGGTGAGGACCAGGGTGCGCCGCGCCCCAGGAAAGGCGGCCACGGTCTTCGACACGTAACTCCGCCGCGCAGTGCCAGGTTCGTGGTGCGTCCATGTGCGCCCGGACATATCCGTGAGCAGCCGGACGTGCTCGCGAGCGCGAGTGGGGAACAGTTATTCGGAGGGGTACATGGGCCCGTGCGGCTCGACGGGCCCATCCCCTTGATCCAACTCGGCGGCCACCGCCGCCCGCGACCGCTCACCAGGTCGCGGAAGCGTCGCGCCACCGCAAGGAGGCCGCATGCGGCAGCAGTACGGCACAAGACCCCCGCGGAACGCCACGCCGTGACGTCTCCGCAGATCAGATCGATTCTGCTGAGTGGGGCGGGTGGGACTCGAACCGAAAACGGTGAGCCATCTCACCTGGGGTATTGCCCGAGAACCGGACATGTCCACCCGATTCGATCCTCCCAAGTCCCGCTCGATCCCGCTCAATCCGGTGCGGTGAGGCAATTGCCTCACCATGTTTCGCGGCCGTGTTGCTTCACGGCGAGTAGGACGCAGCCACCACGACACCGGTCCGAGAGTTATGCGCGCAAGCGACGAAGACGCACCTCAGTACTCCATGACGCGACCTGTGTCCCAGTCACAGCCCGTAGCGGCACGAACTCGACGTCTCATTGCTCTGCCAGCCCAGGGCGGCTGGCTGACTCCGAGCAGCGTCCCGTGGCAGGAGCGCTGACCAAACCGTGCCCTCAGCACGCATCCGATGATTTCCTAGGCGGTGCCGGTCTGTTGGCGAGCGGAGGACGCGAGTGTCAGTGGATGAGTCGTGGGAGAAGATCGAACGCTGGCTGGGCCAGTACGCTCCGCAAGAACAGCCTCTGCCGGGGCCGTGCACCCCCTCCGAGCTGGAGGACCTCTACAGCGCGCTCGGCGTGCGACTGCCCGAGGATGTTGAGCAGTCGCTGTTACGGCACAACGGGTCGGGGCTCACCGATGTCATCCCGTACACGTTCGCGCTTCACAGCGTCAAGCAGCTTGCTGACGACCATCTTGGAACGCTCAAGTACAAGCTGAAGAACGATCACTACGGCTCGGACGACAGCCGCTTGATCGTGCCGATCGGCGCCCTGGGCGAGATGCAGCTCGTCGTCGACACCCAGACCGGGCATCTCGGGTCATGGGACATCGAGGAGACCGGCTACCGCTGGTACGAAGGCCCGGGATGGGCATCCCTTTCGGCCGCGCTCGAAGTCACAGGAAACGCCCTGGCATCCCCGCCCCCGTGGATCGCAGTCATGGGTGAAGGTGATGAGTGGCGCGCCATTGATAGGGACACCGATTTTCCGGGAACACTGGTCTGGGCCGACGTGAGGGGTCTATTCACCTCAGTTCGAGCCGGCCCTTGAAGCGATCCGGGTGCCCCGCCTCAGACTCGGCAGGCCGCGCAAACGGCCGGACCGGGTCCGGGCCGACAAGGCGTACGACTCCCGCAGCCGTCGCGCTTACCCGCACAGACGCGGGATCAAGGCCACGACCCCGGTCCCGGCGGACCGCGTCCGCAACCGCAACCGCAACCGCCTCAAGCAAAGAGCGCGAGGCGGATGGCCACCCAAGTTCGACTAAGGACGACTACAAGCAGCAGCACGCGGCCGAGTGCGGGATCAACGCCCTCAAGCGCCACCGGGCTGTAGCCACGAGGTACGACAAACTCGCGGTCCGCTACGAGGCGGCCGTACTGGCCGAAGTCCTCAACCGGTAGCCGTGACCGGCACTTTCACAACAGGACCGAGCTGCCGCCGCACAGGTGGGTGAGAGCGAGCGGGTCTGCCGACCCACGCCGTGAACAGCTCACGGCGCGCAGTCGCCCGCACAGCGGTGGTCAAGGGCGCTGCGCGGGGCCTGGGCCCTCGGGGTCGTTCTTGAGCGCGCGCTTCTCGCTCTTGAGGATGCGGGCCGCCTTGCCCGCCGACCGCGTCAGCCCGGGCAGCTTCCTCACGGCGAGGATGACCGCGACGACGAGGAGGATCAGGGCCAGCTCGCTCAAGCCGAACATCAGGTCCACTCACTCCCGGGTATGCGTGGCGGTTCGGCGCACGACGCGCCTGTATCTACAATCCTGTAGAAGTGTCTCCCCTTGCGGGGTGCCTCAACAACCCCGCCTTTCCGTTCTGTTGGCCGGTGGTGGTGGGTGCCGCACCGTCTAGATGTGAGGAAGCAGGATGTCGGACCCCACGGCCAGGGCGTTATGCGCCCGCGAGGTTCTCGCGGCGCGCTGCAGGGCCGTCACGGAGGCGCGCTGGTTCGCGGTCACCGTCTTCGCACTGATCCTCGCCAACGCGGCTCTGCTGGGCGTGGAGACCTATGCGGGTCTGGTGGCGGACTGGCACCGGTGGCTGAGCCTCGCCGAGCACTGCTGTGTGGCCGCCTTCACCATCGAGATACTCCTACGCGTCGCAGCGCACGCCGATCGCCCCAAGGACTTCTTCCGCGATCCGTGGAACCTCTTCGACGTGGCCGTGCTCCTGTCCGCGTTCCTGCCCGTCATCCGTGAGAACGGCATCGTCCTGCGGCTGTTGCGTCTGGCCCGCATCCTGCGGGCGGCCCGCTTTCTGCCGCAGCTGCGTGTGGTGATGGTCGCCGTGGGGCGCAGCCTGCCGGGTACGGTCAGCTTCCTGCTCGTCGGCGCCCTGCTGCTGTATCTGTACGCGATGGTGGGCTGGGTGTTCTTCGCGGACCACGACCCCGAGCACTTCGGCTCCATCGGCCGTGCCGTGCTCACTCTGTTCCTGTTGATGACCCTGGACGGCCTGGGTGACGCGGTCCGTGCGGGCCTTGAGATCTCCCGCTGGAGCTTCGTCTACTACGCCTCGTACGTCCTGCTGGCCTCCTTCGTCCTGGTCAACGTCCTCATCGGCGTGGTCATCACTTCGCTGGAGGAGGCGCGCGACATGGAGAGGGAGCGCGCCCCTCAGGGCGATGCCGTGGCTCCCTCCGGTGCGGCGGTGCCCGTCGACCCGGAGCTGCTCCGCGAACGCATCGCCACGGCGCGTCGTGCCCTCGACAACCTCGAGCAGGCACTCCCTCCTCCGCCGCGGGACGCGGAACAGAGCGTCTCGGCGTGCGGCAGGCGGCCGTAACGAGACGCCCGTGACGAGGCGGCCCGCAGCTGGTACCACCCCAACACCCGGGCGTGTGCGCCCGCGGGGTTACAGGTGTTCGGCGATGGCGGGCATGAGGTCCTGGAAGGTACGGCCCGCAGCCGGTTCGCCGATGGCCTTCATCTGCCAGCCGGGGCCGGCGCGGTGGACCTTGGCCATGATCTGGGCGGTGTGGCTGCCGCCGCCGGTGAGCGTGTAGCGGGCCAGTTCCTGTCCGGTGGTTTCGTCGATCAGGCGGCAGAAGGCGTTCTGGACCTCGGTGAAGGTCTGGCCGGTGAAGGAGTTGACGGTGAAGACGATCTGGTCGACATGTGCGGGAACACGGGCGAGGTCGACGAGGATGGCTTCGTCGTCGCCTCCCTGGCCCGCGCCGCCGACCAGGTTGTCGCCGGAGTGGCGCACGGACCCGTCCTTGCTGGTGAGGTGCTGGAAGAACACGAAGTCGACCGGTTGTCCGGCTGCGAAGAGCACGGCGGAGGCATCGAGGTCGATCTCGCCGCCGCCGGTGAGCTTGGCGAGGAAGCCCTTGCGCGGGGCGGCCTGCCAGCCGAGCCCCATGCGTACGGAGCTGAGCGTGGTGCCGTCGGTCTTGCTCAGGCTGATCTGCTGGCCCTTGGAGAGGTTCACGGAGGTCATGGAGGGCTTCTTTCGGTACCGGGCCGAGTGGCCGGGGTGTGGGTTACTGCGGACGGGGCGGGTTCGCGGAGAGCTGTTTGCGCAGGTACGGGAGCATGCCGCGCTCCAGTAGTGCCTGTTGCCAGGCGTTACGGGCCTGTTCGGCCGCCGTGTTGTGGACGATCAAGGGCGAGGGCGGTGTGGCGCGCTGGCGGAGCGCCGTGGCGAGCAGGGCGCTGAGGGCCACGGCTGTGGCGACCGCTGAAGCCAGGGCGCTGACCCAGCCGGCGGTGACGAGCGAGGCTGCGAGCTGGCTCTGCGGTGTCACGAGTTGGATGCCGTACCCCATGAGCAGAAAGGCCGTGGCCGCGATCGCGGAGATGAGCGGGGCGAGGACCGCGAGGGCGGGCAGCAGCGCCCCGGCACCCGGGCTCGTGGGCGGCTGGGAGAGATCGCCCGGGTTCTGTCGAGCAGTCGTCACGGCGGCGCGGGCACGTAGGTAGGCCCGGTACTCGGTGGCGGCCGCTTGGGATATCTCGTCAGCCGCGGCCCGTGCCCGTGCCCGCAGCCGGTGTCTGTCGTGTGCGGTCGGGCCTTGTTCCAGGGCGGAGCGGATGTCGGTGACGCCCAGTGCCAGGTTCAGGACCCACTCGAAGTCGGCCCGGTCCTCCGGGCGCAGGTGTGGCAGGTGTGTCACATCTCTTCCCGGCGACGCTGGTGATGAAGTTGAACGGGCAGGCTTAGCGATCTGCGGTGGGTGTCCGCCGGGCCCGGGCCCCTGATGCACGGGCCCGGCGGAGACTGGCGGAGTCAGCCTCAGACGGTGACGCCGAAGTCCTTGGCGATGCCCGCGAGTCCACTGGCGTAGCCCTGGCCCACCGCGCGGAACTTCCACTCCTCGCCGTTGCGGTAGAGCTCCCCGAAGACCATGGCCGTCTCGGTGGAGGCGTCCTCGGTGAGGTCGTAGCGGGCGATCTCCTGTTGGTCGGCCTGGTTCACGACGCGGATGAAGGCGCCTCGGACCTGGCCGAAGGACTGCTGGCGGCTCTCGGCGTCGTGGATGGACACCGGGAAGGTGATCTTGGTGATGTCGGCGGGCACGGCGGCGAGATCGACCTTGATGATCTCGTCGTCTCCTTCGCCCTGGCCGGTGAGGTTGTCGCCGGTGTGCTCCACGGAGCCGTCGGGGCTCTTGAGGTTGTTGTAGAAGACGAAGTGCCCGTTGGAGGCGACCTTGCCGGAGTCCCCGACGAGCAGTGCGGACGCGTCCAGGTCGAAGTCCGCGCCGGTGGTGGTGCGCACGTCCCATCCGAGGCCGACCAGGACGGCGGTCAGGCCGGGGGCTTCTTTACTGAGCGACACGTTGCCGCCCTTGGACAGCGAAACTCCCATGCTCTACTCCCGAATTGAGTGGACGAAGGGCTCGGACACGCAGCCCACGAAGCCTAGAATCTACAGCACTGTAGAAGAGATAGGCGGGATGCCGCGCGACCGCCTACGGCTGATTTCGGCCTTGATGAGCCCCGGTTGTCCGCCGGTGGGCCAGTACGATGTGGCGCGCTCTGGGCGCGCAGGGGGGCGGAGCAGAAGGGAGCTGGGCATGGCGGACGCAGGACATGGCCGGGATGAGTCGCGGCACCGGCGGCGCGGGCAGGGTGAACTGGAGGCGCTCGTCCTGTCGTCCTTGCGCGAAGCCGACGAGGCAGTGAGCACAACCTGGGTCCAGGAGCGGCTCGGCGGTGACCTCGCGTACACGACCGTGATCACGATCCTCACCCGGCTTCTCGCCAAGGGAGTCGTCACCAGGGAGCGCGTGGGCCGGTCGTTCGTGTGGACCTCGGCCTCGGACGAGGCGGGACTCGCCGCGCACAAGATGCGCAAGGTCCTTGACGGCGAGCGGGACCGCGAGGCGGTCCTGGCCAGCTTCGTCACGGCCCTGTCCCTTGAGGATGAGCGGGTGTTGCGGGACCTGTTGCGCGACACCCCTGCGGGGCGGGAAGACTGACGCCTCATGGGGGTCTTCATCTTTCTGCCACTGGTGCTGCCGCTGACGGCCTGGCCGGTGGCACGTCTGGCCGAGCAGCGACTGCACCCTCGCGTCGCCACCCGCCTCCTGACGGGAGTGGCCGTGGTGATGGCGACGTGCAGCACGGTCAGCCTGGGCCTGCTGATGGTCGTGGGCACCGCGCAGCTTCCCGGCAACCCGCTGCCCGACGGCTGGTCGGATCCGGAGGTCCGCGAGGCTGTCCCGTGCGAGGAAGTCGTCGGCAAGGTCGCCATCCCCGTCCTCCTCTTCGTGGCCACCGGATTCGGACGCACGATGAGGCGACACCGGCTCGTACACCGACGGGCACACCAGGCACTGAACGGGGTGCGGGACACGACGGTGGTCGTGCTCGACGACGCTGAGCCCTACGCGTACGCACTACCGGGCGGCAGGGCACCTGACCGGATCGTGGTGACGACCGGCCTGCTGTCCTGCCTCCGGTCCCCGCAGCGTCGGGCCCTGTTCGCCCACGAGCGGGCCCACCTCGTCGCCGGGCACCACCGGCATCTGCTGGCGGTGCGGTTGGCGGCCCGAGCCAACCCCTTCCTGCGCCCGCTGTGCACGGCCGTGTCGTACACCGCCGAGCGGTGGGCCGACGAGGAGGCCGCCCGAACGGTCGGCGACCGCAGAACAGTCGCGATCGCGATCGGCAAGGCCGCCCTGGTCTCCAAGGGCACCCCGGCCCCGACGCTCGCCGGCCTCACAGGCGCGGGCCCGGTCCCTCGCCGCGTCGCGGCCCTGCTGGGCCCGGCGCCCCTCGCGCGCAGCTGGCCTTCGGTGTTCACTTCGGTGGGGCTCGCAGCGTGGGCCGCGGCGGTGGGGACGGTCGCCTCGGCGATGTCCTCGGCCAACTCGGCCGTGACGATGATCGTCATTCTGCATGCGGCCACACCCTTGTAAGACCCGCCCCAGCCGTCGCGGGCGTCGGCCCGCAGCGCACGGCGCGCCAGAAACCCGGCGAGCCGCCCGGTCAGGCGCGGCCCTTGAACCGCTGGAGCCCAGCCACACCCGCGGCGGCCAGCGCGACCTGGATGGCCCATTCGATCCAGTCGACGCCCTTGGTGTCCGACACGCCAAGGACGGCGGCGATACCGGTGCCGACCAGGGCCGCGGCAATGCCGACAGCGATGGTCCACAGCATGCCGATCCGCTGGCGTCCGGGCAGTACCAGGCGCCCCAGAGCTCCGATGATCAGGCCGATCAGGACGGCGCTGATGACACCCGAGATGCCCATCTCATCGTCTCCCCACAGTTGAATTCGTCATGTTGAACCTGAAGTGACCGATGGGCACGGGGTTGTGACGCCCTGCGCCCGAGGACCACGGTGGCGGGCCGGTGGGCTCGCTCGTCGCACCACCCTCCGGCCCGCAGCAGGCGCGGCCCTACTTCGTCACGGCGTCCAGCGCGGCCAGTGCTTGCGCCCACCGCACATACTTCAGTTCCGCGAGGTCGGCCACCGTCTTGACGCCGAACGCCTCTTGCAGCAGCTCACCGTCACGGTCCGACACACCCTTCAGCGCGGATACCGGCGCGGCGAGGACCTCCGCGACCTCCTTGTCCACCCATGCCTTGTCCACCACTTTGGCCAGATCGATCGCAGCCATGACAGTCCTCCTGAAAGACGAAGTCAGCACACAACAGGGCCCCAAATTTCTACACGCCTGTAGAAGATCGGGGCAAGAGGGCCTCGCCCCGCGCAGGCATCGTCAACCCGCCGCAACCCGAGTCCACTTGATCCGGTGCATGCGCAACACCTCTGCCGGGGGCATGCGTTGGCCAGACCCCACGATCTCCTCAAGTCAGCCTTCTACACGAGTGTAGAGTTCGGCGTCCGGCGGCCCGAGCTGACTGTGGAGGCGGGATGGGGCGACACCGACGCGACTCGCGAGCCCGCAGGCCCGCAGCCGGGTGGCGTCGCGGCCTGCACTGGGGCGGGTGCACCTCCGCTGTCGTACTGCTCGCGGCCCTGGGGGCCGGCGTGTGGGCCTATCAGGATCTGAACAGCAACATCCGGGGCGCCGATGTCGATGCCAAGCTGGGCGACGACCGGCCCGCCAACAGGAGTCCCGGTTCGAAGAACATCCTGGTCGTCGGCTCGGACAGCCGCGAGGGCGCCAACGCCGAGTACGGCAGGAGCCTGGCGACCATGCAGTCGGACACACTCATGCTGGTGCATCTCCCGGCCGACCGGAAGTGGGCCACCGCCGTGTCCTTCCCCCGTGACTCGTGGGTGAGGATCCCCTCCTGCGACAGGGGCGACGGCACCCGGTCCGCCGCCCACCACTTCAAGATCAACGAAGCGTTCTCGCTCGGCGGGAGCACGGGCGACGTAGGGGGCGCGGCCGCCTGCACGATCAGGACGGTGGAGTCGAACACGGGCCTGCGTGTGGATCACTTCGTCTCCTTGGACTTCCAGGGTTTCAAGGGCATGGTCGATGCCCTGGGCGGCATCGAGGTCTGTCCGAAGCGGCCCATCCACGACAAGAAGGCTCATCTGAACCTGGCGGCGGGCTGCCAGACCATCAAGGGTGAGAAGGCGCTCGGATACGTCCGCACCCGCTACAGCGTCGGCGACGGCTCGGACATCGGGCGCATCGGCCGCCAGCAGGAGTTCATGGAAGCCCTGGCCGAGAAGGCGCAGTCCAAGCTGACTCACCCCAAGGCGCTGTACGGCTTCCTGCGGTCGGTCACCAAGTCGCTGACCACGGACAACTCCCTGGCCGGGATGAAGCCCCTGTACGGGCTCGCCTCCGAGCTGAAGGAGATCCCCGGCGACCGGCTCACCTTCCTGACCGTTCCGAACTACCCGCGTCAGGCCGACGTTCCCGCCGACCGGGCGAACGTCGTGTGGCAATTCCCCCAGGCTGCCGAGCTGTTCACCGCCCTGGCCAGGGACGAAGAAGTCGGTCGGGCCGAGAAGGAGAGGCTGGATCGTACGTCCCGGCGCCCGGTGTACGCCTCGTCCGTGCGGGTGCGCGTCCTCAATGGGACTGACAGACCTGGGCGCGGCGCGGATGTCGCGGCGCGGCTGCGCGAGGTGGGCTTCACTGTTACCGAGACCGGCAACTCCCCTGTCGATACCCGGATCACGCAGGTGAGCTACGCAGAGGGCATGGAGGAGCGCGCCGAGCAGGTGGCCTCCCGCCTGCCCGGCGCCCGTGCCGTACGGGAGGCGGTCGCGCCGCGCGGCCTGGTGACGGTGACAGTGGGCGAGGACTTTGGCGGCGTGCGCTGACCGCCACCCCCTTCCCCGTCCGGCACGGGTCCGGAGCGGTAAGGGGGCACGCCGCAGCCCCACGGCCACGGCAGACGGGCGAGTGCCCTCAGAGGTCGAACTCGTGCGGCGGCAGGTCGAGCGCGTAGCACGCCTCCCGTACGACGGCCTGCTCGTCCTTGTCGAAGTCGCCGTCGGCGCCGCCGATGACGATGCCGATCTGGATCACGGCTCGGGCCTCGGCAGGCTTCTTCTTGGCCTTGGCGATCTCCTGCAACACGCTGACCTTGCCGAGCTGGAAGTCGGCGGCCAGCTGGTCGAGGTTCATCTCGAACCGGCGCTGAAGGTCCTCGGAGGGGAAGTTGCGCAGCACCTCGTTGGTGAGAATGAGTTCGGTGACGCGTTGGCGCTCGGAGGGGTCCACCGAGCCGTCGGCGGCCGCGACCAGGGCACACATCGCCATGCCGGCGTCCCGGAAGGCGCCGCTCTTCAGGTCGTTCTTCTTCGCCGTGAGCTGCGTCTGCATCTGCGACGCGGATTCCTTGAGCCGGTCCCACAGGGCCATGCCTGCTCAACTCCATCCTTGGTGAGAAGCGTTGCCCGGGCCGCGGGGAGCACGGTCCGGACAACACCTAGCTTCTACAGCAATGTAGAAGCTAGCAGGAGTGCCCCGGCATACGCCCTGGCGCGCCCGCTGTTCACTCTTCTTCCCCTTCGTCGTCGCCCTCGAAGAAGTCCCCGACCTCGTCGACGACTTCGGCCGCGACCATGCCGCCGACCACGCCCACGGCGAGCCCGGCCGCACCCGCGGCCACAGCGGTGCCCACGCCCGACCCCGAACGGTGATGACCTCCGTGCCCGTGACTGCCGGCCTCATTCCCGTGGCCGTGGAAGTCGTGCCCGTACGCCTCGCCGTGCCCGTACGACGCCCGGTGCCCGACCATCTGGCGCACCCAGCCGTCCACGATCGCGTTCCAGTTCTGCTGCTCGGCTCCGTCACAGGGGACCGCGAAGCGGGTGACCGCGTCGTGGCCGGAGGAGGAGTGGCCGCCGCGCTTGTCGGCCTCCAGGACGACCTCCATCTCGTCACGGTGGGCGAGGAAGGTCACCTCGACCTCGGTGAGCACGTGCGCGTATTCAGGGGAAGCGGACAGCTCGACTTCTTGGTAGAAGGGCAGCTGCTGGCCGGTGCCGCCGATGCGGCCCAGCTCCAGGTCCGCGGTTTTGAAGCCGAAGCCGAGCTGCCCGAAGGCTTCCAGGATCGCCTCCTGGACCGGCAGCGGGGCGACGGCGAGCGCATCCAGGTCGCCCTTGTCCTTGGCACCCGCCACCGCCAGCTCGGTCCGCACCCCGAGGACGATGCCCAGGCCCTGCCCGTACAGCTCGGTGATCGGCGTCTCCCAGGGCAGGGTGATCGCGAACGGCACGCTGTGCCGCTGCCCCTCGCCGAGCCTGAAGCTTCCGCCGACGATGAACCGGTCGAAGGCCACATATCCCTCGTGCTCGCCACCGTCATGCTCGGCCTCCACGCGCGCCACCAGCTCCAGGGTGACGTGCTCGACGTTGACGTCGGCGCCGCCGCCCTGGAGGTTCACCTGCCCACGCAGCGTCGCGCCGGGCCGGACGGCCCCGGGCTTGAGGACCGTGTCCACCGAGGGGCCACCCACCCCGAGCGATCCGAGCAGTCGCTTGAACACCATCGCGGCGTTCACTCCTTACAGTTGATCGACGAGTCGTCAGGAACCCTTGTCTACAGGGCTGTAGAAGGAGAATAGGGCGGACTGACCCTGCTGTGAGCACGCGGCGGGAATGCGTACTCCTGATGCCGTACGCCGGACGCGGATCGGCCCTCTGCCGTCCGGCGCGTACCCCCTCACGGCCCCGTTCCCCCGCACCTCCCGCGCCCGCGCTGCATCGCGTGGCCTCCGTCGCGCACTGCCAGCCGTTGCTGTTCGGTTGCGCCGCCGGAAGTACCCCACGCGCGGATCGCTTACGCTCGGCGTCTGGCCCGCCGGACTCGTGAGCCCGGGGACCCTCGGCGGACGCGATGACGCGTTCGGATCTCCGGCGACGTCCAGCGCTGATCGCGGGCGCCGCCCCGACCGCCGCCGCCCTGAATCGGCTGATGCAGACCTCCGACGCGAGCCCGGAGACAGGCGGTTCCCACGGCGCCCGGCCCTCGGTCGCGCTCGTGACCCCGTACGCCGTGGCGCTGCTGGCCATCGCCACTCGGCGGCTGCACGACCGTGACGCGTGACGGAGGTCATAGCCTCTGTCACACGGGTTTGCCATTCCTTTACAGTGGGTGTAGAAAGCGGGCGCCGCGCCGGTGCCCACTGATCTGGAACGACCTACGAGACACCAGAAGGAGCCACGGACCCGCGATGGGTGAGCCTCCCAGTACCAGCCGTGCCATTGCCTGCCCGCAGCCAGAGGTTGAGGGAACGGGGGTGGCACGGTGACCGAGGTCCTGCTGCTGCTCCTGGCCCTGCTCCTCACGCTCGCCTGCGCTGTGTTCGTGGCCGCCGAGTTCTCCCTGACCACCGTCGAGCGCGGTGACCTGGAGCGGGCAGCCGAGGCGGGCGAGCGCGGCGCGGGCGGCGCCCTCAAGGCGGTGCGCCGTCTGACCGTGCAGCTCTCCGGCGCCCAGCTCGGCATCACCGTCACCTCGCTGGTGATCGGCATGCTCGCCGAGCCCTCCCTCGCGGCCCTGCTGCGCGGCCCGTTGGAGAGCGCGGGTCTGGGCGGGGCCGCCTCCGCCGTGGCCACGGTTCTCGGGGTCGTCCTGTCCACCGTGGTGCTGATGGTGGTCGGCGAGCTGGTGCCGAAGAACTGGGCGATCTCGCGCCCGCTGGCCGTCGCCAAGGTGGTGGCGGGCCCGCAACGCGGCTTCACCGCCGCTTTCGGCCCCTTCATCCGGCATCTGAACAACACCGCGAACCGGTTCGTGCGCCGCTTCGGTCTGGAACCGGCCGAGGAGCTGGCCTCCGCCCGCACTCCGGAGGAACTGGTCGCGCTCGCCCGGCACTCGGCCGCCGAGGGTGCCCTGGAGGCCGACTCCGCCGAACTGTTCGTACGTACCCTGCACCTGAGCGAGCTGACGGCCGAGAACGTCATGACGCCGCGCGTGGACGTGCGCGCGCTGGAGGCCCACGCCTCCGCGCAGGACGCGGAGAACCTCACCCACGCCACCGGCCTGTCCCGCTTCCCCGTCTACCGCGACAGCCTCGACGAGGTCATCGGCACCGTCCACATCCGCGACGTCCTGGCCCTCGACCCGGACAAGCGGCAGCTGACCCCTGTCACCGACCTGGTGAGCGAGCCGCTGCTGGTGCCCGACAGCCTGCCCGCCGACCGGCTCCTGGAGCGCCTGCGCGCGACGCGCACGATGGCGGTGGTCATCGACGAGTACGGCGGCACGGCGGGCCTGGCCACGGTCGAGGACATCGTGGAGGAGGTAGTCGGCGAGGTCCGCGACGAGCACGACCCCGTCGAGGTTCCTGACCTGGTGCCCGCCGCTCCCGGCAAGGACGGCCGCGCGACGTGGGAGGCCGACGGCGGTGTCCGCGTCGACCAGCTCGGAGCGATAGGGCTGGCCGCGCCGGAGGGCCCCTATGAGACGGTGGCGGGGCTCATCGCCACGCACCTGGCCCGCATCCCGGCCGTCGGCGACACCATCGACCTAGACAGCTGGCACCTGGCCGTCGAGGCAGTCGAGCACCATCGCGCCGACCGTGTCCGCATCACCGCACCGGCCCACCACGCCACCACAGCCTTGGAGGAGGCCCGATGACCACGATCCAGCTCCTCATCGGCGCTCTGACACTGCTGACCAACGCCTTCTTCGTCGGCGCCGAGTTCGCCCTGATCTCAGTGCGCCGCAGCCAGATCGAACCCAAGGCGGAGAAAGGCAACCGCCGGGCCCGGATCACGCTGTGGGGCATCGAGCACATCTCCGCGATGATGGCCACCGCCCAACTCGGTATCACCGTCTCCTCGCTGGTCCTCGGCGCGGTCGCGGAGCCGGCCATCGCCCACCTGCTGGAGCCCGCCTTCGAGGCCACCCGCGTCCCCGGTGCCCTGGTGCACCCGATCGCCTTCGCCATCGCCCTCACAGTGGCCACATATCTGCACATGCTGATCGGCGAGATGGTCCCCAAGAACATCGCGCTGGCCGCCCCCGTACCGACCGCGCTGGTCCTCGGGCCGCCCCTGGTCGCCCTCACCCGGGCGCTCAAGCCCGTGGTCTTCGGCATCAACGCCTTCGCCAACACCCTGCTGAAACTGCTGAAGGTCGAGCCGAAGGACGAGGTCGAGGCCGTCTTCACCGACGACCAGCTCGCCCGCATGGTGATGGACTCCAGCCAGGCCGGACTGCTGTCGGGAGCCGACGGCGAGCGGCTGCGCGACGCCCTGGAACTGGGCACACGCCCGGTCGGCGAGATCCTCGTCCCCGCCGCGCGCATGCGCACCGTCGACGACACCATCACCCCAGCCCGCCTCCAACAGGCAGCCGCGCAGGCCGGGTACTCCCGCTTCCCCGTCACCGGCACAGGCGGAGCCCTGCTCGGCTACCTGCACATCAAGGACACCCTCGGCGTCACCGACCGCGACAAGCCCTTCCCGCGCACAGCACTGCATCCGCTCACCCGGGTGAGCATCGACACCCCGCTCGACGACACCCTCACCGCACTGCGCGCCATGGACAGCCACCTCGCCGCCGTCACCGGCGACAAGGGCACCGTCATCGGCTTCGTCACGATGGAGGACGTCCTGTCCGAACTCGTCGGCCCTGGACCCGCCCTGGCCAACACGTGAGCGGCGGGTCACACGCACGAGGGTTGAACGCGCCGTAAGGGGAATGGGAGGGTGCTGGGAATGTCCAGCGCCCTCCCCACACCCACAAATCAAGTAAGACGTGAGAGCAGGGCCCCGGGTTCCTTCAGGGGGGCCGGTGACTGACACACTGCGTCTGCCCCGCGTCAAGGCACGCACTCCGGACCGGCACACACCGCAGCCCCACCCGGTCGGACCGGCCGCGCCGAAGCGGGACTCCTTCTTCGACAACGCCAAGTACCTGGCCATCGTCCTGGTCGCGATGGGCCACGCCTGGGAGCCCCTGCGCGACGACAGCCGGGCCGCAGCCGCCCTCTACGTCGCCGTGTACACCTTCCACATGCCGGCCTTCATCGTCATCTCCGGCTACTTCTCCAAGAGCTTCGACGCCGGCCCCGGACGACTGCGACGGCTGGTCACCGGCATCGCCGTGCCCTACGTCCTCTTCGAAGTCGCCTACACCCTGTTCAAACGGTGGGCCGACGACGACCCGACGTACCCCGTCAGCCTCCTCGACCCCTGGTACCTCACCTGGTTCCTCGCAGCCCTGTTCATCTGGCGCCTGACCACCCCCCTGTGGAAAGTCCTGCGCCGGCCGCTGCCGATCGCACTCGCCGTCGCCGCGCTGGCCTCCATGTCCCCCGACATCGGCGACGACCTGGACCTTCAACGGGTCCTGCAGTTCCTGCCCTTCTTCGTCCTAGGGTTGTGCCTGAAGCCCGAACACTTCCGGATGGTGCGCCGCCGCGAGGCCCGCACCCTGGCCGTCCCGGTCTTCGCGATGGCGCTGCTTTTCGCTTACTGGGCGGCCCCGCGGATGAACGCCGCCTGGTTCTACCGCCGCGACAGCGCCCAGGAACTGGCCGCTCCCGGCTGGGCCGGTCCCGTCATGACCCTCGCGATGTTCGGCTGCTCCCTGGTCCTGGTGGCCTGTTTCTTCGCCTGGGTGCCAGGCCGGAGGCTGTGGTTCACCGCCTTGGGCGCGGGCACCCTGTACGGCTATCTCCTGCACGGCTTCCTCGCCAAGGGCTCCCGTTTCTGGGACTGGTACGCACACGACTGGGTCCACCAGCCCCTCGGCGAGATCACGGTGACCTTTGTCGCCGCCACGGTCATCACTCTCCTGTGCACCCCGCCCGTCCAGCGCCTCTTCCGTTTCGCGATGGAGCCCAAGATGGAGTGGGCCTTCAAGGACAGTCGGCGGTCCAGAGGCGGCAGGCACGCGGGCGGCCCGAGAAGAACGAGAAGAACGGGGAGCAGGACATGAGCGGCCCGGCGCGGCTCCCCACGGTCCATTTCGCCCGCACCGCACCAGGCATGGAGTCCGGCGCAGGACGCCAGACCCTGACCGCTCTGGACCCCCACGACCGCCCCGTCGGCCGACTCGACTTCCAGATCTGCCACACCTGCCGACGGGGCTTCATCCGCAACATCGCCGTCGCCGTCCACTGGCAGGACCAGGGCATCGCCCGCGAGGCGCTGCACCACGCACTGGCCCAGGAGCTACGCGCGCACTACGCCTGGTCCACGACCCGACAGACCTCCGACGGCCGCCACTTCTTCGCCGCCATGGAGGAGGAAACCGACGTGGCCTTCCCCGCGAACGCCACGAAGTGCCCGCACATACACACCTCATAGCCGTGCGGGGAGATTTCCCTCTCGTAGAGTGGTCCACCGACACGAAGCAAGGAGAGGTAGAAGTGGCTGAGGGTGCTCACGACATAGGTGCGGCCCGTACCGCTCCTCGGAACACCCCGGCTCGGGTGAGTGTGTGGGCCGCCGTTCTGGGTGTCGGCCTGATTGCGGGCATCTTCCTGACACCGATGCTCTGGTTGATGTACAGCGGGTTCTACACGTTCTTCGTGTTCGTGTCCGGTCTTGTCGCCGTGCCCGCCGGGCACCTCGGCCGCCGCCGCGGCAAGCGCCTCGGCGGCGTCGACCGCGGCGCCGCGCTCCTGGGCATCGTGACCGGCTGGCTGTTGATCCTCTTCAGCCTGCTCCTGGTCCTAGCCTACGTGGGACTACTGGCGGGGCTCGCGGTCCTCACTGACTCCGCGTCCTGAGTGAGGGCAGCAGTCGCCCTTCACGTGAGGCGACGTGACATGCCGAGACCGCCTTCGAGCGGGACCTCGGCGTGATCGAAGGTCGTGGAGGGCACTCGCACCTCAGATCTTCTTTCTCTCTTTGCGCTCGTAGGCATCGCAGTCACGCTCTGGTCCATGCGATCCAGCAGGCGCAAGTGGTCGAGTACCACAGCGCGCGCCGCCGGGTGCGGGCCCGGCCTGCCTGTCGTCGGAGGCTTTGATCCGGCCCATGCAGGCCCGGAGGCGGAGGCCGGCACCGTAACTCTCGGGGGTCTCGTCCTGGCGGATGGCGATGCCCCGCCTCATACAGCTCCGAGATGGACCCCCGAATGACCAGCGGTCAGGTGCGTGCGTCCCGCTGCTGCACTTCCTTGAGAACCGCCGCCACGGTGACGAAGTCGTTGTCCACGTGGAGCACGGTGTGGCCGTGATGGACCGCTGTCGCACACACCAGGAGATCGATGGCTCCGGCGGCGCGGTGTTGCCCCCGCTGGGTGAGCTTGTACTGCGCGGTATCGACCCAGCGCCACGCGTTCTTGGGCACCGGCGAGAACTGGCACAGAGCATCCAGTTCTTCGGCCAGCTCATCCCGGTGGGCCGGGCTGGTCGCCGAGTAGAGGAACTCCACCCTCGTGGGCTCACAGATATGGAACACGCCGGCGGCGATGTGCCCTTCCCAGGGCCGCAACGCCCCCGGCGTACGAAAGAGGTGCCACAGGGCGGAAGTATCGAGAAGGTACGTGATCACTCGAAGGCTGCCCGCCGGGCGTCCTTAGCAGCGGCATGCCCAGCAGCCGCAGCCTCGAACTCGCCCCGCTCGCCCCGCGCGGCCAGCTTCTCGGCAGCCTCCAGCCGCTTGATGCGCGCCACGTAGTCCCGCAGAGCCGTGTTGACGGTCTCCTTCTTCGTCGAGACACCCATCAGCCGCATCGCCTCGGCCAGCGCCTCGTCATCGAGATCGATCTGGGTAACAGACATACCGGCCACCCTTCACCGCGAGTCCATGATGTACATAACCAAGCTACATCACCAACATTCCTCGCGGCAGCCCCTCACGCACGAGGCAGACGCGACCCGGCTGCCGGGCGAGCGGCCGCGAGCCACGCACGCGATACGCCCCTCACCGGACGCGCACATCTCGGACGAAACGGCTATTTCGCCAGAGGGGCCGGGGGTACAGATGTTCCGTGGGTGAGCCGTGGGACCATCAACCGCAGATCCCACCGAGGTGTACCCCTAAAGCCCCAGGCCACAAGGGGATCAGAGGCCCGGCGGGGCGCACAGGCGCACGATTGCCTCACCGACGTGAGGTAATTGCCTCACGCAAAACACCCGTCCAGCCGCGTTTTCGCAGGTCAGAACGTTTCTTCGCAAGTACTTCTGTGGGGCGGGTGGGACTCGAACCCACGGCCGACGGATTATGAGTCCGCTGCTCTAACCGGCTGAGCTACCGCCCCTAACGGCGCGTCGCGCACATTTGTGCGCGCCGTCTGCCGCAGCATAGCCGCTCATACGATCTCCTGCTCCGGCTGGTCGGCTATGCACGACCATGAGGACCCCGCTGCGGCCCGCACGGTTCCACCGGGGGCGAAACAAGCACGTACGAGGGATCGTTGAGGGTGGATCCGGGATGGGTTCGGGAAGGGTCCGGGAAGGTTACCGGCACGCGAGAAGGCCCCCGCAGCGCCGCGAACGAACGCTTCAAGGGCCCTCTCGAACAGCTCTCCCGACTGGACTCGAACCAGTAACCTGCCGGTTAACAGCCGGCTGCTCTGCCAATTGAGCTACAGGAGACCGCGCTCCCCCGACTGGACTCGAACCAGTAACCTGCCGGTTAACAGCCGGCTGCTCTGCCAATTGAGCTACAGGGGAATGACTCATGGTGACGGAGTCACTGCAACAATGTCACCTACCTGGGGATTCCCGGGCGGCGTGCGCTCGCTGCGACACATACATTAGCGCAAGCAGGGGGGTGCTCCGCCAATCGGTATCCCCTGCGACCGACGTCGGGACAGTCGAGGCAAGGGAAGGGTGGCCGTCATGCGCTACCGGCTCACATTCGTGGCAGGTCTGGCACTCGGGTACGTGCTCGGGACCCGGGCCGGACGCGAGCGTTACGAGCAGCTGAAGAAATCGGTCCGCGAGATCTCCCAGAACCCCGCCGTCCGCAACACCGTGGAGTCCGCCGCCCAGCAGGGCAGGGACGTCGCGGGCAAGGCCTTCCACTCGGTGTCGGAGAAGGTCGGCGACCGGATGCCGGACTCCGTGGCCGACCGGGTGCGGTCGCTGCGCGAGCGCGGGCAGGACGCGGAGGACGACTGGGGCACCAGCAACACCTAGCCGGTGCGCGGCGTGTGCCGGGCGCGCCTTCGCCGCCCGGTCACCTGCGACGACGTGCCCCGTACGGACAGCCGTGCGGGGCATCGTCCGTTGTGCGGCAGAATCCTCGGCATGGGGATAGTCGCGGGGTTGGACAGTTCGCCCGAATTCACACGCATCGTGGTCTGTGACGCCGACACGGGTGCCGTACTCAGGCAGGGCTATGCCCCGCATCCGGTGGAGGCCCCGGAGGGCGGCGGGAAACCGACGGACGTCGACCCGCAGGCCTGGCTGCTCTCGCTCGGCGAGGCGGCCGGCGGCGGACTGCTCGAAGGCGTGCAGGCGATCGGCGTGTGCGCGCAGCAGCACGCACTCGTCCCGCTCGACTCGCAGGGCAACACGGTCCGGCCCGCCCTCGTCGGCAACCACCCGCGCGCCCAGGTCGCCGCCGCCGACCTCGTCGACGGGCTCGGCGGCCGCCAGGCGTGGGCCCAGGCGGTGGGCTGCGTACCGCAGGCCCCGATGCCCGTGACGAAGCTGCGCTGGCTGGCCCGGCACGAGCCGGAGGCCGCGCTGCGCACCCAGATGCTCATGCAGGCCCACGACTGGCTGGTGTGGCAGTTGCTCGGGCGGCCCGCGCGGCGCACCACCGACCGGGGCGGGGCCTCGGGCACGGGGTACTGGTCGGCGGCGACCGGCTCCTACCGTCCCGACCTGGTGGAGCTGGCCCTCGGACACCAGGCGATGCTGCCGGAGGTCATCGGTCCGGCGGATGCCGCGGGTACGACGCCGGAGGGGCTGCTGATCTCCGCCGGGACCGGCGAGACCATGGCCGCCGCGTTCGGGCTCGGGGTGCAGCAGGGCGACGCCGTCGTCTCGCTCGGTGCCTCCGGGTCCGTGATGGCGGTGCACCACGAGGCGCTGGTCGACCCGAGCGGGACGATCACGTCGCTGGCCGACGCCACCGGCATGCACCTGCCGGTCGTCCACACCCTCAACGCCGTACGGGCGCTGCGCGGCACCGCCGAGATGCTGAGCCTGCCCGACCTCGAAGCGCTGTCCGACCTGGCCCTGAAGTCGACGCCCGGTGCGCACGGGCTTGTGCTGCTCCCCTATCTGGAGGGCGAGAAGACGCCGAGCCTGCCGCACGCCGCGGGCACGCTGACCGGGCTGCGGCGCGAGTCGATGAAGCCCGAGCACCTGGCGCGCGCCGCGTTCGAGGGCATGCTGTGCGGGCTCGGCGACGCCCTCGACGTGCTGCGCGGGCGGGGCGTCGAGGTGCGGCGCGTGTTCCTGCTCGGCCCCGCCGCCGATCTGCCCGCGGTGCGGGCGATGGCGCCGATGCTGTTCGGCACGCAGGTCGTGGTCGTACAGCCCGCGGACTACGCGGCGATCGGCGCGGCGCGGCAGGCCGCCTGGGCGCTGACCGGGCAGCTGCCGCTGTGGCAGGGCGCGGTGTCGCAGGTCTTCGAGCCCGGCGAGGAGCTGGCCGTCGGGCAGGCGGTGCGGCAGCAGTACGTGACGGTGCGGGAGCAGGCGCATCCGGGGGCGTTCTCGGGGACGCCGGTCGCCTGAGCCGTATCGCGACCTGGCTGGCTATACGTCTGGCTGGCTATACGTCTGCCTGTCTAGCGGTCGGCCTGTCGGCCGACAGGCCGACCGGGCCTCGGCCGCTCGGTCGCAGGTCGGTCGTTTCGCTGCGGAATTGGGTATTCCGCAGCGCTGCGTGAGTGAACCGAAGCATTCAGTGTGCCCAGTTCTTGACCAAGGCTGATTTTTGACCGGGTCATGGGTTAATCGGTTGCACGGGGGCGGGTGCGGTGGCGCAGGATGGTGGGCGACTTCGTCGACGCCTCCCCCCATCCAAGACCCAGCCGAGAGACGAGCGTGCTCATACGACTCCTGCGGACCCATCTGGGTCCGTACCAGAAGCCCATCGCCTTGCTGGTGCTGCTGCAGTTCCTGCAGACCTGCGCCTCGCTCTATCTCCCCACTCTGAACGCCGACATCATCGACAACGGTGTCATCAAGGGGGACACCGGATACATCCTGTCCTTCGGTGCCCTGATGCTGGCCGTCACCGTGGGACAGATGGTGTGCAACATCGGCGCCGTCCTGTACGGCGCCCGCACCGCGGCCGCCGTCGGCCGGGACGTCCGGGGCGCCGTGTTCGACCGGGTGCAGTCCTTCTCCGCGCGGGAGCTCGGCCAGTTCGGGGCGCCCACGCTGATCACGCGGACGACCAATGACGTCCAGCAGGTCCAGATGCTCGTGCTGATGGCGTTCACGCTGATGGTGTCGGCGCCGATCATGTGCGTCGGCGGCATCGTGATGGCGCTCGGCCTCGACGTGCCGCTGTCGTCGGTGCTGCTCGCCGTGGTGCCGGTGCTCGGCATCAGCGTCGGCCTGATCGTGCGCCGGCTGCGGCCGCTGTTCCGCACCATGCAGGAGCGCCTGGACACGGTGAACCGGGTCCTGCGCGAGCAGATCACCGGCAACCGCGTCATCCGCGCCTTCGTCCGCGACTCCTACGAGAAGGAGCGCTTCCGGGGCGCCAACGCCGAGCTGACCGAGGTCTCGGTGAGCACCGGCAAGCTGCTCGCGCTGATGTTCCCGATCGTCATGACGGTGGTGAACCTGTCGTCGATCGCCGTCGTCTGGTTCGGCGCGCACCGCATCGACGACGGCGACATGCAGATCGGCGCGCTCACCGCGTTCCTCGCCTATCTCATGCAGATCGTCATGTCCGTGATGATGGCCACCTTCATGTTCATGATGATCCCGCGGGCCGAGGTGTGCGCCGAGCGCATCCAGGAGGTCCTGGACACCGACACCAGCGTGGTGCCCCCGGCGGAGCCGGTGCGGGAGCTGCGCGGCCACGGCCATCTGGAGCTGCGCGGCGCCGGCTTCCGCTACCCGGGCGCCGAGGAGCCGGTCCTGAAGGCCATCGACCTCATCGCGCGCCCCGGCGAGACGACCGCCGTGATCGGGTCGACGGGCAGCGGCAAGTCGACGCTCCTCGGCCTCGTGCCGCGGCTCATGGACGCCACCGAGGGCGAGGTCCTGGTGGGCGGCGTCGACGTGGCCGCCGTCGAGCCCGCGCTGCTCGCCCGCACCGTCGGACTCGTACCGCAGAAGCCGTATCTGTTCGCCGGAACCGTGGCGAGCAATCTGCGGTACGGCAATCCGGACGCGACGGACGAGGAGCTGTGGCACGCCCTGGAGGTGGCGCAGGCCAAGGAGTTCGTGACGGGGCTCGCGGAGGGGCTCGACGCGCCGATCGCGCAGGGCGGCTCCAATGTGTCCGGCGGTCAGCGGCAGCGCCTGTCCATCGCGCGGACGCTGGTGCAGCGGCCGGAGATCTACCTCTTCGACGACTCCTTCTCCGCCCTCGACTACGCCACCGACGCGGCGCTCAGGGCCGCGCTCACCGAGGAGACCCGGGAGGCGACCGTCGTGATCGTCGCCCAGCGGGTGTCCACCATCCGTGACGCCGACCGCATCGTGGTCCTCGACGAGGGCCGGGTCGTCGGCACGGGCCGCCATCACGAGCTGATGGACGACAACGAGACGTACCGGGAGATCGTCCTCTCCCAGCTGACGGAAGCGGAGGCCGCGTAATGCCGCCAGGTGGCATCGGTGGACCGATGATGGGGCCCGACTCCCGGTCCATGGACTTCAAGGGCTCCGGGAAGCGGCTGCTCGCGCAGTTCCGGCCGGAGCGGGTCACGATGTACGGGATGCTCGCGGCCGTCGTCATCAGCGTCGCGCTGTCCGTGCTCGGCCCGAAGATCCTCGGCCACGCGACCGACCTGGTCTTCGCGGGCATCGTCGGCCGTGACATGCCCGAGGGCGAGTCGAAGGCCGAGGCCATCGAGCGGATGCGCGAGCACGGCGACGGCGGCATGGCCGACATGCTCTCCGGGCTCGACTTCACGCCGGGTGACGGCATCGACTTCGGCGCGGTCGGCTCGGTGCTGCTGCTCGCGACGGGCACGTTCCTCGCGGCGGGCCTGATGATGCTGGTGGCCACGCGGCTGTCCAACCGGGCCATCAACCGGACCGTGTTCCGGCTGCGCGGTGACGTGCAGGCGAAGCTGTCGCGGCTGCCCCTGTCGTACTTCGACAAGCGGCAGCGCGGTGAGGTCCTGAGCCGGGCCACGAACGACATCGACAACATCAACCAGACGCTCCAGCAGTCGATGGGCCAGCTCATCAACTCGCTCCTGACGATCATCGGCGTGCTCGCGATGATGTTCTGGATCTCGCCGCTGCTCGCCCTGGTGGCGCTGGTGACCGTGCCGCTCTCGTTCGTCGTGGCGACGAAGGTCGGCAAGCGCTCGCAGCCGCAGTTCGTGCAGCAGTGGAAGTCCACGGGCGCGATGAACGCGCACGTCGAGGAGATGTACACCGGGCACACCCTGGTGAAGGTCTTCGGCCGCCAGGAGGAGTCCGCGAAGGCCTTCGCGGAGCACAACGACGCGCTGTACGAGGCGTCGTTCAAGGCGCAGTTCAACAGCGGGATCATGCAGCCGCTGATGTTCTTCATGTCGAACCTGAACTACGTCCTCGTGGCCGTGGTCGGCGGACTGCGCGTGGCCTCCGGGTCCCTCTCGATCGGTGACGTGCAGGCCTTCATCCAGTACTCCCGGCAGTTCTCGATGCCGCTGACGCAGGTCGCCTCCATGGCGAACCTGGTGCAGTCCGGTGTCGCCTCCGCCGAGCGGATCTTCGAACTCCTCGACGCGGACGAGCAGGAGGCCGACCCGGTGCCGGGCGAGCGCCCCGTGGACCCCCGCGGACTCGTCGAGATGCAGCACGTGTCCTTCCGGTACGAGAAGGACAAGCCGCTGATCGAGGACCTGTCGCTGGTCGTGGAGCCGGGGCACACCGTCGCCATCGTCGGACCGACGGGCGCGGGCAAGACGACGCTCGTCAATCTGCTCATGCGGTTCTACGAGGTCACCGGCGGGCGTTTCACCCTCGACGGGGTCGACGTGGCGAAGATGTCCCGCGACGAACTGCGCGGCGGCATCGGCATGGTGCTCCAGGACACCTGGCTGTTCGGCGGCACCATCGCGGAGAACATCGCGTACGGCGCGGCCAAGGAGGTCTCGCGCAAGGAGATCGAGGAGGCGGCCCGGGCGGCGCACGCCGACCGGTTCATCCGGACGCTGCCCGACGGGTACGACACCGTCATCGACGACGAGGGCACGGGGGTCAGCGCGGGCGAGAAGCAGCTCATCACCATCGCGCGGGCGTTCCTGTCCGACCCGGTGATCCTGGTCCTCGACGAGGCAACGAGTTCCGTGGACACGCGGACCGAGGTGCTGATCCAGAAGGCGATGGCGCGGCTCGCGCACGGGCGTACGTCGTTCGTCATCGCCCATCGTCTGTCGACGATCCGCGACGCGGACACCATCCTCGTCATGGAGGACGGGGCGATCGTGGAACAGGGCACGCATGACGCGCTGTTGGCTGCCGAAGGCGCTTACGCGCGGTTGTACGCCGCGCAGTTCGCGCAGGCCGTGGCCGAGGTCGACTAGCGCCGTCGGGGCGCCACAGGACCCTCAGTCCAGGTAGCCCCTGAGCTGGTCCGCGAAGGCGTGGTCCCGCAGCTTGTTGAGGGTCTTCGACTCGATCTGGCGGATGCGTTCGCGCGTCACGCCGAAGATCCTGCCGATCTCCTCCAGGGTGCGGGGCCTGCCGTCCGCGAGGCCGTAGCGGAGCTGGACGACCTTGCGTTCGCGTTCGCCGAGCGTGGAGAGCACCGCCTCCAGGTGTTCGCGCAGGAGCAGGAACGCCGCCGACTCGACGGGGCTCGCCGCGTCGCCGTCCTCGATGAGGTCGCCGAGCGCGACGTCGTCCTCCTCGCCCACGGGCGCGTGCAGCGACACGGGCTCCTGGGCGAGGCGCAGGACCTCGCTGACGCGTTCGTGCGGCAGGTCCAGGTGGGCGGCGACCTCTTCTGGCGTCGGTTCGTAGCCGCGCTCCTGGAGCATGCGGCGCTGGACGCGGACGACGCGGTTGATGAGTTCGACGACGTGCACGGGCACGCGGATGGTGCGGGCCTGGTCGGCGAGGGCGCGGGACATGGCCTGGCGGATCCACCAGGTGGCGTACGTCGAGAACTTGTAGCCGCGGGCGTAGTCGAACTTCTCCACCGCCCTGATCAGGCCCAGGTTGCCCTCCTGGACCAGGTCGAGCATGGTCAGGCCGCGGCCCACGTACCGCTTGGCGACGGAGACGACCAGGCGCAGGTTGGCCTCGATGAGGCGGCGCTTGGCCATCCGGCCCATCACGACCAGCTTGTCCAGGTCGAGGGCGAGCTGGGAGTCCGGGTCGAGGGTGCCCGCCAGCTTCTCCTCGGCGAACAGGCCCGCCTCGACGCCGCGCGCGAGCTCGACCTCCTCGGCGGCGGTGAGCAGGGGTATGCGGCCGATCTCGCGCAGGTACTGGCGGAACAGGTCGGAGGAGGGGCCACCGGTGTCGGCGCGGCTGCGGGGGCTCGGCACCTCGACGACCTCGACGACCTCCTCGGACGGCTGCTCCGGGGCCTGTTCGGGGGCCTCCGGTAGTTCCGGGTGGAGCGGTGCGTGGCCCTGCGGCGGCACCACCGCTATGACGTCGGCGTCCACCGCGTCCACGGGCGCGGCGGTGTCGGTCTGGGTGAGGGTCTGGGTCTGCACGGGGGCGACCTCCAGGGTGATCGCTGCCGCGGGGGACGGCAGCGGTACAGCGGGACCGGCGTCGACGGCCTCGCCGCTGTCCGTCCCGAACACGATGTGTGGAACCGCGGGAATGTCGGACCCGCTGTCTGCTGCGGGCCGGCCGCGCTCCGAGGACTCAGGCACCGCACCCCAGTGTGGAGTACGACACACGGCCGCCACGAGGGGCGTGCGGGGACTTTTTGAGTCCGGTGCGTGACCGTACGGTTACCCGTCGCGGGGCGCCCCAGTCCCGCCCCTTCTCCGAAACCGGGGCTGCGCCCCTGGACCCCCAGGGTGGAGGTCCCGGGCGGGTGGGACAGCTCCCGCCGAATCGGCGCTTCGCGCCTCGTCCTCAAACGCCGGACAGGCTGAAATCAGCCCGTCCGCGCACTCGCGAAGGTCAGAGCGCCGCCGCGCCCCGCTCGCGCAGCGCGCGGCCGTACTGCTGGAGGACCCACAACTCGTTCTGTACGGCGGAGAGTTGCTCGGGGTCGCCGTGGCTGCCCGCGAGGCGGGCGAAGGTGCCCTGGACGTCGCGGACGCGGCGGTCCACGGCGCGCAGCCGGACCGTGACCAGTTGCTCCCCCGCGTACGCCGCGTCGACGGTCCGCCGCATGATCGCCTCGACGGCCAGCTCGGTGACCATGGCGCGGACCCCGTCGTCGGGGGCCGCGTCGCGGACCCGGACCAGGTAGTCCTGCGGGTCCTGGGTGCCGTACTCCGCGCCGCCCGCGTCGAGGATGGCCTGGCGCACGGCGGCGTAGGGCGCGGCGGTGAACTCGTCGACGCCGTACGCGTCGAAGGCCGGGGAGACCAGGTCGGGGTGCTGGAGGGCGAGCTTGAGGAGCTCCCGCTCGGTGGCGTACACGGGGTTGCGCAGGTTCAGGGCGGGGCCCGCGTGGCCCGGGCGGGCGGCGGGGGCGGGGCCCTGCGGGGCGGCGCCGCGCTGCGGGGCCGGGCCCTTGCTGCCGCGCTCGCGGGCCCAGCGGGCGAGCTGCGCCACGCGCTTGACGACGAACTGGGTGTCGAGGATGCCGAGCATGCCCGCGAGCTGCACGGCGACCTCGTGCTGCGCGCCGGTGTTCTTGATGCGGGCGACGACGGGCGCGGCCTCGTCGAGGGCGGCGGCGCGGCCCGCGGGGGTCTCCAGGTCGTACCGCGCGACGATCTGGCGGAGGGCGAACTCGAACAGCGGGGTGCGGGGTTGGACGAGGTCGGCGACCGCCTCGTCGCCCTTGGCGAGCCGCAGGTCGCAGGGGTCCATGCCGTCGGGCGCGATGGCGATGTACGTCTCGGCGGCGAACTTCTGGTCGTCCTCGAAGGCGCGCAGGGCCGCCTTCTGTCCTGCCGCGTCGCCGTCGAAGGTGAAGATCACCCGGGCGGAGCCGTTGTCCATGAGGAGGCGCCGCAGGATCTTGATGTGGTCGCCGCCGAAAGCCGTGCCGCAGGTCGCGATGGCCGTGGTGACGCCCGCGAGGTGGCAGGCCATGACGTCGGTGTAGCCCTCGACGACGACGGCCCTGCTGGCCTTGGCGATGTCCTTCTTGGCGAGGTCGATGCCGTACAGGACCTGGGACTTCTTGTAGACCGGGGTCTCGGGCGTGTTCAGGTACTTCGGGCCGTTGTCGTCGTCGCGGAGCTTGCGGGCGCCGAAGCCGACGACCTCGCCGCCGATGTCGCGGATCGGCCACATCAGGCGGCCCCGGAAGCGGTCGATGGGGCCGCGGCGGCCGTCCTGGGAGAGCCCGGAGAGGATCAGCTCCTTGTCCGTGAAGCCCTTGCCGCGCAGGAAGCGGGTGAGGTGGTCCCAGCCCGCCGGGCTGTAACCCACGCCGAAGTGCGCGGCGGCGGCCTGGTCGAAGCCGCGCTCGGCGAGGAACTTGCGGCCGATCTCGGCCTCGGCGCTCTCCAGCTGGGCGATGTAGAAATCGGTGGCCGCCTTGTGCGCCTCGATCAGGCGGATGCGTTCGCCGCGCTGGTGGGAGGGGTTGTACCCACCCTCCTCGTAACGCAGTGTGATGCCCGCCTTGCCCGCGAGGCGCTCCACCGCCTCGGAGAAGGTGAGGTGGTCGACCTTCATCACGAAGGTGAGGGTGTCGCCGCCCTCCTGGCAGCCGAAGCAGTGGAACAGGCCCTTGCTGGGGCTGACCTGGAACGACGGCGACTTCTCGTCGTGGAAGGGGCAGAGGCCCTTGAGGTTTCCGCCGCCCGCGTTGCGCAGCTGGAGGTACTCGGACACGACGGCGTCGATCGGGACCGCGTCCCGAACCGCCTTCACGTCCTCGTCATTGATCCGTCCAGCCACGCGGGAATTCTACGGCCAGGCGCCGACACTCCAGGTGCCGCCGTGAGCCGCCGGTGGCCGACGGCCCCGGCGGCGGGCGACGAAGTGGCCGAAACTCATCACTCCAGGAGGGCCGTGAGGGGCCGGGACGGGTCGGCGAGGGCCTCCGGGTCGGGGCGGACATCGCTGCGGATGAGCTTCTGGATCGCCTCCGTGACGTCCCACACATTCACGTTCATGCCCGCGAGGACCTGTCCGTCGCTCAGCCAGAACGCGATGAACTCGCGCTTGGCCGCGTCCCCGCGGATCACCACCTGGTCGTACGCGCCCGGCGGCGCCCAGCCCGAGTACTCCAGGCCGACGTCGTACTGGTCGGAGAAGAAGTAGGGCACGCGGTCGTAGGTGACGTCCTTGCCGAGCATGGCGCGGGCGGCGGCCGGGCCGCCGTTGAGGGCGTTGGCCCAGTGCTCGACGCGCAGGCGGGTGCCGAAGAGCGGGTGCTGGACGGCGGCGACGTCCCCGGCGGCGTAGATGTCGGGGTCGGAGGTGCGCAGGGTGGCGTCCACGGCGATGCCGCCGCCGTCCGCGCGGTCGACGAGGTCAAGGCCCGCGGACTCGGCGAGCGCGGTGCGCGGGGCGGCGCCGATCGCGGCGAGCACGTCGTGCGCCGGGTGCTCCTCGCCGTCGTCGGTACGGGCGGCGAGGACCATGCCGTCCTGGCCCGCGATCTCGGTGAGGCGGGCGCCGAAGTGGAAGCGGACGCCGTGCTCGGCGTGCAGGTCGGCGAACATCTGGCCGACCTCGGGGCCGAGGACGGCGTGCAGCGGCGACGGCTCGGGCTCGACGACGGTGACCTCCGCGCCGTACTCCCGGGCGGCCGCGGCGACTTCGAGTCCGATCCAGCCCGCGCCCGCGATCACCAGGTGGCCGTTGTCGCGGCCGAGGGCGGCGAGGACGTGCCGGAGGCGGTCGGCGTGGGCGAGGCGGCGCAGGTGGTGCACGCCCGCGAGGTCGGTGCCGGGGACGTCCAGGCGGCGCGGCTCGGCGCCGGTGGCGAGGAGCAGCTTGTCGTAGCGGATGACGGTGCCGTCGCCGAGGCGGACGGTGTGCGCGGCACGGTCTATGGCGACGACGGTCTGGCCGAGGTGCAGTTCGACGTCGGCCTGCGCGTACCACCCGGGTTCGTGCACGAAGACGCTGTCGCGGTCCTCCTTGCCCAGCAGATAGCCCTTGGACAGGGGTGGGCGTTCATAGGGGTGGTCGCGCTCGTCGCCGATGAGGATCACCCGCCCTGTGAAGCCCTCGGCCCGGAGCGTCTCGGCCGCTTTCGCGCCCGCGAGGCCCCCTCCGACGATGACGAACGTCTGATCCGCGTCGACCACTTGATGCCTCCTCGAAACCTTCAGCTCATGGGAGCGTCCCGCACGGAGCGTGAGGACGGAAGAGGGTAGACCGCCCTTCGGCCCTCTTCTGCGCCTAAACCGGCGCCGCTCTCGCGGAACTGGTTACGCACCGTTCGGGTTCCTCAATTTATGGGTTGCGCTGATCATTGCCTAGGACGCCCCGTGAGCCGTCGGTGCAGGGAGCGCGCTGCGGCGTCCGTGAGGGACGCGATCTGGTCGATGACGACGCGCTGGGCGGCGCGGTCGTCGGTGGCCGCGTCGTACAGCGCCCGGAACTGGGGGTCGAGGCCTTCGGGGGCGCGGGCGGTGAGGGCGGCGGCGAGTTCCGCGACGATGATCCGCTGGTCGGCGCGGAGCCGCTCCTGGGCGGGGCGCTGCATCACGTAACGGTCCGCGACGGCCTTGAGGACCGCGCACTCCAGGCGCGCCGCGCGGGGCACGACGAGCTCGGCGGCGTACCGGGTGAGCGGCCCCGTCCCGTACCGCTCCCGGGTCGCCGCCTCCGCCGCCAGACAGAACCGGCCGATGAGCTGGCTGGTGGCGTCCTTGAGCCGGGCCTGGGCGACAGCCGACCCGTCGTACCCGTGCGGCCACCACTCCTGCTCCTGCAGCCGGTCGAGAGCTTCCCCCAGTTCGGCGGGGTCGGTGTCCGCGCCCACGTACCGCCCGATGGCGACACGGAAGACGTCCTGCCGCTCGGGCTCGGCGTGCAGCAGGTTCGGGTCGATGTGCCCGGCGTGCAGGCCGTCCTCGATGTCGTGCACCGAGTACGCGACGTCGTCCGACCAGTCCATGACCTGCGCCTCGAAGCAGGTGCGGTGCCCGGAGCCGGGGTGGGCCGGTGCCTCCTTGCGCACCCAGTCGAACACCGGCCGGTCGTCGTCGTACACACCGAACTTCACGGAGGACGGGTCCGTCGGGTGGGAGCCGCGCGGCCAGGGGTACTTGGTGGCGGCGTCGAGCGCGGCACGCGTGAGGTTGAGTCCGACGCTGACCAGCTCGCCGTCCTTGCCCCCGCGCACGAACCGCTTGGGCTCGATGCGTGTCAGCAGGCGCAGCGACTGGGCGTTGCCCTCGAACCCGCCGCATCCCTGGGCGACTTCGTTGAGCGCCTGTTCGCCGTTGTGCCCGAACGGCGGGTGGCCGAGGTCGTGCGACAGGCACGCCGTCTCCACCAGGTCCGGATCGCACCCCAGGGCGGCGCCCAGCTCCCGGCCGACCTGAGCGCACTCCAGCGAGTGCGTCAGCCGCGTCCGCGCGCTGGCGTCCCACTCCTGGCTCTTGGTCCCCGGCGTCACCACCTGCGTCTTCCCCGCGAGCCGACGCAGGGCCGCCGAGTGGAGGACCCGCGCCCGGTCCCGCTGGAAGTCCGTGCGCCCCGGCCGTTTGTCGGGCTCGGGCGCCCAGCGCTCGACTGCTGCCTCGTCGTAGAGAACGGTGTGCGGGTGCGGTGCGGTGCCTTCCATGGACTGACAGTAGACGGGTCGGGGGGTGGGGTGCGCGGGGGG
>NZ_JNXT01000036.1 GCF_000716675.1 Streptomyces alboflavus
GGTGGGAGCCACGCCGCGCGCAGCGCGGCGCAACCGACCACCGGACCCGCACGCGAAGCTCCCGAGCGGAATGTTTGGGGTGAACGGGTGGGCGGGTGGGACGCACGTCGCGCGCAGCGCGGCGAAAAACGACCACCGGCCCGCACCCGAGACTCACCCCCCAGCGGGACGCGATACCGTCGCCCCCCGACGACGACCACGACCACCACCACCAGCCCGCGGCCGCAGGCCCCGCAGGCAGAGGGAGAGCGACCACGTGAGCAAGACCGTGCGGCCGGCCGACGAGGGCACCGACCCGTTCGGCACCGCCCGCCTGCGCCGCTCAGTCCTGGAGGCCTGGGCGGCGAGCCCGGCCCGGTTCCGCGAGGACGCGAACGCCGAGGAGGACATGGCCCTCGGCGGCTACCGCGACCGCCTGGTCGTGGAGCTGGCCCAGAACGCCTCGGACGCCGCCGCCCGCGCGGGCGTACCGGGCCGTCTGGCCCTCACCCTCCAGGACGGAGTCCTCGCCGCGGCGAACACGGGTGCCCCCCTGGACGCGACGGGCGTCGAGTCGCTGTCCACCCTGCGGGCCTCCGCGAAGCGGGAGGACCGCGACAACCGCCTGGACCGGCAGGACGGGCCGCGGGCCGCCGGGCCGGGCCGGCCCGGTGAGGACCCCGCCGCCAGGCGGACGACCGGCCGCTTCGGCGTGGGCTTCGCCGCCGTCCTCGCCGTCTCCGACGCCCCCGCCGTCGTCGGCCGCACCGGCGGTGTCCGGTTCTCGCTCGCGGAGGCGCGTGACCTGGCGGCCGAGACGGCCAGGTTCAGTCCGGGCCTTGGGGACGAGATCCGGCGCAGGGAGGGCCACGTACCGCTGCTGCGGCTGCCGCTGCCCGCGGAGGGCACTGCTCCGGCGGGGTACGACACCGTCGTGATCCTGCCGCTCAGGGACGCCGCAGCGGAGGACTTGGTGGCCCGGCTCCTGGAAGGGGTCGACGACGCGCTGCTGCTGGCCCTGCCGGGCCTGGAGGAGGTCACGATCACGGTGCCGGGCGGCCCGGTCCGCACGATGCGCCGCGCGGCCGACGGACCGTACACCGTCGTGGCGGACAGCCGTGACGGCACGACCCGCTGGCGTACCGTCAGCAGCCAGGGCACGCTGGCCCCCGAGCTGCTCGCGGACCGCCCCGTCGAGGAGCGGCAGCGGCCGTACTGGCATCTGACGTGGGCCGTGCCCGCGGGCCCGGACGGCGCCCCGGAGCGGCCCCGGACGAGCGCGGTCGTGCACGCGCCCACCCCCAGCGACGAGCCCCTCGGCGTACCGGCCCTGCTCATCGCGTCGTTCCCGCTGGACACCAGCCGACGGCACGCCGCGCCGGGCCCGCTCACGGACTTCCTGGTGGAGCGCGCGGCGGACGCGTACGCCGAACTCCTCGCCTCCTGGCGGCCGGTGACCGAGGGCGTCATCGGCCTGGTGCCGGGGCCGCTCGGCCAGAGCGAGCTGGACGGGGCGCTGCGGGGCGCCGTGCTCGACCGGCTGCCGCGCACCGCGTTCCTGCCGCCCGCCGTGCCGCCCGCGCGGACGGACGGCGCTGCCGGTGACGAGTGGCTGGACGCCGAGGCCGCCGCCGTCCCCGAGACGCTGCGGCCGCGCGACGCGGAGGTGGTGGAGGGCGCGGGCGCCGACACCGTGCGGGTCCTCGCCGAGGTGCTGCCGAGCCTACTGCCCGCGGGCCTGGAGCGGCGCGGTGAGCTGCGTACGCTCGGCGTCGCCCGGGTCCCGCTGACCGAGGCCGTCGACCGGCTCGCCGGTCTTGAGCGGGAGCCGTCCTGGTGGCGGCGGCTCTACGACACCCTCGCCGGGGTCGACCCCGATCGGCTGTCGGGCCTGCCGGTGCCGCTCGCCGACGGCCGCACCACCATCGGCCCCCGCCAGGTCCTGCTGCCCGCGCCGGGCACGAGCACCGCCGACGAGAGCGGCTCCGCGGCCCTGGCCAGGATCGGCCTGAAGGTCGCGCACGCCGACGCCGCCCACCCGCTCCTGGAGAAGCTGGGCGCCCTGCCCGCCACGCCCCGCGCGGTCCTGACGACCCCGCAGGTGCGGGCGGCCGTCGCGGGGTCCCTGGACGACGACAGCTGGTACGGCGACGGTGACGGGCCCGGCGGCGAAGGGGCCCTGGACGCCGAGGAGCTGGCCGAGCTGGTCCTCACGCTCGTACGGGACGCGGATCTCGCGCCCGGTGACGAGCCCTGGCTCGGGGCGCTCGCGCTGCCCGACGAGGACGGTGAACTCGCGCCCGCCGGGGAGCTGGTGCTGCCCGGCAGCGCGTTCGAGTCCGTCATGCGGGAGGGTGAACTCGCCGGGGTGGACGCCGACCTGGCGGAGCGGTGGGGGGAGCAGCCGCTCGCCGCGTGCGGGGTGCTCGCCTCGTTCGCGCTCGTACGGGCCACCGACGTCGTCCTCGACCCCGACGAACTGGAGCCCCGCGACGGTGACTTCGCCGAGCCCGACGACGCGGGTCTGCTCGACGCCGTCGACGTGTGGTGCGAGGACATCCTGGACCGGCTGCCGGACACCCCGGTGCCGCCGGTCGCGACGGAGGTCGTCGCCGTCCGTGACCTCGACCTCGTCGACGACGACGCCTGGCCGCGGGCCCTCGCCCTGCTGTCCCGGCCGCCGCTGCGCGACGCGCTGACCCAGCCGGTGCGGGTGCTGCTTCCGGACGGTACGACGGAGAGCGTGCGGTCCTACACGGCGTGGTGGCTGCGCGGTCACCCGGTGCTCGGCGGGCGGCGCCCGGCGGGCCTGCGGGCGGCGGGCGGCGACCCGCTGCTCGACGGCCTCTACGACGACGCCGACGCGTCCGGGTTCGACGACGAGCAGGTCCTCAGGACGCTCGGCGTGCGGACGTCGGTCGCCTCGCTGCTCGCGGAGCCGGGCGGGGCGGCCGAGCTGCTCGACCGGCTCGCGGACCCGGAGCGGACCGTTTCCGCGGCGCAGCTGCACGCGCTGTACGGGGCGCTCGCGGACCTCGACCCGGAGCAGGTGACGCTGCCGGACGAGGTGCGGGCGGTCCTGGGCGGCGGCCCGGACGGGGAGGTGGGGGAGATCGTGATCGTCGACGCGGCGGACGCGGTCGTCGCCGACGCGCCTGACCTGCTGCCCTTCGCCTCCGGCGTGCCGCTGCTTCCCGTCGCCCCGTCCCGCGCGGCCGACCTGGCCGAGCTGTTCCAGGTGCGGCGCCTGAGCGAGCGGGTGGCGGCGGAGGTCGACCCGGAGGGCGGGGTGGAGCACGAGGTGCCGGAGTCCGTGCGGGTGCTGCTCGGTCCGGCGACCCCGGCGACGTACCGGGAGTACGAGGAGCTGGTGGCCGACGGCGTCGACCTGGAGTGGCGCCGCACCTCCGACGGGGTCGTGCACGCGGCGACCGTGGAGGGCGTGGCCGCGGGTCTCGCGTGGGCGGCACGGCAGTGGCCGCGGCGGTTCGAGGTGGCGGCGCTCCTGGAGGATCCTTCGCGTACGGAGGAGCTGGCGCGGGACCGGTGGTTCGACTAGGGGCCGTGCACACCGGTCCCCGACATGAACTTCACCCCTCGTACAACCTATGGCCAGGGTTGTGGGTCTGATCTGCCGAGTCAATCAGACTCCTAGATCACCGGGACCTCGCGAGCGGGCTTCAACACCGCGCGGCCCCCTTCTCCACCTGGGGAAAACACATGCGTATCCGTGCCACTGTCGCCGCTGTGTCCGGCACCCTGGCTCTGTCCGCTCTCGCTGTTCCGGCCGCCCACGCGGGTGACGAGCCGGTGGCCCCCAAGGCGTCCGCCGCCGTCGCCGACGTCTCCGAGGCCGTGGGCGCGCAGCGTGCCGCCGCGGGCGACATCAAGGTCACCGACGTCACCGTCAACGGCGGCAAGGACGTCACGCTCGGCACGACCGCGAAGAAGAAGTTCAAGCTCTCCATCACGGCCACCGACCCGTCCGGGATCAAGCTCTCCAGCGGCTTCCTCTTCCTCGGTGACGACTCCGACGCCCCGACCGGGCTCATCACCCCGGCGACCGAGGCCGAGTACAACCCCACCTGCGTCGAGCTGGACGACACCACCAAGACCTGCACCGTGAACGTCACCGCGGACCCGGCGCGGCTCCGCAACGTGGGCGCCGGTGTCCGCTGGAACGTCTTCGCCGCCGTGACCAACAAGAGCGAAGAGCAGGTCACGATGGACGACCTCAAGTCGGACATCCGCATCAAGCGCGCGTCCCGCCTGACCGTCAACGCCTCCCCGGAGCCGGTGAAGAAGGGCAAGACCATCACGGTCTCCGGTGCCCTGACCCGCGCCAACTGGGACACGAAGAAGTACGCGGGCTACACGAAGCAGTCCGTGCAGCTGCAGTTCAAGAAGAAGGGCGCTTCGTCCTACTCGACCGTGAAGACGGTGAAGTCGGACAGCAAGGGCAACCTGAAGACCACGGTGAAGGCGTCGGTCGACGGCACCTTCCGCTACGTCTTCGCGGGTACGTCGACGACCCCGGCCGTGACCTCCGCGGGCGACGCCGTCGACGTCCGCTGACCTGGCCCTACAGCTCCCCCGGGCCCCAGGGCCCCCAGCTCGTCCGGGCCGCCGAAGGCCCCCGGTTCACCCTGCCCCGCGGCGCCGCCACCCCGGCGCGCCGCGGGGCCCGCACCACCCGAGGAACACCATGCGTACCCGCGCCACCGCCACCGTCGTCGCCGTCTCCGGCGCCCTCGCCCTGTCCGCACTCGCCGTGCCCGCCGCGCAGGCCGCCGACTCGGTCAAGGGCGACACCAAGATCACGAAGGTCGTCGTGAACGGCGGCAAGGACATCGTGGTCGGCACGTCCACCAAGAAGGTCACGGTCACCGTCACGGGCACCGACCCCAAGGGGATCAAGGACGCCATGGCCATCCTGTGGCGCGGCACGGAGTTCGAGCCGGGGCGCCTGACGGGCGTCATCGCCCCGGACGACGAGGCCAAGTGCACCAAGGTCGACGCGACCACCGGCACGTGCAAGGTCGTCCTCAGCGCGTCCCCGCGCGAGCTGGCGAACGGCAACGCGGGCCGCTGGAAGGTGATGGCCGGTCTGCTGGCCAAGGGCAGCGCCGAGAACCACGTCATCAAGGAGACGTACACGACCGTCTCCGTGAAGCGCGCCGCGAAGCTGACGGTCAACGCGTCCCCGGAGCCCGTGAAGAAGGGCAAGACCATCACGGTGGCCGGTGCGCTGACCCGTGCGAACTGGGACACGAAGAAGTACGCGGGCTACACCCAGCAGCCGGTGAAGCTGCAGTTCAAGAAGAAGGGCGCGAGCGCCTACTCCACGGTCAAGACGGTGAAGTCGGGCAGCAAGGGCAACTTGAAGACCACGGTGAAGGCGTCGGCCGACGGCACCTTCCGTTACGTCTTCGCGGGGACGTCGACCACCCCGGCCGTCACGTCGACCGGGGACTTCGTCGACGTACGCTGAGCCCCGCGCCCCACAAGGGGCGCGGGGAACTGCGCGACAAGCCCCCACCGGCCAGCGGGGAAGAAACCGCCCAAGGCCCAGGGGCCAGAGCTACGCCGCGAAGCGGCGGTCGACCCAGCGGAAGGCGAACTCGATCGCCGCCGCCGCGACCGCCGCGATCGCGACCGCCGCCCACGGCATCGTCGTGCCGACCAGCTTCAGGGCGAAGAAGTCCTGGAGCCAGGGGATGACGAGGACGAGCAGGAAGCCGAGGCCCATGGCGGCGACCAGGGCGATGCGCCACCAGGTGTAGGGGCGGGCGATGATCGCGAGGACCCACAGGGAGACCAGGAAGAGCGCGAGGGTGGCCGCGCTGGTCTCGGCCTCGCGGGCGCCCTCGCCGGTGTAGTGGTGGCGGGCCAGGAGGTACGTGGCGAAGGTGGCGACCGCCGCGATGATGCCGCCCGGCAGGGCGTAGCGCATGACCCTGCGGACGAAGTGCGGTTTCGCGCGCTCCTTGTTGGGGGCCAGGGCGAGGAAGAACGCGGGGACGCCGATGGTGAGGGTGGAGAGCAGGGTCAGGTGGCGGGGCAGGAAGAGGTACTCCACCTGGGAGCAGACCACGAGCAGGGCGATCACTACTGAGTAGACCGTCTTGACCAGGAACAGGGTCGCCACGCGCGTGATGTTGCCGATGACGCGGCGGCCCTCCGCGACCACGGAAGGCAGCGTCGCGAAGCTGTTGTTCAGGAGGACGATCTGGGCGACCGCCCGGGTCGCCTCGGAGCCCGAGCCCATCGAGACGCCGATGTCGGCGTCCTTCAGGGCGAGGACGTCGTTCACGCCGTCGCCGGTCATCGCGACCGTGTGGCCCTTGGACTGGAGCGCCCCGACCATGTCCCGCTTCTGCTGCGGGGTGACGCGGCCGAAGACGGAGTTGGCGTCGAGGGCCTCGGCCATCTCGTCCTGGTCGGTGGGGAGCTGCCGGGCGTCGACGGTGTTCTCGGCGCCGGGCAGGCCGAGCTTGCCCGCGACGGCGCTGACGGAGACCGCGTTGTCGCCGGAGATGACCTTCGCCTGGACGTTCTGCTCCTCGAAGTACCGCAGGGTGTCGGCGGCGTCGGGGCGCAGGCGCTGTTCGAGGACGACGAGGGCGGTGGCGTGGGCGCCGGCCGCGATGTCGGGGGCGTCGAGGTCGCCCGCGGCGCGGGCCAGGAGCAGGACGCGCAGGCCCTGGTGGTTCAGGTGCTCGATCTCGTCGAGGGTCGGGTCGCCGGTGGGCAGCAGCACGTCGGGGGCGCCGAGCAGCCAGGTGGAGTTCTCGCCGTCGCCCTCGCTGAAGCTGGCGCCGCTGTACTTGCGGGCGGAGGAGAAGGGCAGCGACTCCGTGCAGCGCCACTCGTCGCTGTCGGGGTAGGCGTCGATGATGGCCTGGAGGGAGGCGTTGGGGCGCGGGTCGGACTCGCCGAGGGCGCCGAGGACCTTGCGTACGTAGGCCTCGTCGGAGCCGTTCAGGGGGCGCAGCTCGGTGACGTCCATGCCGCCCTCGGTGAGCGTGCCCGTCTTGTCGAGGCAGACGGTGTCGACGCGCGCGAGGCCCTCGATGGCGGGGAGTTCCTGCACCAGGCACTGCTTGCGGCCGAGGCGGATGACGCCGATCGCGAAGGCCACGGAGGTCAGCAGGACCAGGCCCTCGGGGATCATCGGGACGATGCCGCCGACGGTGTAGGCGATCGACTCCTTGAAGTTGTCGTCCTTCACGACCAGCTGGGAGATGATCAGGCCGATCGAGGTCGGGACCATCAGCCACGTCACGTACTTGAGGATCGTGGAGATGCCCGAGCGCAGTTCGGAGTGGACGAGCGTGAAGCGGCTGGCCTCCTCGGCGAGCTGCGCCGCGTACGCCTCGCGGCCCACCTTCGTGGCGGTGAAGGCGCCGCCGCCCGCGACCACGAACGAGCCCGACATCATCTTGTCGCCGGGCTTCTTCAGGACCGGGTCGGCCTCACCGGTGAGCAGCGACTCGTCGACTTCGAGGCCGTCGGCCTCGACCGTCTCGCCGTCGACCACGATCTTGTCGCCGGGGCCGAGTTCGACGAGGTCGCCGAGGACGATGTCGGAGGTGGAGATCTCCGCGGCCACGCCGTCGCGCCGGACCGTGGGCTTGGCCTCGCCGATGACGGCGAGCCCGTCGAGGGTCTTCTTGGCGCGCAGCTCCTGGATGATGCCGATGCCCGTGTTGGCGACGATCACGAAGCCGAAGAGGCTGTCCTGGATCGGCGCCACGAACAGCATGATCACCCAGAGCACGCCGATGATGGCGTTGAAGCGGGTGAAGACGTTGGCGCGGACGATCTCGGTGGTGGACCGGCTGCTGCGGACGGGTACGTCGTTGATCTCGCCGCGGGCGACCCGCTCGGCGACCTCGGCGGCCGTGAGGCCGGTGGCCCGTGCCGTCGGCGGCGCCACCGGGTGGACCGGGTCCAGCTCGGCGCCCGCGTCGATATGCGTCATGCAGACGACGGTACGGGGGGAGTGGGGGGTTCACCCCTTGAGTACCGGAAAGATCCGACCACGGTAGGACGGGGTTTGCCCTCAGGTCGTATGCCGTACTGCCGACGTACTACACCGGCTCGGAATCCTCCGACTGCACCGGCTCGGCGGTCTCCGCGGCCGCCTGCGCCCGCTTGATCGCCGCGTCGCGCGAGCGGACGTACCAGATGCCGATGAGGCCGAGGCCGCCGCCGGCGAGGCACGTCCACACCCACCAGGTGAGGTCGCGGTCGTCGAACCAGCCGTAGAACGGCATCTGCACGACGAAGAGGACGAACCAGATGATCGTGCCGCCGGTGATGGTGGCGACGATCGGGCCCTCCAGGGGCTCCGGCGCCTCGTGCTTGGGTGTCCACTTCGCCATGACCCCTAGCTTAGTCGGGGCCGATTCCGGCCTCCGGCGCGCGCCCGCGCCCCTTGTGCCACAAGGCTCTACGCGCGGAGATGGCCATTTCTCGTTCATGTATTCATACTGAAACGGCTTCTTAATGGCCAGTTGCTTTCGTACGAAGACACAAGCTCGCGCAGGCGAAGACATCATCTCGTGCAAGCCAGGCCCATCCCGTTCACAGGCCCATCCCGTTCAACAGAGGTCATGAGGTCCCGCATGTCCCCCTCGGCCAGCGCTCCGGTCGACGCCAAGCAGCCCCCGAATTCCCCGCAGGGCGGGCTCGACGGCTTCTTCAAGATCTCGGAGCGGGGCTCGACCCTGGCCAGGGAAGTACGGGGCGGCTTCGCCACCTTCTTCGCGATGGCCTACATCATCGTGCTGAACCCGATCATCCTCGGCAGCGCCAAGGACATGTACGGCCACCAGCTCGACAACAAGCAGCTGGTCACCGCCACCGTCCTCACGGCCGCGTTCACCACGCTGCTGATGGGCGTCATCGGCAACGTCCCCATCGCCCTCGCCGCCGGTCTCGGCGTGAACACCGTGGTCGCCCTGCAGCTGGCGCCCCGGATGTCCTGGCCGGACGCCATGGGCATGGTCGTCCTCGCGGGCTTCGTGGTGATGCTCCTGGTGGCCACGGGCCTGCGGGAGCGTGTGATGAGCGCCGTGCCGCTGGGCCTGCGCAAGGGCATCGCGATCGGCATCGGCCTGTTCATCATGCTGATCGGCCTCGTCGACGCGGGCTTCGTCTCGCGCATCCCCGACGCCGCGCACACCACCGTGCCGCTCCAGCTCGGCGGCGACGGTCACCTCAACGGCTGGCCGGTCCTGGTCTTCGTCCTCGGCGTGCTGCTCACGCTGGCGCTCCTGGTGCGGAAGGTGCCGGGCGCGATCCTGCTGTCCATCGTCGTCATGACGGTTCTGGCCATGATCATCCACGCGGTCGCGGATGTGCCGTCCTGGGGTCTGACGACGCCGGAGTGGCCCGGCAACCCGGTCTCCACGCCCGACTTCGGCCTGGTCGGTGAGATCAGCCTGTTCGGCGGCTTCGGCAAGGTCGGCGTCCTGACCGGCGTGCTGTTCGTCTTCACCGTGCTGCTCTCGTGCTTCTTCGACGCGATGGGCACGATCATGGGCGTCGGCGACGAGGCCAAGCTGACCGACGACAAGGGGAACTTCCCCGGCATCAACAAGGTCCTGTTCGTCGACGGCATCGCCGTCGCGGCGGGCGGCGCCTCGTCCTCCTCGGCCACCACCTGCTTCGTGGAGTCCACGGCGGGCGTCGGCGAGGGCGCGCGGACCGGCCTCGCCAACGTCGTCACCGGCGGTCTGTTCGCCGTGGCGCTGTTCCTCACGCCGCTCGCCACGATGGTGCCCTCGCAGGCGGCCACGCCCGCGCTGCTCGCGGTCGGCTTCCTGATCCTGTCCGGCTCGATCGGCGCGATCGACTGGAGCGACTACACGATCGCGATCCCGGCGTTCGTGACGATGCTGATGATGCCGTTCACGTACTCGATCACGAACGGCATCGGCATGGGCTTCATCGCCTTCACCGTGCTGCGGCTCGCGGCCGGGCGGGGCCGTGAGGTGCCGGTCGCGATGTACGCGGTGTCCGCCGTGTTCGCCTTCTACTACCTGATGCCGGCGCTCGATCTCACGTAGCCCGCCGCGGGGGCGGGGCCGGGGGCGGGGGCCCCGGCGGTGCCTCTGGGTGCCCCCTAGGCGTAGAACTTCTCCGTCGCCTCGACGGACGACTTGAACCGCTCGTCGAAGTCATCACGGATGAGCGTCCGGGCCACATAGTCCTGGACGCTCATTCCTCTTTTCGCGGCGTGCTGCCGGATCCGGTCGAGCAGATCGCCGTCTATCCGCAGGCTGAGCACTGTCGATGCCATGCGTACAGCGTTGCCGCCCTCGCGTGGGGGACGCCCGGCTTTCCGAATCCAGCTCACTCATTTGGGTGACGAAAGGGTTCTGTGTGCCAGATCACGGGCAACCCGGGCTTCCCCGGCCGGTAACCGAGTGGTCTTTAGTTAGGGTAATGAGTTACGCTAAAGAACATGCCGGACCTCTCCCATGGCGACAACGCTGCCGCCGTGAACTCGCTGCGCTCCGCCGTGATGCGCCTCTCCCGTCGACTCAAGCACCAGCGGGTCGACGAGTCGCTGAGCCCCACCGAGATGTCGGTGCTCGGCACCCTCGCCCGCTGTGGCAGCGCCACCCCGGGCGAGCTCGCCCGCAAGGAGCATGTGCAGCCGCCGTCGATGACCCGCATCGTCGCGCTCCTCGAAGCCAAGGGCCTGGTCAGGCTCGAACCGCACCCGGAGGACCGCCGCCAGAAGGTAGTGACCCAGACGGAGCAGGCCGAGGCCATGCTCGAGGAGAGCCGCCGCAAGCGGAACGCCTGGCTCGCGAACCTCGCCGCCGACCTCGACGAGGACGAGTGGGAGGCCCTGCGCGCCGCCGCTCCGGTCCTGGAGAAGCTGGCCCACCTCTGACCTGACGCCAAGGAGGCGAACCTTTTGAGTACGGGATCCGGAGCAGACTCCGCCCCCGCACCAACCGCCCTCGACACCACCCGTCCCCACAAGACCTCGATGTTCAGCTCGCTGCGCATCCGGAACTACCGGCTGTTCGCAGCGGGAGCCGCCGTCTCCAACACCGGCACCTGGATGGCCCGCATCACCCAGGACTGGCTGGTGCTCAGCCTCACCGGGTCGTCCGCCGCCGTCGGCGTGACGACCGCGATGCAGTTCCTGCCGATGCTGCTCTTCGGCCTGTACGGCGGCGTCATCGCCGACCGGTTCGCCAAGCGGAACCTGCTCTTCCTCACCCAGGGCGCCATGGGCATGGGCGGCCTCTTCCTGGCCGCGATGACGCTCTCCGGCCACGTCCAGGTCTGGCACGTCTACGTCACCGCGTTCTTCACCGGCCTGGTGACCGTCGTCGACAACCCGACCCGGCAGTCCTTCGTGTCCGAGCTCGTCGGCCCCGACCAGCTCCGCAACGCCGTCTCGCTGAACTCCGCGAACTTCCAGTCCGCGCGCCTCATCGGACCGGCCGTCGCGGGCCTCGTCACGGCCGCCGTCGGCCCCGGCTGGGCGTTCCTCGCCAACGGCCTGTCCTTCCTCGCGCCGCTGACCGGACTCCTGCTCATCCGCACCGCCGAGCTGACCCGCAGCCCGCTCGCGCCGCGCGGCCGCAAGGGGCAGCTCCGCGAGGGCCTCAACTACGTCTCCCGGCACCCGGAGCTGATCTGGCCGATCGTCCTCATCGGCTTCATCGGCACGTTCGGCTTCAACTTCCCGATCTGGCTGAGCGCGTACGCCGACGACGTCTTCCACGGCGGCTCCGGCATGTACGCCCTGTTCACCACGCTGATGGGGGCGGGGTCCCTGATCGGGGCGCTGCTCGCCGCGCGGCGGCGGTCCTCGCGCCTGCGGATGCTCGCGGGCGCGGCCGGTCTGTTCGGCGTCGCGCTGATCGCCGTCGCCGCGGTGCCCAGCGCCTACGTCTTCGCCGCGCTGCTCGTGCCCGTCGGCGCGATCGGGCTCACCGTCAACGTCACCGCCAACTCCTCGGTGCAGATGGCCACCGACCCCGAGATGCGGGGGCGGGTGATGAGCCTGTTCATGATGGTGTTCGTGGGCGGTACGCCGCTGGGCGGGCCGCTGTTCGGCTGGCTCACCGACGCGTACGGCGTGCGGGTCAGCTTCGCGCTGGGCGGGCTGATCGTGGCTGTCGCCGCGCTCGGGGTCGGCTTGATGTTGGCGCGCGCGGCCAACCTCCGGTTGAAGGTGGACCTGCGGCGGGGCCGCACCCACGTGGAGTTTGTCGCCCGGGAGCGGGAGTTGGCGCCTGCGGCGTAGCGGATGGTGGGGGGACTGCGCGTTCTCGTCGGGCTGCTGCCCCGGTGGGGGCTGGGCGCGCGGTTCCCCGCGCCCCTTACGGGGCGCCCCCACCTGGGCCGGGAGTCAGACCCGGCGTTCCAGGACCTGACCCGGCCACGTGCCGTCCTTCGCCGTGAAGGACTCCGTCCGCACGAAGCCGTTGCTCTCGTAGTACGCGACGAGGCGGCCCTCGTTGCCCGCGTAGCAGTCGACCCGGAGCAGGGAGATGCCCTTCCTCCGGGTCTCGGCCGCGGCGTGGGCCAGGAGGGCGCGGCCCACGCCCAGGCCGCCGAAGCGGTGGTCGGTGGCCAGGTAGTGGACGTACTGCTCGGGCTCGGCGACCGGGGGAATGTAGGAGCCGGGGCCGTCGGTGAGCATCAGCATCCCCGCGGGCTCCCCGCCGACCTCGGCGATCCACGGCGAGCCGGTGGCCACGTACTTCTCGATCGCCTCGACGACCTTCGGGTTCCGCGACAGCGGCTCGGTGCCCCACTGCTTCGTGTGGCCCCGGGAGACCAGCCAGGCGACGGCGCTGTCGAGGATGCCGAGGAAGGCGGGGACGTCGGCGGGTCCGGCGGCGCGGATGCGTACGGAGTCGGAGCGATCCGTATCCGAGTGACCCGCACCGGAGCGATCTATATCGGGGTGATCCAAGTCGTCCATGGAGGCAGGCTAGTCGCATGAGACTTTTCGCGGCGGTGCTGCCCCCGGAGCAGGTGGCGGACGAACTGGCCGGTGTGGTGGCGGGGTTGAGGCGGCTGCCGGGCCCCGACGGGGTGCGGTGGTCCAGCCGGGAGAACTGGCACTTCACGCTGGCGTTCCTGGCCGAGGTGGACGAGGAGGTGGTGCCGGGGGTGTGTGAGCGCATGGAGCGGGCGGCGCGGCGCACGGCGCCGTTCGCGCTGTCGCTGCGCGGCGGTGGTCACTTCGGCGGCCGGGCGCTGTGGGCCGGGGCGGGCGGCGCGGTCGCCGAGCTGCGGATCCTGGCGGGCCGGGCGGAGGCGGCCGCGCGGAAGGCGGGCGTCACGATGACCGAGCACCGGCCCTACCGCCCGCACCTGACGCTGGCCCGCTCGCGCGGCGACGCGGACTTCACGCCGTACGTGGCGGCCCTGAGCTCCTTCACCGGCACCCCCTGGACCGTGTCCGAGCTGGTGCTCGTCCGCAGCAACCTGCCGACGAGCGGGGTGCCGGGGGAGCGGCCGCGGTACGAGGCGGTGGGGCGGTGGCCGCTGGGAGGCGCCGCGAAGGACGCGGACGCGGCCGGTTAACCTCGATGGCGTGAACCCCAAGACCAGGAACCGGATCATGGCCGGTGTGCTCGTGCTGATGTTCGTCGTCGTGGCGCTCGCGGCGGCGCTCGGCCAGTAGCCGGGGCCGCCGCGGGCGTGCGTCCTGCCGTTGTCGCCGGAGTGAGGGCCTCTCACCGGAGCGACGGCCCCTTCACCAGGCGAAGGCCTCCGGGGACGGGCCCGGGCCCGGGAAGATCTCGTCGAGTGACAGCAGCACGTCCTTGCTCAGCTTCAGCTCGACGGCGCGCACGGCCGAGTCGAGCTGCTCCGCGGTGCGCGGGCCGACGATGGGTCCGGTGACGCCGGGGCGGGTGAGCAGCCACGCCAGAGCGACCTCGCCGGGGTGCAGGCCGTGCTTGTCGAGCAGGTCCTCGTACGCCTGGACCTGTGCGCGCGTCGCCGGGTCGGCGAGGGCGGACGCGGCCCGGCCCGAGGCGCGGCGGCTGCCCTCGACCTCCTTCTTCAGGACGCCGCCGAGCAGCCCGCCGTGCAGCGGCGACCAGGGGATGACGCCGAGGCCGTAGTCCCGGGCGGCGGGCAGGACCTCCATCTCGGCGCGGCGCTCCGCGAGGTTGTAGAGGCACTGCTCGGTGACCAGGCCGTAGCTGCCCCGGCGCGCGGCCAGCTCGTTCGCCTGGGCGATCTTGTAGCCGGGGAAGTTGCTCGATCCCGCGTAAAGGATCTTGCCCTGCTGGACGAGGACGTCGACGGCCTGCCAGATCTCCTCGAACGGGGTGTTCCGGTCGATGTGGTGGAACTGGTAGATGTCGATGTAGTCGGTCTGCAGGCGCTTGAGGGAGGCCTCCACGGAGCGGCGGATGTTGACCGCCGAGAGCTTGTCGTGGTTCGGCCAGGGGGCGACGCCGTCCGGCGTCATGTTCCCGTACACCTTCGTGGCGAGGACGACCTTGTCGCGTCGGTCGCCGCCCTGCGCGAACCAGGTGCCGATGATCTCCTCGGTGCGGCCCTTGTTCTCGTGCCAGCCGTAGGTGTTGGCGGTGTCGAAGAAGTTGATGCCCGCGGCGAGCGCGGCATCCATGATCGCGTGACTCTCCGCCTCCCCGGTCTGCGGCCCGAAGTTCATCGTGCCGAGAGTGAGGCGGCTGACCTTGAGTCCGGTGCGTCCCAGCTGCGTGTACTTCATGGGGTCTTAGCCAACGGGGTGGAGTGTGCTCTAGGCAAGGGGGTGGGGGGGAGGGGGTGGTCAGTCGCGGGGGAAGTGAGTGGTGGTGAGGGTGAGGTCGAGGAGGCCGTGGGTGACGCGGATCTCCTCGCCGAAGGCGACCGTGAGCCGACGCGCGTAGTCGGTGCCTGTGGGGGCCGAGTAGAGGTGGCAGCGTGCCGTACTCGGGTCGACGACGAGGTAGAGCGGGATCTTCGCCGTGGCGTAGGCGGTCAGCTTGGGGCCATAGTCCATGTAGTGGGTGGCGCGGCTGACGACTTCGGCGACGATCTCGATGTCCCGGCTGCTCCAGGGCGAAGCCGCGTCCGCCCGGTAGCGGACCACGTCGGGTACGAGGATGTCCGCACACCCCGGCAGGGCGACCTGGAAGGCTCGGACGCCGGATTTCCGGGGAGGGCCCACGCCCAGCTGGGCGGCCAGGATCCGGATGATCCGAATGTGGTTCGCCGGCTCCGGCGCGATGACCCCACAGTCGTCGACGATCTGTACGCGGTAGCCCCGGCGTGCCCAGACCCTCCACATGAGCGCCCGGTGTAACTCCACGGCCTCGATCATGGTTCTCCCCCTCCTTGGCCGGGACCGCCGTATGCGGCCCCGGAGGCACAACGGGGCGGCGGCCCGCGACGTCACGCCCCGCCCAGCCACCCCGCCGCGTCCAGGCGGAACGCCTCCGGGGGTACGACCGCGCGCAGGTCGTCCTCCAGGGCCGCGAGGCGGTGGGCGCCGACCGTGTGGGCCCACTCCGCCCGCAGCTCGTCGAAGACCGCCGCCGAGCGGGCCAGGGCGTCCAGGCCGTGCGGGGTGAGACGGACCAGTTTGCGGCGGGCGTCGGCCGGGTCGTCGGCGCGCTCGGCGTAACCGAGGGCGACCAGGCGGTCCACGGTCTTGCCCGCCGCCTGCTTGGTGACGCCGAGCCGCCGCCCGATCTCGCTGGCGCTCGCCCCGCCCGCGCCCACGGCCTGCATCGCGAAGCCGTGCGCGGGGCGCAGGTCGGGGTGGCCCTGGCGGGCGAGGTCGGCGTGCAGACGGTCGATGAGGGTGCGGAAACCGGCGAAGAGGAGGAGGGGCAGCTCGTAGCCGGGGCGGTCCGGGGGCGACCCCTTCCCCTTTTCGACAACCTGGTTTACCTTTTCATCGTCAACCATGTTGTCCATTTTAGGGGGATGGAATGTTCGCCGCACACACCGTGGAGACCGCGCCAGAAGGATCCCGGGCAGCTATGGAGGACGTCGTACGCGCCTTCGGCGTGCTGCCGGACGCCGTCGCCCGGCTCGCCGCCTCGCCCGAACTGCTCACCGGATTCCTGGAGTTGAGCGCGAAGTTCGAGCGCACGACGCTGGACCCGCTGGCCCGCGAGACCGTCATCATGACGATCGCCGTGCGCAACGACTGCCATGTGTGCGTCACCCTGCACACCGGCAAGCTGCACAAGCTCGGCGCCGACGCGGCGCTCGTGGCCGCGCTCCGGGCGGGCGGCGAACTGCCCGAGGAGCACGAACACCTCGAAGCCGTACGACAGTTCACGCTGCGGGTCCTCGAGCGCGCCGGCGGCGTGGACGACGCCGACGTGAAGGCGTTCCTCGCGCACGGCTACACGGAGCGGAACGCCCTGGAGGTCGTCATGGGCATCGGCGCGTACACGATGTCGACCCTCGCAAACCGGCTGACGGGGGCCGTCTGAGCGACAGCCCGGTGAGCGGCCCGGCGACTGGTCAGGATTCGAGAAGCGCCGGTCACCGGGCCGCAGTTAAATATCAGCCATGGACATCACCATTCACACCACGGCCCTTCCGCACACCGACCCGGACGCCTCCGTCGCCTTCTACCGCGACGCCCTCGGCTTCGAGGTCCGTACCGACGTCGGCGAGGGCGCGATGCGCTGGATCACCGTCGGCCCCGCCGGTCAGCCCGACATGTCCATCCTGCTCGCGCCGCCCGCCGTCGACCCCGGGATCACCGAGGACGAGCGCCGCGTCATCGCCGAGATGATGGCCAAGGGCACGTACGGCTGGATCCTGCTGGCCACCCACGACCTCGACGGCACCTTCGCGAAGGTCCAGGCCGCCGACGCCGAAGTCGTCCAGGAGCCCACCGAGCAGCCCTACGGCGTGCGTGACTGCGCCTTCCGTGACCCCGCGGGCAACCTCATCCGCATCCAGGAACTCCAGCGCTGAGAGGGGTGCCCCATGTGCCGTCCCGAGTGGTCACGTGCGCTGACCGCCGCGTACGTCGCAAGTGAGATCAGCGGGTCCAGTCAGTCCAGCCAGTCCTGTGAGAGGGGAACCGTCATGGCTGCCGAGAAGCACGAAGGATTCACCGAGGACGAGCGGAGCGCCATGAAGGAGCGCGCCAAGGAGCTGAAGACCTCCTCGCGGCGCGGCCCGCGCTCGGCCAAGGCGGCCAAGGCGGACGGCGAGACCGACGTGCTCGCGAAGATCGCCGAGATGCCGGAGGCGGACCGGGTGCTCGCGGCCCGTGTCCACGAGATCGTCAAGGCGAACGCGCCGGAGCTGACGCCGAAGCTCTGGTACGGCATGCCCGCGTACGCCAGGAACGGCAAGGTCCTGTGCTTCTTCCAGGCCGCGCACAAGTTCAAGTCGCGCTACGCCACGCTGGGCTTCAGCGACGAGGCGACCGGGCTCGACGACGGCACCATGTGGCCGACCGTCTTCGCCCTGACGGAGCTGACCGCCGCCGACGAGGCCCGCATCGGGCAGCTCGTCAAGACGGCCGTCGGCTGAGATGGCCGTCGGCTGAGGCGGCCGTCGGCTGAGATGGCCATCGGCTGAGGCGGCCGTCGGCTGAGGCGGCCGCCGGACGTGCCCCGTCCTCAGCTGTAGGTCCCCCACCGGCGCCCCACGGTGTCGTACGCGTACCGGGGCAGGCCCTTGATGGCGCTGGTGCGGAACGGGCGGCCGTCGTCGTCGACGCGCACGGTGCCCTTGCGGCCCTGGGACGACCAGTCCAGCTCCAGGTACCAGCGGCAGTCGCACGAGCTGGTCGCGGCCGTGACCAGCAGGACCTCGGGGTCCTTCGCCGAGACGCGGTAGGGCATGCGGACGGCCGGGATGGGTGTGCCGGAGTCGTTCCCGGCGACCGCGCGGGCGAGGGGGCGGTCCTTGTCCAGATCCACGGCGAAGGACCGGGGCGTGACCGCGCCGCCGCATCCCCCGTCCATGGCGTACGCGTTGCCCTCGACCGGCGCCGTACGGCCGACCACGCGCACGCGCAGCGCCTCCAGTACGACGGCTGTGTCGCCGCGGCCCTGCACCGACAGTTGGACGAGCGTCTCGCCGCCGTGCACCGCTCCCTGTGTCGCCGCCCAGGGCGCGGCGTCCTGCGGGACCGGGGGAGGGGGGACCTGGCTCGGCGGCTTGGCGACGACGTAGTCGTGATCGCAGCCGAGCTTCCAGGCCTGGGAGTTGACGGACCAGGTGAGGGGCTGCCCGGCGGGCTTCTCGCCGCGGGGCGGGGTGGAGGTCGCGCCGGGCGGGCGAGAGGTGCCCTTCTTCTCCGCGTTCTCGGAATTCTCGGGGTGCTTGGAGTTCTTGGAGTTCTTCGGGGCGGTGGAGCCGGAGGGCCGCTCGGAGGCGGGGGCGGTGCCGCTCGGGTCGGGCGCGCCGCCCCGCCGCTCCGGCGCCGCGGCCTCCGTCGTACCGGCGCCCCGGCCGGGGCCGTCGGCGGACGCCCGCCGCCCGTCCGGCAGCACGGAGAAGGCCCCGAGCGACGCGAGGACGGCGCAGGCGGAGGCCAACGCGACGACGAGGCGTCTGCGGCGGTACCAGGGGCGGTGCGGGGGCGGGTCCGGGAGCGGGGGCGAGTTCGGGGGCGTGGGTGCGTCGGGCGGTCCGGGCGGTCCGGCTTCGGGGTCCGATGCGACGACCGGGCTGCCGGTGGGCTTCGGCGCCGTGTCCGGGGCGGCGACCGGGGCGGTGACCGGGCCGCCGTCGGCCTTCGGCTCCGTGCCCGGGGCGGTGGTGACCTCCACTCCCGCGTCCGGGGCGGCTGTGCCCTCCGTCGCCGCGTCCGCTCCCGCCGTACGAGGCCGACGGCGGGCCTCCACTGCCAGGAGCCAACGGCGGTGGAGTTCCAGGCGTTGTTCCGAGGTCGCCCCGCACAGGGCCGCGAAGCGTTCCACGGGGGCGAAGTCGAGCGGCACCGCGTCGCCCGCGCAGTAGCGGTGCAGCGTCGAGGTGTTCATGCCGAGGCGGCGGGCCAGCGAGCCGTAGCTCCGGTCCGTGCGTTCCTTCATCTCCCGCAGCAGCGCCGCGAACTCCGCCACCGCGTCGATGCCGTCGCCGTCGTCCTGTGCCGACACGGGTCCCCCGTCCTCGTACGACCCCGACCGGCCCGGGACGGTATCCCAGGCACCCCATGTACCTGCACGTCAGACGGGCTGGGATGGTTCCACCGCCGCAGGTTGTTGCGCCCGGACGCCGTGACCGCTGATGCTCTTGGTGCCGCACCGACCAGGCCCGCACCGATCAGACCCGGGCCGATCAGACCCGGGCCGACCGGTCGACCTCTTCGCGGCATCCACATCCACGCACTCACCCTCGGGGGAACTCCCATGTCCCTGCGCATCCGTACGAGCGCCTGCACCGCACTCGCCGTCGCCGCCCTCGCGGCGGGCACGGTCCTCACCGCACCGTCCGCCGGCGCCGCGCCGAACGCCGCCGCGCCCAAGTTCCTGTCGGCGTCCCAGCTGCCGCCGCACGCGTCGTCGTCGTGGACCGCCGGGCCGGTCAAGGAAGGGTTCCCGGAGGGCCTCGGCACCTGTGTGAGCACGGAGGGCGTGCCCTCCTTCGACTACCGGCACCGGGAGTTCCGCACCGACCTGGACACCAACGCCGTGCAGCTGACCGTCGTGACGGGCTCGGCCGCCCGGGCCAAGGCCCTGGCGAAGCACTACGACGACCTGATCCGCACCTGCGCCGACCGCATCGAGCAGGGCTCGCCCGACGTCGAGGCCGAGGGCCGGGACTACGGCAAGCTGCCGGTCGAGGAGGGCGCCCGCGTCCGTGGCGTGCACACCGAGTCGTCCGGGGGCGCCACCGACATCGCGCTGCTGTCGGTCGGGCGGGACGGCAGGACCGTCACCGTCGTGCAGTGGGCGCAGCTGGGCGACTTCGGGGACGCGCCCGTGGCCGCCTTCAAGAAGACCACGACCACGGCCGTCAACAAGCTGTACTGACCGGCGGCCACCGAGGGGTGGTGCCGGGGCCGTCCTCCCGTCACGGGGGCGGGAGGACGGCCCCGTATCCGTCATGTCCCCGGGGCGGGGACCGTGTGTCCGTCATGTCCCCGGGGACCGTCAGGAAGCGGGCTAGCCCAGGGAAGCCCACTGCTTCCAGTACGGCGCGTCGCCGAATGCGACGCGGTTGGCGAACGTCCCGTCGCCCTTGCCCGCGTTGAGCCACAGGCGGCCGCTCGTGTCACGCGCCAGCAGGTCGTGCTTGCCGTCGCCGTTGACGTCACCGGCGCCTATGACGTCCTTGTACGAGGCGCCCCAGTCCTTGAAGACGCGGACGCGGTCCTTCAGCTTGCCGGTGCGCAGGCCGTCGTAGCGCCACAGCTCGCCGGACTTGTCGCGGGCGAGGACGTCGCCTGTGCCGTCGCCGTCGAGGTCGCCCGCGCCGACGACGTGGGTGTATCCGGTCCAGGCCGAACGGATCTTCACCCGGGGCTTGAAGCCGCCCGCGCTTCCTGTGCCGCCCGTGCCGTCGTGGGCGTACAGATACACATTCCCGGTGGCCTTGTCGCGGGCCAGCAGGTCCGGGCGGCCGTCCCCGGTCTGGTCGCCGCTCGCGAGGAGCGTGTCGTACTTGCTCCAGTCCCGGGCGAGCCGCTTGTACGGCGAGTCCGGGTTGGGCAGGCCGCCGCACACCGGGGTGTAGAGGCGGGCCTCGCCGCCGGGCAGCCGCACGACCAGGTCGTTGCAGCGGTCCCCGTCGGCGTCGCCGAACGGCACGACGCGCGTCCTGTCGTCCCAGGGGGAGGCGTAGAACGTCTCCGTGGGGTTGGTGGCATCGCCCGTGTACAGCTTCATCGAGGCGCTGAACGACAGGCCCACGACGTCCCCGCGGGAGTCGTCGGCGTAGTCGTGCCACTTCGGCTTGGCGCGGGTGCCCGTGGTCGCCGTGTACGCGCCGCGCTTGCCGTCGACGGTGTGCTGCGCCCACACCGCGACCGGGCGGCCCTTGTCGTCGGCGGCCACGAGGCCCGCGCTGGTGCTGTACTTCGTCAGCGCGCTCAACGTGCGCGGCTTGGCCGGGTCACCGCCCTCGACGGTCTGCGCGACGAAGTCCCTGCGGACCGTGCGGCCGAGCTCGAAGCGCCGCTGGGTGTACGTGACGACGACCGCGCCGTCGCCCGTCGCCGCCGCGCCCAGCGAGTCCGCGTCGACGTACGGGGCGAGCTTGCGGGTCGCGCCCCAACTGCCCTTGCGGGCAGGGCGGTTGGCTGCGCCCACGGTGTCCTTGCCGATGAAGCCGACCGCCGTGACGTCGCCGTCCGGGGTGGTGACCAGCTCGGCGGGCGCGTACGCCCGTGCCCCCACGCCGGTCTGCTCGACCGCGCCCCACTCGGCCGCTCCGGCCGCCTTGCGGGCGTAGTCGCCGCCCGCGAGCAGGTGGAACCCGCCCTTCGGGTGGGCGGCGAACGCGACCTTCTTCGGCTTCTCGCCGAGCTGCGGCAGGTCGCGCGGCGTGCTCCAGGAGGAGCCGTCGGCGGCGGGCTTCTCCAGGTACTTGTAGTGCCACTTGTACGCCGACGGGTCCGGGTCGACGCCGTCGCCGGTGTAGTAGCTGTTGCCGCCCCAGATCACGCCGACGGTGCCCGCGGGGTCCACGGCGACGCGCAGGTCCCACAGGACGTAGTCGTAGACGTTGTCGTCGCGGACGATCGGGTCGGGGAGCCGGTCGAGGGTCCTGGGCGCGGACCACTGGCCGTCGGGTCCGGTGCGGTCGACGACCGTCAGGCGGTGCTCGGCGTCCATCCACGCGACGGCCTGGTGGCCCTCGGCGTTGGCGGCGAACGTGGTCACCTGCGTGCGCGCGTGCACCCAGTCTCGGGCGAGCGTGCCGGTGGCGACGTCCTCGGCGGGCCCGAACTCCTTGCCGTCGGCGGCGAGTCGGGACAGCTTCAGGGTGCGGCTGCCGCCGTCGCCCGCGTCCGTCCACGACAGCAGGGAGAGCGCGCCGTCGTCGGTGCGCTGGAGCGTGGCGCCGTCCGGTGCGGGGACGGCGGTGCCCCAGGTGGTGCTGCCCGCGGGCCGCACCGCCAGGACCGTCTTGCCGTCCTGCGTGAACAGCCCGGCGACCGTGCCGCCCGAGGTCGCCTTCAGGTCCACGACGCCGCTGACGCCGGGCAGTTGCGTGGGTGCGGCCCAGGGGCCGAGCCCGGCCGGGACGGCGTTCGCGGGCGTGGGCGCGGGCGCCTTGGCGGCGGTGGTGGGCGCGGTGGGTGTGGCCGCCTGGGCGCCGGGTGCGGCGGCGCCGAGGGCGAGGGCGGAGATGAGGGCTCCGCCCAGGAGTGCCGAGCTGCCGGTCCCCTGGGCTCGCCCGGCCCTGTCGGCTCTGTTGAGTCTGCTGCTTCTTCTCTTGCTTCTGCTGGTCATGGTCAGCCCGCCATCCGGTACCCGAAGTTGCCGCCGGTCGCGGGGCCGCCGACCGTGCCGAGGTGGAAGCTGGTGGCGCCCTCGCCGGTGACACCGGAGGCGCCGGTGGCGAGCTTCCAGACGCGGCCCTTGAAGCCGTCCTCGCCGTTGCCGCCGACGTACACCTCCGTGGCGCCGTCCGTGCCCGAGCCGACCACGGCCACCGAGGCGCCGAAGTGGTCGTCCTTCTCCGAAGTGCTCGGTATGCCACGGGAGTTCTGCGTGAACGACGCGGCGCCCGTCGTGGTGATTCCGTCCGCGCTGCCGCGCAGCACCGTGATCGCGCCCGAGCCCGTGGCGGCCGGGTCGGAGCCGGTCTCGTACGAGGCGCCGACGATCAGGTCCCCGTACCCGTCGCCGTCGGTGTCGCCGATGGCGAGCGACGAGCCGAACTTGTCGCCCGCCTCCTCGACGCCGGGGACGCCCGCGCTGGCCTGCGTGTACGCGCGGGACTTCACGGTGGTGCTGACGCCGTCCTTGCCGCCGTACGTCACGTACACCTTGTTCTGGCCGGGGTAGCCCGTGACCAGGTCCTGGTAACCGTCCTTGTTCAGGTCGCCGAACGCGGAGGGCATGGAGTCCTCGCGCTTGTACGGGCCGGGGAACTCGCTGCCCTTCACCAAGCCGTCCGGGGAGCCCTTCAGGACCACGCCGCCCGGCGTGCCGCTGCCGAGGTTGGCGCTGCCGCTGGCCACGATGTCGGCGGTGCCGTCGCCAGTGAGGTCGCCCACGTAGACCGTGCCGATGAGGAACTTGTCCAGCGTGCCGGTGTCCCGGTGCCACACCCCGGCGGGCTTGCCCGTGGTGCGGTTCAGCGGGCCGAGCAGGGTCGTGACGCCGTAGGAGAGGCCGTTGTTGGCGCGGCTCACGAAGTCGTCGACGCCGTCGCCGTTGACGTCACCCACGCCCATGCCGCCGCCGAGCAGCCTCGGGGAGGTCGCGGTGTAGTCGCCGGACGGCAGGGCGGTGCCCTCGCCGGTGATGCCGTCCTTGCTCCCCCACAGCACCATGTTCTTCTGGAGGTAGTGCACGACCAGGTCGTCGTACCCGTCGCCGTCCAGGTCGCCCGCGGCGCTGACCTCGCGCCACTTCCCGTCCGCGACCGGCTCGCCCGGGACGCCCGGCGTGGCCTGGCTGAGAATGCCCGCCGTCTCGTACTTCAGGCCCGTCGCCGAGCCGTACGCCACGGTGACGACGCCCGCGCGCTTGATGTCGCCCACGGTGGCGGTGTGGGCGCCGATGGCAAGGTCCTGGTAGCCGTCGCCGTTGAAGTCGGCCTTGTCGCCGCCCTTGGCGGCTGCCGAGTCTCCCCGCTCGGCCGCCGTGCCCGCCTGCTTGCTCGATGTGTTGTCCGCCGTCGGTGCGGCCAGAGCCGCGGGTGCCAGCCCTGTCGTCCCGACGAGTGCGGCCGCGCATACGGCGGCCGCGGTGAGCGCTCTGCGGCGCATGTGGTCCCCCCACTTCCCATGGCGGACCGGGCGAACCGGAGGTCCGGATGCCCGGAATAGTCGCCAAAAGATCAAATCCAGCCAGATGATAAGCGGAGATGGGCGGGAACGCTCACGTCCGTTTCCCGTACATCAGGCGCCGCAGCAGTGTCTCCGCGGGGCCGCGCTTCCCCCGTATCTCCAGTGCGTACGCCCCCGCGACCGTCACCAGCCACACCCCGAAGGCGAAGAGCACCATCGTCGCGCTGGTCAGATGCTCGCCGAGGCCGAGGCCCCAGGCGGCGAGGATCGGGGCGAAGAGGAGGGAGTGGGTGAGGTAGCAGGAGAGGGAGCGCTTGCCGACCGCGGAGATCGCTGTGACCGCGGTGGCGACCGGGGCCGAGGTGAACGTCGTCGTTGGCGTGGCCGCCGTGGCCGCCGTGGCCGCCGTGGCCGCCGTGCTCGCCGTGGCCGGCGTGGCCGACGTGGGTGTGGTCGCCGTCGCCGGACCCGGAGTTGCCTCCCGCGGCCAGTCCTGCCGCTCCCGCCGCCCCCGCCGCTCCTGCCGCCGCGTCCACCAGTGCACGAACAGGGCCACCAGCGCCACATAGCCGAGACCCGCCGCACTGCCTGTGACGTCCCGCAGCGCCATCAGCGCACCCGTCTCGCTCTGCGCGTCCGCCGATACGTCCAGCGCCCCCACGTGCGCCAGCGCCGCGGGCAGTCCGCCCAGCCAGCCGATCGCGATCCCGATGATCGCCGTGCCCCGCAGCAGCCTCAGGTGCTCGCCCGGCTCCTCCAGGATGCGGCGCCGTGCCGCCCAGAACCCCAGCAGGAAGATGAAGCCGCCGCCCGTCACAAGGACCAGTGGTGCGGCCGCGCCCACCAGGAACAGGCCCGTCATCATGCGCGTGCCCGCCGCCGCGAGCCAGCTCTCCTTGCCCGCCGCGTACGCCTCGCTGCCCGCGTCGGCCCCCGCGTCCCCCAGCGAGCTCAACTCGCCCTGGAGCGCTGCCGTCACGACCGGCTGCGCCGCCGCCGCGACGCTCACCGTCACGGATATCCAGATCCACCACTTCAGCGCCCGGTCCCCGCGCCGCAGGAACAGCCAGCCGAGGCCCAGGCTCAGCAGCCCGTAGTACCCGACGATGTCCCCCGCCATCAGCAGGCCCGCGTGCGCCAGCCCTATGACGATCATCCACAGGCTCCGCTTGCGCAGCAGCGCGGCCGCCTTCCGCTCCGGCGTCCCGGTCGCCGTCTGGCGCAGATACAGCTGCATCATTCCGTACCCGAACAGGAATGCGAACAGCGGATAGATCCGGAGGTCCAGGCCCACGATCATCGCGAACTGCACCGTGTGATCCAGCCAGCCCCCGTTCGTCGGCTGCCACCCCGACGGCCCGTAGTCCGAATTCCACAGGTGGAAAGCCGTGTTCGACATCGCGATGAACAGCAGCATCAGCCCTCTGGCGAGGTCTGGTGCGAGGGCGCGCTCGGCGGCGCGGACCCCTGTCGGGCGGGGGGCCACAGGTCGGTTCGCCTCGGCGGCAGCGGTGTCGAAGGTCATGCTTCGACGCTATTGCTGGCCCCTGGGCCTGGCGTCAGCCGATCGGCTATCTACGGCTACCCAAAGGTGAGTGTGCGGCGAGGAAGGCGGTCCAGGTGGCGGGGTGGAGGTGGAGGATCGGACCGGTTGGGTTCTTGGAGCCAGTGGGCGCCGAAAGACCGCGTGCGCGTAGCCCGCCTTTGCGGGATGGCCCGAGGGCGCGTGGTCCGTCTGGCGGGCGCTGCCGACTCGGGAGGGACCGCACGGCACGAGACCCATTGCGCGCATTCTTCACGGTAGCTCCACGACCTGGCCGTCGCCGACGGGGATCCGACGCCGCTCACCGACCCCACGCAGGCCGCAGAGTTGGCGTCGCAACTCGGAGACGACCGGACCGGCGGCACGTACTACAAGGACGGACGCCTCGTAGTCGCGGTCACCGACCCGGCAGCCGCGCAAACCGTCCGGGATGCGGGTGGAATCCCGAGGCTCGTGACCCGTAGTGCAGCCGAACTCACCTCCATCCAGAGGGAGCTCGACGAGTTGGCCGGAATTCCCAACACGGCCTGGGGTGTCGAGGCGAGCAGCAATCAGGTTTCTGTGGAGATCTTCGACGGTGTCTCCGCTGCCGACCGAGCGCGCATCGAACAGGTGGCGGAGGCGCACCCCGGTGCAGTGCGCATCGACAGGCTCGACGGCAAGATGGAGACCGCCACCACCCTCCGCGGCGCCAATGGGATCACCTCCAACGGCTCGGTCTGCAGCGCCGCGTTCAACACCAAGAACTCATCGGGGAAGGTGTACACGCTCACGGCCGGGCACTGCGTACCTGGTACCGGCAACGTGTGGCGCGTCGCGCACGACAGCACCCGCATCGGCACGCAGACCGCGTACCGAGCCCAGGGCGGCGATGCCAATCGTGGAGCGGACTGGGCGACCATCAAGAAGGACAACGCGAACCTCACCACGCACGGGACTGTGAGGTACTGGGGCGGCGTCTACAAGCAGATCGACAACTCCCGGTTCGCGGCTGAGAACGAAGACGCAGACCGGATCGGACGCACCAGTCAGGACAAGGTCGGCCACATAACCAAGACCAGTGTCACCGTCACTTACGACGACGGAACCACGATGTACAACATGTACGAGTCCAGCCACTGCGCCAAGCGCGGCGACAGCGGAGGGCCTCTCCTCCACGGTAAGACGGCCCTCGGCATCGTTTCCGGTGGCAACCACGTAGACGAGCCCTGTGGGGACTCCGACGGGCAGGACGACCGCCGTACCATCTCCACGAAGGTGCAACTGGTGTTGAACGAGCGCGGCCTCCGCGTCTACTGACGCGTTTCCTCCACTGCTGTCGCAGCCGGTGAACCCATCCAGGGCCAACTACGTCCGAGGGGTGTCACTGTCGTCACACCGTCGTGTTCCGGAGGTCGAAATGCGTATCAGGGCGTCCCGCACCACGGTCCTGCTTGCCTTGGTGGCCGCGTCCGTCACTGTGGCGGGCACTCTCTCCGGTTGCGGCAGCGAGAAGAAGGAGGCCGCCGACGGCTCGGAGGTCGGGGACCGCGCCCGGCAGGTCGCTGCGGCATGGGACGGGTCTAACGCCGCCGGGGCATGGCAACACGGCTACTTCCCCATGGGGGAGGCCGTCCAACTGCCGAAGGGCGGCCTACGCGGCCACGCCGATCAGCGGGCCTATCGAAACGAGACGTACATTCTGCGAGGCGAGTTGCCCGCCACCGCACCGAAGGGCGGTCGGGTGACCTGGGCGAACGGCGGATCGCTCACACGCCCTCTGGCAGAGGCGGACAAGGCGTACAAGGCTCTGGCCCGCGCCCGCGTCGACGGACCACACCTCACCGTGACCGGGGCGAAGCTGGGCAGGATGACGCTGCCGACCAGCCGCGGGCCGGCGAAGGTTCCTGCCTGGCTCTTCACCCTGGAAGGCTACGACTCTCCCCTCAAGAGAGCCGCTGCCATCCCGTCGAAGCTTCCCGCTCCGCCGGTCGAACCAGTCCGTGACCTCCCCGGCGGCCCGCTCGACCAACTGGTCCGGATTGCGGCTGACCGCCGCGCGGTGACTGTGGTCGCCCTTCACGGCGCCTGCGACGACGGGCCCAAAGTCGACGTGCTGGAAACGCGCGGCAGCGTAGTCCTGTCGGCCTCCGTCAAGAACCCGGAGGAGGGCGACTGCACCAAACAGGCGAAGAAGAGGCGGGTGACGGTGCGGCTGGAGCGCCCTCTGGGCGACCGCGTTCTGCTCGATGCGCACACGGGTCGACCGTTGGCGTACGGGCAGCCGCAGGGGCCTTCGCCCAGTTGGAGCTGAGCGTTTCCAGTACATCGCTCAGGTGAGACGTCTTTGCGCGGAGAGGAAGGCGGTCCAGGTGGCCCGCCCTATGCGGAGGATCGGACCGGTTGGGTTCTTGGAGTCGCGTATGTGGACGGCGGCGGTCGCGTCGAGGGTGGGGCAGGGGGCCACTTCCACGCACTCGCCGCCCTGCTCACTGCTGTAGGACGACTTGGCCCAGGCGAGGGCCACCTCCAAGCACTCCCCGCCTTGGCTGCCGCTGTAGCTGCTCTTGAACCAGTTCAGGTCAGTGCTCATAGGGCCTTTGCCACCTGCTCGATGAATTTGGCGGACTCTTCGGGGCTGAGAGCCTGAGCTCGCAGAATGCCATAGCGTGCGAACAAGTTGCCGAGCTCAGGGTGTTCGCTGACGAAGTACCCGCCACTCGGCCCCTCGACGTATGCGAGTTGGTTGCGCTCGGAGGTCTCCAGCAGAATCATCGGCCCGTCCAGCCCGGCGTGCTCCTCACGCTTGTGCGGCATCACCTGAATCTCGACATTGCGCCTGTGGCCAACATCGAGCAGATTCTCCAACTGCCCTTTGAGTGCCTGTCGGCCGCCGAGCGGCCGAGTCAGCGTGATCTCCTCCAGCACGAAGCCGACGATTGGTGCGGGCTTACGCCACAGAACCTGCTGACGCTCAAGTCGGGCCGCAACGCGCGCTTCGATCTCGTCGTCCTCCATGGGCGGGCAGTGGGTGCCGAAGATCGCACGCGCGTAGTCCTCGGTCTGGAGAAGCCCCGAGATCACGTGGTTCGCGTACATGTAGATGGCGACCGCCCTTGCCTCCTCCTCGGCGTACTCCTCGAACCACGCAGGGAACCGGCTGGCCTTCAGGTTCGCGCCCGCGGCCAAGAGTGCACCCTGTGCACCCAGCACGTCGTCCGCGATCTCCACGAACTGCCCCTTGGGCGCCCGCTCTCCCCGCTCCACCATGGCCACTTGGGACTTGGAGTACTTCACGTATGCCCCCAGGCTGTCCTGGGTCATCCCGGCCCGCTCCCGGAAGAAGCGCAGCAACGCGCCGAACATCTTGAGGTTCCCCGACCCTCGTTCACCGGAGTGCACAGCGACCTCCTCAGGTGCACAACACAGCACAGCCTCCACCAGGCCCTGGTCACAGTATGTGAGCGCCCGTGATCATGTGCTCCATGAACCTGGAAAATCCCCCCACCCTCGTCCACCCCTGGATCCCGGCCCACGGCCACGCCCTGCGCCACACCGGCGTCCTCTTCGACGCGATCCGGATCCCCGGCGAACTGGGCGACCAAGTCGCGTACGAACTGATCCAGTTCACCGACTTCAAGGCGGGCCCGATCATCCGCGAGACGGCGGGCGCCCGGAACATGTACTTCGTCCTGCGCGCGGGCACAGCCGCCCTGCACGTCTGGCGAGGTGGCGCCCGCGCGCTGGGCCGCGACGGCCGGGGCGTCGCCTTCGTCGGCGTACCCGCCCTGGACGGCAACACCTGGCCACTTGACTGGCGCTCGCTGCCGACCTGGGAAGCGCCGTTCGTGGAGGGGGAGTTGCTGCAACAAATGGTGGATCGGGTGTTGGCTACGGTACGGTGACCGCGCAATCACGCTCTGTGCGGTAGCGCGCATGGAGCGGTCCCCGGAGGTGCTAGCAACACCGCCCGAGGACCTACACCACCGAGTGGATCTGGAGTCCATCGGGATGCTTCGGCATGCTATCGCGCCCTTGCGGCGCTACACGAAGGCCAAGCGACTCCTCGCCGACGGCGGCTACTTGCACGAGTGGCGGTGGCAAGGCGAGCGGGGGCGCTGGATCACGGAACAGTTGCTGGCGAACGTCACCCTCACGCGTGAGGAGGCGGGGGTGGTTCGGGAGGGAGGTTGCCCGGAGATCCAGGAGATCCAGGAGATCCCGGCGCCCCCGGATCCGCCGGTGTCGCCGGTGTCGCCGAGTGCGCGGCGACGGACGGTCGGTCGGCCGAGGGGTCGGGAAGTCGGTGGCTCTTACCCGGACAAGAACGTGGGGGAAGAACCTTCCCCCCTCCCACCCGAACCCGGTCCCGAACCTGAACCTGACCCTGAACCTGAAGCGCAGGCCGAGCCGGAAGTCGCCGAAGCCGAGCGGGTGTTGCTGTCGCTGCGGCACGTCAGCCAGGAGCTGCTGCTCGGGGTGCGGGAGGCCAGAGGGCTCGCGGACCAGGCGGCGGAGTGGCTGCGTCGGGGTGTGTCGGCGGCCGAGCTGCGGCTCGCGCTGACGGCCGGGTTACCTGCGGAGGGCGTGCGGTCGGCCGCCGGGTTCGTACGTCATCGGCTGGAGCGGAAGCTTCCGGCGGCGGTGGAGGTGGCGGCCGCGCCCGGGGCGGGAGTTGGGGTGCTGGTGACGTGCGAGGGGCCCGGGGATGAGCACGTGTTCCGACGGGTGGGGGAGGAGCGGGAGTGCGGGCGGTGTCGGGTGGGGGCGGCAGCGGGACAGGTGGGGGTTGTGAGGGGGGTGGTGTGGAGGGAGCGGGTTGCGGGGCTGGTCGGGGGTGTGGGGTGAGGGATCAGTCCGGGGCGCTGTTGGTGAACTGGCTGCGGAGGGCCTCCGCTTCATCCGTGCGCCCCGTGGCAGCCAGCAGGTTGGCGAGGCCGGGCGCGGCATAGGGGTTGCCTCGGTCGAGTGCCTGACGGTAGAGCGTTTCGGCTTCCTCGGCGCGATCGGTCAGTCTCAGGAGGAGCGCGAGGTTGGTCGTGGCAGTGAGGTCGCCCTTTTCGTGCTCCTGGCGACAGAGGGTTTCGGCTTCTTCGGTACGGCCGGTCTGCGCCAGGAGTACGGCGAGATTGGCCGTGGCGTAGAGATGGCCCTTTGCGTGGCCTTGGCGGTAGAGGGTTTCGGCTTCTTCAGTGCGGCCGGTCTCGTCCAGGAGTACGGCGAGGTTGACTGTGGCGTCGGGGTGGCCCTTCGCGTGGGCTTGGCGGTAGAGGGTTTCGGCTTCTTCGGCGCGGTCGGTCCCCTCCAGCAGGAGCGCGAGGTTGCACATGGCACGCCAGTCGCCCTTCTCGGCCAGTGGCCGCACGGCCGCCTCCGCGACCTGGAGCGCACCGCCCTGGTAGGCGCTCGTCGCGACGGCGAAGCGCTCGGCGTCATCGCCCGCGTACGCGAGCGCAGCCTCCCGTACCCAGTCCGGCACCGCCGCCTCCGCCCCGTCCACGAGATAGTCGAACGCCGACCACCACCCCTCCTTCACCGGCACCAACGGACTCGTCACCCCCAGCCGCACCCGCGAAGCCCACGCGAACGCCTCCTCGATCCCTTCCGGCCGCAGCACCGAACCACCCGCGTCCGCCAGGGACCGCTCGTGCACCTCCACCAGCAACCCTTGCGAGTACGGTCCTCGCAACCCAGCCCGCGACAGATCCACGGCCGCCGTCACGAGCGCCGCCCCACGCGCATGCCCGCACGCTCGGCGCGCACGCTGCCACTCCCGCAACAGCACCGGCCCGGCCGCCATGTACTCGGCGATTCCGTACGTCCCGTGGCGCGCGACCGCATCCGCGATCCGCGAGTCGTCACTGTCCCGGGCGCGGGACAACTCTCCCTCGCTCCATAGCCGCTCCAGGTCGACCGCCTCGGCCTTCCTCAGTACCCGAGCCCCCAGCCCGGCCCAACTCTGCGTGGCGCCCCCGGCATCGGCGCCGCCGTCCTCGCCCACACTGAACGTCTCGTACGGCTTCAGCCGCATCGTCGCCACCACCGGCACCCGCAGCCGTACGAACTCCGCGAGCACCTCCGGTTCAAGCCCCTCCGGCCCGAGGTACTGCTCCAGGTCGTCCAGCCACACCACGCACCGCAGATCCCCGTGATCCCCGGAGCCCTCCAGCACCTCCGGAGCAGGCCGCAGCTTCGCGCCCACCGGGGGCGCCAACACCCGGTACCCCGGCAGGAGTTCCCGCACCGCCTCGAACGCCGCCCGCGTCTTCCCCGCCGTGGAATCCCCTACCACCAGTACGAGGCCGCCGTCCTCCGCCGCCTCCTGGATCCGCTCCCGCAACTCCCCGTCGACGTCCCGCGCGACGTACGGCGGCAACTTGCTGCCGTCCTCGCCGGGCCGCGCCCGATGCGCCCCGGCGTCCAGGGCGTCCCAGTCGCGGGCGACCGGCCAGCGGTCGGGGTCCTGCAAGTACCGCTGCTGCGGCGCCCCCGCCCGTTCCCCGCCGAACGTGACGGACCCGATCGACTGCGCCTGGATGACGTCGCGCTGCTCGCCGCCGGAGATGTGGTTGTCGCCCGTCATGCCTACCTACGGTAGTCGGGGAGGCGTGCCCAACTTCCCTGTTCCGGTAGGAGATTCGGGCTGGTGGTTCAGTCGGTCGTGAAGTCGGCCATGTGGTCGGCGGCCCATGTCGTGAACGGGCGTGCCGGGTGGCCCGTCAGCTCCTCGACCGTGGAGGTCAGGGCTACCGGCTTGCCGTCGTTGGACTCCCACCAGTTCAGGAGCGCGTCCGCGTACTTGCCGGGGATGTACTCTGCCATTTCCTCCTTCCACTCCTCGCGTGTGACCCGCTTGATCGAGGCCGGGCGGCCCGTGACCGTGGAGAGCTGGTCGATCTGCTCGGTGAACGACAGCGACTCGGGGCCACTCAGGGTGAACGTGCCGCCATGGTGCCGGAGTTCCCGGATGACGGCTCGGGCCGCCTCCGCCACGTCCAGCTCGTGGATCGGGTCGTTGTGCGCGTCCGGGAACGGCAGGCTCACCGGGCGGCCGGCCTTGATGGGCCACGCCCAGGCTGAGGCGTTCGAGGCGAAGGAGCCCGGGCGGAGAATCGTCGTGGTGATCCCGGACGCCAACAGGGCGTTCTCCACGGTCAGGTGGGACGCGGCGAGCGGGTCGTCCTCGGGGGCGGGGCCGAGGACGCTCGACGAGGACAGCAGGACGATGTGCTCGACTCCGGCCTGTTCGGCGTGGGTGACGAAGTCGGTGACGCGGTCGGGGGAGGCGTAGAGGAAGACCGTCTTCACGCCGGTCAGGGCGGCGGGGAAGTCGGCCGGGTCGGTGAGGGCGAGGCGGGTCGTGGGGACTCCGGAGGGCGGGGCGAGGTCGTCGGGGTGGGCCGAGCCGAGGCGCAGGGGGAGGCCGTCGGCGTGGAGGAGGGCGGTGAGGCGGGTGGCTACGGCGCCGCGGGCGCCGGTGATGAGGATCATGGGGGATGGTTCCTTTGGGGTGGTGAGGGCTGAGTGGGCCGGGCAGGCCGGGCTGGGCCTGGGTGGGCCGAGCGGGCCGGGCCGGGCAGGCGAGTCGGGCGGGCCGGTGGCCCAGGCGGGCCGGTGGCCGGGGCGGGCCGTGAGGCCGACGAGTGCCTTGGTCGTCGTACCGCCGCCAGGAAACCGTGACGATTGCCGTTCGTCACGAACGGCGTTCGTTGTCGTGCCTCCAAGCTAGGTAACGAACGCTGTTCGTGTCAAACGGCGTTCGCCCGCAGCTACGCTTCCCCCATGACCACCCCGCCGACCAGCCGCCGCGCGCGCCCCGCCAAGGCCCCCCTGAGCCGCGACGTCATCGTGCGGACCGGCCTGGAGATCCTGGACCGCGACGGCCTGGACGCCCTGACGATGCGCCGCGTGGCCAAGGAACTCGACACCGGCCCGGCCTCGCTCTACGTCTACGTAGCCAATCGCGACGACCTCATGACGGCCATGCTGGACGCGGCCCTCGCGCAGGTCCCTGTCGCCGCGGAGGGCACCTGGCAGGAGCGGCTCCGGGCGCTGATGGCCGCCGCTACGGAGGCGATGAGCCGCCATGAGGGCCTGGCGGCCGTGGCCCTCGGGGCGATCCCCACCGGCGACAACGCGCTGCTCGTCCTGGATCGCATGCTCGCGCTGCTCAAGGAGGGCGGCCTGGACGACACGACGGCCGGGTGGGCCGTGGACCTGCTCTTCCTCCACGTCGCCGCGGCGGCGGCCGAGCAGAGCGTGTACAACACCAAGGACATCGGCAAGGTGGACGCCATCACCGCGGCGGACCGCCGCTACGCGTCCCTTCCTGCCGACGAGTACCCCATGATCACCGCACTCCGCGCGTCCCTGTTCGCCCACGGCGACCGCGGCACATGGCACCTGAACGTCCTGATCAACGGCATCCTTCACACGCCCGCGCGCTGAGGCGCGCGCCTTCGCGCTCCCCGGTGGGGGTAGCGCCGGGGCGACGGCGGCGGTAGTACGCGATGGCGAGGGCGATGATGGCGGGCCCCCACACGGCGGTCGGCGAGATGCACACGGTGGCGAGCGCCTGCCAGGCGCTGTTGGAGTACTCGACGGTTTCGGTGACGCCGAACAGCGTGAGCCTGCGGCGCTCGCCGATCGGCACGCCGGTGAACAACGCGGTGAGGATCAGACCGCCGACGACGGCGGGCACGAACGCCGCGAGCGGCCGCACGCGCTTCCCGCCGATGACCGGGATCCAGGCGGGCGCCACCTCTCCCCATCCCCGCACGAGCCCGATGGCCAGGATCGCGGTCACCTCGCTCAGCACGCTGAGCGCCACCACGTACGGGACGCTCACCCAGTACGGCGGCATGCCCAGATCCTGCGCCTGCCCCATCTCGAAGTGCACCGCGAACGGCAGCCGCCACAGGCATGACGGCAACAGAAGCAGCGGAAGCGCGTACGCAAGCCGCGTCGCCCAGCGCGGAACGGGCCGCTCCGTGTCCGGGACCTGCGGGCGGGTGTGAATGATCTTCAGCGTCATGGGTCCAGCGTCGCGGGGCGGTCGCGGTGAGCAATCGCCTACAGGGGTGAAGGCGCTCCGCCGCGCGGGGGAGGTGTGTGTCGCCCTGGGGCGTGCGTTCTCGCCGGTCGACGGCCAGGTGACGCTGTGCCTCCGTGGTCGGGATCTCCATATGGGAACTCGCCCTGCGGACTCGTACGTTCAATGGCTTGAGCGGCTTGAGCGGCTTGAGCGGCTTGAGCGGCTTCAGTAGCTTCAACAGCTTTCTCGCTGCCACGTCCAGCGGCGCTCTCGTTGCCGCCAAGTGCGGTGCCGGGCGTGCCCGCCCGCTTCCGGTACCGGCCCGGCGTCACCCCGAACTCCCTGTTGAACGCGTGCGACAGGGCGTACGGCGAGCCGTAGCCCACCCGGCGCGCGATCGCGTCCAGGGGCGCCTCGCTGTCCCGCAGCAGCGCCGCCGCCCGCGTCATCCGCCACCAGCTCAGGTACGCCATCGGCGGGCGGCCGACCAGCGTCGTGAACCTGCGGGCAAGCGTGGCCCGGGAGACGCCCGCGCGGGCCGCGAGGGTCTCGTTCGTCCAGGGGTGGGCCGGGTCCCTGTGCAGCACGCGCAGGGCCGTCGCCACCGCCGGGTCGCCGAGCGCGCACGCCCAGCCCGGCGTCCCCGCCTCCGCCCGGTCGGCCAGCCACGCCCGGATCAGGTAGACGAGGAGCAGGTCCAGGAGGCCCGGTACGGCGATGTCCGTCCCGGGGCGCGTGCCTGTCGTCTCGTGCGCCAACAGGGCCAGCGCCGAGTGCAGTTCGGGGTGGCGGTCCGGGGCGGCCGGGAGGTGGACCACGTCGGGCAGCTCGGTGAGGAGGGGGTGGGCGCGGGCGCGGTCGAGGCGGTACTTGCCGCACATCAGCTCTGTGGTGGGGGTTTTCGGGTCGGGGGTGCCTGATCCGGGGGCACCCGGGCCGGGGGCGCTCGGCTCGTCTCGGCCCGACCAGCTCTCGAAGTTCACCGCCCGCCTCGCCGCCGCCGGCCCCTCCGCCGCCGCGTCCGCGAGTACGTGCTCCGAGCCGTGCGGAAGCAGCACCACATCGCCCCGGCCCAGCGCGACCGGGCGGCGGCCCTCGTCGAGGAGGAGCTGGCAGCTGCCCGCCAGGACCACGTGGAAGCCTGCTCCCTCGTACGCGGACAGCCGGGCGCACCAACTGCCCGCCGCCCGCACCCGGTTCGCCGACGGGGCGCCGACCCGGACCGCCGCGATCGCGTCGCTCACCACGTCCATGCGGTCAGCGTACGCGGAGAGTGAGACGTTTGCGTATGTGCATGAGGCCTTCGCGCATTGAGGCGCTCATGGCCGTCTCCTAGCGTGGGGTGCGGCGGTCGAAGACCGACGCGAGGCTGATGGAGGGCGGGGTCATGGAGCGGTTCATGCTGGGGGACGTCGAGGTGCTGCGGGTCGAGGAGCTGCGCGGGCGCTTCGGGTCCGGGCGGGTGCTCGTGCCCGACTGCCCGCCCGAGGTGTGGGACGCCCATCGGAAGTGGCTGGAGCCGGACTTCTGGGAGCCCGAGGACGACCAGGTCGTCGGCGTCGTACAGACGTGGGTGCTGCGCAGCGAGGGGCGGACGATCCTCGTCGACACGGGGGTCGGCAACGGGCGGCGGCGGCCCGGATCGCCGCACTTCGACCAGCTGGAGACGGACTACCTGGGGCGGCTCGCGGCCGTCGGCGTACGCCCCGAGGACGTGGACGTCGTCGTCAACACCCATCTGCACGGGGACCACGTCGGCTGGAACACGCGCGCGGAGGACGACAGTTGGGTGCCCACATTCCCCAACGCCTCGTACCTCATGCCCGCCGCCGACCACGCGTACTTCTCGCCGGAGGGCGCCGCCGACCGGCCCGTGCCCCGCGACGACGCCGGGCGCGCCCGCCGCGAGGAGCAGCGGAACATCTTCGCGGACAGCGTGGAGCCGGTGGTGCGGGCCGGGCAGGCCGTGCTGTGGGAGGGCGGCCACCGCGTCGACGGGCACCTCACCCTCGAACCCGCCTCCGGCCACACCCCGGGCTCCGCCGTGCTGCGGCTCGCCTCCGGCGCGGACCGGGCCGTCTTCGTGGGCGATCTGCTGCACACCCCGGTGCAGATCCTGGAGCCGGAGTGCAGCAGCTGTCTGTGCGAGGACCCGGTGGGGGCGGCCGCCAGCCGTCGGCGGGTGCTGGAACGGGCCGCTGACGAGGGGGAGTTGCTCGTGCCCGCGCACTTCGGGGGGTCCGGGGTGGCTGAAGTGCGGCGGGAGGGCGGGAAGTTCGGGATCCGGGGGTGGGGGGAGCAGGGCTCGGGTGCCGGGAGCGGGCGGGGATCAGGGGTGGGGGCGTAGGGCCCCTAGTGTGTTCCCCTGAGCGATCTCCGGGGGATTCCTGATGGAGCGGGGTGGGCCCGGCTGATGAGCTGGATCCATGAATCACAACTCGCTGCGCTCACCCTCTCGTCGTCGCCCGGCCGTCCTCGGTGTGGTCCTCGGTGCCGTGTGCGCGCTCACCGCTGCCGCGCCGGGCTTCGCTGCCCCCGCCGACAGGCCGCACCGGCCGCCGCCGTCCCCGGCACACGCGCTGCCCCCGGCACACGCCCCGACCCAGGCCGCCCTCGACCGGATCGTCGAGCAGGGCACCCCCGGCGTCATAGCCCAGGTCAGGGAGGGGCACCGGGCGTGGCACGGCCGCGCCGGTGTCCGCGACCTCACGACCGGGCAGCCGCGCGGAAGTGACGAGAGGTTCCGCATCGCCAGCCTGACCAAGACCTTCACGTCCGTGGTGCTGCTCAAGTTGGAGGCCGAGGGCCGCCTGTCCCTGGACGACAGCGTCGAGAAGTGGCTGCCGGGCATGGTGCGCGGCAAGGGGTACCGCCCGAAGGCCATCACCGTGCGGCACCTCCTGAACCACACGAGCGGGATCTTCGACTACAACATGGACGAGGGCTTCCGCGCCAAGTACGCGGGGGACGAGTTCGACAAGAACCGATACAGGCGGTGGAAGCCCGCGCGACTGGTCGACATCGCGCTCGCCCACCCGCCCAACTTCCAGCCGGAGCAGGGCAGCAGGCCCGGCGCACCCGGTAAGTGGGACTACTCGGACACCAACTACATACTCGCCGGAATGATCATCGAGAGGGCGACGGGCGACACGTACAAGAAGGCGGTCGACCGGCTCGTCATCCACCCCCTCGGCCTGCGCGGCACCAGCGTGCCCGGCCACTCGCCCAAGCTGCCCCGGCCGCACGCGACGCACTACTCCACGCTGTTCGAGGACCCGCCGCACGCGAAGGTGCGTGACGTCACGGAGTTCAGCCCCACGGTCGCCTTCGCCGCCGGGCAGCTCATATCGACCACGGCCGACGTGAACACGTTCATGGCGGAGCTGCTGGGCGGCCGGCTCCTGCAGCCCGCCCAGCAGCGGTCCCTGCTCGCCGCCGTCCCCGTCGACGGCGACAAGGGGCACGGCGGCCCGGAGGACGTCTACGGCCTCGGCATACGTCATTTCAAGCTGAAGGAGGGCTGCTGGGCCTGGGGCCACGGCGGCATGATCCCCGGCTCGGCGAGCCGCACGGTGGCCTCGGCGGACGGACGGCATGTGCTGACCATGAACCGCAACGGGGACTGGGGCGAGCAGAAGGGGGAGGACGCGGTGGTCGAGGCGGAGCTCTGCGGGAGCTGAGGGCGGGCTCCGGGGGAGCTGACGGCGGACTCCGCGGGAGCTGAGGGCAGGCCCCGCGGGCTGGGCTCCGCTCGGGCCGACGAGCCCCCGGGCGCTGCGGGCCGCTTACTCCGGAGGTCCGCCTACTCCGGAGGTCCGCCCAGCCCCCACGCCTCCCACATCGCCGCCGCGAACGCCGCCGCCAGCTTCCGCTCGCCGTGTTCGTTGGGGTGTGTGCCGTCGTAGGTGTCGAGGTGGATGTCGTACTCGGAGGGGGGTGAGGCCAGGAGCAGGGCGGAGGCGGAGGTGTCCAGGTCGGCGACCGTCTTGGCGAGGAGTTCGTTGAAGCGGGCGACCTCGGTGGCGAAGTCGGGGTCGTCCTCGGCGCGGACGTTCGGTATGACCGGCAGGACGGCGAGGGCGACGCGCGGGTTGGCGCGGCGGGCCTCGGCGACGAAGCGGGCCACGTTCGCGGCGGTCTGCTCGGCGTTGGTGTAGAAGCCCAGGTCGATGAGGCCGAGGGAGACGAGGAGGACGTCCGCGCGGTCGGCCTTGACGGCGTCGGCGATCAGCGGGGTCAGATGCTGCCAGCCCTCGCCCCAGCCGGCCAAGTGGCGGCGGGGGAAGTCGGGTTCGGCGTACTCGTACGACGTGGGGGCCTCGGTCGCCTTGTCGTACAAGGTCTCCCGAGGGCCGACGATCTTGAAGGGGGCGCCGTGGGTGGCGCACAGGTGGCGCCACATCCAGTAGCGCCAGGTGTGTTCCCCGGCGCTACCGATGGTCATCGAGTCGCCGACGAACATGAACCTGAGCATCCGCTCATCATCGCGGTACCGGGGGGTGTCCGGCCGCCCCGCCGCGTGTGAGGCTGAGCACGCCGCGCGACCCCGGGGCCGGGTGCGCCGCGCGGATGGCACGCTTGGGGCCATGCGCACGCTTCCGCCTGTGGTCCCCGGTGCCGTCGCCACCGCCGCCGTCGCCGTGTCCACGGCGCTCGCCCTCACGGTCCTCACCGCCCCGGCGGCCCACGCCGACGACGGCAAGGGGGGCAAAGGGAACGACGGGTTCAGCATCAAGGACCCCCGGATCACGGAGTCCAGCGGGCTCGTCGCGTCCCGCGCGCACCCCGGGGTGTACTGGACGCACAACGACCAGGACAAGGGCGCGTTCCTGTACGCGGTGGACAGCGCCACGGGGAAGACCGTGGCCACGGTCACGATGACGGGGGTGGGCAAGCCGCGCGACATCGAGGCGATCTCGATGGGGCCCGACGGTGATCTGTACGTCGGCGACATCGGCGACAACCTCGGCGGCAAGTGGTCGTTCGTGTGGATCTACAAGCTGCCCGAGCCCAAGCAGCTCAAGGACCAGTCGATCCGCGCGAAGCAGTACGTCGTGAAGTACTCCGACGGGCCGCGCGACGCCGAGTCGATGATGGTCCACCCGAAGACCGGCCGGGTCTACATCGTGGACAAGAAGGAGGACGGCGAGGGCAGTCTCTACCAGGGCCCGCCGCCCGCGCGGATGTCCACGTCCCGGACCAACGTCTTCCAGCGCGTGGCCGACGTCGACCTGTGGGCGACCGACGGAGCCTTCTCCCCCAACGGCAAGCAGCTCGCCCTGCGCGGCTACCTCGGCGGCGTCACCTACCGCTGGGAGGGCGACGGCAAGATCAAGCGCGAGGGCCGCCTGAGCGTGCCTCTCCAACGTCAGGGCGAGTCACTGACGTACAGCCCGGACGGCTCTCGCCTCATGTTCGGCACGGAGGGCCAGGAGAGCGACGTCGAGGCGAGGGACGTGGAGGGGGCGGGGGCGCCTTCGGGGTCGGCGGGCGGCGGCTCGGGGTCCGACAGTGACGACGGGGGTGCGTTCGGCGGCGGGTACAAGGGTGGTGCGCTCGCCATCGCCGCCGTCCTGGTGGCGGTGTTCGGGCTGAAGCGGCTGTTCGGGAAGAAGGGCGGCTAACCCGCGGACTCCCGCTGCCGCCGTTCCACCAGGACCTCCAGGCCGTCCAGGATGCGTTGGAGGCCGAATTCGAAGTGGTCGAAGTCGGAGCCGAAGGCGTCTTCTGAGAGGGCTGCGATCAGGGGGAAGTCGCCGCTTTCCATGATGCGTTCGAGGACGGGGCGCTGGGCCTCCCAGAAGGCCTCGTCGGAGAGTTGTGAGTCGGCTGCGGCCTGGGCCGCGTGGACGTGGTTGCGGGCGACGCCGGAGACGTAGCCCTCGACCATGATCAGGACCGAGATCAGCTCGGGGTCGGTCAGGCCCATCGGCTTGATGTAGGTGAGGACCCGCTCCAGGCCGCCGACCGCGCTCGGGCCGAGCACGGGGCGCGCCTGGTTGACCTGGAGCAGCCAGGGGTGGCGTCGGTACTGCGCCAGCGTCGCGCGTCCGTACGCCGCGACGGCCGTGCGCCAGCCGCCGTGGAAGGCCTCCTCGTCGTCGCCGGGCGCCTGCACGTGGTTGAGCATCAGGTCGAGCAGCTCGGCCTTGCCGGGGACGTAGCGGTAGAGGGACATCGTGCCCGTGCCCAGCTCCGTGGAGAGGCGGCGCATGGAGACCGCGGCGATGCCCTCGGCGTCGGCGAGCCGCACCGCCGCGGTGACGATCCGCTCCAGCGTCAGGGCCGGTTTGGGTCCGCGCGTGGGGCGCTCGCCGCCGCCCCACATCAGTTCCAGGCTGCGTGTGATGTCGCCGCTGCCGCTGGTCTCCGTCGTCGCCATGGATCTCACGATAAGCCCTTGGGCAGAAACTGAGTACGGTGTACTCTTAATTGGGTACGGTGTACTCACAAGGGTGGGAGTTGGAGGGGCAGTGAGCGACAGTGACTTCGGCGGGCAGGGCGACGCCGGCGAGTACGCGGTCCGGGCCCGCGGTCTGGAGAAGCGGTACGGCGACAAGTTGGCCCTGGACGGCTTCGACCTGACCGTGGCCCACGGCACGGTGCACGGCCTGCTCGGTCCGAACGGCGCGGGCAAGACCACGGCGGTGCGCATCCTGTCCACGCTGATCCGGCTCGACGGCGGCAGCGCCACGGTCGGCGGCGCGGACGTCCGGCGCGACCCCCGTGTCGTACGCGGCCGCATCGGCCTGACCGGGCAGTACGCAGCGGTCGACGAGATCCTCAGCGGGCGGCAGAACCTGGAGATGTTCGGCCGCCTCTTCCACCTCGGCGGCAAGCGGGCCGCGCGCCGTGCCCAGGAACTCCTGGAGCAGTTCGGCCTGGAGGCCGCCGCCGACAAGGGCGCGGGGACGTACAGCGGCGGCATGCGGCGCCGCCTCGACCTCGCCGCCTCCATGATCCTCGCCCCGTCCGTCCTCTTCCTGGACGAGCCGACGACCGGCCTCGACCCGCGCGGCCGCAGCGAGGTCTGGGACTCCGTACGATCACTGACGGAGGGGGGAACGAGCGTTCTGCTCACCACGCAGTACTTGGAGGAGGCCGACAAGCTCGCCTCCCGCATCACCGTCATCGACCAGGGCCGCGCCATCGCCGACGACACCCCCGACGGCCTCAAGGCCACCGTCGGCGGCAGCCATCTGGAAGTCGTCGTCGCCGAACCCGCCGACCTGCCCGCCGCCGTCAGGGCCGTCGCCCGCGTCGCGGACGGCGTGCCCGAGACCGTCGACGCGGAGCGCCGCGTGCAGGCCGCCGTCAGCGACCGGGTGGGCGCGCTCACCGACGTCGCGCGCACCCTCCAGGACGAGGGGATCGCGGTCGAGGACATCGGGCTGCGGCGACCGAGCCTCGACGACGTGTTCCTGCGGCTGACGGGGGGCCGGCCCGCGGGGGAGCCGGACGAGCAGGAGCAGAGGCAGCAAGGGCAGGGGCAGCAAGGGCAGGGGCAGGCGCAGGGGTTGGACCGGACGGGAGCCGCGGCATGAGTGACGTGATGACGACGACGATGAGCGGTGGGGGTTCCGGGGGCGGCCAGGCCGGCGGTCTCGCCGTCGGGGCCGAGCGCGGGCGGGCGTACTGGGCCGTCGCCGACACCCTCAACATCACCCGCCGCTATCTGACCCACTTCCAGCGCCAGCCCATCATGATCGCCTGGCAGCTCGGCTTCCCCATCATCAGCGTGCTCCTGTACGGCTTCGTCTTCGGCGAGGCCATGAAGGTGCCCGGCGGCGAGGGCGACTACAAGCAGTTCCTGATGCCCGGCATGTTCGTGATGACCATGGCCTTCGGCTTCATGAACACCGCGATGGGCGTCGTCACGGACGCCTCCAAGGGCGTCATCGACCGCTTCCGCTCCATGCCCATGGCACCCTCCGCGGTGTCGGCCGGGCGCGGTCTCTCCGACCTCGTCGTGGCCTGCGCGGAGCTGACGATCCTCACGCTCACGGCCCTCGCGATCGGCTGGCGGCCGGGCAACGGCGCCCTCAACGCGGTGGGCGCGTTCGCCCTGCTCCTCCTGCTGCGCTTCAGCCTGATCTGGGTCGGCGTCTGGCTCGGCCTGCTCGTGCCGAGCGCGGAGGCGGCCGGCGGTCTGTACGCGGTGGCGTTCCCGCTGACGATGGTCTCCAGCGTGTTCGTGGCGCCGTCCCTGATGCCGGACTGGCTGGGGCCCGTCGCCGCCTGGAACCCGGTGTCGTCCACCGGCACGGCGGCCCGCGAACTCTTCGGCAACCCCGGCGCGGGCGGGTCCAGTTGGATCGAGCAGAACGCGGTGCTCATGGCGGTGGTGTGGCCGCTGGTGCTGACGGCGGTGTTCCTGCCGATGGCTGTGCGGAGGTTCAAGCGGCTCAGCCGGTAGGGGGCGCTGCGCTCGGCGTTCGGGGGGGGCGGGCGCTGAGGGTTCGGAGGTACGGGGACGGCCCGGGTGCGCTTGGAGCGTGCCCGGGCCGTTCTCGTGTGCGGTGTGTGGTGTGTGGTGTGTGGTGTGCGGCGCGTGGCGTGTGGTGTTACAGCTTCTCGATCACGTAGTCCACGCACTTCGTCAGCGCCTCGACGTCCGCCGGGTCGATCGCCGGGAACATCGCCACCCGCAGCTGGTTGCGGCCCAGCTTGCGGTACGGCTCCGTGTCCACGATGCCGTTCGCGCGCAGTGCCTTGGCGACGGCCGCCGCGTCGATCTCGTCGGCGAAGTCGATCGTGCCGATGACCTGCGAGCGCTTCGCCGGGTCCGTGACGAACGGGGTCGCGTACTTCGACTCCTCCGCCCAGCCGTACAGCGTCCGCGCCGACGTCGCCGTGCGCCGCACCGACCAGTCGAGGCCGCCCTGGCCGTTGATCCAGTCCAGCTGCTCGGCGAGCAGGAACAGGGTCGCGAGCGCGGGGGTGTTGTACGTCTGGTTCTTGCGGGAGTTGTCGATGGCCGTCGGCAGGCTGAAGAACTCCGGTACGTGACGGCCGCTCGCGTGGATCCGCTCGGCGCGCTCGATCGCCGCCGGGGAGAACGCGGCGACCCACAGGCCGCCGTCCGACGCGAAGGACTTCTGCGGCGCGAAGTAGTACACGTCGCTCTGCGCGATGTCCACGGGCAGGCCGCCCGCGCCCGACGTCGCGTCCACCAGGACCAGGGAGCCCGCGTCGGCGCCCGGGACCCGCTGGATCGGGGCCGCCACACCGGTCGACGTCTCGTTGTGCGTGAACGCGTACACGTCCACGCCCTCCTCCGCCTCAGGGTCGGGGTGCGTGCCCGGGTCGGCCGTGACGACGGTCGGCTCCGCCAGCCACGGGGCCAGCTTCGCCGCCTTCGCGAACTTCGAGCTGAACTCGCCGAAGGACAGGTGCTGCGACTTGTTCTCGATCAGGCCGTGCGTCGCCACGTCCCAGAACGCGGTCGAGCCGCCGTTGCCGAGGATCACCTCGTAGCCCTCGGGGAACTGGAACAGCTCGCGCACGCCGTCGCGGACGCGGCCCACCAGGTTCTTCACCGGCGCCTGGCGGTGGGACGTGCCGAGGAGGGAGGTGCCGGTCGCGGCCAGGGCGTCCAGGGCCTCCGTCCGCACCTTGGAGGGGCCCGCGCCGAAACGGCCGTCGGCGGGCTTGATGTCAGCGGGAATCTGGATCTCAGCCACGCAGGGGAGCCTAGCTGTTCTGGGACGTGGGGGGTCGGGCTCGTCCATCCCGCGAGACGTTGCCCGGTGCGGGTGGTGGGTGGGTTCCCGCGCTACCGCGCGGGTTTTCTCTCCCGCCCGCCCGCCCGTTTCCAGTCGGCCGCAGGCTCCGCGCCCCCGGCCCGCCCCGCCGTCGACCTCCGGTTCGGGGCGGCCGTGCCTCCCGGTGCCGGGTTCGGTCGTTCGGCGTCGCTGAGGTCGGGGGGCTTCCTCTTCCGCTGTGGGCAATCGTCCCGCAGGGCGATAGGGGTCTCCCCTGCTCGAGCGGAGCCGAGAGCTTGGGGAAGGGTGGGCACAGCCCCGGACGACTGTGGCGTTGATGTTGGCGGTGAGTAGGGGTGCAGCGGTGGGCAACCTGTGGGGCATGGGTACTGGGAACGAGTTGGAGCAGGCGCTGCGGCGCGAGGTGCGCGGTGACGTGGACTTCTCCCTCACGGGGCGGGCGTTGCACACAATGGACGCGTCGAACTACCGGCGCGTCCCGCTGGGCGTCGTCGCCCCGCGCGACGCGGCCGACGTGGCCGCAGCCCTGGCCGCCTGCCAGGAGCACGGCGTGCCGGTGGTGGCCCGCGGCGGCGGGACGTCCATCGCGGGGCAGGCGACCGGGACCGGAGTCGTCCTGGACTTCACCCGGCACATGGCGCGGATCCTCGACCTGGACCCGGACGCCCGCACGGCCCGCGTGCAGCCCGGCCTCGTACTGGACACCCTGCGGAGCGCCGCCGCCCCGCACGGGCTGACCTTCGGGCCCGACCCGTCCACGCACAGCCGCTGCACCCTCGGCGGCATGATCGGCAACAACTCCTGCGGCTCCCACTCCGTGGCCTGGGGCACGACCGCGGACAACGTGCGGGCGGTGACGGTGGTGCGGGGCGACGGCGCGCCCCGGACGCTGGAGCGCGGCACCTGGGACGGCGCCCCCGACGGACTCCGCGCCCTGGTCGACGCCGACCTCGCCCTCCTGCGCACCGGCTTCCCCGACCTCCCGCGCCGCATCTCCGGCTACGCCCTCGACGCCCTCCTCCCGGAGCGCGGCCCCGACCTCCCCCGCTTCTTCTGCGGCAGCGAAGGCACCCTCGGGATCCTGACGGAGGCCACCGTCCGCCTCGTCGAGGCGCCGCGCGCCCGCGCCCTCGCCGTCCTCGGCTACACCGACGAGAGCGCCGCCGCCGAGGCCGCCCCCGGCCTGCTCCCGTACCGGCCCCTCACCGTCGAGGGCATGGCCGCCGACCTCGTGCGCGACCCGCGCGGCCTGCCCAAGGGCGGCGCCTGGCTGTTCGTGGAGACGGGCGGCGGCACGCCGGGGGAGGCCACGGCGGCTGCCGAGGCCGTCGTGCGCGGCGCGGACTGCGTGGACGCCGTCGTCGTCACCGACCCCGCACGGCAGCGCACCCTGTGGCGGGTCCGCGAGGACGCCTCCGGCACGGCCACCCGCATGCCCGACGGCACGGAGGCCTGGCCCGGCTGGGAGGACTGCGCGGTGCCGCCCGCCCGCCTCGGGCCCTACCTCCGCGACTTCCGCGCCCTCCTCGGCGAACACGGCCTGCGCGGCACCCCGTACGGGCACTTCGGTGACGGATGCATTCACGTCCGGATCGACTTCGACCTGCTCACGAGCCCCGGCATCGCCCGTTTCCGGCGCTTCTCCGAAGACCTCGCCGATCTTGTCGTCGGGCACGGGGGCTCTCTCTCCGGTGAGCACGGTGACGGGCAGGCCCGCGCGGAGTTGCTGCCGAAGATGTACGGGGATGAACTCGTCCGCCTCTTCGAGCGCGTCAAGGACCTCTGGGACCCGGCAGGTCTCCTCAACCCCGACATGCTCGTCCGCCCCGCCCCCCTCGACACCAACCTCCGTTTCGCGCCCCTGCCCCGCGAGCCCGTCGACGTCGCTTTCGGCTACCCGCACGACGGCGGGGACTTCTCCGCCGCCGTCCGCCGGTGCGTCGGCGTCGCCAAGTGCCGTACGACGACGGCCGCGTCGGGCGGCGGCGTGATGTGCCCGTCCTTCCGCGCCACCGGCGAGGAGGAGCACTCCACGCGCGGCCGCGCCCGGCTCCTGCACGAGATGCTCGCCGGGGAGGTCGTCGAGGACGGCTGGCGCTCCACCGAGGTGCGCGACGCCCTCGACCTGTGCCTGTCCTGCAAGGGCTGCCGCTCCGACTGCCCCGTCGGCGTCGACATGGCCACGTACAAGGCCGAGTTCCTGCACCACCACTACGCGGGGCGGCGCAGGCCCGCCGCGCACTACGCCATGGGCCGCCTGCCCCGCTGGCTCCGCCTCGTCGCCGCGACGCGCACGGCCCGCGTCGCCAATCTCCTCGCCGCCGTCGGCCCGCTGGCGGCCCTCGCCAAGCGCCTCGGCGGGATCGAGCCGCGGCGGGCGCTGCCGCGGGTGGCGCCGGTGACGTTCCGGCGGTGGTGGCGTCGGCGTGGCTCCCCTGGGTCCCACAGCTCCGTCGGCACCGTCGCCCTGTGGCCCGACACCTTCACCGACCACCTCTCGCCCGCCGTCGCCCGCGCCGCCGTCCGCGTGCTCGAAGCCGCGGGGCTGACCGTCGTGCTGCCCCCGGACGGCGTGTGCTGCGGGCTCACCTACGTCTCCACGGGCCAGCTCGACCAGGCCCGCGCCGTGCAGCGCCGCACCCTGGAGCTGATGCGCCCGCTCCTGGCTGCGGGCACGCCCCTGGTCGTCCTCGAACCGAGCTGCGCCGCCGCCCTGAAGACGGACCTGGTCGAGCTGGCCGCGCCGGACGAGCCGGGGGCGCGCGATCTGGCCGCTTCGGTCCGTACGTTCGCGCAGGCCCTGGAGGAGTACGCCCCCGACTGGCGGCCGCCGCGCCTGGACCGGCCCGCCGTCGGCCAGACCCACTGCCACCAGCACGCCGTCCTCGGCGACGAGGCCGAACGGCGCTTGCGCGCCGCCGCCGGACTCGACGGCGAGCTGTCCGGCGGCTGCTGCGGCCTCGCGGGGAACTTCGGCTTCGAGAAGGGGCACTACGACGTGTCGACGGCCTGCGCGGAGGAGCAGCTGCTGCCCGCCGTCCGGCAGGCACCGCCCGGCGCGGAGGTCCTGGCGGACGGCTTCTCGTGCCGCACGCAGCTGGAGCAGCTGGCGGGGGTGCGGGGGCGGCATCTGGCGGAGGTCCTGGCGGAGTCCCTGGACGAAGAGTGAGCTTTCCCCGGGGACGGCCGCGCCGTGATCTTCGTAAGCCGCGAAAGGGTTTCACATCCCTGACGTAGTCCATTACCTTGGACGGTGAAGTCCATGAGCGTGGACTGTACGGCTGGTCGTCGCGGCGGCGACGGCGAGAAAGGCGTGGCGTGAACATCTCTCGTACGGACGGCACGGCGGCGCCCGAGGGCATGGCCGCCGCCGAGGCGCCGGTGACGGTCGGGCAGCCCGAGGTGGCGGGGGCGGCCGAGGGCGCGACCGGCAGCGGGGGCGCGTCCGGTGGCCCCGGCGGCCGCCGCGCCGCACTCGGACCCGTCGGCCTCGTCCTCGCGGGCTGTGTCTCCGTCCAGTTCGGCGGCGCCATCGCCGTCAGCCTGATGCCGCGCGCCGGAGCACTCGGCGTGGTCACCCTGCGCCTCTTCTTCGCCGCGCTCGTGCTGCTCGTCATCTGCCGCCCGCGCCTGCGCGGCCACTCGCGCGCGGACTGGGGCACCGTCCTCGCCTTCGGCGCGACGCTGGCCGCGATGAACGGCCTCTTCTACCAGGCCGTGGACCGCATCCCGCTGGGCCCGGCCGTCACCCTCGAAGTCCTCGGCCCGCTCGCCCTGTCCGTGATCGCCTCACGCCGCCTGGTGAACATGGTCTGGGCGGGGCTCGCCCTGTGCGGCGTCTTCCTGCTCGGCGGGGGCGGTGCCGGTGGCTTCGGGGCGCTGGACAAGGTCGGGGTGGCGTACGCGCTGGCGGCGGGTGCGATGTGGGCGACGTACATCGTCTTCAGCGCTCGCACGGGCCGCCGCTTCCCGGCGGCGGACGGCCTGGCCCTCGCCATGGCCGTCGCGGCGATCCTCGTCCTCCCCCTGGGCATCGTCGAGTCCGGCTCGAAGCTCACCGTCCCCAGCACCCTGGGCCTCGCCGCCGCCGTGGCCGTCATGTCCTCGGTCCTGCCCTACACCCTCGAACTCCTCGCCCTGCGCCGCCTGCCCGCGTCCACGTTCGCCGTGATGATGAGCCTGGAACCGGCCATCGCCGCCGTCGCGGGCTTCTTGATCCTCAGCCAGTCCCTCACCCTCGTCGAATCCCTCGCGATCGGCCTGGTCATCGCGGCGAGCATGGGGGCGGTGCGAACGCAGGTCGGGCGAGGCAAGGCGAAGACGGCGCCCTGAGCCGGGACTTACCATCGAAGTGCAGCAGCCTGAGCTAACGCACTGGGGTGACCGTGAGCAACTGGGCCGACTTGACGAACGGTAAGCGGATCAAGCACCTGCGGGGCTCGGATCTGACACAGCAGGGGCTCGCCGAGGCCGCAGGACTCTCCCTCGCGCTGATCCAGAAGGCCGAGCAGGACCGGGGCGAGCTGTCTGTCGGTTCGCTGCTGAAGCTTGCGCACGCCTTGAACACGGACGTGTCCGTGATCCTGGGGCAGCAGGCCCCCCGCCGGGGCATGGACCAGGGCGACCGCGCCGCACTGCGACGGCTCTCCGACGCCGTGCACGAGAGCGCCCTCGGCGAATGGGAAGGCATCGAGGACCCGAGCACCGTCGAGGAACTGGGCGAGGCCCGCAATCGCGCGTGGGACGCCTATTGGGCGAGTGACACGGCGAAGGTGAGCAGTTACGCGTCGAAGGTCCTCATGGAAGGGCAGGTGCGGTACGCCAGTGCCACCGGCGACGAGCGTGAGCGGCTGGGATCCATCCTGGCCAGCACGTACCGCGTGGCGGCGTCGTGCTCGAACGGATTCGCGCGGCGAGACCTGGCGCTGAGCGCGCTGACGTCGGCGAAGCACTTGGCGAAGGACGTCGATGACCCCGTGATGACGGCGCTCCTTGAGTCGACGCTGTCATGGATCTACCTGCGCGGCGCCAAGCTGCCCCGTGCCGTGGCCGTGGCAGAGCGTGCGGCCCTGGCGATCGAGCCGTCGTTCAGCAGCGGGTCCCGCCCGCAACTGCTCGCGTACGGCCGCCTGATGATCTCAGCCGCCGTGGCGGCGTCGAGGCACGAGGACGAGAGCGCGGCCGACGACTACATCTCGCAGGCGCACGCGGCGGCGGCGCGGCTCGGCCGGGAAGAGAAGCTGTACGGAACCAGCTTTGGCCCAACGGCCGCGAAGACCGAGGCCGTTGGGATCCACGTGGCACTGGGGAACTACGGCCGTGCGCTCAAACTCGCATGCCAGCCCGACATGAAGAAGCTGCCCGCGTCCATGTCGAAGGTGGCCCGCAACCGCTACAAACTCGACGTCGCCCTCGCGCAGTGCGCCGCCGGACTCCACGACCAGGCCGGAGACACCCTCGTCGAGGTGGGCCTCGACGCCCCGGAGTGGGTCAGGCACCAGGCGTTGCCCGGCGTCATCGGAAAGCGCCTCGCGAAGGTGTCCACGGCCCGCGTACGGACCATCAGCGAACTGATCGGCGTACCCCTGATCGCCTGAGCCCTACGGAGCGTACGAGTGGGCGCCCGGCAACCTCGCGCGGTCGTACGCCACATCACTTCACTCCGCGTGATCGCCCGGGCACGCTTTCCGCATGGTCGGCATCGAGAGCGGACAGCAGAGGCAGGGGCGGACGGGGACCCACCGCACCGAGGGAGAGCTGAGGCGGCGTGCGGGACTCGCCGACGCCGCGGCGGGCGTCGCGCCCGGGGCGGCCGACGTGCCGGCTCGGGCCGCGAGGATAGAGCGCTTCCGCTGCGTGATCTACCTGTGCGGTGCCGCGCACACGGACATGACGGCGCCCCGCGCGGAGTGCACCGAGTACGCCGAGGCGTTCGGGTGGGAGATCACGGACGTCATCGAGGAGCACGCGGGGCTGCTGCCGCCGCACGGGCGCCCCGGACTCGGGCGGGCCGTCGCATGCGTCAACTCCCGCACGGCGGGAGCGGTGCTCACGGCGTGGCGCTCGATGATCTCGCCGGTCGCGCAGGAATTCGACGAGGTGGCACGCGAGATCGAGCGGGCAGGGGGCTTCCTGCACGTCAAGGAACCGGCGCGCGGTGGGCCGGGCGGCGTGACGACGGGCAGGGATGCTTCGTGAACGTCCACGAGAACAGAGCACTCTCCGACTGGCTGGCGCACGCCCACCCCGTCCCGGGCCAAGCGCACGCGGAGTGGTCGCACCACGGCATCGCGCTGCTCCCGCTCGGCCGCCGCTTCGACGCGGTGCGCGTCCCCGCCGAGCGCATCCACGCCGCCGTGGGCAGCGACGAACCGCGGACGGTGGCCGCCTCCCTGGCCGACTGGCTGCACGGTCCCGTGATCCGTGACACCCGCAGCGGCAGCTGACCGTACTACGTCCTGGTCGCCCCGACCGCCGACTGGGACGGCGCCGAGGAACGCCTCACCACCGGCGTCCACCTCGGCGTTCCGCGCCCCGGCTCCCTCTCGATGCTCGCGGCCTGGGTGGTCCCGCCCCAGCACCCCGGCAGCCTCTGCGACCCGGCGCACCTGCGGGCCCTGCTCGCGACCGCCGACGCCCTGAGGCCGGTCGAACCATGAGGCCGCCCCGCTTCACCCCGCCCCCACCCGACGATGAGTCGTCCCGCCTCTATGCCGCGTACATGCAGCACCTTCGCCAGTGCCCGCAGGATCACGTCACGACCCAGTGCGCCGAGGGGACTCGTTTGCGGAGGGCATGGCGCGAGGCGCAAGCCGCCTCCTTGCGGGCCATGCAGACGCGCATCACGTGAAGCACCGTTCTGAGAGACCGGAATACTACGACCGCCCGGTGCCGGGCTCCCCGCACCACCACTTGTAGGGTACGGGTACGTACCCGTACCCTCTTGGTGTGGAAAGGAGAGCGTCGATGTCCGATGCCAATGTCCGCATCCCTGAGGAAGCCAAGGATCGTCTCGCGGCGATAGCGGCTGCCGAGGGCCTGTCGCTGCGCGCGTACCTGGCCCGTCTGGCCGAGACGTTGCTCACCCCGGCTGAGCGGGCCGAGCGGGCCGAGAAGGCCCTGGCCGAGCTGAAGAGCTGGAACGGCTACGCGCCGACCGCGGCCGAGCAGCGGGACCTGGACGGTGAGCTGGACCGGCGTCTGGCCCGGGTGGCCGCCCGGTGAGCGATGCCATGCACATCGTCCTGGATGACACGGCGATGGCCGCAGCAGGCAGGGGTAACGTCCTTGCTTCGCGCCTGATCCACCGAGCTCACGCCGAACCCGGCTGGTTCTTGTATGCCCCGGCATGTGCGCTCGTCGAAGCCGACCGGGCCCGGCCCGGCACGGCCGAACACCTCGCGGCTCTGCCCGGCATCACCGTCCTGGACCTCGACTTGCCCGCCGCGTTGGCGGTGGCGCGACAGGAGACCTGGTCCGCGGCGCACAGCCAGTACGCGGCACAGCCGACCGCGGATCGTCCCGACGGTGCCATCGTGGCCACCACTGCTCCCAGTCGCTGGGCGGGCGAGCCGGTGCGCATTCTGGATCTCACCCCCTGACTCACACCACCCTGACGGTGCCCCCGGCCAGATCTGGCCGGGGGCACCGTCGTCCCCGGCCTCCCGGCGTCCTCGCCCGCCCAGGCGTACGCCACGCACCGGTGCCACGCCGCTGTGGCCGGAAAGCAACCCGCCTCGCGAAAAATAACCAAGCACGCTTGCTTGTTTCTGTTGCCGCTGCCATGCTCCAGGACACGCCGTCGTCCCCGAGGGGAGCGCCCCGTGTCCGACGTACCCAAAGCCGCGCCCGCATCCGACGCCGCCAGCACCGTCACCGTCGTCCTCGACGACCTCCGCGACGAGAGCGCCGAACTCGACGGTCTCGTCGGGGAGTTGAGTGCCGAGCGGTGGGCGGTGGACACCCCCGCCGCGGGCTGGACCATCGCCCACCAGATCGCGCACCTCGCCTGGACCGACCAGGCCGCCCTGCTCGCGGTGACCGACGCCGACGCCTTCGCCGCGCACGCGGCCGTCGCGCTCAAGTCGCCCGACACGTTCGTCGACGACGGCGCCCGGGAAGGGGCCGCGGTGCCACCGGGCGAGCTGCTCGCCTCGTGGCGGGAGGGGCGCGAGGCGTTGCAGCGCGCGCTGCGGGCCGCGCCCGCCGGAGCCCGCTTCCCCTGGTACGGGCCGCCCATGTCCGCCGCCTCCGTGGCGACCGCGCGGATCATGGAGACCTGGGCCCACGGCCAGGACGTCGCCGACACCCTCGGCGTCCGCCGCACCCCCACCGACCGCCTCCGGCACGTCGCCCGCATCGGCGTCCGGGCGCGGAACTACGCGTACGCGGTACGCGGACTCACCCCGCCCGCCGAGGAGTTCCGCGTCGAACTCCGCGCGCCCGGCGGCGACCTGTGGACGTACGGGCCGGAAGACGCGGCCCAGCGCGTCACCGGGCCCGCCCTCGACTTCTGCCTCCTCGTCACCCGTCGGGTCCATCGCGACGATCTGGCGGTGCGAGCGGAAGGCCCCGACGCCGAGCACTGGCTCACCATCGCCCAGGCGTTCGCGGGCCCGCCGGGAGAAGGCCGGGCGAGTGCGAAGAGTGCCGAGGAGGGCGGGGCGTGAGCGCCGGGGCCACCGCGCGAGGCGGACGAGGCGCCGCCGACCCGCGCACCCCCCTGCGTATCGGCAACGCCTCCGGCTTCTACGGCGACCGCCACACCGCCGTGAAGGACATGCTCACCGGCGGCCCCCTCGACGTCCTCACCGGCGACTACCTCGCCGAGCTGACCATGCTCATCCTCGGCAGGGACCGCCTGAAGGACCCGGACCGGGGGTACGCCAAGACGTTCCTGAAGCAGATGGAGGAGTGCCTGGGGGAGGCCGTCGACCGAGGCGTGCGGGTCGTCACCAACGCGGGCGGACTCAACCCGGCCGGACTGGCCGAGCAACTGCGGGAGCTGGCGGAACGCCTCGGCCTCGACGTGCGCGTCGCCCATGTCGAGGGCGACGACCTCGGCCCCCGCTTCCGCGACGCCCTCACCGCCCACGCCTACCTCGGCGGCTTCGGCATCACGGAGGCGCTGCGCGCGGGCGCCGACGTCGTCGTGACCGGCCGCGTCACCGACGCCGCCCTCGTCACCGGGCCCGCCGCCGCCCACTTCGGCTGGGGCCCCGGCGACCACGACCGGCTCGCGGGCGCCGTGATCGCTGGGCACATCCTGGAGTGCGGCACCCAGGCCACCGGCGGCAACTACGCCTTCTTCACCGAGTTCGACGCCGGGACGCTGATCCGGCCCGGCTTCCCGCTCGCCGAGGTGCACGCCGACGGCTCCTGCGTCATCACCAAGCACGACGGGACGGGCGGGACCGTCGACGTCGGCACGGTCACCGCGCAGCTCCTGTACGAGACGTCCGGCGCCCGCTACGCCGGGCCCGACGTCACCGCCCGCCTCGACACCGTCCGCCTCACCCAGGAGGGACCCGACAGCGTCCGCGTCGACGGCGTGCGGGGCGAGGCGCCGCCGCCCACCCTCAAGGCCGGGCTCACCCGGATCGGCGGGCACCGCAACGAAGTCGTGTTCGTCCTCACCGGCCTCGACGTCGACGCGAAGGCCGACCTCGTGCGCGCCCAGATCGAGGACGCCTTCGCACGCTCCAAGTCCCGGCCCGCCGACGTACGGTGGGAACTCGCCCGCACCGACCGCGCCGACGCCGACACGGAGGAGACCGCCAGCGCCCTGCTGCGGCTCGTCGTGCGCGACCGGGACGCGGACGTGGTGGGCCGCGCCCTCAGCGGCGCCGCGATCGAGCTGGCCCTCGGCAGCTACCCCGGCTTCCACGTCACCGCCCCGCCCGGCAGGGGCACCCCGTACGGCGTGTTCGAGGCGGTGCACGTCGACGCGGCCTCCGTACGGCAGGTGGCGGTGACGCCGGACGGGCTGCGCGTGGACATTCCGGCGGCCACGGCGGGCGGGACGCGGGAGTTGGTCGACGTCGAACCGCCGGAGCTGCCTGAGCCGTTGACGTACGAACGGACCCGGCGGCTGCCGCTCGGGACCGTCGCCGGAGCCCGCAGCGGCGACAAGGGCGGGGACGCCAACGTCGGCGTGTGGGTGCGCACGGACGACGCCTGGCGGTGGCTCGCCCATCACCTGACCGTCGACAGGTTCCAGAGCCTGGTCCCGGAGAGCCGCGAGCTGAAGGTGACCCGGCACATGCTCCCCAACCTCCGCGCCCTCAACTTCCACGTCGAGGGCATCCTCGGCGCCGGAGTCGCCTCACAGGCCCGCTTCGACCCGCAGGCCAAGGGCCTCGGCGAGTGGCTGCGCGCCCGCCACCTCGACATCCCGGAGGTACTGCTGTGACCGTGCTCGCGTCCGCGCTCGACCCGGCGAGCCCCGAGTACGCCGACCACCGCGCCGCCATGCTCGCCAAGCTGGCCGAGCTCGACGCCGAGCAGGCCAAGGCGCTGGAGGGGGGCGGCGAGAAGTACGTCAAGCGCCACCGCGACCGGGGCAAGCTGCTCGCGCGGGAGCGCATCGAGCTGCTGCTCGACCCGGACACGCCGTTTCTTGAGCTGTCGCCGCTCGCGGCGTGGGGGAGTGAGTATCCGGTCGGGGCGTCCATGGTGACCGGCATCGGAGTCGTGGAGGGCGTGGAGTGTCTGATCACCGCCAACGACCCGACGGTACGCGGCGGCGCCAGCAACCCCTGGACGCTGAAGAAGGCGTTCCGCGCGCACGAGATCGGGCACGCCAACCGGCTGCCGTCCCTCCACCTGGTGGAGTCCGGGGGCGCCGACCTGCCGTCGCAGAAGGAGATCTTCATCCCGGGCGGCGCCCTCTTCAAGCACCTCACGCAGGCGTCGGCCGCCGGGATCCCGACGATCGCCGTGGTCTTCGGCAACTCCACGGCGGGCGGCGCCTACGTCCCCGGCATGTGCGACCACGTGATCATGGTGAAGGAGCGCGCGAAGGTGTTCCTCGGCGGGCCGCCGCTGGTGAAGATGGCGACCGGCGAGGAGAGCGACGACGAGTCGCTGGGCGGCGCCGAGATGCACGCCCGCACCTCCGGCCTCGCCGACCACCTCGCCGAGGACGAGCACGACGCGCTCCGCCGGACCCGTCGCGTCGTCGCCCGCCTCAACTGGCGCAAGGCGCACGCCGACCCGGCCGCCCCCGTCGAGCCGCCGAAGTACGACGCCGACGAACTCCTCGGCGTCGTCCCCGGCGACCTGCGCACCCCCTTCGACCCGCGCGAGGTCATCGCGCGCGTCGTCGACGGCTCCGACTTCGACGAGTTCAAGCCGCTGTACGGGACGAGCCTGGTGACGGGCTGGGCGCGCCTGCACGGCTACCCGGTCGGCGTCCTCGCCAACGCCCAGGGCGTGCTGTTCTCCGAGGAGTCGCAGAAGGCCGCCCAGTTCATCCAGCTCGCCAACCAGCGCGACATCCCGCTGCTGTTCCTGCACAACACCACCGGCTACATGGTGGGCAAGGAGTACGAGCAGGGCGGCATCATCAAGCACGGCGCGATGATGATCAACGCGGTCAGCAACTCGCGGGTGCCGCACCTGTCGGTCCTCATGGGCGCCTCCTACGGCGCCGGGCACTACGGCATGTGCGGGCGCGCCTACGACCCCCGGTTCCTGTTCGCCTGGCCGAGCGCCAAGTCCGCCGTCATGGGCCCGCAGCAGCTCGCGGGCGTCCTGTCGATCGTGGCGCGGCAGTCGGCGGCGGCCAAGGGCAAGCCGTACGACGACGACGCCGACGCGGCGCTGCGCGCGATGGTGGAGCAGCAGATCGAGTCGGAGTCGCTGCCGATGTTCCTCTCGGGGCGGTTGTACGACGACGGCGTGATCGACCCGCGCGACACCCGCACCGTCCTCGGCATCTGTCTGTCCGCGCTCCACACGGCTCCCGTCGAGGGCGCGCGCGGCGGCTTCGGCGTCTTCAGGATGTGAGGAAAGGTGACTGAATCACCCATGATCTCCAAGCTGTTGGTCGCCAACCGGGGCGAGATCGCCTGCCGTGTCTTCCGTACGTGCCGTGCGCTCGGCATCGCCACGGTCGCCGTGCACTCCGACGCCGACGCGGACGCGCCGCACGTACGCGAGGCCGACGAGGCGGTACGCCTGCCGGGGGCGGCGCCGGCCGAGACGTATCTGCGCGGCGAGCTGATCGTGAAGGCCGCGCAGGCGGCGGGCGCCGACGCGGTCCACCCCGGCTACGGCTTCCTGTCGGAGAACGCCTCCTTCGCGCGGGCCGTCGCCGACGCGGGCCTGCTGTGGATCGGACCGCCGCCGGAGGCCATCGAGGCGATGGCGTCCAAGACGCGCGCCAAGGAGCTGATGGGCCTCGCGCCGCTCGCCGTGGACGCGGTCACGGAGGCCGACCTGCCGGTGCTCGTGAAGGCGGCCGCGGGCGGTGGCGGGCGCGGCATGCGGGTCGTACGGGAACTGGACGCCCTGAAGGGAGAGTTGGAGGCCGCGCGGGCCGAGGCGGCGAGCGCCTTCGGGGACGGCGAGGTGTTCGTCGAGCCGTACGTCGAGGGCGGGCGGCACGTCGAGGTGCAGGTCATGGCCGACGCGCACGGGACGGTGTGGGCGCTCGGGACGCGCGACTGCACGCTCCAGCGCCGCCACCAGAAGGTCATCGAGGAGGCCCCGGCGCCCGGGCTCACCGACGCGCAGGTGCGCGGCCTGCACGAGGTGGCGGTGCGGGCCGCCCGCGCCACCGACTACCGGGGCGCGGGCACCGTCGAGTTCCTGCTCGCCGCCGACGGCAGCGCGCACTTCCTGGAGATGAACACCCGCCTCCAGGTCGAACACCCCGTCACGGAGGCCGTGTTCGGCCTCGACCTCGTCGCGCTGCAGCTCCGGATCGCCGAGGGCGAGCCGCTGCCGGGCCCGCAGCCCCCGCCCGCGCACGGGCACGCCGTCGAGGCCCGCCTGTACGCGGAGGACCCGGCGGCAGGATGGGCCCCGCAGACCGGCACCCTGCACCGCGTCGCCGTGCCCGACGGGGTGCGCCTCGACTCCGGCTACGCGGACGGCGACTCCGTCGGCGTGCACTACGACGCGATGCTGGCGAAGGTCGTCGCCCACGCGCCGACCCGCGCCGAGGCCCTGCGCAAGCTCGCGGGCGCCCTGGACCGGACCGTGGTCCACGGCCCGGTCACCAACCGCGAACTCCTCGTACGCTCCCTGCGGCACCCGGAGTTCGCGTCGGCCCGCATGGACACCTCGTTCTACGACCGGCACCTGCCCGGCCTCACCGAGCCCGCCGCGGGCCCCGCCGTCCGGTACGCGCCGCTGGCCGCCGCCCTCGCCGACGCCTGCGGCCGCTCCCGCTTCGGCGGCTGGCGCAACCTGCGCTCGCAGCCCCAGGTCAAGCGGTACCGGACCGTGGCCGACGGCGTCGAGCACGAGGTCAGGTACACGCACACGCGGGGCGGCCCGGTCGCCGACGGCGTGCGCGTGGTGCGGGCCGCGCCCGACACCGTCGTGCTCGAAGTGGACGGTGTGCGGCGGGAGTTCACCGTGACGTCGTACGGCGGCGGGCGCGTGTACGTCGGGAACGTGGCCCTCGACGCCCTGTCGCTCCTTCCCGAGCCCACCGTGCGGCAGGAGCCGGGCTCGCTGCTCGCGCCGATGCCGGGCACCGTCCTGCGGGTCGCGGAGGGCCTGGTGGAGGGCGCGCGGGTCGAGGCGGGGCAGCCGGTGGTGTGGCTGGAGGCGATGAAGATGGAGCACCGCGTGGTGGCCCCCGCCGCGGGCGTCCTCGCCGCGCTGCACGCCGTACCGGGGCGGCAGGTCGAGGTGGGCGCGCTGCTGGCGGTGGTCCAGGAGGACGCGTAGCCGACCGCGGCCCACCAGGAGGCGGGGCCGCGACCGGCGCAGGAAGACGTACAGCTCACTGTGGTCAAGGAAGACGTACAGGAGGAAGAACTGTGAACGCTCCCGTGCTCGAGACCGAGGAACACCAGGCGCTGCGCGCGGCCGTCGCGGCGCTCGGCAAGCGCTACGGACGGGACTACATGACCCGTGTCGTGCGGGACGAGGGCCACCCCGACGAGCTGTGGGCGGACGCCGCCAAGCTGGGCTACCTGGGGGTGAACCTGCCCGAGGAGTACGGCGGCGGGGGCGGCGGCATCGCCGAACTCTCCATCATCCTGGAGGAGTTGGGGGCGGCGGGCAGCCCGCTCCTGATGATGGTGGTGTCCCCGGCGATCTGCGGCACGGTGATCGCACGCTTCGGCACCGAGGCGCAGCAGCAGACGTGGCTGCCGGGGCTCGCCGACGGCAGCCGCACGATGGCGTTCGGCATCACCGAGCCCGACGCGGGCTCCAACTCGCACCGCATCACCACCACCGCCCGCAGGGACGGCGACGACTGGATCCTGACCGGCCGCAAGGTCTTCATCTCCGGCGTGGACATCGCCGACGCGACCCTGATCGTCGGCCGCACCGAGGACGCCCGCACCGGCAAGCTGAAGCCCTGCCTGTTCATCGTCCCGCGTGACGCCCCGGGCTTCGCCCGCCACCGCATCGACATGGAACTCCAGGCCCCGGAGAAGCAGTTCGAGCTGGTCCTCGACGAGGTGCGGCTGCCCGCCGACGCCCTCGTCGGCGACGAGGACGCCGGGCTGCTCCAGCTCTTCGCCGGGCTCAACCCGGAGCGGATCATGACGGCCGCGTTCTCCCTCGGCATGGCGCGCTTCGCCCTCGCGCAGGCCGTCGCGTACGCCAAGGAGCGCAGCGTCTGGAAGTCCCCGATCGGCGCCCACCAGGCCATCGCCCACCCCCTCGCCCAGTCCCACATCGAGATCGAACTGGCCCGCCTGATGATGCAGAAGGCGGCCCGGCTCTACGACGACGGGGACGACCTGGGTGCGGGCGAGGCCGCGAACATGGCGAAGTTCGCGGCGGCGGACGCCTGTGTGAAGGCCGTCGACCAGGCCGTGCACACCCTCGGCGGGAACGGCCTGACCAAGGAGTTCGGGCTCGCCTCGCTGATCGTGGCGTCGCGGGTCGCACGGATCGCGCCGGTGAGCCGGGAGATGATCCTGAACTTCGTGTCCCACCAGAGCCTCGGCCTGCCCAAGTCGTACTAGGGAGTTCTGATGGAGTTCCGGACAGCTTCTGTCCTGGTCTCGGCTCCCGACCGGGGCATCGTCACGCTCACCCTGGACTCGCCCGCCAACCGCAACGCGCTCTCGGCGGCGCTGGTGGCCGAACTGGCGGGTGCGCTCACCGAGTTGAGCGCGGACGAAGACGTCCGCGCGATCGTGCTCAGCCACACCGGCACCACCTTCTGCGCGGGCGCCGACCTGCGCGAACCGCCGGACCGCGGGGCGTTCGTGGCGCTGCTCCGCCAGCTCGTGGAGCTGCCCAAGCCGGTCGTCGCGCGGGTGCGCGGGCACGTCAGGGCGGGCGGGCTCGGGCTGCTCGGGGCCTGCGACATCGTGGTGGCGGGCGGCCCGGACGTGTCGTTCGCGCTGACCGAGGTGCACATCGGGGTGGTGCCCGCGGTGATCTCCCTGACGCTCCTGCCGCGCCTGGACGCGCGGGCGGCGAGCCGCTACTACCTCACCGGTGAGCGCTTCGGCGGGGCGGAGGCGGCCCGGATCGGCCTGGTCACGGCGTACGCGGGCGCCGACGACGGCGTCGGTGTGGTCCTGGAGCCCGTACTCGAAGGGCTGCGCAAGGCCGCTCCGGGGGCGCTGGCCGACGCGAAGAAACTCGTCACGGCTAGGGTTCTTGACGCATTCGACAAGGAAACGGACGCCCTCGTGACCCTCTCCGCCCACCGCTTCGGCTCCGCCGAGGCCAAGGAGGGGATGGAGGCGTTCCTGGAACGACGGGAGCGTTCATGGGCGCTGTGACCGAGGAGCGCCGATGGGTGCGGTGGACCGAGGAGTGCCGACGGGTGCGGTGGGCCGAGGAGCGCCGATGGGCGCCGTGACCGAGGACGACCGCGCGCCCAAGCAGGACCGCAGCCGGGTCACCCGGCAGCGGCTCCTGGAGGCGGCCGTGTCCTGCCTGGCCGAGCACGGCTGGGCGGGCTCGACGGTCTCCGTGGTGGCGGAGCGGGCCGGGGTGTCGCGCGGCGCCGCCCAGCACCACTTCCGCACCCGCGAGGAACTCTTCACGGCCGCCGTCGAGTACGTCGCCGAGGAGCGGTCGGCCGCGCTGCGCGGGCTCTTCCCCGAGGGGGCCGCCGCCGGGGCCGACCGGACCGCTGTGGTCGCGGCCCTGGTCGACCTCTACACCGGCCCGCTGTTCCGGGCCGCCCTGCAGCTGTGGGTCGCCGCCTCCAACGAGGCCCAACTCGGGCCGAGGGTCGCCGAGTTGGAGGCCCGGGTCGGCCGTGAGACGCATCGCATCGCGGTGGAGCTGCTCGGGGCCGACGAGAGTGTGGCCGGGGTGCGGGAGACCGTCCAGGGGCTCCTGGACATGGCGCGTGGCCTCGGGCTCGCGAATCTCCTCACGGACGACGGGGCGCGGCGGAAGCGGGTGGTGGTGGAGTGGGGGCGCCTGGTGGACGAGGCGCTGCGCTGAGCCTCTCCCCAACCCCGCCCCTTCCCGAACCGGGGGCTGCGCCCCCGGACCCCCGCTGATCGGCGCTCCGCGCCTCGTCCTCAAACGCCGGACGGGCTAGAAACTTCCCCGGGGCGGGCTGGAACCGTGCCGCACCGGCGAGATATCCAGCCCCTCCGGCGTTTGAGGAGCGGGGGTCTGGGGGCGGAGCCCCCATTACGGGAAGGGGGCGGGATTGGGGAGCCCCCGGCAGGGCCCCGCCCCTCAGCCCGAAATCCCGCCGAACCCCGAAATCTCCCGAGGGCTCCGCGCAGCGGGGCCGACGTACCGAGCGGACGGCCGCACCAAGCGCCCCGTCCGCTTCTGCTCAAGAATGTGCGCCGACCACCCGGCGGTACGGGCGCACGTGAACATCGACGTGAACATGTGCGCGGGCACCTCGGCGAAGTCGAGGACGATCGCCGCCCAGAACTCCACGTTGGTGGCGAGCACCCGGTCGGGCCGACGGGCGTGCAACTCGTCCAGGGCGGCCTTCTCCAGCGCCTCGGCGACCTCGAACCGGGGCGCACCCAGCTCGCGGGCGGTACGCCGCAGGACACGGGCGCGCGGGTCCTCGGCACGGTAGACGCGGTGACCGAAGCCCATCAGGCGCTCACCCTTGTCGAGGGCGCGCTTGACGTAGGCGACGGCGTCGCCGGTGCGCTCGATCTCCTCGATCATGCCGAGGACGCGGGAGGGCGCACCGCCGTGCAGGGGGCCCGACATGGCGCCGACGGCGCCGGACAGCGCGGCGGCCACGTCGGCGCCGGTGGAGGCGATGACGCGGGCGGTGAAGGTGGAGGCGTTCATGCCGTGCTCGGCGGCGGACGTCCAGTAGGCGTCGACGGCCTGGACGTGTCGCGGATCGGGCTCACCGCGCCAGCGCCGCATGAACCGCTCCACGACGGTCTCGGCCTTGTCGATCTCGCGCTGCGGGACCATGGGCAGGCCCTGGCCGCGCGCGGACTGGGCGACGTAGGAGAGGGCCATGACGGCGGCGCGGGCGAGGTCGTCGCGGGCCTGGGCCTCGTCGATGTCCAGGAGCGGGCGCAGGCCCCACACGGGGGCGAGCATGGCGAGCGCGGACTGGACGTCGACGCGGATGTCCCCGGAGTGCACGGGGATCGGGAACGGCTCGGCCGGAGGCAGGCCGGGGTCGAAGGCGCCGTCGACGAGCAGGCCCCACACGTTGCCGAAGGAGACGCTGCCGACCAGGTCCTCGATGTCGACGCCCCGATAGCGCAGGGCACCGCCTTCCTTGTCCGGTTCGGCGATCTCCGTCTCGAACGCGACGACTCCCTCAAGCCCGGGTACGAAGTCGGACATCAGGCGGCTCCTCATGATGTGGGCGACACGGTGTGTACGGCGGTGTGTGCACGACGGTGTGTGTGGCTGGCATGTGTACGACCCGAGGCCTTGGCTCTGGGGTCGGGGTAACCCGGTGATGCCCCGCGCGGCCGGAGGTCACCCAACCGACACGGCTTCGGAACGATAACCCTTGGTGCCACCCTTGGCGATGGACTGCGGCACCCAGTGCCACACATCACCTTCCGATGGGTGTGTGCGCCCGTCGACTGCCGCTGTGGGGCGAGGTGTTCGTATACGGCAGGATGACCACGTGACCGACTTCCGTGCCACCGCCCCCGACGCGCCCGGGCCTGCTGCTTCCGGCCTCGGCGGCGCCCTCTCCGACGTGGCCGCGATGCGTGCGCAGTACCGCGCCGAGGGCATCGCCGAGGCCGACTTCCCCGCCGATCCCGTCGAGCAGTTCGGGCACTGGTTCGCGGCCGCGGCCGCCGAGGCCGCCGCCGACGACGGGGTGATCCGGGAGCCGAACGCCATGGTCGTGTCGACCGCCGACGCGGACGGGCGGCCGAGCTCCCGCACGGTGCTCCTGAAGGGCTACGACGCGCGGGGCTTCGTCTTCTACACCAACTACGAGTCCCGCAAGGCCCGCGACATCGACGCCAACGCGCATGTCTCGCTGCTCTTCCCCTGGCATCCGATGGCCCGGCAGGTGATCGTCGCCGGTACGGCGGAGCGGATCGGGCGGGACGAGACCGTGCGGTACTTCCGGGGGCGGCCGCACGGGTCGCAGCTCGGCGCCTGGGCCAGCGCCCAGTCGTCCGTGATCGCCTCGCGGGACGAACTGGACGCCGCGTACGCGGAGTTGGCGGCGCGCTATCCCGAGGGCGAGCAGGTCCCGGCGCCGCCCAACTGGGGCGGCTACCGCGTCGCCCCGCTGACCGTCGAGTTCTGGCAGGGCCGCACGAACCGGCTGCACGACCGCCTCGTCTACAGCCGCGCCACTCCGGACGCGCCCTGGGTCCTGCGGCGCCTCAGCCCCTGACCGGGCGGCGGCGGCCTCGTGGCGGGGCCGATCGTGGGGCCGGGGGTGGCCGGGGCCTGTCCGGCCCATCGGGCAGGCCCTAGGACCCCGCGAGGACCCCGTCCAGGAACGGCTCGATCGCCTGGCGCCAGCCCTCCGGCTGGTCGTAGTGCACGAGGTGGCCGGCGTCGGGCACTTCCGCGTACGCCCCGCGGGGCAGGACGCGGACCATCTCCTGGGACTCGGCCCGGCCCAGCTCGCCGTCGAGCCCGCGCACGACGAGCGCGGGGCACTGGACCTGGACCAGCTCCTCCCAGTGCGCGTCGTACACCCAGGTCTCCCGGGACTTCAGCATCTGCGCGGGGTCGAAGACCGGCCGCCAGCCGTCCTCGCCCTCGGCCATGACCTCGGAGAAGAACGCCCCGCGCGAGGGATTCGGCCGCTCCACCCACGGATCGTCCTCGCCGAACCACTTCCGCACGTCCGCGAGCGTCGCGAACGGCACCGGCCACGACTTGAACCAGTCCTCCCACTCCCGCTGGGAGGCGGCGCCGAGGGCGGACGCGCGCATGTCGCAGATGATCAGGCCCCGGACCAGGTCCGGGCGGCGCGCGGCGAGCTGCCAGGCGGTGAGCGCGCCCATGGAGTGCCCGATGAGCACGGCGGGCGCGAGGCCCAGCTGCTCCAGGGCGGCCTCGGCGTCGTCCACGTACGCCCCGCGGTCGTACGGTCCGTCGGCCGGTTTGTCGCTCTGGCCGTGGCCCCGCTGGTCGAGCGCGACCGCGCGGTGGCGCTCGGAGAGCCAGCGTGCCGTGCCCGCCCAGTGCGAGGCGCGACCCATCAGGCCGTGCAGTAACAGCACTCCGCCCGGGGGCGAGTCGGCCTCCCTGGATTTGGGAGGGTCGGCGTACTCCCAGGCGGCGAGGCTCACGCCGCCCGCGCCGGTCACGTCGATGCGCCGCACCATGGTCCCAGGCACCCCCCTTGACTCCGCTCGGGTCGTTCACTCACGCATCCGGGCACGCTATCGAACTCTCATTCGGTAGCGGCCATCTCGCCGCCAACACCCCTCGTTCGGGTGACCATGCTCAAGGATTGACCGCCGCCGCCGAGGGGAGATCTTCAACGGGGGGCGGGCCGCTCGGGGAAGCCGGTCCGAGGGGGATGACCCTGGGAGCTCGGGGCTCCGGGTCAGCACAGGGGAGGACAGGCCCCGGCGCCCAAGGGCGCCGGGGCCCTCTGTGTGCGCGGGGCGCGGAGCACCGCGCCCCGCGCGCCCCAGTTCACCTGCCGGGCACATCGTCTGTCCCCTCTCCGGCGCCGTCCCGGTCCCGGAACGGCCAAGAGTCCTCAGGTCATATGCCTCACGCGACAGCCTCGCACGCAAACCGCGTCGGCGCTGCGATTCGGCACACTGAATCTTGGACTCCGGCGGGTCTCGGACTCACCTCAACTGCACCTGTGGTAACGGGAGTTGATGGCCGTTACGAGACCCGCCGGGGCCCGGAGCCGGGCGCGGTCAGCGCTTGGCGACGAACACGTGCGACGCGACATCGGCCGCCAGCTCGGCGGCCTCGCCGCTGCTGCCGACGAGTACCCCCCCGGCGGACTCCGTCACGCTCACGACCGAGCCGGGCTGCACGCCCGCGCGCCGGAGCGTGTACATCAGCTGGGCGTCCGTCTGGATCGGCTCGCCGATCCGGCGCACCACGACCGTCTTGCCGTCCGTGCCCGGGTCGAGGTCGATCAGGGAGACCATGCCCTCGTCCAGGAACGGGTCGGCGCCGTCCTTCTCGCCCAGCTCCTCCAGGCCCGGGATGGGGTTGCCGTACGGCGACTCGGTGGGGTGGCGGAGCAGCTCCAGGACGCGCCGCTCCACCGCCTCGCTCATCACGTGCTCCCAGCGGCAGGCCTCGGCGTGCACCTGCTCCCACTCCAGGCCGATCACATCGACCAGGAGACATTCGGCGAGGCGGTGCTTGCGCATCACGCGCGTGGCGAGACGGCGGCCCTCCTCGGTCAGCTCCAGGTGCCGGTCGCTGGCGACGGCCACCAGGCCGTCGCGCTCCATGCGTGCCACCGTCTGGCTCACCGTCGGACCGCTCTGGTCGAGCCGCTCGGCGATCCTGGCGCGCATGGGGACGACACCCTCCTCCTCCAGCTCGAGGATGGTGCGCAAATACATCTCAGTGGTGTCAATAAGCCCCGACATGGGTGCCCCTCAGATTTCGCTCGTGCGCTGGCCCTGCCCTCAATTCTGACGCATACCACTGACAACCGGGTTGCGCCGGGAAAAGAGGCGGTCCGAGTCCGTATTGACAGGGCACTGGTCCAGACCGCACCGTGATCCGCGACACGACGGGACACGGCGGGACGAAGGGGTTTCGCGGATGGGCAAGGGAAGCCAGGGCTCGGACGGCGGCAGCGGCCCGGACACGGGCGGCGGATCGGACGGCGGCGCGGACCTGCTCGCCGCGCGCTACCTCGACGCCGCCATCGACCTGCTGCGCCGGGTCCGGGACGAGGAGTCCGCGGACATCACGGCCGCGGGCGAGCTGATCGCCGACGCCGTCACCGCGGGCGGCCGCCTCTTCGCCTTCGGCGCGGGCCACTCCTCGCTCGCCGCCCAGGACGTCGTCTACCGCGCGGGCGGCCTCGCCCTGATGAACCTGCTCTCCGTGCCCGGCGTCGTCGGCGTCGACGTGATGCCCGCGACGCTCGGCTCGGCCCTGGAGCGCGTCGACGGCCTCGCGGGCGCCGTCCTGGACTCCAGCCCGGCCCGGTCCGGCGACGTCCTGGTGATCATCTCCCTGTCCGGGCGGAACTCGCTGCCTGTGGAGATGGCCATGAACGCCCGCGCCATCGGCCTGAAGGTCATCGGCGTGACCTCGGTGGCGTACGCCACGGAGACGAGGTCCCGGCACGTCTCGGGGACCTTCCTGAAGGACCACTGCGATCTCGTCCTCGACTCCAAGATCGCCGTGGGGGACGCGGAGATCGCCCTCGACTCCGTGGACGCGCCCTTCGGGCCCGCGTCCACGATGGTCGCCAGCGCGTTGATGCAGGCCATGATGGCCACGGCGGCCGCTGCGCTGGCTGAGCGTGGGATTCAGCCGCCGTTGTTGCGGTCCGCGAACGTGGACGGGGGCCATGACTGGAACGGGCGGGTGTTCTCGGAGTACGGGGATCGGATTTTCTACCGGCATTGAGGGCTCCGGTCGTAGAAGGACGACACGGCCCCGTTGCCCGGGAAGCGGACGGTCACCCGTAGCCCGCCGCCCGCTCCGTTCGCCGCTGCCTCCGCCGTCCCCCCGTGCGCCCTCGCTATCGCCGTCACGATCGACAGGCCCAGGCCCGCGCCCTCGCCGCGCGCGTGAGTGCGGGGGCGCAGGCGGTGGAACGGCTCGAAGAGGTGGGTGACGGTGTCGGGCGGGATGGCGGGGCCCGTGTTGGTGACGGTGATCGCGTCGGGCGCCGTGGTCACCTCGACGCGGCCGCCGACCGGGACGTTGTGGCGTACGGCGTTCGCCACCAGGTTGTGGACGAGGCGCTCCAGGAGGACGCCGTCGCCGTGGACGGTGAGGGGCGCGGCCCGCACGGTGATCGCGACGTGGCGCCGGGCGGCCTCGTCCGCGAGGGCGTCGGCGACCTCGTGGGCGGTGACGTCCAGGGCGACCGGCTCGTGCCGCTCCAGGGCGCGGTCGTGGTCGGGGCCGCCCGGCGCGTCGGCGGTGGCGAGGAGCAGCAGGCCCTCGATGAGGCTCTCGCTGTCGTCGGCGACGGAGATCAGCTTCCTGCGGATGCGGGCGACGTGCTCGGGCGGCGGGTCCCCGGCGAGCCCGATCTCGGCGGCGGCCCGCTGCACGGCCAGGGGCGTGCGCAGCTCGTGCGCCGCGTTGGCCGCGAACCGCTGCTGCGCGCCGACGAGCCGCTCGATGCGGTCGAGCATCGCGTCGAAGGTGTCGGCGAGCTGCTTCAGCTCGCCCGGGGGCGCGTCGAGGGCGATGCGTTCGTGCAGGTTGGAGCCGGACAGGCGGCGCGCGCTCTCGGTGATCACGGCGACGGGGCGGAGCACCCGGCCCGCCATCCACCAGGCCAGGGCCACGGAGAGCACGGTGTACGCGGCCAGGACGATCACGGACACCGAGAGCAGCCGTCCGAGCGCGGCCTCCCCGGCGGCGTCGCTGACCCGCGTCACCGCCTGGGCGGGCACCGTGTCGGCGAGCTTCAGGGGCCGCGCGGGCGCGAACGCCGTCCCTTGCGTCGGCTGGACCCACGGCGGCCCGAAGTCGTCCCGGGCCACCCGGGTCCCGGGCACGGCCGTGGTGACCGCCGTGCTGATCGACGAGTACAGGCCCTGCCGCACCAGGACGTACACCACGCCGGTGAGCAGCGCCCCGGCCAGGACCAGCAGCACGCCGTAGAGCGCGGTCAGCCGGACCCGCTCGCCGCGCATGCCGAGGCCGCGGGGCGCGCCGGGCCCGAGGAGAGCGCCGAGGCCGCGGAGGCGGTGGACGCCGGGCAGGCGCGGCACGGCGGACGCGCCCGGGGCCTCGGCATGCGCGGCCCTCACAGCGACACCCCCGAGATCCGGTATCCCGCCCCCGGCACGGTCTCCACCACGCCCGGCTCCCCGAGCTTCGCGCGGAGCTTGGAGAGGGTGACGCGGACGGCGTTGGTGCGGTAGCTGGTGTCCTCCTCCCAGACCTGCTCGATCAGGTCCTCGCCGCTGACCACGGCGCCGTCGGCGCGAAGCAGCGCCTCCAGGACGGCGAATTCCTTGCGGGACAGCGACAGGTGGCGGCCGTCGCGGCTGGCCTGGCGGCGTGCGGTGTCCAGGACGACGCCCGCCCGCTCGATGACCGGCGGCAGGGCGGGCCGGGCGCGCCGCCCGAGGGCGAGGACCCGGGCGAGCAGCTCGTCGTACGCGAACGGCTTGGTCAGGTAGTCGTCGGCGCCGAGCCCGAGGCCCGCGACCCGGTCGCGCACCGTGCCTGCCGCCGTGAGCATCAGGACGCGGGTGAGCAGCTTCTGCCGCACGACCCGGCGGCACACCTCGTCGCCGTGCACGCCGGGCAGGTCGCGGTCCAGGACGAGCACGTCGTACTCGCCGAGCTGGAGCTTGCGCAGCGCGGTCAGGCCGTCCGCCGCCACGTCGACCGCGAGCGCGTCGCGGCGCAGCCCGACGGCGATCATCTCGGCCAGGAATTCCTCGTCCTCCACCAGCAGTACGCGCATGCCGCCCTGTGTACCCGAGGGCCACCTTTCGCCGGTGTAAAGGTTTGCCGTGAGAGAGACGAAACCCCGCTTCCGGTGAGCCTGGGCCGCGGCGGGCGCGACCGGCGCCGGCCACCGGACCCATCGACACCAGGGGAAGCCATGACACGTACGCGTACCCGCAGCCGTTCGGCCGCGTTCGCCGCGGTCGCCGCCCTCGCGCTGTTCGCGACCGCCTGCTCCGGCGGAGACGACGGCGGCGACGGCAAGAAGGACTCCGGCGGCAAGGAGAACGCCGCCGACAAGGCCTTCAAGGAGCGCGAGTGCCTGCGCAAGCACGGCCTGAAGGTCCCCGAGCCGAAGTCGGGCCAGGACGGCAACGGCATCACGATCGGCGGGGACCTCAGCAAGGAGAAGATGCAGAAGGCCCTCAAGGAGTGCACCGGCAAAGGCCCCGGCTCGGCGGGCGGCGGCATCTCGCAGGCCGACAAGGACAAGATGCTGAGGTACGCGCAGTGCATGCGCAAGAACGGCTTCAACATGCCGGACCCGAAGTTCGAGGACGGCATGGCGCGCGCGATGCCCGCCCCGAAGGGCGCCGAGATGAAGAAGATGGAGAAGGCCGCCAAGGCGTGCAAGGGCATCGTCGGATGAGGCGGCGCACGGCGGTGGTCTCGACGGTCGTCGCGCTGCTCGCGGTCGCGGGCGCCGGGGTCGCCGTCACCGGGACCGGCGGGTCCGGCGGCGACGACGGCGGCCCTTCCGGGAACGCGGACCTGCCGCCCGCCACCGCGACCGTCGACCGCGGCGACCTCAGCAGCGGCACCCAGCTCGACGGCACCCTCGGCTACGCCAAGGAACGCAAGGTCAACGCGGGCGCCGCGGGCATCCTCACCCGCACCCCCGGCGCGGGCGACACCGTCCGGCGCGACGGGCGCCTGTACGAGGTCAACGGCGTGCCCGTGCGCCTCATGTACGGCACCGTGCCCATGTACCGCACCCTCAAGCCGGGCTCCGAGGGCGAGGACGTGCGGCAGCTCGAACAGAACCTCCAGGCGCTCGGGTACGCGGCCGGGCTCGCCGTCGACGACGAGTACACAGCCGGGACGGCGGCCGCCGTGAAGCGCTGGCAGAAGGCGCACGAGCGGCGCCAGACGGGCCGGGTCGAGCCCGGCGACATCGCCTTCTCGCCGTCGGCGGTGCGCGTCAAGTCCGTGGCCGCGGCGGTCGGCGACCAGGTGTCGCCCGGCCGTCCCGTGCTCACGACGACCGCGTCCGAGCGCGTCGTGCGCTTCCAGCTGGAGGTGTCCGACGGGAAGCTGGCCAAGGTCGGCACGAAGGTCGAGGTGTCGCTCCCGGACGGCTCGACGGCGTCGGGCCGTGTCTCCGCGGTCGGCCGGACCGCGAAGGCCGGCGACGACCCGGCCGACAAGACCCCGAAGATCCCGGTGACGGTGTCCTTCGACGACCCCTCCGACGTGCGCGGCTTCGACCAGTCCCCGGTCACGGTGAACCTCACCGGCGAGACCCGCGAGGGCGTCCTGTCCGTCCCCGTCAACGCCCTCCTCGCCCTGCCCGGCGGCGGCTACGGCGTTCAGGTCGTCGCCGGGGGCAAGGCCCGCCAGGTGCGGGTGAAGCTCGGCATGTTCGGTTCGGGCCGGGTCGAGGTGAGCGGCGGGGGGCTGCGGGAGGGGATGAAGGTCGGGGTGCCGAAGACATGAGCGCGCTGCGTGCGCAGAGCACGTACGAGGAGCAGGCGCCCGGCGGCGGCCGCCCCGGCCCCCGTCCTGTCGTCCGCCTCACCGGAGTCACCAAGGAGTACCCGGGCGGTGTCGCCGCCCTGCGCGGAGTCGACCTCGACGTCGCCGAGGGCGAACTCCTCGCCATCGTCGGCCCGTCGGGCTCCGGCAAGTCGACGCTGCTCCACATCGTCGGCACCCTGGACCGGCCGACGGCGGGGACGGTCGAGATCGCCGGGCACGACGTGGCGAAGCTCTCGGACCGCAGCCTGTCCGCGCTGCGGGCCCGCCGCATCGGCTTCGTGTTCCAGGCCTTCCACCTCGTCCCCGGCGTCAGCGCCCGCGACAACGTGGCCGAGGGCCTGCTCTACTCCGGCCTGCCGCGCGCCGTGCGCAGGGCCCGCGCCGCCGAGGCCCTGGACCGCGTCGGCCTCGCCGACCGGATGCGGCACCGGCCGCACGAGCTGTCCGGCGGCCAGAAGCAGCGCGTCGCCATCGCCCGCGCGGTCGTCGGCGAACCGGACCTGCTGCTCGCCGACGAACCCACCGGAGCGCTCGACTCCGCCTCCGGCGAGGCGGTCATCGAACTCCTCCACGGCCTCAACTCCGAGGGCGCGACCATCGCCGTCATCACCCACGACGGCCAGATCGCGGACCGGCTGCCCCGGCAGGTCCGGATCCGCGACGGCCGGGTGGTCCACGACGGCGCCCGTCCGGACCAGGACGTACGAGCACAGGGAGCCGTGGCGCGATGACCGCTGACCGTACGCGGCCGAGGCGGCTGCGCGCCGCCCGGCTGAGCCCCCGCGACATCGCCCACGTCGGCGCGTCCGGGCTGCGCAGCCGCCCGATGCGGGTCGTCCTTTCCGCGCTCGGCATCGCGATCGGCATCGCCACGATGGTCGCGGTGGTGGGCGTCTCCGCCTCCAGCAAGGCCCAACTCCTCGAAAAACTCGACAAGTTGGGTACGAACATGCTGGTGGCCGCGCCGGGGGACCCGCTGTTCTCCGGCGAGGACTTGAAGCTGCCGAAGGACGCGGTGGGGCGGGTGTCCCGGATCGAGGGCGTCGAGGACGTCGGGGCCACCGGCGACATCGACCGCACGGTGCGGCGCAGCGAGAAGATCCCCGAGGGCGAGACCGGCGGCATCTCCGTCAAGGCCGCCACGGAGGACCTCCTGAAGGTCCTGCGCGGCCGCACCGCCAGCGGCACCTGGCTGAACGCGGCCAACTCCCGCTATCCGTCGATCGTCCTCGGCCATGTCGCCGCCCGGCGCCTCGGCATCACCTCGCCCGGCCAGCAGGTGTGGGTGGACGACCGCTACTTCACCGTCATCGGCATCCTCGCGCCGCTGCCGCTCGCCCCCGACGTCGAACGCTCGGCGCTCACCGGCTGGGCCGCCGCGAAGTCGCTCCTCGGCTTCGACGGGCACCCGACGTCGCTGTACGAGCGCTCGGCGGACGACGCCGTGCACGACGTGCGGGCGCTGCTCGGCGCGTCGATCTCGCCCGAGAGCCCGCGCGACGTCAAGGTCACCGACCCCTCGGCGGCCCTCCAGGCCAAGGCGGACACCGAGGGCGCGTTCTCCACGCTCCTCCTCGGCCTCGGCGGCATCGCCCTCCTCGTCGGCGGCGTCGGCGTCGCCAACACCATGATCATCTCGGTCCTGGAGCGCCGCTACGAGATCGGCCTGCGCCGCTCCCTCGGCGCCACCCGCGGCCAGATCCGCGTCCAGTTCGTCACCGAGTCCCTGATGCTGTCCGGCCTCGGCGGTCTCGCGGGCGTCGCGCTCGGCGCGGCGGCGACGGCCGCGTACGCCGCGTCCGGCGAGCTGCCCTGGGTGGTGCCCCTGTGGGCCGTGACGGCGGGCTTCGGGGCGACGTTGGCGATCGGGACGGTGGCGGGGCTGTACCCCGCGGTGCGGGCGGCCCGGCTGTCGCCTACGTTGGCGCTGCACGCGGCGTAGGCGGGGCCTGGCTGGGAGCTCCCCAACCCCACCCCTTCCCGAACCGGGGGCTGCCGCCCCCGGACCCCCGCTGTCGGCCTGAACGGCCTCGTCCTCAATCGCCGGACGGGCTAGAAATAGCCCGTCCGGCGATTGAGGACGAGCCGCGGAGCGGCGATTCGGCGGAGGCTGTCCCACCCGCGCGGGACACCCACCCCCGGGGTCCAGGGGCGCAGCCCCGGTTTCGGAGAAGGGGCGGGACTGGGGCGCGCCGCGAGGCCCTACCCCCCCACCCCCGCCAGATCCAACGCAGCCGCAACCCGCGCAGCGACACTCTCCGCGTACGAGGCGTCGCCCCGCTCGAACTGGCTCCGGGCGGCCCCCCGCAGAAAGGTGACCACCCCCAACGTCCGCCCCCGGCTCCGCAGCACGGCGCACAGCGCGTGCACGGACGACTCGGGCCACTGCCGGGCGAGGGCCCACTCCCGCGCCCGCCCGGGCTCGGCGGTGGCCGCCGTGGCCCGCACGGACCCGGCCCGCTCGACGCACTGCGGCGCGGGATGCCCCTCCAAGTACCGCAGCGGCAACCGCGCCTTGCCCGCGGGCTGACAGGGCCCGGGCGCCCCGGCGGGCGTGACGGCGGCCCGGACGAGCCGCAGCTGGGGCTCCTCGCTGTCGATCACGTCGATCAGGGCGTGGTCGGCGAACCCGGCGAGGGCGAAGTCGAGCTGGACGGTGGCCGCCTCCATGGGGTCCTCGCACTCGGCGGCGGCCCGCGCGGCCCGGTGCAACTGCTGCGACCGGAAGCGCAGCTGTGCCGCCTCGGCCTCGGTCTGCTTGGCCTCGGTGACGTCGAGGAACAGCCAGCCGACGCCCAGCGGCACGGGCTCCTCGGCGAGCGGGGACCCCAGGCGCAGGAACCCGCTGCGCCAGCAGCGCCGCTCGGGCTCGCCGCCGTCGCCGCGGACCGCGAGCCACATCTCCGCGGGGGCGGGCGGCGCGCCCTCCGCGAGCACGTGCGTGAGGGCGCTCTCCAGCTCTTCGACGCCCTGGGTGAGGACTTCGCCGAGCGGCCGCCCGAGCAGCGCGGTGCGCCCCATGCCGAGGGCCCGCGCGGCGTGGGCGTTCACCACGGCGGGCCGCAGGTCGGCGTCGACGAGCACCACGCCCCAGGAGGCGTTCTCGAACAGCGCCTCGCTGAGGGCGATGGACCGCTCCAGGTCGATCTGGGTGTGCACCTCGCTGAAGGCGCAGTACACCCCGCTCGGCTTGCCGTCGCCGCCGCGCACGGCCGAGGTCTGGGTCCGCACGAGCACCCGCCCGCCGTCCTTGGTCAGGAGCGCGAACTCGTCGACCTGCCGCCCCGGCGCGTGCATGGCGGAGAGGAGCCGCCCCTCGACGTCCTCGGCGTCGGCGCTGCGCACGGCCCAGTCGGCGAACCCGCGCCGTCCGACGGCCTCCGCGGCTGTCCAGCCGAGGATCCGCTCCGCCTCGCGGTTCCAGTGCGTCACGACTCCGTCGGCGTCGAACGCGCACAACGCGGCGTCCATCCCGTCGAGCAGCGCCGCGAGCAGTTCGGCGCCGCCGGGCTCGGGCTCCTCGGGGCCCAGTTCGTCGGTGGTTCCGCTCCGTCGGGAAGCACTCACCCGGACCCCCCTGCAGGCTGTGTCCTCATCCTCGTCGCCAGATCATTCAACTTGAACGTGACACAGCCCACAGTAAGTTCCCGGAAGTTGAGGCAAATCGTTGCCGGACCAAGGTCTCAGAAAAACAGTTGAACGACTCGGACGGGCTTCCTAGGGTGAGTGTCACTTCGGAGAGGAGGTGGTTCGGCAGATGTATGAATACCGGACGGAAGAGGTGACTGCGGGCTAGCGGCCCGCCACCACACCCAGTGCGGTGCCGGACCAGCGTGCGAAACAGGCACGCAGCCGGCCGTAATTCCAAGCAGTCACCCGACCCGCGAGCCGCCGGTACGTCCGGCCGGCTTCCCCGGCCTCACGGCAGGGGAACCACGGCTCGCGGGTCGCTCCGTTTCCCCGCACCCCCGGCCCCGCCCCGCACCTCACCCCTTGCTGACCGCCGCCAGGATCTCCGGCAGCCGCCGCGCCACCCGCGGCGCCGCGAGCCGCAGGCCCGCCGCGGTGACGGCGGCTCCGTAGAGCGCCCCGACGGGCAGCAGGATCCAGCTCAGGGAGCCGTGGTCGGCGACGTGCAGCCAGATGGTGAGGGCGAGGACGGGCGCGCAGAGCACGGCGGCGGCGATCATCCCGCCGAGGATGGAGATCCAGGCGAGGCCCGCCTGGCCGGGGGCGACGTTCTTGTAGCCCTGCTGCGGGATGGAGTAGGGGAAGCGGGCCGACGACCAGGCGCCGGTGGTCAGCATGGCGCCGAGGAGCGCGAAGGACAGGCCGAGCGCCTCCGGCAGGGCCTGCCACTCGCCGAGGAGCGCCGTCGTCAGAACGGTGACGAGGGTCGCGTACGGCAGTGTGATCACGAGCAGGGCGAGCGCGCGGGCCCGCAGCTCCTCGTACGCGTCCCGGGCGGAGGAGATCGTCATCGCGACCATCCAGAACGCGGACGTGTCCTGCCCGAACTGGTTGTACATCTGGATGCCGAGCATCCCGGCGGCGAAGCACACGAAGTAGACGGAACCGGTGCCCTGGAGGGCGTTGAACAGGGGCACGATCAGGCCGATGGCCAGGGACGTCACCCAGGCCGCCTTGGTCTTGGGGTCGCGCCAGACATAGCGCAGGGTGCGCTCCATGACGGGGCCGGTGCGGCCCGCGGGGAGCCGGGCGAAGAGGCCGCCGCCGCGGCCCTCGCGGGACGGCTCCGCCGCGGCGAGCGTGGAGCCGTCGGGCGCCGTCATCAGGCGGGTCAGGCTGCGCCGCCACAGGTGCAGGAGCAGGACGAGGGCGGCGCCGGACAGGGCGAGTTGGGCGACCGCCGTGGCGTACCGGGCCTCTCCGGCCGCGTGCACCGCCGAGAGCGCCGACGACGGCGGGATCCAGCCGAGCACGTCCGCCGCCGGATCCAGCTCGCCGAGGCCCGCGTCCGAGGAGCCGAGCCGCTGCGCCCCGAAGTTCACGACCTGCGCGCCGACGGCGATGACGAGTCCGCTGAGCACGGCGAGGTCGCGGCCCTTGCGGCTGGTCAGCAGGCGGATGTTGGCGGCGGCCACGGCCCGCGCGAGCGCCACGCAGACGAGCAGCGTCAGCGGTACGGCGACGACGCCCACGGCGACCGCCGCCCCGCCGTCCGCCACCGCGATGACCGCGCCGAGCGCCAGGCAGAGCGTGAACAGCGGCCCGATGCCGACGAGCGAGGCGACCAGGAGCGCGCGGACGAGGGGCCGCGGGCGCAGCGGCAGCATCACGAGCCGGGTGGGGTCCAGGGTTTCGTCGCCGCTGGGGAAGAACAGCGGCATCACGGCCCAGCCGAGGGCGAGGACGGCGACGAGGATGACCGACACGGTGGCGGCGTGCTCGTTGCCGCGCAGCAGGATCAGGCCGAGGAGCTGGAGCGCGGCGAACAGGAGCGCGACGACGGCGGACGCCACGTACGCGGCGCGGCGTCCTGAGGACTGGCGCAGGCCGTTGCGCAGCAGGGACAGCTTCAGGCGTACGAAGACGGGGGTCAGGCCGGTGCCGGAGGACGCGGCGGTGGCGGGGGCCGTGGCCGGGGCGGTCATCGGGCGCCGCCGCCCAGCCAGTCGAGGTCCGAGCCCGCGTCGCGGCCGTTCGCGCCGACGAGTTCGAGGAACGCCTCCTGGAGCGTCGCCGCGTCGCCGCGGACCTCGGCGAGGGGGCCCTGGGCGCGGATGCGGCCCGCCGCGATGACGGCGACCCAATCGCACAGGGACTCCACCAGCTCCATCACATGGCTGGAGAAGACCACCGTCGCCCCGGAAGCGGTGTAGCGCTCCAGGACGCCGCGGATCGTCTGCGCGGAGACCGGGTCGACGCCCTCGAACGGCTCGTCGAGGAACAGCACTTCCGGGTTGTGCAGCAGGGCCGTCGCCAGGCCGATCTTCTTGCGCATGCCGGTGGAGTAGTCGACGACCAGCTTGTGCTGGGCGCCCGCGAGGTCGAGGACGTCCAGGAGCTGGGTGGCCCGCTTGTCGACCTCCTCGCCGGGCAGGCCCCGCAGCCTGCCCGTGTACGCGAGGAGTTCACGGCCGGACAGGCGCTCGAACAGGCGCAGGCCCTCGGGGAGTACGCCGATGCGGGCCTTGACCTCGGCGGGGTCCCGCCAGACGTCGTGGCCGACGACCTCGACCGTGCCCTGGTCGGGGCGGAGGAGGCCGGTGACCATGGAGAGGGTGGTGGTCTTGCCCGCGCCGTTCGGGCCGACGAGGCCGATGAACTTGCCCGCGGGGAGGGTGAGGTCGATGCCGGCCACGGCGAGTTGCTGGCCGAAGGCCTTCCACAGGTTGTGCACGCGTACCGCTGCCGCGGGGGTTTCCGTCGCCTCTGTCACCGTTGCCCCTTAGTCCTATCGTCGCCCTGCGCGCACGATACGTGGGGCTGGGGGACTGTTGGACTGACGGCGCCGTCGGCCTGTGGCTGTGCCCACCCTCCCCCGAGCTCTCGGCTTCGCTCGAGCAGGGTGGACCCCCATCGCCCTCTGGGCGGCCCAGCTGCCCACAGAGGCGGACGGCAACGAGCGCCCTCGGCGGCCTACTTGCAGCCGGCGGTTACTTCCTGCGGGCCTCCCTGCCGCAGGCGTAGGACAAGGGGGAGATGACTTCCTCGGCGTCGGGGAGCCAGCGGTTGGCGGGGGTGGGGCGGTTGGCCCACTGGACGGCGCCGGAGGCGCCGAAGCGGGTGGGGGGCGCGGCCACGTAGGCGCCCTCACCGAGCGTGACGAGGTCGAGGGCGGCGGGCGGCCAGCCGAGCTTGCGGACCAGGTCCGGGACCTTCGCCGCGGCGCCGGGCAGGACGAGGAACTGCATGCGCCGGTCGGGCGTGCACGTCACGGGCCCGAGCGTCAGCTCCATCCGCTCCATGCGGGCGAGGGCGAGGAAACCGGCTGTCTCGGGCACGTCGATCGCGTCGAACGTACGGCCTGTGGGCAGCAGGATCGAGGCGTTCGGCTGCTTCGCCCACATGCGCCGGGCGACCGTCGCACTGCCCGTGGCCTGCGTCGGCCAGTCGTCGCGCACGGGGTGGGCGCCGGGTGCGGGGCAGGCGGCCTCGCCGCACGAGCAGCGCCACGTGCCCTCGACGGACTCGAGCCAGGCGCCGGGGAAGACATCCCAGTGGCGTTCCTCCGCGTACCGAACGGCCGTGTCCTGCAGGGCCTCTCCGCGCTGCTTCGGGATCTGCGCGGCTGACGTGACTCCGATGGTCTCTTCCACGCACCTCTCAACTGCGCGCGTCATGTCGGGTTACGGGGTGTCACGTGCGCGGGGGAGGAGCATCGATCCTGCGGCGGGGCGCATGGGTGCACGGGTGGGGGCGCGCATGGGCAAGCGGGGCCGGGCGCGGGTAGCCACGTCTGGGGCAGTCGGAGTTCGACCGAGTTCATCCTTGCTTCATCGGGGTCATCGGACAGCCATGTTCACCCGGCTCGCTGACGTGTGCCGCACTCTGCCGTGTTGAGGTGCGAAACATCAAATTCAGGCAGGTTGCTGTGCATCTGTGGTGTATGTGGTGCATCTTCCGGTTGTTCCCAGGGCATTGATCATCTGGGCGATGCGGGCAAACCGGCCCGGACCGTTCCTCATTCGACATCCACATCCGAAGTTCCAGATGGTCCACGGTGCACACAGGGGGTACGCCATGGCCGCCAGGCCTCTCGTCGCACGGCAGCCGAACGAACGGCTGCAGGCGCTCATTCAGGAAGCCGGCTGTTCCAACGCCGGCCTGGCCCGTCGCGTGAACATGTGCGGCGCGGAGCACGGTCTCGACCTTCGATACGACAAGACGTCGGTGGCTCGCTGGCTGCGCGGCCAGCAGCCGCGCGGGCGCGCGCCGGGCATCATCGCCGAGGCGCTCGGCCGCAAGCTGGGGCGCACGGTCACGATCGACGAGATCGGCATGGCGAACGGCAAGAACCTCGCCTCCGGCGTGGGGCTGCAGTTCTCGCCCACCGTTCTCGGCGCGATCGAGCAGGTCTGCGAGCTGTGGCGCAGCGACGTGGGCAGGCGGGACTTCCTGTCCGGCTCGTCCGTCGCCGCGTCCGCGCTCGTGGAGCCGAGCAGGGACTGGCTGATCTCCTCGCCGGACGCGCAGGTCGGCCGCACGGCCGGGCCGCGCGTCGGGCTCTCGGACGTGGCCGCCGTGAAGGCGATGACGGAGGCCCTGACGCAACTGGACCACCAGTACGGCAGCGGGCACGTGCGCCCCGTCGTCGTGCACTACCTCAACTCCGTCGTCTCCGGGCTGCTCGCGGGTTCCTACCGCGAGGCCGTGGGCCGGGAACTGTTCGCCGCGGTCGCGCGGTTGACGGAACTGGCCGGATACATGGCCGTCGACACGGGCCAGCCCGGCCTCGCCCAGCGCTACTACATCCAGGCGCTGCGCCTGGCCCAGGCGGCGGGCGACCGGGGGTACGGAGGGTACGTGCTCGCGGCGTCCATGAGTCACCTCGCCGCGCAGCTCGGCAACCCGCGCGAGATCGCGCAGTTGGCGCGGGCGGCGCAGGAGGGGGCGCGCGGGCGGGTCTCGCCGCGCGCGGAGTCGATGTTCTACGCCGCGGAGGCGCGGGGCCACGCGCTGCTCGGCGACGCCCGGTCCACGCAGATCGTGGCGGGGCGCGCCGTCGAGGCGATGGAGCGGGCCGTGGGCGAGGAGGACTCGGGCGACGACCCGGTGTGGATCCGCCACTTCGACCGGGCGTATCTCGCCGACGAACTCGCGCACTGCCACCGTGACTTGGGTCAGGCCGACGCCGCCGCCCGGTGCGCGGAGGAGTCCCTGGCCGGGCATCCGCCGACGCGGGCGCGCCGCCGCGCCATCGGTCTGGTGCTGCTCGCCACGGCCCAGGTGCAGCGCCGCGAGATCGAACAGGCCTGTCACACCGGCCTGAAGGCCGTCGAACTCCTCGGCACGCTGCGGTCCAACCGCGGCGCGGAGTACCTGGACGACTTCCAGCAGCGGCTCGAACCGTTCCGGGAGGAGCCGGTGGTACGCGAGTTCGGGGCGCGGCTCGACCTGCAGGCGGCGTGACGGTCGCCACGGCGAGTACGGCCGCCGACGGCCTGTCGGGGGGCGTGTGGCGTGAAAGGGGCGCAGGGAGCCCTGCGCCGGGACGCACGCCCCCTTCAACAGCGTCTGTCGTACGACTTCTGTTACTTCTGTGACGCCTGCGTCAGGGGTGGCGTCCGGCGTGCTCTGAGCTGCGTGGCCGAGCGCCACGGGGACCCGGTAGCGTGAGCCGACGTTCCGAAGGTCCCCCATTCGTAGGAGTCCCGGTGACGCAGCAGAGCGGGCAAGGCGCTGCTTCCTCCGAACCGCAGCAACCCGCGGCGCGGCACGCGCACGAGGGCATCGTGCTGCCCGCGGACGGCAGCGAGCCGCTGATGCCGGGCACCACCGGCGACCACGCCGCCCCACCGGTCGGCAGCCCCTGGGGCGAGCCCTGGGGCCCCGACACGGCGGCCCCCGCACCGGGCGCGGGCCAGGCCTGGGGCGCACAGCCCGCCGAGGGCTACCAGCAGGCCCACCAGGAGCCCGCCGCGTCCTACCAGCAGCCGTCCCTGCAGGAGCCCGCCGCGCCGCCGCAGGGCCGGACCGGGATGCCGCTGCCGCCGGAGGGCACGCCACTGCCGCCCGCGGGGCCGCCGGCCGCTGCTTCGTACGGGGGCGCTTCGTACGGCGGGTCGTACGGATCCCCGCTGCCGCCCGAGGGGGCGGGGCAGGGGTACGCGCCGGGAGCGGGCGCGATGCCCGCGCAGGGGCCCGGCCCGATGCCCGGGCAGGACTCGGGTCGAATACCCGGGCAGGGCCCGATACCCGCCGAGAGCGGACCCATGTCGCCCCAGGGCCAGGGGCCGGGACAGGGATACGGCCAGGGGTCGGGGCAGGGCCAGGGATACGACCAGTTCTCGGGCCAGGCGCCGCATCCGGGCCAGGACTCGCTCGCGGGCCAGGCACAGGGCCAGTTCCCGGGCCAGGGCTCGCTTCCGGGGCAGGCCCCCTTCCAGGACCAGGCCTCGCTCGCGGGCCAGGGCCAGTTCCCGGGCCAGGACTCGCTTCCGGGCCGGAGCCCGCTTCCAGGTCAGGGCTCACCTGCGGGCCAGACCTCACCCCAGGACCAGGCGTCGCTCCCAGGGCAGGCGCAGGGCCAGCCCCAGTTCCCGAACCAGGCGCAGCCCCAGGGCCAGTTCCCGGGCCAGAGCCCGCTTCCGGGCCAGAGCCCGCTTCCGGGCCAGGCCCCCCTCCAGAACCACGCCTCGCTCCCGGGCCAAGCCCCCCTCCAGGACCAGGCGCACGCCCACTTCCACGGCCAGGACCAGGCACAGACCCCACTCCCCGGACAGGCGCAGGCCCACGGCCAGCCCCAGTTCCCGGGGCAGGGCGCCCACCAGAGCCCCCCGCTTCCGCCCGCCGGTCAAGGCCCCGCGCAGGGCCATGAGGTGCCCGGCGCCTCGTACGGCGGGCACGCCCCCGCGCACCTCCCGTCCGCCGCGCCGGGAGGCATGCCGCTCCCGTCGGCAGGACAGGCAGGACAGGCAGGACAGGGCGCCGGGCCGCACGACGGCGGTGGCTACGGGACGCCGTCCGCCGCGAACGGGGGCGGGCGGCACGCGGCGGCGCCCACCGGGCCCGACGCCGAGGCCACCCAGTTCATCTCCCCCGTCGGTGGCCCCGCCTCCCCGGGCGCGCTGCCGCCGGAGATGCCCGCCGACGGCTCCACCCAGTTCCTGGGCCGTGCCGCCGACGTCATGCCGGGTGCGCCCGCCGCGCCGGACGACAACGCGCCCACCCAGTTCATCGCGCCGATCACGGACAGCGGCCCGCCCGCCGCCGACGCCGCGTACGGCGTGCGCCCCGGTGCGCCGGGCGACCGGCAGCCGCCCGCCGAGTTCGACAGCCTCTTCCGCCGGGAGCCGGAGCCCGACGAGGGCCCCGCGTCCACCCAGCAGATGCCGCGCTTCCAGGCGGCCGCCGCCGCCGCACCCGCCCCGGGCCCCGCGGCCGATCCTGAGCCCGCGCCCGGGCGCAAGGGCCGGGGCCGTACCGGCTCCAGGACACCGCTCCTCGTGGCCGTCGGCGTCGCCATCGCCGTGCTCGGCGTCGGCGCGGGCGCGATGCTCTCCGGCGGGGGCGACGACAAGAAGAACGAGGACAACGAGCCGCTCGCCGCGACCGCGCCGGCGGGCGACGAGGAGTCCAAGAAGCCGTCGCCGAGCGCCGACCCCGCCAAGAAGCAGGCCGTCGCCCTGGACAAGCTCCTCGCGGACAGCAACAACAGCCGCGAGTCGGTGATCGGCGCCGTCCGCGACGTCGGCAGGTGCGACAACCTGGGGAAGGCCGCCACCGACCTGCGGGACGCCGCCAAGCAGCGCAACGGCCTCGTCGGCAGGCTCTCCGGCCTCACCGTCGACAAGCTGCCCTCGAACCAGCGCCTGACCACCGAGCTGAACAAGGCGTGGAAGGCGTCCGCGTCCGCCGACAACCACTACGCCGCGTGGGCCGACCAGGTCGCCCGCAAGAAGGGCTGCCGCAAGGGCCACGCCCGCCAGACCAACCACTCGGCCGCGGGCAACCGCGCGAGCGACGAGGCGACCCGCGCGAAGCGGCAGGCGGCGGCGCTGTGGAACGCCATCGCGACGCAGCACGGGCTCACCAAGCGGACCCCGACGCAGCTGTAGCCCGCACCGGCAGGGGAGTGGACGCAGACGTGGAACGGCCGGTGGCCCCGATCGAGATCGGGGCCCCCGGCCGTTCGTGGGTTCAGCGGGCGGACTCCAGGGTCTTCGCCACGTTCACGAACTGCTTGCGGGCGAGGATCAGGCGGCCGTCCCGCACCACCTGGAAGGTGACGTCCGCGTTCACCAGACGCGGGTAGTCGCCCGCCGCCAGCATGTCCTCGAAGCGCCAGCGCAGCATCGGCGTGAGCCCGCCGGTGTCCACGCGCAGGCCCTGGTCGAGGGTGCGGCGCAGCGAGCGGGCGGTGACGGCATCGCCGTTCAGGGACTCGACGGCCTGCCGCAGGACGGTGAACGCGATCCACGTGGTCTGGGTGCCCGCGTCCGTCGCGTCGACCCGGTTGTCGCCGAAGGCGTGCTCGCGGATGACCTCACGCATCTTCGACCAGCGGGCGTCACTCGCGGCCGGGTACCAGCCGGTGACGTACGCCCCCTCGTACGGGCCGTTCGCACCGCCCGTGCGGTCGACGAGCGACTGGTCGACACTGCCGAGCACGGAGGCGGTGCGCACCGGCGGGTACGCGTCCTCGGTGCGCCGGAACGAGTCGAAGAAGGTGTCCGTGCGGGCGCCGAGGGCCGCCGCGACACAGCCTTCCTTGTCGCCCGCGCGGGGCGCGGCGGCGTCCCGCGTACCGATGGCACCGCCGCTGCTGCCGGAGTCCGAGCCGGAGCCGGACCCCGAGCCCGCGCCGCCCGACGCGCGGGTCAGCGCCTGCTCGGCCTGCGCCGTGTAGTCCGTGCCGTCCTCGGGCGCCCGGATGTCGGCGGACGCCGCGCGGTTGCCCTGGGCGAGGCCGGAGTCGAGGAGCTTGGAGAGGTTGTCGCCCGCTATGGTGTCCGGCCGCACCAGCGAGACGCGGTCGCAGACGTCGGCGAGCTGCCGCCCGTTGCCCGCGAGCAGCGCGGGCTGCCCGCCGTTGACGGGGTACGACAGGGGGCTCGAGAACTCCTCGTCGGTGAGGCCGTAGCCACCGATGTACGGGATGCCGGCCGACTCCAGCGGTCCGAAGAACGCGCGGCCGTGCTGGCTGTAGGAGCCGACGACGGCGGCGACGTCCTCCTCCACGGCCCGCCGGGCGCAGTTGCCCGCGCCGACCGCGTTGTTGCGCTCGTTGCAGGTGATGACTTCGAGCTTGCGGCCGTCGAGGCCGCCGGTGTCGTTGACCCAGCGGGCGTACGCCTTGGCCATCGCGGGCATGCCGGGCTTGTTGGTCGCCCGGGTGTGCTCCGGCGCCCACGTCATGACCGTGACGGGGTCATCCTCGGAACCCCCCGTGGTACCGGGGATGACCCCACAGCCGACGGCCAGGGACGCACACGCCGTCACGACCACCGCGCCGAACAGCGCTTTTCGCGCTCGGGGCGCGGTCTGGACGGGACGGGGAGGGAAGACGCGTCGCAAGGCGGTCATGGACACGCACGATTCCGGCAACGGACCAACCGCGGAGTGACGCGCATTCAACGGTTGGTGACCAGAGGGTGAACTGGTGGGGCCGTAACCGCGTGGGTGATGTGGGAACGTACGATCGATGACCGTGCAAGGAACGGAGAAGTCTTCCCGTCGCGGCCGTCGGTCGACGACCATAGGCGGCATGCCAACGAACGACATGCCGTGGTGGCGCTGGCGCAGCAACGTGCGCTCGGCGCTGCACATGCTCTCCGACCCGGTCTTCCAGCGTGAGTGCTGGCTCGCCGGGCGCGAGGAGTACGGGGATGTGACCGACGCCGTGTACCGCCTGGTCGAGGACACGTGGCTGGACAACTGGTCCGCGGAGAAGTACGTCGGGACGATCTTCCGGGACTCCCAGGAGGCGGCGCTCGTCGACGCCGCCGTGCTGCGGGTGCTGCGCATCATGCACGAGGTCGGCGCGGACGCGGCGGTGTCCGTGTATCTGGACCACCCGGGCTGGCCGGACGCGGTGCGGGCGGCGCGGGACGCGCATGTGCGGCTCGCGGCGGCGGACGGGGAGGATCCGGACGGGGCGCCGCGGACGCTGGAGGTCCTGCGGATCCTGACGCGGTCGGGCTGAGGGGTTCGCTCGCGCGGGCGGGCTCGGGGGTTCCCGTACGCGGCCGGGGTGACCACGGGGGGTTCGGCGGCGGTCCGTGGGGTGCCCCTGGGTATGGGACCCTGGGCGGATGAACGAGCAGTCCGCCGTCGCCAGTGACCAGCGCGCCGACAGCGCCGAACAGTACGTCCTCACCCTCTCCTGCCCCGACAAACAGGGCATCGTGCACGCCGTGTCGAGCTACCTCTTCATGACCGGCTGCAACATCGAGGACAGCCAGCAGTTCGGCGACCACGACACCGGACTCTTCTTCATGCGGGTGCACTTCTCGGCCGAGGCGCCCGTCACCCTCGACAAGCTCCGTGCGAGCTTCGCGGCGATCGGTGACTCCTTCCAGATGGACTGGCAGCTCCACCGGGCCGACCAGAAGATGCGGATCGTGCTGCTCGTGTCGAAGTTCGGGCACTGCCTGAACGACCTGCTGTTCCGCTCGCGCATCGGTGCGCTGCCCGTCGAGATCGCGGCTGTCGTCTCCAACCACACGGACTTCGCCGAGCTGGCCGCCTCGTACGACGTTCCCTTCCACCACATTCCGGTGACGCGGGACACCAAGGCCGAGGCGGAGGCGCGGCTGCTGCAGGTCGTGCGGGACGAGGACGTCGAGCTCGTCGTGCTCGCCCGGTACATGCAGGTCCTCTCGGACGACCTGTGCAAGCAGCTCAGCGGGCGGATCATCAACATCCACCACTCGTTCCTGCCGAGCTTCAAGGGCGCGCGGCCCTATCACCAGGCGCACGCGCGCGGTGTGAAGCTGATCGGTGCGACCGCGCACTATGTGACCGCCGAGCTCGACGAGGGGCCGATCATCGAGCAGGAGGTCGAGCGGGTGGGGCACGGGGTCACGCCCGACCAGCTGGTGGCCGTCGGCCGGGACGTGGAGTGCCAGGCGCTGGCGCGGGCCGTCAAGTGGCACGCCGAGCACCGCATCCTCCTCAACGGCCACCGCACCGTCGTCTTCGCCTAGCCCCGGCGCAGGGCGCCTCCGGCGTGCGGGTTCGTCCCCGCGCTGCGCGCGGGGCCTGCCCCACCCGCCCACCCGTTTGCTCCGCACCGGACAGTCACCCGGGGGCGAACGCCCTCGCCCCCGGACGGCCCGTTCTGCTGCGGGCTACAGGCGGCTCAGCGACGCCGCCGCGAACAGGACGTCCCTGATCGCCTCGCGGTCCCCCAGCTGCCCGGCCGCCGCCTCCTCGGGCGCCACATGCCCCGCCGCCAGGCGGCAGAACTCCACGCCGTCCAGGGCGATGTGCGCCACCTCGGACTCGGCCGACCCGCTCGCCCCGGGCGAGTCCAGCGGGATGAACCATTCGCCGCCACCGACCCCCTCGACCTCGAGGCGCAGACTCCGCCCCGGCGCCCCCGCCGCGACCAGCTCACGCGAGGGCGCGGCCCGACCGGAGCGCCGCCGCTCGGCAAGCGTGGTCGGCAGCATCCGGGCCGCGAGGTCGATCATGTGGTGCAGATGCCGGGGCGACGGCGGCTCGTAGGGGTAGTCCACCGCCTCGGCGATGTCCTCCGCGTGGATCCAGCACTCGAAGGCCCGCTCCACCATCGAGTCCCGCAGTGGAAGTTCGACCCGCTGCCCGTCCTCGCCACCGGCGTCGTCCACGGTCCCGTACCCCACGGCGAGCCGCCCGGACCCGCCGCCCGCGAAGGACACGGTCCGGATCAGCTCGTGCGTCTGGTCCCGCCAGGGCCCGCGTACCGCGCGGGTGGGCGGGAAGTGCGAGGCCCGCCAGAACGCCTCCGTGCGCCGGGTCGGGTCCGGCACCGGCGGGGCCTCCGCGCCGAGCGGGTCCTGGAGGCCGAGCGCCGTGCCGACCAGGCCGTCGACGGCGAGGAGGTGCGCGATCACCCCGGCGACCGTCGTCTTGCGGCTCACGGGCTCGTCGTTCTCGAACCACCGCAGCCGCACCGGCGCGTGCCACTCGGCGTCCCCGATGTCCTGGAGCAGCGCGTCGAGCCGCGCGGTCTCGGCGTCGTACGGAGCGGCCCACTCGGGCAGCGGGATGCGTGGTGGGCGCCGCCCCAGGCAGCTCTCCAGGACGCGTGTGCGCAGGCCGGGGTCGAGGTCGAGGCTCTCCTCGGGGTGCAGCAGGCCGACGGCCTCGCGCAGCCGCAGGGCCTCGTCCGCGCACGGCCCGCAGGTGCCCAGGTGCTCCTCGACGGCCGCCGACTCCTGGGCGGAGCAGGCGGCGAGCGCCCAGGCCCCGAGCAGCGACTTCAACACGTGATGGTCGAACCCGTCGACGTCCCGCGCCCCCATACCCACACCCCCGTCCGACGCGGCCCCCGCCCCCGTCCCAGCTCCCGATCCCGATCCCGTACCCACCCCAGCGCCCCTACCCGCGCCGTCTCCGCCCCCG
>NZ_JNXT01000037.1 GCF_000716675.1 Streptomyces alboflavus
GGCGGGTGGGACGGTCCTCCGCCGGATCGGCGCTTCGCGCCTCGTCCTCAAGCGCCGGACGGGCTGAACTCGGGCAGGCCGAAGGTGCCCGTGGGACGGGCCGCCCTCGGATCGGCGCTTCGCGCCTCGTCCTCAAGCTCCCCCGAGCTCTCAAGGAGCAGGGGGTACCCCCACGACGGGCTGAGAGGTCTTCGCCGGGGTGGGCTGGAAGGTGCCGGGGGCTGGGGAAGCGCCCCCGGGCCAAGCCCGGGGGCGGCTGGGTCAGGCCCGGGGCGACGGGGCCTTACCCGGGTCAGGCGACGACGCAGTGGGTCAGTGGCGCGTGACGGGCCTGCGGACGAGGGTCAGGTCTACTGCGTAGGCCTCTTCTATCTCGCCGTTGGGGAAGATCTTCGTCAGGTGGGTCTGTTCGTCGGCGAGGACCGGGGCCGAGCGTTCCAGGCCCAGGTTTGCGAAGTAGGAGCGGCTGCTCAGGTGGGCCAGGTGCAGGGAGAGGGGGACCCGGCGAGTCCAGTGGAGGCGGCGGTGGGTCGGGGTCAGGCCCGGGGCCACCGACTCGATCACCGCGGGTGCGCCGCTGCTGATGCCGCTCGCGTGGTAGCCCGGCAGCCGGGACTTCAGGCGGGCCTCCTGCTCGGCCGCCCAGGCGACGTCCGGGTCCGGCGTGTTCCACCACACCGCGAGCGCGCCGCCCGGGCGCAGGACCCGCAGGGCCTCCGGCACCGAGCTCGCCGGGTCCGTCCAGTGGAAGGCCTGGGCGTACGTGACGAGGTCCGCCGACGCGTCCGCCAGGGGCAACGCGTCCCCCACCGCACGCAGCAGCGGGACCTCCGGCAGCGACGCGCGCAGCTGTGCGCCCATCGCCGGACCCGGCTCCACCGCGATCACCTGCGCGCCGCGGTCCCGCAGCAGGCGCGTGGCGATGCCCGTGCCGGCGCCCACGTCCACCACCGTGGCCCCTGCCAGGGGGCGTTTTGCCAGTTCCTCGATCGTGGCGAGGAGTTCGGGTGGGTAGCCGGGGCGGGCCGTCGCGTACTGGGTCGCCACCGTGTCGAAGGAGAGGGCGAGAGAAGAGAGGGAAGAGAGGGAAGAGGTGGACGGGTCGCTGTCGGTGCGGGGCGCGTTCAGGTGGTCGTCGTCGGTCGGCATGGCGTCATCCTTGCCTCGCCGTCCGCCCTCTCGCCGGGGTTCGCGCGACTTCGGCCGCCTTTCGATCCTCTTCGAGCGTCCAGGCGGGCGCCCCTCCTGCTACTTCCCGCGCTTCCGCTTCGACGGGTTCTTCGTCCTGCGCGACGTCCGCTTCTCGTACTCCTGCCGCGCCGTCTCGTACTCCTCCCGGTGCAGCTTCTCGCCGGGGGCCTCCTTCAGGGCGCGGAAGAAGTACGCGAGGAGGGAGCCGACGAAGCCGATCATCATCAGGCTGCGCATGGACGCCACCGACTGCGGGTCGTGGCGCTTGGCGAAGCCCTCCCACGTACGCCGGAACGCGATCGCGCTGCAGATCGCGAACATGATGACGACGAGGAGGTTCACGAACGCGCCCACGTCCGCGATCTCCAGGCCCTGGTACGCGAAGCGCAGCACGAGGCAGCCCGCGACGGCCGCGGCCAGCGCGCCGACAGCGACACCGGCGCGGCGCAGGCCGTAGCGGTCCGTGTGGTCGACCCAGCTCGTGCCGAAGAAGCGGATGGGCTCGGGCCGGGGCCCCGGCGCGGTGCCCCCGGACGAGGGCTCGGTACGGGGTTCGTCACGCGGTTGCTCACTCACGCGTCGATTATCGCCCCGACCAGGCGGGCAGCCCCCTCAGCCCCGCCCAACGGTTCGCCGGACGCGCACCGGAGCCCGCACAGCCTGTCCGGCGATTGAGGACGAGGCGCGAAGCGCCAACAAGGGCGGGGGAACGGGGCGCAGCCCCATGGTCACCCCCGGTCAGGGCCCAGGGGCCAGGCCACGCCGAAGACGTCCCCCGCCTTGCCCCGCCCGTCCCCCCGGCCGCTAGTTTGTGCGGACAGGCATGACGCACGGGGGACGACCGGAACGGAGGTCGAAAGGTGTCGCTCCGCTCAGGGGATCCCGAGGAGATCGGTGGCTACCCGCTCGAGGCCCGCCTCGGGTCGGGCGGCATGGGCACCGTGTTCCTCGGGCGTACGGCGTCGGGGCGGCCGGTCGCGATCAAGCTGATCCACCAGCAGTTCGCGGACGACGACGAGTTCCGCATCCGGTTCCGGCAGGAGGTCGCCGCGGCGCGCCGGGTGAGCGGCGCGTTCACCGCCGCGGTCGTCGACGCGGACCCCGAGGGGCCGCACCCGTGGATGGCCACCTCCTACATAGAGGGCCCGACCCTCGCGCAGCGCATCGCTCGGCGCGGGCCGATCGGCGGCGCCGAGCTGCGCACGCTCGCCATCGGGCTCGCCGAGGCGCTGCGCGACATCCACCGCGCCGACGTCGTCCACCGCGATCTGAAGCCGTCCAACGTGGTCCTCTCGCCGGAGGGGCCGCGCGTCATCGACTTCGGCATCTCGCGCGCGGCCGACCAGCAGACGCTGACGATGACGGGGCGCGTGATCGGCACGCCGCCGTTCATGTCGCCGGAGCAGTTGCAGAACCCGCGCGGGGTCGGTCCTTCCTCGGACGTCTTCTCACTGGCCACGCTCCTTGTGTACGCGTCCACGGGGCAGGGGCCCTTCGACGCGGACTCCCCCTATATGACGGCCTACCAGGTCGTCCACGAGCCGCCCGCCCTCGGCGACGTACCGCACGCCCTGCGCGGCGCCGTCGAGCCGTGCCTCACCAAGGACGCGGCCGCCCGGCCCTCCGTCGACGAACTCCTCGTCCTGCTTCGCGACCTGCCCGCCGACCTGGAGGTCGCCGCGGGCGGCGGGCGCACCCGCGACACCCGGACCCAGCACCATCTGTCCCGGGACACCGGCGGCGGGCGCGACACCGCCAGCGGCACGGGCACGGGAACGGAAGCTTCCCCCAGCCCCGCCTCGCCCTCCCCCGCCCGCCGCCCCGCTCGCCGCCGCCTGCGCCCCGTCCTCGCCGCCGTCGCCGCCATCGCCGTCCTCGGCGCGGGCCTCGCCTTCCTCTCCCGGTCCTCCGACGACGGCCCGGACGCCAAGCGGGACGACAAGGGGCGCAACGTCGCCGCGACAAGACCGGCTCTGCCCGACGGCTTCCGGCCGTGGCGGCAGGACGTACCGGCGGGAACGGCGAAGGTCCCCGACGAGGTGCGCTGTCTGCCGCACGGCGACTCCGTGTACTGCGGGGGCGGCGGCTCCGTCGCCACCCGCGTCCGGGTCGCCGACGGCAAGCGGCTGTGGACCGTGCGCGGGCCGGGCGTACCGGTCCAGGACACCTCCCTCGCCGGGCTCGCTAACGGCGGCCGTACCGTCGTCGGCTACCGCTTCGCCGCCGAGGGGTCGGGCACCGACGAGGTGGTCGCCCTCGACGCCGCGCGCGGCAAGGAGCTGTGGTCCGCGCCGTTCGGCGCCCGGTCCTCGTCCGTCGTCGGTCCCGGCGCCGCGGACGCCGTGGTGGTCGGGGCGACCGTGCTCACGGCCGACGCGGACGGCAACCGGATCGAGGGCCGCGACGCCCGCTCCGGCAGGAGTCTGTGGACGGTCCCGGTCCCCGCGGGCAGCCAGTGCGCGCCCCTCGGCGCCGGCGGCCGCGCGTACGTGATGTGCGCGCCGAAGGCCGACCTCGCCGACGGCCCGGCGCGGCGGGCCACGATCCGCCCGGTCGACCCGGCCTCGGGCAGGCCCGGGCGTGCCGTCACCCTGGACGGTCCGGTCCAGCCGCTCGGCGCGCTGGACGGGCGGCTCGTCCTGGTGCGGCAGCGGGCGGGTGAGGAGATCGGCGTCGTCGCGTACGACGCGCTGCTCCGCCTGGACGCGGCGCGCGGCAAGGTCACGACGACCCGGCTCGCCAAGACGTACGGCGGCACGCCCGGGCTCGTCGGCGGCACGGTGTACTTCACGGAGCAGAGCGGCCGGGTCAGCGCGGTCGACGCCGGGTCCGGACGGCTCCGGTGGGCCCGGCACACGGGTGTGGAGGGCGCGGCGGGGCCGACGGCCGGACCGGGCGGCCTGTACTTCGGGTCGAGCGGCGGCCGGGTCGCCGCGCTCGCCCCGCGCGACGGCCGCCGCCTCTGGTCCACCGACCCGAAGATCAACGGCGACGGCGGCCTGCGCACGGGCCCCCGCGTGGCGCTCTCGGGGCGGGTGGCGGTGGTCTCGGGGTCGGACAACCTGCTGTACGCGTTCGACACGGCGAAGCCGCCGAAGTCGGATTGACGGGTCTTAGTGGAGGGGTACACGGCAAAGCCGCCGGGGTCCGGATCCCCCGGGCCCCGGCGGCTTCGCGCCGTCGGCGGTCGCCGTCTCAGCAGCGCGGCGCCACGTACCCGTTGCTCCCCGTCCGCACATACGTGTCCGACACGTACCGGCCGCTGCCGATCTTGTCCCATATCTTCGACGTGCCGGTGGGGCCCGTGACCGTCTCGCCGGGCCGCTGGCAGCTGATGGAGACGCGGGTGCCCGCCTGGACGCGGCCGACCTTGGCGTAGGACGTGCCGGGTCCCGAGCGGACGTTGACGTCCGCGACGACCGGATAGCTGCGGGCCGCCGCCGCCTCGACGTCCATCTCGGCGATGTCGGTCCCGCCCGCTTCCGCGATGTCGGTCCCGTCCGGCTCGGCAGCCCCTACTGCCCCAGCCGGCACCGTCAGTTCCTCACTGCTCATCCTGCTACCCCATATCCCCCGTGAAACGGGCGGCGCGGGCCGCCCATGGCATGTACCTCACACCATAGACGCGCCCGCGCATCACACCAGTTGCAGGACAAAGCAGGACAGTCTCGGCGACGGCCCCGCGGGGGTCAGCCCAGCTTCGACACGTCCCGCACGGCGCCCTTGTCGGCGCTGGTCGCCATCGCCGCGTACGCCCGCAGCGCCTGCGAGACCTTGCGCTCGCGGGACTTGGGGGCGTACACGCCGCCCAGGGCCTCGCGGCGGCGGTCCAGTTCGGCGTCGTCGACGAGGAGGTCGATCGAGCGGTTCGGGATGTCGATGCGGATGCGGTCGCCGTCCTCGACGAGGGCGATCGTGCCGCCGGAGGCCGCCTCCGGGGAGGCGTGGCCGATGGACAAGCCCGACGTGCCGCCGGAGAAGCGGCCGTCGGTGACGAGGGCGCAGGCCTTGCCGAGGCCGCGGCCCTTCAGGAAGGACGTGGGGTAGAGCATCTCCTGCATGCCGGGGCCGCCCTTGGGGCCCTCGTAGCGGATGACGACGACGTCGCCCTCGACGACCTTCTTGTTCAGGATCTTCTCGACGGCCTCCTCCTGCGACTCGCAGACGACGGCCGGGCCCTCGAAGGTCCAGATCGACTCGTCCACGCCCGCCGTCTTCACGACACAGCCGTCGACGGCCAGGTTCCCCTTGAGGACGCCGAGTCCGCCGTCCTTGGAGTAGGCGTGCGCGACGTCGCGGATGCAGCCGTTCGCGGCGTCCGTGTCGAGGGTGTCCCAGCGCTCGGACTGCGAGAAGGCCTCGGCGGAGCGCACACAGCCGGGGGCCGCGTGCCACAGCTCGACGGCCTCGGCACAGGCCGAGCCGCCGCGGATGTCCCAGGCGTCCAGCCACTCCTTGACGGAGGCGGAGTGGACCGTGTGCACGTCCTCGTTGAGCAGACCGCCGCGGTACAGCTCACCGAGGAGCGCGGGGATGCCGCCCGCGCGGTGCACGTCCTCCATGTAGTACGTCGTGGTCGGCGCGGCGTTGGGCGCGACCTTCGCCAGGCACGGGACGCGGCGCGAGACGGCGTCGATGTCGGACAGGTCGTACCCGGCCTCGGCCTCCTGGGCGGCGGCGAGGAGGTGCAGGATCGTGTTCGTGGAGCCGCCCATGGCGATGTCGAGGGCCATGGCGTTCTCGAAGGCCGCGTGGGTGGCGATGTTGCGCGGCAGCACGGAGGCGTCGTCCCCGCCGTAGTACCGCTCGGTCAGCTCGACGACCGTGGCGCCCGCGCGCTCGTACAGCGCCTTGCGGGCGGTGTGCGTGGCGAGGACCGAGCCGTTGCCCGGCAGGGACAGGCCGATGGCCTCGGTCAGGCAGTTCATGGAGTTGGCGGTGAACATGCCGGAACAGGAGCCGCAGGTCGGGCAGGCGTTCTCCTCGATGCGCAGGACGTCCTCGTCCGAGACGTTCTCGTTCGAGGCGTCGACCATCGCGTCGATCAGGTCGAGCTTGCGGACCGTGCCGTTGACGAGGGTCGTCTTGCCGGCCTCCATGGGGCCGCCGGAGACGAAGACCGTCGGGATGTTCAGGCGCAGGGCCGCCATCAGCATGCCGGGGGTGATCTTGTCGCAGTTGGAGATGCAGATCAGCGCGTCCGCGCAGTGCGCCTCCACCATGTACTCGACGGAGTCCGCGATCAGGTCGCGGGACGGCAGCGAGTACAGCATGCCGCCGTGGCCCATCGCGATGCCGTCGTCCACGGCGATCGTGTTGAACTCGCGCGGGATGCCGCCCGCCTCCTGGATGGCCTCGCTCACGATCCGGCCGACGGGGGCCAGGTGCGTGTGACCGGGCACGAACTCGGTGAAGGAGTTGGCGACGGCGATGATCGGCTTCCGGCCGATGTCCGCGCCCGGTACCCCGGAGGCCCGCATAAGGGCGCGCGCGCCCGCCATGTTGCGGCCGTGGGTGACTGTGCGGGACCTCAGCTCGGGCATCGTCGCTCGCTCCTCAAGAGTCATGCTTCGGGGCATGTGTGACTACGGCCGAGCGTACGCCGCTCATCCAAGATCCGGACAGGGTGTCCGGATGGCGGGACGGCCGTCTCATGCGCGGTGGGCACCGCCGCGGCCGGTCACGGACCGGTGAGATGCCCCTGCACCACCGGCGCCACCCGCGCCACGATCTGCTCCACGTCCGCCGAAGCCAGCGGCTCGACCTGGATGACGTACCGCAGCATCGCCGTCCCCACGAGCTGCGCCGCCGCCAGCTCCGCGCGCAGCTCGGCGTCGGGCAGGTCGAGGCGCTCGGCGATGCGGGCCAGGAGCTGGGTGGAGATCAGGCGGCGGAAGACCGTGGCGGCCGTTTCGTTGTTGACGGCGGAGCGGACGATGGCGAGGAGCGGCGTACGGGTCTTCGGGTTCTCCCAGACGCCGAGGATGAAGCGGGTCAGGCGCTCCCCGACGTCGTCGAGCGAGCCCTCCGCCACGGCCGTCGGCGCTGCGAGCGCGGGTGCGAAGGCCACCTCGATGGCGGCGGCGAAGACCTGTTCCTTCGTGCCGAAGTAGTGGTGCACGAGCGCCGAGTCCACGCCCGCCGCCTTGGCGATGGAGCGCACGGACGCCTTCTCGTACCCGCGCTCGGAGAACTGCTCGCGGGCCGCGTCCAGGATCACCTCGCGCATGGCGGGGCCCTGCTCGGACTGGGTGCGGGAGGGGCGGCCCCGGCGCCGGGGCGCGGGGGCGGTGCTCTCGCCGGTCATGACCGCGGCACCTTCACGGCCGACGCCAGGTGCAGGCGCGTGAAGGCGAGCGCCTCGGCGAGGTCGGCCTCGCGCTCGGCGCTGGACATCGCCCGCCGGGTGTTGACCTCGATGACGACGTGGCCGTCGAAGCCGCTGGTCGCGAGGCGTTCGAGCAGTTCGGCGCAGGGCTGGGTGCCGCGCCCCGGCACCAGGTGCTCGTCCTTCGCGGAGCCCTTGCCGTCGGCGAGGTGGACGTGGCCGAGCCGGTCGCCCATGCGGTCGACCATCTTCAGGGCGTCGACGCGGGAGGTCGCGGTGTGCGACAGGTCGATCGTGAAGTGGCGGTAGTCGTCCTTGGTGACGTCCCAGTCGGGGGCGTACGCGAGCATCTCGCGGTCGCGGTACCGCCAGGGGTACATGTTCTCCACGGCGAACCGCACGTCCGTCTCGTCGGCCATCCGCCAGATGCCCTCGACGAACTCGCGGGCGTAGTTGCGCTGCCACCGGAACGGCGGGTGCACGACGACCGTCGACGCGTCCAGCTTCTCGGCGGCGGCGCGGGCGCGCTGGAGCTTCACCCAGGGGTCGGTGGACCAGACGCGCTGGGTGATCAGCAGGCACGGGGCGTGCACGGCGAGCACCGGGATCCGGTGGTAGTCGCTGAGGCGGCGCAGGGCCTCGATGTCCTGGCTGACGGGGTCCGTCCACACCATGACCTCGACGCCGTCGTACCCGAGGCGCGCCGCCATCTCGAAGGCCGTCGCCGTCGACTCCGGGTACACGGAGGCCGTCGACAGGGCGACCTTCGCGTCCGGGATGCGGATTGGTTCCACCACGGGGACAGCGTACGGGGCCCGCTGGGTGCACCCCCAGGGGGCTCCGCCCCCTGGACCCCCGTATCGGCGCTCCGCGCCTCGTCCTCAAACGCCGGACGGGCTGGAATCTGCCGGCAGATGGTCCAGGCGGCGCAGGATCACGCCCTCCCGCAGCGCCCACGGGCAGACCTCCACCGACTCCACGCCGAAGAGGTCCATCACGCCCTCGGCGACGAGCGCCCCGGCGAGCAGCTGTCCGGCCCGTCCCTCGGACACCCCGGGCAGCTCGGCCCGCTCGGCGGTGGTCATGGCGGCGAGCCGCGGCACCCAGTCCTCCAGGGACTTGCGCTTCAGTTCCCGCTGTACGTAGAGGCCCTCCGTGGACCGCGCGGCGCCCGCGAGCCGGGCCAGCTGCTTGAACGTCTTCGAGGTGGCGACGACGTGGTCGGGGCTGCCGAAGCGGCTGAACTCGCCGACGGTGCGGGCGATCTGGGCGCGGACGTGGCGGCGCAGGGCGCGCACGTCGGCCGGGTCGGCCGGGTCGGTGGGCAGCCAGGCGGAGGTCAGGCGGCCGGCGCCGAGCGGCAGGCTGGCCGCGGCGTCGGGCTCCTCGTCGATGCCGTACGCGATCTCCAGGGAGCCGCCGCCGATGTCGAGGACGAGCAGCTTGCCCGCGGACCAGCCGAACCAGCGCCGCGCGGCCAGGAAGGTCAGCCGCGCCTCCTCCGCCCCGGTGAGAACCTGCAGGTCGACGCCGGTCTCCGTGCGGACGCGGGCGAGCACGTCGTCGGCGTTGGTCGCCTCCCGCACGGCCGAGGTGGCGAACGGGAGGAGGTCCTCGACGCCCTTGTCCTCGGCGGCCTGGAGCGCGTCACGCACCGTGGCGATGAGCAGGTCGACGCCGTCGGGGCCGATGGCACCCGCCTCGTCGAGCAGTTGGGCAAGGCGCAGGTCGGCCTTGTGGGAGTGCGCGGGCAGCGGTCGCGCGCCGGGGTGGGCGTCCACCACCAGCAGATGCACCGTGTTCGAACCCACGTCGAGGACACCGAGTCTCATGTACGGAACGCTACTGCGCCCGGGGCCGCTCTCGGCGTCCGGGCGGGCGTCACTGGTCTTCGGGGACACACGTGCGCGCATACCCTGGAGACGTGCCAAAGACGAAAAAGGCGAAGTCCGACAAATCGAAGCCGTCGCAGTCATCGGAGTCCTCGAAGTCGGAGAAGGCCGAGCGGGCGGAGAAGGCTGACAAGGCCGAGCGGAAGGCCAAGGAGGCCGGGAGGGCCGAGAAGGCGAAGAAGGCCGGCAAGGCTGACAAGGCCGCGAAGGGCGCCAAGGCCGGGGCGGCCGGAGGCGGCGCGGTCCAGGACGAGCAGGGTCTGGACTTCGCGCGCGCCTGGGTGGAGTTCCCGGACCCGGCGGACGACGAGCAGGTCTTCCGCTGCGACCTGACGTGGCTCACCTCCCGCTGGAACTGCATCTTCGGCAGCGGCTGCCAGGGCATCAAGGCCGGCCGCGCCGACGACGGCTGCTGCACCCTGGGTGCCCACTTCTCCGACGAGGACGACGAAAAGCGGGTCGCGGGTTACGTGGCGCGGCTCACGCCGGACATCTGGCAGCACCACGACGTGGGCACCGCGTCGGGCTGGGTCGCGCAGGACGAGGACGGCGAGCGCCAGACCCGGCCGTACAACGGCTCGTGCATCTTCCAGAACCGGCCCGGGTTCGCGGGCGGCGCGGGCTGTTCGCTGCACATCCTGGCGCTGAAGGAGGGGCGCGAGCCGCTGGAGACCAAGCCGGACGTCTGCTGGCAGCTGCCCGTCCGGCGGACCTTCGATTGGATCGAGCGGCCCGACGACACGAAGGTCCTTCAGGTGTCCATCGGGGAGTACGACCGGCGGGGCTGGGGTCCCGGCGGGCATGACCTGCACTGGTGGTGCACGTCGGCTACCTCGGCGCATGGCGCCGGGGATCCTGTGTATGTGTCCTATCGGCCCGAGTTGATCGAGCTGATGGGCAAGGAAGGCTATGGCCGCCTGGTTGAGCTGTGTGAGGAGCGGCTCGCCTCGCAGCTGCCGCTGCTTGCGCCGCATCCCGCCGATCCGGTGCGGGTCGGTTCTCGGGATGCCTAGTCGCCGTTGAGGGATTCGCCGTGGGCGGGTGCGGGATTGTTTGTGGCTGAGCGCGCAGTTCCCCGCGCCCCTCTGCTGCCGCCGCCCACCTCAGACCTGGCCCAGGCTCAGCCCTGGCCGGGGTCACCGCCCGGGGGTGGTGTTGTCGGGGCCGGGTCCGACGGGGTCGGGGTGGGGTCCGGGGGTGGGGTGCTTGTCGGGGTGGGGTCCGGGTCGGGCTGGGTCGGGGTGGGGTTGCCCTGGGTCGGGGTCGGGTCCGGGTTGGACGGGCCGGGGCGGGTTGCCGTGGGGCGGGGGCCTGGGTTGCCGGGGCGGTTCGGTGGGGTGGAACTCCCGTAGCCCTCGAGGGAGATGACCGCTCCGGTGGGGGCGATGGTGACGCGGGCGCTCCAGTGGCCCGCGGGCTCGCGGTCGGCGTCGACGTACACCCTGATCGTCACGGACTCGCCGGGCGAGAGGGTCCCCGAGGACTGGCTGAGGGCCAGCCAGGAGGCTCCGGTGCTCGCGGACCAGCGGACCGGTGAGCTGCCGCCGCCGGTCAGCGTGATGAGCGTGACGCCGCCGTGCGAGCGGGCCTGGACGCCGATGCGTCCGGCGCCGGGGCCCGCCCCCGCGGGTCCGCCGGGGCTGATGACCTCCACGGAGACACCGGGTCCGCCGCGGCCGTCGCGGAAGCGGTCGGGGTCGGTGCGGGCGTTGCCCGCGTTCTCGTAGTCCTCCCGGCCCTTGGGGCCGCGGCCGCCGGGGCCGTCGTCGGCCTCGGCGGCGCTCGCGGAGCGGCCGTCGCGGCCCTCGCCGGTGAGCGGCGCGCCGCGGTAGGCCGCCCAGAGGGCGAGGACGGGGGCGGCGACGACGGTGGCGACGACCGTGGTGGTGACGGCACGCGCGCGCAGGCGTTCGCGGCGGGCCGCGTGGTCCTTGGGGTCCATCGGGAAGCCGCGCCGGTCGAAGCGCGGGCCGCCGCCACGGGGCCTGCCCTTGGCGCGCGGGGTGTGGGCCATGGCGTGGTGCAGGGCCGCGCGCGGGGCGGCGATGACGGGCAGCGCGGCCGGGGTGACGGCGGTGCCGGGCCAGGCACTGGGGCCGGTGCGCTCGGCGGTGCGGCGGCACTGCGGGCAGTCGTCGACGTGCCGGACGAGCTCGCGGCGCAGGGCGGTGCCGAGCAGGACCTGGTTGTCGCCGGTGAGGCGGGCCACGATCGGGCAGGTGCCGGTCTCGACGACGGCGAGGGCCGCGCGGGTGCGCTCCACCTCGCAGGCGGCGGAGGCCAACAGGTCACGGGCGGCGGCCGGGTCGAGGCCGAGGACGGCGGCGACCTCCTTGGCCGAGAGCCGGTGCCGGACGGCGAGCTCCAGGGCCTCGCGCTGCTCCGGCGTGGTCCCCGCGGCCTCGGGCCAGGCGAGCTGGGCCAGTTCGCGGCGGCGGGCGCGGGCGGTCTCGTCGATGGGGGCGGCGGGGGCGGCGGGGGGTCCGGGGGGCAGGCACATCCAGCGGGCGAGCGCGTACAGCCACGCACGGGTGTCGCCGTCGGGCCGGGCGCCGCGCCGCTCGGCCAGCACCAGGACCTCGCCGAGCGCGGCGGTCGCCGCGTCGTGGTCGCACAGCACCGACAGGCAGTACGTGAACAGGCCGTCCAGGAACGGTTCGAAGTGCGTGGAAGGAGGTGCCGGCGACTGGGCGACCGTGCGCGGCACCACCCGCTTGCGGGCGCCCGGATGCGCCCGGTGCGCGCCGGTGGTGTACGTGGGAGTTTCCGGGCTGCTGCTCATCACCCGTGCGAAGTTAGGCGCATGATGCAGGCGCCTTCTGCCCCCTTGAGCACATTTAATCCTTACGGGTGAACAGATCCCTCAAAAGGGGACAGGAAGCCATGATTCCGTTGCCCGTTCGAGAAGGAGGGACTCGGCGGGTCAGGGGGCGCCCACGGACCGGTCCCCCGGCGCTGCCCGGGTTGTCGGTGGTGGCGGCTACGGTTCGTGCATGGCTGCCCGTACGAAATCCAGTAAGGACCGGCCGTCCTACCGCTGCACCGAGTGCGGCTGGCAGACGGCCAAGTGGCTCGGCCGCTGCCCCGAGTGCCAGGCGTGGGGGACGGTCGAGGAGTACGGCGCGCCCGCGGTGCGCACGACGGCCCCCGGCCGGGTCACGTCCTCCGCGGTGCCCATCGGCGAGGTCGACGTCCGCCGCGCCACCGCCCGCTCCACCGGCGTGCCCGAGCTGGACCGCGTCCTCGGCGGTGGCCTGGTGCCGGGCGCCGTGGTGCTGCTCGCGGGCGAGCCGGGCGTCGGCAAGTCCACGCTCCTGCTCGACGTCGCGGCGAAGGCGGCCACGGACGACCACCGCACGCTCTATGTCACCGGCGAGGAGTCGGCCAGCCAGGTCCGGCTGCGCGCCGACCGCATCAGCGCCATCGCGGACCACCTGTACCTGGCCGCGGAGACCGATCTGGCCGCCGTCCTCGGTCACTTGGACGCCGTCAAGCCCTCGCTCCTGATCCTGGACTCGGTGCAGACGGTCGCCTCGCCGGAGATCGACGGCGCGCCCGGCGGCATGGCGCAGGTCCGTGAGGTCGCGGGCGCCCTGATCCGCGCGTCCAAGGAGCGCGGCATGTCCACGCTCCTGGTCGGCCACGTCACCAAGGACGGCGCCATCGCGGGCCCGCGCCTCCTGGAGCACCTGGTCGACGTGGTCCTGCACTTCGAGGGCGACCGGCACGCCCGCCTCCGGCTCGTCCGCGGCGTGAAGAACCGGTACGGGACGACGGACGAGGTCGGCTGCTTCGAGCTGCACGACGAGGGCATCACGGGCCTCGCCGACCCCTCCGGGCTGTTCCTGACCCGCCGCGACGAGCCGGTCCCCGGCACCTGCCTGACGGTGACGCTGGAGGGCCGCCGCCCCCTGGTCGCCGAGGTGCAGGCGCTCACCGTCGACTCCCAGATCCCCTCGCCGCGCCGCACCACGTCCGGCCTGGAGACGTCCCGGGTCTCGATGATGCTGGCGGTCCTGGAGCAGCGCGGCCGCATCAGCGCCCTCGGCAAGCGCGACATCTACAGCGCCACGGTCGGCGGCGTGAAGCTGTCGGAGCCCGCCGCCGACCTCGCCGTGGCGCTCGCCCTGGCCAGCGCCGCGAGCGACACTCCGCTGCCGAAGAACCTCGTCGCGATCGGCGAGGTGGGTCTCGCGGGCGAGGTCAGACGGGTCACCGGCGTGCAGCGCAGACTGGCCGAGGCCCACCGCCTGGGCTTCACCCACGCGCTCGTGCCCGCCGACCCGGGCAAGGTCCCGCCCGGTATGAAGGTCACCGAAGTCGCCGACATGGGCGACGCGCTGCGCGTCCTTCCGAGATCGCGTCGTCAAGAGGCCCCACGCCAGGACGAAGTCCGCCGGTAGACTTTGCCCTGGTCTCGCCCATCCGTACGAAGCAAGGCGTATCGAGGCGTGTGGGGGAGGGCTTGGACAACCTGCGACCGGAGGAGTGCAGTGGCAGCCAACGACCGGGCAGCGGTTCCCGGCAAGCCCGGTGGAGGCTCCGGTGCCGACGGGCTGATGCGCGCCTCCCTGAGCGCGGTCGCGCCGGGCACGGCCCTGCGCGACGGCCTGGAGCGGATCCTCAGAGGCAACACGGGCGGGCTCATCGTGCTCGGCTCGGACAAGACCGTCGAGTCGATGTGCACGGGCGGCTTCGTCCTCGACGTCGAGTTCACGGCCACGCGCCTGCGTGAGCTGTGCAAGCTCGACGGCGGCATCGTGCTCGACAAGGACATCACGAAGATCCTGCGCGCGGGCGTGCAGTTGGTCCCGGACCCGACCATCCCCACGGAGGAGACGGGCACCCGGCACCGCACGGCGGACCGGGTCAGCAAGCAGGTCGGCTTCCCCGTCGTGTCGGTCTCGCAGTCGATGCGCCTGATCGCGCTCTACGTGGACGGCCAGCGCCGCGTCCTGGAGGACTCGGCGGCGATCCTGTCACGTGCCAACCAGGCCCTCGCCACCCTGGAGCGGTACAAGCTCCGCCTCGACGAGGTCGCGGGCACGCTCTCCGCCCTGGAGATCGAGGACCTGGTGACGGTCCGGGACGTCACCGCGGTCGCCCAGCGCCTGGAGATGGTGCGGCGCATCGCCAAGGAGATCGCCGAGTACGTGGTCGAGCTGGGCACGGACGGCCGCCTCCTGACCCTCCAGCTGGACGAGTTGATCGCGGGCGTCGAGCCCGAGCGCGAGCTGGTCGTCCGTGACTACGTACCGGAGCCCACCGCCAAGCGCTCGCGCACCGTGGACGAGGCGCTCGCCGAGCTGGACTCCCTCACGCACGCCGAGCTGCTCGAACTGCCCACGGTGGCCCGGGCGTTGGGGTACACGGGCTCCCCGGAGACCCTGGACTCCGCGGTGTCGCCGCGTGGCTTCCGGCTGCTCGCGAAGGTGCCCCGGCTGCCCGGCGCCATCATCGACCGCCTCGTCGAGCACTTCGGCGGCCTGCAGAAGCTGCTCGCCGCGAGCGTGGACGACCTCCAGACGGTGGACGGGGTCGGGGAGGCGCGGGCGCGCAGTGTCCGCGAGGGGCTCTCGCGGCTGGCGGAGTCGTCGATCCTCGAGCGGTACGTGTAGCCGTCCGGCTCGGTTGGCGGCGGTCTGTCGGCTCGGTACGTCAGCCGCGCGGGACCCGGGCGCCCCGGCCTCGGTGGCCGGGGCCGGTGCCGGGGAGACCCCCGCCCCCGTACAGCCCCTAGTCCTTCGTCAGCACGAACGACGCCTGGTCGCTGCCCAGGCCCGCCGCCCGCGCCTCCACCAGGTACGTGCCCGCCTTCGCGCCGCCCGCGGGAGGCGTCGCGCACTGCGGGGCGCTGGCCTTGCGGTCCCACTCCAGGGTGTGCGTCACATGGCCGTTCGCGGGCACCTTGAACAGCAGGGTCGCCGCGGCACCGGGGCAGTCGTTCGACGACCACATCGCGTCGCCCGCCCCGGACAGGGTGATCGTCACTACGGTGCCCTTGCCGCCGAGGTCGACCTTGCAGGCCTTGCCGCCGCTGTTGACGGCGGTCAGCTCCAGCTTCGGCTTCTGCCCGGGCGTGTACGAGTTCCGTACGCTGCGCAGCTTCAACTCGACCGCGCCGGGCGTGCAGTTGGCGAGGGAGGACCCGGCAGGGAGCCGCGCGCCCGACCCGCCGCCGCCCTTCGCGTCGCCCGAGCCGCCGGAGCCGCCCGAGCCGCCCGAGCCGCCCGCGGAGTCGCCGCCGGAGCCCGAGCCACCGGAGCCCTTCGCGTCACCGGAGCCGTCGGAGTCGCCGGAGCCGTCGCCCCCGCCGTCCTCGCCGCCCTCCGACTCGTCCCGGCCGCCCGGGTGTTCGCTGATCGCGGGCCCGGATCCGGAGGGCCCGGGCGTGATGGACGTGGCGGGGCCGTTGCCCGACGGACCGTCAGCGCCGTTGTCCCCGCCGCCTCCGCCCGAGGCTAGGGCCCATACGACAAGGAGCAAGAGGAGTCCGACGACGGACAGCAGGACGGCCCTCCGACGCCAGTAGATGGAGGAGGGAAGCGGCCCGATCGGATTGCGCAGAGATCCCACGCCCAAACCTTACGAGAGAACCGGGCGTTGTCCTGCCCCACCCGCCGCCTCAGGCCACAACTTTTGCGGATCATCATCCCGGACAGGCCCGCCCGAAGGCCCCGGAACGGTCCCCGGGGCGCTCCTCGACGCGCTCGCGGCGGCCCCTCGGCGCCGCCCCGGTGCCCCGTCACGGCACCCACCCCTGACTTTCGTCAGGTCCACGATGCGCCCATCGCCGGATGTGACGGTGCCGGACCACTGCGTACGGTCCGGAATCATGGACACCATGGATTCTTCCGGCCTCTACCTAGACGTCACCGAATTCGCCCACGACACCCCTTCGTGGGTGCAGCACCTCGCGGAGGTGTGGACGGAGCTCGGGCTGCTGCTCTTCGGCGTCCTCTTCGTCGTGGCCTGGTGGCGGGCGCGGCGCGGGGACCCGCGGGCCGTCGCGGTGGCGGTCCTCGCGCCGCTCGGCACGGCGCTGGCGTACGTCATCAGTGAGACCGTGAAGTCCTTCATCGAGGAGGAGCGGCCGTGCCGGGCGGTGTCCGGGGCGCTCAAGCCGCTCGTGGAGTGCCCGCCGCACGGCGACTGGTCGTTCCCGAGCAACCACTCGACGATCGCGGGCGCCGCCGCCGTGGGCCTCGCCCTCGCCTGGCCCCGGATCGCCGCCCTGACCCTGCCGATGGCGGTGCTCATGGCGTTCTCGCGGGTGTTCGTGGGCGTGCACTACCCGCACGACGTGGCCGTCGGCCTGGTCCTCGGCGCGGTCGTGGTGTTCCTCGCGGTGAAGTTCGCCACCCGGCCCGTGACGCGGATCACGGAGACGATGCGGGGGTCGCGGACCGGCGTGGTCAGGTGGTTCGCGGGCGAGGGCACGGGCCCGGCGACCGCTCCGGCCGCGGCGACCGGGCAGTACGTGCCGTCGCAGGCCGGGCCGTACGAGAACTCGTTGCCGTACCGGCCCGCGCGCGCCGAGCAGCCCCAGGAGCAGACGATGACGCTGCGCCGCCACCAGGACGCGCACCAAGGGGCGCACCAGGGCGCGCACCAGGATCCGTACCAGGGCCAGTACCAAGGGCAGAACGCCTATCAGGGGCAGCAGGCGTACCAGGGGCAGGGCTCCCACCAGGGGCAAGGCGCGTACCAAGGACAGGACCCGTATCAGGGACAGGACGCGTACCAGGGGCAGGGCTCGTACCAAGGCCAGGACCCCTACGGCCACCAGCAGCAGTACCGGCCCCAGGACCCCGACCCCCGCTCCTGAAGCGGGAGTTGGGCGGCCTCACCCCGGCGTCGGCTCCCCCGCGCCGTCGTCCGCCACCAGGCCCGCCTCGTACGCGACGACCGCCGCGCGGACGCGGTTCTTGACCTCCAGGCGGTCGAGGACCGCGCTGACGTAGGCCTTGACGGTGCCCTCGACCAGGTGGAGGCGTGCGGCGATCTCCGGGTTGGACAGGCCCGCGCCGACCAGGCCGAGCACTTCGCGCTCGCGGGGCGTCAGGAGCGCGACCCGGGCGCGCGCCTCGGCCCCGCGCGCCAGGCGGCGGGCGCCGAAGCCGTCGATGACCTGCCGCGCCACCCGCGGCGAGAGGAACGCGGCGCCGCCCGCCACCGCCCGTACGCCCGCGATGAGTTCGTGCGGGTCGCCGGACTTCAGCAGGAACCCGGTGGCGCCGCCGCCGAGCGCCCGTGCCACGTACGCGTCCTCGGAGAACGTCGTGAGCATGGCGACCGCCGTGTCCGGCAGGGTCCGCACGATCTCCTCCGCCGCCGCCAGGCCGTCGAGGCGCGGCATGCGGATGTCCAGGAGCGCCACGTCGGGGCGGTGCGCGCGGGCGAGGTCGACCGCCTCGCGGCCGTCGGCGGCCTCCGCGACCACCTCGATGTCGGTGCCCGCCGCGAGGATGGCGCCCACGCCCGCGCGGATCATCGCCTCATCGTCCGCGAGCAGCACCCGGATCACCGCGCCCACGCCGCCTCCCGGCCCATGCTCCGGTCCGCGCCCGCCTTGGGGATCACTGTCTTGTCCACCAGCCTTCCGTCGTCGAAGCAGAGTCTGAAGTGCGTGAGGGAGGTGAAGAGCTCCCCGCTGGAGCGGTAGTAGCGGCAGTCCGCGCCCGGGGGCGGCGGGGTCGGCGCGCGCTCCACCGGCGGGTCCGTGACGCTGCGGTCCGGCAGCACGGCGGCGACCTCGGACCGCGGCTGGCCCACGCGCAGGGCCGCGTAGTCGGCGGGCCGCAGGACGGAGTGCGTCTTCGTGTACGCGTACCAGGTGAACGCGCCCGCGACGAGCACGGTTCCGATGGCGACGGCGGCGCCGAAGGTGAGGGCGGTGCGGCGGCGGGCGTGGGCCAGGACGGAGCCCGGGGGCGGGAGCGTCGGCTCGGGTGCGGCGGGGCGGGGCGCTCCGGCCGCCGGCAGCCTCGCCGTGACGCGGAACCCGCCGCCCCGCGGCCCGGCCGTCAGCGTGCCGCCGCCCGCCGCGACCCGGGCCCGCAGGTCGGCCAGGCCGGAGCCGCCGTCCGGCGGGGCGGGACGGGGTGCGTCGCCGTGCGGGGGCGGGCCGTTGCTGACCTCGATCGTCGTGGTGCTGCCGGTGCCGGTCGCCGTGACGGTGACCGGGGCGCCCGGGGCGTACTTCGCGGCGTTGGTCAGGGCCTCCTGGACCACGCGGTACGCGATGCGTCCGGCGCCGTCGGACGCATCGGTGCCGTCGTCCTCGTACCGCACCGGAAGGCCCGACTCCGCTGCCCGCGCGACGAGTTGCGCCACCGTCTCGCCGGGCGGGGCCAGCGGGGCGCTCTCGTCGCCCTCGTCCCGGAGCACGCCGATGATCTCGCGCAGCCGGTCGGTGGCCGTCGCGGCGGCCTCGCGCAGGTCGGACGCGGCGGCCCGGTGGTGTGCGGGGAGGTCGGCGGCCACCTGGAGGGCGCCCGCGCGGACCGCGATCAGGCTCAGCTCGTGGCCGAGGGAGTCGTGCATGTCCTGGGCGATGCGGGCGCGTTCGCGCAGCCGGGCCCGGTCGGCGACGATGCGCTGCTCGCGCTCCAGCTGGTCGGCGCGCTCCCAGCCCGCCGCGGCGAGGGCCCGGCCCTGGCGCCAGTAGCGGCCCGCGAGCCAGGGGAAGACCACGCCGAACAGCAGCGTGCCCATGAGCACCAGCCACTCCACGACCGGGTCCACGTCCCGGACCAGGATCCTGACCGTGCCCGCCGCCCAGACCGCCGCGAAGGCGAGCAGCGCCGGGCGGGCGCGGATGCCGTGCCTGCCGAGCAGCAGCGCGAGCACGGCGAGGGCGGGGCCGTACGACACGGAGAACAGGGCGGGGGCGGTCAGGCCGAGGGCGGCGGCGAGGAGGAAGGCGGTGGCCGGGCGGGCGCGCCAGGTCGCCGTGGCCACGGCGAGGACCGCGAGGCCCGCGAACTGGGCCCACAGGGGGCGGGGTTCGTTCAGGCCGATCGCGTCGGCGCTCACCGCGGGCACGGCGAGGGCCGCCCAGAGGGCGACGTCCATCGTGCGGGGGCTCTTCACTCCCTCGACGGTACGTGTTGCCCGGCGGGGCCCGCCCCGTCAGGGGCGCGGGGAACTGCGCGCTCAGCCACAGAAAAGCCGCAGACGCGTCTGCCGCGATACGAGCAGACGCGTCTGCGGCTTTCTTGTGGCTGGCCGCGCAGTTCCCCGCGCCCCTGACGGGGCACAGCCGCGCCGTTCCCGCGCCCCTGACGGGGCACAGCCGTGCCGTACCCCGCGACCCTGGCGGGAGCCGACCCGCGCCGTTGGCGCGTCCCTCACCGCCACCATGGCAGGATCGTCGGCATGCCGACCGCACTCGCCGCCGATCTCGTCGCCGCCGGCACTGCCGACGCCCGTTCGCTGGACGAGCAGTTCCACTCCCCCGTCATCGCCTGGTTCGAGGCCAACGCGCGTGATCTGCCGTGGCGGCGGGAGGACGCCGGGCCCTGGGGCGTGATGGTCAGCGAGTTCATGCTGCAGCAGACGCCGGTGAGCCGGGTGCTTCCCGTGTACGAGCAGTGGCTCGCCCGCTGGCCGCGCCCCGCCGACCTCGCCAAGGAGGCACCCGGTGAGGCCGTGCGCGCCTGGGGCCGGCTCGGGTATCCGCGGCGGGCGCTGCGCCTGCACGGGGCGGCCGTCGCCATAACGGAGCGGCACGGCGGCGACGTACCGGCACAGCACGCACAGCTGCTCGCGCTGCCCGGCATCGGCGAGTACACCGCGGCGGCCGTCGCGTCGTTCGCGTACGGGCAGCGGCACGCCGTGCTCGACACCAACGTGCGGCGGGTCTTCGCGCGCGCCGTGACCGGCGTGCAGTACCCGCCGAACGCCACCACCGCCGCCGAGCGCAAGCTGGCCCGCGCGCTGCTGCCCGAGGACGAGCGCACCGCGTCCCGCTGGGCGGCGGCCTCCATGGAGCTGGGCGCGCTGGTGTGCAGCGCCAAGAACGAGAACTGCGCGCGTTGCCCGCTGGCCGCGCAGTGCGCCTGGCTGGCGGCCGGGAAGCCCGCGCACGAGGGGCCCGCCCGCCGCGGCCAGACGTACGCGGGCACCGACCGCCAGGTCCGCGGCAAGCTCCTCGCGGTGCTGCGCGAGGCCGTGTCGCCGGTGCCGCAGTCCGCGCTCGACCGGGTGTGGGACGAGCCGGTGCAGCGGGCCAGGGCGCTGGACGGCCTGGTCTCCGACGGTCTGGTGGAGCCGCTGCCGGACGGGTACTACCGGCTGCCGCTGACCTGACATCCGCGGGGCCCGGCCTTCACATCACAGCCCGCTGACACGAAACAGCGGCGGAGCCGATGAGGAAGCAGTGCAAAAAGGGCATCCACGCCCACACTCACCTGCCGATTTACGTCCGGCCTACTTCTGTTACACAACCTACGTACAGCCGTGCGTCCGTCGCTGGCTGCTCCGCACAACGCCGTGACACGCCCTCCGTAACTTCTTACCCGTACCGCACAGGCAAGGGATCAGCGGTCGAGAGGCACCCGGGAATCGACCGGGGGCAGCCGGGGATGAACGGGATCGGAGGCGGTTGGGTATGGCGCACGGCGAGGTGCTCGAGTTCGAAGAGTACGTCCGCACTCGGCAGGACGCCCTGCTGCGCAGCGCCCGACGGCTCGTCCCGGACCCGGTCGACGCCCAGGACCTGCTGCAGACGGCGCTCGTACGGACCTACGGCCGCTGGGACGGCATAGCCGACAAGCGACTCGCGGACGCCTACCTGCGCCGCGTCATGATCAACACGCGCACCGAGTGGTGGCGTGCCCGCAAGCTCGAAGAGGTGCCCACCGAGCAGCTGCCGGACGCCTGCGTCGACGACTCCACGGAGCAGCACGCGGACCGCGCCCTCCTGATGGACATCATGAAGGTGCTCGCCCCCAAGCAGCGCAGCGTCGTGGTGCTGCGACACTGGGAGCAGATGTCCACCGAGGAGACGGCCGCCGCGCTCGGCATGTCGGCCGGCACGGTCAAGAGCACGCTGCACCGCGCGCTCGCCCGGCTCCGTCAGGAGCTGGAGAGCCGCGCCGCCGACGAGTCGGCAGGGCCTGCTGCGCGGATGTTCGAACGTGAGGAGCGGGAGCGTTGCGCGGCCTGAGTGCCCGGACCGGACCAGCGGGCCGGGCCACCGAGAAGTGGAAGGCGGGGAGTACGGCAGTGGCCGTGCTCGCCGCCCTCGGCCTTTTGCTCGCCGTCACCGGCTGCTCCACGGGCGGCTCCGGCACCCGTGACGAGGGCCCGGCCCACGTCGGCGCCGTGCCGTCCACCACGCCGTCGGCCTCCCCCTCGCCGGCCCCCAAGAGCGTCGACGCGGTCCAGCTCGTGAAGGACGACCCGAAGGTCAGCCTGGCCGTCAAGCGGGACCTGAAGCCGTGCGCCGCCGACGAGTATCCGGTGGACGTCGCCTACGGCAACCTGACCGGAGCAGCGTCGGACGACGTCGTCGTGAACGTCCTGACCTGCGGTGACAGGGTCGGCATCGGCAGTTACGTGTATCGCCCCGAAGGCAAGAGGTACGAGAATGTCTTCGCCGACGAGCAGCCGCCCGTGTACGCCGAGATCGACCGCGGCGACCTGGTCGTCAGCAAGCAGATGTTCGGCAAGGACGGCTCGGTGGCGGACCCGACGGGAGAAGAGATCATCACCTACCGCTGGTCGACGAGCCGCTTCACCGAGCAGGACCGCACCCGCAACAACTACAGCACCACGGCGGACGGCGATACGACCGATCCGTCGTCGGACTGACGCGCACCTGCCCTGACCGCCGCCCGTCCCACCCGGGCCGACCCCGACCGACCGACCTCCGACCGACCGCCGACCGACCTCCGACCGCCCCCGAACCGAGACCGGAACTGAGAGCACCCGATGGCAGAACACACCCATGTCCTGTTCGTCGAGGACGACGACGTCATCCGCGAGGCCACGCAGCTCGCCCTGGAGCGCGACGGCTTCGAGGTCACCGCCATGCCCGACGGCCTGTCGGGCCTAGAGGCGTTCCGGACGAACCGGCCCGACATCGCCCTGCTCGACGTGATGGTGCCGGGCCTCGACGGCGTCAGCCTCTGCCGCCGCATCCGGGACGAGTCGACGGTGCCGGTGATCATGCTGTCGGCGCGGGCCGACTCCATCGACGTCGTCCTCGGCCTGGAGGCCGGCGCCGACGACTACGTGACCAAGCCGTTCGACGGCGCCGTCCTGGTGGCCCGCATCCGCGCCGTCCTCAGGCGCTTCGGGCACGCCAGCGGCCCCGGCTCGGCCGCGCCCGCCGCCGAGCAGGACCAGAGCCCCGACGGCGGCGTGCTGAGCTTCGGCGACCTGGAGATCGACACCGAGGGCATGGAGGTGCGCCGGGGCGGCGAGCCCGTCGCGCTCACGCCGACGGAGATGCGGCTGCTCCTGGAGTTCTCCTCCGCGCCCGGCACCGTGCTGTCCCGCGACAAGCTCCTTGAGCGGGTCTGGGACTACGGCTGGGGCGGCGACACGCGCGTCGTCGACGTGCATGTGCAGCGGCTGCGGACGAAGGTGGGGCAGGACCGCATCGAGACGGTCCGCGGGTTCGGATACAAGCTCAAGGCGTGAGCTCGCGGCGTGGGGGGACACAGGGGTCTGCCATGGGCAGGGGCATGAACGGGGCGCGGTCCGCGTCCGGTGAGGGGCTGCAGGCGCGGCTGCGGGGGCTTCGGGGGCGGTTGCGGGGGCTTCGGGGGCGGTTGCGGGGGCTCCAGCGGCAGCGGCCGGGCGGCGGGGCGCGGGGTCCGCGGGACCCGCGGGATCTGCCGTGGTCGGAGCGGCTGCGGACGCTGGTCGGCGCCCGGCTGCGCACCGGTGTGCGCTGGAAGATCGCCGCCGCCATCGGCCTGGTCGGCGCGCTCGTCGCGGTGGCGCTGAGCCTGGTCGTGCACAACGCCGCCTGGGTGTCGATGCTCGACAACGCCCGCGACCTCCAGGACGAGCGCGTCCAGATCGCCCAGCGCAACTACGAGGCGCGCCGCACCACCAGTGCCATCTACGGCACCAAGATCGACGACCCGCAGCTCCCGAAGGAACTGCGGCAGAAGGTCCTCACCGGCCGCCGCGCCACCTTCGTGCAGGAGCACGGCGACGGCGTGCCCGACATCTGGGGCGCCGTGCCGCTCAGCGACGGCCACGTCCTGTCGGTGCACAGCCGCTTCGCCGACCGCAACACCACGATCATGAAGGACCTCGACCAGGCCCTCGTCATCGGCTCCATCGCGGTCGTCTTCGGCGGCTGCGCCCTCGGCGTGCTCATCGGCGGCCAGATGGCCCGGCGCCTGCGCAAGGCGGCGACGGCCGCGGGCGAGGTCGCCCAGGGCAACACCGACGTGTCCGTACGGGACGCCATCGGCGGGCACGTGCGCGACGAGACCGACGACCTCGCCGAGGCCGTGGACGCCATGGCCGACGCCCTCAAGCAGCGCCTGGAGGCCGAGCGCCGGGTCACCGCCGACATCGCGCACGAGCTGCGCACCCCCGTGACCGGACTGCTCACCGCCGCCGAGCTGCTGCCGCCGGGCCGGCCGACCGAACTGGTCAAGGACCGGGCGCAGGCCATGCGCACACTCGTCGAGGACGTCCTGGAAGTGGCCCGCCTCGACTCCGCGTCCGAGCGGGCCGAGCTGCAGGACATCACGCTCGGCGAGTTCGTCAGCCGCCGCATGGCGCTGCTCAGCCACGACGTGCGGGTGACGATCGTGCACGAGTCGGAGGTCACCACCGACCCGCGCCGCCTGGAGCGCATCCTCGGCAACCTCGTCGCCAACGCCGCCAAGCACGGCAAGCCGCCCATCGAGGTCAGCGTCGAGGGCCGGGTGGTCCGGGTGCGCGACCACGGCCCCGGCTTCCCCGAGGCGCTGCTCGCCGAAGGCCCGTCCCGCTTCCGCACCGGCTCCGCGGACCGCGCGGGGCGGGGGCACGGCCTGGGCCTGACGATCGCGGCCGGTCAGGCGCGGGTGCTCGGCGCCCGCCTGACCTTCCGCAACATCCGGCCGCCGGGGGCCTCGCCGGAGGAGGCCGCCGAGGGGGCGGTGGCGGTCCTGTGGCTGCCGGAGCACGCGCCGACGAACACCGGGAGCTATCCGATGCTGCAGCTGCCGGAGAAGCCCGCGAAGTGGCAGAAGTAGCCGCGCCCCGAAGGGGCGCGGGGAACTGCGCGACCAGCCACGACGCACCCGCAGCCGACAGACCGGACTCCCGGCGGAGCGCTCAGCAGCCCCAGTCCTTGTCCAGGTCCAGCTCGCCCTCGCGCTCCTGGGTGAACGAGAACCAGTTGCCGGAGTCGTCGCGGAAGATCGCCTCCACTCCGTAGGGGCGCTCCTGCGGCTCCTGGAGGAACTCCACGCCGCGCGCCTTCAGCTTTTCGTAGTCCCCGTGGACGTCGTCCGTGCGCAGCGCGCCGCCGCCGAGGACGCCCTTGGTGACCAGCTTGCGCATGGCCTCGGCCGACTCGGCGTCCATGCCCGCGCCGCCCGGCACCATCAGGGCCAGCATCAGCTCGGGCTGGTCCTTGGCGCCGACGGTGAGGAAGCGCATGCCGCCCTCGCCGAGCGTCATGTCGGTACGGACCTCCAGGCCGAGCTTCTCCGTGTAGAACTCCTTGGCCCGGTCCTGGTCGAGGACCCAGACGGTGGAAATGGCGAGTCCCTTGATCATGGTGTGCTCCTGATGAGGGGTCTTTCGTGCTTGCCCGGCCACCGTAGGCAGCGGGCCCGGCGCTCCGCTTCTCAAGAATTGCGCTCTCCGTCGGCCTCCGTCCCCGTCCCGTCGAGCCCCGCCCGCGCCGGGAACCCCCCGGCCCACAGCAGCGCCCAGCACCCGGGGATCAGCGCGGCGCCGCGCCCCACGTGCTTGCTGCGGTACTCGCTCGGGGTGAGGCCCGTCTGGCGCTTGAAGGTCGACGAGAACGTGCCGACGCTGGTGAAGCCGACCAGCATGCAGATGTCCGTCACGGACAGGTCGGCCGAGCGGAGCATGTCCTCGGCCCGCTCGATGCGGCGGCGCGACAGATACTGCCCGGGCGTCTCCCCGTACGCCTCCTTGAAGGCGCGCAGGAAGTGATAGCGCGAGTAGCCCGCGTGGGCGGCGACCGCGGTCAGGTCGAGGGCGGGGTCGGCCCAGTCGCGGTCCATCGTGTCCTTCGCGAGGCGGAGCCTGCGCAGTCTCTCCACACCCTCGATGCTGGCACGGGCCACTGACAACGGCCCCCCGGCACCGAAGTGCCGGGGGGCCGTGGGGCCGGGCGGACCAGCGGGTCAGACGGCCTCTGCCACCGTCTTCTCCCGCTCGCCGCGCGCGGAGTCCCCGTCCGCGTCACCGGCCGGCTTCTTGTCCGCGGGGGCGGCGCCCCGCAGCGGCGTCTCCTTCACGAAGAACGCCGCGATCAGCGCGCCCACGGCCATCGCGGCGGCGAGCAGGAACGCCACGTGCGTACCGGCGGACACCGCGTGCTGGTAGGCGTCGCGCGCCGCCTCGGGCAGCTTGGCGAGGCTGGCCGCGTCCAGCTGGGCGGAGTGCTCGGTGACCTTGGCGACGCCGCCGCCCCCGGCCTTCGCCATCTCGTCCTGGACGCGGTTGTTGAACAGGGCGCCCATGATCGCGACGCCGAAGGACGAGCCGAGGGTGCGGAACAGCGTGGCCGAGGACGAGGCGACGCCCATGTCCTTCATCTCGACGCTGTTCTGCGCGACCAGCATGGTGATCTGCATCAGGCAGCCCATGCCGGCGCCGAGCACGGCCATGTAGATCCCGGTCGTGACGCGCGAGGTGTCGGTGTCCATCTGCGCCAGCATGAAGAGCCCGACGGCCATCAGGGCGCTGCCCGCGATCGGGAACACCTTGTACTTGCCGGTGGCCGTGGTGAACCGCCCGGCGGCCATGGAGACCGCCATCATCGCGAGCAGCATCGGCATCAGGAGCAGACCGGAGTTGGTGGCCGAGGCGCCCTGCACCGCCTGCTGGTAGAGCGGCAGGAAGAGCATCGCGCCGAACATCACGAAGCCGGTGAGGAAGCCGATCACGGACATCAGGGAGAGGTTGCGGCTGCGGAAGATGTGCAGCGGCATGATCGGCTCCGCGGCCTTCTGCTGGACGAACCAGAAGCCGACGAGGGCGGCGACGCCGAGCCCGATCAGCTCCATGATCACGGCCGAGCCCCAGGCGTACTCCGTACCGCCCCACGTGGTGACCAGGACGAACGAGGTGATGCCGATGGTGAGCAGCACGGCGCCGAGGTAGTCGATGCGGCCCTGGGCGCGCTTCTTCGGCAGGTGCAGGACGGCGCTGACCATGAAGAGGGCGACGATGCCGAGCGGCAGGTTGATGTAGAAGGCCCAGCGCCAGCCGAGGTGGTCGGTGAGGGTGCCGCCGACGAGCGGTCCGCCGATCATGGCGACCGCCATCACGCCGGTCATCATGCCCATGTACTTGCCGCGCTCCCGCGGCGGCACCAGCTCTCCGATGATCGCCATGACGCCGACCATCAGTCCGCCCGCGCCGAGCCCCTGGACCGCCCGGAAGCCGATGAGCTGCCCCATGTCCTGGGCGAGTCCGCTGAGCGCGGAGCCGATCAGGAAGATCACTATGGAGGAGAGGAAGGCGCCCTTGCGCCCGTACATGTCGCCGATCTTGCCCCAGATCGGGGTGGAGGCGGCAGTCGCGAGGGTGTACGCGGTCACCACCCACGACAGGTGTTCCAGGCCGCCCAGGTCGCCGACGATCGTCGGCATCGCGGGCGCCACGATCATGTTGTCCAGCATCGCGAGCAGGATCGCGACCATCAGGGCGAAGATCACCACTCGTACGCTGCGGGGCTGCGGCTCGGCCGCCGCGCCCTGGTTCCCGGCGGCTGCCGCCTGCCCGGTCCGTTTCCCGATGTCTGCCACGGTCCCCGCTCCCCTGTTCTCGAACACTATGCCCGCCGTACTTACTTGCCGCCCGGCAAGTTGGCTACAGTAGAGGAAAGTAGACCCCTAACTAGCCGGGCGTCAAGTAAGTTCGGGCGGTACCGGGGAGAAGTGCGAGGATCGCCACCATGAGCAGCACAGGCAGGCAGCGGCGCCGCGGGGACACCCGCCAGCGCATTCAGGACGTGGCGCTCGAACTCTTCGCCGAGCAGGGGTACGAGAAGACGTCACTGCGCGAGATCGCGGAGCGCCTGGACGTCACGAAAGCGGCCCTGTACTACCACTTCAAGACCAAAGAGGACATCCTCACCAGCATCTTCGACGATCTGACGCGGCCCATCGACGAGCTCATCGTCTGGGGCAAGGAGCAGCCGCGCACGCTTCAGACCAAGCGCGAGATCCTGACCCGCTACAGCGAGATCCTCACCGAAGCCGCCCCGCTCTTCCGCTTCATGCAGGAGAACCAGGCGACGATGCGCGACCTGAAGACGGGCGAGAGCTTCAAGGACCGGATGCTCCAACTCCTGGAGATCCTGACCCACGACGACCCGTCGGTGCCGATGACCGCGCAGGTGCGCTGCTTCAGCGCGCTGTTCACGATGCACGGCGGGATGTTCGTGCTCAAAGGCAACGATGGCGACCCCGAGGAGAAGCGGAAAGCCATCCTCGAAGTCGCCATCGATCTGGTGACCCAGGCGCACAACGGCACCTGAGCACCGGGGCGCCGCCCGCGGGGGATCGGACGCGCGCGCCCCGTTCACGGGGCCGGGATCAGACGCGGACGCCGTGCGCGCGCAGGAACGCGACCGGGTTGACGGCCGAGCCGTAGTTCGGCGTCGTACGGATCTCGAAGTGCAGGTGCGGGCCGCTGGAGTTGCCGGTGTTGCCGGACAGGGCGATGCGCTGGCCGGTGGTGATGGCCTGGCCAGGGCGGACCTCGACCTTCGACAGGTGCGCGTACTGCGAGAAGGTGCCGTTGGCGTGCTTGATCACCACGGCGTTGCCGTACGCGGGGCCGTCACCGGCGCCGTTGCCGCCGGCCTTGACGACGGTGCCGGCGTGCACGGCCTTGACCACGGTGCCGACCGGCACGGCGAAGTCCTGGCCGGAGTGCTTGCTGGCCCACATGCTGCCGCCGAGGCCGAAGCTCGCGGACAGGCGGTAGTTGTCGACCGGGTCCTGCCAGGCGGCGGCCTTCTTGGCGGCGGCCAGCTTGGCCTGCGCGGCCTTCTTCGCCACGGCCTGCTTCGCCTGCTCGGCGGCCTTGGCCTGGGCGACGGCCTGCGCGCCCACGGAGGACGCGGTCACGGACCGCTCCCCGCCCTTGGTGTCGGCGGCGGCCGCGACCCCGGCTCCGAGCACCGTCGTCACGCCGACACCGGCGGCGAGGACGGCCGCCCGGGTGCGACGCAGGGACGGGCCGGAATGGTGGGACTTGGCGCGCTTCGACATGGGGAACCTCCGGGACAAGGCAAGGGGACGCGGTACGGGGGTACCGGCTGTACGGGGGGGGACTGCGGGGGGGTGTTGCGGGGTACTGCGGGGGTGTTGCGGGGTACTGCGAGCAAAAGGGAATCCGGCACGCTCACTGCGCATGCCGGACGGCCATCCCTTGGTAACCCCCACCCCGCCCCGGCCCCAAAACGCCCCTCTACTAGCGGCGGCCGTACCAGGGCCCGCCCGCGATCACCGCCGGAGCCACCCGCCCACGGCCCCCGAAGCCGCCGGTTCCAGGCCGAAAGTCCCGTCCCCGCCGCCGAAAAGCACCACTAATCCGCCTCGTATGTGATGTATGCCCTGTGCGTCATGTCACCGGGGCGCAAGATCCACCACCCGCGAATGTGACGCCCACTACGCTCTCGACCATGGATCCCGCGGCCATTGGCGTCCGTCTCGCGTCCGGTGTCGTCACCCCGCTGATCAGGAAGCTCTTCGTACGCCCCGGACCGGGCGCGGGCCTGGTCACGGAGCCCGTACGGATCGACGCCCTGGTGTCCTTCCGCGGCGAGCGGCGCGACCTCGCCGAGCAGGACGTGCGCCGCCTCGTCACCGCCCTGGTCCGCCAGGCCGTCCGCACCGGCGAGCGCCCCGTCCCCCACGGCGAGGAGGAGGCCGTCGGCCACGCCCTGGCCCGGACGCTGCTCGCCCTCGGCACCCTCACGCTCACCGACGTGGAGGCGGTGTCCCTGGGCCACGAGGAGCTGGCGGCGAGGCTGCGCCGGGCGGCCGGGGACACCACCCGGGACCTCTCGGCGGACGCCGCCCACCTCCACCACCGCCTCCTCGACACGGCCTGCCTGCACATCCTGGACTTCTTCACCCAGCGGTCCACGTTCGTCGCCCACACCCTCGTCGAGCAGAGCCGCCGCCAGGCGGAACTCATTGCCAAGGTCGACGAGCTGATCGCCAGGGACCCCCTCCCCGGCGCGCGGGACGTGGCCTTCGAGCAGCGCTACCTCGCGTACATCGCGAAGAAGCACGGCAAGCTCACGATCTTCGGCATCGACCTCGCCGACTCGCCCGGCAAGTGGCCCCTGGACGCGGCCTACCTGAGCCTGACCGCCACCGAACGCGGACGGCACCTGGGCGACGTCCGGGTCGGCGACGACTGGCGCCAGGTCTTCGAGGCCCACCTCGATCCGACGCCCCGCCCCGCCGACGAGGCCCTCGCCACCCACGACCGGGTGCTCCTGCGCGGCGAGGCGGGCTCCGGCAAGACCACCCTGATCCAGTGGCTCGCGGTCTCCGCGGCCCACCAGGACCCGGACGCGGACGACGGCCGCATGGCCTACCTCCACGACCGCGTCCCCTACGTCCTGCCCCTGCGCACCCTGACCCGCCACGGCGAGCGCCTCCCCGCCCCCAAGGACTTCCTGTCCGCCGTCGGCTCCCCCCTCGCGGGCACGCAGCCCGACGGCTGGGAGGCCCGCGTCCTGACCTCGGCCCGCGCCCTGGTCCTGGTCGACGGCATCGACGAGGTCCCCGACGCCGAGCGCGCCCGCACCCGCGCGTGGCTCTCGGACCTGATCGAGGCCTACCCGGGCAACCGCTGGCTGGTGACGTCCCGGCCCTCCGCCGTCCGGGAGGACTGGCTCACCGACGACGACTTCACCGAGCTGACGCTCGCGCCGATGAGCGGCGCGGACGTGACGGCGTTCATCCGGCGCTGGCACACGGCGGCGGCGACGGGTGCGCGGGCCGACGCGGAGGACGACCGGGCCCTGCGCGCGTACGAGGCCCAGCTCCTCGAAGCCGTGCGGACCAAGCCCGACCTCGGCCTGCTCGCCACCAACCCGCTGATGTGCGGCCTCGTCTGCGCCCTGCACCGCGACCGCCGCGGCTTCCTGCCCCTCGGCCGCAAGGACCTCTACACGGCCGCCCTCTCCATGCTCCTGATCCGCCGCGACCGCGAACGCCACATGGACGTGCCCGAACTCCGCGAGGAGCCCCAGCTCCAGCTCCTCCAGCGCCTCGCGTACTGGCTCATCCGCAACGGCCGCACGGCCATGGACCGCACCCGCGCCACCACGATCATCGGCGACGCCCTGCCCGCCGTACCGGAACTCGCCTCCCTCGGCGACGCGGAGGCCGTCTACACCCACTTCCTGCACCGCAGCGGCCTCCTCCGCGAACCCGGCCCGGACACCGTCGAGTTCGTGCACCGCACCTTCCAGGACTTCCTGGGCGCGCGGGCCGCCGTGGAGGAGGGCGACTTCGGGGTCCTCGCCGGGCACGCGGCGGACGACCAGTGGGGGGACGTCATCCGGATGGCGGTGGCGCAGGCGCGGCCGCGGGAACGGGCGGAACTCCTCGGCGACCTGCTCGCGCGCGGGGACTCCCACCCCGCCGGATCACCCGCCCGCAAGCGGGCGCACCTCCTCGCCGCGGCCTGCCTGGAACACGCGGCCGAGCTGGCGCCCGCGGTGCGGGCGGAGGTGGAGCGGAGGACGGCCGAGCTGATTCCGCCGCATACACCCGAGGAGGCACGGGAGTTGGGGGCGTTGGGGCCGATGGTGCTCGATCTGCTGCCGGGCCCGGACGGCCTGCCCGACGAGGAGGCCCGGCACGTGGCGATCGCGGCGACCCACATCCGCTCGGACGCGGCGATCCCCTTCCTCTCGCGGTTCACGGCCCACCCCTCCGTCGCCGTACGCAGCCAGCTGATGTGGGGCTGGAGCCGCTTCGACTGCCGGTCGTACGCGGACGGCGTGGTCAGCAAGCTCGACGACGGCAGGACGAACTTCACGCTCCGCGCCGACGAACAGGTCGAGGAACTCCTCAGGCTCGGCCTCGACCCCAGGAGCCTGGACATCCGCGCGTCGGTGTCGCCCGAGGCCACGTCCCTCCTGCTCGCCGTGTGCGCGCCCGCCTACCTGGTCCTCCCGGTTGCGCACCTCGCCATGCCGGCCGCGCACGCCGACGACCCCGCCCAGGTGCCGTCCCTGCCCAGCGTCACGGAGCTGCTCCTGACAAACGCGCACACGTCGGACGCGTACCGGACCGTCCTGGAGCGCATCCCGGCACTCTTTCCCAGCCTCGCGCACCTGATGGTCCCCCACAGTTGGGAGCCCCAGGCCGGAGCGCTGTCCACCCACCGCCTCAGGGTGAGCGGCTACGCGACCAGATGACGCCCCCGCCGGGACTTCCTACGTCTCGACCGTCCCGGCAGTCCCGAAGGCCCCGACGGACACGGTGTCGACGCGACGGGGCCGCGGCACCTCTGAGCCACCGCCGGCGTGCGCGCCGTGCCGGGCCACGGCGACGACGGTCTCCCGCAGCCGCTCGACGTACAGCCGCATGTTCTTGGCCGCGACGTCGGTGTCCGGGTAGCGGCCCGCGAACCGCAGGCCCTCGTGGAGCCGGTTGACCCAGGCGCACGCCTTGTCCCCGTACGACACCCTGACCAGGCCGTACGCCTTCAGCTCGGTCCAGCGTCCGGAGCCGACGATGCCGCGGGCGTCGACGAAGGAGACGATCGAGTACAGGTCGGGCGACGTCGGCCGGAACTCCGAGCCGAGCAGACGCAGGACCCGGGCGATGGGCATCCGCGCCAGTGACCTGTTGGCCCGCAGCTCTCCGCGCACACAGTGCAGGGCGCTCTCGAAGTCACGCGCCCGCGCCGCGGGCACCTCGATCGGCGCGCCACCGACGTACCACCCCACGGAGTCCAGCCACTGCGACTTCACGCGGGTGTGGAACGGCACGATCGTGCGGTAGACGGGCTGCCCGCTGATCTCGTGGGCGATGAGGCTGGTGGCGGCGAGGACGCCGACGAGGGTCCCGCCGAAGGGACGGCAGTAGGCCTCGAACGCGGCGGCGGCGTCCGCGTCCACCAGCCTCTCCTCCATGAGTTTCTGTGTGGGCATCCGGGCGGCCGGATCAAGACCGGGATCGACGGGGAATTCCGGCAGCTTTCCACCGCAGCGTTTGATGAATTCCCGCCACCGGTCGACGATCGCGTGCGTTCCGTCGATACGGTCCGCGTCCGCGCGCTCGCTCTCGCAGAAGTCGATGTAACTGCTGATCGGCGTCCGCTCCACGGCACGGCCTTCGAGCCCCGCCGCGTAAAGCTCATGGATCTCGGCGGGGATCCGCTGGAGGGAGTACGAGTCGACATTGCTGTGGTCGAACGCCAGGTACACGCTGGTGCAGTCCTGCCGCACCACCGCCGTGTAGAGGAAGTTCGGCCAGTTCAGCGCGTCCGCGACCGCGTCGAAACGATCCTGGAGACGCTGAACCAGTTCGTCCGCGTCGGGGAAATCACCGACGACCTCCCGGCGCAGCGACACGGCTTCGGCGTCGAAGGTGAACCGGCGCATTTCGTCACCGGCCCAGCGGAATCCGCTGCGCAGCGTCTCGTGCCGGAGAGTCCAGTTCCGCAGGGCGTCCTGGAGTACGTCGAGATCGACGGCCCCCGGAATGTCGAAGGCCGTACCGAGCCAGGTCGGCATGAACAGGCCGTCCGCGCGCACGGACCGCGCCGTCCGCACGTGGGACTCCTGGACGTACGCCGGCCGTCGGGAGTCGTCCGGCAGGTCGGCCGCCCTGTCGACCGTCGCCGGGTCGAGGGTCCATTCGACGAGCCGTCCGGGGCGTACCTCGCAGCGCTGGAGGTCGGTCATGCGCACTGGGCGTCTCCGTTCATCGGGCGTGGGGGGTTGGGAACGCACCCTCTGGGCCCAGCGGGAGCGCGCCCTTGGGGCCCAACGAGATCGCCCACCACCGGGAAACGCCGGACTGTGGAAGCCGTGGAGAGGAACGGGGGAGGTCATGGGAAAAGGGGCTGCCCCGGACCGGTTCCTCGGTCCGGGGCAGCCCCTTCGACGCGCCCTGTGCGGGCTACGCCTCCTTGCTCAGGTTCGGCCCGCCGCTGCCGGCGGACTCGATCGGCGGCACGTCCGGGAGCGCCGCCTTCTCCTCGCCGCGGAAGGTGAACGTGGCGTTCTCGCCCTCGCCCTCCGTGTCGACGACCACGATGTGGCCGGGGCGCAGCTCGCCGAAGAGGATCTTCTCGGAGAGCGTGTCCTCGACCTCGCGCTGGATGGTGCGGCGCAGCGGCCGGGCACCCAGGACGGGGTCGTACCCCTTCTTGGCGAGGAGCTCCTTCGCGGACTGGGAGAGCTCGAGGCCCATGTCCCGGTCCTTCAGGCGCTCGTCCACCTTGCCGATCATGAGGTCGACGATCTCGAGGATGTCGCCCTGGCTCAGCTGCGGGAAGACGACGACGTCGTCCACGCGGTTGAGGAACTCGGGCCGGAAGTGCTGCTTCAGCTCGTCCGAGACCTTGTTCTTCATGCGCTCGTAGTTGGACTTCGTGTCGCCCTGGGCGGCGAAGCCCAGGTTGAAGCCCTTGGAGATGTCCCGCGTGCCGAGGTTGGTCGTCATGATGATGACCGTGTTCTTGAAGTCCACGACCCGGCCCTGGGAGTCGGTCAGACGACCGTCCTCCAGGATCTGGAGCAGCGAGTTGAAGATGTCCGGGTGGGCCTTCTCGACCTCGTCGAAGAGGACGACCGAGAACGGCTTGCGGCGAACCTTCTCCGTCAGCTGACCGCCCTCTTCGTACCCGACGTAGCCGGGGGGCGAGCCGAAGAGGCGCGAGACCGTGTGCTTCTCGCTGAACTCCGACATGTCGAGGGAGATCAGGGCGTCCTCGTCACCGAAGAGGAACTCCGCGAGGGCCTTGGACAGCTCGGTCTTGCCGACACCGGACGGGCCCGCGAAGATGAACGATCCACCGGGGCGCTTGGGGTCCTTCAGACCCGCTCGCGTACGCCGGATCGCCTTCGAGAGCGCCTTGACGGCGTCCTTCTGGCCGATGACGCGCTTGTGGAGCTCGTCCTCCATGCGCAGCAGACGCGAGGACTCCTCCTCGGTCAGCTTGAAGACCGGGATGCCGGTGGCCGTGGCGAGGACCTCGGCGATCAGCTCGCCGTCGACCTCGGCGACGACGTCCATGTCGCCGGCCTTCCACTCCTTCTCGCGCTTGGCCTTGGCGGCCAGGAGCTGCTTCTCCTTGTCGCGCAGGGAAGCGGCCTTCTCGAAGTCCTGGGAGTCGATCGCCGACTCCTTGTCCCGGCGCACGCCCGCGATCTTCTCGTCGAACTCGCGAAGGTCCGGCGGCGCGGTCATCCGGCGGATGCGCATCCGGGAGCCGGCCTCGTCGATCAGGTCGATCGCCTTGTCCGGCAGGAAGCGGTCCGAGATGTACCGGTCGGCCAGCGTTGCGGCCTGGACCAGGGCCTCGTCCGTGATGGAGACGCGGTGGTGCGCCTCGTACCGGTCGCGGAGGCCCTTGAGGATCTCGATGGTGTGCGGCAGCGACGGCTCCGCGACCTGGATGGGCTGGAAGCGGCGCTCGAGGGCCGCGTCCTTCTCCAGGTGCTTGCGGTACTCGTCGAGCGTCGTCGCACCGATGGTCTGCAGCTCACCGCGGGCCAGCATCGGCTTCAGGATGGAGGCCGCGTCGATGGCGCCCTCGGCGGCACCCGCACCCACGAGCGTGTGCAGCTCGTCGATGAACAGGATGATGTCGCCGCGGGTGCGGATCTCCTTGAGGACCTTCTTCAGGCGCTCCTCGAAGTCACCGCGGTAGCGCGAGCCTGCGACCAGCGCGCCGAGGTCCAGGGTGTAGAGGTGCTTGTCCTTGAGGGTCTCGGGCACCTCGCCCTTGACGATCGCCTGGGCGAGGCCCTCGACGACGGCGGTCTTGCCGACGCCGGGCTCACCGATCAGGACCGGGTTGTTCTTCGTGCGGCGGGACAGCACCTGCATGACCCGCTCGATCTCCTTCTCGCGCCCGATGACCGGGTCGAGCTTGGACTCACGAGCGGCCTGGGTGAGGTTCCGGCCGAACTGGTCGAGGACCAGGGACGTGGAGGGCGTGCCCTCGGCAGGACCGCCGGCGGTGGCGGTCTCCTTGCCCTGGTATCCGGAGAGCAGCTGGATGACCTGCTGCCGCACCCGGTTGAGATCGGCGCCCAGCTTGACCAGGACCTGGGCGGCGACGCCCTCGCCCTCACGGATCAGGCCGAGCAGGATGTGCTCCGTGCCGATGTAGTTGTGGCCCAGCTGAAGGGCCTCGCGGAGCGAGAGCTCCAGGACCTTCTTGGCACGGGGGGTGAAGGGGATGTGCCCGGACGGGGCCTGCTGCCCCTGCCCGATGATCTCCTCCACCTGCTGGCGGACCGCCTCGAGCGAAATCCCGAGGCTCTCCAGGGCCTTAGCGGCGACACCCTCGCCCTCGTGGATCAAGCCCAGGAGGATGTGCTCGGTGCCGATGTAGTTGTGGTTGAGCATCCGGGCTTCTTCCTGAGCCAGGACGACAACCCGCCGCGCGCGGTCGGTGAACCTCTCGAACATCGTTAATCGCTCCTCAGAGCGGTCAGGCAGTAAGGGGACGCTCCCCTCCCTGTCCTTCCGCAGCTTAGTCCCGCAAGCGGGGACCGCTCATTCCAACTGCCGACACCCGTCCGGATCACCCTCACTACCGTAGGGAACGGTTCCTGACTCCAACGCCGACACATGCTCCAACCTGATGGTGCGAGACGATGTTCCCGCAGGCCAAGCAGTTACCCTCGCCATCAGTACGCCGTTGGCGAACGTGAGACGCCTGAACGCTGCGTGTCGCCCCTCCCCACTAGGGATGTCTTACCCGTATGCACTGACACTCCATGCAGCGCGCACCGGTTCCCTCCGCTACGGGCGAACACCCTTGCGCTGCGCAGTACGCCATCACGCCCCCTTTTCGGCCACCGTGCGCAGTCGCGACGACACCCAGCGTGACGTGAGCCGTAACTCCAGTGTGCCCGGCGCTGTTGCTCCGGACATGGCCCTCAGCGTTCCTCACCCCAGGCCGCCGGCCGACCGGCGCGCGGCGTCGGATCCGGCGGGGCGGCGCGTGCCGCGCCAGTGGGACGCGGCGGCGGCCGGATTCTGGGATCCGGCGGCGGTGCGGTGCTGGTACGAGAACGTGCTCGGCTGGGCCGTGGCCCCGGGGCCGGATGTCCGGCTCGTCACGGGGCTGCGTTTCGACGTACTGGAGATGCCCGCTCAGGCGGGTTTCGCGGCGCTGCGGCAGCTGGGCCCGAAGGCGCCCGTGGCGCTGCACGGGGAGGCCATGCGGATCCTGGTGGCCGCGGGCAGCGCGGACGAGCTGCCGGGGCTGCTCGACTGGCTGGAGTGGGGGGACATCCCCCTGGACCTCGCGGCGATCGGCGCGGGCGGTCTCGTCGACGCGCCGACGCCGCCCGGAGCCGTCGGCCCTTCGGGGGCCGCCGTGTGGCTGCGGCCCCCCGAGCCCGGCCACGAGGTGGAGCGGGACCTGCCGTCGCTGACGGCCCTGCCCGGCCTGGCGCCGAGCGTCGCTCTGGCCGTGGACGGCAGCGGAACCGACCCCCATTCCGGCTCCGCCGCGGGCTCCGACCTCGTACGGCTCGTGGACACGGCGGCCACTGCGTGCCACCGGGTCCGGCTGCGACGTGCGAGCAGTCAGCCGTTGGCCTTGTCGTAGGCCTCGCGGATGGACGCGGGGACGCGGCCGCGGTCGTTGACCTCGAAGCCGTTGTCCTTCGCCCACGCGCGGATCGCCGCCGTGTCCTGGTTGCCGCCGCCCACGGCAGCGGCGCGCGCCTTGCCGCGGCCGCTGGCACGGCCGCCGGTGCGGCGCCCGCCCTTGAGGTAGGGCTCAAGGAGACCGCGGAGCTTGTCCGCATTGGCGGTGGTGAGATCGATCTCGTACGACTTGCCGTCCAGCGCAAACGTCACGGTCTCGTCCGCCTCGCCGCCGTCGAGGTCATCGACAAGAAGGACCTGAACCTTCTGTGCCACCGGATTTCCTTTCATCGATAACTTCAGGGCCGGACCATGCGGGGTGAGCCGCCGAATCGCCGCCCCCTGTTATATGCAGCACTGCAGTACGTCGGAAAGCAAACCGCTTTTCCCGGAAAAACACAAACCCCTGGGAGAGACCGACTGCACGAGATCCCGGGAAACATGCGCGTTTCGGACATAGGGCACCTGGGCAGGTGACTGCCCGGAATAGCTCCGTCACGATCACAGATGCAGAAGCATCCGGCTGTTGCCCAAGGTGTTCGGTTTCACTCGTTCGAGGCCGAGGAACTCGGCGACGCCCTCGTCATAGGAACGCAGCAGCTCGCTGTAGACATCCGTGTCGACGGTATCGACGGGCGTCTCGCCGATCTCCACGAAGCCGTGCTTGGCGAAGAAGTCGACTTCGAAGGTGAGGCAGAATACCCGCCGGACACCGAGCCAACGCGCGGTCCCAAGCAGCTTTCCGAGCAGCTGATGGCCCACGCCCGCGCCCTTGACCTGTGGATTCACCGCAAGTGTCCGTACTTCGGCGAGGTCTTCCCACATCACGTGCAACGCGCCGCAGCCGACCACCGTCGCCCCATTGCCGTTGCCGTCCGCGCGTTCCGCGACCCAGAACTCCTGGATGTCCTCGTAAAGTGTGACGGTCGCTTTGTCGAGCAGGACGCCCCTGCGGACGTACGAGTCCAGCAGGTCCCGGACGGCGGGCACATCGGCGGTGCGGGCCCTGCGCACGGAGACCGCATTTGCCGGGGGCGTGCCGTGCGCCCCGAGTTCGCCGGGCGCCGGGGGGAGTTCGTCGGGCTGTGCTGGCATGAGCGGACGCTATCGTTCGGGCCCGGGCCCGGGGCCGCCGGGGTTCTCCGGTCCTTCCCCGCCTCCCGGCCCGCGTTCCGCCGCTTCGGCCTTGCGATCCGCTTCGGCTTCGGCTTCGGCCTTGCGATCCGCTTCGTCTTCCCGGCGAACCGTGTCGCCTTCCACCATGCGAACGGCGTCGCTGAGCGCTTCCCGCTGCGAGGGCGACATCATGCCGAAGAAGGCGACGAGAGCCGCCGCCGGGTTGTCACTCTGCGACCAGGCGTCGTTCATCAGTGCGGCGGCATACGCGGCCCGCGTGGAGACCGCCTCATATCGATAGGCCCGGCCTTCCGCTTCGCGGCGCACCCAGCCCTTCTGATGGAGATTGTCCAAAACGGTCATGACCGTCGTGTAGGCGATGGACCGTTCCTGCTGAAGGTCTTCCAGGACTTCTCGAACGGTCACGGGGCGGTTCCACTTCCACACCCGCGTCATCACTGCGTCTTCGAGTTCTCCCAAGGGGCGAGGCACAGCTGAACAATAGTGGGCGAGACCACTAATGGCGTGATGGACGTGGCATACCGGTCATTTCCGCAACAAAAAGGGCGCACGACTCGGTGGAGTCGTGCGCCGGGCGGCGCCCCGCGTCCCGGTGGGGCCGAGGGGGCCGTGGTGTGGCGGTCGCTCAGGCGTCGCTGGTCTTCGTGGTCTGCCGGACGGCCTCGGTGCGGGCGATCGCCGCGTCGACGGCGGCGTCCTCCTTGGCCTTGTTGGCGCCGCCCTGGGTCTTGACGATCGTCACGATGAGGCCGACGAAGAACACGGCCATCACTACGGGGGGCACGAGCGCGGAGACGTAGTCCATGCCCCCAGCGTAGCTAGCCCGCCGCGAGGCGCTGCGACGGGGCGGCGGGCCGTGCCGGACGCTTGGGCGGGAACACCTCGGCCGGCGTCGGCACGGGGCGGGGGCGCTCCTGCGGGGCCGCGGGGCGCTCGGCGGGGGGCTTCGGTCGGGGCGCGGGCTTCTTCTCGTCGGCGGCGGCGAGGCCGCCGGGCAGGGCGAGGAGACGGGTGCGGGACGGGGGGACGGTGGGGCGGGGTGCGGTCCGCGCCGTCTCGTCCACCTCGGGGACGGCCCCGGGCTCGACCGCCGCCGACGACGCCGCCAGGCGGGCGCGTACGGCCCGTTCGGCGAGCACCCGGCAGCGGTCCAGGAGCGCGGCCGCGTGCAGGTTGCCGCGCAGGGCGCGCAGGGCGGCGAGGTCGTCCGCGCCCGGGCGGTACCCGGTCGCGAGGACGTCCTCGAGGAGTTCCAGATACCCGGCCGCGGTGCCGGGAAGGGCCGCCCGGTAGCGCGCGAGGTCGGCCACCAGGAAGGCGCGCAGCCGGGCGCCCTCACGTACCGCCTCGTCGATGTCGTCGGCGAGGCGCACGCAGTCCTGCACGGCCTGGTCGTCAAGGGCACGAACGGTGCTGGGGTGCAGGGCGTGGGCCAGCGCACGGCGGAGCACTCGCAGCTCCTGCGCACCGAAGGCCATGCCGCCCCGGGATCCGTATGGCGTGGGCATGGGGTGACGATACGCGCTGAGGGAACAAAATCCTCTTAACGGACACGTGGGCGTGGCCTGGGGGCCTTGGGGGACGAGGTTGGTGTGGGCCTTGTGGGTGTCCCCTTCGGGTGGGACGGGGGCGCCGCCGGATCGCGCTGCGCGCTCGTCCTCAAGCTCCCCCAAGCTCTTAAGGAGCAGGGGGGACCCCCACGACGGGCTGAAATTGCCCCGTCGTCTCCTTCCCGTGGGACGGGGTGCCGCCGGTCGGCCTGCGGCCTCGTCCTCAAGCGCCGGACGGGCTGAAATGGCCTTGTCGTCCCCTTCGGGTGGGACGGGGCCCCGTCGATCGGCCTGCGGCCTCGTCCTCAAGCGCCGGACGGGCTGGAAAGTGGCCGGGCCGGCTGGGGATCGGCCCGAGGGCTGGATATCGGGCCGAGGCCCGGGTGGGCCTTCAGTCCGGGCGGCGGCGGGTTGTCGCGAAGGCCACTGCGCCTATGCCCAGGGCTCCTGCCGCCGCTGCCACGATCCAGGGGATGACGCCTGCCCCGGTGTCCGCCATGCGGTCCGTGGGGTTGGCCTCGGGCGTGGTCGAGGTCGGTGTCACCGTCGGGGCGGGGGTGGCGGTCCGGGACGGCGGGAGCGACAGGGTCGCCGACGCGGACGTGCCCGGGTCCGTCGTCGGCACCGCTGCCGCCGCCGGGGCACCCGTCAGTGCCACCAGCGCGGCCGCCGTCGCGACACCCAGGCGTGCCTTGCCCCTCATCCGCCCCACACTCTTCAGCCACCCGTACCAGACACCCGGTCAGAACCCCTCCCAGCACAGACTCTTGGACGGGGGTGCTGGTTGTCTCGCGGACGCGAGAAGTTGGCGTCGAGGTGCCGCACCCGGCGGCGTGAAACGGGCGGTCAGCCGCGCGACACGTTCCGTTCGTAGACGAGGCGCAGGCCGATCAGCGTGAGCCACGGCTCGTGGTGGTCGATGACGGACGCCTCGCCGAGCACCATCGGCGCGAGCCCGCCCGTCGCGATCACGGTCACGTCCTCGGGGTCGGCGTCAGGACCCGCGAGCTCGCGCGCCATCCGCCGCACGACGCCGTCGACCTGGCCCGCGAAGCCGTACAGGATGCCCGCCTGCATGGCCTCCACGGTGTTCTTGCCGATGACGCTGCGCGGCCGGGCCAGCTCGATCTTGCGGAGCTGCGCGCCACGCACGCCGAGGGCCTCGACGGAGATCTCGATGCCGGGGGCGATGACACCGCCCGCGTACTCCCCGCGCGCGGACACCGCGTCGAACGTCGTCGCCGTACCGAAGTCCACGACGATCGCGGGGCCTCCGTAGAGCTCGACCGCGGCGACCGCGTTGATGATGCGGTCGGCGCCGACCTCCTTGGGGTTGTCCATGAGGATCGGGACGCCGGTCTTGATGCCGGGCTCCACGAGGACGGCGGGCACGTCTCCGTAGTAGCGCCTCGTGACCTCGCGGAGCTCGTGCAGGACGGACGGGACGGTGGCGCAGATCGCGATGCCGTCGATGCCGTCGCCGAGTTCGTCGCCGAGCAGCGGGTGCGTGCCCATCAGGCCCCGCAGCAGCACGGCGAGTTCGTCGGCCGTGCGGCGCGGGTCGGTGGAGATGCGCCAGTGCTCGACGACGTCCTCGCCGTCGAACAGGCCGAGGACGGTCTGTGTGTTGCCTACGTCGATGGTGAGCAGCATCAGCTGCTCACCTCTCCGGAGACCCGCGCTTCGCGCAGGTCGAGGCCGATGTCGAGGATCGGGGACGAGTGCGTGAGGGCACCCACCGCGAGGTAGTCGACGCCGGTCTCCGCGTACGCGCGGGCGTTCTCCAGGGTGAGGCGGCCGGAGGACTCCAGGGCGGCGCGGCCGGCGACGAGGGCGACGGCCTCCTCCGTCTCGCCGGGCGTGAAGTTGTCCAGGAGGATCAGGTCGGCGCCCGCGTCCAGGACTTCGCGCAGCTGGTGCAGGGTGTCCACCTCGACCTCGACGGGCACGCCCGGGAACGTCTCCCGTACGGCCTTGAAGGCCTGCGCGACGCCGCCCGCGGCGACCACGTGGTTGTCCTTGACGAGGGCCGCGTCGGCGAGCGACATGCGGTGGTTGACGCCGCCGCCCGCGCGGACCGCGTACTTCTCCAGGGAGCGCAGGCCGGGGGTCGTCTTGCGGGTGTCGCGGACCTTGGCGCCGGTGCCCTCCAGGGCGTCCGCCCACGCGCGCGTGGCCGTCGCGATGCCGGACAGGCGGCACATCAGGTTCAGCGCGCTGCGCTCGGCCGTCAGCAGGTCGCGGGTGCGGGTCGTGACGCTCAGGAGCACGTCACCGGCCTCCACGCGCTCGCCGTCCTCGACGTGCCGCTCCACCTCGAACTCGTCCTCGCAGACGACCGACAGGACGGCCTCGGCGACGCGCAGGCCCGCGACGGTGCCCGCCTGGCGCGCGGTGAAGTCGCCGGTGGCCACGGCGTCCTCGGGGATGGTGGCGACCGTCGTGACGTCCACGGCGTCCGGCGAGAACTCCATGTCCTCGGCGATGGCGAGGTGCGCGATGTCCTCGACCTGGACGGGGTCGAGGCCCGCGTCCTGAAGCATCTGGACGAGCGACGGGTCGAGGCCGCACTCCATCGCGTCGTGCGCCGCGTCGCCGCAGCCGCAGCCGTCGCCGCAGCCGCCGGTGCCGTCGGCGAGGGGGAGGTCGGTGGTGCTCACGTCGGTCACTGCTCCTGGGTGCTGGGGAAACGGGCGGTGTCGGTGGTGTGGGTGGTGAGGGACCGGTCGGGATTGAGGCGTACGACGATGTGGCGGCGCCACGCCGCGTCGTCGCGGTCCGCGTGGTCCTCGCGCCAGTGGCAGCCACGAGTCTCCTCGCGCTGCCGTGCCGCCGCCACCAGGACGCGGGCGACGCACAGCAGGTTCGTGGTCTCCCAGGCGTCCACGCCGGGCTCGGCGGTCTTGCCGTCGTCGGCGAGCGCGCCCGCCGCGTCCGCGTGCACGGCGGCGAGCCGGTCGGCGGCCGCGGCGAGGGACTCGGCGGAGCGGAGGACTCCGGCGCCCTCGGTCATCACCCGCTGGATGGTGAAGCGGGCCTCCGGGGGCAGCAGGGGGTGGGCGGGCCGCTGCGGGGGCGTCGGCTCGGCGGGCACGCGCGCGTGGAGGGTGCCGTCGGCGTGCCGTGCGGCGATGTCGTCCGCGATGCGCTCGGCGTAGACCAGGCCCTCCAGGAGGGAGTTGGAGGCGAGCCGGTTGGCGCCGTGCACGCCGGTGCAGGCGACCTCCCCGCACGCGTACAGGCCGGCCACGGTGGTGCGGCCGTGCGGGTCGGTGCGGACGCCGCCGGAGGCGTAGTGGGCGGCGGGGGCGACCGGTACGGGCTCGGTGACGGGGTCGATGCCGTGGCTGCGGCAGGCCGCGAGGATCGTCGGGAAGCGCTTCGCCCACATGTCGGCGCCGAAGTGGCGGCCGTCCAGGTACATGTGCGTGGTGCCCTGTTCCTGCATGCGGCGCGTGATGCCCTTGGCGACGATGTCGCGCGGCGCCAGCTCGGCCAGTTCGTGCTGCCCCACCATGAACCGCACGCCGTCGGCGTCCACCAGGTGGGCGCCCTCGCCGCGCACCGCCTCGGAGACGAGCGGCTGCTGGCCCTCCGCGTCGGCGCCCAGGAACAGCACCGTCGGGTGGAACTGCACGAACTCCAGGTCGGAGACCTCGGCGCCCGCGCGCAGGGCGAGCGCGACGCCGTCGCCCGTGGACACCGACGGGTTGGTGGTCGCCGAGAAGACCTGGCCCATGCCGCCGGTGGCGAGCACCACGGCGGGGGCGTGGACGGCGCCCACGCCGTCGTGCTGGCCCTCCCCCATGACGTGCAGGGTCACCCCGGCCGTGTGTCCTTCGGCGTCCGTCAGGAGGTCCAGGACCAGGGCGTTCTCGACCGTCGGTATGCCCCGGGCGCGGACCGCCTCGACCAGGGCGCGGGAGATCTCCGCGCCGGTCGCGTCGCCGCCCGCGTGCGTGATGCGGCGGCGGTGGTGGCCGCCCTCGCGGGTGAGGGCCAGGCCGCCGTCGGCCGACTCGTCGAACCGTGCTCCGGCCTCGATCAGGCGGCGTACGGCGCCGGGGCCCTCGGTGACGAGGACGCGCACCGCCTCCTCGTCGCACAGGCCCACGCCCGCCACGAGGGTGTCGTCCAGGTGCTGTTCGGGGGTGTCGCCCTCGCCGAGTGCCGCCGCGATGCCGCCCTGCGCCCAGCGCGTGGAGCCGTCGTCCAGGCGTGCCTTGGTGACGACGACGGTCTTCAGGCCGGCCGCCGAGCAGCGCAGGGCGGCGGTCAGACCGGCCACTCCGGAGCCGACGACCACGACATCGGCGTCGAGCGACCAGCCGGGCGCGGGGGCGTACAGGCGTATGCCGGTGGCACTCATACGGGGGCTCCGATCCGGATCGGGCGGATGGCGGCGGGGGCGCACGGGCGGGCGCTCGTGCGGGGGCTCTTGTGGGGACTGTGAGGACTGCGGTGCTTGCTGGGACTGTGAGGGCCGCGGAGGCCGCCGTACGGGCGCGGGCTCATGCCGGGGCTCCGAACGTCAGCGGGATGTTGTCGATCAGGCGGGTGGTGCCGACCTTGGCGGCGACGGCCAGGATCGCCTCGCCCCGGTGGTCGGGGCCGATCTCCCGGAAGTCGGCCGGGTCGACCAGCGCCAGGTAGTCCAGGACGAGCGGCGGGCGCAGCCGCCTGGCCTCGTCGAGGACCTGCCGGGCGGCCGCGCGGACGGCGGCGGGACCCGCCGGGCCCGCGGGGACGGCCTGGGCGACGGCGTGCGCGTCGGCGGCCGCGCGGGCCTCGCCCAGCGCGTTCAGGCCGTCCACGCGCGCGTGGGTGGCGGGGGCGAGCGCGGCCCGGGCGCGCAGCGCCTCCTGCGCGGCGTGCCGGTCGCGGCCCGCGAACAGGGCGCGGGACAGCGCGAGCGCGGTGCGGCGTTCCTCGGGCGACAGGTAGCGGTTGCGGCTGGAGCGGGCCAGGCCGTCGTCCTCGCGGACCGTGGGCACGCCGACGATCTCCACGTCGAAGTTCAGGTCCCGCACCATGCGGCGGATCACGGCGAGCTGCTGGGCGTCCTTCTGCCCGAACAGCGCCACGTCGGGCGCGGTCAGGTGCAGCAGCTTGGCGACGACGGTGAGCACGCCGTCGAAGTGCCCGGGGCGCGTGGCCCCTTCGAGGACGGTGCCCATGGGGCCCGCAGTGACCCGGACCTGGGGCTCGCCGCCGGGGTAGACCTCCTCCGCGGCGGGGGCGAACACGACGTCCGCACCGGCCTGGGACGCGGTCTTGATGTCGGCTTCGAGGGTGCGCGGATAGCGGTCGAGGTCCTCGCCCGCGCCGAACTGCAGCGGGTTCACGAAGACCGTGACGACGACCTCGCCGCCGGGCCCTGCCGCCTGCCGTGCCGTGCGGACCAGCGTGGCGTGGCCCTCGTGCAGGGCGCCCATGGTCATGACGACGACACGGCGCCCGGTGCGGGGGCGGGCGCGGAGGTCCGCCGTGGTGTGCAGGAGGGTGGTGTCGCGGGGGGTCTCGGGCGCCTGCGGCCCCCGCGAGTTCGTCTCCTCGCTCATCGGTCCCCTCCGTCCGAAGCGTCCGAAGCGTCCGAACCACCCGGGCCGTCCGAACCGCCGGGCTCACTCGGCCCGCCCGGCCCGCCCGAACCACCGGGACCGGCCGGACCACCGGGACCACCGGGACCAGCCGGACCACCGGGACCAGCCGGACCAGCCGGACCAGCCGGACCACCGAGGCCCGATCCCCCAAGGCCCCCCGGCCCGTTCACCCCACCCGCCAGCACCCCGAGCAGATCCTCGGCGAGTTCCGGCTTGAGGAGGCCGTGGGCGAGGGCGCGGTCGGCGGTCGCGCGGGCCATCGCGAGATACCCGGCGACGGTCTGCGGCGCGTGCTTGCGCAGCTCGGCGACGTGCGCGGCGACCGTGCCCGCGTCCCCGCGCGCGACGGGCCCGGTCAGGGCCGCGTCACCGGAGCGCAGGGCGTTGTCGAGGGCGGCGCCGAGGAGCGGGCCGAGCATGCGGTCCGGGGCCTCGACGCCCGCGTCCCGCAGCAGTTCCATGGCCTCGGCGACCAGCGTGACCAGGTGGTTCGAGCCGAGCGCGAGGGCCGCGTGGTAGAGCGGGCGGGCCTCCTCGGCGATCCACTCGGGCTCGCCGCCCATCTCGATGACCAGCGCCTCCGCGGCGAGCCGCAGCTCGTCGGGTGCGGTCACGCCGAAGGAGCAGCCGGCCAGGCGCTGTACGTCCACGGGGGTGCCGGTGAACGTCATCGCCGGGTGCAGCGCGAGGGGCAGGCCACCGGCGCGCAGGGCGGGTTCGAGCACCTTCGCGCCGTACCGCCCGGAGGTGTGCACCAGGAGCTGTCCCGGGCGCACCGCGCCCGTCTCGGCGAGGCCCTCGACCAGGCCGGGCAGCGCGTCGTCGGGGACGGTGAGCAGGACCAGGTCGGCGCGCTCGAGGACCTGGGCGGGCGAGACGAGCGGGACGTCGGGCAGCATGGCGGCGGCGCGCCGCACGGAGCTGTCGGACACCCCGGAGGCGGCCACCGGGCGGTGCCCGGCGAGCTGGAGCGCCGCCGCGAGCGCCGGACCTACGCGGCCCGCTCCGACGACGCCCACGGTGAGCCGCGCGGGGCGGTCCCTGGGGTCCGATCGGGGCTCCGGACGCTGCTCCGGCCGGTGGGATGCGTTCACGCGATGAGGCCTTCCGTTCCAGTCCGCTCGGGGTACCGGACGATTTCTCGTCATGCTAACGCTATCCGTCGGCGGAGCGCCGTCGGCTGTCCACAGGCTGTGGGCATTCGTACGACCACGCGCGATGATCTGTGGATGACCGCACACGACAAGCCGGACGACCCCAGCGAGCCGGACGAGTCTGCCGAACCACGCGTTTCCGCCACACCGGACGAGCCCGCCGCACCGGACGAGCCCACCGAGCCGGACGAGCCCACCGAACCGGACGGCCGCGAGCGCCGGATCGCCGCGGCCCGCGGCGCCGCCCGCCTCCTGACCCGCTCCCCCATGACGGTGACCCTGGCCGAGCGCGTCACAGCCCTCGCCGAAGGCGTCGCCGACGTCACGGCCCCGGACGGGATGAGCGACATGTACGGCGACGGCGTGGTCGCCGACCTCGAGGACGAGGTCGCGCGGCTGCTCGGCAAGGAGGACGCCGTCTTCTTTCCCACCGGCACGATGGCCCAGCAGGTCGCGCTGCGCTGCTGGGCGGGGCGCACGGGCAACGCCACCGTGGCCCTGCACCCGCGCGCGCATCCGGAGGTGCACGAGGGGGGCGCCCTCTCCGTGGTGAGCGGTCTGCGCACCGTGCACCCGACGGACGAGCCGCGCTGCCCCACGGCCGACGAGGTGCGCGACTTCGAGGAGCCCTTCGGAACACTGATGCTCGAACTGCCGCTACGGGAGGCCGGTTTCGTCCTGCCCGACTGGCAGGAGCTCACGGACGTGGTGGCGGCGGCGCGCGAACGGGACGCCGTCGTGCACCTCGACGGGGCGCGCCTGTGGGAGTGCACGACGCACTTCGGCCGCCCGCTGCCGGAGATCGCGGCGGTCGCGGACAGCGTGTACGTGTCGTTCTACAAGTCGCTCGAAGGCATCGCGGGAGCCGCGCTCGCCGGGCCGCGGACGCTGACCGACGAGGCGCGCGCCTGGCGGCACCGGTACGGCGGCCTGATGTTCCAGCAGTTCCCGACCGCCGTGTCGGCCTTGCTCGGCCTCAAGCGCGTGCTGCCGCGCCTGCCGGAGTACGTCACCCACGCGCGCGTGGTCGCCCAGGCGCTGCACGAGGGGTTCACGGCCGCACGGGTGCCCTGGTCGCGCGTACACCCCGACCCCCCGCACACCCACCAGTTCCAGGTCTGGCTGCCCTACGACGCCGACGTCCTGAACGAGGCGGCGCTCACGCAGGCCGAGGAGACCGGGACCCAGCTGTTCTGGCGCTGGTTCCCGGAGGGCCCGCCGGGCCTGTCCGTCACGGAGGTCACCGTGACCGGACCCGGCCTGGCGTGGACGCCCGACGACGTCAGGGCAGCGGTCGCGGAGTTCGTGCGCCGCCTCCCCTGAGCCCGCGCAGCAGCCGCCCGAGCGCGCCCCGGAAGCGCCCGTGCGCCGGACGCTCGTGGACGACGGCGTTGAAGCGCCCGTAGTCACGCACTTCCCGCACGACCTGCCAGTCGCAGACACCGGGCGCGGGCGGCGTCCGCTCCCCGAGCTGGGCGGCGCGGTAGCTGTCGAGAAGGTACTGCTGGGTGACGCTCATGACGTAGACCTTTCAGGAGCAATGATACTTAACGGACATCAAGGGGGACGAAGCCCGTCCGGCGCTTGAGGACGAGCCGCGAAGCGGCAACAGGGGGAGAGGGGCGGAGCCCCATGAGTCGAGGGGCGGCGACATCGGCGCCCCAGGCCGATGCGTGACCGGCGACGACACAAACCTGCGCGAGGCCCACGGCCCGTGTCGCGTCGATTGACGTCAGTCGTCAATCGACGCCGGCGCTGTCAGTGGCACGGTGCACCATGGGGACATGAGCGTGAGCATCGACATCACCGGCCTGACGCCGGAGCGGGTCCATGTCGTGCCCTCGCCCCTCGCCGAGCTGGGCATGGCGCTGCACGCGCTGTCCGAGCCCGGACACCACCCGGGGCTGCAGGGCTGGGCGACGGCCGTCTCCACGCGCCTCGACCCGTGCCTCGCAGACCGCATGTGCGAGGCGGACTTCCTGTGGCGGACGACGTTCTCGGACGTCTTCGCGCCGTTCGCCGGCATCCCCGGCAAGACCACGCTCCCCGGCGCCACCCTCGCCGAGGAGCTGGACCTCCTGGACAAGCTCACGGACCAGCAGTTCGTGGACGCGGCCCTGGAGTTCACCTGTCAGCTGGCGTACGACACGCAGCGCGCCACGGACCCGCTGAACGACGCCGGGATGCGCCGCCACGCCCTGGAGCTCGCCGCGGCCCGCGGTGACCACCAGGTGCGGTTCACCAAGCGGCTCCTGGACGACCCGCCCGCGGTGCGGGCCTGGTTCCGGCAGCTGATGGAGGACTGCGACGAGGCCTTCTTCGCCGACACCTGGTCGCGGGTCAGCCATCAGCTCGCCGCGGACGCCCGGCACAAGACGGATCTGCTGCGCCGCAAGGGCCTGGGCGAGGCGCTGAACGCCATCTCCGGAGCGGTGACCCTGGACGAGGAGGCCCGCAGGATCACCATCGACAAGATGGCCGTGGGCCAGACGAGGACGGGCGAGGGCGGCCTGGTCCTGGTGCCGACCAGCCTCGGCTGGCCGCACCTGCTGGTCCTGCACCGGTTCGGCTGGCAGTCCTCGATCACGTATCCGGTGAACTCCCCGGGGCTCGCCGCCCCCGCCTCCGTGGAGCAGCTCACGCGCCGCATGGCCGCGCTGTCCCACCCGGTCCGGATGCGCCTGTGCCGCCACCTGGCCCGCGGGTCGTACACCACGGGGGAGCTGGCCGACGCGCACGGCATGACGGCCCCGGAGATATCCCGGCACCTGAGCGTCCTGAAGAAGGCCGAGCTGATCACGACCCGCCGCCGCGGGCGGTACGTGCAGCACCAGCTCGACCTGGGCGTCGTCTCCCGCCTCGGCAGCGAGTTCATCGAGGGCGTCCTGCGCTGACGCCACGCGCCGGCAGGCCGCCCGCGCGCGGGCTCAGCCCGTGCGGGCGGCCGGGCGCCGGTTCAGCGCACCCCGACGGCCGGGCGCCGGCTCAGCCCGTGCCGCCGCCCGCCCGCACCAGCCCCGTCTCGTAGGCGAGCACCACCACCTGCACCCGGTCACGCAGCCCGAGCTTGGTCAGGATGCGGCCCACGTGCGTCTTCACGGTCGCCTCGGACAGCACGAGCCGCGCCGCGATCTCGCCGTTCGAGAGGCCCTGGGCGACGAGCACCATGACCTCGCGCTCGCGCTCGGTGAGGCGCCCCAGCTCCTTGTGGTGCGGCTGGCTGCCGGTGCCCGGCAGCATCGGGGCGAAGCGGTCGAGCAGCCGCCGCGTCGTGGACGGCGCGACGACCGCGTCGCCGCTGTGCACGGCCCGGATGGCGGCGAGCAGTTCGGCGGGCGGCACGTCCTTGAGCATGAAGCCGGAAGCGCCCGCCTTCAGGCCCGAGAAGGCGTACTCGTCGAGGTCGAAGGTGGTCAGGATCAGCACCTTCGGCGGCTCGGCGGCGGCACAGATGCGCCGCGTCGTCTCCACGCCGTCCAGCTTCGGCATCCGGACGTCCATCAGGACCACGTCGACCGCCGTGGAGCGCAGCTCCTGCAGCGCCTCGACGCCGTCACCGGCCTCCGCGACGACCTCCATGTCCGGCTGCGCGGCGAGCACCATCCGGAACCCGGTGCGCAGCAGCACCTGGTCGTCGACGAGCATCACGCGGATCGACATCAAGGAGTCCCTTCACGGCCTTCGTGCACGGCCTTCGTGCGTGGCCTTCATGGATGGGTCGTCCGTCCATCATCGCGGACGGAGCGGGGGCTGGTGCGGGGGCTGCGGTGCGGCGTCCGTGCGCGGGGCGCGCCCCGCGCACGCTCGGCATGCGCGGCGACCACGGCACTGACAGGTGTCAGTGTGCGGGTTTCAGTGGCAGCAGAGCACTGATGCGGAATCCGCCGCCCGGACGCGGTCCCGCGTCCAGCGTGCCGCCGACCATGCCGACGCGCTCGCGCATGCCGATCAGGCCGTGGCCGCTGCCGTCGGCGCCGCCGTCCTCGTACAGCTCGTGCGGGGCGCCCTTGCCGTCGTCCTCGACGAGCAGCCCGAGGCCGTCGTCGAAGTAGACGAGCCGGACGCTCGCCCCGGCGTTCTCGCCGCCGTGCTTGCGGGTGTTGGTCAGCGCCTCCTGGACGATGCGGTACGCGGTCAGCTCGACGCCGCTGGGCAGCGGGCGCGGGGTGCCCTCCACCCGGAAGTCGACCGGCAGGCCCGCGCCGCGCACCTGCTCTATCAACTCGTCGAGCTGTTCCACGTCCGGCTGCGGGACGTACTCACCGCTCTCCTCGGGCTCGCCGGTGCGCAGCACGCCGAGCAGCCTGCGCATCTCCGCGAGGGCCTGGCGGCCGGTGCCCGAGATGGTGGCGAGGGCCTGCTTGGCCTGGTCGGGAGCGGCGTCCAGGACGTACGCGGCGCCGTCGGCCTGCACCACCATCACGGACACGTTGTGCGCGACGACGTCGTGCAGCTCCCGGGCGATGCGGGCGCGCTCGGCGGCGACCGCGACCTTGGACTGCGCCTCGCGCTCCTTCTCCAGGCGGTCCGCGCGCTCCTCCAGCTGGGCCAGGTAGGCGCGGCGGGTGCGGATGGAGTCGCCGAGCACCCAGGCGAGCGCGAACGGCACCACCATGAAGACCATGAACAGGAGGTGTCCCCAGACCCCCGACGCCCCGTCCGGCCAGCGCAGCTGCGACAGCGGAGCCGCCGCGAGGCCGCCGCCGAGGGCGAACCGCGAGGCCCACGGCGGCCCGTCCGCTGCCGCCGTGTAGATGATCACGAGCATCGCGAAGTTGGCGGGACCTGGCTGCACGTCCAAGAGCATCTGCAGGACGCCGATCCCGGCGGCGAGCAGCAGCATCCGGTCGGTCCACCGGCGCCGCAGCGCCACCACCAGGCACAGGCCGATGATGACCGGTACCGACGCGAGGGCCGGGTCGCGGCCGTCAGCCTCGGAGACGGCCACCAGGCCAAGCCCGGAGATCCCGAACAGGATGAGCGCCCAGAAGGCGTCGACTCCCGTCGGGTGTCTGCGGAGAAAGTCATAGAGGCGCTGCACGTAACCCAGCGTAGGCAACCCGTCGGGCCCCTCGGGTCAACCGGAGGTCCGATCCGCAGGGCCGCCTCGTACTCCCCAAGGTGGAGGCCCGCATACCCTTCTCGCTGTGACGAATGAGGCACGGGGAGCGCCGCGAGCGCCAGTCGGCGCGCCGCGCGCCTGGCGGGAAGCCATGGAGGAGGCGCTGTACGGCCCGGAGGGCTTCTACCGGCGCCCGGAGGGACCCGCGGGTCACTTCCGCACCTCCGTGCACGCCTCGCCCCTGTTCGCGGGCGCCGTGGCCCGCCTCCTGTGCCGCGTCGACGCCGCGCTCGGGCACCCCGGGGAGCTGGCGTTCGTGGACATGGGCGCGGGCCGCGGCGAGCTGACGGCGGGCGTCATCGCGGCGCTGCCGGCGGACGTGGCGGCGCGTACGCGCGCGTACGCCGTGGAGCGCGCCGCGCGCCCCGAAGGCCTCGACCCGGTGATCGAGTGGCGCGCGGAGCCCCCGGCCGACGTGACGGGCCTGCTGTTCGCCAACGAGTGGCTCGACAACGTCCCCCTGGACGTGGCCGAGCGGGCCCCCGACGGGGCCGTGCGCCAGGTCCTCGTGCACGCCGACGGCACCGAGGAGCTCGGCGCTCCGGTGGCCGGGCCCGACGCCGCGTGGCTCGCGCGCTGGTGGCCGCTCGGCCCGGAGGCGGGCCTGCGCGCGGAGATCGGCCGCCCCCGGGACGAGGCGTGGGCGGCGGCACTCGCGACGCTCACGCGCGGCCTCGCGGTCGCCGTCGACTACGCCCACACGCGCGCCGACCGGCCGCCCTTCGGCACGTTGACGGGCTTCCGCGCAGGCCGCGAGGAGCGGCCCGTCCCGGACGGCAGCCGCGACATCACGGCGCACGTCGCCCTGGACGCGTGCGCCCTGCCCGACGCCCTGCTCCTCACCCAGCGCGCCGCCCTGCGCGCCCTCGGGGTCTCCGGCGACCGCCCGCCCCTGGCCCTCGCCTCCAGCGACCCGACCGGCTACGTACGGGCGCTGGCCGGCGCGGGCCAGGCCGCCGAGCTGACGGCGGCGGGAGGCCTCGGCGACTTCGGCTGGCTGACGCAGCCGGTCGGCATGCCCCTGGGGGACGTACTCACGCCCTGACTACTTGTCGATGTCACCGACGACGAAGAACAGCGACCCCAGGATCGCCACCATGTCGGCGACGAGCTGCCCCGGCAGGAGCTCCGCGAGGGCCTGGATGTTGTTGTACGAGGCGGAGCGCAGCTTCAGCCGGTACGGGGTCTTCTCGCCCTTGGACACCAGGTAGTAGCCGTTGATGCCGAGGGGGTTCTCGGTCCAGGCGTACGTGTGGCCCTCGGGGGCCTTGAGGACCTTCGGCAGCCGCTGGTTGATCGGGCCCTGCGGGAGGTCGGCGACGCGGTCCAGGCAGGCGTCCGCGAGGTCCAGCGCGTTGTGGGTCTGCTCCAGGAGGCACTCGAAGCGGGCCAGGCAGTCGCCCTCCTCACGGGTCACCACCTTGAGGACGTCGCCCAGCTCGCCGTACGCCAGATACGGCTCGTCGCGGCGCAGGTCGAAGTCCACTCCGGAGGCGCGGGCGATCGGACCGCTCACTCCGTAGGCATGCACCGCCTCTCCGGAGAGCACGCCCACACCGCGGGTGCGCCCCCGGAAGATCTCGTTGCCGAGCACGAGCCGGTCGTACACGTCCATGCGCGACCGCACCGAGGCGACGGCCGCCCGCGCGCGCGTGGTCCAGCCCGCGGGCAGGTCCTCCTTGAGGCCGCCGACCCGGTTGAACATGTAGTGCATGCGCCCGCCGGAGATCTCCTCCATGACGTTCTGCAGCTCTTCGCGCTCCCGGAAGGCGTAGAAGACGGGCGTGATGCCGCCGAGCTCCAGCGGGTACGAGCCGAGGAACATCAGGTGGTTCAGGACCCGGTTCAGCTCCGCGAGGAGCGTGCGCGTCCACACCGCGCGCTCGGGCACCTCCATGCCGAGCATCCGCTCGACGGCCATGACCACGCCCAGCTCGTTCGAGAACGCCGACAGCCAGTCGTGGCGGTTGGCCAGCATCACGATCTGCCGGTAGTCGCGCGCCTCGAAGAGCTTCTCCGCGCCGCGGTGCATATAGCCGATGACCGGCTCCGCACGCTCGATCCGCTCGCCGTCCAGGACGAGCCGCAGGCGCAGCACGCCGTGCGTGGACGGGTGCTGAGGGCCGATGTTGAGCACCATGTCGGTGCTCTCCGCGGCACCGCCGATGCCGAACGTGGTCTCGGTGGGTTCCGTCGTCCGCGGCGTGTGCGTGTGCTCCGTCGTGGGGCTCATGCCCACAGTCTGTCGTACGCCCGCCGCGGTGCCACGGTCAGATCCCGTACGCCGGGACGCCCCGCTGTCAGATCCCGTACGTACGCTTGGGTGCATGGAGACCGGGACGGGGTCGGGGCCAGGGGGAGCCACGGGGGAGCGCGACGCGCCGCCCGTGTGGACCGGGCTGCCGCGCGGAGTGCTGACCATGCGCCGGATGCTGCTCGTGGTGTGGCTGGTGCCGATCGGGGTGGCGCTCGGCGTGCTGCTCGGCCTGTTCGCCGGGCCCGGGTGGGCGGCCTTCGCGGCGCTGCCGTTCGCGCTCACGGCCTGGGGCTGGGTGCTGCTCGGGCGCAACTGGCGCTCGTGGCGGTACGCGGAGCGGGCCGACGACCTCCTCATCAGCCGGGGCGTGCTGTGGCGCCAGGAGACGATCGTGCCGTACGGCCGCATGCAGCTCGTCGAGGTCACGTCAGGCCCCGTCGAGCGGTACTTCGGCCTGGCCGGCGTCCAGCTGCACACGGCCGCGGCCGCCACGGACGCCCGCATCCCCGGCCTCGACCCCAAGGAGGCCGAGCGCCTGCGCGACCGCCTCACGGAACTCGGCGAGGCCCGATCGGCGGGGCTGTGAGCGGGGCGCGGGAGCAGGAGCAGGGCGGGGCGGGGACGCCCGGCGACGTACCGGCGCAGCCTGCACTCGACTCGACAGAGGTACGGGAACGGCGCCTGCATCCCGTCACACCGCTGCGCCGCGCGTGGGCGCCGGTCGCAATCCTCGTCGGCTGGGCCTTCCACGACCCGGACGGCACCCAGCGCCGCCTGTCCGAGCTGACCGCGACGACGCTCGCGCTCGGCGCCACGGCCGTGGTGGTCGGCGGTGCCCTGTACGGCTTTCTGAGCTGGTGGTTCACGCACTACGCGGTCACGGACACGGAGTTGCGCATCCGCACCGGGCTGCTGTTCCGGCGCACGGCGCACATCCGCCTCGACCGGCTCCAGGCCGTCGACATGACGCAGCCGCTCGCGGCCCGCCTCATCGGTGTGACCAAGCTCAAACTGGACGTGATCGGCACCGAGAAGAAGGACGAGCTGGCCTACCTCGACGAGCGGCACGCGGCCGCGCTGCGCGCCGAACTGCTCGCGCGGGCGGCCGGTTTCGCCCCGGAGACGGCCCGCGAGGTCGGCGAGGCGCCCGCGCGGAACCTGCTGCACGTGGAGCCCCGCATGCTCGCCGTGTCGCTGCTCCTGACCGGCGCGCCCTGGGCGCTCCTGGTGGCCGCGCTGGTCGTGCCGACGGTGCTGTGGCTGATCACGCACAACGCGTGGACGGTCGTCGCGACGGCGCTGCCGATGCTGGGCGGCGCGTTCGCGAGCAGTGTGGGCCGGTTCATCGCCGAGTACGACTGGCGGGTGGGCGAGTCTCCGGACGGCCTGCGCATCGACCACGGGCTGCTCGACAAGGCGCACGAGACGGTGCCGCCGGGGCGCGTGCAGACGGTCCACGTGGTCGAGCCGATGCTGTGGCGGCGCCTGGACTGGGTGCGCGTGGAGCTGGACGTGGCGGGTTCGTCCAACAGCGTCCTGGTGCCGGTCGCCCCGCGGGCGCGGGCCGAGTCGGTGATCGCGCGGGTGCTGCCCGGGGCGCGGGTACCGGCGGCGAGCGAACTGTCGCGCCCGCCGAAACGGGCCGCGTGGTGCGTCCCGGTGTGGTGGCACGGCTACGGCCTCACGGTCACCGACGCGGTCTTCGCCGCCCGCCACGGCCTGCTCCGCCGCCGCCTCTCCCTGGTCCCGCACGCGAAGGTGCAGAGCGTACGGCTGTCCCAGGGCGCCTGGAAGCGCTTCAAGGACGTCGCCGACGTGAAGGTGGACACGGGCGCCAACAAGACGGTGACAGCACGGCTACGGGGCACGGAGGAGGCCACAGAACTCCTGCACGCCCAGGCGGAACGCTCCCGGACGGGACGGCGGGAGGCGTTGCCGGATCGGTGGATGGTGGGTGGGGCGGGGGGTTGAGCGCGGTGGGCTCCGGGTGCGGCGGGGCCGGGGGGACACAGGTGTGCCGGTGCCGGACGGTGCCCCGCGTTCGGCAGAGACGGGTGGGCGGATGGGGAAAAGGCCGCCGCGCAGCGGCGGCCGACCCAAGGCGCCCCGGTCAGGGGAACGCTACGCGCGCAGTGCGGTGCGCAGCCCCTCCACGTCGATCTGCTCCGTCTCGTCGTGGGCCGTGAGGTCGATGACCTGACCGACCCCGCGCTCGGCGTCCGTCGCCGCGTCCGACGGCCTGAACTCGGCCTCGGCCTCCGCCTTGTGCACCGCGAGGGCCTCCTCGCCGACGACGTCCGCGAGGTCCTCGTTCTGGACGGCCTCCAGGGCGGCCGGTGCCACACTCTTCGCGGACGTGCTCTTCGTACCGAAGAAGTCGAAGCCGCCCTCTCCCGCGGGCCGCCGCACCCGCGCGGGCGGCACCACGGCCGCAGCGGTGGGAACCGCGAAGTGACCGGCGGCCGCACGCTCGTGACCGTGCCCGTCGACCGCCGCGGGCTTCCCCTGGCCGTCACCGCCGTCCACGTCACCGGCGGCGTCGCCGTCCTCGGCGAACTCGGCGGCGTCAGCGACATCGGAGCCGTCGGCGGCGTCGAGCCCGCCCTCCGTCACCGCGGGCCGCGCCTCGGCCCGCGCGAGCCGGTCGAGCGCGTCGTTGGCGCGCCCGTACAGCGAGGGCGTGGGACTGGCGCCGGGCCGGACCGCGACCCGGACGCCCTCGGAAGGCTCCGAGCCCTGGGCGGAACCGACCGCGTCGACGGAGTCCCCGGCCGAACCGGAGTCAACAGACCCGACGGACCCGACAGACTCGACGGACTCGACGGACTCGACGGACTCCTCCGACGAAGACGAAGACGAGGACGAAGGCGAGGACGAAGACGAAGACGAAGACGAGGACGAAGACGAAGACGAGGACGAAGGCGAAGACGAGGACGAAGGCGAGGACGAAGACGAACCCGAATCGACGGACTCTGCCTCCCCCGCAGCCTCCTCCACCTCAGCGGATGCGCCGACCTCACCCTCGTCCGCCCCCACCCCGGGCGGCAACGCCCGCGTCGGCGTGGACGTCTCGATGGCGAGCAGCCGCCGCCCTTCGAGGGCACTGGCCCGCTCGGTCTCCGCCGTCGCGTACCGCCGGAGCAGCGCCGCGTGCTCGTTGCGGAGCGCCGCGAGCTCGGCGCGCTTGGAGCGCAGCTTGGCCTCCAGCTTGGTGCGCAGCTCGCGCGACTCCTCGAGGTCGGACTCGGCCTCGGCTATGCGCTCGTCGTAGCGCCACTCGTCGCTCGCCCGCGCCCGGCTCAGCTCGGCGACGCGTTTGCCCGCCGACCGGTCCCACTGGCGCATGACGACCGAGCCGATGACAGCACTCGCGGCCGCGGCGGCGGCGAGGCCGCGCAGCACGACTGGTTCCGCGAACATCCAGGCGCCGCCGGCGCAGACGAGGGAGAAGCCTGCGACCGCCGACGGAGGAAGCAGCCTGTGCAGTGGTGGGGAATGGCGGTGACGTCCACGTGGCATGGCCAGAAACTTACCGCGCGTAGGCGAAGTCTGGTGCCCCGCCCGCCAAATTCCCGGTACCCCCACCGCAACTCCCCACCCCGTCGAGCCACTTCCTCTGGAAGCGTCACTCCACCTCCTCCGCGCGGATTCCGCAACCCGGCGCGCGCCGCTTCCGCATTCCGCCGCGAAGGCTCCCCGGGGATCCGGAGTTCGGCCTGGCCCGGGACCGCGCGAAGCGCGCGCCCGGGCCGTCCGGGGACCTACTTCTTGATCAGGCCCTTCGACTCCAGATACTCCTTGGCGACATCCACTTCCTTCTGCCGCTCGGCGTCGACCTTGCGGTTGAGTTCGATGAGATCGTCGGTCGTGAGCGTCTTGGTGACCTTGGCGAGCGCCGCGGCTATCTTCTTGTCGCCCGCCTCCTTCTCGTTGACCACGGGAAGGATGTTGTCGGCGTTCTGGAGCTTCTTGTCGTCCTCCAGGATCACGAGGCCGAAGTTCTTCAGCGTCGCGTCCGTGGTCGTCGTCAGGACGAGCTGGTCCGTGCCGTTCTTCACGGCCTGCTTGGACTGGGTGGTGCCGACGCCCTTGGGGTCGATTCCGGCGACGTCGATGCCGTACTTCTTCTTCAGGCCCGGCGCGCAGAACGGCCGGGTCTCGCATTCGTCACCGGCGGCGATGCGGACCTTCTCACCGGACTTTCCAAGATCGGAAAGCGTCTTGAGCTTGTGCTCCTTGGCGTAATCCTCGGTCACCGCGAAGGCGTTCTGGTCCACGGCCTCACCTGCGGGGAGTGCCTTCAGGCCGCGCCCGCCCGCGAGCTTGGTGAGCTGGCCGTAGGTCGCGTCGAGATCGCTGGAGGCGACCGGCTTCGCGTCCGCGCCGTTCTTCTTCAGGTTGAGGAATTCCGTGAGCGTGGCGGCGTATTCGGGCGCCACGTCGATGGTGCCCTTCTTCAGCTCGGGCTCGTAGACCTCGCGGTTCTGCACGGTCTTGACCGACGCGTCGTACCCGGCGTCGCGCAGGACGCCCGCGTACAGCTCGGCGAGGACCTTCTGCTCGGTGAACCGCGCCGAGCCCACCACGATCTTGCCCTTGCCGCCGCCGTCGGACCCCTTGTCGTCCTCCAGGCTGTCGCCGCCGCACGCGGTGAGACCCGCGGTCAGCGCCACGACGGCCGTGGCCGCCCCTGCCATCCGTCGCGCGCGACGCGTCCTGCTGTTCATCGGTGAACCACCATTTCGAGAGTTTCCACATCAAGCGTCAAGCAGGGCCCCGGCCCGAACGGGCGGAGCCGACACCGGTGGAGCCGCGCGGGCCGGAGCCGACACCGAGCGCCCCGCCACTCACTCGCTCACACGGGACCGCCCCCGCATCGGATCGAAGACCCACCCGGCCAGGACCAGGACGCCCTCCACGGCCAGCGCGAGCAGCGCCACCAGGAAGGCGCCCGCGACGACCTGCGGGGTGTTCTGGAGGTTGAACCCGGCCGTGATGATCCGCCCGAGACCCCCCTCCCCCGCCATCGCGGCGAGCGTCGCCGTGGCCACGACCTGCACCGCCGCCGACCGGACGCCCGTCATGACCATCGGGTACGCCAGCGGCAGTTCGACGCGGGCGAACACCTGCCCCCCGCTCATACCCATGCCGCGCGCCGCCTCGACCACCGACCGGTCCACCTCGCGCATGCCGATGTAGGCGTTGGTGAGCAGCGGCGGCACCGCGAAGAGGACGAGCGCGATGAGCGTCGGCAGGTCCCCGTGCTCGCCGAGCGGGGTGAGCGTGAGCAGGATGAGGACGGCGAGCGTGGGCACCGCACGGCCCACGTTGGAGATGTTGACCGCGAGCGCGCCGCCCTTGCCGATGTGGCCGAGCAGCATGGCGATCGGCAGCGCGATCAGGCAGGCCACGGCGAGGCACACGCCGCTGAAGTACAGATGCTCGGCGAGCCGGTGCCACACCCCCTTCTCGCCCTGCCAGTTGGCGGACGTGGTCAGCCAGTCGTAGGCACCGGATATCGCGTTCATACGGGCTCAGCCACCTTGGCCACGCTCTTGGCCGGGTCCGCCTTGCGCGCGAACCGGCCCGGTCGTATTCGATGGGCTCGCGTCCAGGGCGTCAGGAGCCGCTGGAGCGCGAGGAGCAGCAGGTCGGCGGTGATGGCGAGCGCGACGCACAGCGCCGACGCCGTGAGCACCTGCGCCTTGAACTGGGTGTCGAGGCCGTCGAGGATCAGCGTGCCGAGGCCGCCGTAGTCCACGATGGCGCCGACGGTGGTGAGCGCGACCGTGGAGACCGTCGTGATCCGCACGCCCGCGAGCAACGCCGGAAGTGCGAGAGGCAATTCCACTTCCCAGAGCAGCCGCAGCGGGCCGTATCCCATCCCCTTGGCGGCTTCTCTGGCTTCTTCGGGAACCGCCTGGAGTCCCGCGAGGATGTTCCGCACGAGGATCGTCAGCGAATACAGCACGAGGCCCGTGACGACCAAGGACGCCGACAGGCCGAAGAACGGCAGCAGCAGCGAGAACATCGCGAGCGACGGAATCGAGTACAACACCGTCGTCACGCCGAGAATCGGGGCCGCGAGGAAGCGCCAGCGGCGCGCGAGCAGCGCGAGGGGCAGCGCGACCGCCACTCCTATCGCCACCGACGCGGCCGTGATCGCCACGTGCTCCACCGTCGCGTCGATCAATTCCTGGCTGCGGGAACGGACGTACTCCCCGCAGATCCAGTCGTTCGCCACCAGGCAGTCGCGCTTGCTCACCCGCCCCGCCTCCCCCGAAAGCCCGTCACCATGCCCTCCCGGACACGTGCCGAAAGCCACATGTTCCGCTGTCTGGCGACCCTAACCCCGAGCACTGACAATCACCGAGACGCAGAGAGGCTCTTCGTGCCGGCGCAACACGGCCTTCACAGAACACGCGCCACAATGGGGAATCATGATCCGGTTCGAGAACGTGACCAAGCGGTACGCGGACGGCACGACGGCCGTCGACGACCTGTCCTTCGAGGTGGGCGAGGGTGAACTGGTCACGCTCGTCGGCCCGTCGGGCTGCGGCAAGACCACGACGATGAAAATGGTGAACCGGCTCATCGAGCCCACCGGCGGGCGGATATTCCTCGACGGCGACGACATATCCGGAATCGACCCCGTCCAACTCCGGCGCCGTATCGGCTATGTCATCCAGCAGGTCGGCCTGTTCCCGCACAAGACGGTCCTGGACAACACGGCGACCGTCCCGCACCTGCTCGGCGTGAAGCGCGCGAAGGCCCGCGAGCGCGCCGCCGAACTCCTCGACCTGGTCGGCCTCGACCCCGCGACCTTCGGCGGCCGCTACCCCGAACAGCTCTCCGGCGGCCAGCGCCAACGCGTCGGCGTGGCCCGGGCCCTCGCGGCCGACCCGCCGGTGCTCCTGATGGACGAGCCCTTCGGCGCGGTCGACCCGGTGGTGCGCGAGCATCTGCAGAACGAGTTCCTCCGCCTCCAGCAGGCCGTGCGCAAGACCGTGCTCTTCGTCACGCACGACATCGAGGAGGCCGTCCGCCTCGGCGACCGCATCGCCGTCTACGGCCACGGCCGCATCGAGCAGTTCGACACCCCTTCGACGGTCCTCGGCGCGCCCGCGACCGAGTACGTCGCCGACTTCGTGGGCGCGGACCGGGGCCTGAAGCGGCTCTCGGTGACCCCCATCGAGGAGGGCGACCTGGAGCAGCCGCCCGTCGTGCACCTGGACGACCCGCTGCCCAAGGAGTTCGCCGCGGACGCCCGCTGGGCCGTCGTCCTGGACGGCGAGAACAACCTGCACGGCTGGCTCTCCGCCGAGCACGCGCGCGTGGGCAAGGGCACGGTGCGCGAGCACGCCCGCCGCATGGAGGCGTGGCTGCCGGTGGGCGCGAGCCTGAAGCAGGCGTTCTCGACGATGCTCCAGCACGACGCGGGCTGGATCGCGGTCATCGACGAGAAGAGCGAGGGCCGCTTCCTCGGGGTGCTCACCCCGGCCCGGCTGCACGAGGCGCTGCGCCGCTCGACGGCGGCGGACGCGCGGGACATCCCGCGCGAGGAAGTGGAGCTGGAGACGGTGGCGTCGGTCACGGGGGTGTGAGCCTCCGCCTCGCGGCAGGCGTACGTCCCCCCTCACGCACACGCGGGCCCCTCACGCACACGGGCCCTCACGCACACGCGGGCCCGCGTCACACGCACGCGGGCCCGCGTCCCGTGACAGGACGCGGGCCCGGCCGCTCAGAGCTCGCCCAGCGCTCGTACGCGCTTCTCAGCGCACGTCCGACCCACCCGTCAGCCGTCCGCTCATCCACACCAGCGACGCCGGGATCTCGCGCCGCCAGGTGTTGAAGTTGTGGCCGCCGCTCTCCAGGGTGATCGACGACACCCGGGTCGGCGCCTTGACCTTGTCGATGAACTTCTTGGTGTCCTTGAAGTTCCCCTCACCCTTCTTGCTGGTGGTCACGAGGAGGGAGGTCTTGGGCGGCGGCATGTGGTCGAGGTACCACATGAGGTCCGCGCGGCGCTCCAGGTCCTCGTCCCCGTGGAACAGGTTCCCGGTCGTCACGTCCTGGGCCGCCTTGTAGTAGGCGGAGAGGCCCACTCCGGCGCCGTACACGCCGGGGTGGTGCATGGCCAGCTTCAGGGCGCAGTAGCCGCCCGTGGAGTCGCCGATGATGCCCCAGCTGTCGGGCTTCTTGCCGACGCGGTAGTGGTCGGTGATGGCGTCGGGCAGGTCCTTGGCGAAGAACGTCTCGGACTGCGGGCCGCCGGGGATGTCCACGCACTCGGTGTCCCGGGGCGGCGCCACCGTCGGCCGCAGCATGACCAGGATCATCGGCTGCATCTTGCCGTCCTTGACCTGCCGGTGAGCCGTCTGCGGGTAGTGCAGGCCCTTGATGAGGGCCTCCGCGGTGCCGGGGTAGCCGGTGAGGACGGCGGCCGCGGGGAAGGTGCGGTGCTTGTACTGCGGCTGGAAGTACTCCGGCGGCAGATACACGTACGCCGGGCTCGCGATCTTGGAGTTCCGGCCCTGGATGTCGATCTTCTGGATCTGTCCGCCCACGCGGGGGATGCCGCCGCCGGGTACGTCCACGGACTTGGTGTCGACGACACGGACGGGCCCCTTCTCGCCCTTCATGGCGTCGTGGTCGACGACCACGCCCTGCGCCGTCTCCTGGCCGAAGAGGTCGGCCCAGGTGGCGTAGAAGCCGAACGCCTGGTTCGCGGAGAGGCCGACCGACGCGAAGACGGCCAGCTGTGTGGCGAGCAGCAGTCCGACGCGGCCGGTGACGGCGCGCCAGCTGCGGCGTGCGAGCCGCGGCCAGAGCCAGATCGTGCCGATGAACAGCAGCACGGCCAGCGCTACCGCAAGTGCCAGCACATTATTGCTCGTGAGACCCATGGGATGATCCTGCCTGCGCTTTCTGCCTGTTCTCTTCCCGGGGGGCGGAACCGTCGGCTCCAGAGGGGCGACGTTCCTTTTCCGCCAGCTTTACACCGGTTTTCCGGCCGGGAGTGAACCCGTGTCCCCGAAGGACCGTCCTAGAGGGCGCAATATCACCGGACGCCACCTTTGGCACCGGATGGAAGCTCTCTCGCAGAACTACGGGATGCGATGTCTGTCAGGATAGATGGGGAAATGTCGGGTGCGGTTCCAGGAGGCAACGACGGCAGCGACCGGGGGCTGCGCCGGTTCTTCCGCGGCCCCCGCCCCGAAGCCGTCCCGGTCCTCGCAGCGAGAATCTGCACCCTGGTCGCGCTGCTGAACATCGCGGCCGGTGTCTTCCCCCGCTTCCGGCGCAGTCGGCTGCACACCTTCGCGGAGGTCCTGCCGGGCGCGCTCGGCCCCTTCGCGGCCGCCCTCGCGCTGAGCTGCGGCGTCCTGCTGCTCCTGCTCGCGCACGGCCTGCGGCGGCACAAGCGCCGGGCGTGGCGCGCCGCGGTGGTGCTGCTGCCCGCGGGCGCGGTGGCGCAGTTCACGTACCGGCACTCCTTCATCGGCGCGGCGATCTCGCTCGCGCTGCTCGCGCTGCTGCTGCGCCACCGCAGCGAGTTCGCCGCGCTGCCCGACCCGCGCAGCCGCTGGCGCGCCCTGGCCAACTTCGTGCTCCTCGGCGCCGGCTCCATCGCGCTCGGCCTGGTCATCGTCAGCGTCCACCCGAAGAAGGTCGTCGGCGACCCGAGCATCTCGGAGCGCCTCGCCCATGTGCTGTACGGCCTGTTCGGCTTCGAGGGGCCGGTCGACTACACCGGCAACACCTCCTGGACCGTCGGCTTCTCCCTCGGCGCCCTCGGCATGCTGACCGCCCTCACCACCGTCTACCTCGCCTTCCGCCCCGAGCACCCGGCGGCGCGGCTCACCCAGGACGACGAGAGCCGACTGCGCGAACTGCTCGCCAAGCACGGCGGCCGTGACTCGCTCGGCCACTTCGCGCTCCGCCGCGACAAGGGCGTCGTGTTCTCGCCCAGCGGCAAGGCCGCCGTCACCTACCGCGTCGTCTCCGGTGTGATGCTCGCCTCAGGCGACCCGATCGGCGACGTGGAGGCCTGGCCGGGAGCCATCGAGCGCTTCATGGACGAGGCCAAGGCGCACTCCTGGACGCCCGCCGTCATGGGCTGCTCCGAGACCGGCGGCGAGGTCTGGACCCGCGAGACGGGCCTGGACGCCCTGGAGCTCGGGGACGAGGCGGTGGTGGATGTCGCGGATTTCTCCCTGTCCGGGCGCGCGATGCGCAACGTGCGCCAGATGGTCAAGCGGATCGAGCGCAATGGCTACGAGACGCGCGTACGGCGCATCCGTGACCTCGGCGAGAAGGAGCTGGAGCGCATCCAGCGCGCCGCCGAGGACTGGCGCGGCACCGACACCGAGCGCGGCTTCTCCATGGCCCTCGGCCGCATCGGCGACCCGAACGACGGCGACTGCCTGATCGCGACAGCCCACAAGGCCGACGAGAAGCCCGGACCCTACGGCGACCTGAAGGCCGTCATCCACTTCGTGCCGTGGGGCAAGGACGGCGTGTCCCTGGAGCTGATGCGCCGCGACCGCTCGGCCGACCCGGGCATGAACGAGCTGCTCATCGTCGCCGCCCTGCAGGCCGCGCCGAAGCTCGGCATCGAGCGGATCTCCCTGAACTTCGCGATGTTCCGCGCCGCCCTCGCCCGCGGCGAGAAGCTGGGCGCGGGCCCGGTCCTGCGGGCCTGGCGCGGGCTGCTCGTGTTCCTCTCGCGCTGGTTCCAGATCGAGTCCCTGTACAAGTTCAACGCCAAGTTCCGGCCGCGCTGGGAGCCCCGCTTCGTCGTCTACCGCTCCAGCCGCGACCTGCCGCGGATCGGCTTCGCGGCGATGCAGGCCGAGGGATTCGTGACGTTCGGCCTGCCGCGCTTCCTGCGCCGTGCCCTCGCGCAGCGCCGCCCCTGCCCGCACCAGCCGGCCCCGGCCACCGAGCGGGAGGTACGCGCGGCATAGCCGCCGTCCGCTCGGGCCTAGGCTTGAGGCATGAGTACGTTGCGCGGGCGGGGAACGGTCGCAGGGCTGCCTCAGTGGGACCGCTGTGCGGTCATGGGGGTGGTGAACGTGACCCCCGACTCCTTCTCCGACGGCGGCCGGTGGTTCGACACCACGGCCGCCGTCAAGCACGGCATCGACCTGGTCGCCCAGGGCGCCGACCTGGTCGACGTGGGCGGTGAGTCGACCCGCCCCGGCGCCTCGCGCGTGGACGAGGACGAGGAGCTGCGGCGCGTCGTCCCCGTCGTACGGGGCCTGGCCGCCGAGGGCGTCACGGTCTCCGTGGACACCATGCGGGCCCGGGTGGCCCGGGAGGCGCTCGCCGCGGGCGCGGTGCTCGTGAACGACGTCTCCGGAGGCCTCGCCGACCCGGACATGGTGCCGTCGGTCGCGGCCGCCCAGGCGCCGTTCGTGGTCATGCACTGGCGCGGCTTCCTGGCCGACATCCACGCCCGTCCCGTGTACGCGGACGTGGTCTCCGAAGTCGTCGACGAGCTCCACGCGCGCGTGGCGGCCGCCATCGACGGCGGGATCGCCCCGGAGCGCATCGTCGTCGACCCCGGACTCGGCTTCTCCAAGGACGCCGAGCACGACCTGGCGCTCCTCGCCCATCTGAACCGCCTGCACGCGCTCGGCCGGCCCGTCCTGGTCGCCGCGTCCCGCAAGCGTTTCCTCGGCCGGGTCCTCGCGGGCCCCGAGGGCGCGCCGCCGCCCGCGCGGGAGCGCGACGCGGCCACGGCGGCCGTGTCCGCGATCGCCGCGCACCAGGGCGCCTGGGCGGTGCGGGTGCACGAGGTGCGGGCCACGGCGGACGCGGTGCGGGTCGCGCGTGCGGTCACCGGTGCGGCCGGGGAGGCGGGCGCTCAGTGACGCGCGCGCGGACGGATGTCGAGCAGGTCGAGCTCGCCAACACCGCCTTCTACGAAGCCCTGGAACGCGGTGACTTCGACGGCGTCTCGGACCTGTGGCTGGACGCCGCGGACCTCGCCGACGCGGAGACGTACACCGGGCCCCAGGACCCGGACGGCGACACCGGCGCGGGCACGGTGACCACCGGAGACCCGGACCACCCCGAGGGCCCCGACAGCCCCGACGACGGCGACGACGGCGCGGACGCGGCGTCGGACGGGCCCGCGATCTCCTGCGTGCACCCGGGCTGGCCGGTGCTCACAGGCCGCGGCGAGGTCCTCAGGTCGTACGCGCTGATCATGGCCAACACCGAGTACATCCAGTTCTTCCTCACCGACCTGCGCGTCAGCGTGGCCGGTGACACGGCCCTGGTGACCTGCACGGAGAACATCCTCAGCGGGGGCCCGGCGCCGCAGGAGGGCGACGAGCTGGGGCCGCTCGTGGGGCAGCTCGTGGTCGCCACGAACGTGTTCCGGCGCACGGCCGACGGCTGGAAGCTGTGGTCGCACCACGCGTCACCCGTGCTTGCCGAATCCGGTGACGAAGAGGACGACGAGACACCCGCATGAGTGGTGGCGGGCTGCCGCCGAGTGGGTAGGGGCACCCGCGAACCGTCGTGGGAGGGCCGTCCGGCGGCCCCCGCGGGCGAACACTGTCGGTGCTCGCAGGTAGATTCGAATGTGGCTGGTGTGCCGACCGCACTCGGCGGAACCGGCCGATACCGACGACTGTCAGGAGTGATTCGCGTGGATCGTGTCGCGCTGCGTGGCCTGAAGGCGCGCGGGCACCACGGTGTGTACCCGCGGGAACGCGAGGAGGGCCAGACCTTCATCGTGGACCTGGTCCTCGGCCTGGACACCCGGGCGGCCGCGGCCGACGACGACCTGGCGAAGACCGTGCACTACGGCATCGTGGCGGAGGAGGTCGTGGCCGTCGTCGAGGGCGAGCCGGTGAACCTCATCGAGACGCTCTCCGAGCGCATCGCCCAGGCCTGTCTGAAGCACGACGGCGTCCTGGAGGTCGAGGTCACGGTCCACAAACCGGACGCCCCGATCACCGTCCCGTTCGACGACGTGACCGTCACCATCACCCGGAGCCGCGTATGACCCCCCACAGCGACCCCACCGTCCAGCCGGTCCCCACGTCCGTCGTGGAACAGGTGGACGCCGCCGACACGACGCTCTCCAACCCCCAGCGCGCGGTGATCTCCCTCGGGTCGAACCTGGGCAACCGCCTGGAGACCCTCCAGGGCGCCGTCGACGCCCTGGAGGACACCCCCGGCCTGCGGGTCAAGGCGGTCTCCCCGGTGTACGAGACCGAGCCCTGGGGCGTCGAGCCCGGCTCTCAGCCGTCGTACTTCAACGCCGTGGTGGTCGTGAAGACGACGCTCCCCCCGGCCTCGCTCCTGGAGCGCGCGCACGCCGTCGAGGAGGCCTTCCACCGGGTCAGGGACGAGCGCTGGGGCCCGCGCACGATCGACGTCGACATCGTCGCGTACGCCGACGTGGTCTCGGACGACCCGGTCCTGACGCTCCCCCACCCGCGGGCGCACGAGCGGGCCTTCGTCCTCGCCCCGTGGCACGACGTCGAGCCCGAGGCACAGCTCGCGGGCCGCGGTCCGGTCGCGGAGCTGCTCGCCGGGGTCGGCCGCGAGGGCGTCGCGCCGCGCGTCGACCTGGAACTCCGGCTGCCCGAGTAATCGTTAGGTCCACAGCACACGGATCGCGTGCCGCGGACACAGCACGACGGCACGGCACAACGGCACAACAAATGCGGCAAGGGACATAAGGGGCGACCTCCGGAATGAAGCAATTGCGCGTGAGGATGCTGGCAGGCCTCTTCGCCGTCGCCGGAGTGCTGTCCTGGGCGGGGGCCCGGCTCTGGGACTCCGTGGGCACGCTGCCCCGGGTGCCCCTGGCCGCGCCCATCGTCCTCGCGCTGATCGCCGTGGTGCTGCTCGCCACGGCGATCTCGCTGCGCGCCCGCCTGAAGGCCCAGCGCGAGCGGCGCCCCGGCGCGAAGGGCGTCGAGCCGCTGATGGCCGCCCGCGCGGTCGTCTTCGGCCAGGCAAGCGCCCTGGTCGCCGCCCTGGTCTGCGGGATGTACGGCGGCGTGGGCGTCTTCATGCTGGAGTTCCTGGACATCCCCGCCCGCCGGGACCAGGCGTACTACGCCGGGTTCTCGGTCCTCGCGGGCATCGGCGTGATAGCGGCCGCCTTCTTCCTGGAGCGGGTCTGCAAGCTCCCGGAGGACGGGGACGACGAGCACGGGGGCGCGGCGCCGGCAGCGTGAGCCGGAGCCGTCCGGCGCGAACCGGAGCCGTCCGGCGTGCCCCGGAGCCGTCCCGACGTCACCGCGCCATGATGAGGCTCATCGCCTCATTGCGCGTCGCCGGGTCCCGCAGCTGCCCGCGGACCGCCGACGTGATCGTCTTCGCGCCGGGCTTGCGGACACCGCGCATGGTCATGCACATGTGCTCGCACTCGACCACGACGATGACCCCGCGCGGCTCCAGGATCTGCATCAGGGAGTCCGCGATCTGCGTGGTCAGCCGCTCCTGGACCTGCGGACGGCGAGCGTAGACGTCGACGAGCCGGGCGAGCTTGGACAGTCCGGTGATCTTGCCGTCGGAGGACGGGATGTACCCGACGTGGGCGACGCCGACGAACGGCACCAGGTGGTGTTCGCAGGAACTCATCACCTCGATGTCCTTCACCAGGACCATCTCGTCGTGCCCCAGGTCGAACGTCGTCGTCAGGACGTCCTCCGGCTCCTGCCACAGGCCCGCGAATATCTCCTTGTACGCGCGTGCCACCCGCCCGGGCGTCTCCCGCAGGCCCTCACGGTCCGGGTCCTCGCCTACCGCGATGAGCAGCTCCCGCACGGCGTTCTCGGCCCGCTTCTCGTCGAACTCACCGATCGTGCCCTCGCCGTCCAGCGTCACGGGGTCGGTCATCTGTGCCTCGTTCCTGGGTCCTGTGTGCGGGCGGCCGAAAACAGCCGCGCCCCCCAGGCTAGAACCTGGGGGGCGCGGCATCCATTCCGGGCCTGGTGGAGCGCCCGGGACGGGATGTGACTCAGCTCTCGGGGCGGTCCTCAGGGGTCACCTCGAGGGACGGGGTCTCGCTCGTGCCGGTCGCTCCGGTCGCTCCGGCGGTCACCGCGGGGGTGGCACCGTTCGCGCCGTTCGTCAGCGACAGTTCCTTCGGCGAGAGCACCGGCGGACGTGTCGACGGCGTACGCCGGGTGGAGCCCGTCCAGGCCGGACGGGCCGGGCGCTTGACGATCGGGGCGAAGATCTCAGCGATCTCCTCCTTGCCGAGCGTCTCCCGCTCCAGGAGCTGGAGGACCAGGTTGTCGAGAACGTCGCGGTTCTCGACGAGGATCTCCCAGGCCTCGTTGTGCGCGGTCTCGATGAGCTTCTTGACCTCTTCGTCGACCAGCGCCGCGACCTCTTCCGAGTAGTCCCGCTGGTGCGCCATCTCGCGCCCGAGGAACGGCTCGGTGTTGTCGCCGCCGAACTTGATCGCGCCCAGACGCTCGGTCATGCCGTACTGCGTGACCATCGCGCGAGCGGTGGCCGTGGCCTTCTCGATGTCGTTGGCGGCACCGGTGGTCGGGTCGTGGAAGACCAGTTCCTCGGCCGCGCGCCCGCCCAGCATGTACGCCAGCTGGTCGAGCATTTCGTTGCGCGTGGTCGAGTACTTGTCCTCGTCCGGCAGGACCATGGTGTAGCCGAGGGCGCGGCCGCGCGACAGAATCGTGATCTTGTGGACCGGGTCCGAGTTCGGAGAAGCCGCCGCGACCAGGGCGTGTCCGCCCTCGTGGTACGCGGTGATCTTCTTCTCCTTGTCGGACATGATCCGGGTCCGCTTCTGCGGGCCCGCCACGACGCGGTCGATGGCCTCGTCCAGCATGTGGTTGTCGATCAGCTTCTGGTTGCTGCGCGCGGTGAGCAGCGCGGCCTCGTTCAGCACGTTCGACAGGTCGGCGCCCGTGAAGCCCGGCGTACGACGGGCGACCGCGCCCAGGTCGACGTCCGGGGCGACCGGCTTGCCCTTCTGGTGAACCTTGAGGATCTCCAGACGGCCCTGCATGTCCGGGCGGTCGACGGCGATCTGCCGGTCGAAACGGCCGGGGCGCAGGAGCGCCGGGTCGAGGATGTCCGGGCGGTTCGTGGCGGCGATCAGGATGACGCCGCCCTTCACGTCGAAGCCGTCCATCTCGACGAGCAGCTGGTTGAGCGTCTGCTCGCGCTCGTCGTGGCCGCCGCCGAGACCGGCACCGCGGTGCCGGCCGACGGCGTCGATCTCGTCGACGAAGACGATCGCCGGGGCGTTCGCCTTGGCCTGCTCGAACAGGTCACGCACTCGGGAGGCACCGACACCGACGAACATCTCGACGAAGTCGGAGCCCGAGATCGAGTAGAACGGGACGCCCGCCTCGCCCGCGACGGCGCGCGCGAGCAGGGTCTTGCCCGTGCCGGGCGGGCCGTACAGCAGCACGCCCTTGGGGATCTTGGCGCCGACGGCCTGGAACTTCGCCGGCTCCTGGAGGAACTCCTTGATCTCGTGGAGTTCCTCGACGGCCTCGTCGGAACCCGCGACGTCGGCGAACGTCGTCTTCGGGGTGTCCTTGGTGATGAGCTTCGCCTTGGACTTGCCGAAGTTCATGACCCGGCTGCCGCCGCCCTGCATCTGATTCATCAGGAACAGGAACACGACGACGATGAGGACGAACGGGAGAAGGGACAGCAGGATGCCGACGAAGGGGTTCTGCTTCGACGGGGAGACGGTGTAACCGTCCGGGATCTGCTTGTCCTCGTATTTGGCCTGCAGCGTCTTGGCGAGCTCGACGCCCTGGTCGCCGATGTAGCTCGCCTGGATCTTGCTGCTGCCCTTGACCTTCTGGCCGTCCTTGAGCTCCACCTTGATGGTGTGATCGTCACCGGTGGTGAGCTTGGCCGACTCGACCTTGTTGTCGTCGATGGCCTGCACGACCTGGCCGGTGTCCACCGTCTTGTAGCCACCGGACGAACCGACGACCTGCATCAACACGACCACGGCAAGGACGGCCAGCACAATCCACATGACTGGCCCACGGAAGTATCGCTTCACGTCCATCCACACGGAGCGATGACGCTCCGTACCTCCTGCCATAGTGAGATTGATAAAGACTGTTCTTCGGACGGTACCCCAGCATTGTCACCCGAAGCCGCACGGGACGGCTGGCAAACCCGCCTCTCCATGCTCCAACGGCGGGAAGCGGCCGAGGGTTCCCGGGAAGTCAGCCGCCGTACACGTGCGGAGCCAACGTTCCGACGAACGGGAGGTTGCGGTACTTCTCGGCGTAGTCCAGGCCGTACCCGACGACGAACTCGTTCGGGATGTCGAAGCCGACCCACTCCACGTCGATCGCGACCTTCGCGGCCTCGGGCTTGCGCAGGAGCGTGCACACCTTCAGCGAGGCGGGCTCGCGCGAGCCGAGGTTGGAGAGCAGCCAGGACAGCGTCAGGCCGGAGTCGATGATGTCCTCGACGATCAGGACGTGCTTGCCCTTGATGTCGGTGTCGAGGTCCTTGAGGATGCGGACCACGCCGGAGGACTGCGTACCGGCGCCGTAGGAGGACACCGCCATCCAGTCCATCGTGAGCGGCGTGGACAGCGCGCGCGCCAGGTCCGCCATGACCATCACGGCGCCCTTGAGCACACCGACGATCAGCAGGTCCTTGCCCGCGTACTCCGCGTCGATCTTCGCGGCCAGCTCGGCCAGCTTCGCGTCGATCTCTTCCTTGGTGATGAGCACCGACTGAAGGTCGGTGCCCATGTCGTTCGCGTCCACCCGTATCACTTTCGGTCGTCCCACCGGCCGGTCGGGAAAACGCTCCCCAGTCAGCCTTGCCGGATGACCAGTCTGCCACCCTGCCGCTGTGCGACCACTTTGCCCGGGAGATTGATGGCTCCCTGGCCGCGCCAGCCGGTGATCAGCCGGTCCACCTCTTCGATGTGCCGGGCGAACAGCGCGCCGGCCGGGGCGCCCGCCTCGATGGCCGCGCGGCGCACGATGCGGCGGCGCACCGCGGGCGGCAGCGCGTAGAGCTTCGCGCACTCCAGGAGGCCGCCGGCGTCCCGCACGGACGACTCGGCCTGTGCGGCCCAGGCGTCGAGGGCGTCCGCGTCGTCGCGGGAGAGCTGCGCGGTGCGCGCGAGGGCTTCCACGACGCCCTTGCCGAGCGCCTTCTCCAGGGCGGGCAGGCCTTCGTGCCGCAGCCGGGAGCGGGTGTAGGCGGGGTCGGCGTTGTGCGGGTCGTCCCAGACCGGCAGGGACTGCACCATGCAGGCCTTGCGGGCGGTCTGGCGGTCCAGGTGCAGGAACGGCCTGCGGTACCGGCCACCGGCCCCGGAGACCGCGGCCATGCCCGAGAGGGAGCGGATGCCGGAGCCGCGGGCGAGGCCGAGCAGAACCGTCTCCGCCTGGTCGTCGCGGGTGTGGCCGAGCAGGACGGCGGCGGCGTCGTGGCGCTCGGCGGCGTCGTCGAGGGCCGCGTACCTCGCGTCGCGGGCGGCGGCCTCGGGTCCGCCGTCGCGGCCGACGTGCACCACCAGGGACTCGATGGGGTCGAGGCCGAGCGCGGTCATGCGGGTGACGACCTCGGCGGCGCGCAGGTCGGAGCCGGGCTGCAGGCCGTGGTCGACGGTCACCGCGCCGGCGCGGATGCCGAGCTTGGGGGCTTCGAAGGCCAGTGCGGAGGCGAGCGCCATGGAGTCGGCGCCGCCGGAGCACGCCACGAGCACGAGCGGCGGGGGCGGCTGCTCGTGCGGGGGGTGCGGGACGTGGGGGGTGCCGGGGTGCGGGGTGAGGGTGCGCCGGGTGGCTACGTCGGTCAGTACGTCGTGAAGTACGCGGCGGACCGCCAGGCGTATCGCCGCGACCGCAGGATGGGGACCCATTCCGGTTGGTTCCCTTCATGAAGTTCGGGGGGTGAGCCTCGGTTCAGTCACTCAGAGTGTGTCGATGGTGACAGAACCGAGCCGTTACCCGAGCATTGCACGCCTACCCATGGCTCACGGTCCCTCGGACGGGTGATTGCGGGGGCGTTCTCCTGCCGTCGGCCGCGTCTGTTCGCTCAGTCTGCCTTACGGTGCACCCGCGCGACCCAGTCCGCCGGTTTGGCGATCTCCGCCTTGGTGGGAAGCGTGTTCGGAGAGGTCCACACGCGGTTGAAGCCGTCCATGCCGACCTCCTCCACGACCGCCCGCACGAACCGCTCGCCGTCGCGGTACTGCCGCAGCTTGGCGTCGAGGCCGAGGAGCTTGCGCAGCGCCTGGTCGAGGCGGCTCGCGCCGCGCTGGCGGCGCTCCTTGAACTTCTCCCTGATCTCCGTCACGGACGGTACGACGTCGGGTCCTACGCCGTCCATCACGTAGTCCGCGTGCCCTTCGAGCAGGGACATCACGGCGGTCAGGCGGGCCAGGATCTCGCGCTGGGCCGGGGTCTGGACGAGCTCCACGAACGTGCGCCCGCCGTCGTCGTCCTCCGCGCCGTCCGTGCGGCCGCCCGCCAGGCTCTGCGCGGCCTCGCGGACGCGTTCGAGGACGGTCATCGGGTCGACCTCGGTCTCGCCGAGGAACGACTGGATCTCACCCTCCAGGTGGTCGCGCAGCCACGGCACCGACGAGAACTGGGTGCGGTGCGTCTCCTCGTGCAGGCACACCCAGAGCCTGAAGTCGTGCGGGTCCACGTCCAGTTCGCGCTCCACGTGGACGATGTTCGGCGCCACCAGGAGGAGGCGGCCGCCGCCGTTGCCCGCCGCGGGCAGCTCCCTCGTCGCCGGGGCGAACGTCTCGTACTGGCCGAGGACCCTGGAGGCCAGGAACGACAGGAGCATGCCCAGCTCCACGCCGGTCACCTTGCCGCCGACCGCGCCCAGGACCGCGCCGCCCGGGCCGCTGCCCCTGCGGTCCTTCATCTTCTCCAGGAGCGGCTTCAGGACCGCCCTGAAGCCCGCCACGTTCGCGCGGACCCAGCCCGCGCGGTCCACCACGAGGACGGGGGTGTCGTGGATGTCCTCCGTGCCCATCCTCGTGAACGAACGGACGTGCGCCTCCGAGGACTTGGCGTGCCTGCGGAGTTCCGCGACGACCTCGCGGGCCTCGTCGCGGCTCACCTCCGGGCCCGGCCGCACGAGTCGCGTGGCGGTCGCCACCGCGAGATTCCAGTCGACCATCTCCGCACCACCGAGGCTCGTCATGTGTCAACGGTACGTGGTCGGCTGCGCCCGTGTACGGGGTTGGGGCGCCGTTGTCCGGCCGGCCGGACACGGGCCCGGTGCCCCTGTGGCGGGGCAGCGGGCGCGGGGGCCTAGTCGTCCCGGCCCGCCAACGCCGACGCCATCGCGTCCAGTGCCGACTGGGCGCCCTGGGGGTCCGTCGTCCCCGTGGTCATGAAGGCGAAGGCCAGGAGGCGTCCCCGGGGGTCGACCACGGTGCCCGCGAGGCTGTTGACGCCGGTGAGGGTGCCGGTCTTGGCGCGGACGACGCCGGTGCCAGCGGAGGCGTCGGGGTAGCGGTTGACGAGGGTGCCGGTGAAGCCGGCGACGGGCAGGCCCGTGACCGCGGAGCGCAGTTCGGGGCGGCCCGGTCCTGCCGCGTGCTTGAGGAGGGCGGCGAGGAGCTTCGCGGAGAGTCGGTCGTCGCGGTCGAGGCCGCTGCCGTCGGCGAACCTGGCGCCGTCGAGGGGCAGTCCGAGCTTGTCGAGCCGCGCCCGCACCGCCCTGGCCGCGCCGTCGAAGCTGGCGGGCTCGCCCCCGGCCACGGCGGTCTCGCGGGCGAGGGCCTCGGCGATGTCGTTGTCGCTGTGCGTCAGCATCCGCTCGACGAGGGCGGACATGGGCTGCGACCGGGTCCGGGCCAGCTCGGCGGCCTTCTCGGGGGCCTTGCCGGACTTCGGGTCGGCCTTGAGGCCGATGCCGCGCTCGCGCAGCAGGTTGGCGAAGTTGTGCGCCGCGTCCCGCGCGGGCTCGGCGGTGCGGGCCGCGGGCCCCGACGAGGAGTCGTCCAGGCGGCCCTCGTCGGCCATCAGGGCGCTGACGGGGGCGATGTTCTCGTTGGGGCCGATGGGGTGCTGCGGCGGACCGGAGTAGCGGGATGTGTCGTACGACAGGGAGACGTCCTGGTCGGCGCCGCGCTTCTTGAGGGCCTTCGCCGTGTCGTCGGCGAGCTCGCGCAGGCTGGCGGACTCGGCGACGTACCGGCCCTCGCCGCGGGCGGTCAGGGTCGGGTCGCCGCCGCCGACGAGGACGACGTCGCGGGAGTCCCTGGAGTCACCGCGGATGACCGTCTTCGTGGTGAGGCGGTGGTCGGGGCCGAGGGCCGAGAGCGCCGCGACCGCCGTGGCGATCTTGGTGGTCGACGCGGGCGTCAGGGCCCGGCCCGAGCTCTTGCCGTACAGGCGCTTGCCCGTGGCCACGTCCACGACCACGCCGGACCGCTCGGGGCCGAGCTTCTTGTCGTCCATGAGGGGGCGCAGGACGTCCGCGAGCCGCCTGCCGCCGGTGTCGGGCGCCTTGCGGGCGCTGCGGCCGGGTCCGGCGATCCCTGCGAGCACCGAGGGCGCGCTCGGGGCCGCGTTCGGGGCTCCGCCACCGGCCCCACCGGCGTGATCTGCGCCACCCCCGGCTTCCAGGGAAGCCGCCAGGTCCCGCTCGGCCGTACGCTGGCCGGAGGAGTCCCAGGGGCCGGCCGCGGCGATCGCCACGGCCGCGACGACGAGGCCGACGGCGGCCGAGACGGCCGTGAGCTGCCAGGTCCTGAGTTTCGCGGGAGGCTTGACGGCAAGCCGCCCCAGAAGCTGCAGCAGCTTCTCGAGCTGCTGCCCAGGCTTGCGCTCGTCCACGACGACCTGCCCCTTTCGCGATCACACATCTGCGTGAGGGACACTTAACCACCCGAAGTATGTGCTGATCATGGAGGAGCCACCCGTGGAGTTCGACGTCACCATCGAGATTCCGAAGGGTTCGCGGAACAAGTACGAGGTCGACCACGAGACCGGCCGTATCCGCCTGGACCGTCGACTCTTCACGTCCACCAGCTACCCGGCTGACTACGGCTTCGTGGAGAACACCCTCGGCGAGGACGGCGACCCGCTGGACGCACTGGTCATTCTTGACGAGCCGACCTTCCCGGGCTGCCTCATCAAGTGCCGCGCCATCGGCATGTTCCGGATGACGGACGAGGCCGGCGGCGACGACAAGCTGCTCTGCGTCCCCGCGTCGGACCCGCGCGTGGAGCACCTGCGCGACATCCACCACGTCTCCGAGTTCGACCGCCTGGAGATCCAGCACTTCTTCGAGGTCTACAAGGACCTGGAGCCCGGCAAGTCCGTCGAGGGCGCCGACTGGGTCGGCCGCACCGACGCCGAGGCCGAGATCGAGGCCTCCTACAAGCGCTTCGAGGCCCACGGCGGCCACTGAGAAGCCAGCCTCGCCGACGGGCCGCGTGACCTCTAGGGGGCACGCGGCCCGTTCGCGTGCGCCGACAGATGCGTGCGCATACTCACGTGCCTCGTGCGCATACTGACGTACGTAGGGTGCGCACGACACGTACGTACACAGGAACGAGGCATCACACCCGTGGCAGAGGCGGAGGAGGACCGCAAGCCGCAGTCGGACGAGGCGCACAGCGCCTTCGCCCCCGTCGGCGGTGTCGACCAGGCGACCGGGCCCGAGGAGGACCACCCGTCATCGGAGTTCACGATCCCGACGGGTCTGCGGATCCCGCAGCTGCCCGAGGACAAGGAGTCCTCGGCGTTCACGCCACCTCCCGCGTACGACGCCCAGCAACCGCCCGCCTTCACCCCGCCCGGCGGGATCCCCGTGGTCCGGCTCGTCAAGGAAGCGCCCTGGCAGGACCGGATGCGCACGATCCTGCGCACGCCGGTGGCCGAGCGCCCCGCGCCGGAGCCGACACAGCGGCACGAGGAGGACGAGGGGCCCGCCGTGCCCCGCGTCCTGGACCTCACCCTGCGCATCGGGGAGCTGCTGCTCGCGGGCGGTGAGGGCGCGGAGGACGTGGAGGCGGCGATGTTCGCCGTCACGCACTCCTACGGCCTGGACCGGTGCGAGCCGAACGTTACGTTCACGCTGATCGCGATCTCGTACCAGCCCTCCCTCGTGGACGACCCGGTGACGGCGTCGCGCACGGTGCGCCGCCGGGGCACCGACTACACGCGTCTGTCGGCCGTCTACCGGCTCGTGGACGACATCAGCTCCGAAGACGTCGACATCTCCCTGGAGGAGGCCTACCGGCGCCTCGCGGAGCTGCGCAGGAACCGGCACCCCTACCCGGGCTGGGCGCTGACGGGCGCGGCCGGGCTGCTCGCCGGATCGGCGGCCGTGCTCGTCGGCGGTGACGTCCTGGTGTTCGTGGCGGCCGCGCTCGGGGCGATGCTGGGCGACCGGCTCGCGTGGCTGTGCGCGGGGCGCGGGCTGCCGGAGTTCTACCAGTTCGTGGTCGCGGCGATGCCTCCGGCCGCGATGGGTGTGGCGATCAGTCTGCTGGACCTGCCGGACGTGAAGGCGTCCGCGGTGATCACCGGTGGTCTGTTCGCGCTGATCCCGGGGCGGGCGCTCGTCGCGGGCGTGCAGGACGGCCTGACCGGCTACTACATCACCGCCGCCGCCCGGCTCCTGGAGGTCGGGTATCTGATCGTCGGGATCGTCTGCGGCGTGCTGATGGTGCTCTATCTGGGCGTGACCCTGGACGCGGGTCTCAACCCGGAGACGTCGATCCACTCCTCCGACCGACCGTGGATCCAGATCCTCGCGTCCATGTCGCTGAGCCTGGCCTTCGCCATCCTGCTTCAGCAGGAACGTTCCACCGTGCTCCTGGTGACGCTGAACGGCGGGGTGGCCTGGGTCGTGTTCGGCGCACTCGCCCGCGCCGGGGGCATCTCGCCGGTGGCGGCGACGGCGGTCGCGGCAGGGCTCGTGGGCCTGTTCGGCCAGCTCCTGTCGCGCTACCGGTTCGCGTCCGCGCTGCCGTACGTGACGGCGGCGATCGGGCCGCTGCTTCCCGGTAGCGCCACGTACTTCGGGCTTCTTGAGATCGCCAGGAACAACCTCAACCCGGGGCTGGCCTCGCTCTCCAAGGCGGCCGCCCTGGCGCTCGCCATCGCGATCGGCGTGAACCTGGGCGGCGAGCTGTCCCGCCTCTTCCTCAAGGCGCCGCGGGCGGCCGGAGGTCAGAAGGGCCGCCGCGCGGCCAAGCGGACGCGCGGCTTCTAGGGCCTGTCCGAGGGCGCCTCCGGTCAGTACCGGGGGTTGCCGGGCTGCTGGGGCTCTTCGGGGTACGGGGGCTGCTGGGGCTGCTGGCGGCCCAGGTACTGGGTCTGGTGGTCGCCGTACTGCGGCTGCTGAGGCTGCTGGCCCTGGTACTGCTGGCCGTCGTACTGCTGGGCGGCGGGGTCGTACGGGGCTTGGTACTGCTGGCCGCCCTGCTGGCCCTCGTACTGGTTGCCGTACTGATCGCTGTACTGGCCCTGGTACTGCTGGTGCTGCGCGGGCTGGGCGTTCTGGGCCGGGTAGCCCTGCTGCTGGTGCTGGGCGTGCTGGGCGTGCTGGTCGTGCTGGGCGTTCTGGGCGTGCTGGTCGACGTGCTGCGGCTGCTGGCGGCCCAGGAACTGGGTCTGGTGGTCGCCGTACTGCGGCTGCTGGGCCTGGTAGTTCTGGCCGTCCGCGCCGCCGTACTGGCCGCCGCCCTGCTGGCCCGGGTACTGATGCTGCTGCGGGTACGGAGACTGCTGGGACTGGTGCGTCCCGTACTGCGTGCCGCCGTGGCCGCCGAAGTCGTCGTGGTCATCGGCGGCGTCAGTGGCGGCGGTGGCGGCCGCCGGGGACTGCGCGGCCTCCTTCTTGCCCTTGGAGCGGGCTCGCAGGAATTCGACGATGATCGGGACCACCGAGATGAGGACGATCAGGATCAGGATCGCCTCGATGTTCTTGTGGACGAACTCGTGCTTGCCGAGCCAGGCGCCGAGCAGCGTGACGCCCGCGCCCCACAGGATGCCGCCGAGGATGTTGAACGTGATGAACGAGCGGTACCGCATGCCGCTGACGCCCGCGATGATCGGCGTGAACGTCCGCACGATCGGCACGAAGCGGGCCAGGACCAGGGACTTCGGTCCGTGCTTCTCGAAGAAGTCATGGGCCTTGACCACGTTCTCCTGCTTGAACAGCTTGGAGTCCGGGCGGTTGAACAGCGACGGGCCGACCTTCTTGCCGAAGAGATAGCCGGCCTGGTCGCCGAGGATCGCGGCGATGACGATCAGGACGCAGGCCAGCCACAGCGGGGTGTCCAGCTTGTTCGTCGTGATCAGCAGACCCGTGGTGAACAGGAGCGAGTCGCCCGGCAGGAAGAAGCCGATGAGCAGGCCCGACTCCGCGAAGACGATCAGGAGCAGGCCCCAGAGTCCGAACTGGTTCAGCAGGTAGTCCGGATCCAGCCAGCTTGGTCCGAGCGCAAGCGTCGTCACGGTTCCGGGCTCCTGTGGGTGAGGGGGGCGGTGGGGCTCTGCGGGCGGGCCGTGCGGTGTGATGGCATCGGTCGCCGCCCAAAGTTACCAACGCGAGGTGACGCGGACAGGTTCCACCGGCCCCCCTCGGGTTCCCCCGGGAACCGTGGTCACTCGCCGCGGGCTCCCGCGCGGGCGCCGTTCGCGTGGATCGCGTCCCGCATGTACACGGCGAGGCCGGGCCGGATGGCCTCGTACGTGGCCGTGAAGCGGGCGTCGGACACGTACATGTCGCCGAGGCAGCTGTGCAGCTCGTGCGCGCAGTCGTAGTAGCTGGAGCAGATGAAGAGGCGGTGCTCCTCCGCCACGTCCATCGCCGCCGCGGAGTCCGCGGGCGCTCCGGCGGCCAGCAGGTCGCCCATGCGCGCGTGGATCGCGTCCAGCTCCTCGGTCAGCCGCTTCCAGTCCTCCTTGGTGTACGCGGCGGTGCGGCGCTGCGACTCGGCGTACGCCTCGGTGTCGCCCCAGCGGCGCTCCACCTCCTCCGCGTGCTCGTCGGGATCGAAGTCTCCGAAGACCTCGAACTTCTCCTCGGGCGTGAGGTTGATGCCCATGCGTCTCGCCTCCATGGCGGTCTCGACGGCCGCGGCCATCTGCTGGAGCTTGGCGATCCGGGCGGACAGCAGCTCGTGCTGGCGGCGCAGGTGCGCGCGCGGGTCCGCGTCCGGGTCGTCGAGCAGGGTCGCGACCTGGTCGAGGGGGAAACCGAGCTCCCGGTAGAACAGGATCTGCTGCAGCCGGTCCAGGTCGCCGTCGCTGTAGCGCCGGTGGCCCGCGTGGCTGCGCTCGCTGGGCGCGAGCAGGCCGATCTCGTCGTAGTGGTGCAGCGTGCGCACCGTGACCCCGGCGAAACCGGCGACCTGTCCCACGGAGTAGCTCATGGTTTCCGCCCTCTCTTGCTCGGTACGCGTCCCAGACTGAGTCCTCACGTCACGTGAGGTGCAAGCCCGAACGCCCGGCCATATCCTCCCGAAAGGGACAGCACCCGCGCTTCGGCCGGAAGGACCCGCGATGCCCCTCCACCACGGCCCCGACCGGCCCGACGACCGCGCCCTCTCGGTGAACCCGTTCTACGGCGAGGCGAACCCCGTCGGCGGCATGACCGAGGCCCCGCCCAAGCACCGGCTCCCCGACGGGCCGCTGCCGCCCATGACCGCGTACCAGCTCGTCCACGACGAACTCATGCTGGACGGGAACTCCCGCCTCAACCTCGCCACCTTCGTCACCACCTGGATGGAGCCGCAGGCCGGAGTCCTGATGGCGGAGTGCCGGGACAAGAACATGATCGACAAGGACGAGTATCCGCGGACGGCGGAGCTGGAGCGGCGCTGCGTCGCCATGCTCGCCGACCTCTGGAACGCCCCCGACCCGGCCGCCGCCGTCGGCTGCTCGACCACCGGCTCCAGCGAGGCCTGCATGCTCGCCGGGATGGCCCTCAAGCGCCGCTGGGCGCGCCGCAACGCCGACCGCTACCCCTCCCGCGAGGCCCGGCCCAATCTCGTGATGGGCGTCAACGTGCAGGTCTGCTGGGAGAAGTTCTGCGACTTCTGGGAGGTCGAGGCGCGGCAGGTGCCCATGGAGGGCGACCGGTTCCACCTCTCCGCCGAGGCCGCCGCCGCGCTCTGCGACGAGAACACCATCGGCGTCGTCGCCGTCCTCGGCTCCACCTTCGACGGCTCCTACGAGCCCGTGGCCGACGTGTGCGCCGCGCTCGACGCCCTCCAGGAGCGGACCGGGCTCGACATCCCCGTCCACGTCGACGGGGCCTCCGGGGCGATGGTCGCCCCCTTCCTCGACGAGGACCTCGTCTGGGACTTCCGGCTGCCCCGCGTCTCGTCGATCAACACCTCCGGGCACAAGTACGGGCTCGTCTACCCGGGCGTCGGGTGGGCGCTGTGGCGTACGCCCGCCGAGCTGCCCGAGGAACTCGTCTTCCGCGTCAACTATCTCGGCGGGGACATGCCCACGTTCGCGCTGAACTTCTCGCGGCCCGGGGCGCAGGTCGTCGCGCAGTACTACACGTTCCTGCGGCTCGGGCGGGAGGGCTTCCGGGCCGTCCAGCAGGCGTCCCGGGACGTCGCCCGGGGGCTTGCCACGCGCATCGAGGCCCTCGGGGACTTCCGGCTGCTCACTCGGGGGGACGAGTTGCCCGTGTTCGCCTTCACCACGGAGGCGGGCGTGGGCGCCTATGACGTGTTCGATGTGGCCCGGCGGTTGCGGGAGCGGGGGTGGTTGGTGCCCGCCTACACGTTTCCGGCTCACCGGGAGGATCTGGCGGTGCTGCGGGTCGTCTGCCGGAACGGGTTCTCGTCCGACCTCGCGCAGCTCTTCGTGGAGGACCTGGGGCGGCTCCTGCCCGAGCTGCGCCGTCAGCCGCATCCGCTGACGCGGGATCGGGGGGTTGCTACGGGGTTTCATCACTAGGGGGGTGGGGGTGGGCCTCGCGGGTGCGCCCCAGTCCCGCCCCTTCCCGTAACTGGGGCTCCGCCCCAGACCCCGCTCCTCAAACGCCGGAGGGGCTGGATTTTCCAGCCCGTCCGGCGATTGAGGACGAGGCGCGAAGCGCCGATCAGCGGGGGTCCGGGGGCGCAGCCCCCGGTTTCGGGAAGGGGCGGGGTTGGGGAATGCCCCGCCAGGGCCCCCGGCCTACTTGCTCAGCGCCCCGAACCTCCGCACCGCCAGCGGCAGGAACACCCCCACCAGGGCCAGGGGCCAGGCGACCGCCAGGAGTTCGGCGTGGTCGGCGGCCCAGGACGTCCCGGTCACGCCGGGGTCGTTGCCGAAGAGGTCACGGACGGCCGTGGCGGCCGCGGACATCGGGTTCCACTCGACCGCCGCGCCGAGCCAGTCGGGCATGTTCTGCGGCACGGTGAAGGCGTTGGAGAGGAACCCGACGGGCCAGACGAGGATCTGCACGGCCATGACGAGCTCCGGCTTGCCGGCGACCATGGCGAGGTAGATGCCGAGCCACAGCATGGCGAACCGCAGGAGCATGAGGAGCCCGACGGCTCCGAGGACCCCGGCGAAGGACCCGTGCCAGCGCCAGCCGATGGTGAGCCCGACGCCCATCATGACGATGAGGGAGGCGAAGGACTGGAGCATGTCGGCGACGGAACGGCCCACCAGAACGGCCCCGTTGGTCATCGGCATGGACCGGAAGCGGTCGACGACGCCCTTGTTGAGGTCGGTGGTGACGGCGACCATCGTGGCGTCCAGGCCGAAGACCATCGTCAGCGCGAACATGCCGGGGACGAGGAACTCGGCGTAGTCGCCCTGGATGCCCTTGCCGCCCCCGATCAGGTAGTTGAACATCAGCAGGAGCATCACCGGGAAGGCGAGCCCGACGACGACCTGCACGGGCTGGCGCGCCCAGTGGGCGAGTTCGCGCCGGGACATGGTCCAGGAGTCGATGAGGGCCCAGCCGATCCGGGAGCCGCCCGCCCCGGGGCCGCCCGCCGAGGGCCCCGCCACCATCGTCGGCGTACCGCCAGTCGTCGTACTCACACGGCCTCCTTCATGCGTTCCTGGTCCTCCGTGCGCCCCGTGAGGCGCAGGAACACCTCGTCCAGGGTCGGCCTGCGCACCGCGATGTCCTCCGCCTCGATGCCCTCCTCCTGGAGCGCCCGTACGACCCGGGTCAGCGCCTCCATGCGGTCGGTGACGGGCGCGCTGGCCAGGCGCCGGTCGGCGTCGACCGTCACGTCGTCCGCCGCGCCGGGCAGCAGCCGGGCCGCGCGCACCAGCTCGGCCCCGTCGCGCACGACGACGTCGATGCGGTCGCCGCCGAGCCGCGCCTTCAGGTCGTCGGCGGTGCCCTCCGCGATGACCTTGCCGTGGTCGACCAGGGAGATGCGGTCGGCCAGCTGGTCGGCCTCTTCCAGGTACTGCGTGGTCAGGAGCACCGTCGTGCCCGCGCCGACCAGGGAGCGCACCGCGTCCCACACCTCGGCGCGGCCGCGCGGGTCGAGGCCCGTCGTCGGCTCGTCCAGGAAGAGCACCTCCGGCTCCGTGATCAGCGAGGCGGCGAGGTCCAGGCGGCGCCGCATGCCGCCGCTGTACTGCTTGACCGCCTTGCGGCCGGTGTCCCCGAGGCCGAAGCGGTCCAGGAGCTCGTCGGCCCGCGTCCGGGCGCGGGGCGCGCCCAGGTGGTAGAGGCGGCCGAACATCTCCAGGTTCTGGTGGCCGCTCAGCTCCTCGTCGACGGCCGCGTGCTGGCCGAGCAGGCCGATGCGGCGGCGCACCTCGCCCGCCTGCCGCCCCGCGTCGTACCCGGCGATCTCCACGCGCCCCTCGTCCGCGCGGAGCAGCGTGGCCATGATCCGCACCGCCGTGGTCTTGCCCGCGCCGTTCGGCCCGAGCACGCCGTGCACCGTGCCGCGCGCGGCCACCAGGTCGAGCCCGTCCAGGGCCCGCTTCTCGCCGTACCTCTTCCGTGCGCCTTCGACGACGATCGCGTCCGTCATCCGTCTCCCTCCGGGGTTCACCACTGCCCAGCCCACGCAATTAGTCAAGCTTGACTACCTTGCGAGCCTCGAAGGTAGTGCCCGCTCCTCGATTCGTCAAACTTGATTAGCGAGAAATCTTGAAAACTTTCGGGCGCTGTCGCACGCCTCAGGTGTCGTCGCCCGCGTGCCGCTCCCCCGTCGCGTACGGGTTCTCCTCGCCGTCCGCGAGGACCGCGACGAACGGCTCGCCCTCACCGGCGAAGGTGTACGCGCCGCCCTCGATGCGCTCGATCAGGCTGCGCGTCCACGTCGCGCCCGCCTCGGCCTGGTGCAGCCAGAGGTTCATGATCTCGCCGATGTGGCCGAGCTGTTCGGGCCCGTCCTCAGGGGTGTAGTACTCGGTGACGGACGCGCGCCAGTCACCGAGTCCACTGATCCGCTGCTTGAGCAGGTCGATCACCTCCGCGCGCGGCAGATCGACCATGAAGCCCACCGCGGCCGAGAGCATGTCGGGCTTCTGGTTGTACGTCGAGACCAGCGCCTCACGGAGCAGGTCGAGGAACTCCTCGGTGCCCTTCTCCGTGATCTCGTACTCGGTGCGCGGCGGGCCCCCGGCCGTGGACGGCGCGGTCTCGTGCTCGTACAGCAGGCCCTGCTTGGCCAGCTGCTTCAAGGCGTGGTAGATCGAGCCCGGCTTGGCATTGGACCACTCGTGGGCGCCCCAGTACTCCAAGTCGTTGCGGACCTGATAGCCGTGGGCCCGCCCGTGCTGACGGACGGCCCCCAGGACCAGCAGCCGGATCGCCGACATTCACCACACCTCTCCGAGACAGCCAATCAACTTTGACTAGCGTATCCCTGGTCCAGCGCCACCAGCTCGAAGGCCGTCTTGCCGTCCAGCGACTCCCTGATGATGTCCGCGTGCCCGGCGTGCCGCCCGATCTCCTCGACCAGGTGCAGCATCAGCCAGCGCATCGACACGGCGCCGTCGTCCGGGAACCAGGGCTGGTCCGGCAGCGGGAAGGTGTCGTCAAGGCTCGGCACCGCGCGGATGAACGCGTCCGTCTCCGCGGCGACCTCGGCCCAGAACGCGAGGACGTCGGCGAGCGTCTCGCCCTCGACGAGGCGGAAGCTGTCGCCCCAGGTCTCCTCGGTGCGCTGGCGCTCGTTGGGCTTCTGCTGGGCCATGCGCAGCCAGTTCAGCTCGGTCTCGGCGACGTGCTTGACCAGGCCCGCGAGGTTCAGCTCGCTGGCGCTCGGCCGGCCGGACGCCTGCTCGTCGCTGAGCCCGAGCACGGAGCGGCGGATGCCGCCGCGCTGGGCCTCGACGAAGGCGATGAGTGCGCCGCGCTCGTCGCCGGGAGCTTCCGCGTTGACGTGGGTGACCATGATGTCCGCCTCTCTCCAGCCCTGCCGGGCCGTCGGCCTGTCCGACACCACAGAAGCTACGGGCCATCGAGGACAGATGCTGTCCTCGATGGCCCGGGAGATGAAGGGAATTCGTCAGAACGGGAAGCGCGACCGCCCGTACTGCACCGAGATCCACTTGTGCGTCGTGAACGCCTCGATCGTCGCGTCGCCGTTGAGGCGGCCGACGCCCGAGTGCTTCTCGCCGCCGAAGGGCACGATCGGCTCGTCGTGGACCGTGCCGTCGTTGATGTGCATCATGCCGCTCTTGACGCGGTGGGCGACGCGGACGCCGCGCTCGACGTCGGCGGTGTGGACGGCGCCGCTCAGGCCGTACGGAGTGTCGTTGGCGATGCGGACGGCCTCGTCCTCGCCGTCGAAGGGCAGGATGAGGGCGACCGGGCCGAAGATCTCCTGGCGCAGGACCGGGGCGTCCTCGGGCAGGTCGGTGAGGACGGACGGCGCGACCAGGTTGCCCTCGGTGCGGCCGTGCAGGAGGGCCGTGGCGCCCGCCTGGACGGCCTGCGTCACGAGCGACGACACCCCGTCGGCCTGCGAGGAGTTGATGAGCGGGCCGATGTGGGTGTCGGGGGACGCCGGGTCGCCGACCTTCAGGGACTTGACCTTGGCGACGAACTTCTCGGTGAACTCGGCCTCGACGGAGCGGTCCACGAGGATGCGGTTCGCGGCCATGCAGACCTGGCCCTGGTGGACGAAGCGGCTGAAGACGGCCGCGTCCACGGCGTAGTCCACGTCCGCGTCGTCCAGGACGATCAGGGCGCTGTTGCCGCCGAGTTCGAGGATGCAGCGCTTGAAGGTCTGCGCGCAGACGGTGGCGACGTGGCGGCCGACGGCGTCGGAGCCGGTGAAGGAGATGGCGCCGGGGACCGGGTGGTCGATGAGCGCGTCGCCGATCTCGGCGATGTCCGTGATGACGACGTTCAGGACGCCCGGGGGCAGGCCCGCGTCCTCGAAGATCTTCGCGATCAGGCTGCCGCCGAGCACCGGCGCGTTCTGGTGCGGCTTCAGGACGACGGCGTTGCCGAGCGCGATGGCCGGGGCGACCGACTTGATCGACAGGAGGAAGGGGAAGTTGAAGGGGCTGATGACGCCGACGACGCCCACCGGGACGCGGTAGAGGCGGTTCTCCTTGGTGTCGTCGGGCGAGGGGAGTATGCGGCCCTGCGGGGCGAGCGCGAGATGTATCGCCTCGCGCAGGAACTCCTTGGCCAGGTGCAGTTCGAAACCGGCCTTGACCAGCGTGCCGCCGAGTTCGTCGACGATCGCCTCGGTGATCTCGGCCTCGCGGTCCTCGATGATGCGCAGGGCGCGCTCGAAGACGGCGCGCCGGGCATAGGGGTTGGTCGCACCCCATGCCTCCTGGGCGCGCTGTGCCGCTCGGTAGGCCTGGTCCACCTCGTCCGCGGTGGCGACGGTGATCGACGCCAGCTTCTCCCCGTTGTACGGATTGAAGTCGATGATGTCCCAGGAACCGGAGCCGGCCTTCCACTCACCGTCGATGTACTGGTGAGCCAGATCGGTGAAGAAGGACATGACGCGAGACCCCTTGCCGCAGAGAGCAGACACCTGATTTCACGTCATCCTACTGACGATTCAGGTCAGTTGGAGTAGACCACGGAGAAGGTCACGGCTGTCGGCCGGATTCGGACAGTCCTCACGCAGTTCGGCCATCACGCGTTCGTACTGGGCGACTTCTTCGCGCTTGTCCAGATAAAGGGCGCCGGTGAGCTGCTCCAGATACACCACGTCGGACAGGTCGGACTCGGGGAAGCTGAGCATCGTGAACGCCCCGGACTCGCCCGCGTGTCCGCCGAAGGTGAACGGCATGACCTGCAGCGTCACGTTCGGACGCTCCGAGATGTCGATCAGGTGCTGGATCTGACCGCGCATCACTTCCCGGTCGCCGTACGGGCGTCGCAGCGCGGCCTCGTCGAGGACGCACTGGAAGCGCGGCGCGCGCTCGGAGACGAGCAGCTTCTGGCGCTCCAGGCGCAGGGCCACCCGCCGGTCCACGTCCGCCTGGTTGATGCGGCCGCCGCGCCCGGCGCGACCGGACCGGCCGCCTCCACCCGCCTTGCCTGCGGCGGCGGCCTTCATGCCGCGCTCGACGACCGCGTGGGCGTACGCCTCGGTCTGCAACAGGCCGTTGATGAACTGGACTTCGTAGACACGGATGAGGGAGGCGGCGCCCTCCAGGCCGATGTATGTCTGGAACCAGCCGGGCAGGACGTCGGAGTAACTGTGCCACCAGCCCGTCAGGTTGGCCTCCTTGGCGAGCGAGAGGAGAGCGTTGCGCTCGGCCTCGTCCATGACGCCATAGAGCGTGAGGAGGTCCTCGACGTCCCTCGACTTGAAGCTCACCCGTCCCAACTCCATGCGGCTGATCTTCGATTCGGAAGCGCGGATCGAGTAGCCCGCCGCCTCGCGGGTGATGCCCCGCGACTCCCTCAGGCGCCTCAGTTGCGAGCTCAGCAGGATGCGCCGTACCACCGAGCCGCTCGACTCCCCAGCGGTCACTTCGCTCAGTCCTCCCCAAGGTGTGAGACCCGCAGTCTGCCATTAAACGCTTCAGGCCGTACTCGTTCGGTTACGGAAAGGGAAAGCCTCCGGAAGGTCTGCACAAGAAGTCGTGGGAAGAAATGGGCAAGAAGCAGCCTAGGAACGGTCAAGTCCGGCGCGTGCACGTGCATCTGCCCTTGCATCTGCTGTACGCATTCGGAACCATGGTCCGCGCGTCACCGCTGCGCCATCGCTGTGCCGCCCGGCTGTACCGACCGCGCCACCGCTTCATCGCTTTGTACCGCGAACCGCGAAAACCGGGGAGTGCCTCGCATGGGGACGAATGGATCGACCATGCTCGAGCCGTTACGGCAGGGCCTTCCTCCGCTCGACCCCTCCGCGGTCTCCAGCGCGGCCTCCTGCGCTCTTCCCGCCCGGTACGAAGCCGTGGGCAGCGCCCGGCAGTTCACCCGCAAGACACTGGTCTCCTGGGAGCTGGAGGAGCGGTTCGACGACATCGCGCTCGTCGTCTCCGAGCTCGTCACGAACGCCCTGCGGCATGCCCTGCCCGCGGACACCCCGCGCGCCGCGTGTCCCATCGGCGCCACCGAGGACGCGCCCGTGCGGCTGCACATGATGCGCTGGACCTCTCGGCTCGTGTGCGCGGTGCGGGACCCCAGCGACGACAGTCCGGTCGCGCGCGAGGAGGCGGAGGACGACTTCTCCGCGGAGTCGGGCCGCGGGCTCTTCCTGGTGGACTCGTTCAGCGACGGCTGGGGCTGGCACCCGCTCGCGGGCGCGCTGAACGGCAAGGTGGTGTGGGCGCTGTTCCAGCTGGCGTAGCGCCAGGGGAACAGCCCACCCCCGTTTCTCTCCCGCGTTTCTTTCCCGCGATCCGTCACGGTGTCCTGCTCGGCAGGGTCAAGCCGCTGAGCAGGACCGGCGGTGGTCAGCCGCCGATCAGGTCGTCGAACTCGCCGTCCTTCATGCCGAGCAGCATGGCCTCGATCTCGGCGCGCGTGTAGACGAGTGCGGGGCCCTCGGGAAACCGCGAGTTGCGGACGGCCACGTCGCCGCCCGGCAGCCTCGCGAACTCCACGCAGGCGCCCTGCGAGTTGCTGTGCCTGCTCTTCTGCCAGACCACCCCGTGAAGATCCGTGGCCGCCATGCCGTTGAACACGTGGTGCACAGGTCGCTCCCCGGTGGTGCCGTGGCTGTCGTTGTAGCCGTCAACTGTCCCGGATCATAGCCGTGTTCATGTGCCGATGCATGGGCAGATGCACGTGCACGCGCCGTGGTGAGCTGGTTACAGCCCTCCCGCCGCTTCCCCAGTGCCCGCACGACATGCGAACGACGGCCCCCGTCCATGATCTTCCGCGTCAAGTTCCGCGCCGGGTTGTCCGGATCGAATACCTCGTGCACTTGGTACAGACGCCGTGGGAAGCGAAACGGCTGCGTTTTTGGCCGAAGACGCGGTGAGTACGTGTGCAAACGGGGGCGAAAGGGTGCGCGCTTCAGCGAGAGGCGGGCGGAAGCAACGCCATCTCGCGGGCGTTCTTGATGGCCTTGGCCAGCTGCCGTTGCTGCCGCACAGTCACCCGGGTGACCCGACGGCTACGGATCTTGCCCCGGTCGGAGATGAACTTCCGCAGCAGATCGGTGTCCTTGTAGTCGATGTACGTGATTCCGGCCTGATCCAGCGGGTTGGGGCGGGACTTCAGCGGCTTGCCGCGGTCGGAGCGGCGCGCGGACCGCGAGGGAGACGAAGAGGACGAAGCAGATGAAGGGGACACCGTCAGACCTCCAGGAGGGCGTCGAAAGCGGGGGTGAGGGTCTTCCAGGCGGCGCGCCCGGCGCCGTACTCCTCATCCGTGAGCAGGCAGGACTCCAGGACCTCGGCGAGCCCGTCGCGGTCGAGGCCGGGCGAGGTGAAGACCAGGTGCTGGCAGCAGTCCCCGTGCTCGGGGTGCCAGTCGAGGGCGGCGGCGGCCCGGCGCACCGGCGGCACCATCTCCCAGGCGGCGTCGGGCAGCGAGGCCAGCCACGGCCCCGCGTTCTCCACGCACAGCGCGCCGCCCGCCGCGTCCCAGGCGAGCAGCGTGTCGGGCCGGTCGGCGAGCCAGAAGCGGCCGCGGCTGCGGGCGGCGGCGCAGGTCAGGTCCTCCAGGGCGGCGAAAAGGCGCTCCGGGTGGAAGGGCCGTTCGCGGTGCCACACGAACGTGCCAACCCCGCTCTCGTCGGCCTCGGTCGGCAGCAGCGCGCAGGCCGGGTGCTGGGCCGCGGCCGCCGCCTGCACGTCGAAGCCGCCACGGGCGGCGCCCGCCAGATCACCGTGGCCGATCGGGACCTGGCGGGCTGTCGGATGGAGCTGCGCCAGCAAGGCCCGGTCCTCTTCGTCGGCGACCTCGGACTCCAGGACGGCGAGCACGGGCGGGTATTCGAGCTGGCGCGCCCAGGTGTCCGCGACGGTGCGCTGGTCGGAGGCGGCCGCGGCGATCCCGGCGTCGGCGAGGTCGTCGCCGTTGGCGAGGCAGGGCAGCAGCAGGCCGGGGTCGACGGCGGTGATGACGCCGCTCAGGCGCAGCGCGTCGGAGCCGTGCGCGGCGATGACCTCGGCCATCGCCTTCGGCTCGACGGAGTCCCACAGTTCGACGACGGCGAGCCGGGTGAGGCCGCCCTCGGCGAGCCGCTCCAGCTCGGGCACAAGATCCTCGCGAAGGGCGCAGCAGGCACAGTCGTTGACCAGCGGCGCCTCACCGGTGGCGAGGATTCCGCTGACGTCGCGCAGGGTCCGCGTGACGGTGCCGCCCGCGGCCGTGGACAGGTCGTGGTGCAGGGCGACGCTGTCCGGCACGGTGGCGAGCAGCCGGTCGACGGCGGCGGCGCGGGCGTCGGTGTGCATCCCCGCGACGACGGCGACGTCCATGCGGCCGGGGGTGCCGTGGGGCCGGTGGGCGCCGTCGGCCTCGTGGCGGCCCATCAGCGCCCTCCCCCGTACCGCCGCTCGAACCGCTCCACGCGGCCCGCGGTGTCGAGGACGCGCTGCTGCCCCGTGTAGAAGGGGTGGCTCGCGGAGGAGACCTCGACGTCGATGACGGGGTAGGTGTTGCCGTCCTCCCACTCGACGGTCTTGTCGCTGGTCGCGGTGGAGCGCGTGAGGAAGGCGAAGTTCGCGGCCTTGTCGCGGAAGACGACGGGGCCGTACGGCGGGTGGATACCGGGTCGCACGGTGATCAGCGCTCCTCTCGGAAGTCGACGTGCCGGCCGGCCACCGGGTCGTACTTGCGCAGGGTCAGGCGGTCGGGGTCGTTCCGGCGGTTCTTGCGGGTGACGTACGTGTATCCCGTTCCGGCCGTGGACCGGAGCTTGATGACGGGGCGGAGTTCATTGCGAGCCATGAGGGCTAGTATATGAAAATGAATCCCGTTTCCAAATGGACGGGGCGAATCCGACCGAGAGGTGCGTCACCATGTCCGCCCACTGCCAGCTCACCGGCGCCAAGCCCGGGTTCGGCAACCACATCTCGCACTCGCACCGGCGCACCCCGCGCCGCTTCGACGCGAACATCCAGCGCAAGCGCTACTGGCTGCCGAGCGAGGGCAGGTACGTGCGCCTGCGGCTGAGCGCGAAGGGGATCAAGACCGTCGACACCATCGGGATCGAGGCCGCTGTGGCCAGGATCCGTGCGCGTGGGGTGAAGGTCTGATGGCCAAGAAGAGCAAGATCGCGAAGAACGAGAAGCGGCGCGAGATCGTCGCGCGGTACGCGGCGCGGCGGGCCGAGCTGAAGGAGATCATCCGGCGCCCGGACACACCGGACACCGAACGGCTCGCCGCCCGGCGGGAATTGGAACGCCAGCCCCGGGACGCGAGCGCCACACGCGTGCGCAACCGCGACAGCGTCGACGGGCGTCCCCGCGGATACGTGGGCACGTTCGGGCTCTCCAGGGTGCGGCTTCGCGCACAGGCCCACGCGGGGTTCCTGCCCGGCGTCCGCAAATCCTCCTGGTAGCTTGGCGCGCGATTCGACGGGCCACGGCCCGGAACAGAGCTCCACATAGGGGGACTTCAGTGCAGACCCGTGTCCGCAGCACGACGATCGGCGCCGCGGTGGCCGCGCTCGCCGCCGCCCTCGTCCTGACCGGTTGCAGCAGCGACGGCGACGACAAGGCCGACGGCGACAAGGCCAAGGACAAGGGGGCGTCGGACAGCGCCTCCAAGTCGCCGGGCGACTCCGGCTCCGACGACGGCTCCGACTCCGACGGCGCGGGCGCCTCGGGCAAGGACCTGGAGGGCAGCTGGGTCGCCACGACCGGCGGCAAGCCGGTCGCCCTGGTGATCACCAAGAACCGCGCGACGCTGGTCGGCGAGCACGTCTGCAACGGCTTCGCCGCGGTCGGCGGGGACCAGACGATCAAGCTGAAGTGCGCCGACGGGGACATGGACCGCACGAAGGGTCGCATCGACTCCGTCGACGGCGAGACGCTGAAGGTCACCTGGGAGGGCTTCGGGAAGGACGAGTTCCTTCGGACGAAGGGCGGGAAGCTGCCGGAGGGGCTGCCGACGGCGGACATTCCGCAGTCCTAGAGCCGACCCATCGGACAGGCCCTAGGGCAGGTACGCCGGGGCACCGGCTCAGCGGGTCGTGGGGTCCTCCGGACCCTGCGGCCCGTCGGCTTTTCCCGTCCGTACGTTGGTGTCCGTGCCGTCGACCAGCATCGGTGCGGCCGCGGTGTCCAGGGCGTCGGAGAGGTCGGCGAGGGCGCGCAGGAGGAGGGTGCCGCCACGGCGGACGACGCGGTCGGGGGCCTCGCCAGGATCCCAGGCGTCGAGGGCGTCGCGGACCGCGTTCCACTCGGGTACGCGGCGCTCGCGCACGGCCTGCGCTCCGCGTTCGGTGGCGGTGCGCAGGGCGTCCGCGAGGGCCGCGGCGGCCGGGACCGGGGGTGTGCCGCGGTCGGGGAGGTGGGCCTCCAGGAGCATGGCGACACGGCCCAGTTGGGACAGGGCCTGCCCGGCGTCGGCGGCCGCTGCGCGGGAGAGGCCGCGGTGGCGTACGGGTTCGTGCTCGGCGCGTTCCAGGGCCTCCTGCCAGGAGGCGCGGGCGGTGCGGGCGGCGAGGAGGGCCGTGCGGACGTCGGGGCAGTTCTTGCCCGCGGGGTCGGCGTAGTGGGCGACGACGGCTGCGGCGTAGCGGCCGTTCGCGGCGAGCCAGTCGGCGAGGCGGGTGCGCAGGCGCGGGGTCTCCCAGGCCGGGTACACGGCGTACGCCGCCATGGCGAGGATGCCGCCGATGAGGGTGAGGACGACGCGTTCCGGGACCGTCTGGGTCCACTGTTCGCCGCCCATGCCCAGGAGGAAGACCACGTACGCGGCGACGCAGGCCTGGGCGGCGAACTGGCCCGTGCGCATCAGGAGGTACATCAGGCCCGCGCTCGCCGCGGCGAGGGCGCCCGAGAGGTAGGTGCCCGGGTGGGCCAGCTGGACCAGAGCGGTGGCCAGGGCCACGCCCACGAGGGTGCCGCCGAAGCGGGCGACCGCGCGGGCGTAGGTCTGGGAGAAGTCGGGACGCATGACCATGACGGCGGCCATGGGGGCCCAGTAGCCGTGGCCCAGGGGGAGGAAGGTGCCGGCGGCGTAGCCCGTGACGGTGACCGTCGTGACGCGCAGGGCGTGGCGGGTTACCGGGGAGCGGCGGTTCAGGTCGGTGCGGATCGCCTTCGAGGCGGCGGGGACCAGGGCCGCCAGGCCGGGGCGGACGAGGGTGCCCCCGGGCGGGGTGGGGGGCTGGGGGCGCCCCTCCTCCGGCATCGCGGTGCCCTCGGCCTGGGCTGTGCCCACAGAGGGGGGCGGACCGTGATCGCCGACCACACCTGACGCAGCTGACGCAGCCGGGGCAGCCGGGGCAGTTGGGGCAACTGGGGCAGCTGGGACAGCTGGGGCAGACGGAGTGGACGGAGTGGACGGAGTGGACGCGGAGGCGGGGGTGCCTGTCGCCACCTCCACTACGTCTCTGAGGAGAGTGCCCAGACGGGTGGCCGCGCGGTGGGGTGGACCCTTGAGGATGGTGCCGGTGTCGGGGGTGCGGAAGGTGGAGATCGCCGCCGGGGGGAGGTCGACCGGGGTGCCGTGGCGGATGGCGCGGGCGGCCGCGTCGAGGACGGCGCCCGCGGCGGCGAGGAGTTCGCGGACCCGGTCGCGTTCGGGGCCCTCGGCCGGGACGCCGAGGGCCGGGTCGGCGAGGGACGCGAGGACGGGGCGGATGCGTTCGGCGAGGCCGCGGGCGCCGTGCAGTTCGGCGGGGCGGGTGCGGGCCTGGCGCGGGGTGATGTGGGCGGCCGCGCGGGCCGTCATCAGCGGGGCCGGGTCGAAGGGTGCGACCGGGTCGTGGCGCAGGCGGCGGGCGTAGTCGGCCTCGGCGGCCAGGGCGTCGGCGAGGGCGTCGCGGTGGGCGCCCCAGCGGCGTACCGGGAAGACGATCACCAGGGCGGCCTGGACCGCGCCGCCCACGACCATCATCGCGGCGTGCCCGGCCGCGGCGGCGACGGACGTCGGCAGGGTGATCGTGACCAGCATGATCGCCACGTTGGAGGTGGCGATGAGGCCGATGGTCGGGCCGGCGGACCAGCTCAGGCCCGCGAGGAAGGTCCACAGGGCGAGGAGGGCGAGGAAGAGGAGGAGGTGGCTGCCGGTGAGGTAGCCGAGGAAGGTGGAGATCGCGAGGCTGGTGCCGGAGGCGATGGCGAGTTCGGGGCGGGGCCGCCAGCTGCGCTGGAAGGTGGCGATGGCGGCCTGGAACGCGCCGAAGGCCGAGCTGGCGGCGACGGCGGGGCCGAACAGGGCGAGGCTCACCCCGATCACAACCGCGAGACCGGCGGCTCCGCGCAGGGCGACCAGCGGTTCGAGGCGCGTGCGTTCCACGGCAAGCCCCGACCGCGTCGTCTGCCGCAGCGCCCGCCACCAGGTCACGGTGCGATCGTACGGGGGAGGGTTGGGGGTTTGGGGTGGGGTGGGGGTGTTCGGGTGGTTTGGGGTGGGAGGGGTGGGGGTGCGGCTTGGCCGGTTGGGGCGGGCGAGGGCCCGCGTGGGGGCGGCGGTCGCGGGCGGGGGCTGCCGCCCCAGGGCGCGGCGCATCCGACAGAAACGGGCCGAGGCCCGCGCGGGGACGACGGTCACGGGACGGGGACTGCCGCCCCAGGGCGCGGCGCATCCCACAGAAACGGGCCGAGGCCCGCGCGGGGACGGCGGTCACGGGACGGGGACTGCCGCCCCAGGGCACGGCGCATCCCACAGAAACGGGCCGAGACCCGCGCGGGGACGGCGGTCCCGGGACGGGGGCTGCCGCCCCGGGGTACGGCGCGTCCCACAGCAATGGGTGGGTGGGTG